>NZ_CAKKMV010000005.1 GCF_918697865.1 Massilia sp. Bi118 | reverse complement strand
CACCTCCACCACCACCGCCTTTACCGCCGCCACCGCCCTCACCACGGCCACGCGCGGCGCCGCCCTGGGTCCGGGTCGGGCCCTGCAGCGGAATCGCGACGTCTTTCGGCATCGGGCCCAGGTCCAGCGCCTCGCGGATGAAATCGCGCAGCGCAACCACCAGCTCCGCGGTGTGGATCGGGCGTCCGGCCGCCATGTCGCTGGCGGCCTGTCCGGCCAGCCGGCAGTGCTCCTCGGTGCCGAGCAGGAGGATGTCGGCCAGCGCCGCCTCGACGGCGTCGCGGATGCGGCGTGCGCGGTCGGAATTCACCCGCGCGTCCGCCGCCGCCGCCGGTGCGGTGTCGCCTGCCGGCGCCGGGGCCGGCGCGGTGCGCAGTTCGCGCAGGTGGGTCGGGTCGACGGTCAGCTCGCCGGTGAAGGAGCCGCCCAGGGTCTTGTAGGCCGCGATCAGGGTCCGCAGGCGCTCGTTGATCTGCCGGTTCATGCGCTCGCGCCGCTGCTGTATGGTCTGCATCATCAGCACACGGATGCCGACGCCGACCAGGGTCACGATGGCGAGGGAAATGAAGGTCGTCAGGACCGCATGCCAGGAGCTGAAATCCATCGCGCGCATCATCGCACCACCTGCAGTTTGACCTGCTTGCCCTCGCGGTAGGTATACAGCGTCAGCGCGGCGTCATGCAGGTCGCCGCTGGGGTCGAAGGCGATGTCGCCGGTGACGCCGTGGTATTTGATCTTGGCCAGCGCCGACAGGAACCTGGCCGGGTCGGTCGAATTCGCCTGCTGCATGGCTTGCGCGAACACCATGGTGGCGTCGTAGGCATAGGGGGCGTAGGTCTGCAGCGGGATCTTGAAGCGCTGGCGGTAGCGCTCGGCGAAGGCGGCCGCCGCCGCCTCTTCCTTTGCGCCGCTGACGCCGCCCGCTACCACGCAGATCACCTTGTCGCTGCCGAGCGCGTCGCCGGCCAGCTCCGGCAGCTTTTCCGAGCACACGCCGTCGCCCGACACGAGCCTGGCGCCGATGCCGAGCGCCTTCATCTGCTTGAGCATGGGACCGGCCACCGCGTCCATGCCGCCGTAGAAGATCACGTCCGGCTTGTGCGCGCGGATCTGGGTCAGGATGGCGTTGAAGTCGGTTGCCTTGTCGTTGGTGAACTGGCGGCTGACCAGCTGGGCGCCGCCCACCGCCTTCACGCCCTTGGTGAATTCGTCGGCCAGGCCCTGGCCGAAGGCGGTGCGGTCGTCGATCACCGCGATCTTCTTCGCGTGCAGGGTCTTGATCGAATACGCGGCCAGGGTCTTGCCCACCAGGCTGTCGCTGGCGACCACGCGGAAGGCCGTCTTGTAGCCCTGGCGCGTGTACAGCGGCGTGGTGGCGGCCGGCGAGATCTGCGGGATGCCGGCGTTGTTGTAGATCTTCGAGGCCGGCACCGTGGTGCCCGAATTCAGGTGGCCGATCACCGCCACCACGCCATTGTCGACCAGCTTCTGCGCCGCCGCCGTGCCCATCTTCGGATCGGCGCCGTCGTCCTCGGCCTGCAGCACGAAGCGGACTTTTTTACCGGCGATGCTGAGGCCCTTCGCGTTCAGGTCGTCGATCGCCATGCGCGTGCCGTTCTCGATGTCCTTGCCCTGGTGGGCGCCGGTGCCGGACAGCGGCGAGACGCTGCCGATCTTCACCGTCGTCTGGGCGGACGCCGAGGCAGCGGCAAGGGGAAGCAGGAAGGCGGCGAAGCTGGTGCGGCAATGCATGGGGTTCTCCGGTGACGATGCTTGTCCGATTGTAATGGCGCTGCGCCGCTGCACGGCAAACGCAACCGAAAGTCGCAAACACTCCTTGACTTTAGGGAAATGAAAACTAGGCTCCATGAAGCGGCCGCTTGCGGCATGGGCATCCGCGCTTGCCGTCGGGCGCCGCGCACAGGAGACGATCATGGACATAGAACAGAACAAGCAACTCGTCCTCGAAGGCTACCGGAAGTTCCAGTCCGGCGACATTGCCGGCCTGCTCGAACGCTTCCGCGACGATGCCGTGTGGACCAGCCCGGATTCGGAGTTCATTCCTTTCGCAGGCCACTTCCACGGCAAGCAGGGCATCGCGCAATTCTTCGCCAAGCTGAACGCCAACGTCCAGGCCACCAGTTTCAGCGTCAAGGAGCTGATCGCGGAAGGCGACAAAGTGGTTGCCATCGGCGACGGCAGCTGGCATGGCCACCTGACCGGACGCGATTACGATTTGCCATGGGTGCATGTGTTCACGCTGCGCGACGGCATGGTCGAACGCGTCGACTCCTACTACGACACGGCGCCTCCCGCAGCGGCGCTGCAAGCCCTGCGAACCGCCCAGGCGGAGCGCCCGGACCTGCGCCAGTAGCCTCGCCTTGCACTTGCCGCGCGTTCGTCCAGGCGGGCGCGTGGCATCATGTGTCCGTCATGCACGAGGAGCGGACGATGAAGATGCGCAAGAAGGCGGACTTGCCGCACAAGCTGTGCGCCCACTGCGCCCTGCCCTTCAGCTGGCGCAAGAAGTGGGAACGGGACTGGGACCAGGTCAAATACTGCTCGGAACGCTGCCGGCGCTCAACCAAGCCGGTGGAAAAAGGCTGAGCTGTCCAATAGGTTCAATCACTCACTACAGTGGAAAAGACAGCGTAAACACCGTCCGTCCCCCACCGCTCGTCACGCATACCTCGCCGCCGTGCAAATGCATGATCGCGCTGACGATGGACAGGCCGAGCCCGGTCGAGCCCTCGCCCTCGCGGCGAGCCGCATCCGCCCGGTAGAAGCGCTCGAACAGGTGCGGCAGGTGCTCGCGGCCGATGTCCGCGCCGCGGTTGGCGACGGCCAGAGTCACCCTGCCGCCCAGGTCCACGGCCTCCAGCTCGATGCTGGACCCCGGTTCGGCATGGCGCACCGCATTCGAGACCAGGTTGGCCAGCGCCCGGCGCAGCAGCGCGCTGTCGGCCGCCACCCAGGCTTCGCCCCTGCATTCGAAAACCAGGCCGCGCTCTTGCGCCATGCCTTCGTAAAAGTCGGCGACACGCGCCAGTTCCTCATGCGCCGCGACCCGCCGGCGCGCCAGCACGACCTCGCGCTGGTCGGCGCGGGCCAGGAACAGCATGCTCTCGATCATGCGCGCCAGCCGTTCCAGCTCCTCGATGTTCGAAGCCGTCAGCTGTTCGTAGTCGGCGACGGTGCGCGCATGGCCGAGCATCACCTGGCTCTGCCCGATCATGTTGGTGACCGGCGTGCGGAATTCGTGAGCCAGGTCGGCCGAGAAGCCGGCCAGGCGCGCGTAGCCTTCCTGCAGCCGGTCCAGCATCGCGTTGAAGGCGGCGATGAGGGGCAGCAGTTCCGAGGGCGCGCGGCCGGCGTCCAGGCGCGCCGACAGGGTGCCGGGACGCACCTGGCCGGCATGTGCGGCCACTTCACGCAGCGGCCGCAGGCCGGCGCGCAGCATCAGCGTGGCCAGCAAGGCCGCCAGCAGCGCATTGAAGGCCACGCCCCCGGCGATCCTGTGCCGGTAGCGCGCGAACGCCGCATCGCGCTCGCTGTACAGGCGTGCCACCACGACCGTCACGGCACTGCCGTCCAGGCGGGCCCTGGCGGCCGCCACCCTGCCGGGTGCGCCGTTGCGGCCTTGCCAGAAGCGGATCGCGTCCATGCCAGGCGCTGCGCTTGCCGCCGCCGGCAGGGGGTAGCGCTCGCCCGCGGAATTGAGATCCACCAGCACCGTACCGTCGGCCGCGACGATGCGCACCAGGGAATTCTCCTGGCCGCTCATGGTGTCGCGGAAGAATTCGGGCTGATCGCGCACCAGCTGGGCCGCGCCCGGCCGCCCGAGCAGGATCTGGACCTGGCGCAGCTTGCCGAGGAGCTGAATGTCGTCACGCCGCTCGATCTCGGCGACAAAGGCCTGGTACAGGTAAATGCCCAGGCCCGCGGCCGCCAGCATCACGATCGCGGCAAACGCGATCGTCACGCGCAGGGTCAGCGAGCGCCTCATGCGCCCGGGCCATCGAGGTCGCAGACATAGCCCATGCCGCGCCGCGTGTGGATCAGTTTTTGCGGATAGGGATCGTCGATCTTGCGGCGCAGCCGGCGTACGGCGGCGTCGATGACGTTGGTGTCGCTGTCGAAGTTCATGTCCCAGACCTGGGACGCGATCAAGGCACGCGACAATACCTGGCCGCGGCGCCGCGCCAGCAGGTGCAGCAACGCGAACTCCTGCGCAGTCAGCACGATCGTCCCGCCCGCGCGCCGCACGCGCCGGCGCAGCACGTCGATCTCCATGTCGCCGATGACGATGCGCTCGTCCTCGCGCACCGGGCCGCGCCGCAGCAGCGTGCGGATGCGCGCCACCAGTTCGACGAAGGCGAAGGGCTTCACCAGGTAGTCGTCGGCGCCCAGCTCGAGGCCGCGCACGCGGTCCTGTACTTCGTCGCGCGCGGTCAGGAACAGGACCGGGACCTGCTCGAGGGAGGGATCGGCGCGCAAGGCTTCGAGCACCTGCCAGCCGTCCATCCCCGGCAGCATGACGTCCAGCACCACGAGCTCCAGCTCCTCCTCGCGCGCGATCGCCATGCCGTCGCGGCCGTTGCGCGCGAGCCGGACCGCAAAGCCCGTTTCGCTCAGCCCACGCTGCAGGTAGTCGCCGGTCTTCGGCTCGTCTTCGATCACCAGGATGGTCATGGGCCCGCCACTGTAAAACGCCATTCTATGCCGGATGGCCTGGCCCGAACATGACAGGATTGTCATCTGGCGATCATGCTGGCGTCGCCGCGCGGATGCGAGGATGCGCTCTTCACGGACCTTTCGGATACCGCCATGCGCAAACCAGCACTCTTCCTTCTCGGCCTACTCATGACCGCCCCGCTGGCGCCAGTCCAGGCGCAGCTGCAACAGCAGCCCGACCTGAACCTCGACGCCGCCACCCGCCTGGCCGCGCGCGCCGTGGACGCTTGCCGGCGCCTTGGACGCCCGGTCGCCGTCGCCGTGCTCGATCGCGGCGCCAACGTCATCCTCCTGCAGCGCGCTGACGGTGTCGGACCGCACAACCTGGAAGCAAGCCGGCGCAAGGCCTACACGGCTCTGTCCACGCGCACCCAGACCCTGGACCTGTCGCGCAATGCGCAGGCCAACCCGGACGCGCGCAACCTGGCGACGCTCCCCGAGCTCTTGCTGCTGGGCGGCGGCGTGCCGCTGTCCGCGGGCGGCCAGCAGGTCGGCGCGATCGGCGTGGCAGGTGGCGGGGGCGCCGGCAACGACCACGCTTGCGCGCAGGCCGCCATCGCGGCCGTGCCGGAACTCGACCAACTTCCACAATAAAAGGACATCACATGCAAACCATCAAACGACTGCTGTTCGCCTGCACCCTGATCTCGGCCACGGCCCTGGCGACGCCGTCCCCGAACCCGCTCAGCGTGCACGTGCTGGATCTCCAGAACGGCCAGCCGGCGCCGGGCGTGCCGGTCACGCTCGAACAGCGCGCGGGCGAACAATGGCGCGAACTGGCTGCCGGCGTCACCGATGCGCAAGGCCGCATCCCCGCGCTCTACCCGGCCGGCAAACCGATGGCGGCAGGCGACTACCGGATCGTCTTCAAGACCGGCGAGCACTACGCGCGCCAGGGACAGAAGGTGTTCTTCGAGCAGATTCCGGTCGAGTTCAAGGTCGAGGCGCCGGTGCAGCCGCACTATCACGTGCCGCTCCTGCTCAGCCCCTACGGCTACTCGACCTATCGCGGCAACTGAAGCGGCCCGCATGGCTCTACAATATCCGCATTGCCGATATTGGAGACCGCCATGCCCCTGCCCCGCAGCCTCGCTTTTCTGAGCCTTCTCTCGCTGGGGGCGCAGGCTTCCGCGGCCACCACCATCCTCTTCATCGGCAACAGCTTCACCTACGGCGATCCGGCCGGCGCGGCGCCGCTGGTGCGCGAATACCGCCCCGACACGGTGACGGACCTGAACGGCACCCACCTCGGCGGCGTGCCTGCCCTGTTCAAGGCGTTTACCGTGCAGGCCGGCCTGGACTACGAAGTCAGCCTCGAGACCTCGCCCGGCAAGGGCGTCGACTGGCATTACGAGAACAGGCTGGGCACCATCGCCAAACCCTTCGACAAGGTGGTCCTGCAGAGCTACAGCACGATGGACGGCGCCCATCCCGGCGATCCGGCCACGCTGGTGAAGTATGCCGGCCTGCTGGCCCAGGCTTTCCACGACAAGAATCCGAAGGTGGACGTGCGCCTGGCCGCGACCTGGTCGCGCGCCGACCAGACCTATAAACAGGGCGGCGCCTGGTACGGCCAGCCGATTGACAAAATGGCGCTGGACGTGCGCGCCGGCTACGACAAGGCGAAGCAGGCATCCGATCTGGTCAAAGGTGTGATCCCTGTCGGCCAGGCCTGGAACCGCGCCTTCGCCAGCGGCCTGGCGGACGACAATCCCTACGACGGCAAGGTCACCGGCATCAACCTGTGGGCGCCGGATTCGTACCACGGCAGCGTCTACGGCTATTACCTCGAGGCCTTGACCATCTTCGGCAACATCACCGGACACGATCCGCGCTCGCTGGGAGCAAAGGAGCAGGTGGCGAAGGAGCTGGGGATCGGCGCGGACACTGCCGTCGCCCTGCAGAAGGTCGCGGCTGAGCAGCTGAAGGATTTGTGACTCGCAATCACAAATAAACAACAAGCGTGACAATTCGCGTTTTTGTACAGATTTCCTTTCAGTAATATTTACGTTTTTTACTGGAAACGATCATGCGCAAACTCCTGCTTGCAACCCTGGTGTGCCTGGCGCTGGGCAGCGCAGGCGCCGCGCCCGGCAATGATGCAGCGGCCCAGCAACAGGCCCAGCAGCAGTCCGAGCAACAGCTGGTCTCCTCCTTCCAGCCCCAGGAAGGCAAGGTCACCCTGCCGGGCAATATCGCGACCCTGGACCTGCCGGCGAATTTCCGCTACCTGAGCGTGGCCGACTCCGCGCGCCTGCTGGAAGCCTGGGGCAACCCGCCGGGCGCCGAGACCCTGGGCATGATCGTGCCGGCCGGCGTGAATCCGATGTCGAACGAGAGCTGGGGCGTGGTCATCACCTATGACAAGGACGGCCACGTCAAGGACGACGATGCCGACGGCATCGACTACGGCAAGCTGCTGAAGGACATGCAGGAAGGCCTCGCCGAGAGCAACGCCGAGCGCAAGAAGCAGGGCTACCGCGCCATGACCCTGGTCGGCTGGGCCGAGACGCCGCACTACGACAAGGCCGCCCACAAGCTGTACTGGGCCAAGGAACTGCAGAGCGAAGGCGAGGCGCACCACGGCCTGAACTACAACATCCGCGTGCTGGGCCGCGAAGGCGTGCTGGTGCTGAACGCCGTGGCCAGCATCGACCAGCTCGGCCAGATCAAGAGCGAGATGCAGAAGGTCACCGCCTTCACCAACTTCACGGCCGGCAACCGCTACGAGGACTTCAACGGCAGCACCGACAAGGTGGCGGAATACGGCATCGCCGCGCTGGTCGCGGGCGGCGTCGCGGCCAAGCTGGGCTTCTTCGGCAAGCTGTTCGCCCTGCTGCTGGCGTTCAAGAAGCTGATCATCGTCGGCGTTGCCGCGGTGGGTTCGGGCATCTGGAAGTTCTTCAAGCGCGAGAAGAAGATAGCGCCGCCGCCGGTGCATTTCGAAGACCCCACGGCCGCGACTGAATCCGACAAAGTCGACCTGAGCAAACGATAATGGCCTACCCGCAGATCAAGGCGGCGCTGAGTGGCGACCATGGGCGGCCGCCGGCGTACTAACAGGTGCCGCAGGAGGCACGGGTGAATTATGCGGTGATGTATCTGGGGCTGGCGGCGTTTTTGGCGGTCATGCGTTATGACTTGCATGAGATGCTCGGCCGCTAAAACGTCGTTCCCGCGGAAGCGGGAACCCATACTGAGCGTCTTTAGCCTACTCAGCATGGATCCCCGCTTTCGCGGGGATGACGGTTTCTGAGCTAACGATTTACCAGAAAATCACACGCTCTTCCGGCGCCAGGTACATCTTGTCGCCCGGCTTGACGTCGAAGGCTTCGTAATAGCCCGGGTGGTTGCGCAGGCTGCCGTTCACGCGGAACTCGGCCGGCGAGTGCGGATCCGATTTCACTTGCGCGATCAGCGCGGCGTCGCGCGCCTTGCCGCGGCGGGCCTGGGCCAGGCCCATGAAGATGCGCTGCTCGGCGGTGTAGCCGTCGATGACCGGCGCCGGCTTGCCCTTCAGCGAGATCTTGTAGGCGCGGCTGGCCATGATGGCGCCGGCGTTGTCGGCGATGTTCTCGCCCAGCGTCAGTTCGCCGTTCAGGTGATAGCCGTCCACCGGGCTGTAGCCTTCGTACTGCTTGACCAGCACCTTGCCCTTGGCCGCGAACTTCTCGCCGTCTTCCTTGGTCCACCAGTTGCGCAGGTTGCCGTCGCCGTCGTACTGCGAGCCCTGGTCGTCGAAGGCGTGGCTGATCTCGTGGCCGATCGAGATGCCGACCGCGCCGTAGTTGATCGCCGGCTCGGCGTCCGCGTCGTAGAGCGGCGACTGCAGGCGCGCGGCCGGGAACACGACCTCGTTCATCTCCGGGCTGTAGTAGGCGTTCACGGTCTGCGGGGTCATGTGCCATTCGCTGCGGTCGACCGGCTTGCCCAGCTTGTTCACGCCGTACAGGTGGCCGAATTCGCGGGTGCGCATCACGTTGCCGACCAGGTCGTCGCGCTTGACGGCCAGCGAGGAATAATCGCGCCACTTGTCCGGGTAGCCGACCTTCACCGAGATCTTCGCCAGCTTGGCCTGCGCCTGCTTCTTGGTCTCCGGGCTCATCCAGTCCAGGGTCTCGATGCGCTCTTTATAGGCAAGCAGGAAGTTGTGCACCATCTCCTCGACCTGCTGCTTGCGCTCGGCCGGGAAGTAGTTCTGCACGTAGACCTTGCCGACCACTTCGCCCAGGTCGCGGTTGACTTCGGCGATCGCGCGCTTCTCCAGCGGACGGTTCACCTTGGCGCCGCTCAGCACGCCGCCGCGGAAGGCGAAGCTCTCGTCGACGAAGGGCTGCGACAGGTAAGGCGCGTAGGCGCTGATCAGGCGGAAGGCGAAGTAGGACTTCCAGGTATCGACCGGGGTCGCGGCGATGATCTTGTCGAGGCCCTGGAAATACGAGGGCTGGCTGACGATCACTTCCTTGGCCTTGGCCGCAACGCCGCAATCCTTCAGGTAAGTCGCCCAGTCGAAGCCCGGCGCCAGCTTGTCCAGATCCGCCGCCTTCATCTTGTTGTAGCCCTTGACCGGGTCGCGGTTCTCGACGGCGCTCCACTGCGCCTTGGCGATTTCCGTTTCCAGCGCCAGGATGGCCTGCGCTTCGCTGGCGGCGTCCTTGTGGCCGGCCAGGCCCAGCATCTTCTCGATGTGGGCCAGGTACTTGGCGCGGGTGTCCTTCAGGCGGGCGTCGTCCTGCAGGTAGAAGTCGCGGTTGGGCATGCCGAGGCCGGACTGCGAGATGTCGACGATGTAGCGGGTCGAATCCTTGTTGTCCTGGTGGACGCCCATGTTGACCGGCGAGCCGGCGCCGATGCGCTCGAAGCGCGCGGCGATCTTGGCCAGCGCCTTCTTGTCCTTCAGCGCGGCGATCTTCGCGAGCTCACCCTTCAGCGGGGCCAGGCCGAGCTGGTTGCGGCGGGCTTCGTCGATGTAGCTGGCGTAGAAATCGCCCATCTTCTGGGTATCCGAGCCGGCCTTGGTGTTCTTGTCCTGCGAGGCCTTTTCGATCAGGGTGCGGATCTGGGTTTCGACGCCGTCGGCGGCGATGTTGAAGGCGCCCCAGCTCGAGCGGTCGTTCGGGATGTCGACGTCCTTCAGCCACTTGCCTTGCGAGTAGCGGAAGAAATCGTCCTGCGGGCGTACCGCGGCGTCCAGCGCGCCGGCGTCGACGCCGGAACGGGCATTCGCTGCAGCCGCGCTCGATGCGGCGGAAGGTGCGTCCGCTGCCGGGTGGGCGGCGGGTGCGCCGGCGTGGGCAAAGCCGGCGAACAGGCCCGCGATCAGGGCGCTGCACAGGGTACGCTTCATGTTGTTGTCTCCATGGTGAATCGGATAAATCGGACCTTTGATCCTAATTTAATCTTTGCCCGATGCCAAGGTTTCGCCCCGGTTTTTGGGTATGCATGTGTTGCGTTCCGGACGGTCCTGCTTGATATCGCCGGTTGCCGGCCCCATCATCCGCTGCATGCCCGCATTTCACCGCGCATTCGCGCTCTCCTTTACGGTCGCGCTCGCCTGCGCCGCCGTGGCCACGCCGCCCGTCTTCGCACGCCAGAATGGCCAGGCGCGCGACGAACTCGCCGACCTGATCAACGCCTACCGCAGCGCCCCCGGCAGCTGCGCGGGCCGCGCCGCCCTCCCTGCCGCGCCGCTGGCCAAGGAGCCGGCCCTGGCCAGGCTGCGCGTCGGCGCTGGCACCTTCCTGGAACCGGCGTTGAAAAAAGCCGGCTATCCGGCCGACCTGGCCGAGATGATCTCGGTGACGGGGCCGAACGATGCGCAGGCGGCGATGGCGGCGATCCGCGACAGGCACTGCGGCCGCCTGCTGAGCGGGGAATTCGCGGCGGTCGGCACGGCGCGCTTCGGCAACGAGTGGCAGATCATCCTGGCGCACCCGATGGTTTATCCCACCCTGCCCGATCCGGCGCAGCTGAGCGAGGAACTGCTGGCCCGCGTCAACGAAGCGCGCGCCGTGCCGCGCAGCTGCGGCGCCCAGGCCTTTGGCGCCGCGCCGCCCCTGAGCTGGAACGAAGCGCTGGCCCAGGCCGCGCTCGGCCACAGCCAGGACATGGCCACCAAGCGCTATCACGCCCACAAGGAACCAGGCGGCAGCGAACCGCCCGAGCGCGCCACCCGCGCCGGCTACCGCTGGACCCGCGTCGGCGAAAACATCGCCTCGGGCCAGCAATCGGTGTCACAGGTGGTGAGCGACTGGCTGGGCAGCCCCGGTCACTGCGCCAACATCATGAATCCGGCGTTTACGGAAATGGGCGCGGCGTATGCGGTCAATCCTTCAAACGAAAACCGCACCCCGTACTGGACGCAGATGTTCGGCCGTCCGTAACAGGCTTGTTATTATTTTCAGCTATCGTCCTCATTGGAACAATTGAATAGCGCGCTATTTAATTTCGCGCTATGATTCTTTCCATCGACACACCACTCACACGAAAGGGTAAGACCATGACCACCAAGCTCGACAAAGTCCTGTACACCGCAAAAGCGCACACCACCGGCGGCCGCGACGGCCGTTCGACCACCGACGACAACCTGCTGGACGTGCGCCTGGCGCCGCCGAAGGAAATGGGCGGCAAGGGTGACGCGACCAATCCTGAGCAGCTGTTCGCCGCCGGTTACTCGGCCTGCTTCATGGGCGCGATGAAATTCGTCGCCGGCCAGAAGAAAATCGCGGTGCCGGCCGATGCGGCCATCGACGCCAGCGTCTCGATCGGCCCGATCCCGGCCGGTTTCGGCCTGGCCGTGGAACTGGCGGTCAGCCTGCCGGGCATGGACCGCGCCGCCGCACAGGAACTGGTCGAGGCCGCGCACGGTGTCTGCCCGTACTCGAACGCAACCCGCGGCAACATCGACGTGACCCTGACCCTGGTATAAGCGTTTTCCGCCGTCATCCCCGCGAAGGCGGGGATCCAAGTTTGTTCGCGTTTCGATAGCTCAAGCAGAACTTGGAGGGAATGACGTGTTCAAGCCGCTTCAGGAAACGGCACTCGGTCCACCGCCCGCACCAGGGCGTCGTAACAGTCCGGATCGAGTGCCGACCCCACCGTTTTCTGCATCATCTCCAGCGCCTGCGGAATCGGAATCGCGCCGCGATAAGGGCGCGTTGCCGTGATCGCGTCGAAGATGTCGGCCGTGGTGATGATGCGCGTCTCGATCCGGATGTCGTCCGCCGCCAGGCCGCGCGGATAGCCGCTGCCGTCCAGGCGTTCGTGGTGCGCGCCGGCGATCGCCGCCAGCTCACGGAAGGCGCCGATGCGGCCCAGGATGGTCTCCGTGTAGGCCGCATGCAGCTTGACGGCGTCCCACTCGGCGCGGTCGAGCGCGCCCGCCTTGTCCAGCACGCTGTTGCTGACGCCCAGCTTGCCGACGTCGTGCAGCAGCGCCCCGCGCTTGAGCCAGCGCCGCCGGTCCATGGACAGCCCAAGCGATTCGCCGATCATGTCCGTGTACAGCGCCACCCGTGCGCTGTGGCCGCTGGTGTAGGGGCTCTTGGCGTCGACCACCTGGCCAAAGGCGGTGGCGATGTCGTCGAGATAATCGTCGTCCAGCACCTGCTGCTGTCCTGCCCCGGCCGGTTGCAGGGCCGTGATCGCCGCGTCGATGTCCACCGAGCCCAGCGTCGTCCAGAATGCCTCCGACTGCGCCACCTGTTCAAAGGCCTGGACCAGTAGAGGGTCGAACCATTGCCCGGCCCGGATCCGCGCTTCCTTCAGCGCGCCGGCACGCCCGCTCTCGGTATGGAACACATCGATCACCTGCGCCAGCAAGGCAATGCGCGAATACAGCGGAATCGACTCGCCCGCCAGCCGCGCCGGCTTGCCATTGCCGTTGAAATGCTCGTCCAGCGAATAAATCCCTTCCGCTACTGCTTCCGGAAAACGCAGCAGCCGCGCGATGTCGGCGCCGCGCTGGCAGCGGGTAGCGACCAGCTCGCGCGCGATTTCCGGCCCGTCACGCAGGATCGTCATCACGCTGCGGAAGCGCTCGGCCAATCCGGCTTTCAATCCGGTGTGTTTGAGCACGAAGCCCAGCACTTGCGGCAGGCTGTCGCCGACCGTCTTGTAGTCGCGCTTGAAGTCGAGGTCGTCGGTCAGGTAGAGCTCGCAGATGCGGGCGGCATTGCTGCTGCAGCCCAGATCCTTCAGCAGCAAAGTGTAGTAAAGCTCCCACAAAGCTTCCTGGTCCATGCCGGCCTGGTGTCCGATGTGCATGCCGATCCAGCAAGCGCGCACGCAATGGCCGGGCGGCTGGCCCTCAGTGATATCGAGGGCGTAGCTGAGAGAAGCGATCAATTCCGACAGTTTCAGCTCGGCGGCAGGGAGAAATTCGGCTTTCATAAGGGAGGCGGCTTGGGTTCCAGGAAAAATTTGATGATTTCTGGAAATAGAGTACGCCTGCTGCCGAGAAAGCTCTACATTTATTTTTACTATGGAATGAATAGGAATAGATAGTTTGCGCAAATCATATAGCAGACTTAACATGGCTTCAGATCAAACAAAACTATCGAATAATAAAATTCGATAGCCAATAACCTGAACAAGAAAGCTGCCATGACCGACCTCACCACCGCTTCCGGCATCCCCGTCGCCGACAACCAGAACTCGATCACCGCCGGCCCGCGCGGCCCGGTCCTGCTGCAGGACTTCCACCTGATCGAAAAACTCCAGCACTTCAACCGCGAGCGCATCCCCGAGCGCGTGGTCCACGCGAAAGGCTCGGGCGCCTTCGGCACGTTCACCGTCACCCACGACATCACGAAATACACCAAAGCCAAGCTGTTCGGCCAGGTCGGCAAGCGGACCGACACCTTCCTGCGCTTCTCCACCGTCGGCGGCGAAAAGGGCTCGGCCGACACCGAGCGCGATCCACGCGGCTTCGCGCTGCGCTTCTACACCGAGGAAGGCAACTGGGACCTGGTCGGCAACAACACCCCGACCTTCTTCCTGAAGGACGGCATCAAGTTCCCCGACTTCATCCATACCCAGAAGCGCGATCCGCAGACGAACCTGAAATCGGCGCAGATGGTGTGGGACTTCTGGAGCAAAGCGCCGGAAAGCCTACACCAGGTGACGATTTTGTTCTCGGATCGTGGCATCCCGGACGGCTACCGCCACATGGATGGCTTTGGCAGCCACACCTATAGCCTCATCAACGAGGACGGCAAGCAGCATTGGGTCAAATGGCACTTCAAGACCCTGCAGGGCATTAAAAACCTGAGCGCGGCGGACGCGGTGCGCCTGGCCGGCACCGATCCGGACTACGCCCAGCGCGACCTGTTCAATGCGATTGCGCAAGGCGACTACCCGCGCTGGAGCGTCGAGATCCAGGTGATGGACGAGGAACAGCGCGCCGCCTGGGAAGCGCGCACCGGCTGGGATGCGTTCGACTTGACCAAGGTATGGCCGCAGGGCGACTTCCCGCGCATCAAGGTCGGCATCCTTGAACTGAACCGCAACCCGGACAACTACCATCTAGATGTCGAGCAGGCCGCGCTGTCGCCGTCCAACATCGTGCCGGGCATGGGCTACAGTCCGGACAAGATGCTGCAGGCGCGCCTGTTCGCCTACCACGACGCCCAGCTCTACCGCGTCGGCACCAACCACCAGCACTTGCCGGTGAACCGTCCGCGCTGCCCTTTCCA
Source organism: Massilia sp. Bi118 (assembly GCF_918697865.1). Taxonomy (GTDB): domain Bacteria; phylum Pseudomonadota; class Gammaproteobacteria; order Burkholderiales; family Burkholderiaceae_D; genus Telluria. The sequence goes on along the minus strand of NZ_CAKKMV010000005.1, from coordinate 326,578 downwards.
CAACCAGCAGCGCGACGGCGCGATGGCGATCGTCAACGGCGGCGCAGCCGCCAACTATGATCCTGTGCGCAGCGGTGGACCTGCCGCGGGCGGTTTCGGCCACGGCGATGCCGGCTGGCAGCTCGAGGGCGCCGCGGGCCGCTACGACACTCGCGCCACCGACGACCATTTCACGCAAGCCGGCAATCTGTTCCGCCTGCTGGATGAGGAAGGCAGGCGCAATCTGGTCGCCAACATCGCCGGCTCGCTGAGCCAGGCCGATGCAGTGACCCAGGACCGCCAGATCGCGCATTTCCTGCGTGCCGATCCGGCGTATGGGCATGGGGTGGCGGAAGCGATTTACGCGTTGGCCAGTAAAGCCTGACATCAGGCGCTGCAGCAATGAAACCGGGATGCTCGGCCCATCCCGCTTTGTGTGATATTCCCTTAAGAAATATCACACAAAATCACCTAACTCATTCTTTTAAAAGAACTTCTGGACTGTACTGACGAGCTAAGCCATAGTTTGGTTTTATAAAAAATATAACTTAATCATGGCCATGAGCTCAGCAGATACCACCGCCCCGGTCGTCGTCGCCTTCCCGCCCTATGGCCAGCCGGCCGCCGGCGACCTCGTGTTCACCTTCAGCGAGGAGATCCAGGCCGGCAGCGGACTACTGACGCTGAGCGATTACCGGAGCGGCCAGGTCCTGCTGAGTATCGGCGTCACCGACGCTGCCGTCCGCATCGCCGGCAACACCCTGACCCTGCACCTGGCGCAGCCGCTGGACTTTGCGACCATGTATTCGCTGAAGCTGGACAGCGGCCTGGTCAAGGACCTGGCCGGCAATGCCTACGCTGCAAACCCCTGGCCCTTCGTCTTCGAGTCCGGCCTCAGCCCGGTGGCCGTGGACCTTACCGGCACCAGCGGGCCGGACAAGCTGCACGGCAGCGACCTGGCCGACACCCTGTCCGGCGGCGCCGGTAACGATTCCCTGTACGGCCACGGCGGCAACGACCTGCTGAACGGCGGCGACGAAGACGAGACGCTCGACATCGGCGACTGGCTCGACGGCGGCGGCGGCAACGACACCCTGAATGGCGGTAGCGGCAGCAACTGGTTGGCCGGCGGCGATGGCGACGACCAGCTATTCGGCGGCAAGCATGTCGACCGCCTCAACGGCGGCGCGGGCAACGACCTGCTCGATGGCGGCGAGGGCAACGATTACCTGACCGATTACGAGGGGATGAATGTGCTGCGCGGCGGCGCCGGCGACGATCACCTGGTCTCCGCCGACCCCTACGACGATGCTTCCGCCGGCAGCGGCACCCTGGACGGCGGCGCGGGCAACGACTGGTTGGCCGGCACCGACGCGGTGGACTTCATCGGCGGCACGGGCAACGACACGATCTCAATCTACATCCGCGAGATCGGCGCACCGGTTTCGCATGTCAGCGGCGGCGATGGCGACGACCGCATCGCCCTGTTCCATGACGCCGGTACCAACGGCCATGTGCAGGTCGCCGGCGGGGACGGCGCCGACACCTATGCGCTGCAGCCGAACCTCGGCCTGCCTTCGCTGACCGCCCGCGTCGACATCACCGACTTCAAGGCCGGCGCCGGCGGCGACCTGATCGACCTTGGCGCCCTGCTGGGCTTTAACTATCGCGGCAACCCCTTCGGCAACGGCGACCTGCGCCTGGTGGCCGGCGACGGCGAAACCCTGCTGCAGTCGCGCATCTCTTCCCCCTCTTCCGGCTACCTGACGGTGCTGCACCTGGCCGGCGTGCAGCCGGCCCAGCTCACCGGCGCCAATTTCACCGGAGGGATCGATCCAGCGGGATCCCCGGCCGGCCTGACGATCGTCGGCACCGGCCTGGCGGACATCCTGAACGGCATGCAGGCGGACGACACCATCAGCGGCCTGGGCGGCGACGACACCCTGAACGGCGGCCTCGGCAACGACGTGCTCGAGGGCGGCGAGGGCAAGGATGAACTGTGGGGCGGCGATGGCGACGACAGCCTTTCCGGCGGCAACGGCAACGACAAGCTGTCCGACAACGCCGGCAACAACACGCTGGATGGCGGCGACGGCGACGATGCGCTCGGCTCCACCTCCGCCGGCAACAACCTGCTGCGCGGCGGCGCCGGCGACGACAACCTGGGCGGCGGCGCCGGCAACGACACGCTCGACGGCGGCATCGGCCAGGATACGATCAGCGTCATGGACGCCGCCGGCCTGCCGGCGCACGCCGTACTGGCGCAGGGCGGCGACGGCAAGGACACGCTGATATTCCGGAACAGCTCGGCCGAGGTCACGGCCAGCGGCGGCAATGACGCCGATACCTTCGTGCTGCAAAACGGCCTGACCGGCAAGAGCGTCACCATTACCGACTTTTCCGCCGCGGACGGCGACCGCCTCGACCTGCAGCTCCTGCTGCCTTACGACCTGAGCGGCAATCCCTTCGGCGCCCTCGGCTACCTGAAGGCGGAGCAGGCCGGCGCCGACACCCGCATCTACGTCGACCGCGATGGCGCCGCCGGCAACGTCACCAGCCCGGTCCTGCTGGTGACCTTGAAAGGCGTCAACCTGGCATCCCTGCCGGCCGCGGCCTTCATCGGCGGCTACGATCCCTCGGGCACGAACAAAGGCCTGGTCCTGACCGGCGGCGCCGGCAACGACACCCTGACCGGCGGCGGCCTGGACGACACCCTCAGCGGCGGCAGCGGCGGCGCCGACCGCCTCGATGGCGGCCCGGGCGACGACCTGCTGGACGGCGGCGACGAGCAGAACGCCTTCGGCAATGGCGATACGCTGCAGGGCGGCCTCGGCAACGATATCCTGAAAGGCATGGGAGGCAACGACCTCCTGCAAGGCGATGAAGGCAATGACACGCTGGATGGCGGCGCCGGCAACGATGCGCTGTACGGCGGCGCCGGCAACGACATCCTCGACGGCTTCGACGGCAATGACACCCTGGTCGACAGCGAAGGCAACAACGTCCTGCGCGGCGGCGCGGGCAACGACAGCATCTACGCCGCCCAGCTCTCCTTCCCGCATGCCGGCTCCGGCGCCACGGTCGACGGCGGCGCCGGCGACGACAACATCACTGTCGGCCGCAGCGACAGCACAGTCGCCGGCGGCGCCGGCAACGACATCATCAACATCGAACTGGGCTACGACAGCAGCTACCGGCACGAAATCGACGCCGGCGACGGCGACGACACGATCGTGCTGCGCGCCGGCGGTCCGGGCAGCCAGGACAGCGTCAGCGCGAGCGGCGGCGCGGGCATCGACACCTTCCGCTACGACCGGATTACCTCCCCGCCGGCCGGCCTGCTGACGATCCGCGATTTCAAGGCCGGCCCAGGCGGCGACATCCTCGACGTGGTGTCGATGCTGAAGGCGCTCCCGGAAACCAACCCCTTCGGCCCTCAGACCTTGCTGCGCCTGGTCCAGGACGGCAGCAATACCCTGCTCCAGCTGGACGAGGACGGGCCGGCAGGCAGCGGCGGCTTCAGGACCCTCGTCATCCTGCAAGGGGTGACGGCCGGCACGCTGACGGTCGATAACTTCCCGCTCGGCATCCGGCCGGACGGCTCGCAGACCGGCTTCCACCTGGTCGGCACCGACGGCCGCGACACCCTGAACGGCGGCCTGCTCGACGACACCCTCGAAGGCGGCGCCGGCGACGATTTCCTGAGGAGCGGCTATGGCCACAACCTCCTCGAAGGGAATGCCGGCAACGACTGGCTCGAAGGGGAAAGCGGCCACGATACCCTGTCCGGTGGCGACGGCAGCGACCGGCTGTTCGTGCAAAACGGCGCCAACACCCTGCTCGGCGGCGCCGGGGACGACAACCTGAGCGCCGGCTTCGGCGCCAACATGCTGGATGGCGGCGAGGGCAACGACTACCTGGACGCCAGCGGCGAATCGACGCTGACCGGCGGTCTTGGCGACGATACCCTCTACCACCTCGGCAAGGGCATGCTCGACGGCGGCGACGGCGACGACCGAATCTTCGCCCGCACCGCCAGCTCGAGCGCCATCGACACCTCCTCGGACGGTACGCTGCGGATCGCCGGCGGCGCCGGCAAGGATTTCATACAGATCGCACTGGAGCCGGCGTCGAACACCCAGGTCACGGTCAGCGGCGGCAGCGGCAGCGATACCTTCAGCGTGGTGCAGGCTTCGTCTCGGATCGCCATCACCGTCACCGATTTCCAGGCCGGCAAGGGCGGCGACCTGATCGACCTGGCCGGCATCGTCCCCATCGACACCCGCACGCCCTTCGGTCCCCGGGGCCGGGTACAGCTGGTCCAGCGCGGCGCCGACACGGTGGTGCAGGTGGATCCCGACGGCGCCGGCGGCGAGGGCTACGCCGACGTGCTGGTGCTGAAGAACGTCGACAAAGCGCTGCTCGGACCGGACAATTTCTGGAACGGTTTCAATCCCGACGGCTCGAACACGGGCCTGGCGCTGGCCGGCAGCGGCGGCGCGGACACGCTGCGCGGCGGCTACCTCGACGACACCCTGGAGGGCGGCGGCGGCAACGACTTCATCCGCGGCAGCTACGGCAACGACGTCATCGATGGCGGCGACGGCGACGACGAAATCGCTGGCGACCTCGAATTCGACAGCGCGACGGCGAATCCGGCCGGGCACGACAAGCTGCTGGGCGGCGCCGGCAACGACCTGCTGACCAGCTGGAGCGGCAACGATACGCTCGATGGCGGGGCCGGCAACGACCGGCTGGTGATCGGCATCTACGACCAGTCGCCCGCCGCCGGCGCGAACATGGTGCACGCCAGCGGCGGCAACGGCGACGACCGCTTCGAGGTCACCCTGTCTTCCGAATCGCCGGGCAACGCGGAACTCAGCGGCGGCAGCGGCCGGGATACGTATGCCATCATGGCGCGCAATGCCATCGGCAGCATCACGATCACCGACTTCCAGGCCGGCGACGGCGGCGACGCGCTCGACCTGCTGCAAAGCGGCGACTGGGCCGGCCTCACGCCCTATGCCGGCGGCTACTACCGGGTCGTGCAGCGCGGCGCGGACGCGGTGTTCCAGTACAACGCCAAGGGCGCCTCGGGCGCCGGCGCCTGGTACGACATCGTCGTCCTGAAGAATGTCGACAAGGCTTCCCTGACGACCGACAACACCGGCGGCTGGCCGTCGGACGGCGCGGTCGTCGGCCGGGTCATGGAGGGCACGCCGCTGGCCGACACCCTGAACGGCTCCCAGCTGGGCGACACCATCCGCGGCGGCGACGGCAACGACAGCCTGTTCGGCGGCAACGGCGACGATACGCTCGTGGGCGGCAATGGCGACGACCTGCTCGACGCCGGCAGCGGCGGCGGCCTGCTGCAGGGCGGCAGCGGCAAGGACCACCTGATCGTCTACAACGGCAACAGCACGCTCGAGGGCGGCGACGGCGACGACCTGCTGGAGCTGTCGGGGAACAGCTACCCCGACAGGATCACGGCCGTCCTGCGCGGCGATGCCGGCAGCGACACCTTCGCCGTCCACGCCGTGCTGGCGCCAGACAGCCAGGTCACGGCCTATGGCGGCGCCGGACAGGACATCTTCCACGTCCTGACGCCTTATACCGTCGCCGACTTCCAGGCCGGCGCGGGCGGCGACCTGATCGACCTCGCCGAACGGCTCGATCCGGCGGCGCCGGCCAGCAATCCCTTCACCACCGGCTACCTGCGGCTGCTGCAGTCGGGCGGCGATACGCTGCTGCAGTTCGACATGGACACGTCCCCGGGCACCACGTTTTACGTCACCGCGCTGACGCTGCAGAACGTGCAGGCATCCACGCTCACCGCCGACAACTTCCTCCAGCACTTCAGTCCGGCGCCGACGACACCGCCGCCGGTGGTCGTCCCGCCGCCGGTGGTCGCGCCGCCTGTCGTCGTCATCCCGCCGCCGCCGGCGCCTGTCCCCGGCGTGGTCAGCATCGGCGGCGACGGCGGCGACACGCTCCCCGGCAGCATCTACGACGACAAGCTTGACGGCGGCGCCGGCGACGACATCCTGTTCGGCGCCGCGGGCACCGACCTGTTGATCGGCGGTAGCGGCAAGGATGTGGCCCTCTACAGCGGCAAATTCGAGAATTACAAGATCACCCACGACGCCACCGGCTGGCACGTCAGCGACCGGCGCAGCACTTACGATGCCGACGGAAACGACACCCTGCAGGGCGTGGAAACGCTGAAATTTACCGACCAGGTGGTGGCGCTCGACGTGCCGGTCGACGCGCTCGAGTCCCAGGCCTACCGCCTGTACCGCGCCGCCTTCGACCGCGATCCGGATCCGGGCGGCCTCGGCTACTGGATCATGCGCCTGGAACAGGGCGCCTCGCTGCGCGACGTCGCCGACGGCTTCGCGCATTCGCAGGAATTCGTCGACCTGTACGGCAGCGCGGCCAGCAATGCCGACATCGTCAACCGCCTGTACCACAACATCCTGCATCGCGATCCCGATCCGGGCGGGTACGCCTACTGGCTCGGCATCCTCGACAACAAACAGGCGCCGCTGAACTTCGTGCTGGCTTTCTTCAGCGAGAGCAAAGAGAACATCGAGGCGGTGGCGGAAGTGGTCGGCAGCAGCGGGATCGCCTATACGCCCTCGCCCGGCTGAGGCGTCTCAGTCCGCCTCAGTTTTCATATTGCGCCAGCCAGGGCACGATGAGCGCGGCCAGCCGCTGCGGCGCCTCGATCGGGATCATGTGCCCGGTGTCCTCGACGATCTCGAGCGTGGCGCCGGGGATCCCGGCCTGCAGTTCGCGCGCTTCCTCGAGGCTGCGCAGCTGGTCCTGGGCGGCCGCCACCACCAGGGTCGGGCAGCGGATGGCCTGCAGGCGATCGAGGTCGCCGGGCCGCTCCAGCAGCGACTGGCGGCGGAACACCTCGCCGCCCAGCCGCATGCCCATCGCCCTCACCCGTTCGATCAGCGCCTCGTTGTTGCGCTCCTTCGGGTGCAGCGAGGAAGCCACCGCGATGCGGCTCAGGCCACTGAAGGCGATCGAGGGCGCCGCATTGCTGCCGACCGCTCCCTTGCGCTGGCGCAGCGCCGGCGTATCGGGACGGGTCGAGGTGGCGACCAGCACCAGCGCGCGCACGCGTTCCGGCGCCAGGCGGGCGATCTCGCGCGCGACGTAGCCGCCCATCGAAAACCCGATCAACATGAACGAAGGCGGCGCCGCATCCAGCGCGCGGCGCGCCATCGCCGCGATCGAGCTGTCGTGGCGCAGGTCGGCGTAATGCAGGGGACCGAAGGGCGCCAGCGGCGCCTCGAGCGCCGACCACAGGGTTTCATCGGCCATGAAGCCGGGGACGAGAAGTAGAGCCATATTTTTATCGTAACAGAAACTAAATATTACCAAACGGTATATATTATTCGTTTTGGGTAACGTTTCCATTGTTGCGCCAGCGCATGGCGGCGAGGTACGGCCCATCCTTAAATTGACTATTCCCTCTCTACAAGGAAACGAAGTGTTCACTACCCTCACTGCCAGCGTACGGAACCAGTTGCGGTTCGCGTTCGCCATCGTGATCATCCTCTCCTTCGTGTCGACCGCGGTCGCCATCTGGCGCCTGCAGGTCCTGTCGAACGACACCAACGAACTGACCCACCGCCCGCTGGCGAAGGAGCGCCTGGTGTCGAGCTGGCTGCTGAACATCTCGACCTCGTCGAAGCGCACCGCGGCCCTCGCCCGCGCCTCCGACGCCGAGCTGGCGAAGTTTTTCGCCGACGAAACCATACAACAGTCGAAGCGCACCACCGAGCTGCAGAAACAGGTAGGCGACATGCTCGACACGGCCGAAGAAAAAACCCTGTTCGCGCAGATCGCCGAAGCGCGCCAGCAATACATCACGTCGCGCGACCGCGTGATGGCCTTGAAAGCCGACGGCAAGACGGATGAAGCGCGTGCGCTATACGAACAGTCCTTCGCCGGCATCATGGATCGCTACATCGACAAGGTGAAGGAACTCCAGGCGCTGCAGCAGAAATCGATCAACGCGCGCACCGAGGTGGTGCTGGACAGCGCCCACCAGAGCTCCACCGTGCTGGTCTGCCTGTGCCTGGCCACGCTGATCTTCAGCATCGGCGCCGCGCACCGCTTCGCGCGCGCCCTGTTCCGCCGCCTCGGCGGCGAACCGGCGCTGGCCGCTGCGGTGGCCAGCGAGATCGCGGCCGGCAACCTGCGCGTCGACGTGAAGGTGGCCGACGGCGACCAGGCCAGCCTGATGGCCGCCCTCAAGCGCATGCGCGACAGCCTGGCCGGCATCGTCGGCGAAGTCCGCCAGGGCACCACGGCCATCGGCGAATCGATCTCGGAAATGTCCAGCGAAGCGCAGGAACTGTCGCGCCGCACCGAAAGCCAGGCCGCGGCGCTCGAAGAAACCGCCTCCTCGATCGAGCAGCTGACCCAGGGCATCCAGCACAGCACGGACAACGCCGAACAGGCGAACGAGCTGGCCGCAAAGGCTTCCCAGGTGGCCCAGCAAGGCGGCGCAATGGTCAGCCAGCTGGTCGAGACCATGGGCGCGATCAACGAGTCCTCCTCGCGCATCGCCGACATCATCGGCGTCATCGACGGCATCGCCTTCCAGACCAATATCCTGGCCCTGAACGCGGCGGTCGAAGCGGCGCGCGCCGGCGAGCAGGGGCGCGGCTTTGCGGTGGTAGCCGGCGAAGTGCGCGCCCTGGCCCAGCGCTCGGCCGCGGCAGCCAAGGAGATCAAGGCCCTGATCGACGATTCGACCGGCCGCGTGACGGAAGGATCGACCCTGGCCGGCAAGGCCGGCGAGACCATGAAGGGCATCGTCGCCGGCATCGACCGCGTCAGCGGCATCATGAACGACATCGTCGCCTCCAGCCGCGAGCAGGCCAGCGGCATCGCCCAGGTCAACCAGGCGATCACGCAGATGGACGGCGCGACCCAGCAGAACGCGGCGCTGGTCGAGGAGTCGGCGGCGGCCACGCTCGCGATGCAGGAGCAGTCGCACAAGCTGAAGGAGCTGGTGTCCGTGTTCCAGGTGGACGTGGCGGCGCGTGCGCCGGCTGCGGCGGCATCGGCGCGCCCCGCCCTGCCGGCCAAGAAGCCGGCGGCGCCGGCGGCCGCGCAGCCGGCTGCCGCACGCGCCGCGCGCAAGGCCGCGCCAGCCATGCCGGCCAAGCCTGCCGCCGTCGCCGAGGACTGGGAAGAGTTCTGAGCCGGTGCTTGCCTCGCTGGGGGATTCCATGTCAGCATGACGGCGACATCGACAAGGAGCAGCAATGAATCTTCCCAGCCATCAGCTCAGCATGACGGTGCTGATGACCCCGGACACTGCCAACTTTTCGGGCAACGTCCACGGCGGCCACATCCTCAAGCTGCTCGACCAGGTCGCCTACGCCTGCGCCAGCCGCTACGCCGGCGCCTACGTGGTGACGATGAGCGTCGACCAGGTCACCTTCCGCCAGCCCATCCACGTGGGCGAGCTGGTGACCTTCCTGGCGGCGGTCAACTACACCGGCCGCAGCTCGATGGAAATCGGCATCAAGGTGCTGGCCGAGAGCATCCGCACCCAGGAAGTGCGCCACGTGAACAGCTGCTTCTTCACCATGGTGGCGGTCGGCGACGACAAGAAGCCGGTGCCGGTGCCGCCTTTGCAACCGTCCACGCCGGACGAGATGCGCCGTTTCCAGGAGGCCGAGGGCCGCAAGGAAGCCCGCCTGGCGCTGGACCGGCAGCACCAGAAACGCTGAGACTTCCGCTCGGCGCTAGCGGTGTGCTACAATTCGCCGCCTTGGCCTGGTAGCTCAGTTGGTAGAGCAGAGGATTGAAAATCCTTGTGTCGGTGGTTCGATTCCGCCCCGGGCCACCAAGAATTCAGCAGTTCATATCAAAACGCCAACCCATGCAGGTTGGCGTTTTTGCTTATCAGCCTCAATCCTTCCTTTCCTTGAATTCACCTTCGATCACATCGTCATCGATGCTTTGGGGACGGTTTTGTCCAGCGAAATTGAAGACGGACGAACGTACCCGATCGAACATGGTTCGCCTCAACCAGGGGAAGGTCAGAACAAAAGCCGCAGCGAAACCTGCGAACGCTGCGGGCACATAGTCGCCCCGGGACAAGAAGTGCAGCAAGCAGAGTGCGAGCAAGCTGGCCATCACTGGACGACGGACGGGCTTGGGTAATAGACCGACGATACGTAACTTACCCTTGCTAGCCCACGGAAATCTTGCAAAAAGAGCCCCCAGAAGCAGACCCGCCATGCCACGGCCTGTGCCGAGATAATCGGCCAGCACCCCGACGACAAGGTAAGCGCTGTAGGACAGCGTTCCGGCCAGGGCGACCAGCACACATAGTGCGAGCGCGAGCGTCAGCTTTGGCATACGCATCGCCGCGGTGAGCAAAAATCTCAGGATTTGTGTTCTCCTTCCAGGTGTTTCATCAAGGTTTCGCCGCCGCCAGCGCCTGCGCGATCCAGCTGTCGAACAGCTGCTGATGGTATTGGATCCAGCCTGCCGTATGGCGCGCAATATCGGCCTGCGTGTTTTCGCCAGCCCGCATGCGCTCGTTTTGCGCATTGATGTCGGCAATCGGCAGGCGCATGACTTCAAACAGTTTGACGGCCGCCGGATTTCGGTCGGCCCAGGCGCGATTCACGACGATACGCGTCGTGTTGACGGAAAATCCGTAATCGCTGCCATCGTCGAGACGGGTATTGGCCTTTTGCGGATTCGACGAGAACGGCACCTGCAGCCAGACCACGTCCCTGCCCGGCGCCAGCACCCCGCTTACCCAATAAGGCGTCCAGGTGTAGTACAGAATGGGTTCGCCGCGCCGGTAGCGGCCGATGGTATCGGCGATCAGTGCGGCATAGCTGCCCTGCACATGCCTGACCGTGGCACGCAATTGGTAGGCGTCCATGTGATTTTCGATCATCGCCTCGCAGCCCCAGCCCGGATTGCAACCGGTCAGGTCGGCCTTGCCATCGCCGTCATGGTCGAACAGCTTCGCCAGCGCCGGATCGCGCAACTGGCCGATATTGGTGATGTGGTACTTCTCGGCCGTTGCCTTGTCGATCAAATAGCCTTGCGCGGCCGGACCGGCATAGTCGCCGGTGCGCAGCAGTTTGGCGTCGCCGCCGGCATTGTTGTAATAGTCCTGGTGCAAAGGGTCCCAATGCACCGCGAGGAAGGTCGCGTCGCCGTTGGCAATGGCGATGTGCGCGGTCGGATAGTCGACCTCCTTGATCGGCTGCGGCTCGTAGCCCAGTTTTTCCAGGGCGCTGTCGACCAGCATGGTCTGGAAGGTCTCTTCGGCGATCGGGCTTTGCAGCGCCTGCACCTTGATGCCCTTGCCGGGCAGGCCGGCGTCCGGCGTTTGCGCCATGGCCAGGCTGGTGGTCAAGGCGAGCGCGGCAATCGCCAGGGCCGAGAACCATTTGAATCTGCGCTGCGTTTTGTACGTGGCCTCGAAGTTCTCAATACGTTGCATCAGGATCCTTTCTATTTATTGTGCGCTGACGGAGGTGACTGGCGCGGCCGCTTCGCCGCGCGCTGGACTGCTCCGTACCAGGCGCAGGATGAAACCGGCCGGGCCCGTCTGGTACCAGTGGCGTACGCCACGGCGCGGCTGCCCCATGGCCTGCGTCAGGCGGTCCAGCGTGATGGCCAGCAGTACGATACCGAGACCGCCGACGGTGGCCAGGCCCATGTCCAGGCGGCCAATACCGCGCAACACCATCTGGCCCAGGCCACCGACCGCGATCATCGAGGCGATCACCACCATCGACAGCGACAACATCAGCGACTGGTTGATGCCAGCCATAATCGACGGCATGGCCAGCGGAAGCTGCACGCGTGTCAGCAGCTGCCAGGGCGAAGCACCATAGGCGCGTGCCGCTTCGATCAGGTCGGGACGTACCTGGCGAACGCCGAGATTCGTCAGGCGCACCAGCGGCGGCAGGGCGAAGATGATGGTCACGATCACACCGGGCGCGTCACCGATACCAAACAACATGACGACCGGCACCAGATACACGAAGGCAGGCGTGGTCTGCATGGCGTCCAGCAGCGGACGCAGGAGTTTTTGCGCGCGGTCGCTGCTGGCCAGGAATATCCCCAGGGGCAAACCGATCGCCAGGCAAAAAACAAGCGAGGTCAGCACCAGCGACAAGGTGAGCATCGCTTCCGGCCAGACGCCCAGCATCGCCAGGACCAGCAGCGCCAGCACGGTGCCGATGGCCAGCGTGCGGCTGGTGAACTGCCAGGCCAGCAAACCGACGATGGCGATCACCGCCAGCGACGGCGCGGCCAGCAACAGGTCGCCGACGCCGGCCAGGGTCGCGTCGATCGGCGCACGCACGGCCTGGAAAAACGGGCGAAAATGCTCGACGGCCCAGCCCAGGCCCTGGTTGATCCAGGATGCCAGCGGCAGCGAGCCATCGAAGATTTGCGTCAGCTGAAAGCCGTCGGCGTGCCCGGACGCGGCGGCCGGCGCTGCCGCGTCGAGCCAGGCGGTGTCAGCCGGCGGAGTCGGCAGCCATGGGTTGGTAGTTGGATTCATGCTTGTCCTTTCTGGATCTGGGGCTCGGCAATGGGAGGCGTATCGCGGTCGAGGAACTTCAGCAAGGTGGTCTTGCTGATGGCGCCGCGGAAGCTGCCATCCTCGGCCACCACCGGGACCGCATACGGCAATTGCGCCACCTGGCCGAACAGGCCGGCAACCGGCTCGTCCGCGCTGATGGTCTGCACATCCGGCAGATAGGCATGCGACAGGCCCAGCGGGCCGGTATGGCCTTCGAGCGCGCTGCGCAGCGACTCGGCCGACACCAGGCCGAGGAACTCGCGCCTGGGGTTGACGACATAGGCGTAGGCCCGGTCCTGCTCTTCCAGCATCGACAGGGCCGCGCGCGAACCGCGGCTGGGCGATTCCGACACCACGATCTGGCTCTTGCGGGCGATGTCGCCGGCCTTGAAGACGGCCGCCGCATCGACGCCGCGCACGAAGTTGCGCACGTAATCGTTGGCAGGCTTGCGCAGGATCTCTTCGGGCGTGCCCACCTGCACCACATGCCCGTCCTTCATGATGGCGACCCGGTCGCCGATGCGCATGGCTTCGTCGAGGTCATGCGAAATGAAGACGATGGTACGGCGCTTGATCTGCTGCAGGCGCAGCAGCTCCGATTGCATTTCCGTGCGCATGATGGGGTCGAGGGCGGAAAACGCCTCGTCCATCAGCAGGATCGCCGGGTCGCAAGCCAGCGCGCGCGCCAGTCCCACGCGTTGCTGCATACCGCCGGACAATTCGTCAGGATAACTGGCGCCATAGGCCGCGAGGCCGACCTGCTCCAGCGCCTGCCGGGCCAGCGCATGGCGCTCGGCTTTGGGAATGCCGGCCAGCTCCATGCCGAAGGCCGTGTTGTCGAGCACGTTAACATGCGGCAGCAGCGCGAACGACTGGAACACCATGCTGATGTCCTTGCGGCGCAAGGCGCGCAACTGCGCGTCCGGCAAGGTATTGATGTCCTCGCCGTCGATCAGGATGCGGCCGGCGGTCGGCTCGACCAGGCGGTTCAGCATGCGCACCAGGGTCGACTTGCCCGAACCGGACAGGCCCATGATGACGAAGATCTCGCCAGCCTCGATGGTGAAGCTGGCGTCGAACACACCGATCGTGCATTCGGTCCGGGCCAGGATATCCTGCTTGCTGGCCCCTTGGTGGACCAGCGCCAGTGCCTGTTCCGGTTGACTACCGAATACCTTGAAGACATGGTCGATAACGATTTGTTTTGCCACTGTGTGGTTCTCCTTCGATTTGGCAAAGGCAATGAAACCCTGGGCCGTTGGCGATGCAACGGCGCATCGGCGTGCGCAAGCGGCGAAAAGAAACGAGGCACGCGTTCCGGCGGCGTTCACGCCGGGCCAGGGTGTCATAGGCGTGTTAAAAGAGGCTGGGTTTCAGGACTTTTAACGACGATTACGGATACGGGCGCTGGGCCCAAGAATTATTTCCCGCTCGTTGAGAGGAAATACGGTGCTGCGGAAATACTTTTGAACAAATATATTGCACGAATGATAGCGCAAAAAGCGCTAAAAGTCCAGTGGCGTTCCAATTTGGAATGTGCTAATAATGTTTTGCCATCGCACAAACCGGGAAGCAGGAGAACTATTCAGGCGGGTGTAAGGGAGCACTCGCCGGCTGCTTGGACGACTGCGCAACAATGCCTAGCCGCAGTTGGTAAGTAGCGTTGCCGCGCGTCGGACCGACGACGATCAGGTAACGGCCGGTTTCCGGAAGTGAACCGGCCCAGCGCTGTGCGTCCTCGCCTTCGCCTGCGCCGGGCAAGGCCTTGCCTTGGATGTCTTCATCGTCCGCCCCCAGGCGGGTTCCTGGACGCCAGACGGTGATGGCGACGTTGGACTCGACAGCCGAAGCGTCGATACTGGCCTTCTGTCCCTTGCGCGCAGAAAACGAATAAATGTCGCGCGTGCCACGAACGACAGCACCCGACACCGTGGCGCTGCTACTCCCTGGCGCGAAACGGATTTCGCGTACCTCTTGTGCCATGGCGCTTGCCGACAACAGCGCCAGAGCGAGTGAAGCGACGATTGGGCGCATCATGGGTACACCAGGAACCATTTTGACCGGGCCAGATAGGCTTTGCGGTCCGCCAGACCGTTGAGGCCCCCATTGATGATTCTCGTGATCTTTTCCACTTTATCGGCATCGGCCCACGCGTTGAGTCCCTGCGTCTCCCAGAACCACCCGGCCACATCCACCGCCAGCTCGGGATCGGTGGCAACCAGGTTCCAGTTGCCGTCCACCGTCAGGTCGCGGCCAATCGACTTCCCATACGCCAGATAATTGCTACGCCCCGTCAGCTGGATCAGTCCGCGGCCCTTGAACCTGGCCCCATCGCCTTTTTGCGTGTTGCCCAAATCCTTGCGGTCTTCGTAGGCCGTACCGCTGGCAATCTCTTCGTTGTACTTGAAGCTGCCGCTCTCGTGACCGAGCTGGGCGAGGAAATGCGCGCGCCGCAAGGGCGTGTTGATCGATCGTGTTTCCATCGTCGTGACCAGATGCTTGTAATAGCGGACAACCGATTCCCGCTCAGCGTACACCATGATGCCACGCAGCGAACACAGGTCGAATGTGGAAGGTATGTTATCGAAGAGAGACTTGATGGTCTTGCCATGAGGAGATATCTGACCATCTGGCTTGGCCATGTGCTGAATGCGCTCCTGATAGTCGGCAATCGCAGCGACGGTGCCATCTCCGCATTTGCCGTCGATGCCGACGGCGGGATACGGTGCGCCGCGCCAGAAATAGCTGAGCGCACATTGAAGCATTTTCACGTCCGCATACGCGTTGGTACATTTCTTTCCAACGCTGGATAGAATGCCCATGGAAGTCCTCCGTTCGAGGGAAGTGTCCGCTTACTGGATGATGCCCAACATACAATCGAGTTGCTGCTCGGCCGGCCAACTCTCGGCTGCCGCCATATCGCGCTGCCATTTCAGCACCAGCGCCGTCTGCTCCCGCCTGGCCTTGGAGGACAGGTCGAAAGTCACGCTGTAGGTCAGATCCATGACCAGCGCATGCACTTCCGCGGGCGACTGCTGGGCCTTGATGAGTTCGCGCACGCTCGCGGTCATGACGTCGCGTGCATTCTGGATCGGCGTGCCTTCATTCTTGGCCGCGAAGCTCTTGTCCGCAAGCGCACGCAGCCGTGCCATCTCGGTGCCGAGCAGGGTGCCCGTATCGTCCAGGTAGACGCCTGCCGTGGCCTTGGCTGCCTCGGTCAGATAAACCCGCAAATCGGCGCGCAGATGTTCGATCGCCTTGTTGATCCCGGCATCGTCGGGCACCAGGTTCATGGACGAGCTGTTGACTTCGTCGGCCACACGAATGATTGCCTGATCCAGCGTTTTCGGCAGGCGCTTGAAGTTCCGCTTGCGCAGGTGATTCAGCACAACCGCCAGCGCTTTCGACTTATCGCCCTTGTGCTCCCGCTCCAGGGCGGTGAACACGCGGCTCAACACCGGCTTCAATTGCTCACTGAGGTGCAAGAGATGGCGCCGGTCCTCGGTCTTGGCCACCTTCAGCTTTTTACCCGAGCCGATGAAGCGACCGCGCCCTTCCAGCTTCACCACCCCGTCGGTTCGGTCCACTTTGAACTTGGCGCTTTTTCGTTTCTTGGCGCCCGTTGTCTTGCCCGCATTCTTTGCTGTGGAACTTGGCATCGCCGAATACTCCCGATTCAAGAAGTTTGCCGACCGCGACAGCGGATTTCTGCCGCATTCTTGAGTTTGCTCCAACTGAACGGGATTGCAATTGCAGGTGCATATTGTGGAAAAACGGCCTCACTGTTTCCAAATGCAAAATTCTATTTCCAATAGCGCAGGGCTTGGTTTCGCTTATTGGACGAGCGTGATCCGCTTCACGCTCTCATCCGGCAACGCCATGCGCAGACGGCGCGCCGCCGCATCGAAGCGCAGATCCTGCACAGGCTTGCCGTCGATGTGCACGCCAGCCGGCGCCGCCCGCAAGCCGATGAACTCGATGGCCTCCACCCGCTGGTAGCCGCGGTTCCGCGGAATGTCCAGCCGCAGGCCCTGCCCGTCCTGCGCCACCGCGATCCGGCGCGACCTGCCCTCCCGGTAGCCATAGCCATCGCCGGCATCCTGGAACACGTGGCTGGTCCCCTCGCCGCCCACCGCGACCGCCAGCGTCAGCCCGGCGCCCTTCATCTCGCCCGTATGCTGCACCACCCCGGACACGGGCACGCTCGCCCCCGCACGGACGAACAGCGGCAACCGGTCCAGCGGCGCCGCGATCATCGCGGCGCTGCCGCCTTCGTGGCGGCTGCCGTCCCACCAGTCCAGCCACGCATCGCCCTTGGGGAAGTAGACCTCGCGCTTGCGCTGTCCTTCGCGCAGCACCGGCGCCACCAGCAGGTCGGCGCCAAGCAGGAACTGGTCGTCGACCAGGGCGGCGCGAGTATCGCCCGGATACGCGAACCACAGGGGCCGCATCGGCGGCAGGCCTGTGCGCTCGCTCTCCTCGAACAGCGTGTACAAATAAGGCAGCAGGCGGTAGCGCAGCTCGATGGTGCTGCGGTTGATGGCTTCGAGCCCGGCGCCGAAGGCCCAGGGCTCGCGCGGCGCGGAGACGTCGCTGGAATGCGTGCGGAAGTAAGGCGTCAGCGCCGCCGCCTGCAGCCAGCGCGTGTGCAGCTCCGCGCTCGGGCTGCCCATGAAGCCGCCGACGTCGGCGCCGACGAAAGGCACGCCCGACACCGACAGGTTGGTGAGCATCGGGATCGTCAGGGCCAGGTGCGACCAGGTCGGCGAATTGTCGCCGGTCCAGACCGCGGCGTAGCGCTGCACGCCCGCATAGCCGGCACGCGTCAGCACCAGCGGGCGCCTGTCGGGCCGCAGGCTGCGCAGGCCTTCGAAGCTGGCGCGCGCCATCTGCATGCCGTAGACGTTGTGGTACTGCGCGTGCGACCCCGGCCGGCCGTCGCCGGCGTGGCGTACGTCGATCGGGAAGCTGCGCTGCGGGCCAAGGGAGATTTCGGGCTTGTCGAAACCGTCGGCCGGGAACACGCCGGGCTCGTTCATGTCGTTCCAGAAGCCGTCGACGCCGATGTCCAGCGCCGCTTCATACAAGCCGCCGAACCAGGCGCGCGCCGCCGGCGAAGTGAAATCGGGGAAGGCGCAGATGCCCGGCCAGACCTTGGCGTGCAGTTCGCTGCCGTCGGCGTTTTTCACATAAACGCCCTGCTCCCGGCCGCTACGGTAGATGGCGTAGTTGCGGTCGACCTTGATGCCCGGATCGACGATGGTCACCGCATGAAAGCCCTGCTCGTGCAGCTGGCCCAGCATGGACTTCGGATCGGGGAAGGTCTTCGGGTTCCAGGTGAACACGCGGAAGCCGTCCATGTGGTCGATGTCCAGATAGAGCACATCGGCCGGGATGCGGCGCCGGCGGAACTCGCGCGCAACGTCCAGCACCTTCTCCTGGCTCATGTAGGACCAGCGCGACTGCTGGTAGCCCAGCGCCCACAGGGGCGGCAAGGCGCCGCGTCCCGTGAGCAGCGTGTAGTCGCGCAGGACGCCGGCCGGGGTTCTCTCTTTCCCGCCGCTGAACACGTAATAATCCAGCTCCCCGCCGTTCGCGCCGAAGCTGTAGCGGTGGGGTTCGGTCTTGCCCATGTCGAACCAGCTGCGCCAGGTATTGTTGAAGAACAGGCCGTAGCTCCTGCCCTCGTGCAGGGCGATGAAGAAGGGAATCGCCTGGTAGGACGGATCGTGCCCTTCCGGATAGGGCGCCACGTCCGCATTCCACATCACCGTGGCTTGCTGGTGGCGCGACAGCGGCAGCGTCTTTTCGCCGAAGCCGTAATACAGCTCGTAGTCGTCGCGGCGCATCGCCGTTTCGACGGCGCCGCCGTCCGTGTTGAAGGCCATGGGCCGCGCCGGATCGGCCGCGACCACCAGCCGGCCGGCGCCGTCGTAGACCGAGATCGCCAGCTCGGGCGAGGTCCGGATCACGGCGCGGATGCCGCTGCCGGAGCGCAGTTCGATCGTGGTGCCCTGCTTCGTCAGCGTCGCTCGGGATGTGGGGATGGCGCCGGCGATAGCGTAGGAGACGTCCTTGTCGAAGCGTCCGCCCGGGTTCATCCGCACGCGCAGCACATCCGGCGTGACGAAGCCGACGTGGACCCGGGCACCGCTGGACAGGCGCAGGTCCACACCATCGTCCGTCGGCGTACTTTGCACGACGGCGCCGACCGTGCGCAGGGCCGCGGCGGCGGGCATTGCGGAGAAGGCGATGCAGGCGATCAGGCCGGCGCCTGCAAGAATCCGCAGGAGCCGGCTTGTTCTCATTGCTTGTCGCCGGCGAGGTAGAGACCGGCGAAGCGCAGGCCGAAGTAGAGGATGAAGGCGTAGCAGGCCGCCGGCACCAGGAAGGACCATTGCAGGCCCACGGCGTCGGCCACCATGCCCTGCACGAAAGGCACGATGGCGCCGCCGACGATGGCCAAGCACAGGATGCCCGAGGCCTGGCCGGTGAATTTGCCGAGGCGGTACAGCGCCATGCTGAAGATGGTCGGGAACATGATCGAATTGCACAGGCCGACCGCGAGGATCGCCCACATCGCCGCCTGACCGTGGCCGAAGATGGCGGCCATGATCAGCGCGATGGAGACGGCAGCATTGAAGGCCAGGGTCTTGCCCGGGCTGACGTAGCGCATGACGGCGAAGCCGACGAAGCGGCCGATCATGGCGCCGCCCCAGTAGTAGCTGACGTAGTGGGCCGCGTCCGCCGCGCTCAGGGCGGCGATGTGCGGCTCGCCGATGAAGTTGATCAGGAAGCTGCCGATGCTGACCTCACCGCCCACATACAGGAAGATGCCGATCGCGCCCATCAGCAGGTGCGGATGCGACAGCACCGAGGCACGGGTAGCCGTGTCCAGCTGCACCACGCCGTCATCGGCGTGCTCGATCTTCGGCAGGCGCGCGAAAGCGAACAGCACAGCGAGCAGCAGCAGCGCGCCGGCCAGGAACAGGTAGGGCTTCTGGACGCTGGACGCTTCGCTGACCTGTTGCGCACCGGCGGACAGGATCAGCACACCGCCCAGGATGGGCGCGATGGTCGTGCCCAGCGAATTGAAGGCCTGGGTTAGCGACAGCCGGCTCGAGGCCGTGCGCGGGTCGCCCAGCACCGTCACGTAGGGATTGGCCGCCACCTGCAGGATGGTGATGCCGGCCGCCAGCACGAAGAAGCCGAGCAGGAACAGCGCGTAGCCGCTCATCGAGGCCGGATAGAACAGCGCGCAGCCGGCCGCCGCGATCACCAGCCCGGTCACGGCGCCGCTCTGGTAGCCGATCTTCCGGATCAGGGCGCCGGCCGGCAGCGACACGATGGCGTAGGCGCCGAAGAAGCAGAATTGCACCAGCATGGCCTGCACGTAGTTGAGCGTGTACAGCGCCTTCAGGTGCGGGATCAGCACGTCGTTCAGCGCGGTGAGCAGGCCCCACATGAAGAACAGGATGGTGATGATGACCAGCGGCCCGGTGTTGCCGGTGGTGGTGCTGGACTGCGGCCGCAGCGCCGGTTGCGAAATATGTTCCATGGTGTCTCCTTATTTTGGTGCAGCGGGCAGATCGGCCGCCTGCGTGCCCCAGCCCGCAGGATTCGGCTGCGGCGCCAGGCGGTAGCCGAGGGTGCCGCCGGCCTGCAGCTGCTCCCAGTCCAGCCACACGCGCGACAGCGGCTTGCCGGCCCAGTTCACGGACTGCACGAAGCGGCGCTCGCCTGCTTTGGCGTCGGGCGCCTCGATGCGCAGCACGCGGCCTTGCGGCAGGTCGATCTCGGCGCGGGCGAAGCGCGGTGCATGCAGCAGGAAGCGGCCGCTGCCCGGCGCATCCGGATAGATGCCCAGCGCGCTGAACAGGTACCAGGCCGACATGGTGCCGAGGTCGTCGTTGCCGGTGACGCCGCTCGGGCCATTGCCGAACAGGGTTTCCGCCGCGCGCAGCACGGTGGTGGTCTTCCAGGGCTGGCCCATCAGGGTGTACATCCAGGGCGCGTGCAGGTCGGGCTCGTTGTTCGGGTTGTAGCGGAACTGGCTGTAGTAGCTGTAGGGGCCGACCACCCAGGACTTGCGCACCGCCGCCGGGTCGGCCTGGATGGCGTCGTAGTCGAAGAACAGGTCGAGGCGGTGCAGGGCCTGGGCCTGGCCGCCCATGGCCGCGGCCAGGCCGGGCACGTCCTGCGGCACCAGCCACTGGTACTGCCAGGCCGTGCCTTCGTGGAAGCCGTGGTCGCCGCGCGGGTCGAAGCCGCTGCCGACGTCGGCGAACCAGCTGCCGTCCTGCAGGCGCGGACGCGGGAAGCCGTGCAGGCCGGTCGGCGCGTCGACCACCGACGGATCCCACACCTTCTTCCAGTTGAGGGCGCGCTGCGACAAGGTCAGCGCGTCGTCTTCCAGGCCAAGCGCCCAGGCCATCTTCGCCAGCGCGCTGTCGGCCAGCGCATACTCCAGGGTCGCCGAGGCACCGTGGTGCGGGTCGGTGTCCATGCCCTTGGCCATGAAAGTGCGGTCGTACTGCACGAAGCCCTTCTGCAGATAGGTCGGGTTGCCCGAGCGGCCCTGCGGGCGAATATTGAAGGGCGGCGCGCCGAAGGCATTCTGGCGCAGCGCCTCATAGGCTTCGCGCTCGCGTCCTTTCAATGCGCCGAAGCGCCACAGGTCGACCAGGAAGGGCGTGACCGGGTCGCCGGTCATGACGTTGGTCTCGAAGTTGGCATAGCCCCAGCGCGGCAGCCAGCCGCCCTGCTCGCGGATCTTCAGCACGGAATTCGCGATGTCGCGCGCGCGCTGCGGGCGCAGCAGGGCCAGCAGCTGGTTTTGCGCGCGGTAGGTGTCCCACAGCGAGAAGTACTCGTAATAAGTCCAGTCGCGCGCGGTGTGCACGTTGTTGTCGTAGCCGCGGTAGCGGCCGTCGGCGTCGTTGCCGGTCATCGGCTGCAGCAGCGCGTGGTACAGCGCGGTGTAGAACACGGTGCGGTCGTCGTTGCTGCCGCCGTCGATGCGCACGCTGCCCAGTTCGCGCTGCCAGGCCGCCTGCGCCTTGTCCTTCATCGCGTCGAAGGCCATCGGACGGCCGCCGGCCATGCCCTCGGCCTGCAGGTTGTTGCGTGCACCTTCTGCATCGACGTGGGAGATCGCGCTCACCGCGGTGACGGCGCGCCCGTTCTTCAGGTCGAAGCTGAGCCAGACGCCATGCGGTTTGGCTTCGCCCGCCTGGCTGGGGCCCTTGACGCCCGGCCAGCCGCCGCGGTCGTCCCAGATGCCATGGGCGACCACCGGCTGGTCGAAGACGATGCGGAACCAGGTAGTGTACTTGGCGCCGCCGCAGAAGCTGTTGGTGACGATCTTGCCCTCGACGCTGCGCTCGTCGATCAGCTTGATTTCGCTGCCGACCACGTTGTGGCGCTCGTTGGCCTGGCCCAGGTTGAGCAGCACGTGGCCGGTGGCGGTGCCGGGGGCGAAGGTGTAGCGCTCGGCCGCGGCGCGGGTCAGCGCGGTGGCTTCCGCCGTGATGCCGCCGTAGCTGCTCAGCTGGACCTTGTAGTAGCCGGCCTGGCCGACTTCGCCCTCGTGGCTGTACTCGGCGCCGTACTTCTTGTAGTCGAAGCTGCCTGGTTTACTGGTGTCGAAATCGCCGCCGGGGCCGATGCGGCCGGTCACCGGCAACACCGACAGCTGCCCGCCCTGCTCCCAGCAGCCGGCGCCGGACACGTAGGAGTGGCCGAAGCCGCGGATGCGCTTGTCGCTGTAGCGGTAGCCGGCGTAGTGGTCCGCGGTCGGGCTGATCTGGATCATGCCGAACGGGGCCGAGGCGCCGGGGTAGGTATTGCCTTCGTCCTGGGTGCCGATGAAGGTATTGACCGGGGTAAGGGAAGCGGACTGCGTGGCGGCGAGCGCGGCGCCGGCCGCCAGGGCGAGCGCAAATGGGAGGGTGAATCGGGTCAGGCGCATCACGAGGCGTCTCCTTCGAGCTGTTCGAATAATCGATGCATGACCGCGGGCGGCGGCGGGGTGGCGCCGGCCTGCAGGCAGGCGGCGGAACCGGCCGCCAGCGCGGCGTGCAGGTGGGACTGCAGCGACCGGTCCGGGTAGCGGGCCAGGCTTTGCAGCAGGCCGGCCGCGCTGGCGTCGCCGGCGCCGACCGTGTCCACCACGTCCACCTTCGGCGCGCGCGCATCGGCACGCTCCGCGCGATGCAGCAGGCTGGCGCCTTCGCCGCCGCGCGTCAGCAGGCAGAGCGCGTTCGGGTTGAAGGCGCGCAGCTGCCGCAGCGCCTCATCGAGCTCGGTGCCCGGGAACAGGCCGCGCAAATCGTCGTCGGACACCTTGATCAGGTCGGCCAGCGCGGCCATCCGCTGCAAGGTCGGCGTATAGCGCTCGTCCATCAGGTTGCGGAAGTTGGGGTCGAAGCTGATCGCCACGCCCTTCTCTTTCAGCTGTTCGGCCAGCGCCGCCAGCTTCGAAGCCAGCGGCTCGCGCGCCAGGCTGATGCCGCCGAAATGCGCCCAGCGCAGCGAATCCGACCAGCCGGTGGGCAGCGCCGCCGGATCGAAGTGCAGGTCGGCGCTGTCCTCGCCGATGAAGAAGTAGCGCGGCGGTTCGCATTTTTCCACGATGGCCAGCAGCGGCGAACGCGGCACGCGCTGCAGCAGGCGCAGGTCCAGGCCGGCCTCTTCGCTGGCCGCCCACAGGGCGTCGCCGAAGCGGTCCTGGCTGATGGCGCCGGCAAAGCCGGTGGGCTCGCCCAGCACCGCCAGCGCGCGCGCCACGTTCCAGGTCGAGCCGCCGACGCGGCTGACCCAGTGTTCCTTGCCCTGGTCGATCATGTCCGTCAGCGCCTCGCCGGCGCATAACATCAATGGCGCGTCATGCATGGCCGGACTCCGCCAGCACCGTCAGGATGTCGTAGCAGGCGCCCATGGTGTGGTAATCGACCTTGCCCGCCGGGCTCTTTTCGTCGCTCAGCTTGCGGTTCTCGCGGTCGAGGATGCGGAACCAGGCGCCGTACTGGTGATCGACGAAATGCGTCCAGCTGTATTCCCACAGGCGCTGGTACCAGTCCCAGTACTTTGCGTTACCGGTGCGCTTGGCCAGCATGGCGGCAGCGGCCGCGCTCTCGGCCTGCACCCAGAAGTACTTGTGCCAGTCGCAGATCGCCAGGTCGGGCGCCAACGAGTAGCACAGGCCGCCGTTTTCAGGATCCCAACCCTTCTCCACCGCCACGCCGAACAGCTTTTCGGCGGTCGGCAGCAGCCAGCCCAGGTCCTGGTCCAGCACGCCCTTGCCGCGCGCTTCCAGCTGCACCAGCAGCTTGGCCCACTCCGTGAAGTGGCCGGGCTGGTAGCCCCAGGGGCGGAACAGGTTTTCCGGATCGTCGATGTTGAACTTCCAGTCCGGCTGCCACTGTTCGTCGTAGTGCTCCCAGATCAGGCCTCCGCAGCGCCCGGCCTGGCGCTGGGTGATGTTGAAGGCGACCAGCCAGGCGCGCTCCAGGTAGCGGCGCTCGCCGGTGGCCTGCCACGCGGCCTGCAGCGCTTCGCAGGCGTGCATGTTGGCGTTCTGGCCGCGGTAGCTCGAGAGCGTGCTCCAGTCCTGGCTCGCTTCGTCGGCGTACAGGCCGTCGGCGGCGTTCCAGAAGCGTTTCTCCATCAGGTCGAACGCTTCGCCGATCCACGGGCGTGCCTCGTCCATTCCCGCCATCGCGGCATGCGCATAGGCCAGCAGCACGAAGGCTTCGCCGTAGGCGTGCTGGGTGCCGTCCTCGATGTCGCGGCCGTCCAGCATCCAGGCGTAGCTGCCGTCCTGCTGGCGGTGCGCCTCGCGCAGGAAAGTCACGGCGTGCTTCAGGCCGTCCAGGTAGGCCGGGTCCTTGAAGTGGCGCCAGGCCATCGCATAGGTGAACACGAAGCGGGTGCTGCTGACCAGGTGGCGGTGGCGCGGGTCGTAGACCGTGCCGTCGTCCTTGAAATACTGGTACATGCCGCCGGCCGGGTCGATGGCGCGCGGGTGGTAGAAGCGCATGGTGTGGCGTGCGTGGTCGAGCAGGACGGCGGGATCGCGGAAATTCGGGAGAGTGGTCATGGTGGTCTGGGTCAGGTGTGCTCTAGTCGTCGCAGCTGCTTTCGCGCACGACCATCTCGACTGGCACGGTTATCTGGGATGGATTTTCGTCTGGTTTGTTGAGCAGTAATTCGATGCCGGCGCGGCCCAGCGCTTCCTTGTCCACGTGGATGGTGCTGAGCGGCGGAATGGCGGCAGCGGCGGCGGCGATGTCGTCGAAGCCGACGATCGCGATGTCATGCGGGATTTTCATGCCCTCGTTCAGGCAGAATTTCATGGCGGCCAGCGCGGTGCTGTCGTTGTAGCAGAACACCGCGTCGGCCCGTTTCGGGAGGCTGAGCAGGCTGCGCATGGCCTCGGCCACGCCCTCGTCGCCCTCGCCCATCGACGGCACGACGACTTCCAGGCTCGGGTCGGCATGGACCTTGGCGTCGAACAGGGCCTGGCGGAAGCCGCGGTTGCGCTGCTGGATGCTGTAGTGGGCCAGGGAGCCGGACAGCATGGCGATGCGCTTGCGGCCGCAGCGCAGCAGGTGCTGGGTGGCCAGGTAGCCGCCGCGCAGGTTGTCCGGGTTGACCGAGGTGAAGCCGCGCCTGTGCATGTCGACCAGCACGATCGGCTTGCCGGCATGCTGCAGGGCGTCCAGCACCTCGGGCTCGAAGAAGCCGGCGCACACGAAGGCGTCCGGCTGGTGCACGCGGATCTGCGCCAGCACCGGCTCGGCCGGGTCGACCGTGATGAAGGACAGCGCCACGCCCTCGCGCCGACAGGCCGCTTCCGCGCCCTGCAGCACCGGCGAGAAGAAGGGACTGGAAGCCAGCGTGTTGTGCTGGCTGTGCAGCAGGAAGGCGATGCGGCGGATGCGGCCCTTCTTCAGCTGGCCGAAGTCGTAGCCCAGCCCCAGCGCGGCGTCGCGCACCTTGTTGCGGGTGAACTCGGTCATGCCGGCCTGGTTCTTCAGCGCGCGCGACACCGTGCCGATCGACAGCCCGGTGGTCTCCGCGATGTCGCGCAGGGTGACCTGGCTCACGGCTGTATCCTCGCGCGGCGTGGCGGCGTCAAATACATCAAGGTCTCCAAAATTCTTCTGTTTATTAAACGAGTTTTATCCCAGCAGCCTCAGTAGCGTCAATCGAAGGCGCTGCTTAGCACCCGTTTTTAGCGCGTTTTAGTAAACGATTTCCCGCCAGCGAGCACCTCGGCCAGCGAACGCACCCGCAAGGACTTGCGCAGCGCCTCAAGACTGGCTTTCGACGCCACGCGCATCGTCAGGCTTTCGCCAGGCAGCAGGGTCAGGGCATTGTCGGCCGGCTCGGCGTCCAGATTGCCGAAATCGATCCACACGGCGCGCGCCAGCCTGTCCGCACGCAGGTCCAGCAGGTAGCCCTGGCCGTCGCGGCGCAAATCGGCATGCAGGCCGGCCTCCGGCCATCGCATGTCCCTGGCCGCCTTGAAGTACACCATCCCGCGCGAAGCCGGCTCGCCCTCGGCCCGCAGCTCGAACACGGCGACCGTGGACGCCGGATCGGCGCCGCCCAGCAGGTCCGCATCGACGTAATCGGCCATCCTCGAGGCCGACAGCGGCGCCAGCTCGACCTTCTTGCGTTCGTCGCGCAGCAGCTTGCCGTCCAGGCTCATCACGCGCAGGCGCAGCTCGCCGCGCACCGGCTGCGTGCGGTCGTTGAGCAGGCTGACCGTGGTCTTGCCGGCGGCATCGCGCAAGGCGGCCACCGCCACCGGCGCATAGAAACGGCGCGCATGGTATTGCAGCGCCTTCCAGCGCCCGAACCAGTCCAAGCTGGACCAGGAGGCGCCCGGCCACACGTCGTTGAGCTGCCAGTACAGGGACCCCATGGTGAAGGGACGGCTGGCGCGGTGGTGCAGGGCCGCCAGTTCGATGCCTTCGGCCTGGGCGGCCTGGCTCAGGTAGACGAAAGTCGGGAAGTCGGTGGTTTCGCCGAATTCATAGGCCACGTACTTCATCAGCCTTTCGTTGCCCTTCCCGGCCAGGAATTTCTGGTGCGCCTCGATCACCGGCGTGGCGATGCCCTGTTCCGCGCGTTTGGCGAAGGCGTCGATGGTGCGCTGCACCGGCCAGGCCTGCAGGCCGTATTCGGACATGAAGCGCGGCGTGATCTCCAGGTATTTCACGGGCGGGTGCGCCGGATTGCCCCAGACTTCCCAGTAGTGCATGTCGCCGCTGGCAGGGGTGTTGGCGACTTCCGCCAGGTCGTCGCTCGGAGAGCTGGCCCAGTAGGCGATGCCGCCGCCTTCCTCCGCCACCACCTTGCGCAGGTCGGCGCCGAACAGCTGCACATAGCCTTTCCAGACCTTGCCGGCGAATTCGGGCGCGGCCGCCGTCATCTCCTTGCCCGGTCCCCAGTACTTCCACGCGATCTCTTCCTCGTTATTGCCGCACCAGAGGGCGATGCTCGGATGGTTGCGCAGGCGCCGCACCTGGTCGCGTGCTTCCGCGACGACGTTGGCGCGGAAGGCCTCGTCATAGGCCGGCTGCATGCCGCCGCCGAACATGAAGTCCTGCCACACCAGCAGGCCCAGTTCGTCGGCCAGGTCGAAGAAGTCCTCGCTCTCGTAATAACCGCCGCCCCAGCTGCGCAGGAAGTTCATGTTGGCGTCCACCGCCGACTGCAGCACGCGGCGCAGCTGGGCTTTGGTGACCCGCGGCTGGAACATGTCGAAGGGGATGGTATTCGCGCCCTTGGCGAAGACCGGAATGCCGTTGACGGCAAAATAAAAGCCGCGGCCCCTGGCATCCGGCTTGCGGCGCAATTCGATGCTGCGCAGGCCGGTGCGCGCGCCGGCTTTGGCGATCGTCGCCTTGCCCTCGCCGACTTCCAGCTCGTAGCGGTACAGCGGCTGCTTCCCGTAGCCGTTCGGGAACCAGCGCTGCGGGCGCTCGACGTGCACGGGCAGCTCGATGCGGTTGTCGCCGGCATGCAGCTCGACCCGTTTCTGCGCCGCCAGCGAGCGCTTGCCGTCCGGCGCGGTCTGCCACAAGCGCACGTCGACGCCGCCATCGCGCACCGCATCGAGCGATGCCACCGCGGCGACATCGGCGCGCGCTTCGTCCACATGGTCCTGGCGCAGCTGCAGATGATCGATGCGAACCGTGTTCCAGCTCTGCAGCACCACCGGCTTGCCGATGCCGGCGGTGACGTAGCGCGGCCCCCAATCCCAGCCATAGTGATAGCCTGGTTTACGCACGAAGTTGGCGGTCATCGCCTCCTTCGGCTCGTCGCCGTAGGGCGATGGATAATTCCCGGCCAGCTTGTGCGGCATGGCCTGGACCTGCGGCAGCAGCCTGGCGATGGGCGAATGCAGGACGATGCGCAGCTCGTTGCCCTGCGCGCGCAGCTTGCCCTGCACCGGCACGCGCCAGGTGCGGAAGGCGTTGTCGGCATCCAGAACTTTGGCGCCGTTCAGCCAGACTTCGGCAAAGGTATCCAGGCCGTCGAAGACCAGGTCGCTGCGGGCGCTGGCCAGCGCGGCGCGCGGGGCGTCGAAACGGGTGCGGTATTCCCAGTCGCCCAGGCCTATCCATTGCAGGCCCGCTTCGGGCGCGCCGACATAGGGATCGGGGATCAGCTT
The DNA here is from genome assembly GCF_918697865.1 of Massilia sp. Bi118. Classification (GTDB taxonomy): domain Bacteria; phylum Pseudomonadota; class Gammaproteobacteria; order Burkholderiales; family Burkholderiaceae_D; genus Telluria. The sequence goes on along the minus strand of NZ_CAKKMV010000005.1, from coordinate 298,313 downwards.
GTTCGCCAGCAGGTCGGTGTGCACGGTGCCCGGCACCGTGGCTGCACGCCATGGCGCCGCTTCCGGATGCGCCGCCCCCTGCGCATTGCCGGATACGAGCCGGAACTGCCAGCCCTTGCCGATCACGAATCCCTCGGGCGTGGCAGCACGAGCCGAAACGGCGGCAGCAGCGAGTAAAAGCCCCAACAACAGCCGCGCAAACGGACGCGCGCTCATACAATGGGCGCCTTCCAGTAACGCTCGATCCACTCCTCGTGGGTCGGCATCGACTCCACCGCATGCGCCAGCGTGCCGCGCATGCCTTCGACCAGCTCCACCAGCCTGTCCTCGGGCATCTCGTCCACCATCGGGTGGTAGCCCTGCGGGACGATGCCCTGGCCCAGCATCACCTGCACCCAGCTCGGCAGCGCGAAGAAGTCCTCGCCGTTGCGGAAGTAGCGGCCGTCGACGCGGAACAGGTCCATGGTTTCGCGCAGGGTGTCCGGCACTTCCATCGTGCGGCAGTTGTCCCAGAACGGCGTGTCGCTGCGTTCGGTGGCGTGGTAGTGCAGGATGATGAAGTCGCGGATGCGCTCGTATTCGAAGGCGGCTTCGCGGTTGTAACGCTCCGCCAGCATCGGATTGAAATCGCGCGTGGGGAAAAGGCTGAGCAGGCGGGTGATGCCCGACTGCGCCGAGTAGATGCTGGTCGATTCGAGCGGTTCCAGGAAGCCGCTGGCCAGCCCGATCGCTACCACGTTCTTGTCCCAGAATTTTTTGCGGATGCCGGCGCTGAAGCGCAATTGCCGCGGTTCGGCCAGGGCTTCGCCGTCGAGGTTGGCCAGCAGGGTCGCGGCGGCTTCGTCGTCGCTGATATGCCGGCTCGAATACACATGGCCATTGCCGGTGCGGTGCTGCAGCGGGATGCGCCACTGCCAGCCCGCCTTGCGCGCGGTGGCGCGCGTGTAGGGCGTGACCGGATGGGTGCTTGCGCTGGGCACGGCCAGCGCGCGGTCGCAGGGCAGCCAGTGCGACCAGTCTTCGTAGCCGGCCTTCAGGGTCTGCTCGATCAGCAGGCCGCGGAAGCCCGAGCAGTCGATGAACAGCTCGCCTTCCACCACCTGGCCGCTCTCCAGCGTCACCGATTCGATGAAGCCGTTGTCGGCGCGCTGGTTGACCTTGACGACCTTGCCCTCGATGCGCGTCGCGCCGCGCTGCTCCGCCAGTTCGCGCAGGTAGCGCGCGTACAGGGTGGCGTCGAAGTGGTAAGCGTAGGCGATGTCGGCCAGCGGCGAATTCGGCGCCGCCTTGCGGTCGCCCGGCGCGAATTTGCCGCGCGGCGCCATCACAGTCTGCGGCGAGTAGTCACCGATCGGTCCGGCGCGTCCGGCCTGGCGCAGCTTGAGCCAGAACTGGTGGAAAGGCAGCGGCCCGAGCGAGCGTCCGATCGCGCCGAAGCCGTGGATATAACTGTCGCCGATGCGGCTCCAGTCCTTGAATTCGATGCCCAGCTTGACCGTGGCCTGGGTGCGCTTGACGAATTCCGCCTCGTCGATGCCGAGCCACTGGCCGTTGAACAGCCGGATGTGCGGCACGCTGGCCTCGCCCACGCCGACGATGCCGATTTCCTCGGACTCGACCAGGCGCACGGCGGCGCTCTTGCCCAGGTAAGTGGCGAGGGCGGCGGCGGCCATCCAGCCCGCGCTGCCGCCGCCGACGATGGTGATGCTGGTGATCCTGTCCTGCATGCTCATTGCAGCCTCCAAGTTGCAGCCTCCAAAAAAGACCTCCCCGGCCAGGCAGGCCGGGGAGCAAGGGGCAACTCAGAACTTGTAGTTCAGGCCGACGTACGCGATGCGGCCGGCGTAGCCGTTGGAGTAGAAGCGGTCCTTGGTGTCGTTGCCAAGGTGGGCGCGGGTCTCCTGCCTGGTCAGGTTCAGCACCGAAGCGGTCAGGCTCAACTGGCTGGTGAAGTTCCAGGCCGCGTTCAGGTCGATCTGGCTGTACGGGTCTTCATACACGTTCAAGCCGTTCTGCAGGCCGTCCACCACCTCGCCGCGGCGGTTGTACGAAGCGCGCAGCAGCAGCTTGTCGGTTTCGTAGAACACGGTCAGGTTGGCCTGGTTGCGGGCGCTGCCCACCAGCGGCGAGGAGCCGACGTTGGTGCCGTCTTCCAGCGTGATGGCGGCCTGGTTGGTCTTGTTGTACGTGTAGTTGAACTGGAAGCCGATGCCGTTCGACAGGGTGTGCTGGGCATACAGCTCGGCGCCCTGCGACACGCCGTTGCGGCCGCCGGCGCTGGTCGAGTAGTTCTGCACCGTCACGTTCTCGCCGCCGACGTTCAGGACCACGTCCATCACGACCGGCACCGAGAAGTTGCTGACGTTCTTGCGGAACACGTCGAGGCCGAGCACCGAGCCGCGCTGGAAGTACCATTCCAGGCCCAGGTCGAACTGGGTGGCCTTGTACGGCTCCAGGTTCTTGTTGCTGCCCGAACCGAACCAGCCCGGGTTGCCGCCGCCACCGATCAGGCGGCGGTCGTTGACATATTCCTGGCTGAAGTTCTGCAGGCCGCCCGGCGAAGCGATGTCGCCGTAGCTCGGACGCGAGATCACCTTCGATGCGGCTGCGCGCAGCAGCAGGGTATCGGTCAGGTCGTAGGCCAGGTTCAGGCTGGGCAGCACGTCGTTGTAGGTGCGGTCCAGCGAGCTGACGACGAAGGACTGGGTGCGTGCGATGCTGTCCGGCAGGGTCGTGAAGCCGCTGACGCAGCCCGAACCGCTAGGCGCGCCGGCAGCCGGGGCGCCGCCCGCCAGGCAAGGCGCCGGGGTGCCGTTCGGACCGTTGAAGAAGTAGTCCTTGTAGTTCTCGACCTGGTCGGTCGAATCGGCATGCTGCTTGGTGCGGACCAGGCGCATGCCGACGTTGCCCCGCAGGCGGTCGGTCTTGATGTTGGCCTGCAGGTAGGCCGAGGTGATCTTTTCGCCGACGTTGTACACGAAGTTGTCTTCGTTACGGGTCTGCATCTGGCCGTAGGTCTTGTTCAGGTAATTGACGTAGGTTGCGTAGTCGATTGCCGGGAAGGCGCTGGCCTGGATGCCGCCCGCGATATTGTCCAGCGACTGGCCGTACAGGAACTGGGGCTGGAACTTGTTGGCGGTCGGGTCGCAGCCGGCCTGGTAGCGGTTGTCGTAATTGCTGGCGTCCTTGCCCGGGCAGACCCAGTAGTTGTTGCCGGTGTTGCGGTGGGTGCCGCCGTCGCGGTACTTGGCGCCGAACTGCAGCGAATCCAGCCACTTGCTGCCGTCGTTGTGCCAGGTGAAGTCGGCCTGGGCGTAGTTCTGCTTGGTGCTGTTGCGGGTCCACGACGACGAAGTCGAGCCGAGGTCGATCTCGCCGATGCCCTTGGCCAGGTTGGCCATCAGCTCCGGCGAGAAGGTCATGGTCGGCGTGCCGTTCAGGTTCCAGCTGCTGGCGTAGTTACCGAGGGTCCAGCTGCCGTCTGCATTCTGCATGCGCGGCTTGATCGGCATGCTGAACTGCAGCGACGGGCCGCCGCCGGCCCAGGTACGGCCGGCCAGGAAGTTCGCGTCCAGCGACTCGCCCTTCCATTCGGCGCCGATGTCGAAGGTCTGCGATTTCGCTTTTTCGCGGTTATAGCTGCCGGTGATCTGCGGGGTCGGGATGGTGCAATCGTCCGGCCCCCAGCCGCCCGGCTTCTGGCCTGCGGCCTTGGCCTGGTCTTCGCTGCAGTAATAGGTCTTGCCCGGATGGACGCTGTAGTTGGCGCCGGTGACGATGGTGCCGCTCGGGTCGAAAGTCAGGCCGTCCAGCATGCGGCCGCCCGGCCAGTTGCCGTCGCCGCTGTAGCGCGCCAGGTTCCATTCCGGGACCTTCAGCGTGTTGGTCTGCGAGTTCTGCGACAGGTCGAAGCGGAAGTAATTGGCGGTCAGGTTCAGGTTGCGCATCGGCTTGAACTGCAGGGTCAGCTGGCCGCCCTTGCGCTCGCGCTGCTCTTCCTTCACGTTGAAGTTGACCGAAGTCGGCATCATGAAGTTAGTGTAGTACTTGCCGCTCTGGTCGTAGAAGCCCGACTGGCCCCACCAGTAGCTGGTCATGTCCGAGGGCTTGCCGTTGACGTCCGTCGCCGGATGAGCGTCGTAGTCGTCGCCGTACCAGCTCCAGTTTTCGGTGGTGGCGCTCATGGTGCGGGTGGTGCGCTTCTGCTGGGTGTAGCCGACCAGCACGCCGAAGCGGTTGCTCTCGTCATGCCAGGCGTACTGGCCGGAGAACTGGCCGTCGCCCTTCTTGCTCGTGTCGGCCCAGGTGCCTTCGGCGTTGACGAAGCCACTGCCCGACTTCACGTCCAGCGGACGGCGGGTATGCAGGATCACGGTGCCGCCGATGCCGCCTTCGTCGATGCGCGCTTCCGGCGTCTTGAACAGTTCGGCGCTGCCCAGCATGTTCGAGGGCATCAGCATGTAGTTGAAGGAACGCGAAGGATCGCCGTTGGATTCGGCGGTGGCGACGTAATTGCCGTTCAACTGGGTCAGCGTCAGTTCCGAGGACAGGCCGCGGACGCTGACGTTCTTGCCTTCGCCGCCGCTGCGGTCGATGATCACGCCCGGTACGCGCTGCAGCGCGTCGGCCACGTTCTTGTCGGGGAATTTGCCGATGTCTTCGGCGGTGACCACGTCGACGATGGCGTTGGCGTTGCGCTTCTGGTCGAGGCTCTTCTCGATCGAATAGCGGTAGCCGGTCACGATCACTTTTTCCGGCTGCTTGGCATCAGCCTTCGTATCAGCCGAAGTGTCGGCGGGCGTGGTCTGCGCATGCGCGCTGGCAATGCTCAACAGGGCCAGGGCGACTGCCGCGGCAATCGGGGTGTTCCTGAACATCATGTGAAATCTCCTTGTGTGCCCTATGGATGGGCTTCTTTTATCTGACGCTACCGAGGCCATTTACTAAACGGCTGTTCCAGCGTCCCTGCGCCGTGGGGCATCGCACTGCGCCCTAGTGGAGTTATACAAACTTGGTTTTGCAGGCTCAACAAGATTTGAAAAACGGCGCGCAGTTTAGCCGTGTTTTCGTAAACACGCGCTGTTTCGGGGTGCGATCGGGATGTAAGGGCGAAGGCGCGGGCTTACCCGTGTTTCATAAACAGGGCGTGTAGATAGGGATCGCGCTGCGCAGGAGTGACTTCTTTGCAGAGGGTGACAGTCCTGGCAGCGGGGTTGTAGAGTGGCGCTTCAAGCGTTCGCAACCGGCCAAAAGCGGACAGTCGGCAATCGCGACAGCGGCCGCTGTAGGCTATGCCAATATTGCAGCGTGTCAGTGAGGGAAATCCAAAGCATCAGGACGCATTGTCCAGACATGGAAGGACGGGCAGCGGATCCTCTAGAAGCTCGTCGATTAATTCGTGGCTTCGGAAAGCCCGCTTAGAGTTGCGCATTCAATCGGTCGTCGTGTCCAACGATAGATCGACAATCTAACAAGGAACACGGCCGGCTTGGAAACCGGCCGGACAAGCTGGCGCTAACTACTTGGAGCAGGTTTTGCCCTTCACGCCATGGAAGCCTTTCGCTTTTGCGTCCGCTTCCACCATGTACGAACCCTTCTTGGTCTTCCCGTAGTACTTGTCGCCTTCGCAGTGGTAGACCTTGCTGGATTCGTTCGCCCACACTTTGCCGTCACCGCCACCAGGGGCCTGCTCCATCTGCGCTTTGTCTGCTTTGCCTGGCTTCGCAGAGTCAGCCTTGGCCGGGTTCGCTGCCGCGCCGCCGGTAGCTGCCTTCGCTGGAGCAGTTGCAGTCGTTGGGGCAACCGGATTCGGCACCGTTGTCTGGGCGAACGCTGCACTTGCCATAAAAAGGGTGAGCGTGGCGCTGAGCAAGAGCTTTTTCATGATGGTTCCAATAGGGACGACACGAACATACGTGCATCACCAGATAACGATATCGCAATCTGCCAGTTGACAGCGAAAAGTAACTGATTGCAAGCAAGCGAATGCTGGCGCATTAGGCTAGCTGGGCGCAGCCCCTAAATCTTCTTGAGCGCCGAGGGCTTGTGCGCCGCCTCGGCCCCGGTCTCGTCGCTCACGACCAGGTATTCCGGATTTTCTTCCGAAGCGGCCACGTGGTGGCCCTTGATCTCGGTGGGCGCGGTCAGCTTCTTCTTGACCGTGCCGCGCACCGCGCCCTGCGATGCATGCCATTCCACTTTGTCGCCTGCCTTGAACGTCTGGGTCATGATGGGCCTCCTTTGTCCTGGACAGTTATTTGAACACAGCGCCCTTCCCCGCAGCGTTCCTTACCGGCTGGATACGTGACGCCAGCCATTCGGAACCTTGGCTATACTGAATTCAAGCCATGATCGGCACGCAATGCCGATCCATCCATCACGTTTCATCGACTGACAGGGGGTAATATGCAGACGACCTGGATTGTGTCGGCCAACGCCGGCCGCGCGAGGATTTTTTCGGAAGCCGATCCGTCGGAGCCGCTGGAAGAAATCGAGGACATGATCAGCAGCGCCGCGCGCATGCGCACCTCGGAAATCAATACCGACGAAGTCGGGCGCACCGCGGCCGGCAGCAGCAGCCATAACATCGGCGGCAACGAGGCCGCGGGCTTCGCCCACAATGCCAAGGCCGGCGCGCCGAACAAGGCTTACCAGCCGGCCCAGACGCCGCAGGAACACGAGGCCGAGCAGTTTGCCAAGGAAATCTCGAAATACCTGATGGACGCGCACCAGGAAGGCCGCTTCCAGCAACTGGTGATTTCGGCCTCGCCGCAATTCCTGGGCGCCCTGCGCAACTACCTCGATTCGCACATCAAGCCGCTGATCAAGCTCGAGGTGAACAAGGACTACACCCACTCCAACGCGCAGCAACTGCGCGAACAGATCCGCGAGCAGCTGCAAGCCCAGCGCGCCAACAGGCTGCAGTAAGTCTTCACTAGCTGTCCAGGACAACGCCAGCCGACAAAGTTGGCGTTTTCATATGTGGCGTTTACCGCACGCCTGTTCGATTTTCTATCCAAAAAGCATATCCACTTCCGCATCCCGCTGGTATTCTTGCGATCTTTCCATGTGGCAATACTCATTGTCACTTTGCAATTCTCGTAGCGGAGCCAATGTGATTCGAGCAATAAACGCCAGCGTGCGCCATCAACTCAGACTAGCCTTTGCGATCGTCATCGCGATTTCCTTCCTGTCCACCGGCCTGGCGATCTGGCGCCTGCAGACCCTGTCCGGAGACACCCGGGCTCTCACCGAGCAGCCTCTATTAAAAAAGCGGCTGATCTCGAAGTGGCTGCTGAACATGTCGGTGGGCGCGAAACGCACTCAAATTCAATAATCTACCGCCAATGTTTTGCACCATCCTGGTGCAGTGTTGGCGGTAATACTTCGCTTGCTGGCATCCGTACAACAGCTGAGTCTTGGTCCATACGCATAGTCATCAAATTGGTATAGCGCAAGTTCGCGAACATGCTAACATCGGCAAATTCCCTCTGGAAACATTTTCAAGACGTATCGTTGCTGCGTATAACAATAATTAACCGGCAATAAGCCGAGAAACTCCATGAAAAATATCGGTTCCAGGTTGATCGACCGTTACATGACGGCGATCCACTGGTTCATCCCCGTCGAGGCGCAGCAGAACGCTGCCCAGCTCACGCGGGCGCAGAACGTCGTCAACGCCGTGGTCCTGGCCGCGCTCTCGGGGCCCTTCTACTCGCTGGCCTACTACCTGCTCGGCTTCTCGACGGCGGCCCAGGAAATCCTGGCCTGCTGCGCCTTCATGTTCGTTGCGCCCTTCCTGCTGAGGGCGACCCGCAGCATCGCGATCGCGCGCGAAGTCTTCCTGTGCGCGGTATTCTTCAACTTCACCTGGCTGACTTTTAATTTAGGCGGGGTAAACGCGCCCACCGCCGGCTGGTTGATCACGGCGCCGGTGGTGGCGATGTTCCTGGGCGGGGTCGGGACCGCCGTGTTCTGGCTGGCCATGAGCTGCGGCGCGGTGGCCGCCATCTATATCCTGCCACTGATAGGCGTCGCCCTGCCGGCCCATCCGGTCAAGGACATGGACCTGCTCTACCTGCTGTGCGACCTCGGCCTCTATCTCGTCATCGTCGTGTTCGTGCTGCTGTTCGAGCTGACCAAGACAAAAGGCTTCATCAAGCTGGAGCAGGCGCTGAACGTCATCAACGAGCTGGCGATCCGCGACGAACTGACCGGCAGCCATAACCGCCGCCACCTGATCGGCCTGATCGAGCAGGAGCGCGAGCGCGTGGTCAAAGGCGCCCAGGCCTTCTGCGTCTGCCTGCTCGACATCGACTTCTTCAAACGCATCAACGACACTTACGGCCACGCCGCCGGCGACGCGGTGCTGCGCAGCTTTGCCGTCACGGTGCAGAAGCAGATCCGCGAAAGCGACGCCTTCGGCCGCTACGGCGGCGAGGAATTCCTGCTGATGCTGCCCGAGACTTCGCTGGAAGACGCCATGCTGTTCGCCGAGCGGGTCCGCATGGGCATCGAGCGCCTCATGTTCCGCGACGTCTCCAGCGACTTGAAAGTTTCGGTGTCGATCGGCGTGGCCCAGTTCCGCCTGGGCGAGACCATCGGCCAGACCGTCACCCGCGCCGACGAAGCCCTGTACACCGCCAAGTCGAGCGGCCGCAACCGGGTCATCAATTATGGCCAGACCGTCGAACTGTCGCGCGAGCAGGCCGAAGTCCAGGCGGAAGCGGAAGCCGCGCCGGCGCTGCTGCCGCTGGAGCTGACCGACACCAGCCAGTGCGACCCGCTCACCGGCCTGCTCGGCCGGCGCGTGCTGCGCGACCGCCTGAACCACGCGATGTCGCGCTCGATCCGCAACGAGCGCCTGGTCGGCCTGATGCTGCTGAACGTGAACAAGTTCAAGGACATCAACGAAGCCCTCGGCTATGAAGCCGGCGACGCCATCCTGGCCCAGATCGCGGCCAATGTGCGCGACTGCCTGCGCGATTCCGACACCGTGGTGCGCTGGGGCGGCGACGAATTCATCGTGATCCTGGAAGACCTGGCCCAGCTCGGCGACGCCCAGCAGGTGGCGGAAAAGATCCTCGACCGCTTCGCCCTGCCGCTGCGCGCCGGCGAGCGCGAATCCTTCGTCAGCCTGAGCGTCGGCATCGCCACCTTCCCTGCCCCCGGCTGCGACATCGACACGCTGCTCAAGCGCGCCGACACCGCGATGACCCGCGCCAAGATGTGGGGCGAGAACAGCGTGCAGGTCTACTCCTCGGACGCGCCGCTGCCGCCGAGCGAGCGCCTGATCCTCAAGAACCACCTGCGCGAGGCGCTGGCCCAGAACCAGCTGCTGCTGGAATACCAGCCCCAGGTCGACATCGCCACGCGCCGCATCGTCGGCGTCGAGGCGCTGATCCGCTGGAACCATCCGCAGTACGGCCGCATCGAGCCGGGCCGTTTCATCACCCTGGCCGAAGAGACCGGCCTGATCGTGCCGATCGGCGAATGGGTGCTGCGTACCGCCGCCGCCCAGAACCGCGCCTGGCGCGACGCCGGCCTGCCGGCGCTGAAGACGGCGGTCAACCTGTCGGCGCGCCAGCTCAAGCATCCGGAACTGGTCGACCGCGTGCTGGAGATCATCGCCGAGACGGGCATCGCGCCGTCCTGCCTGGACCTCGAGATCACCGAGGGCATCCTGATCGACAACATGGAGATGAACCGCCAGGGCCTGCAGACGCTGCGCCAGGCCGGGGTCCAGGTCTCGATCGACGATTTCGGCACCGGTTATTCGAGCCTGGGCTACCTGACCGAGCTCCCGGCTGATATCCTGAAGATGGACCGCAGCTTCGTCACCCGCCTCGGCCAGGGAGAAACCGGCGCGCGCGGCTATGCGCTGGCCGAATCCATCATCCACATGGCGCACCGCCTGCAGCTGGCGGTGATCGCGGAAGCGGTCGAAACCGAAGAGCAGCTGGCCGACCTGACGGCCATGGGCTGCGACTACGCCCAGGGCTACTACTTCCACCGTCCGCTGGCGGCCGACAAAGTGGCCGAACTGCTGCGCCAGCAAGCCGCTACCGACCAGGGCCCCGCCCTGCATGTCGCCTAACAGGGAATACGCATGTCTACTCCATCGATACAGGACCACGAAGCGATTGATACGGATGAGGATCCGCAACTGGCGGCCGAGCGCGAACTCGCGCGCCAGGTCGACGCCATGCTGGGCAACGGTTCGCTCGGCGGCACCGCGGCCCAGTTCGCGCAGCCGCGCGGCGCCGACCTGCTGCGCCGCACCGAGCCGGTCGAAGCCTGGCACAAGGCGCGTAGCGCCGACGGCCTGTGGCAATACGCCCGTTCGCTCGACGGCGCCCCGCACCCGATCGCCAGCATCCGCGACGAAGGCGGCAACGGCGCACGCGGCATCAATTTCGCGTCCCAGGATTACCTGTCGCTGGCCTCGCACCCGCAGGTGAGCGAGGCCGCCGCGCGCGCGCTGCGCGACGCCGGCCCGCACAGCGCCGGCTCGGCTGTTTTGCTCGGCAATACCCGCACCTCGCTGGCGCTCGAGGAGGCCATCGCCGGCCTGGTCGCGACCGAGCACGTCGCCCTGTTCCCGACCGGCTGGGGCGCGGCCTTCGGCGCCATCACCGCGCTGGTGCAGGCCCAGGACCACATCGTCATCGACCAGTTCGCCCACGCCTCGCTGCGCCAGGGCGCCAGCGCCGCCACGCCCAACGTCAGCATCAACCGCCACCTCGACGTCGGCCACGTGCGCGAACTGCTGGGCGCGATCCGCGCGCGCGACACCGATCACGGCATCCTGGTCGTCACCGAAGGCCTGTTCAGCATGGATTCGGACACGCCCGACCTGGCTGCGCTGCAGGCGCTGTGCCACGAATACGGCGCCACCCTGCTGGTGGACGTGGCCCACGACCTCGGCGCCATGGGCCCGGGCGGCGGCGGCTGCATCGCCCAGCAGGGCATGCTGGGCCGGATCGACCTGGTGATGGGCGCGTTCTCGAAATCCTTCGCCTCGAACGGCGGCTTCGTCGCCACCGCCTCGCGTTCCGTCAAGCGCCACCTGCAGCTGTACGCCGGGCCGCACATGTTCTCGAACGCGCTGTCGCCGGTACAGTCGGCCGTCATTCTGGAATGCATCCAGATCATCCGTTCGGACGAGGGCGACTCGCTGCGCGCCGACCTGATGCGCAACGTGGACGGGCTGCGCGCCCAGCTGGCGGGCGAAGGCCTGCATTGCATGGGCATCCCCTCGGCCATCGTGCCGGTGCTGATCGGCAGCGAAAAAGTCTCGCGCCTGACCGGCAAACTGCTATTTGAACAGTCGGTGTTCGTGAACCAGGTCGAGTTCCCCGGGGTGCCGGTCGGCGCTTCGCGCTTGCGCCTGCAGCTCATGTCCAACCATAATATGCAGCAAATTAAACGCGCTGCACCGATCATCGGCCAAACGGTGGCCCGGGCGCGCGACGCCATCGCTGCCGGAGAAGCACGCCGCCGGCAGTAATCAGGAGCTAGCTTGGGACAAATGCGGGAAGACATCGACACGGTCAACAATGAATGCGTCCTGCTGCACGAGCGGCTGCGCCAGCATGCCCGGCAGACGCCTGACCGCCTGGCCTATACCTTCCTGCGTGACGACGGCAAGATCGACGAGCTGACCTATGGCCAGCTGGAACGCCGCGCCACCGCGCTGGCCGCCGCGCTGGCCAAGCATGCCGAGCCGGGCGCCCGCGCGCTGCTGCTCTACCCGGCCGGCCTCGAATTCATCACCGTCTACTTTGCCTGCCTGCTGGCCGGGATCATCGCGGTGCCGGCCACCATCCCCCACAAGAGCCGCGCCTCGCGCCGCCTGAAGGCCCTGCTGGACGACGCCGACCCGGCCCTGATCCTGACCCGCAGCGACGTCGAGCCGGCGATCAAGGCCAGCCTGTCGCTGGTGGATGCTTCGAACCGCGAATGCATGTGCACCGACGTCCTGGAAGCATCCGGGGATCCGTCCGCGCTGCCGGCCATCTCGGCCGACATGACCGCCTTCCTGCAGTACACCTCCGGTTCGACCTCGCTGCCCAAGGGCGTGCGCATCACCCACGGCAACATCGCCGCCAACGTCGAGTCGATCCGCGAAGGCTTCGGCTTCCACCCGGACACCGTGATGGTGAGCTGGCTGCCGCTGTTCCACGACATGGGCCTGATCGGCAGCGTGGTCTCGCCAATGCATGTGGGCTTCCACTGCGTGCTGATGGCGCCGGCCGCCTTCCTGAAGAACCCGATGATCTGGCTGGACGCGATCACGCGCTACCGCGGCACCTGCGCCGGCGCGCCCAACTTCGGCTGGGACTATTGCGCCACCAAGGTCAAGGACGAGCAGAAGGCGCAGCTGGACCTGTCCAGCCTCGAAGTCGCCTACAACGGCTCGGAGCCGGTGCGCGCCAGCACGCTGCGCGCCTTTACCGATGCCTTCGCCGGCGCCGGCATGCGTGAAAGCGCGCTGTTCCCCTGCTACGGCATGGCCGAGACCACGCTGTTCGTGACCGGCGGCCCGCGCGGCCGCGGCCCGCTGGTGCGCACCGTCAGCAAGTCCCTGCTGGAAGGGAACCAGATCCGCGATGCGGCGCCGGGCGATCCGGACGCGCGCGAGATCGTCAGCTCCGGCCGCGTCGGCCTGGGGAGCAAGGTGCTGGTGGTCGATCCCGAGACCTGCCTACCGGTGTCGAGCCACCGCGTCGGCGAAGTCTGGGTCAGCGGCCCCAGCGTGGCGCACGGCTACTGGAACCGCCCGCTCGAAACCGAAGCCACCTTCGGCGCCCGCCTGGCCAAGACCGGCGAAGGTCCTTTCCTGCGCACCGGCGACCTCGCTTTCATGCGCGACGGCGAGCTGTTCATCACCGGCCGCCTGAAAGACCTCATCATCATCAACGGCCGCAACGTCTACCCGCAGGACATCGAGGAAGTGATCGAACACACGATCGACTTCATCGAACCGAACATGTGCGCGGCCTTCTCGGTGGAGATCGGCGGCCAGGAAAAGCTGGCGATCGTCGCCGAAGCCAACCGCGGCCTGGTGCGCGCGGCGCAGCAGCTGGAAAAGGAACTGGCCCAGAGCGGCGAGCAGCAGAAGGCCAAGGACGACTACCTGGCGCGCATCGAGGCGATGGCGCAGAACATCGTCAAGGTGATCGCCCAGCAGTTCGACGTCTCCGTGTCTTCGATCGTGTTCGTCAAGCCGGGCACCTTCCCGCGCACCACCAGCGGCAAGGTGCAGCGTTCGCGCTGCAAGGAACTGGCGCTGCACGGCCAGCTCGAGCTGGTCTACGTGATGCCGGGTTCGATCTTCGACCGCCGTACGCCGCGCGGCCCGGCGCCGGCAACCGCGCCGGCTGCAGCACCGGCATCTGCGCCGCAAGCCTCCGTGGCGGCCGTGACGCCAGCGGTGCCAGCGCCGGCCCCGGCCAGCGCCGACGCCGCGCGCGCCCTGTCGCGCAGCACCGCCGACCAGATGATAGTCTGGCTGCGCCGCTACGCGCAGCGGCGCCTGAATTCGCGCGTCATCGACGAACGCCGCACGATTCCGCCCTACGTCGTGCTGGACCTCGGCAATGCCGGCTTCTTCGGCCTGCAGGCGCCGCGCAGCGCCGGCGGCAAGGATCTGGCCACCGTCGACCTGATGCGCGTGCTGGAACAGCTGGCGGCGGTCGACATGACGGTCGCCACCATGGTCGGCGTGCACAACGGCCTCGGCCTGCGCCCGCTGCTGCGCTTCGGCAGCGATACCCAGCGCGAACGCCTGCTGCCGCAGCTTGCCGCCGGGCGCCAGCTGGCGGCCTTTGCGCTGACCGAACCGGCCGCGGGCTCGAACCCGATGGCCCTGCGCGCCAGCGCCGTCAAGGTGCCGGGCGGCTGGCGCGTCAACGCGGAAAAGCAGTGGATCGGCCTCGCCTCCTGGGCCGGCCTGACCACCGTGTTCGCCAAGGCCAGCAGCGCCGAGGGCGCGCCGCTGGGCATGATCTCGCTGCTGGTGAACGCCGACAACGAGGGCCTGGTGCAGGGTCCGGAATCCCTGACCATGGGCATGCGCGGCATGGTCCAGAACACCCTGTTCCTCGAGAATGCCTTCGTGCCCGACGACGCGGTGCTGCTGGCGCCGGGCGAAGGCATGGAAGCCGCCCACGACGCGATGCTGTTCTCGCGCCTGGGCATCGGCGCGATCTGCGTCGGCGCCATGAAACGCTGCGCCCAGCTGATCGCGCGCTATGCCTCGCGCCGCACGGTTGCTACCGGCCTGCTGGCCGAGAATGCCGTGACCGTGGTGCGCCTGCAGGAACTGACCGCCGCGATCCAGGCCAGCGAAGCGCTGGTGTATGCGATCGCCTCTGAAATCGACGCCGGCCGCGCGCCTGCCGCCGAAGCCTATATCGCCTGTAAAGCCGCCGCCACCGAAGCGCTGGGCGAAGCGGCCGACCTGCTGGTGCAGATGCTGGGCGGGCGCGGCTACATCGAATCCAACGGCGCGCCGCAGATCCTGCGCGACGCGCGCGTGCTGCGCATCCTCGAAGGCCCGACCGAGACCCTGTACGCCCACCTCGGCGCGGCGCTGGCCAAGCCGGGCGGCGCCGGGCGCGCCTTCCTGGCCGACGCCCTCGGCAGGTCGGCCCTGTGCACCGAGCTGGATGCCGCCATCGCCCGCGTGGCCACGCTGGCCGAGGGCGCGCAGCGCCTGTTCGGTTCGAAGATCGCGGCGCGCCAGTGGACCGACTACAAGCTCGGCGAACTGTCGGCCAGCGCCTTCCTGCTGGGCGCCGCCGAGCGCCGCCAGCAGTCGCAGAGCGGCGACGCGCAGGCGGCCAGCAATGCCGTGGTGTGGGCGCGGCGCCGCTTCAATCATCAGTTACAGGCGCTGCTGGCGGAACTCGCCGGCCAGCGCCCCTACAGTTCTTCCGGCGACCTGCTGGCCCTGGTGGCCGGCTACGCCCAGGAGATCGGCGACATCGACCAGCAGATGCCGGGCGAAGACCAGCAGCCGGACGCGCTGCTGCTGCGCGCCGGCGCGAAACCCGCTGCGCTGCCGCAGGCCGCACCGGTGCAGGCACCGGCCGAGGCTTCGACGCCCGCACTTGAAGCAGGTGACGGCAAGGGCAGCGGCATCCACGCCGTGGTCCAGGATTGCGTGCTGGCCTGGCTGCGCACCGAGAGCCGCCAGACCCTCGATCGCATCGACCCCGACACCCCGTTCGCGGCGCTCGGCATGGATTCGCTGGCTACCGCCTCGATCGCGGTCGAACTCGAGCAGCGCCTCGGCATGCCCATCGTGCCCGAGCTGCTGTTCGACTACCAGAGCGTCAACGAACTCGCAGGCTTCCTGGAACGCCAACGGAGAACAGAATGATCACCCACCCTCCCCATAGCATGATCAAGCTGTTCGACAGCATTCTCCCGGCGCCCCTGCGCGCCGATACCCGCCAATGGCAGGCTGCGCGCAATTTGACGGTGCTGGCGGCCGTCACCGCGGCCAGCGTGCCGCTGCTGACCATGATGTACCACCTGCTCGGCTTCGACTCGGTGGGCATGGTCGTGCTGACCGCCGGCATCGTCATGATGGTGACGCCCTTCACGCTGGCCGCCGGCCTGCCGATCGCCGCCGCGCGCGACCTGTTCGTCGGCGCCCTGTTCCTGCTGAAGGTCTGGATGGCAGTCTACCTGGGCGGCCTGGCCGCCCCGACCACGCCCTGGTTCGTGCTGTGCCCGGCGGTGGCGATGCTGCTCGGCGGCCTGCGCCCGGCACTGCTGTGGAGCGCCCTGGTGAGCGTGGTGTTGGTCGCCCTGTTCATGCTCGACCGCTCCGGCGCGATCGCCGCCCCGCCCACCGGCCCGGCCGCCACCGTGCTGCACCTGGCCAGCGTCATCGGCCTGATGGCGCTGGTGGTGCTGATCCTGGCGCTGGCCAACGGGGTTGCCGCGGTCGAACGCCGCCAAAAGTAAGATGCCGGGGCCGGCGACGGCATCGGCCCGCAGCTGCTAAGCTGGCGGCGTTATCGACCACGGACGCCTGCCATGCCCCTACCCGTTTCCCGCCTCGCCCTGATCGCCCTTGGCCTGCTCGGCGCCACCATGACCGTGCTGGCCGCCGCGCGCGAACGCCATGAGGGTTCCGATCTCGAATCCATCGCGTCCCTGGACGTGCCGCGCTACCTCGGCGCCTGGTACGAGATCGCCAAGTACCCGAACCGCTTCCAGAAGCAGTGCGACCGCGACACCACCGCGCATTACAGCCTGCAGCCCGGCGGCGGCATCCAGGTGATCAACCGCTGCCGCCGCGCCGACGGCCGCATCGACGAGGCAGTCGGCAGCGCGCGCCAGATCGGCCCGGCCGATTCGCCGAAGCTCGAAGTGCGCTTCGCGCCGGGCTGGCTGTCCTTCCTGCCGATGGTGTGGGGCGATTACTGGGTGATCGACCTCGACCCGGACTTCCAGCTGGCGGCAGTGAGCGAACCGAAGCGCGAATACCTGTGGATCCTGTCGCGCACGCCCACCGTGCCGCGCCTGGCCATGGCCGGCCTGCTCGACCGGCTTTCGCGCCAGGGCTTCGACGTCAACCGCCTGGAGGCGACAAAACACACACGTTAACAACACTTTGGCCATGCATACGCGGCAAATGCTTGCCAAAGGCGGGTTATTTACGGAATATACTTATTTCATATTTGTAATTATTTCGTAAACAAACCCGGATGAAGCCGCCCTCGCGCGTATCGCGCCTGTACGAAGTGATGGACCTGATGCTGGACTCGGTCGGTGACCCGCTCGCGCTGAAAAGCCTGGCGGCGTCGGCCAGCTATTCGTCCTTCCACTTCGACCGCATCTTCCGCGAGCTGACCGGCTTCTCGGCCGTCGAATACCAGAGAAAGCGCCGGCTGCGCCGCGCCGCCCACCTGCTGCGCCACGAGCCAGACGTGGCCATCGTGCGCATCGCCCAGGACTGCGGCTTCCCGTCCAACGCGGCCTTCGCCAAGGCCTTCAAGCAGCAGTTCGCCATGTCGGCCAAGGCCTGGCGCGAAGGCGGCTGGCGCGCATACATGGACCAGCAGGTGGGGCGCGAGAGCGACGTCAGCTTCTTCGTGGCCGAGCCGGACAATCTCGAGGCGCTGTTGGCGCCCTACTGCCCGCCGCAGCCCGGCACCATCGCCGCGCGCATCGCCGTGCGCATGCTGCCGGCCGTGGTCCTGCGCTACCAGCGCTTCTTCGGCCAGTCCGGCGCGGCGCTGTCGATCGCCTGCAACGATGTGGTTTGCGAGCGCGAGCGGCGTGACGCCGCGGCCGGCGCGCCGGAAGTCCGGCCCTGGTTTGGGGTGTTCGACGAGGATCCCGGTTTTACGGGAGAGAGCGAATACTGCTACGACTTCGGCCACGCCGACGATGCCGGCGCCGACCCGGGCATGGGCATGCGCGTGCTGCCGGCCGGGAGCTACGCCTGCCTGGACTTCCACCAGGAATGGCCGCGCTTCCGCTCCATGTACGAGGACTGGCTCGACAAGCAGTCGCTGTGGCGGCTGGACAGCACCCGGCCGCATATCCAGATGGTCGAGCGCAGTCCCGAGGGCCGCTGGCGCGGCTGGCTGGCGCTGCCGATCAAGAAGCGCTAAAAGCGCTCTTTGGGATTACCAGGTGAAGTCGTCCGGGATCTTGAAGTCGGCATAGGGATCGTCTTCCTCGACCGCCTGCGGCGCGGCTTTGGTCACGCGCACCACGCTTTCCGGCGCGCGCTCGGCGATCTTCTCGGCGATCACGCGCGGCACCAGCTCGAAGCCGCCGCCGTGGGCGACGATGGCCAGGCGGCCCGCCACCAGGTGATCCCTCACCTTTTCCGAGACGTGGATGCGCTCGATCTTCGTCCCCATCGTGAAGTTGTAGGGAATGTCGCCATTGCCCTTGGGCTGGCGGTTGGTCGTGACCATCTGCGCGATCTGGGCCGCGACCGCCTTCTGCGCCGCGGCGGCGTCGCGCTGGGCGTTCAGCTCGCGTGCGCGCTCGGCGTTCTTGCGCTGTGCTTCCAGCGCGGCCTCGCGCGACTCGTTCTGCTTTTCGACGCCGGTGCGCAGCTCGATCTTGTGCTGCTTGCTCTTTTCCTGGTTGGCCAGCTTGACCTTCTTCTTGTCGACCAGGCCGGCCTTGAGCAGCTGCTCTTGCAGGGAAACCATCTCATGTACTCCGTATGTGCGAAGCCGTCAGCATAGCAAATCACTGCGCAAGGAAGAAGCGCAACATCTCGCTGGAGGCGTTCGGACCGGACGGATCGGCATACGAACCGGCCGAACTGCCGCCGGACCAGGCGTGACCGGCGCCGTGCAGCAGCCAGTGCTCGGCCACCACTTTGCCGTCAGCGTCCAGCGACATCGTTCTCATGTGGCCCTTGCCGGGCTCCTCGATCTCGGTGCGGGCCGCGCCGCCGCCGAACTGGCGGTACACGGCCTGCCCGTTCGACGGGTGCACGGTGGCGTCGCGGTCGCCGTGGAAGACGATGGCGCGGACGCTGCCGCCCGGCGCCTGCCTGCGCGCGCCCTGGTGCTTGCCCTTCATCGCCTGCAACCCGGTGATCAGGTCGCGCGCGCTGCCCGCCGCCAGGCCGGAATGCACGCCCACGGCTGCGTACAGCTCGGGATACGTCGCCGCCATAACAGCCGCCATGGCGCCGCCCGCCGACAGGCCGGCCACATAGACCTTGGACGGGTCGCCGCCATGCTCGCGCAGCACCTGGCGGGTCATGCCGGCGATGAGGGCCGGTTCGCCCTGGCCGTGTTGCTGGTGGGCGGCGTCGAACCAGTTCCAGCACTGCGTATGGTTGGCGCTGGACGGCTGCTCTGGATACAGCACCAGGCAGCCGCTTTCTTCGGCCGCCAGGTTCATGGTGGTGCCGGCGGCGAAATCGTCGGGATTCTGGGTGCAGCCATGCAGCATCACCACCAACGGACGCGGTCCGGCCGCTGGACGCGAGGGCACGTAGAGGCGGTAGCGGCGCGTGCCTGCTTCGTTGGTGTAGCTGCCATCCAGGAAGGCGCCGGGGCCCAGCGTTTCGGTGCTCCGCCCTGTCGCGGGCATGCCGCGCGCCCAGGCTGGCGCGGCTTTCAGGTCGGCGAACGGGGTGGCGAAGGGCCTGGCGCCGGTGCGCGCGGCGGCGGGCGATGCGCCCATCAGGCCGGCCTTCTGCAGGGCTTCCTGGATCAGCGCCGTGGCGGCGGCCGGGTCCTTGCCCTGGCCATTCCGCACCGCGCCGAGGATGTTCTCGACGAATTGTTCGTAGGGTTTCATGGGTATTCCTTCAGGATTCGATGCGGTCGGCCAGCGCCGCCTTGACGGCGTTCGAGGCTAGAAATGCGCCCAGCACGTGGATCGAAGCGATCGCTTCGCGCGCCAGTTCGGGAGTGACGTCGTCGTCGATGGCGGCGAGGCCGAGCACGTGGATGTCCAGCCGCTCGCCGGCGGCGACCGTCTTTTCCAGCTCGGCTTTCGAATAGCGCTGCATGCCCATCACGTAGCGCTTGCGGGTGACGGTCTGTCGGATCGCATCGCCGTGCTGCTCCAGCTGCTTGCGGATCGCCATGCGCACGAAGTCCGTGCGGTTGGTATAAAAGCCCTCTTCGACCAGCAAGTCCATCTGCGCGAGGTCGACCAGGCCGAGGTTGATCGTCACCTTTTCGGTGTCGGGAAATTTGGGTTTTGCTTCGACAAGTTTCATGAAAATACTCTCCTTATACTCCATGTGGAGTATAAGGAGAGTATTTCAAGGGCTGATTATGCTTTTTCCAGCGGTTCCAGCCGTACGAAGCGGGTCAGCACCAGCACCGGGATTGCCGACAAGACAACCCACAGGAAGAAATGACGGTAGCCCAGCGCCTGCTGGATGTCGCCGCTGACCACCTTCGACAGCACGAAGCCCAGCTGCATGAAGCCCGAGCCCAGCGCGTAGTGGGCGGTCTGGTAAGGTCCGCTCGCGATCACCTGCATGATGAACAGGATCATGCCGACGAAGCCGAAGCCATAGCCGAACATCTCGGCCGCCAGCGACGCCGTCACGACACCCAGCGATTCCGGCTGCATCATGCTGAGGTAATAGAACACCAGGTTCGGCACGTTCATCGCCAGGATCAGCCAGGGCATCGCGCGCTTCAGGCCGATCCAGGACGTGAAGTAGCCGCCCAGGATGCTGCCGACCAGGAAGGCGGCGGTGCCGGCGGTGCCGTAGATCGCGCCCACTTCCTGGGTCGACAGGCCCATGCCGCCGATCGCGCGGGCGTCGCGCAGGAACAGCGGGCCGATGGTCTGGACCTGGCCCTCGGCGGTGCGGAACAGCAGGATGAACAGGATGCCGAGCCAGATGCCTGGCTTGGCGAAGAAGGCGCGGATCACGTCGACCAGCACGTTCAAGGTACCGCGCATGGTGGCCGCCTGCGCCCTTGCCGCCGCCGGACTGCCGGACGGTCCGGGCAGCGCCCACGCATGGTAGATGCCCAGCCCCGCCATCAGGGTGCCCAGCAGGCCGAACACGGTGGCCCATGCCAGCTGCGGGCCGACCTTCTGCTCAAGGTAGCCGGCCAGGATCACCAGCCCGCCCAGCGACAGGAACTTGGCGCCGTTGAAGAAGGCGCCCTGCCAGCCCGCATAGGCCGCCTGCAGTTTTGCCGACAGGCTGGCGATGTACAGGCCATCCGCGGCGATGTCGTGGGTGGCGGAGGCCAGGGACACCACGCCCAGCAGCGCGATCGCCAGCGCGAACCAGGCCGGCAGCTGCAGGCCCAGCGCCAGCGCGCCGAGCGCGACGCCGCCTAGCATCTGCAGCACCACGACGATCCGCTTCTTGCTGCGGAAAAGCTCGAGGAAGGGGCTCCACAAGGCTTTAAAAACCCAGGCCAGGCCGAGCACGCCGGTCCAGCGCGCGATCTGCTCGTTGGGCACGCCCATGCTCTTGAACATCAGGCCCGCCACCAGCGCCACGCTGTAGAACGGCAGGCCCTGCGCCAGATAGAGGCTGGGCACCCAGGCCAGCGGATGGCGCACCGTGTGCGGCGCCAGGTGATGCGGTTCTGCCTTGTCCATGCTTAGCTGCCCTGCTCCAGGTCGAGGGTGACGATGCGGCTGCTGCGCCCGCGGGTGTCGAAGGTGGCCACCTTGCAGCTCGTGGCTTCGGCCGGCGCTTCCACCGCCCCCCCATGGCGCGGGCTGGCCAAAGTCGGCGCGCTGCCGTCCAGAGTGTAATGCAGCGGCAGGCCCGGCAGGGCGACATTCGCATGAATGGTCCGGCCTTCGCGCAGCACGCCCGGCGGCGGCAGGCGGTAGCCGTAGGCCAGAGGCGCGCGGTCCAGGCGCGGCAGCTCGCGCTGGCCGAGGCGGTTCGCGAACTCGTTCCAGTCGGCCTCGATGGCGGCTGCGCGCGTGATGGGATCGTCGATCGCGCACCAGCCGGGGTCCGGCGCCCAGGCCCGCTCGGCCAGCGCCACCATGCGCGGCGCCGCCAGGTATTCGACGCGGGCGCGCGAGCGCGCGTTCTCGCCCCACAGCTGCCCTTGCAGGCCGAGGATGCGCGCGCGTCCGTCCGGGGACAGACGCGCCATCGCCGCCAGCCGCGCCGGCGGGATGTCGCGGCCCATCGGGTCGCTGGCGGCGCTGGCGATCATGTCCAGCGGGCAGAAGACGAAGGCATGGCGGGTCTCGACGAAGCCGGCCCAGTAATAGCCCGGCTCCTGCGGATCCTTCGCATACGCGAGGTCGAAGTAGAGGTTGGCGGCGTTCGCCAGCACCACGTCATAGCCGGCGTTCGCCAGGCGGTAGGCCACGTCTTCCTTGCCTGAGCCCCAGGCATTGTTCCAGGCGTAGACCTGGAAGCCAGGGCCGTCGAAGTCGCGCTTGGGCAGGGGCAGCGGCGCGCCTTCGACCTTCTGCGTGTTCTCGTGCTGGGCCGGGGCGCAGCCCTCGGCAGTGGCGGCGCCGTGCTTCAGCGCCGTCTCTTCCCAGCCGGCGAAGGCCAGTCCGTGCCGGGCCAGGATCGCACGGCAGCGCTCGACGAAGTCCGCGTGCAGCTGGCTGACTTCGTTCCAGCCACGCTCGTGCATCAGCCGCCGGCAGATGGGCGAGCCGAGCCAGGCCCCCAGCGGCACCTCGTCGCCGCCCGTGTGCACGGCGCGCAGCGGCACGCCGGCCTCGCGGTACAGCGCCGCCACGTGGGCGACCACGGTGTCGAAGAAGCGGTCGACCGAAGGCAGTGCGATGCACATCACATTGTCGCGCCACATCTGCACCGATTCGTAGACCGAGGCATCGTCCGGATCGCTCAACAGGTAACGTTCGGCGCCTTCGATGTCGCCCTGCGCGCGCAGGCGGTCGTGGCGCGCGCGCATCGCCAGCACGGCGGCGCGCGCATGGCCCGGCATATTGAATTCCGGGACCACCTCGATGTGGCGCGCATGGGCATAACGGAGGATGGCGATGAAGTCGGCGGCGTCGTAGTAACCGGTGCCGGCCGAGCTGTCGACGTCGGCGCCGGAGCCGAAGGACGGGGGCAGGCTCTGTCCATCCTTCGCCACGCCGCGCTTCGAACCGATCGCCGTCAGCTCGGGCAGCGCATCGATCTGCAGGCGCCAGCCTTCGTCGTCGGTCAGGTGCAGGTGCAGCTTGTTCAGCTTGTAGCAGGCCATGCAGTCGAGCAGGCGCAGCACCGTCTCCTTGGACGAGAAATGGCGCGCCACGTCCAGCATCATGCCGCGGTAGCCGAAGCGCGGCGCATCCAGCACGCGGCCGCAGGGCAGCGAGCCGTCCGGCGCCATCAGCTGGGCCAGGGTCTGGATGCCGTTGAAGACGCCGTGGGCGCTGGCGCCGCGCACGCGCACCGAGACGCGATTGATCTCGAGCGAATACGCTTCCGGCCCCGCCGCTTCCACTGCGCCGATCTCGAGGACGATGCGGGCCGCCTCGGCGGCGTCCGGCAGGCCGCCCAGCAGCGTGCGCAGGAAGGCCGCCTCGCCCGCCAGCGCGGGGCCGGCCACCACCTCGGCGGCGCTGGAGATGGCACAGGCGCCGTCATGGAAGCCGGCCTGCAGCGGCCGCGGCGTGATGCGCCCGACTTCTTGCGGCGGCAGCAGGCGCAGGCCGGCGTTCTCGCGATAGCGGCGCGCCGCATCGCCCGGCGGCAGCAGGTCGCGCGCATTGCGGTGCAGCTGCTCGGGGCGCGCGAAGGGCAGGATCTCGGGGTCGCCCAGGTCGCTGACCTTGCCGTCCGCCTCGATCAGGTAAAAACCCAGCGGCGCATCGGTCACGCTGATGGCCCAGAACTGGGCCACGTAGCCGATGTCGAGCGCCTGGCCGGGCAGCCAGTCCGCATCGCCTGTTGCGCGCAGCCGGAACAGGTCGCCGTTCAGGTGATCGACGCGGTAGCCTGCATCGACCGTGTCCGCCAGCACGCGGCGGCAGGTATTGAAGTAGAGCTCCCACCCTGCCGCGATAGGCTTATCCGACAGGTTGCGGATCGCCAGCCTGGCGGAGAAGGCTTCTTCCCCGACCAGGTTGGACAGGCACTCCCAGGTGATACCAACAGCTGCCATGGGATTACAGCTTGCCGCGCAGGCCGAGGTAGAAGGTGCGGCCGTTCGAGTAGAAGGCGCGCGGGCGGTCCTTGTTCTCGGCGTACATCTTGATGGTCTCGTTGGTGAGATTCAGCGCATCGAAGGTCAGCGTCAGGTGATCGGTCAGCTTGACGTTCACCGATGCCGCCAGCGAAGGCATGCTGTCCACGTGCTGGCTGGCGCCGCGGTCCACGCCGGCTTTATAGGCCGAGCGGTAGCTGTAGGCCAGGCGCGCGCTGAAGCGTTCGTCCTCGTAGAAACCGGTCAGATTGTAGGTGTTCTTCGAGGAGTTCAGCATCTCGCCGCCGTCATCCAGCTCGCCGTCCGCGTAGGTGTAGTTGGCCAGGAGGCCGAAGTTGTTCATCAGCGGCTGCTGCCAGCTCAACTCGACGCCCTTGTTCTTGGCGCCGGTGTTGTACGGGGACGTGATCTGGTAATCGGTGAACACGCCGCGCTTGTTGTTGTAGTAGCTGCCGGTGCTGGTGCCCTGGGCCACGATGGAGCCGAAGTCCATGTAGAACAGGCCGGCCGACAGCGCCGCCTTCGGTGCGAAATACCATTCGGCCGAGAGGTCGAAGTTGGTCGAGCGCACCGGGTCCAGGTTGACGTTGCCGCCGCTGCCGGAGAGTGCATCGTCGTTCAGCGACACCGAGCCGCCCAGCGCGCTGTAGTCCGGACGCGCCACGGTCTTGGCGATCGCGCCGCGCACCACCAGGTCGGGACGCACGTCGAATTTGACGTTCACGCTCGGCAGGTAATCGCGGTAGGTGCGCTTGAACTCCGTCGGGGTGTAGGGACCGAAGGCCGAGCCGGTGATCGGCGCGGTGCCACCCGGCAGGTTCACGATCGTGGTCTGGCGCGTCTCCACCGCGCGCAGGCCGGCGTTGCCGCTCCAGCCATTGCCGCCGAATTCGGCCATGCCGTACAGGGCCGCGGTCTTCTCGCCGACCTTGAATTCGTCCAGCCAGTTATGGCGCAGCGTGTAGTCCAGCAAACGGTTGCCCGGCACCGCACCCCAGGCGCCGAGAGCCGCGCCGTCATACTTGAAGTAGCCGTTGAAGACGCTGCCGCCAAGGTCGGATCCGAAGTCGCCCGGGTACATCGTGCCGTTCCAGACCGGACCCGGGTTGCTGAAGCCGTTCGGACCCGGACGGGTTTCGAGCGGGTGCTCGGCGGTGCGGGCGTGATCCGTGAAGCGCGCGCCGAAACGCACTGCGCTCAGCCAGGCATTGTCACGCACGGTGAAGACGCCGTCGATCTGACCGTATTTTTCCTGGTCCACCGATTGCGCCTCGCCGCCGCCGGCCCAGGCCGTGCTGCCGGGCTTCGCGGTGTTCCCGCCGGGGTAGCTGACGGTGGCCGGGGTGAGTCCGTTCAAGGCATAGACCATGCCGCCGTCGACGTTGTTCTGGTAATAGACGTCGTCGCGGTCGTAGCCGACGCCGTGGGTCTTGCCGATACGGCCCGTGAAGCTCAGATCGTCGCTGGCACGGAAACGGCCATTCAAGTCTAGGTACCAGGATTCGCCGCCGGCGTTCGGGCGGTAGATGTTGTCGACCTCGCCCGAGTTGCTGACGAAGCCTGCGCCGACCAGGGTGCCGTTACGGATCACCGGGTTCTGCGGAATCAGGCCGCTGCTGTTGATCGAGTTGGCGGGCGCGGCCAGCCAGTTGGTGTTCTGGTGCGGCGCCTGCAGCTTCGAATAGAAGCCGTTCAGGTCGATGCCGAAGTCGCGCGAGGGTTTCGCTTCGATGTCGAAGGCGCCGCCTTCGCGTTTCTTCTTCTGCTCGAACAGCGCGGCGCCGATGAAGGTCGGCACCGCCACGCCGGCCAGCGCAGGATTCGCGATGGCGGCGGCGCTGGTGGCGCTGATCGGGGTGTAGCCCAGCACTTCCTGGCCGTCGCGGCGCACGCTCTGCTTTTCCGAGAAGCCCTGCAGCAGCACGCCGAAGTTGTTCGCCGGGTTCTTCCAGCTGACCAGGGCCGAGACTTGCGGCTCCGTCTTCTTCGACAGGTCGTTGTAGTTGGCCTGCAGCGAAGCCTCGACGGTGAGCGGCTGCTTGAAGTCGAGCGGACGGCGCGTGATCACGTTGATGGCGCCGGACACGCCGCCTTCGACCAGGTCGGCGGTGGCGCTCTTCTGCACCACGATGGAGCCGACCAGTTCCGAGGGCAGCAGCGAGAAGGAGCTCGAACGGCCGACGTTGCCGCCGATCTGGTTCAGCACGAACCAGTCGCCGGTGGAAATCGCATGGCCGTTGAACAGGGTCTGTTGCAGGCTGGGGCTGGTGCCGCGCAGGCTGACGCGGTCGTTCTCGCCGAAGCCGCCTTCGCCACCCGCCGAGGACTGCGTGTTCACGCCCGGCAGGCGCTGGATCGCATCGGCCACGTTCTTGTCGGGCATCTTGCCGATGTCTTCGGCGGTCACGACTTCGACCACCGAATCCGCGTTGCGCTTCTGGCGCAGCGACTGCTCGAGCGCGGCGCGCACGCCGGTCACGATCACCTGCTGCGCTTCCTGTCCCTGCTGCTCCTGTGCGTTGGCTTGCGCCGCCATGCCCAGCACCAGTACCGATACCGCGCTTGCGATCGCGGTGCGTGCGATCACCCTACCTGCCTTTGCCTCGTTCATGTCATCTCCCGTAAATTGTGGTTCAAGCTCTTCTTGGTATGGGGCGCATTGTGTCGTTGATTTCTTGGCCATGTTTGTCAAATCTTGCTATCGCGAAGTCGTGCGTCATTTTTTTGACACGCGGGTGTGCTGGCAGAATTCAACGGCGGAAGAACCAGAGGAGCAGGGTCAGGACGACCGAGATGATGAGGCAGGTGACAATCGGGAAGCTGAACGAGAAGCCTTCGCGGACGATGTGGATGTCGCCGGGGAGTCGGCCGAAAGGGATGCGGCGGAGCCAGGGCCAGACGAGGCCGGCGATGAGGAGGATGAAGCCGAGGGTGATGAGGAGTCGTTGCATAGCCGGTAGTACGCAGCGCTGAAACGTCGTCCCCGCGGAGGCGGGGACCCAAGTTTGCGTGAGTCGTCCGTAGCTGATTTTACCGGTACGCGACGAACTTGGATTCCCGCCTGCGCGGGAATGACGGAGTGGTGTGCGAGCGCTGCAGTGCTCTGTGCGACAGGCTTAGCCGATCAGCACCGGCGCACGCGAACCACTACCCTGCCCAGTCCTGAACACACTCACCGCCTGCGCCAGCCTCCCCGCCTGATCCTGCATCGCCTCCGCAGCCGCCGCCGCTTCCTCGACCAGCGCCGCGTTCTGCTGGGTCACATGGTCCATCTGCACCACGGCTACGTTCACCTGCTCGATGCCCTGGGTCTGCTCGGTGCTGGCGGCGGTGATCTCGGACATGATGTCGGTCACGCGCTGCACGCTGCTGACGACTTCGCGCATGGTGTCGCCGGCCTGGGCGACCAGGCGGCTGCCGGCCGAGACACTGGTGACCGAGTTCTCGATCAGCGCCTTGATCTCCTTTGCCGCGGCGGCCGAGCGGTGCGCCAGGTTGCGCACTTCGCCGGCAACGACCGCGAAGCCGCGGCCCTGCTCGCCGGCGCGCGCCGCTTCCACGGCCGCGTTCAGCGCCAGGATATTGGTCTGGAAGGCGATGCCGTCGATGACGCCGATGATCTCGGCGATCTTGCCCGAGGCGGCGTGGATGTCCTGCATGGTGCCGACCACCTGCTCGACCACCGCGCCGCCGCGCTCGGCCACGCTGGAGGCGGTCTGCGCAAGCAGGTTGGCCTGGCGCGCGTTATCCGCGTTGTGGCGGACCGTCGAGGTCAGCTCTTCCATCGACGCCGCGGTCTCTTCCAGCGAGCTGGCCTGCTGTTCGGTGCGCGAGGACAGGTCCTGGTTGCCGGCCGCGATCTGCTGGCTGGCGGTGCCGATCGCGTCGCTGCCGATGCGCACCTCGGACACGATGCCGGACAGCGAGGCATTCATCTTCTGCAGCGCCGCCAGCAGCTGGCCGACTTCGTCGTTCGAATCGACAGTGACCGTCTGCGTCAGGTCGCCGTCGGCCACGCTTTGCGCCAGGTGCAGGGCCTGGGCGATCGCCCGGCCGATGCCCTGGATCAGGAACCAGGCGACGGCCGCGCCCAGCAGGCCGCCAATCACGTTCAGCGCGATCGCCACGTTGCGCGCATGCTCATAGCGGAGCACGGCGGCTTCGTATTCTTTTTTGGCGACGTCGATCTGCAGCCTGATCAAGGCCTGCATGTTCTGCTGCGCCGGCAAGTAGAGCTTCACCAGCGGGCCGATGGCCGCGGCCTTCGCGGCCTCGGCATCCTGGGCGCGCAGCGCCGCGACCACCGGCTTCACGCCCAGCTCGACGAACTGCGTGCGGCTGTCGATGAAGGTCCTGGCCAGCGCCTTTTCGTCGCCCGTCAGGAAGGTGGCCATGTACTTGGCCCACTGGCCGGAGATCTGCTTGACGCGGCCCTCGACTTCGTCGGCCGAGGCGCGGCCGTCGCCGCCTTCGAGGCTTGCGCGCAGCAAGGCGTTCTGGTTCCGCTGCATCAGGTTCAGCACGTTGCTCAGGTCGGCCAGTGCGATCAGGCGGTCGTTGTAGACGGTCTGCAGGGACGCATTGGTGGCGCTCAGGTTGGACAGGCCGGCAAGGCCGACGACGATGGCCACCGCGCTCAGCAAGGCGGTGAGGAAGATCAGGCGGGCTTTGATGCTGATGTTCTTGAACATGATGCGGCTCGGTTGGAAGAAGGATTGGATTACTGGAGTTGCATTCTTGCGGGCGCTGAACGGGCGCCGGTATCCAGCTTGAACACGCTGACCGACTGGGCCAGGTTGCGGGCCTGCTCCTGCATCGCGTCGGTGGCGACGGCGGCCTGCTCGACCAGGGCGGCATTCTGCTGGGTGACCCGGTCCATCTGCGCGATCGCGCCATTCACCTGTTCGATGCCGATGCTCTGTTCGCGCGAGGCGCTGGAAATCTCGCTCATGATGCCGGTGACGCGCTGGACGCTCGCGACCACTTCCTTCATGGTGGCGCCGGCTTCGCCCACCAGGCGGCTGCCCTTGCCGACCTTCTCGACCGATGCGTCGATCAAGGCCTTGATCTCCTTTGCCGCAAGCGCCGAGCGCTGGGCCAGTGTGCGGACCTCGCCGGCCACGACCGCGAAGCCGCGCCCTTGCTCGCCGGCGCGCGCCGCTTCCACCGCCGCGTTCAGGGCGAGGATATTGGTCTGGAAAGCGATGCCGTCGATGACGGCGATGATGTCGACGATCCTGCGCGCCGAATCGTCGATCTCGCCCATGGTCGCGACGACCTGATCGACCACCGCGCCGCCGCGCACGGCCACGCTGGAGGCGCCGGCCGCCAGCTCGCTGCCCTGGCGGGCATTGTCGGCATTGTTCCTGACGGTGCCGGTCAGCTGCTCCAGCGCGGAGGCGCTTTCCTCCAGCGCGCCGGCCTGCTGCTCGGTGCGGCCCGAGAGATCCAGGTTGCCGGCCGCGACCTGGACGGCGGCAGTGGAAATGCTGTCGGCGCCGCCGCGCACCTGGGTCACCAGCGCATTCAGCCTGTCGTTCATGGCCTTGAGGGCGGCCATCAGTTCGCCGGCTTCGTCGGTCGACGCGACTTCGACGCGGGTCGAGAGGTCGCCTCTGGCCACCGCATTCGCCAGCGCAACCGCCTGGCGCAACGGCAGCGTGATGCTGCGCGTCAGCCACCAGGCCAGCACGGCGCCGAGCAGCACGGCCAGCGCGCCGAACGCGGCCAGCAGCCGGCGCCCGCCGGCTGCCACCTCGGCCACCTTGTTCCTGGCGTCGTCGAAGATGCGCTTCTGGTGCGCGGACAGGCGGCGCACCGCCTCGTCATAGGCCAGCACCGCCGGCAGCATCTTGCCCTCCGCCAGGCGCAGGATCTCGTCCTGGCCGGCCGCGCCGCCATCCTTCAGCGCGAACACTTCGTCGCGCGCCGCCACATAGACCTTGCGGCGTCCGGCGATCTCCGCCAGCAGGGCCTTGCCCTCGGCGGCCGTCACCAGGGTGGCGATCTCCTGCTGGATTCCGCTGATCTCGGCGCTGTTGGCCTTCATCCTGGCGTTGATTTCCTTCAGGTCGGCGGCATCCACGGCGCGCAGGCGGGCGTCGATCAGGGCGCGGTTGACGCGGCTGTCAGCGTGCCAGAGGTCGGCCAGGCGGTTCTTGCGGGCCGCCCCGTCCATCGCGTCGGTGGCGTCGACCACCTGCTGCAGGCGCAGCGCGCCGATTGCCGTCAGGACCACGGCCAGCGCCAGCACGAGGGCAAACGCACAGCCCAGCCGGGCTCCGATCTTCAAATTACGAACTCGCATGTCTCCTCCGGATGGCGCAAAAGTAATTGTGTCGTAATGTCAATAGCGCCGATTAACAATGTTCATGATACGCATATTTACTATCCGTGGAGCAATTGGTTGCGGCATCGCAACATTCTGTGAACAAGAAGAAAACTGGTCTGGGGAGCAGAAAAGTTAAAATGCCCTCTTTCGATTGTTAAGTTGATACCGAGCCCAGTGAACCCACGCATTTCCTCCTATTTTTCGCGCCGGCTACGCCGCCTTCTGGCCGTGGCTATGCTGGCCAGCGGGCTGGCGCAGGCAGCCGCGCCGCAGCCGGTGCTGCTGGGGATCGACGGCGAGTTCGGGCTGGACAACAGCACCTCGGCCCAGGCAGTCGAGCTGGGCATGCGCGTCGCCATCGCCGAAATCAATGCGGACGGCGGCGTGCTCGGCGGACGCCGGCTCGAACTGGTGACCAAGGACCATCGCTCGATCCCGGCGCGCGGCATCCGCAACATCCAGGAATTCGCGCGCATGCCCGGCCTGGTGGCGGTGTTCGGCGGCCGCTTCAGCCCCGTCATCATCGAGGAGCTGCCGACGCTGAAGTCAACGAAGACCCTGTTCATGGCGCCCTGGTCCTCGGCCGACGCGATCGTCGACAACGGCATGCGGCCGAACTACGTCTACCGC
The DNA here is from genome assembly GCF_918697865.1 of Massilia sp. Bi118. Lineage (GTDB taxonomy): Bacteria > Pseudomonadota > Gammaproteobacteria > Burkholderiales > Burkholderiaceae_D > Telluria. The sequence goes on along the minus strand of NZ_CAKKMV010000005.1, from coordinate 267,725 downwards.
CTGTCGCTGCGCGATTCGCTGGCCATGCCGCGGCTGCTGCAATCGGCGCACCGGCGCCGGCTGGACCGGGTCGGGCTGCTGCTGACGAACACGTCCTGGGGCCGCAGCAATGCCGAGGCGGCCGAGCGCGCCGTGTCCGCCAACCGCGGCATGCGCATCGTCGGCACGTCCTGGTACAACTGGCGCGACACCACTCTCATCGGCAAGTACCGGCAGCTGCGCGAGGCCGGCGCCCAGGCCATCGTGCTGGTCGCGAACGACGACGAAGCGGCGGTGCTGGTGCGCGAGGTGGCCGCGCTGCCGAAGGCGCAGCGGCTGCCGATCCTGAGTCACTGGGGCGTGACCGGCGGCGAATTCGTCAAGCAGGCCGGCCCGGCGCTGCAACAAGTCGACTTTTCCGTGATCCAGACCTTCAGCTTCTGGCAGGCCGACCCGGCGCGCGTGCGGCGCTTCCTGGCCAGCGCAGGGAAGATCTCGAGCGTCAGGCGCATCGAAGACATCAAAGGACCGGTCGGCACCGCCCACGCCTACGACCTGACCCACATCCTGGCGCAGGCCATCGAGCGCGCCGGCAGCACCGACCGCCGGCTTGTGCGCGATGCGCTCGAAAAGCTGCCGGCCTGGCGCGGCCTGATCAAGAATTACGCGCCGCCCTTCACCCCTGCCCGCCATGAAGCGCTGGGCCCGGACGAGCTGCTGATGGCGCGCTACCGGGCCGACGGCGCGCTGGTGCCGGCGCGGGAGTGAGGATGGCGCCGGCATCGCCTCCCGCACGGCTGTCGCGGCAATTCGCGATCGCCGCCGCGATCCTGACCGCGGCCGCCATGCTGCTGATCTCGATCGTCTCGTTCGGGCTGATCGACCGCCAGCGCGAGCACGCCAACGACCTGCTGCAGCAGCGCGAGGTCGCCTTCCACGCGCGTACCACCGGCCACAACCTGGAAGCGCTGACGACCCGCCTGGCGGACGTCGCGGCCAGCCCGATCCTGGCCAACGCCCTGGTCGACAGCGCCGGCAAGGAAACCTACCTGACGCCTTTCCTGCACGGCCTGCGCCAGATGAACGGGGTTCCGGTGCAGGTGCTGTTCACCGATTTCGAAGGCAAGAAAATCGCCGACAACGGCAGCACCGGTTTCGGCGAGCCCGAATATGCCTGGCTGCGCGAGCGCCTGGCCAGCGGTATCGAGCGCGCGACGCTGCACAAGGGCGAACTGTTCGGGGTCTACCTGCTGCGCTACTCGCGCACCCGCACGCCCGAAGGCGCGCTGATGTACAAGATCCGCCTGGACGACCTCAAGCCGGCGCCCTGGGCGGTGCTCGAACCCGCCGGCGCGCGCAAACCGCAGGCGCGCGAGATCAGCGCCCCGGTGCCGCTGCCGCCCGGCCTGGCGCACCTGGACCTGGCGCTGCGCGAGGACGAACGCAAGCTGGCGGCACCGCTCGACACGCCGGCGCCGCAATACCTGCTGATCGGCGCGATCACCGCCGCCCTGGCGCTGCTGGTCTTCCTGCTGGCCCAGCGGCTGGCCTTTGGCCTGACGCGCGACCTGCGCCTGCTGGAAGCCTTCTCCGCCAGCCTGGGCGACGCCGGCATCAGCAGCCAGCGCGCGCCGCTGGCCGGCAGCCGCGAAGTGGTCAGCCTGGCCGGTGCCATCAACCGCATGCTGGACCGCCTGTACGAGCAGCACGCGCACCTGGAAGCCGAGCGCCGCAAGTTCCACCAGCTGTCGAACAACATCCCGCAACTGGTGTGGATGGCCGACCCGGTCGGCAACATCCTCTGGTTCAACGACCGCTGGTACGAATTCGCCGGCGCCGAGCCGGGCGCCGTCTCGGTGGAGGACTGGCAGAAGCTGCACGATCCGAACGTCCTGCCCGAGGTGATGCGGCGCTGGCGCGAGGCCATCGCCAGCGGCCAGCCGGACCAGATGACCTTCCCGCTGCGCGGCGTCGATGGCCGCTATCACAGCTTCTTCTGCTCGGTGGCGCCGCTGCGCGACGCGGCCGGCCGCATCCTCCAGTGGTTCGGCACCTGCACCGACGTCAGCCAGCTCGAGGAAGCCGAGCGCGCGGTGCGCTACAGCGAAGAGCGCCTGCAACAGGGCCTGGTGGCGGCGCGCATGGCGGTGTGGGAGCGCGATCCGGTGAGCGGCGCCGTCAGCTTCTCGGCCAACCTGCACAGCGTCTTCGGCATGCACTGGACCAACGTGAACGAGCTGTGGGCGCTGGTCGATCCCGAGGACCAGGCGTCCCTGCGCGCGACCGTCAAGGGGGCAATCAGCGAAGGCTTCGATGCCGGTGAATACCGCGCCACGCCGCGCATCCGCCGCGCCGGCGACGGCCGCACCATCTGGATCGACATCCGCGGCCGCCTCGGCCTGGGGCCGGACGGGCGCAGCACGGTGGTGCACGCGGTGGCGATCGACATCACGGAACGCAAGCACGCCGAGGAAGCGCTGCAGCTGGCGGACCGCCGCAAGGACGAATTCCTGGCGATGCTGGCGCACGAGCTGAGGAACCCGCTGGCGCCGATCAGCAGTGCGGCCGACATGCTGCGCATCGCCTATGCCGGCGAGCCGCGCGTGAAGCAGATCAGCGACATCGTCGCGCGCCAGGTCGCCCACATGCGCCACCTGGTCGACGATCTGCTGGACGTCTCGCGGGTGACGCGCGGGCTGGTGACGATCAGCCGCCAGGCGGTCGACCTGCGGCGCGTGGTGACCGAGGCGGTCGAGCAGTCGCGGCCCCTGGTCGAGACGCGCCGCCATCAGCTCGAGGTGGCGCTGCCGGAGGCGCCGGTGATGGTCGACGGCGACCACACGCGCCTGGTGCAGGTGGCCGCCAACCTGCTCAACAACGCCGCCAAGTACACGCACGAGGGTGGGCATATTTGGGTAACGCTGGACGCCCACGCCGGCCAGGCCCGCCTGGCGGTGCGCGACAACGGCACGGGCATCGGACCCGACCTGCTGCCGGTGGTGTTCGACCTCTTCACGCAAGGCTCGCGCACCCTCGACCGCGCCCAGGGCGGCCTCGGCCTCGGCCTGGCGCTGGTGCGCAAATTAGTGGAGCTGCACAGCGGCCAGGTCTCCGCCAGCAGCCCCGGCCAAGGCCAGGGCAGCACCTTCACCGTCACCCTCCCCCTGCTCTAAAAAATTCGGGGTCAGAGCACTTTTCCAGTTTAATTCGGGGTCAGAGCACTTTTTGAAGAAATAGCTCACGGCCAAACGCTAGTCGGGACATGCAGCCGGCATCGCTTTAGCGCTCCCTGTTTCGCTCAGTAGATGTGCTCCGAGGCTATTGCCCAAAAATGTGCTCTGACCCCGAATTTTGCGAATAATGTGCTCTGACCCCGAATTTTGACCCCGAATTTTGGATTGCGGCACGGCACTGGTTTGACGAGGGGGACGTTTCGTTGGAACATGGCCTGCCCATCAACGATTCTGGTGCGCTATGGTTCCTGAGCTTGGATTGGTCTGCATTACCGTGTCGAAGGACGTCCGCTACCGCACCGTCACGCGCAAGCGGCTGCTGGAGCATTCGGACGAGGGCCAGCGCAAGCTGCTCGACGATATCTACCGCGACAACATCCAGACCCTGGCCGGCGCCGTGCAGTACTGTAAGCGCGAAGGGATCCGCCTGTACCGCATCCCATCCTCGATCTTCCCCTTCTTCGACGACGACGTCGGCCGCGAGGTAATGCGCGACCTGGCGCCCTCCCTGGCCCACACCGGCCGGCGCGCGATCGAGCTGGGGCTGCGCCTGGTGATGCATCCCGACCAGTTCGTCGTGCTCAGCTCCGATTCGCCGGAGGTGGTTGCCAACAGCGTCAAGATCCTGCAGATGCACGCCGATATCATGGACCTGCTGCAGCAGCCGCGTTCCTCCTGGGCCGTGCTCGAGATCCACGGCGGCAAGTCCAACCGCAGCGATGCGCTGGTCGAACGCATCAAGGAATTGCCGGACCCGATCCGCTCCCGCCTCTGTCTCGAGAACGACGAGTACTCCTACAACGCGGAGCAGATCCACGACGTCTGCACGCGCGCGCAAGTGCCGATGGTGTTCGACGCCCATCACCACATCGTCAGCGAAAAGCTGTCCAGCTACGACGATCCCAGCGTGGCCGCGATGCTCGAAAAAGCCCGCACCACCTGGCCGAATCCGGAACACCAGCTGGTCCACATCTCGAACGGCCGCGAAGGCTTCAACGACCGCCAGCATTCGGACCTGATCGCCGTGATGCCCTCGGCCTATGCGCAGGCGCCGTGGATCGAAATCGAGGCCAAGAACAAGGAAGAAGCGATCGCCGGGCTGCGCGGCTGGCTGCAATGATCGTCCGCGACCGTCCTTCGCCGCTGCGCCTGTTCCTGGTGATGCGCGGGTCGGTCCTGCCGAACATCTGGAAAAGCCTGCTCGGCACCACCCTGCTGGCGGCCGCCGTTACCTGGACCCACGGCAGCCTGTGGGGCCACAAGATCGCGATCGGCGCGATCCCCTTCACGCTGATGGGACTGCCCCTCGCGATCTTCCTCGGCTTCCGCAACAACGCCGCCTACGACCGCTATTGGGAAGGCCGCAAGCAATGGGGAGAACTGGTGACCCGCAGCCGCAACCTGGCGCGCCAGTGCCTGTCCCTGATCGAGTCAGGCGACTCGCCTGACGGCGCCCCACGCGAACGCATGATCCGGCGCGCGATCGCCTTCGCCCACGCCCTGCGCCACCGCCTGCGCGGCAGCGATCCCGCAACCGATGTCCAGCCCTGGCTCAGCACAGAAGAATGGGCGCGCCTGCAAAGCCTGCCCAACCTGAACCACGCGCTGATGCTGGAGATGGGCGCGGACCTGAACCAATGCCTGCGCGAGCGCCGCATCGACCCCGTGCTGGCGACTAGCGTCGACGCCACCCTGTCGGCGATGAACGGCGTGGCCACCGCCTGCGAACGCATCCGCGGCACGCCCATCCCCTTCTCCTACACCCTGCTGCTGCACCGCACCGCCTACCTGTACTGCGTGCTGCTGCCCTTCGGCCTGGTCGACGCGATCGGCGACCTGACCCCGATCGTGACCCTGCTGGTCGCCTACACCTTCTTCGGCCTCGATGCCCTCGGCGACGAGATCGAGGAACCCTTCGGCACCTCCGACCACGACCTGCCGCTCGAGGCCATGTGCCGCACCATCGAGATCGACCTGCGCACCGCCCTCGGCGACACCGAACTTCCCCCACCCCTGCTGCCGGTGGACTACCGGCTGAACTAGTCCGGCGATTGACTCGGCACCACGGTCTGGTGTGGAATACGCAACCATGACCGCCCCCTCCACTCCCACACCGAAGCGCCGCCTGCGGGTGATGCTGTCCGCCGTGGCCGGCGCCTTGCTGGCCGCCCTGATCGTCCCGCCGCTGGCGCGCAACCTGGAACACGCCCCGCTCGACGCCTCGGCGCGGCGCCAGGCCCCCGGCCAGTTCCTCACGCTCTCGCACGGCATCGTCCACGTGCGCATGGCCGGCCCCGAACAGGGCCGCCCGGTGATCCTAGTGCACGGCTTTTCGGTGCCGAACTATGTGTTCGACCAGACCAGCGCCGACCTGGCCGCAAGCGGCTTCCGCGTGATCCGCTTCGACCTGTATGGGCGCGGCTGGAGCGACCGTCCCGAGGTCGACTACGACCGCGAGCTGTTCGCCAACCAGCTGCTGGAACTGATGGACACGCTGCGGATACCGAAGGCCGACCTGCTCGGCCTGTCGATGGGCGGCGCGATCGTCGGGCGCTTCGCCGCGGAACACCCGGAGCGGGTGCGCAGCCTGGCGCTGGTGGCGCCCCTGACCGAGCCGCAGGACATCAGCGTGATGGCCTGGCCGGGCGTCGGCGAATGGCTGATGCGCACCTGGTATCTGCCGAAGCTGGCCGGCAGCCAGCTCGAGGACTTCCCCCACCCCGAGCGCGTGCCCGGCTGGGCCGAGCGCTTCCAGCCACAGATGCGCTACGACGGTTTCGGCCGCGCGATCCTGTCGACCATGCGCCATGTGATCCCCGAATCCTCGCTGCCCGATTTCCAGAAGGTCGGCAAGGCCGGGCTGCCGGTGCTGCTGGTCTGGGGCGAACTTGATGCGACCGTGCCGTATGCCCAGCACGCCGCCGTCCAGCGCGCGATCCCGCAGGCGCAGTTCATCTCCCTGCCCGCGACGGGCCACCTGCCTGTGGTCGAGGAGCCGGCGCTGACCGATCCGCAGCTGGCGGCCTTCTTCAAGCGGAACTGAATGCAAAAAAACACCAGCCCGCAGGCTGGTGCTTTCGATGCTGCTGGCTGACCGGACGCGATCAGTAGCCGCGGCCGCCGGAGGTCGGGGCAGGCGTGGTGCCCGTGCCCGTGGTGCCGGTGCCGGTCGTGCCGGTGGCGCTGGTGCCGGAGCCCGACCCCGAGCCGGTACCGCTCATGCCGGACGAGCTGGTGCCTGAGGTGCCTGAGGTGCCGGTGCTGCCGCTCATGCCGCTGGTGCCGGTCGAGCCGGAACCCATGGTGCCGGTGGCGCCGCTGCTGCCGGACGAGCCGGTGCCGGTACCCATGCTTCCGCTCGTGCCGCTGCTGCCCGAGGAGCCGGTGCCCATGCTACCGCTGCTGCCGGACGAGCCGGAGCCAGTGCCGGTGCCGGTGCCGGTGCCGGTGCCCATGCTGCCGCTGCTGCCGGAGGTGCCGGTGCCGGTGCCCATGCTGCCGCTGCCCGAAGTGCCGCTCGAGCCCGAGGAGCCGCTGGTGCCCATGCTGCCGCTGCCCGAGGTGCCGCTGGAGCCGGACGAGCCGGTGCCGCTGCCGCTGCTGCTGCCGGACGAGCCGCTGGTGCCGCCCATGCTACCGCTGGACGAGCTGCCGGAGCTGCCGGTCGTGCCGCTGCTGCTCGAGCCCGAGCTGCTGCTGTGTTTCTTCGATTTCTTCTTGCTCGACTTGTGCGTCGACGACTTGCCGGTGGTCTGGTCCGACTGCGAACTGGCGCTGGTGGTGTCGCCGGTCGACGAACTGCCGCTCGTTTGCGCCTGCGCATTCATGGTACCGAACATTGCCATTGCAACCGAAGCACCTAACAGGCCTTTCAGCAATTTATTCATTTTCATGTCGATCTCCTAATGTATATGGGGCAAGAAAAACTCAACAATATCAAGTAGATACGTTGCGGACCCGCAGTGTAAGGCCCTCATGGCAAAGCGTGCGCGCGTTAGCCGTGCGGCAAAATATCAAAAGAAAAACGCCGGGCAAGCCGGCGTCGTGATCAGTGCGTGGCGGCCACGGCGGGCGAACCGGGCGGCTTCACCAACCCAGCGCTTTCGGCAGCCAGCGTGCCCAGCCGGGTGTACAGCTCCAGCACATTGCTCTTGTCGTCCGGGTAGACCCGGTTCGACAGCAGCACGTAGAAACTGCGCGAGCCCGGATCGATCCACAGCACGCAGCCGGTAAAGCCCGTGTGGCCATAGCTGCCGACCGGGAACACGGTGCCGCGCGGGCGCACGGCATACGGCGAATTGATGTCCATGCCCAGGCCGCGCAAGGCCGCGATGCCGTCCGGCGACTGCACCGTCGTCATCAGGCGCACGCTTTCCGGGCTGAGGATGCGCACGCCGTCCAGCTCGCCATTGTTCAGCAACATGCGCGCATAGCGGGCGATGTCGTGGGCGGTAGTGAACACGCCGGCCGAGCCGGCCACGCCGTCCATGCGGCGCGCGGTCGGATCGTGCACCACACCCTGCAGCAGCTGGCCGGGCGCCAGGTCGCCGTGGGCCGAGCCTTCGCCTTCCCTGCCCTTCTGGGTCGGGGCGATCAGCGCGGCGGCGCCATTGCCGAGGCGGCGCAGCGGCAGATAACCGGTATCGCGCATCTTGAGCGGTTCGAAAATGCGGGTGCGCGCGAATTCGTCCAGCGGCATGCCGGATACCTTGTGTACCAGCTGGCCCAGCAGGATGTAGTTGATGTCCGAATAACGGAAGAAAGTGCCGGGCGGATGCGTCACGACCTGGCTGCAGGCCAGCGCATGGGCGGCGGCATCGCCGTGCCAGGCGGGCTTGGCCGGCAGGCCTGCAGGCAGGCCCGAGCTGTGGGTCAGCAGGTGGCGGATCGTGATCGTCTCCTTGCCGCCATTCGCGCATTCCGGGAAGTAATCCGTCAGCTTCGCGTCCAGCTTGATCCTGCCCTCTTCCGCCAGCTTCAGGACCGAGGGCGCGGTCGACAAGACCTTGGACAGGGAAGCCGCGTCGAACAGGGTGCCGGTATGGACGGCGCGCGCATCGGGCTCATAGCTGAGCTTGCCGTACGCCTGCTCGTAGACGGCGCCCTCATGCTCGACGTGCACCACGGCGCCCGGCAGCTTGTGCGCGGCGATGGCTTCCTGCACGGCGGCATCGATTTGCGGCAGGCGCGCGGCGTCGAGCTGGCCCTGCGGGGTGGCAGGCGCGTCAAGGCGGCCGTGGACGCAGCCTGTGGCCAGCATGGCAACACAGGCGGCGGCAATCAGGGAACGGATGGGAGGACGAAAGGCGGATCGGATCATGATGCGGTCGCTTGCGGAATTGAACCAATGCATCATAGGCAGGCACCCAGGCGGGGTCAAGCGCGCCGCCGCCGGCGAGAAAAAACCGATCGGCGTATCATGGCTCCATGATTCCTCTCTCGATACTCGACCTCGCCCCCATCGTTGAGGGCGGCACCGCTTCCGATTCCTTCCGCAACTCGCTCGATCTTGCCCAGCACGGCGAGCGCTGGGGCTACAAGCGCTTCTGGCTTGCCGAACACCACGGCATGCCGGGCATCGCCAGTGCGGCGACTTCCGTCCTGATGTGCCATGTTGCCAACGGCACCTCGACGATCCGCATCGGCGCCGGCGGCATCATGCTACCGAACCATTCACCGCTGGTCATTGCCGAACAGTTCGGCACGCTCGCCTCGCTGTTCCCGGGCCGCATCGACCTGGGCCTGGGCCGTGCACCCGGCTCGGACCACACCACGGCGCGCGCACTGCGCCGCAACCTGGCCTCAGATGCCGACGAGTTCCCGCAGGACGTGGTGGAACTGATGGATTACTTTGCCGATTCGCCGCGCAGGCAAGTGCGCGCGGTGCCCGGCGCCGGCCTGGACGTGCCGGTCTGGATCCTCGGCTCCAGCCTGTTCGGCGCCCAGCTGGCGGCCGCGCTCGGCCTGCCGTATGCCTTCGCCTCCCACTTCGCACCGCAGATGATGATGCAGGCGATCGAGCTCTACCGCGCTACTTTCCGTCCCTCGGCCCAGCTCGACAAGCCTTACGTGATGCTCGGCTTTAACGTGTTCGCGGCCGACACCGATGCCGAAGCACATTTCCGCGCGACCTCGATGCAGCAAGCCTTCATCAACCTGCGCAGCGGCCGCCCGACCAGGCTGAAGCCGCCGGTCGAGGGCTATCTCGATCTGCTGAGCCCGCCTGAACGATCCATGCTGGATTCGGTACTGTCCTGCTCGGCCATCGGCTCGCCTGCCACCGTCTCGGCCCAGCTGAAAGGCTTCATCGAACGCACCGGCGCGGACGAACTGATGGTCACCTCGCAAGTCTTCGACCACGCCGCCCGCCTGCGCTCCTACGAAATCACAGCCGACATCGCCCGCGGCTCTTAATCTTCCTCAAACCGGGGTCAGACCCCGAATTTTGGCAACTGCTCAGTAGATATTTCCAAAAATCGGGGTCTGACCCCGGTTTTTGGCAACTGCTTTTGGTCAACCGGGGTGGCGCCGAGATCGTTGTTTCCGTTGGGTGGCGAACAGTCGGCCGGGTTTGCCGGGCCTAGGCTAGCCTCATCGACCTACTAACGGAGTCCTGTCATGCATGCCAAACTGATTGCAGCATCCATCGTCCTCTCGCTGGCCTCGACCGGCGCCGCCTATGCCAAGCCCAGCTGCCTGAAAGGGGCGGCCGCGGGCGCCGTCGGCGGCCATTTCCTCGGCAGGCACCACGTGCTCGGCGCGGCCGTCGGCTGCGCCGTGGGCCACCACATGTCGAAAAGGCAGGAGCGTGAGCAGGCCAAGGCGCAGGCTCGGGCAAATGCCCAGGCCCAGGCGAATGCCCAAGCCCAGGCCAACGCCCGGGCGCAGAACGGCCAGGCGCCGGCTGCCCGCCGCTAAGCTGGCAGCATCCGGCGATGTTCAGGCGTCGCCGGTGCCTGCCTGCAAGGCATCGATGAGATCGCGGGTCGAACGCACCTTGCCCATGTTGCGGAACACATTCTCGCAGCAGTTCTTGTGCGCGTCGCCATTCCCGCTGCTCATCGCATCTTCCACGAAGACCAGTTCGTAGCCACGGTCGAAGGCCGCGCGCGCGGTCGACTCGACGCCGTAGTTGGTGGCGATGCCCGTCATGATGATGGTCTTGATGCCGCGCCGGCGCAGCAGCTGGTCGAGCTCGGTGCCGTAGAAGGCGCCCCACGTACGCTTGGTCACCACGTGGTCCTGGGCCTGCACCTGGGCCGACGCCGCCATGTGCGATGCCTCCGGCGGCGGGGCCGGCGTGCCGGGCTTGAACATCGGGTTGTCGGCGGGTGGCAGGCGCAGCTCGTCCAGCTGCACGCGCACGAAAATCACCATGCCGCCGCGGTCGCGCATTTCGCTGGCCAGCAGCACGCAATTGCCGACCACCCGCTCGGCGGGATGCGGGGCCAGCTCCCTCTGTACATTGAAGTTCTGCAGGTCGATCTGCACCAGGGCCGTACGGCCGATGTCGATATTCAGGTTCTTGTCCATTCAATCCTCCTTGCGCAAAGTATTCACCAGACCCGCGGCAAGCGGCGCGCGCTGCGCCCGCCGTTAATACAGACCGGACCTGGGCTCTGTGATAAATTGCCCAGGGATCAACACTAGAGACGGCAAACGCCGCAGACCATGAAGAAAATCGCCATCGCCGGCGCCAGCGCGCTGCTGGCGGCTTGCAGCACCACCCAGCCTCCCCTCACCGCTTACAGCACCGGCTCCGGCGCCGCCCGCAGCGAAGCCCAGCAAGCCCTCGAATTCGACAAGGCCGACCTCAAGCTGCGCATCGAGCCCGCCACCCGCAGCATCGCCGGCGACGTCACGCTCACCTTCGGCACCCGTGCGCAGCTGTCCAGCATCGAGCTCGACCTCGACCGCAACCTGCCGATCGACGCCATCGTCGTCGACGGCCAGCCACTGCCCGCCACGAGCTGGCGCAATCCGGAAGGCAAACTGACCATCGACCTGCCGCATCCGCTGGAGCCCGGCAAGCAGATTGCCGTGCGCGTGCAGTACCACGGCAAGCCCCACGTGGCCAAGAAGGCGCCCTGGGACGGCGGTTTCGTCTGGTCGCAGACGCCGGACGGCCAGCCCTGGGTGGCAAGCGCCGTGCAGGGCGAAGGCTGCGACCTGTTCTGGCCCTGCATCGACCACCCGACCGGAAAAGCGAAAGTGGTCGACGAGCACATCACCGTGCCGGCGCCGCTGGTGGCGGCCGGCAACGGCGTCGCCATGGGCATGGATGAGAAGGACGGCTGGCGCACGTACCACTGGCGAACGAAGAACCCGAGCACCTACGGCATCTCGGTCAACGTCGCGCCCTACCAGCTGCTGTCCGGCGAATACCGCAGCCGCTACGGCAACGTGATTCCGCTGCGCATGTGGTACCTGCCGCAGAATGAAAAAGGCGCGAAGGAACTGTTTGCCGAGTTCGCGCCCATGCTGGACTTCTTCGAAAGCACGATCGGCCCCTACCCCTTCGGCGACGAAAAGATGGGCGTGGTCGAGACCCCGCACCTGGGCATGGAGCACCAGACCATCAACGCCTACGGCAACAAGTACGCGAAGACAGCCTTTGGCTACGACGAGCTGCTGCAGCACGAATTCGCCCACGAATGGTTCGGCAACCAGCTGACCAACGCCAACTGGGATGACATGTGGCTGCACGAAGGCCTGGGCAGCTACATGCAGCCGCTGTACATGCAAAGCCTGCGCGGCGACCTCGAATATTTCGCCTGGCTGATGCGCCAGCGCGGCCTGATCGAGAACAAGGCGCCGATGGTGTCCGGCAAGCCGCGGCTGGAAGAAGACGTCTACGACACCAAGCGCGGCGGCCCCGGCCAGGACATCTACAACAAGGGGGCGCTGGTCATGCACACCCTGCGCAATCTGATCGGCGACGAAGCCTTCTTTCGCACCGTGCGCGAAGAAGTCTACGGCACGCCCGACCCGCGCCCCGGCAACTTCGCCCCGCGCTTCGGCACGACCCCGGAATTCATCGCCATCGCCAAGCGCGTGAGCGGCCGCGACCTGGACTGGTTCTTCCAGGCTTACCTGTACCAGAAGGATTTGCCTGAGCTGCAGGCGACACGCAGCGGCGGAAGTTTGCAGCTGGCCTGGAAGACAGAGAAGAACACGCCTTTCCCGATGCCGGTGGAGGTGAAGGTGGGGGATCGCGTGGTGAACGTGCCGATGACGGATGGGCGCGGGAGTATTGCGCTGGCTGAGGGCGCGGCTTATACGCTGGACCCGCATTCGAAGGTGCTGCGCAGGGAGCAGCATATCGAGCGCTACCACCAGTGGCAGGAGGAGATGAAGAAGAAGCGTGAGAAGGCTTCGTAAAACGTCGTCCCCGCGAAGGCGGGGACCCAAGTTTTACGCACGCCACTAGCATTGAGCGCTAGCGATACGCAACGAACTTGGATCCCCGCCTGCGCGGGGACGACGGGTGTGCTATTACTTCGAAGCGTTCTGCATCTTCTCGCCAGTACGCTCCAGTGCGCGACCCGTAGCAGCGGTCGCATCCTTCGCGCCTTCCTTCACGTTCGCAGCGGCTTCCTTCGATTCCTGGCGCACTTCGGCGCCGGCTTCTTTCATGTCGGCGGCGGCGCGGTCGGTAGCGGCGTCGACTTTCACGGCGGCGCGGTCGGTGGCAGCGTCGATTTTCTCGCCGGCGCGGTCAGCGGCGGCAGCCGTATCGGCGGCGGCTTCACGGGTCGCCGCAGCGGTATTCGCGGCGGCGTTGTCGACAGCGGCGCCTGCGGCCTGGGCCGGGCCCATGCCGTTGGTGTCGGTCGGTTCAGCCTTGTGGCAGCCGGTCATCAGCACGGCAGCAGCAAGAACGATGCTCGAGAGAGAAATGGTCGTGGTCTTCATGATGGGCTCCTGTTGTTATTAAATAAACAAAGTGTATGGACGTATCCTACACTCCCAAAACCCTGCGCACGATTGCCATTTGTGCCAAACCGTAACAAAAAACCATCTTCTGTGGGGCAGCGCACGCAGTCCGGTTACATCTGATTGCAAACGCGGCCTTTCAGGGCAGCAGATTCCCATCGGCATCGATCTTGCGCACTTCGCCGAGGCCCAGGGCCCGCACATCGGCCTCGACCTTGCTCATATCGCCCACCACGATCCATAGCTGCCGCTTCGGCAGAATCGTCCGCGCCGCCAGCGCGTTCAGCTCGGCCGTGCCCAGGCCCAGCACCTTGTCGGTGTAGGTGTTGTAATAGTCCTCGGGCAGGCGGTACTGCAGGATGGTGGCGTAGCCGTTGCTGAGCTGGGCGATGGTCTCGAAGGCGCCCGGCAGGCCGAGGGTCTCGTTGTCCTGGGCCGCCTTCAGTTCAAGCTGGGTGATCGGGCGCGCGCCGGCGATGTCCGCGTATTCGCGCACCAGCTCGCGCAGCGCCGGCGCGGTCTGGTCGGTCTGCACCGGCGAACCGCTGAACAGGATGCGCTGCCCCCTTGCCGCCACCAGCGAGGAACCGACGCCGTAGGACCAGTGCTTGTCCTCGCGCAGCTTCATGTTCAGGCGCGAACTGAAGGTGCCGCCGAAGACGTCGTTCAGCAAGTTCAGCGCCACCGCATCCGGCGTATTGCGCGGCGGCGCCAGCTGGGCGCCCACGATGTCGCTCTGCAGCGCGCCCGGACGGTCGATCAGGTAGATGACGGCCTTGTCCGGCGGCGCCACCTGCGCCACATTTTTCGAGGGTACAGCGCCCTGCCGCCAGCCGGCGAAGGCTTTTTCCAGCAGCGGGGTCAAGGCCGCCATCGTGGTATCGCCCACCACCAGCAGGGTCGCGTTGTTCGGCTTGAACCAGGCCTGGTGATAGCGCACCAGGTCGGCCCGCGTCATGCGCGCCACCGCTGCCTCGGTGCCGGTGCCGGTCAGCGGCAAGCCGTAGGCGTGGTCCTTGCCGTAGATGAGTCCCGGCAGCACGCGCAGCGCCATCGCGCGCGGCACCGTCTTTTCGCGGGCGATGGCGGCGATGCGGTCGCGCTGCAGGCGCTCGAAATCCGCCTGCGGGAAGGATGGGTGCAGCACCAGGTCGGCATACAGGCCCAGCGCGCGCGGCAGGGTCGGCGCCAGCACGTTCATGTTGACGAAGGCGCCGTCCAGGTTGGTGGCGGCGCCAAAGGAGGCGCCCAGCCCTTCCAGCCCGGCGCTGATCTGCAGCGAGGACCGCGTGCTTGTACCCTCTTCCAGCATGCGCAGCGTCAGGCTGGCCAGGCCGGGCAACTCGTGCGAATCGGAAGCGAAGCCGGCATCGATCATCATCGACAGATTCACCACCGGCGCGCCGTGACGCTCTGCCAGCACCACCTTCAGGCCGTTCGACAGCTGCGCCGACTGCATCGGCGGCAGGTGCAGCTTTTCGGGATGGCCGGGCGGCGGCCCCTTGCTGCGGTCCAGCGTGGTGACCGTTGGCGCAAGGCCGGCCGGGAAGGCATCGACCTGCAGCACATAGTCGCCGTCGCCGAGCCAGGTGAGCATGGCCTGCCGCACCATGGCCGGTGTGGCCGCCTGAATGCGCTTCAGGTAGGTCTTGTAGCAATCCGGATCGCCCGTAAACGTCATGCAGCGCGCCAGCATGTCGCTCTTGCCGCCGAAGCCGCCGACGCGCTCGACGATGCGCGCGTACTGCGCCAGGATCGCGGTCTTCGCCAGCCGCAGCTCGTCCTCGCGCGGCCCCGTCTTCATGAGCGCGCGCAGCTCTTCATCCGCGATGCGCTCCATGCGCGCGACGTCGGCGCCGGGACGCGCGGTGAGGTTGACGCCGAACTGGCCGGCGATCTCGCTCGAGTCGTCGCTGGAAAAGGCGGAGGTGGCCAGCTGTTCCTTCACCACCAGGCGCTGGTACAGGCGCGAGGTCTTGCTCCCGCCCAGCACGTGGGCCGCGAGGTCGAGCAAGGCTTCTTCCGGCGTATCCGCGCCCGGCACGTTCCACACGCGATAGATTCTCGCCTGCGGCACGCGGTCCTGCACGCTGCTGCGGTGGGTGCCGCTGCGCCTGGCGATCCATTCGCGCTGCCTGGCCACCGGCGGGCCGGGCGGGATGTCGCCGTAGTACTTCTCGACCTTCTCGCGCGCCTGCGCTGGCGTGAGGTCGCCGGCCAGCACCAGCACCACGTTGTTCGGGCCGTAGTTCCCGCGGAACCAGTCGGTCACGTCCTGCATCGAGGCGGCGTCGAGGTCTTCCATCGCCCCTATCGTGGTCCAGGAATACGGGTGGTTCGCCGGCCAGGTGTTCTCGGTGACGATCTGCTCGACCACGCCATAGGGCTGGTTCTCGCGCTGGCGCTTCTCGTTCTGCACCACGCCGCGCTGCAGGTCCAGCTTCTTCCGGTCGAGCACGCCAAGCAGGTGCCCCATGCGGTCGCTCTCGGCAAACAGCGCGTAGTCGAGCATCGAGGTCGGCACGGTCTCGAAGTAATTGGTGCGGTCCTTGTTGGTGGTGCCATTCAGGTCGCTCGCGCCGATGCCTTCCAGGGCGGAAAGAAAGGTCTTGTCGAAGTTGGCGCTGCCCGAAAACATCAGGTGCTCGAACAGGTGGGCGAAGCCGGTCTTGCCTCGCTTCTCGTTCTTGGAGCCGACGTGGTACCAGGTGTTCACCGCCACCACCGGCGATTTGTGATCCTCATGCACAAGTACGGTCAGGCCGTTCTTCAGCACGAATTTCGTGTAGGGGATGTCGGGGATGGGGATGTCGACGGCGGCCGCGGGTGCGGCTGTAGAGACCGACATCGGCATGGCCAGCAGCAGGGCCAGAAGCATGGACGGGCGCATGCGCAACCTCCTGGAATCCGGGGCGCCCATTCTAAGCCGCCACACCGCCCGCACGGATCATGCACCCCGGATGTACATTCGAAAATTTCGATGGAAGACTCGCAAATTATCCGTTTTTCGTTACCTATCCGTCATCGCATAATGGCTCCATCGCAGCGAAACACACAACAGACTGAAGCTTCGAAGCGATCGACGAATTTTACCAAGGAGCCAAGCATGTACCTGATATCCCTGGGCGCCGGCCTGCTGGTTGGCGCGATCTACGGCCTGCTGGGCGTGCGTTCGCCGGCCCCGCCGGTCGTCGCCCTGGTCGGCCTGCTGGGCATCCTGATCGGCGAACAGGCGGTACCGGCGGCAAAACACTTGATCCACCAATTCATCAACTGAAGGAGCACATCATGAGCAACCCGAAACTGGAAGTCCTGACCCCGCAAAACTCGCAGCTGATCATCATCGACCACCAGCCGCAGATGGCCTTCGGCGTGCAGTCGATCGACCGCCAGACCCTGAAGAACAACGTGGTCGGCCTGGCCAAGGCGGCGAAAGCCTTCGGCATCCCGACCACGATCACCACCGTGGAATCGGACTCCTTCTCCGGCAAGACCTACCCGGAAATCCTGGACGTGTTCCCCGACCACGTCATCCTCGAACGCAGCTCGATGAATTCCTGGGACGACCAGAAAGTCCGCGACGCGCTGAAAGCCAACGGCCGCAGGAAAATCATCGTGGCCGGCCTGTGGACCGAAGTCTGCAACACCACCTTCGCCCTCTCCGCCATGCTGGAAGGCGACTACGAGATCTACATGGTGGCCGATGCCTCGGGCGGCACTTCGAAGGACGCCCACGACTTCGCGATGCAGCGCATGGTGCAGGCCGGCGTGGTGCCGATGACCTGGCAGCAGGTGCTGCTGGAATGGCAGCGCGACTGGGCCCACCGCGACACCTACGATGCCGTGATGAAGATCGTCACCGAGCACTCGGGCGCGTACGGCATGGGCGTCGACTACGCCTACACGATGGTGCACAAGGCGCCGGCGCGCAGCCATGGAAACAACGAAGTGCTGGTCCCGGTGCCGGCAGCGATTCGCTAAGCGCGCTACCATCATTCGAAACAACAGGGAGTCCGACATGCAGGCACAATCGACCGCGTCCAACACGCCAACCCTCATCCTCATCAACGGCAGCTTCGCCACGCTCGACCGCGACAAGCCGCATGCCAGCGCGGTCGCCATCCGCGACGGCCGCTTCCTCGCCGTTGGTAGCATCGACGAGGTGATGCGCCACCGCGACGCGGGCAGCCAGGTCGTCGACCTGAACGGCCGCACCGCCATCCCCGGCCTGAACGACTCCCACCTGCACCTGATCCGCGGCGGCTTGAACTACAACCTCGAGCTGCGCTGGGAAGGCGTGCCTTCGCTGGCGGACGCCCTGCGCATGCTGAAGGAACAGGCCGACCGCACCCCGAATCCGCAGTGGGTGCGCGTGGTGGGCGGCTGGAGCGAGTTCCAGTTTGCCGAGCGCCGCATGCCGACCCTGGAAGAGATCAACGCCGCCGCGCCGGATACGCCGGTCTTCATCCTGCACCTGTACGACCGCGCCCTGCTGAACCGCGCCGCCCTGCGCGCCGTCGGTTATACGAAGGACACGCCGAATCCGCCCGGCGGCGAAATCCAGCGCGACGCCACCGGCAACCCGACCGGCATGCTGATCGCCCGCCCCAACGCGATGATCCTGTACGCGACGCTGGCGAAAGGCCCGAAGCTGCCCTACGACCTGCAGGTGAATTCGACGCGCCAGTTCATGCGCGAGCTGAACCGCCTCGGCATCACCAGCGCGATCGACGCCGGCGGCGGCTTCCAGAACTACCCCGAGGACTATTCCGTCATCGAGGAACTCGACCGCAACAGGCAGCTGACGATCCGCATCGCCTACAACCTCTTCACCCAGAACAAGGGCCAGGAACTGGAAGACTTCCAGCGCTGGACAAAGATGGTGACGCCCGGCCAGGGCAGCGACTACTACCGCCACAACGGCGCCGGCGAGATGCTGGTGTTCTCGGCGGCCGACTTCGAAGACTTCCTGGAGCCGCGTCCGGAACTGGCGCCCGGCATGGAAGACGAGCTGGAAAAAGTGGTGCGCCACCTGGTCGCGAGCCGCTGGCCCTTCCGCCTGCATGCGACCTACGACGAATCGATCACGCGCATGCTGGACGTGTTCGAAAAGGTCAACCGTGAGATCCCCTTCGACGGCCTGCACTGGATGTTCGACCATTGCGAGACCATCAGCCAGCACAACATCGAACGTGTGAAAGCGCTGGGCGGCGGCATCGCCATCCAGCACCGCATGGCCTTCCAGGGCGAGTACTTCGTCGACCGCTACGGCAAGGAAGCCGCAAAGGCGACCCCGCCCGTGAAACACATGCTGGAGACGGGCGTGCCGGTGGGCGCCGGCACCGACGCCACCCGCGTGGCCAGCTACAACCCCTGGACCGCGCTGTACTGGCTGGTGAGTGGGCGCACCGTCGGCGGCCTGCCGCTGTACGGCGACAATGGCCTGCTCGAACGCAGCGTCGCACTGGAACTGTGGACCTCGGGCAGCGCCTGGTTCTCGAACGAGCAGGGACGCAAGGGCCGGATCCAGGTCGGCATGCTGGCCGACCTGGCGGTGCTGTCCGCTGACTTCTTCAGCGTGCCCATCGATGCGATCAAGGCGCTGGAATCGGTGCTGACCGTGGTCGGCGGCGACATCGTCTACGGCGCGGCCGAGTTCACGAGCCTGGGGCCGCCGCCGATTCCGGTGCTGCCGGAGTGGTCGCCGGTGCAGAAGGTGCCGGGACACTGGCGCCGTGCCGCACCGCAGCCGCAGCAAGCGCGCGTGGCGATGCCGCACCAGTGCAGCGGCCCTTGCGGCGTGCACGCCCACCAGCACGACAAGGCCCGCAAGTCGACCGTACCGGTACAGGACTTCGGCGGCTTCTGGGGCGCCTTCGGCTGCAGCTGCTTCGCGTTCTGATCATGACGACGTCTAATTTCGCACGCCTGCAGGGCGTGGGCATGGGCTTCCTGGCCGGCTACGTCGACACCCTCGGCTTCACCGCCCTGTTCGGCCTGTTCACCGCCCACGTCACCGGCAACTTCGTGCTGATCGCGGTGGCGCTGGCCGATCCGGGCCAGACGCCGACCTTACTGAAACTGCTGGCCTTCCCCGCCTTCATCCTCGGCGTGGCCGCGGCCCGGCTGCTGGTGGCCAGTTGCGAGCGACGCGGCAAGCCGGCCGTGAAACCGTCCTACCTGCTGCAGCTGGTGCTGCTGATCGGCTTCATGGTCTGCGGCATGCTGGCCGAGCCGGTCAGCCGCCAGGTCGGCGCGCTGGCGATGGCGGCGGGCCTGTTCGGCGCGGCCGCGATGGGCGCGCACAGCGCCGCCAGCAAGCTGCTGCTGACCCACCTGGCGCCGACCTCGATGATGACCGGGAACGTCACCCAACTGGTCATCGACACGGTCGACCGTTTGCGCGGCGCGGCCGATGCGGCAACCAAGGCGCGCTGCGCGAAATTCTTCTGGCCGGTGCTGGCCTTTGCGCTGGGCTGCGGGGCGGCGGCCTTTGCCTATCTGGCGGTGGGCTTCGTGGCGCTGATCGTGCCGGTGGCGATCCTGGCTGTGCATTTGTGGCTGCCTGAGCCGGAGGCGCAATAAATAATGTCGGCCGGGTGAGCCAGCAAACGTTCTTCGGAAGAAGAGCGCTTTGCGAAGTCTGCAAACGGCCTGGAGCAGTGGATCGGATCGTGATCGCCGCATCCCGTTCAAGGTAGCGGACTGCGCCGGATCAGCCGCTTGTCCAGCTTTGCAGCCACACCCACGCTCCGGCCCGCCAAGTTCGCCACCCTGTATTCGATAGCGCTGCCGAGCACGATCGACGCTTCCTGCAAGCTCAGGCCGAAATCCTGCTGCAACCACTGCACCAGGCCCGCCGTGGCCATCTTGACCGCCTCGTCGAGCGAGCCGGCCTGCCCCAGCGTCATGATATGGGTCGGCGATTCGACGCGTGGCATCGCCACCGCCTTGCCTTTGATGAGCCCGATCGTGAAGTCGACGTCCATCGAGGTCTCAAGCGCGAACTGCGAGATTTCGCCATCGCCCTGCAGTGCATGTGCATCGCCCAGATAAAGCAAGGCGCCCGGCTGCTGCACCGGCAGGTAGACCGTGTTGCCTTCCACGACTTCGTTGAAATCCATGTTGCCGCCGAAGCGGCCGGTATCGCCGGTCGACACCGCCGGGCCGTCCGGGGGCGCCACCGCCAGGCCGCCCAGCATCGGGCGCGTTGGTACGGCAAAGCCGGCCAGGCCGGGACCGGGCTGCAGCGGGCTGGCCAGGCCCCGTTCGCGGTCCAGCTTCCAGCGCACCGGCTTGCCGAGCGCCATGGCCTGCGCTGCAAAACTGGTGGTTTGGGCGCGTGCGACCACGGCATCCAGGCTATCGGCCCAATCGCGGTTCAGACGCAGGCGACGCAGGTGGATGACGAGGGTATCGCCGGCCTCCGCACCCATCACGAAGAAGGGCCCGGTCTGCGGGTTGCCGTACAGGGCGCGCGTGATGCCGTGTTCGTCCACGCCGCCCGAATCGACGGTTGTCGTGTGGACCGAATCGCCGGGCCAGATCGTCAGCACGGGCGCTCGGGTGGCGCTGAATACGTTCGAATAATCGGCCGGGACATAGGTATGGCTTTGCGGCGCATTCGATACCCGCACCGGCAAGCGGCGCGCGCCGAATGTGTGGCGCACGCGCGCACCGGCATCGTTCGTGCCGGGAAAATCCGCGCTGCCGTGCATGCCCTTGCCGTCGATGCTGCCGCCGTACTCGTAGCGCTTGCCATACCGGTCCTTGACGCTGAAAGCGATGTTCTTGCCGCTGCGTCGTCCCTGCAAGACATCGCCGTCGAGGGTGCCGCTCAGGCGGCCGTCATCGTCCTCGATCGACAGCGTCATCGCCGAGAGCGTGCCCCAGCGGTCGACTTGCAGCAGCCAGGTTTCTCCCGCGCGGGCGGGCAGCGCGGCGAACAACAGGCCGATCAAGATGGCGAATCGCATGGTTCGTATCTCTCTGCTGAAGGTTGAAGCAAGCAGTGTAGGACAGCACTGTGGAGAGAATGTGGAGAGTCCGGAAGGCCGCGGCAGCGGCAGCGGCAGCGGCCGAAAATAATCTGCACGCCTCTGAATTTTGTACTATCATAAGTTACATGAGACGAGACAGTAAGCTATCTTCCATCCTCCACCTTCTCCTGCACATGGCGCACAGCGAGCGCCCGCTGACATCGGAGGAGCTTGCGGGCTTCCTTGACACCAATCCCGTGCTGGTGCGGCGCACCCTCGCCGGTCTGCGCGAACGCGGCTACGTCGGCTCGGGCAAAGGGCATGGCGGCGGCTGGGTAGTGACGGCCGACCTGCAGCAGGTCACCCTGCGCGACATTTACGAGGCGGTCGGATCGCCGACTGTGTTCGCGATGGGCAACCGGATGGACAACCCCGAGTGCCTCGTCGAAAAGGCCGTCAACCAATCCCTGGCCAGCGCCTTCGAGGAAGCCGAAGCGCTGCTGATCCAACGGCTGTCGAATGTCACGCTCGCGGAACTGTCCGAGCGCTTCAATGCGGAATATGCCCAACACCGAGGAGGAAACCATGAAAACTAGAACCGACCATGCCGAATTCGACGTCATCGTCGTCGGCGGCAGCTATGCCGGCCTGTCCGCCGCCTTGCAGCTGGCGCGGGCGCGCCGCCGCGTGCTGGTGATCGACGCCGGCCGGCGCCGCAACCGTCATGCCCATCGTTCGCACGGTTTCCTCACTCAGGACGGCAGCGAAGCGGCGGCCATCGCCGCGGATGGACGCGCGCAGCTGCAAGCCTATGACAACGTTGCCTGGGCCAGGGATACCGCGGCGGGCGCCGCTGCGGAAGGCGACGGCTTTCGTGTCACGCTGTCCGACGGCGGCAGCGTGTGCGGCAGCCGGCTCGTCCTGGCCATGGGAGTGGTCGACACCTTGCCGCCTGTGGAAGGGCTGGAAGAACGCTGGGGCAAGAGCGCCTTCCACTGCCCCTACTGCCACGGCTACGAGTTGAACGAAGGCGACATCGGCGTGCTGGCGACCGGCGAACTGTCGATGCACCACGCCCTCATGCTGCCGGACTGGGGCCGTGTCACCTTGCTGCTGAACGACGCTTTCGAACCAAATGCCGCGCAACTGGCGTCGCTCGAGCGGCGCGGCGTCACCCTCGAACGCACACCGGTGGCGCGCATCGAAGGCGAAGCCGAAGTCGTGCTGCGCGACGGCCGGCGCCTGCCGATGGCGGGGCTGTTCGTTGCATCGAGCACGCATATCGCCAGCCCGCTCGCCGCGCAGCTTGGCTGTGCGCTGGAACAGGGTCCGATCGGCGATTTTGTCTGGACCGATGAACAAAAAGCCAGCAGCGTGCCCGGCGTATTCTGTTGCGGCGACATGGCCCGGGCGGCAGGCAATGTGGCGTTCGCGGTCGCGGATGGCGCTATGGCTGGCGTCGCGGCACACCGGTCCTTGATTGAGGAATTGAATCACGCGGCCTGAGTCATCCCAATGCGCGTATATGACGCCGGTGTCGGCGAGCGCTGCAACCGGCAAGGAACGGTCATTCGGATTTCAAAATAAACGAACTATGCACGATTCACCAAGCAAAAAAGATAGAAAATTTATGGCCCTTTGGATTTGTTACGGCGTGGCGATTGGATACGGGATTGGCGCCATGATCGGCCATCCTGGCCTCGGCATTGGTCCGGGGGTCGCAATTGGGGCTGCCATTGGCAGATCGATTTTGAAGGCCCGTCGCTAAATTTACGTTTGACCCTCGACATAACTCTGCCGTTCAACGCAAAGCTTAGCTGTCCGCCATGTCCGTCGATGCGTGCCTGTTCGCGGACGCCGGCTCCGCAATACTCCGATACATCAGCGTCTTGATACCAGGGGTTTTTACGCCCGCTGCAAACAGCACATCCCGCCACAAGCCACGGCCGTGGGCCTGAAAACATGGCGTCAGCGCCTTGCTGAGCAGCTGGTAGTTGCGCACCACGCCAAGGCGACGTTTTGAGTACATCGCGGCGCCGGGAATGGCGCCGTGCTCCCCGACAGCCTCCGCCAGCGCCAGCGCATCCTGTACCGCCAGGGTCGTGCCGAGACCCAATTGTGGACTCATCGAATGCGCGGCATCGCCGATGACGCACACCGGTCCGTTCGCAAGCCGTTTGGCGCGGGCATGGCGGTAGGTCGCGAGCGCGAACTGGTCGTGGCGCACGATCTGGTTCACGACAGGCGCCGATCCCGGCCAGAGCGCCAGTAATTCAGCCTTCCAGTCCTCCAGTGGCCGCGCCCGCCACGCGGCATGGTCGCGGCAAGGCAGGCTCCAGAACATCGACAAGCGCAGCTTGCCGTCGACGCAGGCGGTGGGCATCAGACCGAACATTTTGTGTGTGCCGTGGTAACGCTGCTCGAGCAGCGCTTCACCCGGCCAATGCGCCACGACGAACATTGCCCACAATGCGCCCCACTCGTAGACGGTCGACGCCACCGCCATCCCTGCCTGCGCGGGCAAGGTAGAAGCGGCGCCATCTGCAATGACGACGAGGTCGAAAGCGCAAACCGTACTGCCCACATGCACCGAGGCCGTGCTGCCATCGGACAGGATCCGGTCCACGGGACTGCCGAACCGGATGCGCACGCCGAGGGGAAGCGCAGCGTCGAGCAGCACCTGCGACAGGGCAAGGCGGCTCACGCCACGCGCTGGCGTTTTCTCATACCGGATATCGACAAGGGTCCAGTCGCGATGACATGTGCCCAGCAGGCCGGTCACCGGGACACTGGCGCGACGGAAGGCTCGGCCGACGCCGAGCATGTCCAGTGCTGCGACGCCCTGCGGCTGTATCAGCACGCCGGCGCCGAGCGGCGCCATGGCGGCGTGCTTTTCAAACACCGTGACGCGATGTCCGGCGCGAGCAAGTGCAATGGCTGCCGCCAGGCCGGCGGTGCCAGCCCCGACTATTCCAACGCTGAGTTGATTGCTGTTTGGCATCATCCGGGCATTCTAGACGATGCCCGCCCAATCAAGCCCAGCTTCATGCTTTGACACGATGAAGCGCGCACAGCTTGTTCCCGTCCGGGTCGCGCACATAGGCCAGGTAGAGCGGACCGAAACCGTTGTCGCGCAAGCCCGGCGGCTCCTCGATCGAGACGCCGCCGTGCGCGATGGCGGTGTCGTGGAAGGCCCGCACCTGCTCCGGGGACGCGCATTTGAAGCCGATGGTGCCGCCGTTCGCGCAGGTGGCGGCTTCGCCGTCGATAGGTTCGCTCACGCAGAAGGTGCTGCCCTCGTGCCGGTAAAACAGCCGCGTGTGGCCCGAGGGCGCGCGGCTGCGAAAGGGTTCGCCCGCGCCCAGCGTGCCGAGCACGGCGTCGTAGAAGCGCTTGGATTTGTCGATGTCGTTCGAACCGATCATGACGTGACTGAACATGCCTTATCTCCTGTTGTGGTTTTGGCGTAAGCGATGGCATCCTCGAGGCGGTCGTTCCCCCAGAACATCTCGTCGCCGATGAAGAACATGGGCGCGCCGAAGATGCCGCGAGCCTGGGCTTCGGCGGTGCGGGCGCGCAGCGCGGCCTTGCAGGCGTCGGTTCTGGCGGCCGCGATGATGGCCGCGCTGTCGGCGCCGAGTTGGTCGAGGACGCCGGCGATGAGCGTCTCGTCGCCGATCTCGCGGTCGTCCGCGAAGTTGGCCAGCATGAGCCGTTCGCAGAAGGCCGCCAGCCAGGGCGCGTCTTCGCCCTGCAGCGCCACGCGCGCGGCCAGCAGCGCGCTGCGCGGGAAGACCGAGGGGCGCTGCCAGCGCAGGCCGTATTTGGCGCACTGGCGCTGCATGTCGCGCCACACGTAATTGCCCTTCATGGTCTGCAGCACGAAGGGCGAGGTCTCCCATCCCAGGCTCTTGAAGATCGGACCGAGCAGGAAGGGCTTCAGCGCGACCCGCAGGCCGGCTTCAAGCGCCAGGCGCTGTATGCGCATCATGCTCAGGTAGCTGTAGTTGCTGCCGAAGTCGAACCAGAATTCGATGGTCTGCATGGGCTCTGTTCCTGTCAGTCGAAAATGAGGAGGCAGCGGATCTCGATGCTCTCGCGCGGCGGCGTGCCCGGCGGCGTGGCCGGATGCGCGAACGCGGCGTGCGGCGTATAGCATGCCATGCCTTCAGCTGAATCGTACTGCTTGAACAGCAGCACCTCGTCGAACTGCATGCCATGGAAGTAGGTCCAGGCGTGGGCGGGGTTGTGCAGCACTTCGAAGATCTCGCCGGTGCGGGTCGGATAGACGATGTCGGCGGCGACGAGGTCCGCCGGGTTCACAGTGCGCGCATCGCAGACGGCGAGCGGTGCGTCCAGGACCGGCAGGCGCGTGCTGCGCCACAGGTTGAAGATGGCGAAGCGGGAGACCTGGGCGATCCCGCGCGCTTCCATTTCCAGCGCCAGCCTGCGCTGCGCCGATGCGGGCGTGAAGTCGCAGTGGACGCGCGTGGCGGCGCTCGGACGCTGGCCCTCGCGCGCGCCGAAGGGCGAGAGCGTGCCCGGCGCGCGCCGCCGCACCAGATGGTCAAAGACGATGGCGCGGCTGGCGCCGCTCACTAGTAGCGCGAGTGCTTCCATCTCGGGGTAGTAGACGCGCTGGATTTCCTCGCGCCGGCCAAAGTCCCGCATCGCACTCGGCGCGCTGCATAGCTGGAAGCCTTCGCGCTCGAGCGCGGGCGGATCTGCCCTGCCGCGACCGTCGCGGATGCGCACGGGCGTTGCCGCGTAGTAGCCGGTTTCCCAGGTGTGGCCGCCGGGCGGCGCCAGCATGTAGGTGACGGGCTTTTCAAGCGCGCTTTGCAGGTAGTCGAGCGTCGCGCTGACGGGCTCGATGTTGACGGGTGCCGCATGCATGCTGGCTCCTTGAACATATGAGGTGGTCTGGAGCCTTCATTACAAACCGTCTGCGGGCGCCGTTCAAACGTTTAAAATGACCTCGTCGCATGCCATATGGGCATGTGAGACTGACGATGCAGTCCGACTGGGAGCCCTGACGAATGCCGAACCGCTTGATCGACCTGCCGCCGCTCGACCTGCTGCGGACCTTCGTCGCGGTCGGCCGCCGCATGAGCATTACGCTCGCCGCCCAGGACCTGTGCATCGTGCAGTCCGCGGTCAGCCGCCAGATCCAGGCGCTCGAGACGGCGCTCGGCTGCCGCCTGTTCGTGCGCGCCTACCGCAGCATCGAATTCACCCTGGAAGGCCGGCACCTGTTCCGCACGGCGGACCCGATGCTGGAACAGCTGGGCGGCGCGATCGAGACCCTGCGCCCTGGCGGCGAGCGGCCCTGCATCACGATCACGGCCACCATCGGCGTGACGGCCTTGTGGCTGCTGCCGCGCCTCGGCGCCTTCCAGCGCAGTGCGCCCGACATCGACGTGCGCGTGGCCGCCACCAACCGCGTGATGGACCTGGAACGCGACGGCATGGACCTGGCCTTGCGCTTCTGCCCGGACGCGCAGGCGCCGGAGGGCGCGATACGCCTGTTCAGCGAGGTGCTGGCGCCGGTGGCCCATCCATCGCTGGGCGTGAGCGCGATCGAGGATCCGGGGCAGCTGCGCCGCCAGGTGCTGATCGACTACGACGACAGTTCGCGGCCCTGGCTGCAGTGGAAGCACTGGCTGCGCGACGCCGGGCACAAGGCGGGCGCCTCGGGGAACGGGCGCCTGCTGTTCAACCAGTACGACCAGGTGGCGCAGGCGGCGCTCGCGGGACAGGGCGTGGCGCTCGGCCGCCTGGCCCTGGTCGGCAAGCTGATCGCCGAGGGCCAGCTTGCGCTCGCGACCCGCCGGCCGCCGGTGGCCACCGATCACGGCTACTGGATGCTGGAACGGCGCGGCGCCGGCAGCCGCGCGCTGTCGGCGGTGCGGGACTGGATCCTGGCCGAAGCGGCGACGACGCGGGCCGCGATGGAATGAAGGCTAGGCCGCCAGGCTGAACACATACACCGCGTCGTTGGCGCAGGCCTTGGCGCCCAGCCGCGCTTGCGGCAAGTCGCACACGGACACCGGCTGCTCCATCGCCAGCACCATCACCATCGCGGGCACGTCCAGCCCATTGATCGCGGCCTGGAAGCGCCGCACCAGCTCGCGGCACAGCTTCTCCTCCGCCCGCGCCGCCCCTTCCGCCTGAAGACGCAGACGCAGGCGTTTGCGCGCCCGCGCCAGGTGCTGGCGCGCGTTCACGGCCCTTGTTCCCAGCACCGCCGCGATGTCCGCATGTTCGCATTCGAAGACTTCATGCAGCACCAGCGCCAGCCGCTCGGACGGCGACAGGCAGGCCAGCAGGCGGGCAAGCACCTCGCCCACCTCGTCCAGCCGCAACAAGGCCTCCTCCGGTAACAGGACCGGCGTATCGGGAACAAGCTCGCCGGCCGCCAGCTCCGCCACCGCATCCCGCGCGCGCTTGCGCAGGCGGTCGATCGACTGGTGCTGCACGACGGTGGTCAGCCAGGCCGCCGGCGTCGCCAGCAGGCCCTGCTCGGCGCGATGCCATTTCAGGTAGCAGTCCTGCACGATGTCCTGCGCCTCCGCCTCGCTGCCGACGATGCGGCGGCTGATCGCGGTCAGGCGCGGGCGCAGCTGTTCGAACAGGGCGGCGTCGAGGTCTTGGGTGCGGGGCATCGTGATCTCCTTTGCGGTACTGGTGCTGCCTGACGCCCGGCGCGGTGCGGATGTGACAGTCCATCACAATATTTTTCGAAAGGTCACGCCGGGCCAGGCCGGCAGCGTCAAGCGGGCAGTACTTCCACTCTAGCGCGAAAGGACGATCATGATTGCACATTCCCCACGGGCGCTTGGCCTGGTCCCCACCGTCATCGAACAGACCGGCCGCGGCGAACGCGCCTTCGACATCTATTCCTGCCTGCTGAAGGAGCGCGTGGTCTTCCTGGTCGGCGAGGTGACGGAGCAGTCGGCCAACCTGATCGTCGCCCAACTGCTGTTCCTGGAGTCGGACAATCCGGACAAGGACATCGCGCTCTACATCAACTCGCCGGGCGGCTCGGTGTATGCCGGCATGGCAGTTTACGACACGATGCAGTTCGTCAAACCGGACGTGTCCACGCTATGCACGGGCTTTGCCGCCAGCATGGGCTCCTTCCTGCTGGCGGCGGGCGCCACCGGCAAGCGCTTCGCGCTGCCGAATGCCCGCATCATGATCCACCAGCCGCACGGCGGCTCGCAGGGCGTGGCGTCCGACATCGAGATCCAGGCGAGAGAAGTGCTTTATCAGCGGCACCGCTTGAATACCCTTTTGGCCGAGCGCACCGGGCAGACGCTGGCGCAGATCGAAAAGGATTCGGACCGCGACAATTACATGTCGGCCCAGCAGGGTGTCGAATATGGGCTGATCGACCGTGTGCTGACGGCGCGCGGATCCGGCCCGGCACTCTAAACATGGCAGCTTGCTCACGTTTCTTTGCTTTCGTGAAACATTGTAATGACAGTTTGCCTAAAGATCGCCGAAATTTTGGAGGTCAATGATGCATCGCAAATAGATGAGCGTAATCTAAAACTCTTACTACCACTACGCAACAGGCATCCGCCGTGTTCAAACATCTCAAAATCGGTCCCCGCCTCGCGATCTGCTTCGGTGCCGTCGTCGTGCTCATGCTCGCCATCGCCGCGATTTCGCTCAGCCGTCTGGGCGCTACCGCAGCCACGATCGCCCAGGCCACCGCCATCCGCGAGAACCAGCTGGCGCCCTTGTACGACATCCGCGAATCGCTGGCCCAGACCGGCATCTCCGCACGCAACGCCTTCGTCATCGGCGACGACCAGCAGGCCCAGGCCGAACTTGTGCTGGTGGAGCAGTACCGCGAGCGCTACCTGCAGCGCCTGCAGGCCCTTGATGCCCAGCTGGGCAGCCGGGCCGATTTCATCAAGGCGCGAGACGGCCTGCGCCAGATGGCGAAGGAACTCGACCGCCCGCGCAAGTATCGCGAAGCGAAGGACATGCCGGGCTATGCCGCCTTCCTCGTCAACGAGTGCAGCCCCCTGCGCCGCCGCATCGTCGTCGACGTGAACGCGGTCATCAAGTCGATCGAGGCCGACATGGGCCACGCCAGCCGGACCGTGGATACCGTCACGGCCCAGTCCAACTGGATCGTGATCGCCATCTCGGCCGTCGCGGTAATGCTGGCGGCGCTGCTGGCGCTGCGGGTCACGCTGAGCATCACCCGTCCGATCGGACAAGCCTGCGCCTTCGCCGAAGCCGTCGAGTGCGGCAACCTGGCCGTGCGCCTCGATTCGGATTCGAAAGATGAACTCGGCTCCATGATGCGCACGCTGGACCGCATGCGGCTCGGCCTGGAACGCATCGTCCGCGAAGTACGGGATGGCGCGACCTCGATTTCGCAGGTTACCGGCGAGATCGAGGCCGGCAATACCGATTTGTCGCGCCGCACCGAAGCGCAGGCGTCTTCGCTGGAACAGACGACGGCTTCGATGGAGACGCTGACGAATACCGTGCGGAAGAATGCGGACGCGGCGCGCGCGGCGGGCAGCGCCGCGACCGCTGCTTCCTCGGTCGCCAGCGAAGGCGGCCAGGTGATGGGCGAAGTCATCGCCAGAATGCAAACCATCGACGCCGCCTCCGCCCGCATCGTCGATATCGTCGGCGTCATCGACGGCATCGCCTTCCAGACCAATATCCTGGCCCTGAATGCGGCCGTGGAAGCTGCCCGCGCCGGCGAACAGGGACGGGGCTTTGCCGTCGTCGCGAGCGAAGTGCGGACCCTGGCGCAACGCTCCGGCATCGCGGCGAAGGAAGTCAAGGCGTTGATCGCAGAATCCACCGCGGCCATCGCCTCCGGCTCGGCGCTGGTCGGCAAGGCTGGCCAGACCATGGATCACATCGTCGAGGACGTCACCCGCCTCGCCGCCACCATGCAGGACATGGGGAGCGCCAGCGAAAGCCAGGCGGTGCATGTCCGCGAGATCAACCAGGCCATGTCCCACGTGGACGGCCTGACCCAGCAGAACGCGGCGCTGGTGGAACAGGCCAGCGCGGCCGCGCACTCGCTGAACGAGCAATCGAAACGCCTGTCGGATCAGGTCGGCAAGTTCCGCACGTCGGAGAAAGCCGCTCCCGTGCTTGGTTTGGCGTAAGTTGAAGCGGCCCGCTCAGGCCCTGCGCCGGCGGCCGGCTGCCGCGAGGCCGGCCAGGCCCAGGCCCAGCAGGGCCAGCGCGCCCGGTTCCGGTACCGCGGTGCCGGTCCGTTCCAGCGACACGTTATCGATGAAGAAGGTGCCGCTGTTGAGGTCGGTCGCCAGGAAAAACGCTACGCGCGTGAGCTTGCCGGTCGCCGTGAAGCTGCCGCTCGATTGGGTGTAGTCGAGTGTGATCGGCACCCAGGTCACGTCGCTGAAGCCCTTGAAGCTGTAACCGATCTCATTACCGCGAAGGAAGTTGGCCTTGGAATCGAAGCGCAACTCGTAGATGCCGCCAGCGACGGTAGCGACGTCCTGGGAAAGCGAGGTGTAGCCGGTATTGTCGAAGCCGACCAGGGCCTTCCCAGGCTTGCCGCTGCTCTCTGTCGCGCAGTAGTCGGCGTCGCTGCACGTCCAGCCGCTCAAGCCCTGCTCAAAACCGCCGTTGACGATGAGGTTGGCGTGCGCACTGGCCATGGCGGTTGCCATGGCGAGGCCGGCGGCGATGTTGCGAAGAGTCCCGTTCATGTGTTCTCTGGTGTTATAGCGCAATAATTTATTTGAAGCAATTTTTATGCCTAACAAATATTTCATTAGGAATCAATTGCTTGGCCGAGGACGATCGTCAAAAATTTTCCCTATGTAAAAAATTTCGACAGTTGTAGTTCTAGGCTGACACCCCCTAGGGAACTTATCCGCTGCACCCCCTGCGCATGAGGCGTATGATGTCCCCTTGACGAACAGCACAAGGGAAAGCTCATGAACCAACGACGCTCCTTCCTCAAAAGCTCCGCCATGCTGGCTTCCGTGATCGGGGCGCCGGCAGTCATCAAATCCGCCAGGGCCGCCACCGTTCCGGGTACGGCGCCCCCGAACGAGCGCATCTTGCGCCTCTATAACACCCACACCGGCGAGAGCCTGCGCAGCATTTTCTGGGCGGAAGGCCAGTTCATTCCGGAAGCGCTGCAGGACATCAACAAGTTGCTGCGCGACCACCGCAATAACAAGATTTCGGCCATTGATCCGCAGCTGCTGGTCCTGCTCGACCGCATCAGCGCCCAGTACGGCAGCCATCCGACCTTGCACGTGATTTCGGGCTACCGTTCGCCGGAAACGAATGCGAAGCTGCACGAAAACACGAGCGGCGTGGCGAAACACAGCCTGCACATGGAAGGCAAGGCCATCGACGTCCGCGTGCCGGGCCAGGATATTGCCAAGCTGCACAAGATCGCGATGTCGCAAAAAGCGGGCGGGGTCGGCTATTACCCGGACTCGCAATTCGTCCACATGGACGTCGGCCGCGTCCGCCACTGGTAAGCCGCTCGACGATGCGGCGGCTGCGCGGCCTCCTGCCTGTCCTGCTCTGCTGTGCCTGGCCAGCAATGGCCCTGGCGCAGCAGGGGCAGACTCAGGCTTCGGCTGAACCGAAGCCACAAACCGTCACGGTGACGTCGACCCGCGATCCGGTCGACAAGTCCTATCGCAAGATGATCCGCGGCATGGAACGCTTCGAGCGCGAGCACGCGCTGGCGCCCCGGGCCAGCTTGCGCTTCCACCTGCTGCCGCGCACGCCCGGCGTGAACATGCACGGCATCACGCTGCGCGCGCTCGGCGACCACATCGCCCTGCCGATTGCTGTGGCGGACGACAACACCTTCACCCTGCCCCGCAACGAGCAGGCCCTGCGCGAAGACGCCGCCGTGATCGCCAACCGCAAGACCACCAGCATGACCTGGCGCGCCCAGGTCATCACGCCCGGCTTGCCTCCCGGTACGCGGCGCCTTGGCGACTTGCGGCTGGAATGCCTGGTCGGCATGGAGGCAGGCCTGGTGTCGAACAGTTCGCCGCTGTTCGGCTGGATCTCGAACGCCCTCACGACGCCGGAACAGGTCTGCAACAGCCCGGACGGCAATTTCCTGTTCTTTACGGAGCGCCCTGTCTTTTCGGTGATCCTGCGCGCCGGCGAGCGCAGCGAGATCCTGCCCTTCCGCATGCTCTACGCCGGCGGCGAGCAGACCCGCGAGATGCTGCCCTTCTGCGATTGCCAGGTCCTGCTCGACCGCACCTATTACGCGCCGATCTGGGACCGCAGCTGGCCGGACGATACCCTGGTCAGCTTCGAGTACATGGATGAGCCTTCGGCGGAGGTGAAGCCATGAGGCGCCTGCTCGCCCTATCCGCCATGGCGCTCGCGCTGGCGGGCTGCGCCACCGGCTCGAACGAACCCGGCAAGATCGTCGCCGAGGATCGCTTTGCCCAGCTGGTCGTGCCCGGCCGCACCACCCGCGCCGAACTGCTGGCCGCCTTCGGCCCTACCAAGGCAGTCGGCTTCGACAGCGGCATGGAGGTCTGGCTGTACGAAGCCGATGCCGGCGGCGGCCGCCACACCGAGCTGGTGCTGCTGCTGGACCGCGCCGGCACCGTCCAGAAAATGCGCCGGCGGCCGCCCTACCCCACCGACAAGCCGCGCTGAATCGGCCATGTCCATACAGCCGGCCGACCTGAATCGGTGTACAGTTGAGCATCCTTATTTCTGGAAAGATCCGATGCGCGGGAGCGTAAAGACAATGCTGGCGCTGGCGGCGGCCATGACGGTGCAGCTGGCGGGGGCGCAGGAAGCCGCCCAGCCGGCGACTCAGCAGCTGAGCCCGGTGGAACAGCAGATCGTGGCCGAAATCCACGCCCACGCCCCGCAAGCCCTGGAGCTGCTCCGGCAAAGCGTCCTCATCAACAGCGGCACGATGAACCACGCGGGCGTGCGCGCCGTCGGCAAGCTGTTCCGCGACCAGTTCGACGAGCTCGGCTTCAAGACCCGCTGGATCGATCTACCGCCCGAGATGCAGCGCGCCGGCCACCTGCTGGCCGAGCTCCCCGCGAATCGCGACAGCCGCGGAAAACGGCTGATGCTGCTCGGCCACCTCGACACCGTCTTCGAGCCGGGCAATACGACCCCGGCCTGGGAACCGCAGCCTGAAGCCGACGGCAGCGTCCGCCGCATCAAGGGCCAGGGCGTATCCGACATGAAGGGCGGCGACGTCGTCATCGTCGAAGCCCTGCGCGCGCTGAAGCGGGTGGGCGCGCTCGAGGGCAGGCGCATCGCCGTCATGCTCACCGGCGACGAGGAAGAAGCCGGCAATCCGAAAACCATCTCGCGCGGCGACATGGTCCAGCTGGCCAAGCGCAGCGACGTCGCCCTCAGCTTCGAAGGCAGCATCACCAACAAGGACGGCATGGCGGCCGCCACCGTGGGCCGCCGCTCGACCGCCTTCTTCGAGCTGGAAGTCAAGGGACGCCAAGCGCACTCGATGGGCGTGTTCGGCCCGGGCGGCTATGGCGCCGTCTACGAGGCGGCGCGCATTCTCGACGCCTTCCGCCAGCAGGTGGTGGAACCGGGGCTGACCTTCAACCCTGGCGTGATCCTGGGCGGCACCGAAGTCTCCTTCGACGACGAACACTCGCGCGGCACCGCCTTCGGCAAGACCAACGTCATCGCGAACACCGTCACCGTGAAAGGCGACCTGCGCTACCTGGACTACGCCCAGCGCGACCGCGCCCAGGCGCGCATGCGCGAGATCGTCAGCCAGAGCCTGCCCGGCGCCAGCGCCAGCATCGCTTTCCGGGATTCCTACCCGCCGATGGCGGTCACGCCCGGCAACCTGAAGGTGCTGGAACAATATTCGCGCGCCAGCCAGGACGCCGGCCTGGGACCGATCGGCGCGGTGCCGCCAGAGTCGCGCGGCGCCGGCGACATCCAGTTCGTCGCGCCCTTCATCGACAGCCTCGACGGCCTGGGCGCCAGCGGCGGCGGCGCGCATTCGCCGAACGAAAGCCTGGAAGTGGCATCCATCGAGCGCAGCGCGATCCGTGCAGCACTTTTGATCTACCGCCTGACCCGCCAAGACTGAGACTTTATTTTTATCGCATGGCACGCTTACATTTAGATTTTCCCGAAGACCAGTACTACTACACGAGCCTGCTGACGGTGCGCGTCACCGACATCAATGCCGCCAACCACCTCGGCAACGATTCGATGATCTCGATGATCTCCGAGGCGCGCGCCCGCTTCCTGTTCGAGTTCGGCGTCCCCGAAACCGAGCGCGACGGCACCGGCATCATCGTCACCGACCTGGCCACCACCTACCGCGCCGAAGCGCATGCGCGCGACCAGCTGCTGTTCGAAGTCGGCGTCATGGACTTCAACAAGTACGGCGGCGACATCATCTTCCGCATCAGCCGCCCGAAGGACAAGAAACTGGTGGCCATGGCCAAGCAGGGCTTCGTCTTCTTCAATTACAAGACCAGTCAGGTCGTGGCCATGTCTGAAGACTTCCGCAATAAATTCGACCGCGTGAACTGGATCGATTAAAAAGATTCAAAAATAGCTGGAACTTTTTTAGTTCCTGGGCGGAATATGGGTAAATACCGATACCCATGAACACGACCGCCACTACCAACGACACCGACCTGCTGCGCGCCATGCGCGGCGGCGCTGCGGACGCCTTCTCGGCGCTCTACCGGCGCCACCAGGGTCCGCTGTACCGTTTTGCGCTCTTGCGCTGCGGCTCGGACGCCACCGCCGCCGACGTGGTGCAGGAAGCCTTCATGGGCCTGCTGACCGAACGCTTCCGCTTCGATCCGCTGCGCGGCCCGCTGCAGGCCTTCCTGTTCGGCGTGGCGCGCAACCTGATCCTGAAGCTGGAGGAAGGCCGCCAGCGCCACGTGGCCCTGCCCGCGATCGAGGCCGCGCAGGACGGCGACGACGATGCCGAACTGGATCTGCCAATGGATGACGGCGGCCCGCTGGCGCGCGTGCTGGACAACGAGGCCGCCGAGCAGGTGCGGCGCGCCCTGGCCCACCTGGCGCCGCATTACCGCGACGTCGTCATCCTGTACGAAATGCACGAACTTTCCTACGCCGAGATCGCCGGCATCTGCCAGGTCGACATCGGCACCGTGCGCTCGCGCCTGTCGCGCGGCCGCGCAGCCCTGGCCAGGCGCCTGGCCGGATGGCGCACCGCGCCCGACCTGGCGCAAGCATGAGAAGGATCCGCACCATGGACAACCGAGACCCGACCGACCCGCTGTTCGACGCCCTGCGCGCCGAGATGGCGAAGCTGGACGCCCCGCGCGGCGTCGAGAAAGAGCTGCTGCAGGCTTTTGCCCGCCAGTTTCCGCAAAAGAAGCGCTGGTACCGGACGCTGGCACTCAAGCGCTGGGCCCTGGCCGGCGGCCTCTCGACGGCGGTCACGGCCCTCACCGTATTCGGCCTGGTGCTGCATAACCCGCGTCTGATCGCCGATCCGGACGCCGGCAGCCGCGCCCTGGTGTCGCGCGACGGTGGCGGCGGCCTGTTCATCGCCCTCGAATCGCCCGAGCGCATCGAAAGCGAACCGGCGCCGCGCGTGGTCGAAACCGAAGTATCCCGCAGCAGCCTTGCGTCGCTGGGGATCCCCCTCACGCCGGAAAACGCCGGCGATACCGTCAAGGCCGAGATGCTGCTCGGCGCCGACGGCCAGCCGCTGGCCGTGCGACTGACTTCCATCAATTAAACAGAGGATGCCATGAAGACCAACCAACTGATGATTGCCGCACTGCTGGCCAGCCTGGCCTTCCCTGCCCTGGCCGAGGAAGGCCCCACCGACGATCCGCGCGCCGCGACCTTCAAGGTCCAGGCCGACAAGTTCGTGCGCGTCGGCGACAGCTTCAGCGCGGTCGGCCCGGCCACGTTCACCCTCTTCCGCGGACCGCATGAGCGCTCGATCAAGAACGCCCCGTACAGCGCGCAAATGGTGTCGGAACGCCAGCAGAATCTGTCGGACGGCAACCAGATCGTCGAGCAGCACACGACCATGTTCTACCGCGACAGCGCCGGCCGCACTCGCCAGGAAATCCGCGACGGCAAGGGCGAGCTGAAGGTCATCAAGATCGAGGATCCGGCCGGCAGTTCCTGGATCCTGAACCCGAAAGACCATACCGCGATGA
This sequence comes from Massilia sp. Bi118, assembly GCF_918697865.1. GTDB lineage: Bacteria > Pseudomonadota > Gammaproteobacteria > Burkholderiales > Burkholderiaceae_D > Telluria. Next base: position 231,422 of record NZ_CAKKMV010000005.1, on the reverse strand, counting down.
AGATGGGACTGAGCCCGGAAGCCCGCCGCGCCGTGGCCGAAACGGCCCGCAAGGCGGCCGAGGCAGGCCGCAAGGCAAGCGAAGAAGCGCGCAAGGCCGGCGAGGCGGCGCGCGCCCAGATCGAACGGATGCGCAAGGACGGCACCCTGCCGAGCGTCGAACGCCGCAAGCTCGAGGACGGCAGCGAAGAGATCATCGTCAGGCGCGTCGCCCGCGTCAATGCCGAAACCCGCGAGCACATCCGCGAAAACGTGCGCGTCCAGGTATCGAAGGCGCTGGAAGAAAACAGCGCGGCCCTGCGCGACGTGCAGGTGCGCCTGGCGCCGCTCACCGCCGGCGCCTTCGGCGACATGAAATGGGCGAAGAACGCCACCACCAAGGATCTCGGCAGCCGCGACTTCAACGGCGTCAAGGCGGAAGGCAAACTGCGCAGCTACGAGATCCCGGCCGGCGAGATCGGCAACCGCAACCCCATCGTGGTCGCGGACGAGACCTGGTATGCGCCGGACCTGCAGGTCACCGTCTATACCAGGCACAGCGACCCGCGCAGCGGCGACACCGTGCTGCGCCTGGACAATCTGAAACGCGAGGAACCGGCGGCCAGCCTGTTCACAGTGCCGTCCGACTACACGGTCAAGGATCCGCTGACCAGGCAGTAATTCCCTTCAGCGGCTGGCCTGGAGCGACGGCTGCGGGAAGCTGCGCTCGAACCAGTCGTCGATCATTGTCTTTTCATAGCGCAGCGGCACATTGTCCCAGTAGCGCGGCCGGTGCTGCAGGTAGTGCGGATCCAGCAGTGTGACGACGCCGCTGTAGACCACCTGATTGTCCTGCTGCAGGGAATAGCGCATCGTCACGCTCGGCCCATCGGAAGCAAGGTTGCCGAGGATGCGCGCGTCTTTGCCCCGAAGGACGCCAGGGATCAGGTGCCCGGCCAGGTCGAGGTCGAGCACCTCGATGCGCAGGTCCTGTCCCGGCGCCAGCTTGTGGCCCAGCTTCACGAAATGCCGGCTCAGGTCCTTCAGCAGGTCCTCGCGGTCCGCCTCCAGGCGCGGCAGGTCGGGATACTGTTCCAGCGCCACGTAATTCACGGTCACGGCGGCGCCGGCGCTGCCGGCAGCCAGTCCAAACAAGGCTGCCAATGCTGCTTTATGCATCATGGATCTCATCTTGTTATCCTCTCTCGAAGTTGACTGCCCTGTTCAATATACGCCGGTCAGCGCGCCCGTATGTATCGAAATGTTGGTGCTTAAACAAAAACGCCGGCAGAGAAGCCGGCGCGGGATCGGTGCAGCGATGCAGGGTCTTCAGCGGCGATCGCCCCTCGGCAGCGGAGCGATGTTCTTTTCGAACCACCGGTCGATCATCTGCTTTTCATAGCGCTGCGGCTGGTCTTCGGAATAGCGGCTTACCTTGGCCATGTAGTCCATGTCCGAAAGCTGGGCTTCGCCGCTTTTGAGCACCTGGCCGTTCGCCTCCACCGCGTAGCGCAGGCGCATGCGCGGCCAGTCGGCGCCGCCGCGCATCACGCGCACGTCGCGCACGGCGCGGGCGCTCGGCTCCTCGCGGCCGGCCAGGTCGATGTCGAGCACCTCGATGCGCAGGTCCTGGCCCGGCGGCAGCGCCGTGCCCAGCCAGGTGAAGTGGTCGGTCAGGTCGTTCATCAGGTTGTCGCGCTCGCCGCTGTCGCGCGGCACGTCGGCATACTTGTCCGGCGCCGTGTAAGTGACCGTCACGGCCGCGGCGGCGCTGCCGGCCGCCAGGGCGAACACCCCTGCCAGCGCCAGCTGTTGCAGAATCGCTTTCATATTCTTCCTCTTAGCGGCGGATGTTGCGCGGCAGCGGCCCGATGGTCTTCTCGAACCACTCATCGATCATCTGCTTTTCATAGCGCAGCGCTTCGCCGTCGAAGTAGCGGTTGGTGTGATCGAGATAGCTCATGTCGCTCAGGCGCGCCTCGCCCCTTTTCAGCACCTGGCCATTCTGTTCGACGGCATAGCGCAGCTCGATGCGCGGCCAGTCCGCCCGTCCGCTCAGGACGCGCAGGTCGCGGCCCGCCCGTGCGTTCGGGATCAGGCGCCCGGCCAGGTCGATGTCGGTGACCTCGATGCGCAGGTCCTGGCCCGGCGGCAGGCTGTCGCCCAGCTTCGTGAAGTGCTCGGTCAGTTGCTTCAGGGTTTCCTCGCGGTCCCAGGGCACGAAGGGCAGGTCTATGAATTTGTCGGGCTGTACGTAGGTCACCGTGGTGGCGGCGCCGGCGCTGCCCGCCGCCAGCGCGAACATGCCTGCCAGGACCATCTTCTGCATCAGCGATTTCATCGTCTTATCCTCTCGTGGTTTTATATTCTATCCATGAATATACGCTTCATATAGCGCCTGTGTCCGTCAGTTTCCATCATCACTTTGTAATGGATTGTTAGTGTGCGCACATCGGCCGCAGGCTCTTCCGCCGGAGAATGGCAGCGAAGGGAGACCGCCGTGCCGGAAGGACCATCGCTCTATATTCTGAAGGAACAGACTGCCCGCTTCGTCGGCCAGACCATCGTGCGCGCCGAGGGCAATACCTGGGCCATCGATACCTCGCGCCTGATCGGCCAGCCGGTGGTGGCGCTGCGCACCTGGGGCAAGCAGTTCTTCATCCAGATGCCGACCATGGCGGTGCGCATCCACATGCTGCTGTTCGGCACCTACCGCATCGACGAAGAGCGCGACAAGCCGCCGCGCCTGTCGCTGCATTTTGCCGACGGCAGCTTCCTGAATTTCTATGCCTGTTCGGTGAAGGAGGTCGACTGCGAGCTCGACGCCCTCTACGACTGGGAAGCGGACGTCATGTCCGACATCTGGAACCCTGCAAAGGCCAGAAAGAAGCTGCGCGCAGAATCAAAGAAAAACGCGGACATGCTGGTCTGCGACGCCCTGCTCGACCAGGACATCTTTTCCGGGGTCGGCAACATCATCAAGAACGAGGTGCTGTTCCGCATCCGCCTGCACCCGCTGTCCACGGTCGGCGCCCTGCCGCCCGCCAAGCTGCGCGCCCTGGTCGAACAGGCGCGCGCGTACAGCTTCGACTTCCTGGCCTGGAAAAAGGAATGGACCCTCAAGCAGCACTGGCTGGCGCACGCCAAGAAGATCTGCCCGCGCTGCCATATCCCCTTCCACAAGGCCAATCTCGGCAAGTCCAACCGCCGCAGCTTCTGGTGCGAGCGCTGCCAAAAGCGCTACGGCTGAACCATTGCGGCCGCAATCGTTTTGAGCCTGCAAATACTATCAAATCATCACGTTGCGGCATTGTGACTTTTTACGTGGTCAATTCAATATTTCCTGTTGTTAATGGGTACTGCTCATACTACAATCGATTTCCAGTAATACTGCTTTAGCGCAAGATTCGTTCTTTTTTCTGCCGTCATCACGATACTGGACATTGTCATGTCATTCCTGTCTGCCGCCACGCCCAAGCTTGCTCCCTGGAAGGTGCTGCTCGTCGACGACGAGCCGGATATCCACGACATCACGAAGCTGACCCTGTCGCGCTTCCGCCTGGACGGCCGCGGCCTGAGCTTCGTGCACGCCTACAGCGGCGCCGAGGCCAAGGAAGTGCTGGCGAGAGAAAAGGACATCGCCCTGGTGTTCCTGGACGTGGTGATGGAGCGCGAGGACAGCGGCCTGGAAGTGGCGCGCTGGATGCGCCAGGAGCTGGACAACCAGTTCACCCGCATCGTGCTGCGCACTGGCCAGCCTGGCCAGGCGCCGGAAGAACGCGTGATCGTCGACTACGACATCAACGACTACAAGGAAAAGACGGAGCTGGACCGCACCAAGCTGTTCACCACCACCTTCGCCGCCCTGCGCGCCTACCGCGACATCATGAAGGTCGAAGACGCGCGCCGCGTGCAGCTGACCTACCGCGAAGGCCTGGAGCGCGTGATCGCGGCCTCGGCCCACATTTTCCAGCAGCGCAACCTGAAGGACTTCGCCAGCGGCCTGCTGCAGCAGGTCGTGGCCCTGCTGCGCCTCGAGCAGAGCATGCTGCTGCGCGTGGCCGGCGCCAGCCTCATCACCGGCGAGAGCCGCTACGAGATCCTGGCCCGCATCGGCGAGATGGGCGAAAACGACATCGGCCCGGAACTGGTGGCCCAGCTCGACGAGGCGCGCCACAACCGCATCTCCAAGCTGCACGGCGACACCTATGTCGGCTACTTCCCGAACAACAGCGGCAAGGCGTCGCTGCTGGTGCTGAAAGGCGTCGAGGAAATTTCCGAGATCGATGTCCAGCTGCTCGACGTGTTCTGCTCGGGCGTGGCGATCGCCTTCGACAACATCCTGCTGAACCAGGAAATCACCGATACCCAGGCCGAGCTGATCCTGCGCCTCGGCGACGTGGTCGAATCGCGCTCGAACGAAGCCGGCAACCACGTGCGCCGCATGGCCCAGGTCTGCCACCTGCTGGCCCAGGAATCCGGCATGTCCGACGACGAAACCGCGGTCCTGATGCACGCGGCGCCGATGCACGACATCGGCAAGATCGCGACCCCGGACGCGGTGCTGCTCAAGCCTGGCCGCCTCACGCCCGAGGAATGGGAAATCATGAAGCAGCACCCGACCGTCGGCCTGCAGATCCTGGACGGCTCGCAGCGTCCGATCCTGAAGGCGGCGGCCGTGATCGCCCACCAGCACCACGAGAAGTGGGACGGCAGCGGCTATCCGCAAGGCCTGAAGGCCGAGCAGATCCACCCGTATGCGCGCATCGTGGCGGTGGCCGACGTGTTCGACGCCCTGACCCACGAGCGCTGCTACAAGCAGGCCTGGCCGGTCGAACAGGTGCGCGACTACCTGCGCGAAGTGGCGGGCAAGCATCTCGACCCGAAATACGTCGACCTGCTCATCAAGAACATCGACAAGGCGGCCGAGATCAACCGCCTGTGGCCGGACTGAACACCGGCCAGGGCCTGGCGTTTGGCCAGGCCAGTTTGTCTGTCGGCCATACCGGCACAAACACATCATAGTCAGGTAGACTACGCGGCGCCGGTGCGCCTTGCCCGGACCTTACCGTGCTCCGATGCGCATCCGAACCCGACTGCTGATCCTCATTCTCGCCATCCTGGTGCCCGCCCTCGTGGCGGCAAGCCTGGCGGTCGGCTACGTCTACGTCGAAGAAAGACGCGCCCAGGAAAACAGCGTCAAGGAGACCACGCGCGCCTTCGCCCTGCTGGTGGCCAATGAACTGGAAGCGCACGAAGGCATGCTGCACGCGCTCGCCAGCTCGCCCGCCCTGGCCCAGGGTAACCTGGAAGAATTCTACAAGCACGCGAAAAGCCTGACGCCGACGCCGGAGACCACGCTCATCCTGATGGAGCCCGACGGCCGCCAGCTGCTGAATACGCGCGTGCCGCTGGGTAAGCCCTTGCCGGCGCGGCGCTTTTCGAACATCGGCGCCCTGATGGAAACCTATGGCGCCGACCGCACCCTCGTCTCCGATCTGTTCAAGGCGCCCTTCGGCGGCCGCTACGACGTCGTCCTGCAGGTGCCGGTCCGTATCGACGGCAGCATCCGCTATTTCCTGGACATGGGGCTCAACGCCGCCAACCTGCAGGAGCTGATGGGCGGGCAGCGCTTCCCGGCCGAATGGCAAGCTTCCATCGTCGACCGCAGCGGCAAGGTGGTGGCACGCTCGCGCGACGCCGACCAGTACCGCGGACGTTCGGTGAGCGCCCTTGCCCTGCGCCATTTTGCCGCCAGCAGCGAAGGCGTGTTCACCAGCCGGAACCTGGCCGGCCTGCCGGTGCAGGCTTTCTACAGCACCGTGCCTGGCGCCGAGTGGAAGGTCATCCTCACCATCCCGTCCGCGGAAATCCGGCGCGTGCCGCAGCATGCGGCCATGTTCCTGGCCGCGATCATGGCCGCGCTGCTGGTGCTGGCCGTGCTGCTGGCCCGCCATTTCGGCCGCCGCGCCATCGCCCCCATCGAGTACCTGAGCCGCGGCGCCGAAGACCTGGGCCAGGGCCGCGAAGTGGCCTATGCGCCGCAGGAGATCGCCGAGATCGACGCAGTGGCGCGCCGCATGGCCGAGGCCAGCCGCCAGATCCGCGCCTCGCAGGCCGAGCTGGAGCAGCGCGTGAAGGAGGCGGTCGAGGCCAGCGAGCGCGCGCAGGCCGCCCTGATGCGCGGCCAGAAGATGGAAGCGCTGGGCCGCCTGACCGGCGGCATCGCCCACGAATTCAACAACCTGCTGCAGACCCTGACCACGGCCCTGCAGCTGGCCGCGCTCACCTCCACGCAGCCCAAGGTGCAGAACCTGATCGACACCTGCAAGCGCACCATCGCCCGCGCCACCGCCCTCACCGGCCAGCTCGGCTCCTTCGGCCGGGTGCAGGACGCCAAGCTGCTGACGGTGGCGCCCTGCGAACAGCTGCGCAACTCCATCCAGTTGATCAGGAACGTGCTGCGGCAGGGGATCGCGCTCGAGCTGCAGTGCGAGGACGACCTGTGGCCGGTGACGGTCGACCCGCTGCAGTTCGACCTCGCCCTGCTCAACCTGGCGATCAATGCGCGCGACGCCATGCCGGCGGGCGGCAGTCTCACCATCGCGGCCCGCAACTGCACGCTGGAGCCGACCCGTGAGCGCAGCGGCGGCGACTACGTGCTGGTGACGGTGAGCGACACCGGGACCGGCATGCCGCAGGAGGTGCTGGCGCGCGCCCTCGATCCCTTCTTCACCACCAAGGAAGCCGGCAAAGGCAGCGGACTGGGACTGGCCCAGGCCTATGCCTTCGCCACCCAGTCGCAGGGTTCGCTGGCGCTGTCCAGCACGCCCGGCGAGGGCACCCGGGTCGAACTCTGGCTGCCGCGCTCGACCCTGCCCCTGTCACCCGTGCCGGGCCGCGGCGGACCGGCCGAGTCGCTGCAGGCCAGCGGCCGCATCCTGTTCGTCGAGGACGACGAACTGGTGCGCGAGGCGGTGGTGCAGGGACTGGAGGAAGCGGGCTTCGAAGTGCTGGTGGCGGCCAACGGCGAGCGCGCGCTGGCGATGATCGAGGCGGGACTGGACGTCGACGTCGCTTTCTCCGACATCGTCATGCCGGGCCGGATCAGCGGCATCGACCTGGCCGGCATCCTGCGCGAACGCCGCCCCGGCCTGCCGGTGGTGCTGGCCACCGGCTATACCGACCAGCGCGCCAAGGTACCGGGGGTGCAGGTGCTGGCCAAGCCCTACGAGATCGACCAGCTGGTGGAACTGCTGGCGCGCCTTAAAAGCTGAAGCTTAAAGGCTGAGGCGCACGCGCTCGCCGCCGACCGCCACCGTGCAGGTGGTGCCATGCAGCTTGCGTCCGCCGGCGGTCGAGCAATCCACGCTGACGCGCTTGCCCTCGTACGTGCCGGCGAATTCGCCATCGCCGCGGATCAGCGAGACTTGCTCATCGATGACCTTGTTCTCGTTGACGAAGATCTTGACGCTGGTGCTGTCGACCAGTTCGCCACGGATCTGGAGCTGGCCGTCGGCGCTGACATAGCGACTTTCGGTAGCAGGCGTGAGCGCGGCGCAGCCGGACAGAAGAAGAATGCCTGCGAAGGCACTGAATGCAAATTTATGTGACATTTTCCGTAGTTTTGGGTGTATTTTGTTGGTTTTATGGTCAGACACCGCACACTATACGGAATTACTTTGCGGAAAACTATCACCATCGAGGGGGTCGTGTTGTTATTTGGGTATTGTTAAAAGCCTGAAAGCAACACGATTACAATTGGCGTATGGAAACTGTTAGTTACCGGCGCCTGAAGTGTGAAATCTTGAACGTCATGCAGCCTTCAGGGTGGCCCGGCCTCGATCGCGGCTTCCCTGTAGAGTTCCTGCAGGCCGGCGTCTTCCAGATCCTCGAGCAGGCGGATCAGGGTCGTCGACACCGCCTTCATCGTGCTCAGCAGGCCGGCCAGCTCGGCCAGGGTCGCGCCCTGGCGCACCTGCTCGACGATGGCTTCGCCGATGCGGTGCACTTCGCGGTGCGGCGCGTCGATGGCGTGGTAGATGGGCGTGGCGCACAGGTGGCGGCCGTCGCCGAAATACCAGCGGCCCAGCGCGCAAAGGGTTACGCTCATCTCGGGAAAGCCGTCCGCCTTTCGCGTCGGACAGTTGCGCGGCAAGGTGGCGCGCTGGACCGCATAGCTGACCATCTGGCGCCGCCACTGCACGTGGTCGAGGATGGCCAGGTGGACCAGCCCGACCGGAAAGCTGTGGGCATTGCCGGCGTTGGCGCGGAAGGCGCGGAAGGCCTCCAGCGGCAGCGGCGGACTGACCAGGTAGCCCTGCACCAGCTTGCAGCCGCATTCGATCAGGAAGTCGCGCTGGGCCGGGATTTCGACGCCCTCCGCCACCACCTCCACGCCCATCTCGTGCCCGAGCCGGATCGCCGAGCGCACGATGGCCGCGTCCTTCGCCGAGCCGAGCATGCGCCCGACGATGCCCTGGTCCAGCTTGATGGTGGTGAAGGGCAGCTTGCTCAGTGTGTCGATGCTCGAATAGCCGGTCCCGAAGTCATCCATCGCCAGGCTGATGCCGGCATCGAGCAGGCCCTGGATGCGCGCCAGCAGGATGCCGCAGCACTGCAGCGCTTGCGTTTCCGTGACTTCGAGTTCGAGACTGCTTGCCAGCAGGCGGTGACTATGGATGGCGTCGAGCAGCATGCCGCAGAGCGCATCGTCTTCGAAGTCATCGACGCCGACGTTGAAGGACACGCGGATATCCGCCCCCAGCGCGCCTTCCATGTCGTGCATGAGCCGGGCCAGCAGTTGGCGGGTCAGCCGCCGCAGCAGGCCGGTTTCCTGCATCAGGGGGATGAACACGGCCGGTGACACCACGCTGCCGTCGCGCCTGCGCCAGCGCGCCAGCGCTTCGGCGCCGACGACGCGGTTGGTGATCAGCGAGGCTTTCGGCTGGTAGTAGAGGATGAACTCATGGTCCTGCAAGCCCTGGACCAGCTCGGCCTCGGTGATGGTTGGCATGACAAGGCTCCCATGGTGGCGGATAAGCCTTTATCCGCCTGCCAGTGCGCCGCGTCAAGCTGGGAGGATTGCGGGGTTCTCCGCGCGCCGGGCCTTGCGCGGAAAGCGCACGAAATACTGCAAGCCCTTGCCGGGGCTGCTCTCCACGTGCAGCGAACCGCCCAGCGAACCCGTGACCAGGTTGTACAGGATATGGGCGCCCAGGCCGCTGCCGCCGCTGCCGCGCTTGGTCGTGAAGAAGGGATCGAACAGTTTCGACAGGGTGTCCGCATCCATGCCGGCGCCGTCGTCGCCGTATTCGAAGGCGACCGTGTCTTCGTCCTCGAGGCGGGCGCGGATCGTGATGTTGCCGGGCTGGTCGCGCTCGAAGCCGTGCACCAGCGAGTTGACCACCATGTTGGTGAGGATCTGCGACACCGCGCCCGGGAAGCTGTCCACTTCCAGGTCGGCCGGGCAGTCGATCGCCACTTTTACCGGCCTGCCCTTCAGCTTGGGCTGCAGCGACAGCAGGATCTCGCCCACGTACTTGCACAGGTTGAAGTTGCGGATATTGTCCGAGGACTGGTCCACCGCCACCTGCTTGAAACTGCGCACCAGGCTTGCTGCGCGCTGGGTGTTGGTGGTCATGATGCGCAGCGACTGGTCGACCACGTCGAAGAAGCCGTTCAGGCTCTCCTCCGTCATCTCGCCGGCCGCCAGCTCTTCCTTGGTCAGCTTGAGTTCCTGCACCAGGTGGCTGGTGGCGGTCACGCAGATGCCCAGCGGGGTGTTGATCTCGTGGGCGACGCCGGCCACCATCTGGCCCAGCGAGGCGAGCTTTTCCTGGCGCACCAGTTCGGTCTGCGCTTCCTGCAGCTGGGTCAGGGCCTGGTTCAGGGCCGCGTTCTGCTTCTCCAGGCTTTCCTTGGCCTTGCGGATGGCGCGGTCCGCCTGCATGCGGGCGATTGCCACCGCCACGTGGCTGGCGATGAAGGCCAGCAGGTCGAGCTCGGTCTTGGTGTAGAGGACGGTCGGGTCGTAGCTCTGCACCACCATCACGCCATAGGCCTTGTCGTGCACCAGCATCGGCGCGCCGATCCAGCTGGCGATCTGGGTATTGCCGAGCGGCTCCTTGACCTTGCCGGAAGCGGCCAGGCGCGCGAAGCTGCCGGCGTCGTGCAGCTGGGCCTGCCGGGTCTTGAGCACCCAGGAGCACATGCCGATCCCGAAGGGGAAGCGTTTATTCGGCGCCTCGCGGTCCTTTTCGTCGACGAAGTACGGGATGCTGATTTCGCCGGTGTCCGGATGGGTCAGCGCGATCAGGAAATTCTTCGCCTCCATCAGCTCGCCGATGATGCGGTGCAGGCTGGCGGCCAGCTCGTCGGTGCCCTGGGCGGAAGCGGACAGGTCGGCGATCTGGTACAGCGCGTGCTGGACCTGCTCGGCGCGGCGGCGCTCGGCCACTTCGCGCGCCAGGGCCGCGGTGCGTTCCTGCACGGCGCGCTCCAGGCGGTCCATGCTCTGCAGGCCCTGCAGGGCGTTGGAAACGTGGTTGGCGATCAGGGCGAACAGCGCCTGGTCTTCTTCGCTATAGGTGTGTTCGGGCAGGTAGCTCTGGATCACGATGGCGCCCAGCACCTCGTGCTGCTGGTCGAGCAGCGGGCAGCCCATCCAGTGCTCGGCGACGCTGCCGGTGCCCCAGGTACTGCCGTTCTCGCGCGCGCGTTCCTCGTCGGCGGTCATCGACAGCGGCTGCTTGTTGAGCATCACCCAGGCGGTCGGCGACTGCTCGGGCGAGGCCAGGCGCACGCGCTCGTCCGGGCTCGGGCCGTCGTCGACGGTATCGACGAAGTAGACGAAGCGCACGGTGCCATCCTCGCGCTCGGCCAGCGTGACGTAGAAGTTGTCCGCATACATGATGCGGCCCAGCGCGCGGTGCACGGCGCCGATGAACTCGGTGATGTCGGTGCAGCTGGCAGACAGGTGCCCAATGTCGAGCAGCATGGTCTGCACCGCTTCCAGGCGCGCAAGACGATTTTCCATCGATCCCCCTAAAACACGAAATAGTGCATTCGGGAAATATTAGCAGTTCGCGCGCCTGCCGGGAGGAAAGTGTGGCTTATTTGCGCCGATTTCAGCGCGGTGCGCGGAAATCGTTTTCCACCCAGGCCAGCGCCGAGGCCGGCGACAGCTTGAAGTCGGGCGCGACCCGCACCTGCGCCACCTGCTCGCCCATCTCGTCGATGGCGGCCAGCATGGCGTAGGGATTGTCCTCGTCCGGCACGATGTCGAGCGTGACCTTCAGCTCGCCGTCCGCGGTCGAGACCACGGTGCTCTTGTGCAGCTTTGCGTGCAGTGCCTGCTCGTGGCGGCGCAGCACTTCGTGCGCCGTTTTCACCAGCGTATTGAAGGCATTCACGTCGAGCGGCTTCGGGTTTTTCTTGTCGCGCCCCATGGTCCAGGGGCCGACCAGCGCCGGCTCGGCCTCGCCCTCCTTGTACATGGCAACGGCCCAGCCTTCGTCGTCTTCGTTCTTGATCACGCGCGCGGTCCAGCCGTTGTCCTGCCACAGGCGGGCTTCCTGGACAGGCGCGTCCTCGTCGTGCTGTTCTTGTGTTTCGTCGTTCATGGGATCCCATCTGGGGGCGTTTCGCCCAAAGACAAGATTTTACACCCGCCAATCGGGCCGGCGCGGCGGGACGATGGGCGGGCCGGGCGGATTGATGCGCGGATCGATCGCCGGATTCGGGATCTGTTTATTGAACGGGGTAATGATGATGGGCGGAATGGCCGGTGGCGCCGATGGCGGATTCTTGTGACCACCCCTGTCGAATCGGGCAAATTGCATCAGGTCCTCCTGCGACAGAGCAGGCTGTCAGTATAGACCTCATGAGCATCAATGCAAGGCTTGATTCCAGCCAATTTCTCTAACCGTTCGTCGGTCGTCCATGCACGCCCGCCCCCCGAAAAATGCAGCCTGTCGCAAGCCGATGGAGCGCCCCAGGCGATACAGATACATTGGAACCATGCCGACACGGACATAACATTCATTCAGAGAGGACCATCATGAAAAAGACCGCCTATTTCGTCATCGCATTCCTGTTCGCACTGCTGCTGTGGAACGTGTTCGCCTTCGGCGGCGACTCCGTCGTCAACATCGACGGCGATGAATTCGACGGTCCGCTCGGCGCCCTGATCGCGATGCTGTTCGCGGGCGGCGGCACCCTGATCGCGATGCTGGTCCTGCTGGTGGTGGGCGTGGTGCTGGCGGTGGTGTTCGCGGGCGTCGGCATCATCCTGATCGGCGGCCTGGGCATCGGCGCCGTGGTGCTGGCCCTGGCGATCTCGCCCCTGCTGCTGCCCCTGCTGCTGCCGCTGGCCCTGATCTGGTACATGGTGAGCCGCTCGCGCAAGAACCGCATGATGCGCGAGCACGCGGTGTGATCGGGTTTAAATCCCTTCGACCAATCGCATCGCGAACACGATCGGCAAACCCGCTGCGATCACCTTGCGCGCCGCCGCACCGTGATCGTAGGGGATCCTGAAATAGGTGATGCTTCTATCCTCGTCGTCGAACACCGCATAGCAGGCCGCGTTGTTCTGGTCGCGGGGCTGGCCGACGGCGCCGGGCAGGACGAGATACTGGTGCTGGGGCTGCAGGGCGATGCGCTGGCCGGCCTGCGGAACATGTGAACCCATGCGGCCATCGTCGGCGCGGCGGTACAAAGCCGGTGCGTGGACGTGGCCGGAAAAGACGATGCGGCTGCGGCTGGCCTTCAGCGAACGCTCGGCCTCCTCGACGCCGGTGACGTACTCCCAGCGGATCGGCTCCCAGGCGCTGGCGTGGACGAAACAAGCGTTGCCGTGCTTTTGCGTCAGCGGCAGGTCGGCCAGGAAGGCCATCTGCCCGGGGTCGAGCTGGCTGCGGGTCCACTCGATCACTTCCCTCGCCTCGGCATGCATTTGCGGGCGTACGGGCTCCCGGCTGGCCGGGCGAACCACCGAATAATCGTGGTTCCCCTGCACTGCCACTGCGCCGCGCCCCACGTAATCCATCACGGTCTTCACCACCCAGGCCGGGTCGGCGCCGTAGCCGACGAAATCCCCCGTGAAGGCGTACTGGTCGACCCGCTGGCCCTCCGCATGCGCCAGGCAGGCTTCGACGGCTTCGCGGTTCGCGTGCAGGTCGGTCAGCAGCGCGAGGCGCATGGCAGGATCAGCTTTCGATGCGCGCCTGGCGTTCGGCCGCGTACTGCTCGTAGCCGCGGGCGCGCAGCGCGCAGGCCGGGCAGGTGCCGCAGCCGTGGCCCCAGGCGTGGGCGGCGCCGCGCTCGCCCAGGTAGCAGGTATGGGTGTCGAAGCGGATCAGGTCGACCAGGGCCTGGCCGCCGCACTGCTCCGCCAGTTCCCAGGTCTGCTTCTTGTCGATCCACATCAGCGGGGTCTCGACCTTGGTGCGCGTGGCCATACCCAGGTTGAGGGCGACTTGCAGCGCCTTCATGGTGTCGTCGCGGCAATCCGGGTAGCCGGAGAAATCGGTCTCGCACATGCCGCCCACCAGCACGATCAGGCCGCGGCGGTAGGCCACGGTCGCCGCCACCATCATGAACAGCAGGTTGCGGCCGGGCACAAAAGTGTTCGGCAAGCCGTTTTCCTGCATCTGGATCTCGACATTGCTGGTCAGCGCCGTGTCCGAGATCTTCGAGATCAGGCCCAGGTCGATCATGTGGTCCTCGCCCAGGCGGCGGTCCCACTCAGGCGACAGGGCGCGCATCCTGGCCAGCACGGTCGGGCGCACTTCCAGCTCGATCGCATGGCGCTGGCCATAATCGAAGCCGATGGTTTCCACGCGTTCGTAGCGTTGCAGGGCCCAGGCGAGGCAGGTGGTGGAGTCTTGGCCGCCGCTGAACAGGACGAGCGCGGAATCAGCTTGATGCATGTTGATATTCCTGAATTAAAGCGTCCGCCGCCAGTTTTAACATTCCGTTAAGATGTGGCCGGCAGATTGAGAATGGAGAGACATGTTGCCCGCACGACCCGACCACGTAGAGACACAAGCGCCGGCGCGACCACGGATTTTGGCACAAATCGTGTTGGCCGTGAACGCGCTATGCGCTTCCGTGGGCGCGGCGGCCCAGACTCCAGCCCAGGCGCAGGACACTGTGCCGGCGCCGACCACGACCAAGGACCAGACCCAGAAGGAGCTGCAGGAAAAGGAGCATGAGCCCGCGCCGCCCCTGCCGGTCGAGGCGCCCGAGCAGCGCGCGGTCCGCTACGATGTGAAGATCGACGCCCCGCGCAAGCTGCGTGACCTGCTGGAAAGCAACCTCGACCTGATGCGCTGGCGCGGCAACCCGCGAGTCGACCTCGAACAGCTGCAGCGCCTGGTGCGCAATGCCCCCGAGGAAGCGAAGACCCTGGTTGCCACCGAGGGCTATTACTCGCCCAAAATCTCGAGCGGACTGGATACGTCCGGCGCCAGCCCGGTCGCGCGCGTGATCGTCGACCCGGGCGAGCCGGTGACGGTGGGCGACGTCGACCTCGAACTGCGCGGCTTCGTCCCCTTCAGCAAGGACGAAGCGCCCTTCGATGCCGCCGCCCTGCGCAACCGCTGGACCCTGCCGGTGGGCTCGCAATTCCGTACGGCGGACTGGGAATCGGCCAAGCGCGGCATGGTGCGCCAGATCGCGCAGTCGCGCTTCCCGCGCGCCCAGCTGATCGATTCCAGCGCCACCGTCGATCCGGAAGCGCACCGCGCCCTGCTCAAGGTCGTCATCGACAGCGGCCCGGACGTGCATTTCGGCGCGCTGCGCATCGAGGGCCTGCAGCGCTATTCGCCCTCGATTATCCAGAACCTGAACCAGATCCACCCCGGCGACCAATACAACGAGGCGGCCCTGCAGACCCTGCAAGGCCGCCTGCAGGACACCGGCTACTTCAGCACCGTCGAGGTCAGCCTCGACATGTCCTCGACCCTGCAGGAACAGGTCAGTGAACTGAACCAGGGCGGTCCCAAGGTGGAGGCGCCATCCGGCCCGGTGACAATGCCGATCCTGGTGCGGGTCACGGAAAACAAGCGCAAGAACCTGTCGGTCGGCGTCGGCTTCTCGACCAACACCGGCGCGCGCGCCCAGGCCAATTACGACGACCTGAACGTGTTCGGCAAGCGCATGAAGAGCAATGTGCTGTACGAGCAGCTGCACCAGCAGGCGCGCGCTGATTTCTTCTGGCCGACCACCTCGAACGGCTACAGCAACAGCGTCGGCGCCGGCTACGACCGCGAGGACGTGCGCGGCCAGATCACCCGCACCACCAGCATCCATGCGACCCGCGCCTGGGGTTCGCCGACTCTCGAGAAGAGCCTGCGCCTGGAAGCGCTGACCGAGCAGATCACCATCGACAAGCTGCCGGCCACCCGCACCAAGGCCCTGCCACTGACCTTCTCGATCACCAAGCGCAAGCTCGACAGCCTGCTCGTGCCGACCAATGGCTACATCGCCAACCTGCAGCTGGGCGCGGCCCCGCTGCCGATCCTGACCGACGAGCCCTTCATGCGCGCCTATGTGCGCGGGGTCATGTTCAAGCCGCTCGGACCGTCCGGCACCCTGATCCTGCGCGGCGAATTCGGCGCGGTCGGCTCCAAGGACAAGGACAAGGTGCCGTCGACCTTCCTGTTCCGCGCCGGCGGCGACCAGTCGGTGCGCGGCTACGGCTACCAGCAGCTGGGCATCCCGGTCGGCAGCGCCATCGCGCCCGGCCGCTACCTGCTCACCGCCAGCACCGAATACGATTACTGGTTCAAGCCGCCCTGGGGCGCGGCGGTGTTCGTCGACGCCGGCAATGCCGCCGACAACTTCAAGGACCTGAAACCCAAGGTCGGCTACGGCGTGGGCGCGCGCTGGCGCAGCCCGGTCGGCCCGATCGCGGTCGACGTCGCCTACGGCAAGGCGGTGCACAAGGTCCGCCTGCACTTCTCTCTGGGATTCACCTTCTGATGAGCGACGAGACTCCAAAAACCGAACAAAAACCGCGCCGCTGGCCGCGCCGGGTCGCGATCGGCGTGGCCGTCACCGCCGCCGTCATCGGCGGCGCCATCTGGTACGGCGGCCGCGAGACCACGCTGCAGATGATCGCCCAGCGCGTCGCCGGCGCCAGCGGCGGCAAGCTGACCATCACCGGCGTCACCGGTTCGCTGTACGGCCACATGCACATCGGCCACCTGGTGTTCCGCACCGAGACTTCCGTGATGACGGCGGACGAGATCGATATCGACTGGAAGCCCTGGCAATACCTGTCGCGCGGCGTCGAGATCGACAAGCTGTATGCGAAATCGCTGCGCATGGAGACGCTCAAGGAAAGCACCGAGCCCGCCACCATGCCGACCCGCCTGGCGCCGCCCTTCAAGATCGCGGTCGACGATGCGCGCCTGGCCAGGGCGGTGTTCGTGAACAAGGACGCCGAAACCCAGATCGACGACATCCGCGCCGGCCTGCACGGCGACAAGGAACGCTGGAAGCTGGATTACGCGAAGGCGAGCACGCCCTGGGGCCAGGTGGCGGCCAGCGGCACCATCGCCAATGCGCTGCCGTATAAACTGAATGCGGATGCGAGCCTGAGCCAGGCCCCCGGTACGGGCGCCCCGCCCCCCGGCGCCGCGCAACTGAAACTGCATGCCGGCGGCGATTTGCAAAAAACCGTCATTGACGCCAGCGGCCAGGCCGCGCGCGCCCAGGGCACGGCCAAGCTGGTGCTGTCGCCGTTTGCCGAGATCCCGCTGCAGGCCTTTACGCTCAACGCGAAAAACATCGACCCCGGCTTCTTCAACCCGACCCTGCCGACGGCCGACCTGAACCTGTCGGTGGCGGCGCGCCTCGACCCGAACCGCAACATCAGCGGCTCCGTCGACCTCACCAACGACGGCCCGCAAGGCACCATCGACCAGCAGCGCCTGCCGCTGCGGGCGATGCGCGGCCAGCTGGGCGGCAACCTCTCGTCCATGAAGATCAGCGACGTGCTGCTCGACCTGGGCGGCGCCGGCCGCTTCACGGGCAGCGGCAGCGTCGAACGCGGCGCCGATGAAAAGGGCATCGGCACCGCGCGCTTCGCGCTGCACACGGACCGCATCGACCTGAAGCAGATCCACGACAGCATGAAGAAGACGGCGATTGCCGGCGACCTGTCGGTGGCGAACACCCAGGACACGCAAACCCTGAACGTCAACCTGGTCGATGCCGGCATGCGCCTGGTGGCGGAAGCGGCGCTGAAGGACAATGTGCTGAACGTGCGCGAGGCGCGGGTCTCGGCCGGCAAGGGCAGCGTGCGCGTGACGGGCAGCGCCAACCTGACGGACAAGAAGCCGTTCAAGGCGAATGTGGTCGCGTCCCACCTCGACCCGGCCGCCTTCGGCGACTTCCCGAAGGCCGACCTCAATGCCGAGATCAACGCCGCAGGCAGCCTGGCCCCGCAATGGCAGGTGGCGGCCGACTTCGCGCTGCGTCCGAGCCGCCTGTTCGACCAGCCGCTGTCCGGCAAGGGCAAGCTGGATGCGGATGCCGGTGGTGGCCCCAACTCGCCCGGCGGCGTGCATGTGCACGATGTGAACGCGAACCTGGCGCTGGGCCAGAACACGGTCGCCCTGACCGGCGCCTTCGGCAAGCCGGGCGAGAAGATGAGCTGGCGCGTGGACGGCCGCCAGCTATCGAGCCTGCGCCCCGACCTGTACGGCGCGCTGGTGGCGAACGGCGTCGTCAGCGGCACCATGGAAGCGCCGCGCACCAGTTTTGAAGTCGATGCGCGCAACCTGGGCTGGGTGGCGAATCAACGCAAGAACGACAACGGCAGCCTGCACGCCAGCGGCGAGGCCTGGCTGTCCGGCGCCAGGGACGCCAAGGTGGTCGAGGTGAAAGCCAGCGGCAACATGCAGAAGCTGAACCCGGCCGCCTTCGGCTCGCCCTTCGCCGGCAGCATCAACGGCGCCTTCGACGCCAGCGGCCGCCTAGGGGCCAACATGGGCGGCTCCGTGAACCTCACGCTGCAACAGTCGACGCTGTCGAATTCGCCGCTGTGGGGCGTCGCCAAAGTCACGGCCGACAAGCGCCACGTCTCGAACGCGGACGTCGACCTGCACCTGGGCGCCAACGTGGTGGCGGCGAAAGGCGCCTTCGGCAGCGGGCGCGACACCCTGAACTGGCGCATCGACGCGCCGCAGCTGGCCGCGCTCGGCCCGGACTACAGCGGCGTGCTGCGCGGTTCCGGCACCCTGTCGGGCACCATGGACACGCCCTCGCTGACCGCCTCGCTGGAAGGCCAGAACCTGCGCCTGAAGGCCCAGAGCCTGAAGTCCTTGCGCGCCACCGCGAACGTGGGCTCGGGACGCGGCGCCGCCGATCCGCTGGCGCTGGACGTGCAGATCGCCGATTTCGTCAGCGGAGAGACGCGTATCGCGACGGCCCGCCTGCAATCGACCGGCACCCGCGGGGCGCATGCCATCACGGCTTCGGCGCGCGGCGACGCCTTCGACGCCAATGTCGCGGTCAACGGCGGCTACAAGGGCAACGCCTGGAGCGGCACCTTGAGCGCGCTGCAGAACCGCGGCCGCTACGCCTTCGCGCTGGCGGCGCCCGCCCCCTTGCGCATCGCCGGGGCGCCGGGTTCCGGCGTCGCCGGCCTGGCCAAGCCGGAGAAAATCGACTTCAACAACGCCACCATCCGCCTGCCGGCCGGCTCGATCACGGTGCAGTCATTGGCCAAGAACGGCGCGCGCTGGACCAGCCGCGGCAGCGCCACCGGCGTGCCGGTCACCTACCTGGGCCAGGCCTCCGACGCGATCCGCCAGAACCTGCGCGGCGACATGACCCTGGGCGCCGACTGGGCGCTCGACATGCGCGCCCCGGTCGCCAGCGGCGCCGCCCCGGCGCTGGACGGCAGCGTGCACGTGTTCCGCGAGAAGGGCGACCTGATCGCCGGCGACGTCGCCCCGGTGGTGCTGGGCCTGCGCCAGCTCGACCTGCGCGCCGATGTGAGCGGCGGCGCCCTGCACGCCCAGCTGGCGGTCGACGGCAGCCGCATCGGCACGGCCAAGGTCGACGCCACTGCGCAGATGATCCACGGCCGCCTCGACAACGACAGCCCGCTGCGCCTGACGGCGACGGCGAATCTGGGCTCGCTGGCCTGGGTCTCGCCGCTGATCGGCCAGCCGGGCCTGGAAGTGGACGGCGCCCTGGCGCTCAACATTACCGGGGCCGGCACCGTCGGCGCGCCGACCCTGAACGGCACCGTCAACGGCGACCGCATGGCGGTGCGCTGGCCGGACCAGGGCCTGCGCCTGCGTAACGGCCAGCTGCGCGCGGTGCTCGCCGGCGACCAGCTGCAGCTGCAGCGCTTCGCCTTCGAGGGCAACAGCGGCCGCGCCCTCATCGACGGCAATGTGCGCTTTGCCGGCGGCGAAGCCACCATGAACCTGAAGCTGGTGGCCGACAAGCTCGAAGCGCTGTCGCGCCCGGACCGCACCGTGATCCTCAGCGGCCAGGCGACGGTGGTGCGCGATGCCAGCCACTTCGCCGTCGAGGGCAATTTCAAGGCCGACCGCGCGCTGGTGGAATTCGCGCCGCAGGACCGCCCCACCCTGTCCGACGACATCATCGTGCTGGGCCGCGCGAATCCCAAGGAGGCGCCGGCAAAGAAAGGCGCGGCGGCGGCGCCGTTGACGATCGACCTGACGGCCGACCTGGGCGACGATTTCCACCTGCGCGGCATGGGCGCGGATGCCTACCTGGCCGGCAGCGTCCACGTGCGCAAGGTCGGCGACGGCGCGCCGCGCATCAACGGCAGCGTGCGGGTCGTGAGCGGCACCTATGCGGCCTACGGCCAGCGCCTGGCGATCGAACGCGGCGTCGCCACCTTCAGCGGCCCCTACGACAACCCCTCGATCGACGTGCTGGCGGTGCGCAAGCGCCCCGAAGGCGAGCAGCTCAGCGAGACCAATGTCGAAGCCGGCGTGCAGGTGCGCGGCACGGCGCTGTCGCCGACGGCCAAGCTGGTATCGACGCCGAACGTGCCGGACAGCGAAAAACTGTCCTGGCTGGTGCTGGGCCACGGCATGGAAGGCACGACCGGCAACGAGGCCGACGTCCTGAGCGCGGCCGCCGGCGCCCTGCTGGGCGGCAAAGGCGGCACCGGCGGCATCCAGAGCAAGCTGGCGAACGCCCTCGGCGTCGACGAATTCGGCGTGCGCCAGGGCGCGGGCCAGGAGACCGGTCTCGCCAACACGGTGGTCACTGTCGGCAAGCGGATTTCGTCGCGCCTGTACCTGAGCTTCGAACAGGGCGCCGCCACCGCCACCAGCGTGGTGCGCCTGCGCTACAAGCTCACGCCGCGGATTACGCTGGCGCTGCAGACCGGGACCAATACGGCGCTGGACGTGCTCTACTCCTGGGCGTTTGACTAAAAACAGGCGGGGCGCAGCAGTACCGCCCCCGCTGTCCACCCTTCCTCCAGCGCACGGTGCGCCTCGGCCGCCTCGGCCAGCGGGAACTCGGCGCCGATGTGCACTTGCAGGCCGGCAGCCAGGCGCGTCAGAGTCGCTTGTGCACCTTCGCGGTACAGCGCAGGGTCGGCCATGAAGCGCATCACGCTCGGGCGCGAAAAGGCGATCGCGCGCGGGGCGCCGATCTGCATCAGGTCGACCGGCGCCGGCATGCCGCCCGCCTGGCCGATACTGGCCGCCATACCGTAGGGCCGCACAGCATCGAAGCTGCGCAGCAGGGTCGGACCGCCGATGCCGTCGATCGCAATGTCGACGCCGCGTCCGCCGCTGAACTCGCGGGATGCGGCGACGAAGTCTTCTTCGCGGTACAGCACCACGCGCTCGGCCCCATGGGCCAGCGCCAACTCTGCCTTCGCGCGGCTGCCCGCCGTGCCGATCACACGCGCTCCCTGCGCCTTGGCCCATTGCACCAGGACCAGGCCGAGGCCACCGGCGGCCGCATGCACGAGTACCGTGTCACCCGCGCGCAGCGGCCGCACGTGAGCGAACAGCATGTGCGCCGTGATCCCGCGCAGCAGCGCACCGGCTGCGGCCTCGGTCGGCACCGCCTCGGGCAGCGCGACCGCATACTCGGCGCGCAGATTGCGGGCCGCCGCATACGCCCCAGGCTGGCCGGCATAGGCGATGCGCTGGCCGATCTGCAGTCCGTCTACACCGGGGCCGAGCGCCTCGACGATGCCCACGCCTTCGGCGCCAATCACGGCGGGCAGCCTTGGCAAGGGATAGGTGCCGCTGCGGTGATAGACATCCAGGAAGTTGACGCCGATTGCAAGCTGGCGGATCCGCACCTGCCCTTCGGCTGGGGGCGCCAGTGCCAGGCTTTCCAGCTTCAGCTCCTCCGGTCCGCCCTGGCGGCGCACCACGACCTGTTCGATTAACCCGTCCATCGCATTCTCCGGTTGAAAAGACGAGTACATGGTAGATTGATTGAAATTCCACCGAAATCTCAAATAATCGACATTTGTTGTGCAAAAATCGATAGGTCAGCCGGACCACGCCACGCCCGGCCCACTGGACTGGGACGACATCCGCTATTTCGTCGAACTGGCGCGCCAGGAAAGGTTGAGCGCGGCGGCGCGCACGCTGGCGGTGGAGCACTCGACGGTGTCGCGCCGCATCGGTACGTTGGAAGCTCGCCTGGGCCTGCGCCTGTTCGACCGCCTGCCGAAGCGCTGGGTCCTGACTGCGGAAGGCGAGCAGTTGCTGGCCTACGCGCACCGGGTCGAAGACGAAGCCTTGTCCTTCGCGCGTGCCGGCATGGGTGCGGGCAGTGTGCGCGGCGTGGTCAAGGTGTCGGCGCCGCCGGCCCTCGCAGCCAGCCTGCTGATACCGAAGCTGGCGGCCCTGCGTGCACGCTGGCCGGCGATCACGCTCGAGATCATTGCCGAGGTACGGCAAGCCAACCTGTACCGGCGCGAAGCGGATCTTGCGCTGCGCCTGTTGCGCCCAGAGGAACCGGGCCTGGCCGGGCGCCCGCTGGCGCAGATGGGATACGGACTGTATGCGGCGCCGGGCTGGTTCACGCGCCCGGACAGCGACTGGGAATTCATCGGCTACGGCGAGGCGATGAAAGGCTCGCCGCAACAGGCCTGGCTGGACAAGTTCGCCGCCGGCCGCCCCTACGCTTTCTGGTCGAACGACGCGCAGGCCATGCTGGCGGCCTGTCGCGCCGGGCTCGGCGTGAGCCTGCTGCCGCACTTCCTCGGCCGCGACGCGGGCCTGGCGCTCCATCCGGATCACACGCAGGTACTGAGCCGCCCGATCTGGCTGGTCGTGCATCCCGACGTGCGCCGTTCGCCGCGCGTGACCCTGGTAGCGGAGCTGCTGGCCGAGCTGCTCGAACAGTCCGGCACAGCCCTCCTTTGAGTTTGCACAAACCAGGGTCAGACCATTTCCAAAAATCGGCGTCTGACCCCGGTTTGAAATTCATCAAGGCTGAGACTTCTTCAGGAAGCCGACGATCGCCGGCATCAGCTGCGGATGCAACGGCAGCGACGGATCGCCATACGAAGCCACCGGGTTCGGCACATCCGCCGCCACCGCCTTCAGCACATGGTTCATGCCGGCGATGATGACCAATTGTGCATCCGGCCTGGCCGCCTTCAGCGCCTGCGCCTGTTCGACCCCGACCTGGATGTCGGTCGTGCCCTGCACGATCAGCACCGGCATGCGCAGCGCGGCGATGCGCGCGGTCGGCACATACTTCATCCACGAGAGCATGTAGGGCTGCACGCTGGGCCGGTAGAAGGCCATCAGCGCGGGCGGCACCTCGGCCACCGGCTTGCCCTGCTCCAGGCTCGCGAGGATGCGTTCGTTGTCGGCCGCCAGCGGCGGCGGCAGCTTGCCGGCCAGCTGTTTGCGCAGCACGGCGCCCGGGCTCTCGGCCACGCCGGCCAGCGACACATAGGCCGCGGCGCCGGCGCGCTCGGCCGCCAGCATGCCGATGAGGGCGCCCTCGCTGTGGCCGATCACTGCCACCGACGTAAATCGCGGGTCGGCCTTCAGCTTCGCGATCCAGGCTGCGGCATCCTCGACATAGGTATCGAAGCGCAGCTGGGCTTCGTCCGGCATGGCGGCCTTGCTGGCGCCGATGCCGCGCTTGTCGTAGCGGAGCGAGGCGAAGCCGGCCTGGGCCAGCGCATCGGCCAGCATCCTGAGGCTGTCGTTGCGGCCGGGGAGCATGGCGCTGTTGCCGTCGCGGTCCGTGGGGCCGGAACCGGCGACGATCAGCACCGCCGGCGCCTTGCCCTCGCCCGCCGGCAGGCGCAGGCTGCCGTGGACGGCGCTGCTGGCCGTCTCCAGTGTCATCGCCTGCTCGCCGGCCGGTGCGGCCATCGCATGCGCAGCCGCCGCTGCGGCCAGCATCAACATCGCCCAACATTGCGTGAATCGCATCCTCATCTCCTAGTTTGAAAAACATCTAATTAGACATTCATCTAAATACTAGGCCGACAAGTTTCCGCTGTCAATTTAAAAATATCCCGGTAGATTTTTCCAAAAACCGGGGTCTGACCCCGGTTTGAGGTTTATCAATGCCGCGTGATGCTCGGATTCGGGTCGGTCGGCGGTTCGTCGTTCATCGGCGTGCGGATCGGCGGCTGGTGGGGGTCGGGCGTATCGAATGGCTCCTTGAGCGGCTCTTCGATGGGCGCCGGATCGGGGGCGCGGTGCGCTTGGATAGTGGCTGCAAACATGGCTGGATTCTCCGGCTTTCGAAGCCAAAACATTAGCATGCAGGGCGGTTTGCCGACGCCCGGCTGGATTACAATGGCGGATTCGACATGAAGGAATCCGTCATGCTGCCTACTCCCGTCGTTGCCGCCGTCCTTGCTCCGTTCGTGCTGTGGCGTGTCTACAGCCGTATCAAGCGCCTGACGACGCGCCAGCGTTCCAAGACCTGGCGCCATCGCACCACCCTGGTCTTTTTCCCGCTGCTGCTCCTGCTGCTGGCGGCCGCAAGCCTGCAGGCGCCGATCGCGCTGGCCGGCATGGGCGCCGGGCTGGCGGTCGGCGTCATCCTGGGCCGCATCGGCAGCAAGGGCACCAGATTCGAGCAGCAAGGCGATGAATACTATTTCACGCCCAACGCGCCGATCGGCATGCTGGTCGCCCTGCTGTTCCTCAGCCGCATGGGCTACCGCGCCTACCAGGTCCTCGAGGCGAACGGCCCGCTCGCGCACCACGAATTCGTCAGCAGCCCGCTGACCCTCTGCATCTTCGGCGTCCTCGCCGGTTACTACATGACTTTCGCGGCCGGCCTGCTTGCCTGGCGCAAGCGCGCCGCCGCTGTTACTGCCGCCGCCCCCGCAACTGCCCAATGAGCATCACCACTGCCGCCCTCATCCTCCTCGTTCCCGTTCTGGTCTGGCGCATCTACCAGCGCCTCAAGACCCAGATGCTGCGCCAGCGTTCGATCCTGTCGCGCCACTACACCGGCGTGCTGGTGTTCGGCGCGATGGTCCTGGTGCCCCTCGCCGAGCTTGCCGACCGGCCCCTGTCGCTGGCGGCGCTGGCGCTGGGCGCGATCGCCGGCATCGGCCTCGGTACCTACGGCTTGCGCAAGACCCGCTTCGAAGACACCCCGGAAGGCTATTTCTTCACGCCGCCCATGCGCATGGGCATCCTGGTGGCGATGCTGCTGGTGGCGCGCGTGATCTACCTGGGCATCGAGATCTACATGAACCAGGGCAGCAGCCGGCCGAATCCGCGCTTTTCGGACAGTGAAGCAACGATGTTCTGCGTCGGCCTGACCGGCGCCTATTTCTGCACCTTCTCGGCCAGCCTGATGCGCTGGCGCCAGCGCCTGCGCAAGGCGGTCGACAACGCATAAAGGACAGTCCATGACGCTGAACCGCCGCAGTTTCCTCGGAGCCGTACCGATCGCTTCACTGGGCCTGGCAGCGGGCAGCGTCCACGCGCAATACGGCGGCGCCGCGGCAGCGAATGCCACGCCGGCGCCCGCCATGGACATGGACACGATGGTCGTGCTGGCCGGCGACAGCCTGCCGCGCAGCCTGGCCACCGAGCCCGCGCGCCTGCAAGCCCTGCTCGACAAGCACGCCAAGCCGGGCGACGGCTACCTGGCCGGCGGGGCAGTCGCGGAACTGGAAGCGAAGTTTTCGAGCCTGCTCGGCAAGGAAGACACGGTCTTCATGCCAACCGGGACCCTGGCCAACCACATTGCCCTGCGCCTGCTGTGCGGCGAGAACCGGCACGCGCTGGTGCAGCAGGAAAGCCACGTCTACCGCGACGAGTCGAACACCGTGACGACCCTCAGCGGCATCAACCTGGTGCCGCTGGCGCCGGGCAAGGCGGCGCCAGCGCTGGAAGAAATCAGGGCCGCGATCGAGCGCGCCGAAGTCGGCCCCTACCCGATCAAGGTCGGCGCGATCGCCCTCGAAAGCCCGGTGCGCCGGGCCCAGGGCGCATCCCTGACGCCGGCGCTGGTGGCCGAGATCGCGCAGACCGCGCGCGCAAAGAAGATCCCCATGCACCTGGACGGTGCGCGCCTGCTGCTGATGAGCGGGATGGAAGACTTCCGCGTCAAAGACTATTGCGCGCACTTCGACACGGTCTACGTCTCGCTCTACAAATACCTTGGCGCGCCCTTCGGCGGCGTGCTGTCCGGCGCGAAACCCCTGATGGCGAAAGCGCGCGAGCTGCGCCATATCTTCGGCGGCACCATCTACCACGGCTGGCAGGCCGCGCTGCCCGCCCTGGAAGCGCTGGACGGCGCCGAGGAACGCTACGCCCGCGTACGCGCGGCCGGCGAACGCCTGATGGCGGCGCTCGATCGCACGCCGGGCTTCAAGGTGAAGCGCATCGAGAACGGCAGCAACCTAGCGGTGCTGGAAATCGCGCCGGCGCGCCAGGCCGGACTCGAAGAGCGCCTGCAGAAGGCGAATGTGCGGCTCAGCAAGCTCAATGATGGGAAGGCGCAGCTGGGCTTCAACGAATCCATCCTGCGCCGCGATACGGATTACCTACTCAAGGCCTTGGCGGGCTAGCAGGGAAGCTTGTTCCACTCCAATACCGCAGACCCCGGCCCGGGACAAAATTGTCGTAATTACAATTATGTCCCGGAACCCCGATGGTGTTCACTCTTCTCGCCAGGCACTGGCTGGCGCGCCGCCACTATCCGCTGCCCTCCTGGCTGGCCTGCGTCGCGCGCAGCCTGCGCGTGCTGCTGTTCCAGCGCGCCCACCGCCAGTTGCTGGCGCTCGACATCCACCGCCGCTACGTGGCCCTGGCGCACGACGACGTCTTCCACCACCTGAGCCACCGCCATTATCTGGCGAGGGGCATGTCGCTGCGCCAGCGGGTGCGCTGCGTGCTGGCCCATTACCGCTTCGAGGAAAGCGCCTTCGATGCCGCCTACAAGCATGCGGTGTACCGCAACGGCGGCCTGCTGCTGTGGCGCCACGAAGACCGGAGGACCGGCTGGTGCTTCACGATCCGGCTCGAGATGGCCTCGCGCCTGTGCGCGGAAGGCGACCTGACGATCGCCATGCACGCCAACGGCAGCTGCCTGCACCGCCTGTCCTTCAGCTGGGTCGAAGGCGCCTTTGCCGGCCTCGATGCGGCCATCGTTCCCTTCATTGCGCGCAACCAGGGCCACCGCGCCGACGTCGCCGATGCCTTTTCCGCCTTCGGCCTGGCCTTCCCCCACAACTCGCCCAGCTACTTCTGCTTCGCCGCGCTGCAGGGCATCGCCCAGGCGCTCGATTTCAGGCAGATCGCGGCCATCAAGGCTGGCTGGCAAAGCGCCTGGACACCGGCCGACGCCAGGCATTTCGCGAATGCCTACGACGGCTTCTGGGAGACCCTGGGCGGCGTGCCGCTGGCGGGCCGCTGCTGGCGCATCGCCCTGCCCCTGCAGCTCAAACCGCTGACGGAGGTCTCGTCCCGGCACCGCAAGCGGGCTGCGCTGCGGCGCGAGCACTGGCAGGCGGTCGGGGAAATGGCGCGGGTGGCCCTGCAGCCGCACCTGCAATAAAAACGGCCGGCGTCCACAGGATCGCCGGCCGTTTTGAACGCGGGGTACGCAGCTTACGCCGCCTTCGCTTCATCCCCCGCCTGGCGGCGCTGCAGCACGAAGATCGGCTGCGCCCACTGCGTGTCCTTCTTCTTCTTGCTGGTGATGAGCGTCAGGTCCGACGGGTCGTAGACGTCCGTATTGTGGGTCAGCGGCGTCGTCATCAGGTACTGGGCGTCGGTATTCTTGAGGAACTCGCCGACCAGCTGGATGTTGCGGATGTCCAGGTGGGCGAAGGGTTCGTCGATGAACACGAAGCCGCCCGAGCCCTCTTCCGATTTCAACAGGCCGATCAGCAGCACCAGCGACTTCATGACCTGCTGGCCGCCCGAGGCTTCGCCGTCGTTCATGCCGATCTGGCCCTTGCCGTCGAACTTGAAGCGCACGTGCAGGCCGGCCTGGGCCAACTGCAGGTCGTCGTTCTCCAGGCGCACCGGATCGACCGTGACTTCGATGTTGGCCAGCTCGCCCAGCTCCTTGATGTTCTTCGAGTAGGTCTTGATCGTGTAGCGCAGGCGCTCGATGTAGGCGCCGCGCGCATTGTCCGTGGCCTCGATCGCGCGGTTGTTCTGGTAACGGCGTTCCTCGGTCTCGTTCTGGCGGTTCGACAGCTGGTCGTTCAGGCGCGCGTACTGGTCGATCACGGTCGGATCGTGTTCCCAGTCGCTGCGCGCCAGCGAAGTCTCGAGCGACGACACGCGCAGCTTGACCTGGTGCGTGTTCTGGTGCGCGGCCACCAGCGCGGCGCGGCGTTCCGGCTGGCGCCAGGCCTTGGGTACGTGGCGCCAGTTGCGGCGCAGGTCCAGCAGGGCGCGCGCATGCTCGCTGCGCTGGTCGATCTGGCGGCGATGGTTCAGGCGCATGCCGGCTTCCGCTTCCGACAGGGCCATGCGGGCGTTCTGCCACACGGTGTCGGCGCGGGTGCGGGTGACGGTCGCGTTCTTGGTCAGCACCTGCAGCTCGCCCAGGCGCGCGCCCACTTCCAAACGCTCGGTCTTGAGCGGCTCGATGGCGCGCAGGGCTTCCTCGAACTCCGCCTGGCGCGCGCTCAGTTCCTTGACGGCGTCGACGCCGGCGATGCGCACGCGCAGCGCCGACACCTCGGTCGCCAGCTTGCTGATTTCCAGCGTCAGCTTGTCTTCCTGGGCTTCCAGGGCCGGCAGCGTTTTCTGGATCGCTTCCAGGCGCTGGGTTTTACCCGCTGCGCCGAAGCGGTAGCGCGAAGGCTCGACGAACAGCGAGCGCCCGCCGCGGCGTTCGCGGTGGTAGGCGTCCGGCGTGATCCACTCGTCGGCATCGCTCTTGAAGCCCTGGTCGACCGATTCGACGCGCTCGATGCGCTCGAGCTGGTCGATCAGCCAGCCCGGCGCCTTGGAGCTGAAGCGCACCACGGACAGCAGGGTGTCGTCCTTGACCACCGGGGCGCTGACGCAATCCGGCACGATGAAGTGGCGATAACGCTCCTTCTCGGCCAGCTTGTAGGCCGCCGGCGCATCCTTGGCGCTTTCCAGCAGCACCACCGAGGCATAGCCGCCCAGCACGCCCTCGACCGCGCCCTGCCATTTCGGATCCGTCACTTCGACGATATCGGACAGCATGGCGTGGCGGATATTCGCATCGTTCAGCGCGCGGCGCATCAGGCGCTGGGCTTCCGGTTCCGGCATCGAGCTCTTGCCCTGCAGGGCCGAGATGGTCGACATCGCCTCGGCGATCCTTGCGCCCAGGTTCTCGCGCTCGGTCTTCTTCTTCGACAGCTGCGCTTCTTTCGCTTCCAGCTGGCTTGAGACCTCGGCGATGTCGGCGCCCGAGTCGGCGGCCAGCTTCTGCAGGCGTTCCTTCTGCTCCAGCAGGCTTTCCAGCGGCTTGAGCTTGCGGTTGACTTCCGTGAGGCGGCCGGCCAGGGTGTTCGCTTCCTGTTCCAGCTGGACTTCCTGCTGCTGGGCTTCGGTCAGCGCGCGCTGCTGGGCCGCCAGTGCGTGGCGCTTCTCGGCCAGCTGGCTGTCGGCCTGCACCAGCGGCTTCTTTGCTTCGCGCAGGGCGCGGCTGGTCTGGCCCGCTTTTTCGCGGGCTTCATGGTATTCGAGGCTGGGCAGCGCCTCTTCCACCAGCGCCTGGCGTTCCTTGTTCAGGTCTTCCCACTGGTGATAGTTGGCGACGCGCAGGCGCAGGCCTTCGAGGTTGATGCGCGAGGTTTCCAGCTCGGCCTCGAAGCGCTTCAGCTCCGATTCGGTGTCGCGCTGGTGGCGCTTGGCTTCGTCGTAAGCGTCCAGCACTTCCTTGTCGCCGAAGACCTGGAACACCAGGTCCAGCAGCTGGCGCGGCGAGTATTCGCACAGTTTATCCGTCTCGCCCTGCTCCAGCGCCAGCACCTTGGACATGGCCGGCGACAGGCCCGCCGACGCCAGACGCTTGCGGTAGTTCTCGACGCCCAGCCAGTCGGTGGCCTCGGTCACTTCCTCGATGTCGATATTCCCCGGCCGCATCAGGTACTGGCGCTTCCAGTCGCCGCCGTTCTTCTGCACCTGGCAGAACAGGGTTACTTCGTCGTCGCTGAAAAAGCCGCTGTGGCGGAACGGACGGTTCGACAGCTGGCGGCCCGAGGCCTTGTTGTCGACCACCGCGCGGATCCAGGCGCTCTGCTGGCCCGAGTGGCGCGCATAGTGTTTATACGTGCGGCCCATCGAGCAATCGAGGCCGAACAGGGTGCGCAGCGCGTCCAGCAGCGTGGTCTTGCCGGAGCCGTTCTGGCCGGCGATGGTGATGATCTTGGCGTCGAGCGGGATGTTCTTGATGCGCTGCCAGTAGTCCCAGTGGACCAGCTCGAGAGATTTAATGTGGAACATGCGCTTTACTCCTGGGGTTCTTCGGCGACGACCGGTTCAGCGTCGTTGGCGGCTTCATTGACCACGCGGCGCACGACGGCGGTCGGGGCGCGCTTGAATACGTCGGCCAGGGCGCCGTTGATGATGCGCTCCTTCAGCAGGTCGGTGTCCATCAGCAGGTCGAGCAGCGGGCCTTCCAGGATCACGTCGAGACGGCGCTCGATGAAGCCGAGCTTGGAGAGCAGGCCCAGGTTCATGTCCATGCGGGTCTTCTTGCCCAGCTTGTCGCCGAAGTCGGCCAGCAGCGCGGTGTAGGAGATGCCGATCGAAGTGTCTTCGGCGCGCGGGATCGGATTGTCCTTGTCGAACATGTCCGACTGGTCGACGTCGATCGCCTGGTGGGTTTCCTGGCGCTGGCGCTTGGGCAGGATGATCTGCGCCCACAGCACGACCAGCAGGGCCACGCCGTCGCGGGTCAGGCCGAAGTTATTGTTCTGCCAGATGTCCCTGGCGCCGAAGATCTTCGGCTCGACGTTGCGGTGCAGGGCCAGCGTGACGTGGTCGGCATACACGTTGTCGATCAGCTTCAGGCCGGATTCCAGCAGGCGCTTGTCGATCTCGGCGCGGAAGGTATCGTCGGACAGCGCGCGCTTGACCATCTTGTCGTCGCGGCGCAGGGTCTGGTGCGTGAGCAGTCGCGCGATCAGGATCTGTGCGTCGTCATTCATCTTCTTTACTGTCCAAATCTAAATTCAGTGAAAGGGTCGCGCGCGACATCGCCGCCACGTGCGGGTCGTCCAGCTGCACCATTTCGTCCTCGGAGTCGAAGCGCACCGGCAGGCGCGCCAGTTCGGCGGTCGGGCCCTGCAGGCTGGCCTCGGCGGGGTCGCCCAGCAGCGGCAGCAGCGAGGCGCGGTAGGACGCGATCGCGAAGCTGGCCGGCAGCAGCGAGTCCTGGATCGCCACGCTCCTGGGCGCACCTTCCGCCATCACCGGGAAGTTATCGAGGTTGGCGAAATCGGCCAGGCGCTTGATCCAGTCGTCGAGCTCCGCCTGCATCGCCGGGTTGTCGTTGATGGTGGTCGGGGCGTCTTCGCCGCTCGGCAAGCCGCCGGGGGCGACGTTGACGGCGCGTTCCGCCATCAGCTCGGTCTCGGCGACGTCGATCATCTCGGCCGGCGTGACGAACAGCGGCAGCACCGGGCGCTCGATCGCGCCCTCGGCCAGGCCGGCCAGGTCCTCATGCGCCAGCAGCCAGCGCTTGATGTCGGTGGTCGACAGGCCCGACTGGCCCAGGTGCACGCGCTGGCGCTCGATCTGGTTCAAGGCGCGCGAGAACATGCCCTGCATGTTCAGCAGCGAGGACTGGGCGCGGCCGATCGCCTGCGCCGCCTTGTGCGTGGCGCTGTCCGCGCGTTCGTCGGAGGTGATTGCGCGCAGGATCGCCGAACCCTTTTCGACCCAGTCGCAGGCCATGTGCCACTTCGCCTGCGAGGCGCGCAGGCGGAATTCGGAGCCCGAGGCGATCGCGTCGCGGAATTCCTCGTGCAGTTCGACCAGGCGGCCCAGCAGGTGCTTCAGCTGCTCGACCGTCACGCCGCCCACGGCCTGGGCGCCGGCCACCTGCGACAGCAGGAAGCCCATCTCGGCTTCGTCCTCTTCCGGACGGCCCAGCGCCAGCAGGGTGTCGAGCGCGGCCAGCACGTTGCGCGCCAGCGGCGTGATGCGGTACACGGCGGCCGGATTGTCCCAGGCCAGCAGGCCGTGCGAGCGCAGGCGGCCCAGCACCGTTTCCAGGCTTTCCGGGATCAGGTAGGCGAACTTGGTGTTGATGTCGGCCCGCGAGAAGGCCGATTCGCCGGTTTCGGCGGCGAGTTCGCGCAGCACCAGCAGGCGCACGATCACGCCGTCCTGCCCGCCATGGAACAGGGCCGTGAACGCCTGCAACATCGGCTGGGCGCGTTTCAGGTGATAGACCTGCTCGATTTCGTCCGGCGCCACTCCCTCCTGGAAGTGGGACTGCAGCGGATCGAGCTCGTCAGGCGCTATGGAATGGAGGTCGGCGGCGGCGGCGCCTGCCAGGTTGTCGATCATCGTAGGGCTTACCAGTTGCCGGTTTTGTAACGCGCGCGGCGGCAGATGCGGCGGGCGCGGGGGCGTCAGTATAACAGTTAAGGTCAGGCAACTAATAAAAGCGGCGTCTGCAACGGCTAATAAGCAACGGCAACAAAACAAGGCTTGACTTGCCATGAAAGCAAGATTTGTGACGCGCAGTCACAAATCAACACTCAGCCGCGCGCCCCTCCTTTGTCCGCCGCAGGATAATTGATGTTGCAATATTTATATCTGAAAACAAGGAGAATGCCATGCACCGAGCACTAGCGAACGCGGCCCTGCCTTTTGCCATGGCACTGGCCGTTTGCGTCATTTCCCCCGCCATCGCCGCCGCCCAGCCGAAAGAGCAGAACGGCGTCACCTACATCAACGGCGGCGTCGGCACCGACGAGCAGAATGCGATGCGCGCCCTGAAGGCCGACTACAACCTGCGCCTGACCTTCGCCACCAAGCAGACCGGCGCCTACCGCTCCGACGTCCAGCTCGACATCGCCGACGCCAGGGGCGCCGGCGTGCTGAGCGTAGCGAACACGGGGCCGATGTTCTTCGCCAAGCTGCCGCCGGGAACCTACAAGATCAGCGCCGCGGCCGAGGGCAAGACCTTCAAGCGCACGCTGAAAGTGGGGAACGCGCCCAAGGAGATGGTTCTGCACTGGGAAAATGACTCGCCGGACGATCCGGGGCTGCAGGACTGAAGCGCGGCGGCTCAGTCCAGTACCGAGCTGCCGTTCAAGCCCGGCGTGGCGGCGAACACCTCGGCCATGTAGTCGATGAAGACGACCGCCCGCTGCGGCAGCAGGCGCTGGGCCGCGTACACGGCGTGGATCGGCGTCGGCCCGGTCGCGTAACTGGCCAGCACCACGCGCAGGCTGCCGTCCCGCACCTGGTCCCAGACCATCCAGCTGGGCAGGTAGCCGATCCCGATGCCGCCGATGACCGCGCGCCGTATGCCTTCGAGATTATTCACCCGCATGCGGCCGCCGACCTGCACTTCCCCTTCCCTGAACGGCCACCGGTCGCCACGCGCCATGTGGGTGTACAGGATGCATTCGTGCTGCGCGAGCGCTGCCGGCGTGTCCGGCGTGCCGCGGGCATCGAGATAGGCCGTGCTGGCGACATGCACCCGTTCCGAGCTGCCCAGGCGCCGTGCCCGCAGCGCGCTGTCGGCCAGCACGCCGCCGCGCACCGCCAGGTCCAGGCCTTCGGCAACCAGGTCGGCATACGCATCGCTGAGCAGCAGGTCGAGCTCGAGATCCGGATAGCGCGCCATGAAGCCTGGCATGGCCCCGATGATTTTCTCGGCGCCGAGGGCCTGCGAACAGGCCATGCGCAGCAGGCCCTGCGGATTCCTTTGTCCCCTGGCGTCCGATTCGGCCTGCCCGATCAGGTCGAGCGCGGCTCGCGCCTGTTCGTAATAACGCTGGCCTTCCGGCGTGACGGCCAGGCTGCGTGTGGAGCGGTGCAGCAGCTGGGTGCCCAGGGTCTGTTCCAGGGCGGCGATGTTGCGGCTGACATTCGGCTGGCCGATGCCCAGCTCGCGCCCTACAGCCGAGAAGCTGCCGGTTTCGACCGCGCGCACGAAACACTCCATCGCTATTAATTTATTCATTTTTTAACCAGGGCCTTCGGCATCCATGCGTTTTTTGCATGGATATTATGCGCGTTCGGCCTCTTATCGAAAAGCGCCCGGACGCGCACACTGGACCCGTTCAAACAAAGGAGAACACCATGTCCAGGAAACTCGAAGGGAAAATCGCCGTCGTCACCGGCGGCAGCACCGGTATCGGCCAGGCCGTCGCCAAGCGCTTCGCTGCCGAAGGCGCGACCGTCTACATCACCGGCCGGCGCCAGGCCGAACTGGATGCCGCCGCGCAGGCGATCGGCGCCGGCGCCGTCGCCGTGCAGGTGGATTCGTCCCGGCTCGATCAGCTGCAGGGTTTGTTCGACCGCATCAAGGCCGAGCATGGCAGGCTCGACGTCCTGATGGCGAACGCCGGCGGCGGCTCCATGCTGCCGCTGGGCCAGATCACCGAAGCCCAATTCGACGACACCTTCGCGCGCAACGTCAAAGGCACGCTGTTCACCGTGCAGGCGGCCCTGCCCCTGCTTGGCGCCGGCTCCTCCGTCATCCTGACCGGCTCGACAGCGGCCAGCAGCGGCACCGAGGCCTTCAGCGTCTACGCCGCCTCGAAAGCGGCGGTGCGTGCGTTCGCACGCAACTGGATCCTCGACCTGAAAGGCCGCGGCATCCGCATCAACACCCTCAGCCCGGGGCCGATCAAGACGCCGGGCCTGGTGGAGTTGGCCGGTACCGACGAAGCCAGCCAGCAAGGCCTGCTCGATCACTTCGCTTCGCAGATTCCGATGGGCCGCGTGGGCGACCCCGACGAAATCGCCAAGGCCGCGGTCTTCCTGGCCTCCGACGACGCCAGTTTCATCACCGGCATCGAACTGTTCGTCGACGGCGGCATCGCCCAGATCTGAACGGCGCAGCTTGGCTAGCGCTTCGTGATCTTTTCGAGCGTCTGCTCCACATAATCCCGCTCGTTATCCACAAACCGCAGCTTGACCGGATACCACTCCAGCGAAGGCGCCAGCCAGATGTCCAGGGTCTGGTCCTTCGAGCCCGGCGGCGGTTCGCGCAGCACGTGGACGGTGTCGACCGTGCCGATGGCGGCGCCGGCCTGCACCTTTTCGCGGCCGATCACGCGGAAGGTCCAGGGGTCGGCGTCGTGCGGGCCGACCACGAAGAAGTCCCATTCCGAGCCGGTCTTGAACTTGTCCTTGGCCGCGCGCGCCAGCGCCACCAGCTGCCACGAGATCGAGACCCGGTCCTGCTCGCCGCCCTTGATCGGGTAGCTCTTCTTGCCGTCGCTGAAGCTGATGGTCCTGGCCTCGCGGTCGAACGTCGCCGTAACCGGGTCCTTGCGGAAGCGCTTGTCGTAGTACTCGTTCGGGGCCAGGCCGAAGCTGTCGATCGTGCCCTGGCTGCGGTTCTCGGTCAGCTTGCCCAGCAGGGCCACGCGCGAATCGGTGTTGATCGTGTACTTGCCCTCGCCCTGGCGCCAGCTCAGGGTGGCGTCGCCGTTCAGGGTGAAGCCGCGCTGGCGGGCGCTGATCGAGTAGGCCAGGTCGGCCGAGGGCGGCAGGTTGAAGGGGCGCACCTGCGACGGGTGCTCGTCCGCCGCGGGCGCCGCATGCGCCAATACCGGCGCCATCGACGCCGCCAGCAGCAGGCCTGCGCCGGCCAGTTTCCACATCTTGTTCATGTCAGCTTCCTGAATTCTTCATCACGATATTGTTCACGGTCTGGGTCGTCACCGCCCCGCTGGCTTCCAGGTTGCGGATCTGCACCGGCATCCAGCCATAGTCCGGCGCCAGCCACAGGTCCAGGCGCGAGTTGTACGAGCCGGGCTTGGGCGGCCGCGCCAGGTGCCAGGTGGCGATCCTGCCCATCCGCGTGGCTATCTGTTCCTGGCCGAGCACCACAAAACTGAAAACGCTGGCGTCGCGGTCTTCGCCGACAAGGATGTCTATATTGCCCGACAATTGTTGCGGATCGCCGCGCGCGATCGCCGTCAGCTGCAGCGGCAGGCTGGCCTTGTCCTGGGCGCCCCACACTAGCGGATAGTTCGCTTCGGAGGCCGAAAAACTCAAGCGGCCATCCTTGCGATTGAAGTGGGTGGCCGTCATCGAGCGCCCGCGCCGCTTTTCCGTCATCAGGGCCGGCATGAAACCCTCGTCGCCGACCGCGCCTTCGCTGGTGAGCGTCAGCAGGTTCACGTGCGCGAA
Organism: Massilia sp. Bi118; assembly: GCF_918697865.1. GTDB lineage: Bacteria > Pseudomonadota > Gammaproteobacteria > Burkholderiales > Burkholderiaceae_D > Telluria. Next base: position 195,640 of record NZ_CAKKMV010000005.1, on the reverse strand, counting down.
CACGATCGTAATACCGGCCTCGACGCGGATCTTGTACGAGGTCGGCGTGAGCGTCCACGACAGCAGGGCGTCGCCACTCCAGCGGGTGCCGTTCGCATCCGTGCGCGCGACGTCCATCTGGATGTCGGCTGCCGGCGGCAGGTCGACCTTGTAGCGGCGCGCTTCGGGCGCGGGCTTTGCTTCAGGCTTCGCAGCCGGCTCGGCGGCCGGCTGCGGCGGCGTGCCGGCCTGGGGCGATTGTACGTCGGCCACGGCATTCGGGGCGCTCCCCTGCCCCGGGGCCTGCGTACCCGCAGCATCGCCGGGCGCGGCGTCGGGGACGGGCGCCCGCGCGCCTTCGCCGGCAGCGGCAGGCGCGTCGCCGGACTGCGCCACTTCCACCGCTTCCAGGGGCAGCGGCGGGATGGGCGGCGGCGGCTGTAGTGCCGGCTGCGGCGGCTGCAGGGGCGGCGGCTGCGCCGGCGTGATGGGCGTCTTGAGCAACTGCGCTTCAGCCGGCGGCGCCTCGCGCTGCGCCTGCTCGCGCGGCTTGCCGATCTGGCCGCTGAGCCAGTCCAGCACCAGCAGGTGCAGCAGGACCGTGAGCGCGCCGAACACGATTTTCCGGCGGCGGCGGTTCGAGGCGATAGCGAGGCTCATCCGGCTAGTGTAACGTCTATGAGCGGTATTGTTTATCTGGTAGCCTTGTCCGAGACCGATAACAGGAGACTCTGATGCTGAAACCACCTACCGCCAACATGCCCGGGATGACGGATACGCTGGACTTCGTCAAGAACCTGTGGGGTTCGATGAACCTTCCGGGTACGAACATGTCGGGCATGGCCGCGCCACCGATGTCCGTCGAAGACCTCGACAAGCGCATCGCCGACCTGAAGGCCGTCGAATCCTGGCTGAACATGAATGTCACCATGCTGCGCGGGACCATCCAGACCATGGAAGTCCAGCGCTCCACCATGTCCACGCTGAAGGCGATGGGCGCCTCGATGGCCGAGGCCATGCGTCAGTCGGGCGTGAGCGCGGAGAAGATGGCGGCCATGCCCTTCGGGCCTTTCTTCGGGCAGCCGGCAGCGGGTAACGAGGGCGGCGGCGGAACGGCCCAGCCCGGCGCGCCGGCGTCGGACCAGCAGGCGGCGCCGGACCCTGCCGCGGCGATGGGCATGCCGGCGGCAATGGCTTGGTGGAATATGCTTCAGGAACAGTTCACGCAGGCAGTGGCGACGGCGATGACGCCGGCGGATGGGCCGGCCAAAGCGGAGGCACCGGCGCCGGAAGCGCCGGCGGAACCGGAACCGCAGGCAGCGCCGAACGGCAACGGCCGCGCACGCGGCGGCAAACCGAAAGCCGACAAGGCGTAATCACGCCACCACGGCGATGCCGGCGCCGTCGGGCGCCGGCTGCAAACCCGCCAACTGCTCCATCAACTGCGCAAAGCGCTGCTGCCCCGGCAGCAGGCGGTCGACGTGGTGCAGCACCTCCTGGGCCTCGGCCCACAGCTCCGCATCGTGGCCGTGCTGCTGCATGTGCGAGACCATGATCTGGGCCGCGTTGAACAGGATCCGCTGGTTGTTCGGCACCGCCTTGCGTGCATTGCGCATCCACACCACGGCCTCGGCCAGCTTGCCGGTCTTCCACAGCAGCACGCCCTGGTTCATCAGGTCCGCCGCTTCCTTCTTCGAACTGCGGATCAGGGCCAGGCCCTCCTCGCCCATGCGTGCCTTCTCGAAGATGGCCTGCACTTCGTCCAGCAGCAGCGGGTTGTCGTGGTTGTTGCGGATCACGTAGCACAGCAGCTCGACCGGGGCGTCCTTCACGCCCACCGCGAACAGCAGGGTCGCCAGTTCCAGGCAGGTGCCGGTGTCGGGGCGCTCCGGGGTCAGCTTGAGCATCTCCTCGAGCTCGTCCCCGGCCTTGCGCGCGCGCCGGTAGTCGCCGCTCTCGTGGTAGACCAGGCCTTCCGTGATCTTGGCGCGCAGCGGAAGGTCCGGGTGCTCCTGGACGAATTCGCGCTGGGCCACCAGCAGCAGCTGCAGCGCTTCCTTGGTGTCGTTCTTCTGGCCGCAGACGCGCGCCAGCCCGAGGTAGGCATCCGGCGTCTTCATGATCGAGTACTCGCCGATCGCGATGCATTTGCGGAAGGCCTTCTCGGCCATCTGCACGTTGCCCAGCCTGAGGGCGATGTTCCCCAGGTTGCGCTGGCGCGTCACTGAATTCGGCGACAGTTTGGCGGCCCGCTCCAGGATCGCCCCGGCCTCTTCCATCTTGCCCATGTTCTGGTAGGCGGCGGCCAGCTGGTCGTAGGCGTCGATGTAGTAGCGGTTCTCGGCGATCACGCTCTGGAAGATCTGGCGCGCCTGCTCGAACTCGCCGTTCGCCATGCGGATCTTGGCCAGGCCGGCGCGCGCCCACTGGTACTCGCGCTGTTCCAGCACCTGCTCGTAGACTTCGCGCGCCCTGGCCGGCTGGCCGCTCTTTTCCATCAGCTTCGCCTTCATGCGCAGCAGGTCGAGCTCGTGGACCTTGTCGCTGCCGATGCGGGCGTCGCACAGCCTGGCCGCGCGCAGATAATCCTTCTCGGCATAGGCCTGGTCGATCATGCGGAACACCTGCTTCTTGTGCCACACGCGGTTCAGGCGCGTCAGCAGCACGCCCTCGGTGATCGGCTTGATCAGGTAGGCGTCGGGCTGGTGCTCGGCCGCGCCCATCACCGATTCGACGCTCTTCTCGGCCGACACCATCAGCCACACGGTGCTGGGGTTGACCAGGTTGCGCACGCGTGCCTCTTCCAGCACCTGCTGGCCGTTCTTGCCGTCGCCCAGGTTGTAGTCGCACAGGACCACGTCGTAGCGCACCCGCGACAACAAGCCCATCGCCTCGCCGCCGCTCGATGCCTGGTCGATGTTCCTGGCGCCCAGGCTGCGCAGGCTTTCGCGCAGCAGCTGGCGGATGCCGACGAAATCGTCGACCACCAGGTAGTTCTTGTCGGCCCAGTCGATCTCGGCGACGCCGGCGGCACCGACGGGATTCATGGCAGCCTCAGGATGAAACAGCCGCCCCCGTATGCCCCTCCATTCTCGAGGCGCAGGCTGCCGGCCTGGCCGCGGTGACGGTGCATCTTCGCGACCTTGCTGGAAAAGTAGAGGCCCAGGCCAGCGCTGTTAGTCAGGAAGTTGACCCCGCCCGCCACCTCGCGCGTGGCGATCGCGCCCGCCTTCAGCAGGGCCGGAGGATAACCGGGGCCGTTGTCCTCGACCCGCAGTTCGAGCCAGCCTTCGCTTTCGCGGATCGCCAGGCGCACGCAGTCGCAGGTGTAGTGGATGGCGTTGTTGATCGCATGCGAGAGCACGCCGACCACCAGGTCTTCGTCCAGGTGCCAGATCAGGCTGGGGTCGTAGTCCAGTTCGAGCCGGATGCCGCGCGACTTCAGCAGCACGCGGCCGATCGCCACCACCTGCTCGACCAGCTGGCCCAGTTCGACCGGCTGCAGGTCGAAGGGGTAGTCTGGCTTGCCGACCTGCTTGTACAGGGCCAGCAGCTGCATCAGGTTGTCGTTCAGGCGCTTGGTCTGGTACAGCATGTGCGCCATTTCCGGATAGGCCGAGTCGCTCTTCGGTAGAGACGAGGAAGACGGCGCAGACTGCGCGACCAGCAGCCGCTCCAGCGTGCCGGACAGCACGCTGAGCGAGTTCTTCATGTCGTGCGCAGTCGAGGCGAGAAACAGGAACAGGTCGTGGGTGTCGGGCGTGTCGGGCGGCGTCGCGGCCAATAGGTCGTCCATTTCAACCTTTCAATGTGTGAAATGTTGCTGGACGTCAATTATACCTTTAGTCGGTCTAATTGCTTACAAGAAATCAAATATCGGTGAGTTGCGGACCCCGCGACGTGCGGCGTGCGCGCAACACGAAGCGGGCCGGGTCGAGGGCGTCGACCAGCGCCGATTCCAGCGGCAGCGGCTCGCCCTCGAGCTGGGCAGCGAGCAGCTCGGCGGCCCAGCCGGCCCAGATCAGCCCGCGCGAGGCGTAGCCCAGCAGCGCGTACAGGCCGGGATGGCGCGGCACGTCGCGCAGGCGCTCGGTGCTCCCTGCCGCATCGAAGTCCGGCAGGCGGCCCACCAGCGGCAGGCGGTCCGGCGCGATGCAGCGGAAACCCACGCGGCCCTGCAGCGGCGCACCTTGCGCCGCATGGGGATCGGACAGCAGGCCGCGCAGGCGCCGCAGATTCTCTTGATGGCTGGCCGGCGAGAGCTCGGGATCGCCGTCGACGTCGTAGGTGGCGCCGGCGCTGGCCACGCCGTGCGAGGGCGGCGTCAGGTAGGCTTCGCGGCACAGCACCACCGGCAGGGCCGGGATCATCTCGGCAGGCAGGTGGCTGACCTGGCCGCGCATGGCCGTCAGCGGCAGCGGCGCCGCGTGCGGCACCTGCATGGCGCCGGCGCCGTTGGCCAGGATCAGGGTCGGCGCGCGCGCGACGATGGCGCCATGCTCGTCGCTGACTTCCCAATGCCCTTCCACCTGCGCGACACGCACGCTGCCGACGCCGAAGCGCTGCTGCAGGCGCCCGCCGCAAGCCGCCAGCATGGCTTCGCAGACGCTGCCGGGCCGCGCCCAGCCGCCCTGGCGGAACAGCCAGCCGCCGTCCGGCGCCGGCAGCCCGAGCAGGCTTTCCGCCTGCGCTTGTTCGAGCCACTCGGCAAACTCGGCGGGCAGCGCGCCGCTGGCGGCGATCGCGCGCTGCACCTCGGCGTGGCCGGGGTCACGCGCCAGCTGCAGCACGCCGCAGGCCTGGCCTTCGATGGCGCCGCCGATGCCGCCCAGGCGCTCCCAGTGGCGCAGCGCGTACAGGTAGGCGGCGCGGGTCAGGCGGGTCGGGATATTGTCGTCCCTGGAGACCAGCGGCATGAAGATGCCGGCGCGATTGCCCGAAGCTTCCATGGCCGGACGCGGGTGGCGCTCGACCAGGGTGACGTCCCAGCCGCGCGCGCACAGGCGCTCGCAGGCGGCGGAACCGGCGATGCCGGCGCCCAGCACGATGGCGCGCCGCTCGGGCAGCGGCGGCTGCGGCGGGCGCGGCTTGCGGCTGGCGAAACGCGCCTTCTGTTTATCCGGCTCGGCGCAGGCCTCGAACACGAAACCCTGCGCCTGCAGCGCCGCCACCTGCTCCGGCGTCAAGCCCTGCCCCAGCAGGCGCGCCTGCGGTGCGGCCACCCGCGCCAGCGCGCGCGCGAAGCCGGCGCCGGCCTGCTCCAGGCCATGCAGGCGGAACAGATCGACGCGCGCAGTCAGCTGGCTCAGGGCTTCGTCGATGGTGGCGCTGAGCAGGTCCAGCGTCAGCCCCGGCTCGGCTTGCGGGATGCGGTGGAAGCCCGGCAGCAGCAGGCCGCTCAAGGCGATCACGTGCAGGTGCGGCGAGCGGTGCGGGTCGGTGCGCCAGACATCGGCCAGCACCCTGAAGCTGGCGCCATCGCCATAGGCGGCGTCGAAGACGGTGCAGCGCGCCTGGCCATGCCATGCGTCCCGGTAGTCCATGGTTCAGGCCCTTCGTGCTTCCCGCGGGCGCTGGCGGCAGATGCAAGCGCGGTCGTGGTCGTCCACCATGCCGATCCCCTGCATGTAGGCGTAGATAATGGTCGAGCCGACGAACTTGAAACCGCGCTTGCCGAGGTCCTTCGAGATGCGGTCCGAGAGTTCGGTGCGCGCCGGCCGGCCGCCATCCGGCCAGTCGTTGACGATCGGCTGATGATCGACGAAGGACCACAGGTACTGGTCCAGGCTCAGGCCCGCCTCGCGCATGCGTAGATAAGCCTTGGCGTTGTTGATCGCCGCCGCCACCTTCAGGCGGTTGCGCACGATGCCGGGGTCGAGCAGCAGCGCAGCCACCTTGGCGTCGTCGTAGCGCGCGATCTTTTCCGCATCCCAGCCGTCGAAGGCGGCGCGGTAGGTATCGCGCTTGTTCAGGATCGTCTCCCACGACAGTCCGGCCTGCGCGCCTTCGAGATTCAGCATCTCGAACAGCGTGGTCTCGTCATGGCAGGGCACGCCCCACTCATGGTCGTGGTAGGCAATATATTTTGGATTGGCCATGTTGGCCCAGCTGCAGCGGGTGGTGGTGTCCATACCTAAAGTATAAACCTCGCCACTGCCAGTGTATCTAAATGTCTACATTGCAATAAAAATTTCTCAAAGAAATGTAGATTTACCAATAGCAAAGATATAGTCTGTAGGACCTCTCCTACTTTCATCTTTTTGAACATGGACATCCGCCGCGCCTATATTCGCCGAAGCGTCAAGCAAGCACGCCTGCAGAAGCGCCTGGCCGTGGCGGTCATGCTCACCGTGTCCTGCTGCGCCGCCTTCCTGCTGCGCCAGGAACCGCAACAGAAAGTCGGGAACAGCTTCACGGCCGCCGTGCCGGATCCGGCGATCCGGACCTCGCCGGAGATTAAGCGCGTGGCCGAGACGTCCACGCCGGCGGCGCCGCGGCGCGTGTATCCGTTTTCGATCGTGCCGGGCGGCGTGACCAGCCGCGCCGACATCGCCCATGCCATCCTCGCCGACAAGACCGTGGCCGCGCATTACGCCGGCTTCGCGGTGGACAAGGCCAGCCTGCAGACCGTGCCGAAGGCGCGCGCCGTCTACGTCTCCTACCGCAAGGGCGACCAGGTGTACTGGACCTCCCGCCCGGTGACCCTGGCCGAAGGCGAGTCCATCCTCTCGGACGGCCAGAACGACATCCGCGCGCGCTGCGGCAACCGCATCTCCGATACGCCCCAGCTGCCGGTCGAGGCCAAGGGGCCGGGCGAACAGGAACTCGACACGCCGGTCGTGCAGTCCACGGATGCCGGTGAAGGCGCGCTGCTGCAGACCGCGGCCGCCCTGGAGGAAGAAGCCGGCGCCGGTGAGCAGTTCGTGGCACAGGCCTACCCGAACGGCGCGGGCCTGCTGCCGGCGCCGCAAACCGCGGCCAGCCTGGCCCAGACCGCCTTCAGGAACAGCAGCATGGGCCTGAGCCTCCCTGCCTTCCCGGCCATCGGCAGCCGCCAGACCCTGCTCGCCGGCGTCTCGAGCCCGGCTTCCGGCACCACCGAAGGCAGCGCGGCCAGCAGCGACCCGACGGCGACGGCCGGCGGCTCGCTCAGCTATGGCAGCGACAGCGGCGGCAGCGGCAAGGGCGGCGATCCGGCGCTGAGCGGCGCCCTTGCCGCCACCGACGGCGGGACCTCGAGCGGCGGCACCTCGACCGGCAGCACCGGCGGCACGACCGGCACGACTGGCGGGACCACCGGCACCACCGGGGGCACCGCCACCAAGCCCGCCGGCACCGACCCGCTCAAACCGCCGGCGCCCACGCTGCAGACCGATCCCGCGACCGACGGCAAAACGCCAACGAAACCCCATGAACTGCCGGAACCGGGCAGCCTGTGGCTGACCGGCGTGGCCGCAGCCGCCCTGCTGCTGCACCGCCGCCTGCGTCCACGCAAGCCGCGCTGATCTCCGCCTCGCGTCTCAAGCGCAGCCGTCGACCAGCAGCAGCGGTATCCCCGCCCAGGCGATCGCGATCGCCGCCAGCAAAGCCAGCAGCGCCCCCGCCCGCCGCGCCAGCCCGGCGTGGCGGTCCAGCAGCGCCGCGCGCCGGCGCCAGGCCATCCAGGCGCAGATGACAAATGCCGCCACCGTCACCCCACCCAGCAGCAACCGGTCCGGCCCGCCCGCGCGCAGGCCGCCCGGCGAGCATTGCGCCGCCGCCAGCCCGTAGCTGAAGGCGAAGTGGACGATCCAGACCAGCAGCGGCAGCGTCACGCCCAGTGCGCGGCGCCAGAAGCCTTCCCTGCGTGCGTAGGTGGCCATGTTCACTCCATCAGCAGCGGCATCAGCCGCACCACCGCCACCGCCGCGATGCCCTGCAGCGTCGTGTAATGCCAGACCAGCGCGATGTTGTCGAGCGTGGCGCGGCTGCGCGGACCCAGGTGGCCGCGCCAGGCGCGCAGCGCCAGGTAGGGCGCCAGCACCAGCAGCAGGACGATGTGCAGGCCCTGGTAGCTGGCCAGCGCCGCGATCGCCGCGGCCCAGGCGCTGAAGGATGGATGAAGGCCGCCGCGCCAGCCCTGCAGGTCGAGCACGAAGGAGCCCAGCGCGCAGGCCAGCGCCAGCAGCACCAGCCAGGGAAGGCGCCGCGCATTGCCTTGTTTATCGAGACTGCGCCGCGCCAGCCACACCAGCAGGGAGCCCAGCGCCAGCAGGCCGCAGGACCACAGCGCCTGCGCCAGGGGCGGCAGCGCCGCGCCCGGCGGCGGGCACACCTGCAGCCGCATCGACACGTGCACATAGGCGAAGGCGAAGGAAGCGAAGATGCTGGCGTCGACTACCAGCATGATGACGGTGGCCCACCAGGAATGCGATGCCTTGCCGGTGGCGCCGACCGGCAGCGGCTCGCCCTCGGCCGCCTCCACCTGCTCGATCGCGGGCGGCGCGCGGTCCGACTCCCACATCCAGCCCAGCACCGCGCCCACCGCCACCGCGCCGGCGATCCAGGCCAGGAAGTAGAGCTTCACGGTCAGCAGCAGGAAGAAGGCCGAGGTGCCGAAGGCGCCCAGCAGCGGCAGCCAGCTGTCGCCGGGCAGCACCAGCAGGTAGCGCGGTTCGGCCGCGACCGCGCTGGTGGCGATGGTCTCGCGGCGCCCGGTGGCGGTGTGCGGCAGGTAGTGCCTGCCCTCCTCCACTTCGCGCGCCAGTTCCGGTTCGTCCCACAGCGGATTGCTCGATGTCACGCGCGGGATGCTGCGGTTGCCGTAATCCTCGGAGGGCAGCCATTCCAGCGTCGACGCGTTCCACGGGTTGCCGACGGCGCGCTCGGACCGGCGCAAGGTGCGGAAGGCGTCGACGGCGAACAGCGCCACGCCAGCCGCGAACAGGAAGGCGCCCGCCGTCGACAGCAGGTTCAGTCCGGTCCAGCCCATCTCCGGCGCATAGGTGTAGACCCGGCGCGGCATGCCCAGCAGGCCCGTGATGTGCATGGGGAAGAAGGCGACATTGAAGCCCACGAACATCAGCCCGAACACCCAGCGCGCGAGCGCCTCCGACAAGCGATTCCCGTTCACCAGCGGCAGCCAGTAATACAGGGCGGCGAACACCGGGAACACCATCCCGCCGATCAGGACGTAGTGGAAGTGGGCGACGATGAAATAGGTGTCGTGCACCTGCCAGTCGAAGGGGATCACCGCGACCATCACGCCGGTCAGCCCGCCCAGCACGAAGATGAACATGAAGCCGAGCAGGAACAGGGTCGGCGCGTTCCAGGTGACCTTCCCTTTCCACAGGGTGGCGATCCAGGCGAACACCTGGATCGCGGTCGGCACCGCCACCGCCATGCTGGCCGCCGACACGAAACTCATCTCCAGCACGCCCAGGCCGGCGGTGAACATGTGGTGGGCCCACAGGCCGAAGCTGAACACCCCCACGCCGAGCAGCGCCGCGATGATGGCGCGCCGGGCGACGAGGCCCGTGCCGGCGATGGTCGGGATCATGGTCGAGACCATGCCGGCCGCGGGGAGGAAGATGATGTAGACCTCGGGGTGGCCGAAGAACCAGAACAGGTGCTGCCACAGCAGCGGGTCGCCGCCGCGTTCGGCGATGAAGAAGGGCCAGTCGAAGGCGCGCTCCAGCTCCAGCAAGGCGGTGCCGGCGATCACGGCCGGGAAGGCGAACACGATCATCAGGCCCACTACCAGCATGGCCCAGGCGTACACCGGCATGCGGCCTAAAGTCATGCCGGGCGCCCTTGTAAACAGGATGCCGACGATCAGTTCGATGGCGCCGGCGATCGCCGAGATCTCGATGAAGCCGATACCCAGCAGCCAGAAGTCGGCGTTCAGGCCCGGCGAGTATTTGGTGCCGGTGAGCGGCGGGTACATGAACCAGCCGCCATCCGGCGCCAGGCCCACGAACAGGGTGCAGAAGAAGGCCAGGCCGCCGAAGGCATAGGCCCAGTAGGCATAGGCGGACAGGCGCGGGAAGGGCAGATCTCGCGCGCCCAGCATATTGGGCAGCAGGTAGACGGCGATCGCCTCGACCACCGGAATCGCGAACAGGAACATCATCACCGTGCCGTGCATGGTGAAGACCTGGTTGTAGGCTTCCGCGCCCAGCAGCCTGTTGTCGGGCAGCGCCAGCTGGGTCCGGATCAGCAGCCCGAGCACCCCGGCCAGCACGAAGAACAGGAGCGCGGTGCCAATATACAGCAGGCCGATGTTCGTGTTGTTCACCGAGGAGAAGAAGCGCCAGCCGCTTTGCGTGCGCCAGACCTTTTCCAGCTTTTCCAGTTCGCCGTCGGGGCGCGGCGCGGGGTTCGGTGGGTTCCTCGTCGTCATTGCAGGTGCTCGAGATAGGCCGCCAGCGCGCGCAGCGATTCGCCGTCGATGCCGGAGGCGGCCGGCATGAAGACGCCGGGTTTCAGGGCTTGCGGGTCGCCGATCCAGGCCGCCAGCGCGCCGCCGTGGTTGCGCAGCAGGCCGGCGCCGATCTGCATGCGGCTGCCGACGTGGGTCAGGTCCGGGCCCAGGTGCGCGCTCTCGGCCACGCCGCGGATCGTGTGGCAGTTCTGGCAGCGCTGTTCGAAGAAGACGGCGCGCCCGCGCAGCGGCAGCCCCGCTTCGGGCGCGCGCGCGGGCCTGGCCTGGTTGGCCAGCCAGGCCTCGTACTCGGCGGGCGCCAGCGCCACCACGTGCAGCGCCATGTGCGCGTGCTGGGTGCCGCAGTATTCGGCGCACTGGCCGCGGTAGACGCCGGGCTTGTCGGCGCGCAGGGTCAGGCCGGTCACGCGGCCCGGGATCATGTCGCGCTTGCCCGCCAGCGCCGGCACCCACAGGCTGTGGATCACGTCGGCCGCGTTCAGGCCCAGGTAGACCGTGCGCCCGACCGGGATGCGGATCTCGTTGGCGGTGGCGATCTCGCGTCCGGTGGCCGGGTCGCGGTAATGGACGTCCCACCACCACATCTTGGCCGTCACGGAAATCGCCAGCGCCTTGTCCGAGCTTTGCGGCACCAGCCCGGCGCTGCGCCAGGTGCTCCAGCCCAGCAGGATGGTGAGCAGGACCACCGGCAGGACGATGCCGCCGCCGGCGATCCACAGCCCGGAGCGCAGCGGCGCCTCATGGCGGCGCAGGCTGAGTGCGAGCAGCGCCAGCACGGCCAGGAAGATGATCAGGCCGGCGCCGAACAGCACCCAGGCGAATTGCCCGATCAGGTCGGCGTCGGCGCCGGCCGGATGGAGTACCGATTGCAGCGGCTCGCTCATTTGGGCTTGGACCTGAGCGTGTACAGGTAGGCCGCCATGTGGCGCGCCTCCTGTTCGGTCAGGCCCATGGCCGGCATCGGCGTGCCGGGCTTCATGGCCGGCGGGTCGAGCAGCCAGGCGACCAGCTTGTCCGGCTGGTTAGGAATGCCGTTGGCGATATAGCTCAGCTTTCCGAAGCCGTCCAGCTGCGGCCCGACCTTGCCGTCGGCGCCGCGCACATCGGGGATCTTGTGGCAGGCGCCGCACTGGTACTGGGTCACCAGCTCCTTGCCGACCTTGGCGTCGCCGCCGGGCACCTGTTTTTCCCTGGGTTTGCCGCTGCAGGCGGCCAGCAGGGCCAGGCTCAGGACGGCGCAGAGACCACATCGGCGGTGAAGGAAGGAAGTCGGCATCACGGGTTCGAAGTCACGGTAGGGCCACACGGTTGAATTCGCGGATCGGGCCGCCAAAGCGGATGACTTTTATAATAACGGAAACGATGTATTTTATTTAACACGATACGCCTAACGAATCCATGGCCGCTTCCCGTACCCGCCTGATCGTCAAGACCGCCGTCATTACGCTGCTCACCGCGGGGGGCATTGCGGCGGCCGGCGGCTATACGGTCTACCAGGCCGGCTGGTATGACATCGGCGCCTCTACCCAGCACCTGCAGCCCGTGTACAGCCTGCTGGAACAGGCCATGCACAATTCGGTGCGCCACCATGCGAAGACCATCGTCACCCCCAGCCTGGGCGACCCCGCCCAACTGCGGCGCGGCGCGGGCTTGTACCGCGAGCACTGCGCGCAATGCCACGGCGGCCCGGCCGCCCCGCCCTCCGCGCATGGCCAGAGCATGCAGCCGGTGCCGGGGCCGCTGGTCGACGCCGCCGCGCGCTGGAAGCCGCGCGAGCTGTACTGGATTACGCGACACGGCATCAAGATGAGCGGCATGCCGGCCTGGGAACTGCGCCTGGGCGAGGCCGACACCTGGGCCGTGGTGGCCTTCCTGAACCGGCTGCCGGACCTCGATGCGGCAGGCTACCGCACGCTGGCGGCAAACGACGTGGCGGCGGCGCCCGACAGTTCGCAGGCCTCCGCCGTCACCGGCGGCAATGCCACCGGCGGCGCCCTGCTGCGCGGCGACGCCGGCCGCGGCAAGAAGATCATCGGCCAGTACGCCTGCCAGTCCTGCCACACGATTCCCGGCGTGACCGGCTCCGAGGTCGACGTCGGCCGCCCGCTGAAAGGCCTGGCGCGGCGCCCCGTCATCGCCGGCAGGCTGGCGCCCACCCAGGACAACCTGATCGCCTGGATCCGCAATCCGCAAGCCATCGACCCGCGCGCGGCGATGCCGGCCATGGGCGTGACCGAAAGCGATGCGCGCGACATCAGCGCCTATTTGCTCAGCAAGTAGTCCTCAGCAAATCGCCTGTTCAAGGCGCCCGATGCCGGCACGAATCTGCGCCGGCGTGAAAGCCGAAAAACCCAGCAGCAGGCCGGGCGGCACCGCGCAGTCGGGGCCGGCGGCCGGATTCGTGTAATAGGACAGCGGCCGCACGTCGACGCCCTCCGCACCCGCGCGCGCCGCCGCTTCGGCCTCGCGCATGCCATTTGTGACGCCCACGCACAAATCCAGGCCGGCGTCGGACGGGCCGCAGGCCAGCGCGCCCTGCATGCGCGCCTGGATCGCCTCCAGCATGACGATGCGCCGTTCGCCATAGGCGTCGCGGGTGCGCCGGATATGGCGCGCGAAGTGGCCTTCCTGGATAAAATCGGCCAGCACCGCCTGCGGCACGATGGGGCTGTGGCGGTCGACCACGGCCTTGGCGCGCGCCAGCGGCTCGGCCAGCGCGGGCGGCGCCACGATGTAGCCCAGGCGCAGTCCCGGAAACAGCACCTTCGACAGGGTGCCGACGTAGATCACACATCCGCTGCGGTCCAGGCTTTGCAGCGATGCCAGCGGCGGGCCGGTGTAGCGGTACTCGCTGTCGTAGTCGTCCTCGACGATCCAGGCGCGCTTCGCCTGGGCCCAGCGCAGCAGCTCAAGGCGCCGTGCGAGACTCATGGTCACGCCCAGCGGCAGCTGGTGCGAAGGCGTGGCAAAGACCAGGCGCGCATCCGGGTAGCGTTGCGCCGCATAGGCGACCATCATGCCTTCGGCGTCGACCGGCACCGGGCAGATGCGCGCGCCGGCCACCGCAAATGGCGCCAGCGCGCCCTGGTAGCCGGGCGACTCCAGCCACACGCCTTCGCCCGGGGCCAGCAGCAGCTGGGCCAGCAAATATAAAGCCTGCTGCGAACCGGTGGTGATGACGATCTGCTCGGGCACGCAGTGCACCCCGCGCGAGGCACGCAAATAGGCGCACAGCAGTTCGCGCAGCGGCGCGTGGCCGGCCGGGCCGCCATAGCCCAGCGGGACCTGGCGGCGGCGCCAGTGGCGCGCCTCGAGCTTGCGCCAGATCTCGAAGGGAAACAGGTCCAGGCCCGGCATGCTGATGCGGAAGGTCCGCAGCGGACCCTCGTGGTGGCGCACGCGCGCCATCGCCGCCGCCATCGCTTCGCCGCGCGCGGACAGCGGGCGCACCAGCGGCGGCGCGGCTTCCGCGTCGGATGTTTTAGCTTTGGCCGCGGCCGGCAGCGAGGCGCTCACAAAGGTCCCCTTCCCCACCGCACCCTCCAGGTAGCCCTCGGCCATCAACTGCTCGTAGGCGGCCAGCACGGTCTGGCGCGAGACGCCAAGCAGCCGGCCCAGCTCGCGCGTGGCCGGCAGGCGCGCCGAGGGGGCGATGCCGCCCGCCAGGATCGCTTCCTTCAGCTGCAGGTAGAGCTGGCGGAACAGCGGCGTGGCGGAAGTGCGCTCGAGCGGGATGGCGGCGAGGATGTCGTGGACGTGCATGCTTGGCGGGGCCGGAAATTGGTACGCCCATCTTCGCCCTTATTGGCTATTCCGGCAAGCCACTGGCCGGCCTATGATGGACCCATGAAAACATTCGACGCCAGCCTTGCCTGGGAACGCGGCGCCCAGGCCTTTACCGATCAGCGCTACAGCCGCGCGCACAGCTGGCAGTTCGACGGCGGCCTGACGGTGCCGGCCTCGTCCTCGCCGCTGTCCGTGCCGCTGCCGATGTCCGACCCGGCCGCCGTCGATCCGGAAGAAGCGCTGGTAGCGGCCGCCAGCAGCTGCCACATGCTGTTCTTCCTGTCGCTGGCGGCGGCGCACGGCCTGGTGGTCGACAGCTACCGCGACCGGGCCACCGGCTACCTCGACGCCGATGCACAGGGCCGGCAGGCGATCGTGCGCATCGTGCTGCGGCCGCGGATCAATTTTGCAGGGCAGCAGCCGGACGCCGGGGTGCTGGCGCAGCTGCACCACGAAGCCCATGCGCGCTGCTACATCGCCAGCTCGCTGCGCGGCGACGTCGTGGTGGAAGGGGCCGGCTGATGTACGTGCCCGCCCACTTTCTTGAGGAACGCATCGAGGTCATGCACGGCCTGATCGAGCGCCACCCGCTCGGCGCCCTGGTGCGCGTGGATGGCGACGGCCTGGCCGCCGACCACCTTCCCTTCGAACTGGTGCCGGCTTCAGACGAGGCGCCGCAAGGCCTGCTGCGCGCCCACGTGGCGCGCGCCAATCCTCTATGGCGCCAGGACGGCGCGGCGGTGCTGGCGATCTTCCAGGGCCCGTCCGCCTATGTCTCGCCCGAGCTCTACGACCTGCAGGCGGTCGAAGGACGCGCGGTGCCGACCTGGAACTATGCCGTCGTGCATGCGCACGGGCGCCTGCGCGTGGTCGACGATACGGACTGGCTGCTGGCCCACATGCGCCGCGCGACGCGCCGGCAGGAGGCTGCGCACGGCCACGGCTGGTCGGTGGACGATGCGCCGCCCGACTACATCGCCAAACTGGTGCGGGCGACGGTGGGCATCGAGATCGCCATCGAGCGCCTGCAAGGCAAGTGGAAAACCAGCCAGAACCGGGGCGAGGAAGAACGGGCGCGCATCGCCCATGCAACCGGCATGCTGACCCTTTGAGCACATTTTGTACTGGACATGGCGCCCGATCGCGGCGCACAATGGGCTCGCTTTTTTTCCTTTCGGCCACCTGGGCACATGGAGGGAACATGTCCGTACAAATGCGCCATCACGTCCACACCGCCGGCGAAGGGGCGGCGACCATGGTCTTCATCCATGGCTTTGGCTGCGACCAGACCATGTGGCGCTTCCTCGCGCCGGCCTATGAAGACCGCTTCCGCGTCGTGACCTGGGACCTGGCCGGCTGCGGCCAGTCCGACCTGTCCCGCTACGACCGCAATACCTACGCTACCCTGCACGGCCACGCCGCCGACCTGCTCGAGATCGTCGACGCCGCCGCCGGCGCCGGGCCGGTGGTGCTGGTCGGGCATTCGGTCGGCGCCACCATCGCCATGCTGGCCGCGATCGAGGCGCCGCAACGTTTCGCGGCCCAGATCATGGTGGGGCCTTCTCCCTGCTTCATCAACGACGGCGACTACGTGGGCGGCTTCAGCCGCGAGGACATCGACGGCCTGATCGACACCATGGATGCGAACTACCTCGGCTGGTCGCGCAACGTGGCGCCGATGATCATGGGCGCGCCCAACCAGCCGCTGCTGGGCGAGGAACTGACCGAGCGCTTCTGCCGCAGCGATCCCGAGATCGCGCGCCACTTCGCGCGCGTGACCTTCTATGCCGACCACCGCGCCGACGTCCCGCGCTCGCAGGTGCCGGCCCTGATCCTGCAGTGCAGCGACGACCTGATCGCGCCGCGCCAGGTCGGCGACTGGCTGCAACACCACCTGCCGAACAGCACCCTGCGCGTGATCCGCAACGTCGGCCATTGCCCGCACATGAGCGCGCCCACCGAGAGCTCGCGCGCGATCGACGCCTTTCTCGCGCAGGTCCTGCGCTGAGCGGCGTGGACACCCTGCTGCCCGGCGCCGACGCGCTGTTCGAACAGGCCGCCTGCGGCCTGCTGCTGACCGATGCCGACGGTTTGATTTTGCGCGCGAATGCCACCCTGCGCGGCTGGCTCGGCTACGAGGAAGACGAGCTGGCCGGCAAGCTGCGCATGCCCGAACTGCTGACCATGGGCGCGCGCCTGTTCCACCACACCCACTGCCTGCCGATGCTGCAGGCCAGCGGCGCGGTGGGCGAGA
The DNA here is from genome assembly GCF_918697865.1 of Massilia sp. Bi118. Taxonomy (GTDB): domain Bacteria; phylum Pseudomonadota; class Gammaproteobacteria; order Burkholderiales; family Burkholderiaceae_D; genus Telluria. Next base: position 179,198 of record NZ_CAKKMV010000005.1, on the reverse strand, counting down.
TCCAGATCGCGCTGTGCCACCGCGACGGCCGGCGCCTGCCGGTGCTGGTCAACATCGTGCGCTGCCTGCAGGCCGGCTGCGTGGTCGACCAGTGGGCGGTGTTCCAGTCGGCCGACCGCCACGCCTACGAACGCGAGCTGCTGGCGGCACGCCGGACCGCCGAGGCGGCGTCAAGCGCGCACGAACGCGCCGAGGCGCGGCTGCAGCTCCTGAATACCCAGCTGTCGGCGGCCGACCGCCGCAAGGACGAGTTCCTGGCGACGCTCTCGCACGAGCTGCGCAACCCGCTGGCGCCGATGCGCAACGCGCTCGACGTCATGCAGCTCAAGGAGGACCGGGGCAACGCGCCGGCCCCGGACGGCCGCCTGCTGCAGGCCTTCGACCGCCAGCTGCGCCACCTGACCCACCTGGTCGACGACCTGATGGAAGTCTCGCGCATCGCCCAGGGACGCATGCAGCTGCGCCGCGCGCCGGTCGAGCTGGGCCTGCTGGTCGAGGGCGCGCTGCAGGACCTGGCCGGCGCCCTGCGCAACGCGCGCCACACCCTGCGCCAGGACCTCGCCGGGCCGCCGCTGCTGGTCGACGGCGACGCCACGCGGCTGACGCAGGTGATCGTCAACCTGCTGAACAACGCCATCAAGTACACGCCGGACGGCGGCGTCATCGAACTGCGCCTGCGCAGCAGGGCCGGCATCGCCGAGCTGACGGTGCGCGATTCCGGCATCGGCATTCCGGCCTCGAAGCTGGAAAGCGTGTTCGACATGTTCTCGCAACTGGAACCGGCACTCGACCGCGCCAAGGGCGGCCTGGGGATCGGCCTGGCGCTGGTGCGCGGCATCGTCGAACTGCACGGCGGCGGCATCCAGGCCGCCAGCGCCGGCCCGGGCCAGGGCAGCGAATTCACCGTGCGCCTGCCGCTGCTGGACGCGGCGCCATGCACGACGGACGCCCCCGCGGAACAGGATGCGCAAGCCGGCGGCGCAGGGCTGCCCGAGGCGATGCGCGTGCTGGTGGTCGACGACAACCTCGATGCCGCCGAGGCGCTGACGATGGCGCTGGGCATGTATGGCTGCGATACGCGGATGGCGCACACGGCCCAGTCGGCGCTGGCGCTCACGCCGAACTTCGTCCCGGATGCGGTGCTATTGGATATCGGCCTGCCCGACCTGAACGGCTACGAACTGGCGCGCCGGCTGCGCAAGCTGCCCGGCGGTGCGGCGCTGAAGGTGATCGCCACCACGGGCTGGGGCCAGGACAAGGACCGCCAGCGCGCCTTCGAGGCGGGGTGCGATCATCATTTGACCAAGCCGATCGATGTGGAGAGCTTGAGAGGGTTGTTGGGGCAGAGAAGCTGCGCCTGACCGTCGTTCCCGCGAAGGCGGGAACCCAAGTTTGTACGCGTTTCGATAGCTCACGCAGAACTTGGGTCCCCGCCTGCGCGGGGACGACGTTGGTGAGAGTTTACTTACCCGCAGCCGTACCCGACTTAGCCGCCGGCATCTGCTCCGCCGACTTCAAGTGCTGCGCCACCACCGGTTCGGTCTTGTCGACCAGGGCCTTCACCTCGGCATCCTTGGCTTTCTTGGACGCAGCCATCAGCTTGGCGTGGACGGTCTTGTGGTCCTGGACGCCAGCCTGCTTCATGTAGGCCTTGTCGAAATCGGCGCCGCTCATCTTCTCGAGCTTGGCGGCCATGGCCTTGTGCTTGGCGTCCGGTTCGGTCGGCAGGGTCACGCCGTGCTTCTCGGCCAGGGCCTGGACTTCCTTCAGGTTGGCGCTGTGGTCGTCGATCATCTGCTGGCCGAAGGCCTTCACTTCGGCGCTCTGGCCTTTGCTCTGGGCCAGCTTGCCGCCTTCGATCTCGGCCATGTTGGCCATCGCCATGTCCTTCAGGATGGCGGCGTCGCCGCTGCTCAGCTTGGCGCCGGAAGCCGTTGCGCCGGCCGCACCGCTGGCGCCCGTCGCACCGCTGGCGCGGTTTTCCATGCCCTGGCTGTTGGTGTTGCCGACCGTGCCGTCATGCATGGTCTTGCCGGTCATCTTGGACGAGCTCGAGCTGGAGGTCGACTGGCCAGCCGAGCTGGCGCCCATCGACTTGTCCATCTTGGTCGCCTGGTTGCTGCGGTTTTCCATGCCCGTGCTGTTGCTGTTGTCCATGGTCCCTTCCTTGGTCGTCTTGCCGGCCTGGTTGGGGTTGGTGCTGCTGGTGCCGGTCTGGGACGGGCTGGAGCTGACCGCAGTCTGGGCGTGGACGCCGACAGCGCTGAACATGGCGGCCACGGCCGATACGGCCAGCAGGCCTTTCAAGGTTTTGTTCTTCTGCATATCGCTCTCCTGATCTCTTTTATGTGAACGTGGGGTCCGTGTACAAATGACAACGGCAGGCAGGCAGTGTATCGCCGTGTTTAGTGGCACAGCGCGCGTTAGCCAGCAGGAAATTCTTCATAAAAAAAGCGGCCTCGAGAAGCCGCTTGCAGGGTGTCGAAATAGCTCAGCGGAAACTGAGCGTCGCCGTCAGATCGCCCGGCGGTCGGGCGCCGCGTGCTTCGAAGGCAGCGTTGCGCGCGGCCAGGCCTTCCAGCAGCGGCAGGCCGTGCAGGCGGGTGAGGAAGCGCAGGATGGACGTCGTGTCGTAGAAGTTGTGGTCGACCGCGCCCTTCCTGGCAAACGGCGACACCACGATCGCCGGGATGCGCGAACCCGGGCCCCAGCGGTCGCCCTTGGGCGGCGCCACGTGGTCCCACCAGCCGCCGTTCTCGTCGAAGGTGATCACGACCACCATGTCCTTCCACTGCGGCGACTTCTTGAGGTGCTCGATCACGTTGGCCACGTGGGCGTCGCCGGACTCGATGTCGGAATAGCCGGCGTGCAGGTTCAGGTTGCCCTGCGGCTTGTAGAAGCTGACGGCCGGCAGGCGGCCCGCCACCACGTCGGCGATGAACTTGTTCGAGATCGGGCTGTCGCCCAGGCCGCCGTCGCGGATGTGCTGTTCACGCGCGGCGGTGCCGGGCCCGAACTGCTTGAAGTAATTGAAGGGCTGGTGGTGGTGCTGGAAGTTCGGGCGCGAACCTTCGCCGCGGCCGTCCAGCGCCGCCTGCCAGGCGCCGCCGTACCAGGTCCAGCTGACCTTGCGTTCGGACAGCAGGTCGCCGATGGTGCGGTAGCTCTGCGGCGGCAGCACGGACGGATCCATCGGGTCGGCCATAGTGGCATCGCCGCCCGGCGCCGGATGCACCCAGCTCGGCTGGTAAGGCGGGGCCATGGTGTTGACCGCGTAGCCGTCCGGCGTGATCGGGCCGTTGTTGACGAACTTCGGCTTGCCGTCCAGCGCGGACTTCGGCGAGTCCGGCGCCACCGCCAGGCGCACGCCCTGCGGGCCGTCTTCCAGCACGGCGATCTTCTTCTTCGCCGGAGTCTCGGCGGCGTTGAAGAATTCCGGCGTGCGGCCGCTGATCAGGAACTGGTGGTTCAGGTAGGAGCCGCCGAAGGCGCCCATGAAGAAGTTGTCGCACAGCGTGAACTCGCGCGCGATCTGGTACAGGCCCAGGTTCTTCCGGGTCTCGCCGTAATGGCCCATCACCAGCGCGCCGCTGTCGCCCCAGGCGACGAAGCCATCGTTCCTGCCGCCGTTGATCTGCATCTGGTTGTGGTAGAAGTTGTGCACCAGGTCGCGCGTGACCAGGCCTTCCGGCAGCGGCTTGCCCTGCGCATCGCTCAGCTTGAAGGGCGCGTTGGGCAGGTGCTGGATCTCGTCTTCCCTGATGATGTAATCCTTGCCGCCCAGGTTCTGGCGCGCCGGCACCATGCCGCCCCAGATTTTCGGTAGTTCGGGCAGCACGCTGCCGTCGCGGTCCTTCTGCGCGCTGGCCGCCGCGGGCAGCTCGGCCAGCGGCTGGGCCAGGCCCGGGAAGTCGGCGAACAGGTTGTTGAAACTGCGGTTCTCGAGGTAGATCACGACCACGTTCCTGACGTGCTCCTTGAGCTTGGCGTCGAGCGAGCCCTTGGCGACTTTCATGGCCTTCGGATGGGCCGCCGCCGCTTCACTGGCGGCCGGCAGCGTGGTCGACAGGCCGACCGCGGCGGCAGCCTGGAAGATCTTGCGGCGCGAAGGATTGGCGGGCTGGCCGGCTTCCGGCTGCGCGTGGTCGTGGTCGTGGGGCTTGTCTTGCACGGCGTTCTCCTAAAACACAGATTATGGTCGTTTTTTGCCGGGCGGAAAAGATTTACGCGGCAATATGGGCTTTACTTCCTTTTACCTGCCCCTACACCGGTTAACACCTGCACAAGCCAGAATGGCCCCGTAAAGGAGCCCAGGATGATGAAACGACGATGGATGGCGGGCGCGGCAGCGCTCTGGATAGTGATGGCGCCGGCGGCCAGGGCGCAGGAAGCCACGGTGACCGTGCCGCGCGCCGAAATGGAAAAGCTGCTGGAAACTTATGCGCTCATCAAGCGCAACTACGTGGCCAAGGCCGACGACGGCAAGCTGTTCGAAGGCGCGATCGCCGGCATGCTGGCCTCGCTCGACGCGCATTCCGAATACATGAACAAGGACGCCATGCGCGAGATCGACCGCGAGAGCACCGGCAGCTACGTCGGCATCGGCATCGAGGTCGAAGACGATCATGGCCAGCTGCGCGTGGTGTCCACGACGCCGCAGGCGCCCGCCGACAAGGCTGGCATCCAGGCCGGCGACCTGCTGCTCTCCATCGACGGCGCGCCGGCCACGGGCTTGCCGTCCAGCGAGGCCGCCAGGCGCATGCACGGCGCCGCCGGTTCGGTGGTGACGGTCGGCGTCGCGCGCCGCGGCAAGCTCCGTACTCTGCGCCTCACGCGCGTGGCGATGCACAACGATACGGTGCGCATGCGCATGACGGCGGCCGGCCTGCCCTGGATCCGCATCTCGGAATTCGGCAGCGCCACCGGCGCCGACCTGGCGGCCGTCCTCAAGAAGCTCGACGCCCAGGGTGCGCCGCGCGGCATCGTCCTCGACCTGCGCAACGATGGCGGCGGCCTGGTCTCGGCGGCGGTGGCGGTGGGCGGCGCCTTCCTCCCTGCCGGCACGACCATGTTCACGGCGCGCGGCAGGGACGCCGATACCGAAGCAAAGGTGACTGTCGACCAGCGTTACTACCGCGAAGCGAATACCCCCGACGTGCTCGCCGGCCTGCCGGCCTGGACCCGCACGGTGCCGCTGACGGTGCTGGTCAACGGCGCCTCGGCCTCGGCGGCGGAACTGCTGGCGGGTGCCCTGCAGGACAACCGGCGTGCCACCATCGTCGGCAGCCAGACCTTCGGCAAGGGCTCGATCCAGTCCATCATTCCACTGGACGCGGAGGACGGCATCAAGTTCACGGTGGCGCGCTACTTCACGCCAGGTGGCCACGAAATCCAGGCGCGCGGCGTCACGCCGGATGTGGTGGTGCACCCAAGCGCCGGCGCCGACGAGACCTTGCAGCTGCGCGAAGCGGACCTGGCCAACCACCTGCCGCCCACGCAGTCGCCGGCAAATGACGCGGCGCCGCGCGCTGTACCTGAAAGCACCCGCATGTTCGGCACGCGCGACGACAAGGCGCTGCAGGCAGCCATCGGGCTGCTGGCGCCGGGCACGAAACCGGGAACGGCGCTGGCCGGCATGCTGCGCAAATGGACCGCGATGGCGAAGGGGGAAGCAGCCAGCGTCGGCGGCGCACCATGAGCTGAAAGCGCGTCAAACGCCTGTCACATTCGGGCCGCAGAATACGCCTCGCTCCCAGGGAAAGGAGCCGGCGGCTCGGCCGCCCTACCGGCGCCGGCGGTCGGGAAACATACCGGCACCAATTCAGCATCCCGCTAGAAGGGCGCCCTTGCCCGCAGCTTGCGCCGCACTTGCTTGCCGGCGCGCGGCAGAGCTGCAAGCGCGCGCGCCGCCAGTACCCCTTCGATGAAGCAGAGAAGCGCAAGCTCCTGCGGCACCCGCTCGCGCAGCTGGCCGACCAGTTCCCGCGCGACCACGCCGTCGTTCAGCAGGCCCAGTTCGTCCTGCATCCCGGTCAGCATGGCGTGGCGGCGTAGCTCTTTCTTGCCGTGGCTGAGCGCCTCGAAGAATTCGCGCGCATAGCGCTCCTTCTTGGCGGCGATGCGCACCCGGTGCAGGGTTTCCGGATGCTGCAGGTCGACGCCGCGGGCGCGCTTGCGCACGCGCGCTGCGGCATGCCGCACCAGGACCGGTGCGGTCTTGCCCACCTTGCGTTCCAGCGCACTCGCTGGCGGGCCTTCGGCGCGCCAGCCTTCGCCGGCGATCCAGGCACCGAGGCCCAGCATCAGGCCCGTATAGCGCGGACTGCCGACTGCCGCGCGCACGCAGGCGCGATGCCGCTCCGCCTGTTCGCGCGCGGCCACTTCGACGCGCGCCAGCGCCGGCTTGTGCTCGTCCGGCACCGGCAGGCCGGGCAGCAGCGATTCGATGAAGACGTCCCAGTTGCGGGCGTCGCCGAGTTCCCCGGCCAGCCATTCGACGTCGGCCGCCAGCGCCTCCGGCAGCTGCACCATGTCCTTGACCATCGCCATGGCGGCGCGCAGGCGGCGCAGGCCGACCCGCATCTGGTGCAGGCTTTCGACCTCGCCCGCCAGCACGCCCTGCTCATTGGCCTGCATCTGCTCCAGGCAGTTGCGCAGGATGCCGGCCAGGGCTTCGCCCATGCTGGCCTTGCGCTTCAGCGCCACCGCGGTGGCCTTCACGGCGCGCGGCGCGACGGAACCGGCCAGCGCATAGCCGCGCTCGGCCTTGCTGACGTTCTCGATCCGCACCGGCACCGCCTCGTGCACCTGGCGCGCCAGATCGTAGAGCCGCGCCGGATCGCCCTGCTTCAACTCGAGTTCCAGTTCGCGCACGGGCACGGCGCGGTCGCCGCGCTGCAGCTCGCCGGTGTCGAGCGCGCATTCGACCTGCACGCCATCGGCCAGGTCCAGCAGCCAGGCGGCGCGCTTGACCTTGTTGGCGAACACCGGCTCCAATGCAGCGTCATGCGCGTTGAACTTCTTCGCCAGCGCCGGCAATGCCTCTTTCAACTGGCGCGCGAACAGCTCGCGGTCCGGGTCTTCCGAGCTCACCTCCGCTTCCAGCTCGACGCGCCGGTGCAGGCCGGCGACCACGGTGCCGCCGCCCTTCAGGGTCTGCACGTGGCGGGTACCCTCGCTGCGCACGCGCAGGGCAAAGCCGTGCTGCCACAGCGTGAAATCGGCGGTGTCGAAATAACGGTCGACATGTTCCCGCTCCACCGGCCTGGGGCTGCCCTGCGGGCGCAGCAGGGGAAGCTTCCTGATCTGGTTGACGCTGGCGGTATCGAGGGCCAGCTTGATTTCGCATTCCATCGCAGACTCCTTTGCTCAGGCCGGCACGCCGATGATGACGCTGGAAGCCTTGAAGATGGCCGAGGCCTGGCCGCCGACCGCCAGGCCCATGTTCTCGCTGGATTCGCGGGTGACGATGGCGGCCACCGAGCCGCCGCCGGCCAGGTCGATCACGACTTCGGTATTCACGGCGCCCGGCTCGACGCGGGCGATGGTGCCGGCCAGGCGGTTGCGCGCGGAATAGCGGGCGCTATCGTCGCCGGCCACCAGGATGATGGACGAGGACTTCACCAGGGCGAAAGCTTCCGCGCCCACCTGCAGGCCGAGATTGTCCACGCTTTCGTGGGTCACGATGGCGACGATGACGTGGCCGCCAGCGACTTCCAGCTCGACTTCGTCGTTGACGGCGCCGCGCTTGAGCTGGATGACTTTGCCGAGGAACTGGTTACGTGCGCTGGTTCTCATGCTCATCTTCCTGACCAATCGATAATCGTCGGCGATGCCGTCCGCGTGCTCGCTCAGGCGTTTCACGAAGCTGCGGTGCTCGCGTTCGATCAGCGCAAAGTTCGCCACCAGCTGTTCGCCGCGCGCGGTCAGGCGGGTACCGCCGCCGCCCTTGCCGCCGGCCAGGCGTTCCACCAGCGGCTCACCAGCCAGGTTGTTCATGGCGTCGATGGCGTCCCAGGCCGCCTTGTAGCTCATGCGGATGGCCTTGGCCGCCTGGGTGATCGAGCCGCATTCGGCGATCTTCGCCAGCAGCGCGATCCGGTTCGGCCCGCCGAGGTTCTCGCCGCCGACCGTCATCCAGATCTCGCCATCCAGTCCGATGGCCGTGTTTTCCGTTTCCATGCCGTCCCTGTTCACGCGATGCCCAAGCCGGCAGTATGCCTCGCCAGCGGCGCGCCGGGAGCGACCGGCGCGGCATCGGTATCGAGCCGGCCGTCGCGCAGGTCGAGCACGTGGTCGCCAAACACCGCGGCGTCTTCCGGATCGTGGGTGATCAGGACCATCGGCACCTGCAGGCGATGCTGCAGCTCCTTCAGCTCGGTGCGCATGCGCGCGCGCAGGACCGGGTCGAGGGCGGCGAAGGGCTCGTCCAGCAGCAGCGCGCGCGGCTGCGTCACCAGCGCCCGCGCCAGCGCCGTACGCTGCTTCTGACCGCCCGAGAGCTCGTGCGGATACTGGTCCGCGACCTGGCCGAGCTGGAAGGCATCGAGCCAGTAATCGACCTGCCGGTGCGCGTGATGGCGGCGCGGATTGAACCAGCCGCGTACCAGCGGGAAGGCGATGTTCTGGCGCACGCTCAGGTGCGGGAATAGCGCATAGTCCTGGAACACATAGGCCAGTTCACGCTTCTGCGGCGCCAGGTCGATGCCTTTCGAGGCATCGAAGAGCACGTGATTGTCGATGCGGATGTGGCCGGCGTCCGGCCGCAGCAGGCCGGCAATGGCTTTCAGCGTGAGACTCTTGCCGGCCCCGGACGGGCCGAGGATGACGATGCGCTGGCTGTCCGTTTTCAGGCGCACGTCCAGCTGGAAGCTCTGCTTGCCGGCGCTGAGCTTCTTGCGGATGTCGAGATCGAGCAGCATGCGTCTACCGCCCCACCAGCCGGCCCGGCGCCAGGCGTCCCGCTGTCAGCAGCACGGCCACGCACACGAAAGAGGTCAGCAGCACCATCAGGTTGGCGGTATCGTCCTGCCCCGCCTGCACGGCTTCGTAGACGGCGATCGACAGGGTCTGGGTACGGCCCGGGATGCTGCCGGCCACCATCAGGGTCGCGCCGAATTCGCCGAGCGCGCGCGCGAAGCCGAGCAGGACCCCGGCCAGGATGCCGCGCCAGGCCAGCGGCAGGGTCACGCGGAAGAACAGCGCCGCCTCGGAGATGCCCAGTACCCGCGCGGCCTGCTCCAGCTGGCCGTCGACCGCCTCGAAGGCGGCGCGCGCCGGCTTGAACACCAGCGGGAAGATGACGACGGCGGCGGCGATCACCGCGCCCTGCCAGGTGAAGATCAAGTTGATGCCGAAGCTGTCCTGCAGCCAGGCGCCCAGCCAGCCATGGCGGCCGATCAGCACCAGCAGGTAATAGCCGAGCACCGTCGGCGGCATCACCATCGGCAGGGTCAGGAGGGTGTCCAGCAGTTCACGTCCCGGAAAACGCTTGCGCGCCAGCAGGAAGCCGACCGCGACGCCCAGCACGATGTCGATCAGCGTGGCGCAGCCCGCGACCTTCAGCGACAGCGCCAGCGCCGACCATGCGTTCATGGCTTTTGAAAACCGTACTTGGCCAGCACCGCCTGCCCCGCCGGCGACAGCACGAAGTCGATGAAGCTTTTTGCTTCGGCCGGATTGCCAGCGCCCGCGGCGCGCGCGATCGGATAGCCGATCGCCACGTCCAGCGGCACTTCGAACGCGACCTTCACTTTATCCTTCATGAGGGCGGCGTCGGTGCCGTAGACGAAGCCGGCGTCGACCTCGCCCCGCGCCACGTAGTCGAGCGCCTGGCGCACGTTCTGGGTGTTGATGGCCCTGGCTTCGATGCCAGGCCACAGCTTCGCCGCTTCCAGCGCATGCCGGGTATAGCGCCCGGCGGGGACGCTGGCCGGGTTGCCGATGGCGAGCTTCTGCACCGCCGGCTGGCCGAGGTCCCGCAGGCGCGCGACGGCCAGTCTGCTGTCGCGCGGCACGATCACGACCAGGCTGTTGCGCGCGAAGTTGCGGCGCTCGCCGGTGGCCACCAGCTTCTGCTTCTCGGCCATGTCCATGGTTTCCATGTCGGCGGAGGCGAACACGTCGACGGGCGCGCCCTTGGCCATCTGCTGCAGCAGCGCGCCGGACGCGCCGAAGTTCAGCAGTACCCTGGCGCCGGCATGCCGGGCTTCATAGGCCTGGGCGATGTCCTGGAAGGCATTCGTCAGGCTGGCGGCGGCGGACACGTGCAGGTCGCCGGCCTGGACCAGGCCGGCGGCACAGCTGAGAGCGACAGCTGCGGCACATTTTTTCGCTAACGCAATCCTCACAGGAAATCTCCGAATCGTGGGCCATACCGCAATATACCCGATTATATAGCGCTGCATGGCGCACTGCTGATGCAGAGCCGACCTATCCAGTGCGCACGGCTCGGGGCAGGAAGAGACTGGCTCGGCATTCCGGTGTACAGCAGTGAGGCGGTGGTGACGCGGGGAGGATCGACGTGGGGATGCTCAAGGCGCAATTCTCGTCAAATGTCACAATTGAAGATGAGCTCGCCGTTCCGGGCGCAAGCCGGGAATGGCGCAGCCGGCTGCCTTCTTCATAGAGGAAGGGCAGCCCAGCCTGCCCCAGAATAGCCGAGTTCAGCATGGCTATACAAGTAATATTGGCTTATTGGCACATAACTACAACACATACCCTGTTAACAATTGTCCATACCCTGCAGTCCTCGCTAGACTCGTTCGGGCCGGGCGCACGCCACGCCGGCATCCGAACAATTCGACGAGAGACAACCAGGATGAGAAAACAGACTGCATTGCCCTGCTTTACCCGCACCCTCCTCGCTTCTTCCCTGCTGCTGGCCTTTGCGCCGGCCTGGGCCCAGGAATCCTCCACCGAACAGACCACCCAGCCCAATGAAAAGGGCATGGTCTCGGTCGTGGTCCTCGGTTCGCGCGGCGCGGCCCGCACGGCGCTCGACGCCTCGGCGCCGGTGGGCCTGATCAGCGCCAAGGACATGCAGATGGCGGGACCGCTGGAACTCGGCAAGCTGATGCAGACGCTCGACCCTTCCTTCAACTTCTCTTCCACCTTCATCAGCGACGGCACCGACATCATCCGCCCGGCGACCCTGCGTTCGCTGGGCCCGGACCAGCTGCTGGTGCTGGTCAACGGCAAGCGCCGCCACCAGCAGGCCCTGGTCAACGTGCAGCAGACCATCGGCCGCGGCTCGGCCGGCACCGACATCAATGCGATCCCGATGTCGGCCATCCAGCGCATCGAGGTGCTGCGCGACGGCGCGGCGGCGCAGTACGGCTCGGACGCCATCGCCGGCGTGATCAACATCGTGCTGAAGCAGCAGACCAGCGAGACCCAGCTCTCGGGCACCGTCGGCGGCACCAGCGAAGGCGGCGGCCAGCTGTATGCCGGCAGCGCCAACAAGGGCTGGGCGATCGGCGACGGCGGCTACGTCAACCTGACCGTCGAAGGTCGCCACCGCGGCGAGACCAACCGCGCCGGCCTCGATACCGCGCGCGTGGATCCGCCGCGCGTCACCCAGCGCATCGGCGACAGCCTGGCCAAGGACAAGTACTTCTGGTGGAACGCGGCGCTGCCGGTGGCCGAGGGCGCGGAGTTCTACAGCTTCGGCGGCGTCTCGCACCGCACCGGCGACTCGGCCGGCTTCTTCCGCACCGCCGGCGACGGCCGCAACGTGCCGTCCGTGTACCCGAACGGCTTCCTGCCGAACATCCGCACGACCGTGAAGGACGAGTCGCTGGCGGTGGGCTACAGGCGCGACCTGGCCGACCAGTGGAAATTCGACGTCTCGCTGAACCACGGCCGCAGCGAGCTCGATTTCCACGAAAAGGAAACCATCAACATCAGCTACTGGTACGAGCCCAAGCCGGGTGGCGGCATCTACGCCGAGTCGCCCTTCGAAGCCGACACCGGCAAGCTGAAATTCCGCCAGACCACCGTCAACGCCGACCTGCGCGGCCCGCTCAACCTGGGCGGACGCGAGGTCTCCTTCGCCACCGGCTTCGAATACCGCCGCGACGGCTATGCCATCGGCGCCGGCGATCCGGTCTCCTACCAGTACGGCCGCACCAATAACCCGGCCATCGTGATCCGCGACCAGCTGGGTGGCATCGCCGCATCGGGCACGCAAGGCTTCCCCGGCTACACGCCCGGCACCGAAGTGGACGACAGCCGCCACAACATCGCGCTCTACGCCGACCTCGAACACAAGCTGACCAGCCAACTGCTGCTGGGCGCCGCCGTGCGCTGGGAAAAATACTCGGACTTCGGCAGCACCACCACCGGCAAGCTGAGCCTGCGCTACGACCCGTCGAAGACCGTGGGCGTGCGCGGCACCGTGTCGACCGGCTTCCGCGCACCCAGCGTGCAGCAGAAGTTCTATAGCTCGGTCTCGACCAACCTGAACGCGGCCGGCGTGCTGACCGAAACCCTGACCGCGCGCGAAGGCAGCGCCGTCACCAAGGCCTTCGGCATCCCGAACCTGAAGCAGGAGACCTCGAAGAACGCCAGCATCGGCCTGGTGCTGCGCCCGGCCTCGAACTTCTCGCTGACCGCCGACCTGTGGGGCATCAACATCGACGACCGCATCGTCTTCTCGTCGAACATCGCGCCGGAATCGGGCGCCTGCGCCAGCGCGGCCGCTTGCCCGATCAAGGCCATCCTCGATCCGCTGAAGGTGGGCCAGGCCCAGTTCTTCACCAACGCCATCGACACCGAGACGCGCGGCCTGGACATCGTCGCCGAGCACACCACGCGCTGGCCGGGTTCGACGCTGGTGCTGTCCGGCCAGCTGGACTTCAACCGCACCAGGGTGGCGGGCCGCCATTCCGATTCGCCGGTGCTGAGCGGCACCCAGCTGTTCGACGATTCGCAGGTGACCCTGATCGAACGCGGCCAGCCGCGCCAGCACCACGTGCTGTCGGCCGACTACACGACCGGGGCCTGGAACGGCAACGTGCGCGCCAATTACTATGGCGAAGTGCAGGGCCAGGGCTTCACGGCGCCCTTCGTGCAGACCTGGGATTCGAAATGGATCGTGGACGCCACGCTGCGCTACAACTTCAGCAAGGCGGCCAGCGTGACGGTCGGCGCGAACAACCTGTTCAACACCTTCCCGACCAAGTGGGACCCGGTCAAGGCCGCGCCCTTCCCGCAGCTGGGCTTCACCTACTGCTGGGAGACCTGCCCGTTCGGCATCAACGGCCGCTCGTGGTATGCGCGGGTGGACGTCGCGCTGTAAGCCTCAGGCTTTGATCGGGGCCGGCGGCACCGGATGCAGATCCAGGCGCCGGCCGGCTTTCAGGATCTGGCTCGGCACGGCGTGGCCGAGCAGGTCTTCCAGCGTGTGCGCAGACTTCAAGAGCTGGCCGAGGTCGACGCCGGTGTCGTAGCCCATCAGTTCCAGCGCATGCACGATCTCCTCGGTGCAGACGTTGCCGGTGGCGCCCGGCGCATACGGGCAGCCGCCGATGCCGCCCAGCGATGCGTCGAAGCGCTCGGCGCCGGCGTCGATCCCGGCCAGCACATTCGCCAGGCCCATGCCGCGGGTGTTATGGAAGTGCAGGGTCAGCTCCAGGCCGGGCCAGCGTGCGCGCACTTTATCGGTCAGCTCGCGCACCTGGGTCGGATAGGCCATGCCGGTGGTGTCGCACAGGGTGATGCCCTGCACCTGCAATTCGTCGACGAAGCGCGTGCACCAGTCCAGCACCGTCTGCTGTTCCACCTCCCCTTCCATCGGGCAGCCGAAGCTGCAGGACAGCGAGACGTTCACCTTGATGCCATGGCTGTGCGCAAGCGCCGCCACGTCCCGCAAGCCGGCGAAGGATTGCGCGCGCGTCATGCGCAGGTTGCTCAGGTTGTGGCTTTCGCTGGCCGACATCACCAGGTTGATCTCATCGACGCGGGCTTCGATGGCGCGCTCGGCACCGCGCAGGTTGGGCACCAGGGCGCTGTAGACGACGCCGGGTTTTCTTTCGATCCCGGCGAACACCTCCACCGCATCGGCCAGCACCGGCACCGCTTTCGGCGAAACGAAGGAACTCACTTCGAGCTTGGCGACGCCGGCCTTCGAGAGCGCATCGGCCAGGGCGATCTTCTCCATCGTCGGCACGAATCGGCTTTCGGCCTGCAAGCCGTCGCGCAGGCCGACTTCCTGGATGTGGATGCGGCGGGGATTCATGCCACCACCTTGCGTTCGCGCAGCGCCACGATCTGCTCTTCCGTCAGGCCGATCTCGCGCAGCACCGCGTCGGTGTCCTCGCCCAGGCGCGGCGCGGCCGAGCGTACCGCGCCCGGGGTGCCCATCAGCTTGGGCACGATGCCCGGCACCTCGACCTCATAGCCCTCGCGGGTCTGCTGGGTCAGGATCATGCCGCGCTCGCGGTAATGCGGGTCTTCGGCGATGTCCTGCGCGGTATAGACCTTCCCGGCCGGGACCTTGGCTTCGCCCAGCGCCGCCAGTACGCCGGCCACGCTGCGTTCGACGGTCCAGGCTTCGATCGCGGCATCCAGCTCGGCCACGCGCTTGACGCGGCCGGCGTTGTCGGCCAGGTCAGGCGCCTCGGCCAGGTCGGCGCGACCGATCGCCATCATGAGGCGCTTGAAGATGCTGTCGCCATTGCCGGCCACCAGCACATAGCCATCGCTGCAACGGTAGGCGTTCGACGGCGCGATGCCCGGCAGCGCGCTGCCCGCGGCCTCGCGCACCGCGCCGAACGCGCTGTACTCGGGGATCAGACTTTCCATCACGTTGAACACGGCTTCGTGCAGGGCGACGTCGATCACCTGGCCTTTGCCGCCGTTGACCTTGCGGTGGTAGAGCGCGGTCAGCACGCCGATGGTGCCGTGCAGGGCCGCCAGGGTATCGCCGATCGAGATCCCGCAGCGCACCGGCACGCGTCCCGGTTCGCCGGTCAGGTGGCGCAGGCCGCCCATGGCCTCGCCGATCGCGCCGAAGCCGGGCAGATCACGGTAAGGGCCGGTCTGGCCGTAGCCGGAGATGCGCAGCATGACCAGGCCCGGGTTCAGTTCGGACAGCGCTTCATAAGACATGCCCCAGCTTTCCAGGGTGCCCGGGCGGAAGTTCTCGACCAGCACGTCGGCCTCCGCGATCAGCTTGCGCGCGATTTCCTGGCCTTCGCTGCTGCGCAGGTCGAGCGCCACCGAGCGCTTGTTGCGCGACTGGACCTGCCACCAGACCGAGGTGCCATCCTTCATCATGCGCCAGTTGCGCAGCGGGTCGCCGGCGCCGGGCGCCTCGATCTTGATGACCTCGGCGCCGAATTCACCCAGGGTCTTGCCGGCAAAGGGCCCGGCGATCAGTTGTCCCATCTCGATCACGCGCACGCCCTTCAGCGCCTGCTCGGAGATCATGTTTGGAGCGGTCATGGTATTCCCCTTCAATTGTCCGAATGTTCGCGCTGGCGCAGCTGCTGCGGCAGGCCGAAGGCCAGCACCGCGGCGCACACCAGGCTCAAGGCCGCGATCGCATACAGGGCCGGCGTCGTGCTGCCGGTGACGTCCTTGATGCGTCCCACCATCACCGGGCTGACGATGCCGCCCAGCTGGCCCAGGGTATTGATCAGCGCGATGCCGCCCGCCGCGCCGGCGCCGGTCACGAGTTTTGGCGGCAGCGCCCAGAAGGCCGGGATCGATGCCACCACGCCGGCGCCCATCACGGCCAGCGCCGCCAGCAGCAGGGCCGGCTGGTGGTCGAACAGGCCGGCGCAGCAGAAGCCGATGGCGCCCAGCACCACCAGGCCGATCACGAATTTGCGGCGCTCGCCGCTGGCGTCCGACAGGCGGCCCACCGCCACCATCGCAATCGCGCCGCACAGATAAGGCACCGCGGTGAGCAGGCCGATCATGGTCGGATTGGTGGTGCCAGCGCTGCGGATCATGTGCGGCGCCCAGAAATTCAGGCCGTAGGAGCTCACCTGGATCAGGAAGTAGACCAGGCCCAGGGTCAGGAAGCCGGGCGTCTTGAGCGCGCCGAACAGCGAGTGGCTGCCGATGTGGCGGTTCTGCTCGGCGATGCGCGCGGCCAGCAGGCTGCGTTCATGCGGCGCCAGCCAGCTGGCATCCTCGACCCGATCTTTCAGCGTCAGGTAGACCACGGCGCCGAGCAGGATGCAGGGCAGGCCGCCGACCAGGAACAGCCAGTGCCAGCCGGCCATGCCGAGTGCGCCGTCCATGTGGCCCAGCACCAGGCCGGCGGCGGGCGCGCCGACCAGGCCGGAGAAGGCCGAGGCCAGGAACAGCATCGATGTGATGCGGCCGCGGTAAGCGGTCGGGAACCACAGGGTCAGGAAGTACAGCACGCCGGGCGCGAAGCCGGCTTCCATGGCGCCAATGATGAAGCGCAGCGTATAGAACTGCCATTCGGTCTGCACCAGCGCCATCAGCGCGGTGGCGATGCCCCAGGAGACCATGATGCGGGCGATCCAGCGCCGCGCGCCGACCTTGTACAGCATCATGTTGCTGGGCACCTCGAACAGCACGTAACCGACCGAGAACAGGCCGGCGCCCAGGCCATAGGCGGTGTCGGACAGCGACAGGCTGCTCTGCAGCGCGAACTTGGCGAAGCTGATGTTGATGCGGTCGAAGAAGGCGAACAGGTAGCAGATCATGATGAGCGGCATGATGCGCCATGCCACCTTGTTCACGATGCGCGCCAGCTCGGGCGTGGTGCCGGCCGCCGCGCTGAGCGGGGCGTTGAGGGTCTTGTCCATGATGTCTCCGATTGAATGCCGTGGCGACGTTCTATGACGTCATGATGGCAATTCTGGCACCGGACTTTCAAACGCAGAAGCGCAAAGGCATGAACCCAGCTTTCGTGAAACGCGAAAGCTCGGCTGCTATCGGATCAGGCGTGCGCAGGCTGCGCCAGGTGCTCGACCAGTTGGCGCGCATGCCGCGGCAGACTTTCGAGGTCACGCACGCCAATCAAAAGCTGGCGCCGTGCCCAGGCATCCTTCAGCGGAATCTGGCGCAGGTCGAGCGAACGCACCAGGGCGCGCACCGCATCGGCCGGCAGCACCGCCACGCCCAGCCCGGCGGCCACCATCTGGCACATGGCGTCGAAGCTGCGCACCTGGATCCGCAGCTTCAGGCGCCGGCCCATCGCCTCCGTCTCGGCCTCCAGGCGGCGCGCCAGCGAGGTGCCCTGCGACAGGCTGACGAAGTCGTAATCGACGGCCTCGTCGAAGGCCAGCGCGCGGCGCCGCGCCAGCGGGTGCCTGGCCGGCACCACCAGCACCAGCCTGTCCTCGCGGTAGGGCATCAGCTGCAGGCCGAGGGCCGGCGTGCGGTCGGCGAAGATGCCGATGTCCGCCCTGCCCTCCAGCACGCCGAGCACGACTTCGCTGCTGTTCAACTCCTCCAGCTCGATCCGGATCGCCGGGTTCGCGCGCGAGAACGCGGCGATGTCGCCAGGGAGGAACTGGGTGATGGCCGAGGTATTCGCCCACAACCGCGCCACGCCGACGATGCCGCTGGCATGGTCATGCAGCTCGGCCGCCAGCAGGTTGACGTCGCCGAGGATGCGCTGCGCATGGCGCGCCAGCGCGTCGCCGGCGGCAGTGGTGCGCACGCCGCGCGCATGCCGCTCCAGCAGCGCGGTGCCGACGGCGGCTTCCAGGTCCGAGATGCGCTTGCTGGCGGCGCCGACCGCCAGGTGCGCGGCCTCGGCGCCCTTGCTGATGCTGCCGGAGCGGACGATATGGCTGAACAGGGAAAGCGAGACGAGGTCGAGACGGTGCAGGTTCATGGCGGCGCGTAGCAATCGGACTTTCCCATTGTGCAGCGCGCTGGCGTGGCTGGCAATCGCCAGCTCTCAAGCGGCCAGTTCGACCCGGTTGCGGCCCTTGTCCTTGGCGCGGTACAAAGCATGGTCGGCGCGCTGGCACAACAGGTCCAGGCTGTCGACCTCCGGGATGTTCTCGGTTACGCCGATGCTGATGCTGGGCGCCAGGCCCGCAGGCAGGTCGCTGCAATCGATGTCGAGCACTGCTTGCCGGAGGCGCTCCGCAACCTGCAAGGCATCCTGCTCGGAAGCCCCGGGCAGCAGGCAGAGGAACTCCTCGCCACCTACCCGTCCGATGGTGTCACCGGGACGCAGAGCGCTGCGCAGGACATGGGCGACCCGCTGCAGGACAATGTCGCCGACGGCGTGGCCGTAGCGATCGTTGATGCGTTTAAAATAATCGATGTCGAGCCCGGCAAGCGACAGTCGCGACCGGGATTTGCCGGCTCGCGCAAAAGCATCGTTCGCGACAGCCATGAAGTGGCGGCGGTTTGGCAGGCGGGTCAATTCGTCGGTCAGCGCAAGGTCGCGCATCTTCCGGCTGAATCTGCGCTGCCGGACCACCAATACGCTCAACAAGACAATCAGCGCGAGGCTGGCTGCAAGAGCCGCCGCCTGCCAGCGCCTGACCCGTGCCGTGCTCTCGAGGTCACGCAGCTGCAGGATGTTCTGGTGCTGTAGTTCCGCATTACGCAGCCTGGCCTGTTCGGACTGGAACTGGATGCGCAGGCGCGTGGTCCGTTCATCCAGCTTCTGCTTGTCGATGGCCTGCTGCGCCTCCAGCATGCCCTGTTGCGCCGAAAAGGCGTTACGCCAGTCGCCCGCCTGGCCGAACGCGGCGGCGCGCTCTTCCTGGATTTTCTTCAGGAAGCGTATGTTGTGAATAGGGCCGAAATGAAGGAGCGCCGCATCGAGATCGGCCAGCGCATCGGCATGACGGCCGGCCCGCCGGTAGGCCGCGCCGCGCGACAAGCGTGCCGCGGCGATCGCCGTCTTGTCGGATGCATACCGGGACTGCAGGGTGGCCAGCACGGCATCGAGCATCGCAAGCGCTTTGGCGTGTTCGCCCATCTTCGACAGCACGACGGCATATGCCCGCTTGTCGTTGGCCAGGTCGGCCTCGAGATCGACCGGACTGTGTTCGGCCGCCGCACGCTGGGCTTCCAAGGCCAGGGCTAGTTCGAAATGCCGGCGCGCCAGCGGTAGCCGGCCCTGATTTTCATAAGTACTGGCGATGTTGAAATGCGTCGTCGCCTGGCCACGCACATTGCCGGCCGCTTCGTTGGCGGCCAGGAGCTTGCGGTAGGTCTCGATGGCATTGTCGAAGTCCCGGACTTCGGGATCGGCATACAGGTTGGCCAAGGCATTCAGCACGTAACGCTGATGACTTGCATCGTCCAGTGCCCGCTCCAGTTCGTAGCTGGCCTTGAGGTCGGCAATCGCATCCGCATACAGCCCGCGCACATAGCGTTGCTCGCCGCGCAGGGCAAGCGCACGCGCAAGCGCCTTCTGGTCATGCATGCGCCCCGCCTGTTCGACACCGAATTCATATTCGGCCAGCGCATCCTCGTTCCGTTGCAACTGCTCGTAGGCGTAGCCCCGGCAAACATGCAGCGAGGCGTCATCGCGGAATACAGGTTTGGCTATCTCCGTAGTTGCCAGGGCAAGCGCGCCGGCGGCATCGGTATAGCCCAGGATCCAGCAGCGTGCCGTTTGAATTTCCCGGTAGTCCGCATCGGCGCGGCGCACCCTGGCCTCGGCCGCCAGGGTTTCGAGCTTGGCCAGCGCTCCAGGGACGTCGCGCTCAGCCTCACGGTCGATAGCGGCCAGTTGTTGGGCGAGGTCAGCGTGTGCAGACCCCGCCGCGAACCATAGCGGTGCCATGAGCACTGCGCGTGCTGCCATCGCGCGAAAAACCGGGAAATTGAACATGATGTAAACATAAAAAGTGACTGTTGGAAATATACATGATCTTGACGCAACAGCCCCCAATCGCGTGCTACACTAAAACGATGCGAAATCAAGCGATCAACTCTGGAGTGTGTCCGCGCCGGCCATAGAAGCCAGCGATTGTCTTTTCACATCCACCGTTTCTATGGGCCACAGCGAGAACCTTCTCCTGTGGCCTTTTTCATTTCTGGAGCCCTTCATGCCGCTGATGTTGTACGACACCTACGAGCGCCGCCTGCGCCCTTTCGAATCGCTGGAGCCCGGCCGCGCCGGCCTGTACGCCTGCGGCCCGACGGTCTACGACTACGCTCACATCGGCAACCTGCGCACTTACCTGTTCGGCGACCTGCTCCGCCGCGTGCTGCAGCTGAACGGCTATGAGCTCAGGCACGTCGTCAACATCACCGACGTCGGCCACCTGACTTCGGATGCGGATGCCGGCGAAGACAAGATGGAAAAAGGCAGCCGGCGCACCGGCCGCAGCGCCTGGGACATCGCGGCCTTTTATACCGAGGCCTTCCAGCGCGACCTGGAACGCCTGCGCATCCTGCCGCCCACCATCTGGGCGCGCGCCACCGACCACATCCCCGAGCAGATCGCATTCATCGCCGATATCGAACGCCAGGGCTTTGCGTATCGCACCACGGACGGCATCTACTTCGACACCGCGCGCCTGGAACGCTACGGCCACCTGGCCCGGCTCGACATCGCCGGCCTGCGCGCCGGCCACCGCGTCGGGCTCGGCGACAAGCGCTCGCCGACCGACTTCGCGCTGTGGAAGTTCAGCGGCGACGAGCAGCGGCAGATGGAATGGGACAGCCCCTGGGGCCGCGGCTTTCCCGGCTGGCACATCGAGTGCTCCGCGATGTCGACCCGCTACCTCGGCGCGCTGTTCGATATCCACATCGGCGGCGAGGACCACGTGCCGGTGCACCACTCGAACGAGATCGCCCAGCACGAGGCTTGCCACGGCCACCCGCCGGCGCGTTACTGGCTGCATGGGTCGTTCTTGCGGCTGGCCGACAGCGAGAAGATGTCGAAGTCGGATGGCAGCTTCATCCGGCTGGGGACGCTGGTCGAGCGTGGGTTCGATCCGCTGGCTTACCGCTATCTGGTCTTGAGCGCGCACTACCGGTCGAAGCTGGTGTTTTCGTGGACGGCGCTGGCGGCGGCGCAGACGGCGCTGGGGCGGCTGCGGCTTGCCTATTACCGGCTGCCGGCCGGTGGCGTGGCCGATCCGGCTTATCGCGAGCGCATGCTGGCGGAGTTGAATGACGATCTGAATACGCCGCGGGCTTTGGCGCTGGCCTGGGAGCTGCTGAAATCCGATCTGCCTGGCGAGGTGCAGAAAGCGACGCTCGATTGGCTGGACGGGGTGCTGGGGCTCGGACTGGATGCGTGGAGGCCGGAGGAACACGCGCTGCCGGATGCGGTGCGTGCGCTGGTCGAAGCCCGCCAGCAGGCGCGCGTGGAAAAGCGCTGGGCGGATGCGGATGTCCTGCGGGCGGCGATCGAGGCCGCGGGTTTCAGCGTGCGCGATACGGCCGCAGGTCCGGTGGCGGCGCCTGCCGGATGAGCTTCTGTATGTACGCGTACGCACGGAACCGTGCTGGGCAGCACGCTAGCATGCCTCATCAACTGAACGGGAGGAGCACATGCATATCGCACACCGACACATTGTCCGTATCGCCGCGGTGATGGCCTTGACCGCTGCAACCACGTCCGCCTTTGCCCAGAGCGCGGAATATCGCCGCGGCTACGAGGACGGTTACGCGGCGGGCCAGCGCGAGGCCCGCGGCGGCCAGGGCGGGCCGGACGGTCCTGTCGCCTGGGGCCGCCTGCATATCGAAGAAGCCGAGTACGGCGCGCGCGGGGCCACCTGCAATGCACGCCGCGCCGTGCGCGACCAGCTCGAGCGCAACCACGGTTCCGTCGTGGCCAACAACGAGCTGTGCGGCGACCCGGCGCCGGGCGAGCAAAAGCGCCTGCGCCTGGTCTATCGTTGCGGCGACAGCGCATCGGCACGGGCCTTCGCGCGCGAAGGCGAACGACTGCGCCTGCGCTGCGGCCGCTGATGCCTGGCGCTGCGGCGCTTAGTCGAACTTGCTGAAGTCCGGCTTGCGCTTCTCGAAGAAGGCCGTGAACGCCTCCTTCGCCTCGCCACCCACCAGCATCGCGCTGAAGCGCTCGTTCTCTGCCGCGATGGTGTCCTTCACCAGCGCCGCGCGCGAACGCTTCATCAGCGCCTTGGTGGTGCGGATGGACGCGGCCGGCAGCTTGACCAGCTTGGCGGCCTGTCCCTGTGCGAAGGCCAGCAGTTCGGCGGCCGGCAGCACTTTGGCGACGATGCCCATCTCGAAGGCTTCCTGGGCCGGGAAGGCTTCGCCCAGCATCAGCTTTTCGGCCGCGCGGGTGTAGCCGGCGGCTTGCGCGACCAGCAGCGACGAGGCGAATTCCGGGCACAGGCCCAGCTGGCTGAAGGGCATCGAGAACTTGGCGGTGTCGGCGGCGTAGACCAGGTCGCAGTGCATCAGCATCGTGGTGCCGATGCCGACCGCAGCGCCGGCGACGGCGGCGATCACGGGCTTGGTGCAGCCTTCCAGCGCCTGCATGAACTGGAACACCGGACGGGATTCCGTCATCTTGCCTTCGCCGACGTTGTTGAGGAAGTCGTCGAGGTCGTTACCGGCGGTGAAGATCTCCGGCTTGCCGGTGATGAGGATGGCGCGCACTTGCGAGTCGGTCTCGGCGCCGCGCAGGGCTTCGGCCATGGCGGTGTACATGGCGCCGGTGATGGCGTTCTTGCGCTCGGGGCGGTTGAATTCGATGGTCAGGATGCCGTTGGCGGTGGTGGTGACGATGTCCATTCAGGGTCTCCGTTTATTTAGAAAAAAGGCGCTGGGGTTGTGCCCGCAGCGCCCTTCTTTGTATCGTGAGGTGGGGTCCATCAGGCCACTGGCCTGATGGACCCCACCCTACCTGGTTTACACGCGCTCGATGATACCCGCAGCGCCCATGCCGGCGCCGACGCACATGGTGACCATGCCGTATTTCAGGTTGTTGCGGCGCAGGGCGTGCACCACGGTCGCGGCGCGGATCGCGCCGGTTGCGCCCAGCGGGTGGCCGAGGGCGATCGCGCCGCCCATCGGGTTGACCTTGCTGGTATCCAGGTTCAGGTCGCGGATCACGGCCAGCGCCTGGGCGGCGAAGGCTTCGTTCAGCTCGATCCAGTCCAGCTGGTCCTGGGTGATGCCGGCGGCCGCCAGCGCTGCCGGGATGGCGACCTTCGGGCCGATGCCCATGATCTCCGGCGGCACGCCGCGCACGGCAAACGACGAGAACTTGGCCAGCGGGGTCAGGTTGTGCTCTTTCAGGATCTTCTCGCTGACGACGATCAGCGCGCCGGCGCCGTCCGACATCTGCGACGAGGTCGCGGCGGTGACCGAGCCTTTGGCGGCGAACACCGGCTTCAGCTTGGCCATGCCTTCCATGCTGGCGTCGGCACGCGGGCCTTCGTCCAGGTCGACGGTGCGGCGCTTGACGGTGATCTCGCCGGTCGCCAGGTTCGGCGTGCGGGTCACGATCTCGACCGGGGTGATCTCGTCCTTGAAGAAGCCAGCCTGCTGGGCGGCGATGGCCTTGCGGTGCGATTCCAGGCCGAAGGCGTCCTGCTCTTCGCGGCTCACCTTCCACTGCTGCGCCACCTTCTCGGCGGTCAGGCCCATGCCGTAGGCGAGGCCGACGTTCTCGTCCTCGAACACGCGCATGTTGATGGACGGGTGGTGGCCCATCATCGGCACCATCGACATCGATTCGACGCCGCCGGCGATCATCACGTCGGCTTCACCGACGCGGATGCGGTCCGCGGCCATCGCCAGGGCGGTGATGCCCGAGGCGCAGTAGCGGTTGACGGTCACGCCGCCGACGGTGGTCGGCAGGCCGGCCATCACGACGGCCTGGCGCGCCACGTTGAAGCCCTGCTCCGCTTCAGGGAACGAGCAGCCGACGATGGCGTCGACGATCAGGGCCGGGTCCAGGTTCGGCACGGCGGCCATGGCGCCCTTGATCGCGGCGATCAGCAGGTCGTCCGGACGGGTCTTGTTGAAGAAGCCGCGCGGCGCCTTGCCGATCGGGGTGCGGGTCGCTGCGACGATGTATGCGTCTTGAAGTTGTTTGCTCATGTCAGTAGTCCTTGTGGTCGGCGACTTAGTTACGCACCGGCTTACCGGTCTGCATCATGCCCATGATGCGTTCCTGGGTCTTCGGATTGTTCAGCAGCGAGATGAAGGCTTTGCGCTCCATGTCCAGCAGCCACTGCTCGGAGACGTAGCTGCCCTGGTCGATGTCGCCGCCGGTGACGATTTCGGCGATGGTGTCGCCCAGCTGGTAGTCATAGGCCGAGATGAAGCCGCCGTCGCGCATGTTGACCAGCTGGCCGCGGATGGTCGCCCAGCCGTAGCGGCCGGTGACCGGGACCGGGCGGCGCAGCGGTGCGCGGTAGCCGGCGTCGAACATCGAGCGCGCGGTGACTTTCGCCACGTGCAGCAGCTCGTACGGGTTGAAGACGATGACGTCGTCTTCCTTCAGGTAGCCCATGGCCTTCGCTTCGAGAGCCGATTTCGACACCTGTGCGGTGGCCGCGTTGGTGAAGCCGGTCTTCAGGAATTGCAGGATGTCGTTGCCCTTGGCTTCGCCGGCAGCGCGGACTGCCGCTTCCTTCAGGCCACCGCCGGCCGGCACCAGGCCGACGCCCACTTCGACCAGGCCGATGTAGGACTCGATCGAGGCCACGCGCTTCGATGCGTGCAGCGCCATCTCGCAGCCGCCGCCCAGGGCCAGGCCGGCCACGGCCGCCACCACCGGGATGTTCGAGTACTTCATGGCCATGAAGCAGTCCTGCAGCTCGCGCACGATCGGCTCCATCGCCTTCGCGCCGCCGGTCATGAAGGCCGGCAGGGCCGATTGCAGGTCGGCGCCGGCCGAGAAGGCGCCGCCTTCGGCTGCGTCGGTGTTCCAGATGACCAGGCCCTTGTAGCCCTTTTCCGCTTCTTCCAGGCCGCGCTTGATGCCCTTGATGACGCCGTCGCCGATCACGTGCATCTTGGTCTTCAGCGAGATCACCAGCACTTCGTCGTCCGAGTGCCACAGGCGCACGGATTCGTCTTCGAACACGGTGGTGCCGGCGGTCCTGGCGTCGACGGTGGTGCTGCCCACGACCGGCGCGCGGAACTGCTGGCGCTTGTAGACCGGCAGGTCGGACAGCGGCACATAGGCGTTCTTCGACACCGAGTACGAACCCTCGGCGGTGTGCACGCCCTTCTCCGCCACCGGTGCGCTGAACACCCAGCTTGGGAGCGGGGTGTCGGTCAGCGCCTTGCCGGCTTCGATGTCTTCCTTCACCCACTGGGCGATCTGGGTCCAGCCTGCGGCCTGCCAGGTCTCGAACGGGCCGACGCTCCAGCCGAAGCCCCAGCGCATTGCGAAGTCGACGTCGCGCGCGTTGTCGGCGATGGTGTCCAGGTGGACGGCGATGTAGTGGAAGGCGTCGCGGTAGATCGCCCACAGGAACTGCGCCTGCGGGTTGGTCGATTCGCGCATGGCCTTGAACTTCTTGACCGGGTCCTTTTCTTTCAGGATGCGGCCGACGATGTCGGCGGCCTTGGCGCCGCCCGGCACGTATTCGCCGGTGGCGAAGTCCAGGCGCTGGATCTCCTTGCCGACCTTTTTATAGAAGCCGCCGCCGGTCTTCTGGCCCAGCGCGCCCTTTTCGATCAGCTTGGCCAGCACGTCCGGCGTCTTGTACAGGCTGAAGAAAGGATCGTCCTGCAGGGTGTCCTGCATGGTCTTGATCACGTGGCCCATGGTGTCCAGGCCGACCACGTCCGCAGTGCGGAAGGTGCCCGACTTGGCGCGGCCCAGCTTTGCGCCGGTCAGGTCGTCGACCACGTCCACGCTCAGGCCGAACTTCTCGGCTTCGTGGATGGTGGCCAGCATGCCGAAGATGCCGACGCGGTTGGCGATGAAGTTCGGGGTGTCTTTTGCACGCACGACGCCCTTGCCCAGGGTCGAGGTCAGGAAGGTCTCGAGCTGGTCGAGGATTTCCGGACGGGTGCTCGCGGTCGGGATCAGCTCGACCAGGTGCATGTAGCGCGGCGGGTTGAAGAAGTGGACGCCGCAGAAGCGCGCCTTCAGGTCGCTGTCGAAGCCTTCGGCCAGTTTCTCGATCGACAGGCCCGAGGTGTTCGAGGCGAAGATCGCGTTGGCGCCGATGTGCGGGGCGACCTTTTTATACAGGTCATGCTTCCAGTCCATGCGCTCGGCGATGGCTTCGATGATCAGGTCGCAGCCGGCCAGCAGTTCGAGGTTGTCCTCGTAGTTGGCGACTTCGATCAGGGCGGCGTCTTCCTTGTTGCCCAGCGGGGCCGGCGACAGCTTCTTCAGGCCTTCGATGGCCTTCAGGACGATGCCATTCTTGTTGCCCTCTTTGGCAGGCAAATCGAACAGCACGACCGGAACCTTGGCGTTGACGCAGTGCGCGGCAATCTGCGCGCCCATCACGCCGGCGCCCAGCACGGCGACTTTCTTGACGATGAAATTGGACATTCTCGTTATCCTTAATTTAGTCGTCATTCCCGCGGAGGCGGGAATCCAAGTTCGTCGATTTGCCGGCAAACTTGGATCCCCGCCTGCGCGGGGATGACGGGAAGCGGTTACGTGATGGTGCGGTTAGAACAGATCAGCATCCATAGCCAGCAAATTCGCCGAACCCGAACGCGCCTGACGAATCAGCATCGCGGTTTCCGGGTACAGGCGGCCGAAGTAGAAGCGTGCGGTGTGCAGCTTGGCTTCGTAGAACTTGTCGCCCGAATCCTTCTTCTCCAGAGCGATCTTCGCCATCTGCGCGAAGAAGTAGCTGAACACCAGGTGGCCGACCACGCGCAGGTAAGGCACGGCGGCGGCGCCGACTTCGTCCTGGTTCTGGAAGGCCTTCATGCCGATTTCCATGGTCAGCTTGGTGACCTTCTCGCCCAGTTCGCCCAGCGGGGTCACGAACTCGGACAGGTTCTCGTCCAGGCCGTTCTCTTCGACGAAGTTCTTGATCTTCTCGCCGAAGGCGCGCAGCTTGGCGCCGTTGTCCATCAGGATCTTACGGCCCAGCAGGTCCAGCGACTGCACGGTGTTGGTGCCTTCGTAGATCATGTTGATACGGGCGTCGCGCACGTACTGCTCCATGCCCCACTCGCTGATGTAGCCGTGGCCGCCGTACACCTGCATCGCTTCCGAGGTCGCGATCCAGCCGTTGTCGGTGATGAAGGCCTTGACGATCGGCGTCAGCAGCGCGACTTCGCCGGCGGCTTCCTTGCGCACTTCTTCGTCCGGGTGGTTCAGTTCGCGGTCGATCTGCAGCGCGACGTAGGAGGTCAGCGCGCGGGCGCCTTCGGCGTAGGCTTTCGCCGTCAGCAGCATGCGCCGCACGTCCGGGTGCACGATAATCGGGTCGGCCGGCTTGTCCGGCGCCTTCGGGCCCGACAGGCTGCGCATCTGGATGCGGTCTTTCGCATACACCAGCGCGTTCTGGTAGGCGACTTCGGTCAGGCCCAGCGACTGCATGCCGACGCCCAGGCGCGCGGCGTTCATGAACACGAACATCGCGTTCAGGCCCTTGTGCGGCTGGCCGATCAGGGTGCCGACTGCGCCGTCCAGGTTCATCTGGCAGGTCGAGTTACCGTGGATGCCCATCTTTTCTTCGATGGCGCCGCAGAAGATCGGGTTGCGCTCGCCGATCGAACCGTCGGCGTTCGGCAGGAACTTCGGCACCAGGAACAGAGAGATGCCTTTCGAGCCTTCCGGTGCGTCCGGCAGGCGCGCCAGCACCAGGTGGACGATGTTTTCCGAGACGTCGTGTTCGCCGGCCGAGATGAAGATCTTCGAGCCGGTGATCTTGTAGGTGCCGTCGGCTTGCGGCTCGGCCTTCGAGCGCAGCAGGCCCAGGTCGGTGCCGCAGTGGGCTTCGGTCAGGCACATGGTGCCGGTCCATTCGCCCGAGACCAGCTTCGGCAGGTAGAACTTCTTCTGCTCTTCGGTGCCGTGCTCTTTCAGGCACTCGTAGGCGCCGTGCGACAGGCCCGGGTACATGGTCCAGGCCTGGTTGGCCGAGTTCAGCATCTCGTAGAAGGAGTTGTTCAGCGAGACCGGCAGGCCCTGGCCGCCGTATTCCGGATCGCAGGCCAGCGCGGCCCAGCCGCCATCGACATACTGTTTATACGCTTCCTTGAAGCCCTTCGGCGTGGTGACGGTCTTGGTCGCCGCGTCGTAGTGGCAGCCTTCGCGGTCGCCGGAGTGGTTCAGCGGGAACAGCACTTCCTGCGTGAACTTCGCGCCTTCTTCGAGCACCTGGTTGATGATGTCGGCGTCGATTTCCTGGTACGCCGGCAGGTTCTTGAACTCCTCGGTGACGTTCAGGAATTCATGCAGAACGAACTGCATATCCCGGATTGGCGCGACGTACTGACCCATGTTGTTCTCCTGACGAAGGTAATGATTGGTGGTTATTTGGTAGTGGGATTGCGGTAATTCTCGATCAGGCGCGCGAAGCCGCGATGCGCGCGGTCGGGGGCGCCGGGGATGCGCAGGAAGCGCGCATCGTGGTGCACCGCCAGCACCAGGCCATACATCTCGTACACCAGCTGCTGCGGGTCGGTATCCGCTTTCAGGTCGCCGCAATCGACGGCCTGCTGGGCGCAGCGCACCAGGGCGCCCTGCCAGATCCGCACCATGCCGACCAGCTCGTCGCGGATCGGACCCGGGCGGTCGTCGTATTCGACGGCGCCGCTGATATAGATGCAGCCGGAGGCGATTTCGACCGAGACGCGCTTGAGCCAGTGCTTGAACATGGCTTCCAGGCGCGGCAGGCCACGCGGCTCCTTGATGCTGGGGACGAACACTTCCTGCTCGAAGCGGCGGTGGTAGAGTTTCAGCACTTCGATCTGCAGGTCTTCGCGCGAACCGAAGTGGGCGAACACGCCCGATTTGCTCATGCTCATGCGGTCGGCCAGCAGGCCGATCGTGAGTCCCTCGAGGCCGTCGCGGCTGGCGAGTTCGAGCGCAACGTCGAGAATCGCTGCACGCGTCATCTCGCCCTTGCGCATGACCATGGATTTGGCTGAAGTGTTAATACGAGACCCCCGTTTGAAGCGAGAAAAAATCCGAACGCTCGTACTATTATCTACCAGCCTGGAAATGTCAAACGGGAAGTTTAGAGGCGCTGTTCTATTGCTCGTCCCCGGCCCGTTCGATCGCGCGGCGGTCACGCTTGGTGGGGCGCCCCTTGATCGTGCTGCTGGGCTCCGGGGCCAGGCGGCGGGCTTCCTGGTCGTTGGCGCGTTTCTGGATGCTGACTTCGGTTTCGCGGTAAAGCGCCTGCGCCACCGGGGCCGGGCCGCGCGTGCCGGACAGGCCTTGCACGATCACTTCCCAGCGGGTCGAGCCATTATCGATCAGGATCTTGTCGCCCAGCTTCACCGAACGCGCCGGCTTGACGTTCTCGGCATTGATCTTGATGCGCCCACGGTCGACCGCCTCCGCGGCCAGCGAGCGCGTCTTGAAAAAGCGCGCCGCCCACAGCCATTTGTCGATCCGTACGTTGTCGTTATCGGTCATAAATCACAGTTCTTGCTCAGGCATAGCCGATGGTAAAGATCCGCATCGTCAGTTTATACAAAAGATAGGCGATTTCGTGGCCTGTACGGCGCACCCATCCGAGTTGCCTCAAATCATCCAGCCCGACCGGCACACCGTCGGCGATGCCGCGCTCGATCTGCTTGGCCATGCTGGAGGCGAAAGCGGCGTCGCGCACCACCACGTTCGCTTCCTGATTCACGAACAGGGACAGGCCGTCGCAGTTGCTGGAGCCGACCGTGGCCCAGTCATGGTCGACCACCGCCACCTTGGCGTGCAGCTGGGTCTTGCGGTATTCGACGATGCGCACGCCCGCCGCCAGCAGCTGCGGGTAGAAGGAGCTCGCCACCGCATCCTGCATGCGGAATTCGCCCACGCCGATCAAGAGGCAGACGTCGACCCCGCGCCGCGCAGCCTGCGCCAGCGCCTGGCGGAATTTGAGTCCCGGTGCAAAGTATGGCGTGGCCATCAGCACCCGCTTGCGGGCGCGGCCGATGGCCTGCAGGTAGGCGCGCTGGATGGTACGGCGGTTGCGCAGGTTGTCGCGCACCACGAAGCCGGCGCGCATCGGATGCTCGCCCTGCCCCGGCGCCTGCTTGCGGGTTTCCTTGAACAGGTGGTAGCGATGCTTGATGTTCAGGTGGCCGGCGCGGGTCCACTGAGCCTGGGCCTCGCGGTGGATGCGCTCCACCAGCGGGCCGCGCACGCGCACCGCGAAATCCCAGCGCGGCGCCGGCAGCGGCTTATAGGGCGCGTAGTCGCACAGGGTGTCGTCGTTGGTATTGATGCCGCCCACGAAAGCGGTCTCGCCGTCCACCACGCAGATCTTGCGGTGGCTGCGCGCGGCGCCGCGCCGGAACCAGCGGTTGAACATGCGGTAGTGCACGCAGTGCCGGGCGAATTCCTCGCCCAGGCGGGCGGCCGTGCGGCGGCCGGTGCCGAACCAGTCGACCAGCACGCGCACCTTGACATCCCGCTTGGCGGCGCGGATCAAGGCGTCGGTGACGGCGCGCGCGGTCTCGTCCTCGGCGTAGATATAGGTCTCGAAGAGGATCTCCTGCCTGGCCGAATCGATCGCGGCCAGCAGTTCCTTGAAATAGTTGCCGCCGCTTTCCAGTAGCTTGACGTCGTTATTGGCGACGTAAGGGACCGATCGCATGGGCGCTCAGGACAGCTGCAGGTTGGCGACGATGGGCGCGTGGTCCGACAGCTTGGCCCATTGCGGCCCGTGCAGGACTTCCGCCTGTTCGACCTTGAAGCCGCGCACATAGATGCGGTCGAGGCGGAACCAGGGCATGGCGGCGGGGAAGGTCCGCGCCGGCACCAGGCGGCGCTCGCGGCCGGCCACGTTGCGCACCAGCTCGCCGATCTTCGAGGACCGTTTTTCCAGCTCGTCGAACACCTCGACCACGCCCAGCTTCAGGCGCAGGCAGTCGGACAGGGTATTGCGCCAGTCGTTGAAGTCGCCGGCGATGATGACCGGCTCGCCGTTCGGCGCCGAATCGTTGACGGCGCTGATCAGGGCGTCGGTCTGGCGCCGGCGGCTGCCTTCGAACAGGCCCAGGTGGACCACATAGCAGTGCACCTTGCCGACCGGCGTGTCCAGCGCGCAGTGCAGGATGCCGCGCTGCTCGTAGGCGTGGTCGGAAACGTCGTGGTTATGCTCGTTGGCGATCGGGTAGCAGGACAGCAGCGCATTGCCGTGGTGGCCATGGTCGTAGACCGCGTTCATGCCGTAGGCGGAATGCAGCGACTCGCCGGCAAAGAACTCGTGCTGGGCCTTCTCCGGCCAGTGGTGATGGGGACTGCGCACCTTCTCGCCATAGCGTGCCTGGTAGCGGTCGTGCCGGCCCTGCACTTCCTGCAGGAACACGACATCCGCATCGAACATGCCGATGGCCTTCTTCAGCGCCACCACACGCGGGGTGCTGCGGAAAGAAGAGACGCCTTTATGGATGTTATAGGTCGCAACACGAATTTTCATGGGAACATTTTAACCCCATCATTCCGTGTTCTCCCGGTAAGCGCGCCAATCGTGCGGCACGTCAGGACGCGGCCAGCACCCTGGCCTGCACTTATTTCTCCAAGGCACGTATTTAGGGCTGGGCAGCGCGTACGACGCGGTTGCGCCCCTCCCGCTTGGCGCGGTACATGGCCTGGTCGGCGGCCCGGAACAGCGCTTCGGCATCGGGGCCGTGGAGCGGGAACTCAGCGACGCCGAACGAGGCCGTGATGGTGTCCGGGCCGGCGCCGTCGTTCATCGGCGGCGCGCCCGCGATATCGGCGCGCAGCGACTCCGCGCGCCTTAGCGCATCCGACTGCGCGCAGTCCGGCATCAGGATCACCAGCTCTTCGCCGCCGTAGCGGCAGGCGACGTCGCAGTAGCGGATCGATTGCCGCACCAGCTGGGCGATCGCGCGCAGCACCGCATCGCCGGCGGCATGCCCGAAGCCGTCGTTGACGCGCTTGAAGTGATCGACGTCGAGCACCACCAGCGACAGCGGCGAGGCCATGCGCCGCGAACGCGCCAGCTCGCGCCTGAGGGTCTCGTCGAAGTAGCGGCGGTTGAACAGGCCCGTCAGCGGATCCAGCACCGACTGGCGGCGCAGCGATTCGCGCAGCCTGGCGTTGCCGAGGGCGAGCGCCAGCTGCTCGGCCACCGTCACGGCCAGCTGTTCCTGCTCTTCGCGCACGCCGGCTTCGCGCGCCAGGTCTTCGAGGTGGACCAGGCCGATCAGTTCGTCGTGCGTGACCAGCGGCACGCACAGGCGCATGCCGCCCTTGCCGTCGCCGCCGTGGCTGCGGTAATGCGCGCAGGATGGCCTGTCGCAGCCCGAGGTCTTGTATTGCGTGCCGTGCTGCAGAGCCCAGCAGTCGTCCTGCGTCATCTCGGACGGCTGGGCGGAGGCATCGCCCCAGCGCGACAGCTGGTGCAGCGTGCCCTCGTCGTCGCCGTCCAGCGCGAAGAAGGTGCCGCCAGCGCCGGGCAGCAGCCTGGCGAAGCCGCGCGCCACGACCGCCCCGGTATCCAGGCTGGATGGCATGGCTTCGACTGCGCGCAGCATCTCGGCGACGATCCTGAGTTCGCGGTTCTGGCGCGTGCCCACTTCGACCGCGCTGGCCAGCTGCTCGGCCTTGTGCTCGAGCTGGAGCGCGGTGTCGCGGCGCTCGCGCAGCATGCGCGCCAGGACCACCAGCAGCGCGCCGAACACGCAGATATTGATGAGGGTGGCGGCCAGGCTCACCATGAAGGACCGGCGCGAGGCCGCCAGCATCTCGGTGCGCAGCTCGGCGCGCCGCGCCTCGGTGCGCACGTGGCGCGCCGCCACCAGGCGGCGCAATTCGTCCATGTAGGCCTTGCCGCGCATCGAGCCGACGGTTTGCGCGGTCTTCGCAAAGCCCTCGGCGCGGCGGACGGCGATGGTCTCGTCGAGTTCGGCCAGCTTGAGCTCGGCCAGGCGCGCGATGTGCCGCAGATTGGCCCGCTCGGCATCGCTGCCGGCCTTGTCCTTGGCCTCGCGGATGGCGGCCGGCAGCGCCTGCTCTGCGTGGCGCCAGGGTTCGAGGAAGACTTCGTTGCCGGTGATGATGAAGCCGCGCTGGCCGGTTTCGGCATCGCGCAGCATATCCAGGATGCTGTCGACGCGCTGCTGCTGCTCCAGCTCCGCGCGCAAGTCATGGACCAGGGCCGTCGTGGAGCGGTCCAGCCAGAAGGGCACCGCCGCCACCAGCACCATCACGAGAAACACGGCCAGTGCGGCAAATTTTATGTTCTTTTTACTGCGCATGCGGCTGGGCAGATATGTATCTCACTCAAGTGCGAGCAAACATAGCATAGATTTTGAACAGCACGATTGCAGTCGCCATCTTTTGACGCGCCTGCCGGCTATTCTTCGGTTTCGAAACGGAAGTCGCCGGCTGGGAGCATCAAGGCTGGGGCCGGTTTGCCGGCATCAAGCAGCACGACGTCGGCCGGCACCGCATCCTTCCCATCCGCTGGCCGGAACGCCTTGATCACGCGCCGACCCTGCTTCGGCAGCAGTGCGGACGGAATGGGACGCGGCGCGCGGCCGGCCAGGGTCTGCAGCCATTCGGGGCGGCCGTCGCGCGTGGCATAGCGGGGGAAGATCACCTGCATATCGATTCGTCCCTCGTAGCCGCTCAGCACCGGGTGGCTGCCATCCGGTGCGCGCAGGACGAATGGCGCCGTTTCCGGGAACTTGCCGAGCAGGCCGGCATACATGGGATGCTCCAAGGCGGGGTCAGGATGGGCGTAGAACTGTGTCTGGTCGACGTGCAGGGTCGGCACGCCGCTCAGCCGGCGGATCAGCTCGCCCATCGGCACGAAAGGCATCTTGTCGCCAGGCGCCACCTTGATCAGGTGGTGGTAGCCGACGTGGATCAGCACCTTGGCGTTCTTGTCCCTGCCGAGCGTGCGCTCGATGAGCTGGCGTGCCTGCACCTGCTCGCGTTCCCTCACCTGTTCGGTCTGGTTGAGGCCGGACGACGTGGTCCGTTCGATCTCGTAGGGGACCAATGTCCAGCCATCGGCCACGGCCTCGTTCACGAAATCGGCAAATCCCGGCTCCCAGGTATAGGTGCCGGTCCTGAACTGCGTCCGTCCCGCCGCGCTCAAGGGCACTCTGCCCTGGCTGTCGGCATTGAAGGTCTCGGCAGCCAGGTAGGTGTAGCCGATCTTGCGCAGTTCCTGCGCCAGCCTGCGCGTGAAGGCGCGGTGCATCGGCACGTGGTGGGCTTCGTTGATCAGCACGATCTGTTTGCTGCGCGCCTGCTCGACGATGGCGCGGATTGCATCCTCGGCGCGGGCGTCCTCCACCCCGGGCAGGTTCGCCACCTGCTGGGGCTTCAGCAGCGGCCTGGCCGGCATTTGCAAATCGAAGGCGGCGATGGCGCCGTCGGTGTCGCCCACATAGGACCGGTTCGTGGCCAGGCTTTGCAATGCATGGCTCATACGGCGTATGGCAGTCTCCACCTCGGGCGTGCGCGGGCGCGCATATGCCTCCGCAGGCAAGGCCGCCGCGTCTTTTTCGGCGTTGGCCAGCGGCTGCAGGTAACTGCCGAGGGCGTACGGGCGCGATTGCTGGGCGGACGCCCCGTCCACGGCAAACAGCGCGGCCACCAGCACGACGGAAAGGGAAAGACGCGCAGGCATCGCGACTCCGGTCGGTAGAGAAAAGCCCTACTCTAGCGGAAAAAGATGTCTTTACATCAACTAGCAGGATGAGGGGGTGACGTGGCGCGGCAAATGCAGGATCGCCTCCGCATTCGAGCTGGAGAAGCAGCGGTCGGCCGCTTCCAGCAGCGGCAGCCACGCATATTGCAGGTGCTCGCGCGGGGCCAGCGTGATAGCGATATCGCGCGGCACGCAGACGGAGAACACGTGCTCGGTATTGTGGGTCACTCCGGGGGGATAGCGGTGGCGCCAGGTCTGGTAGATCTCGTAGACGTTGGAGAGGTGCCAGTCGTGCAGGCGGATCGTCTCGCCGTCGGCATGGATGCCGGTTTCCTCGAACAGCTCGCGGGCGGCGGTGTCGAGCAGCGGTTCGTCGATCCGGTCGAGGGAACCGGTGACGGATTGCCAGAAGCCGGGCCGGTCGGCGCGCTCGATCAGCAGGACCTCGAGGTCGGCGGTGTGGATGACGACGAGGACGGATTCGGGGATTTTGTGGGGCATGAGCGCTATTGTAGCGCCCAAAAGCGTCGTCCCCGCGGAGGCGGGGACCCAAGTGCTGTAAGCGCTAACGAAACGCCGGCAAACTTGGGTCCCCGCCTGCGCGGGGACGACGGGTGAAGCTTACGCCACCTTCGGCTGCTCGCCACGCAAACGGATATGCAGTTCCTTCAGCTGCTTCTCGTCCACTTCCGACGGCGCGTTGGTCAGCAGATCCTGTGCGCGCTGGGTCTTCGGGAAGGCGATCACGTCGCGGATCGAGGTCGAGCCGGTCATCAGCGTGATCAGGCGGTCCAGGCCGAAGGCCAGGCCACCGTGCGGCGGCGCGCCATACTGCAGGGCGTCGAGCAGGAAGCCGAACTTCAGCTGGGCTTCTTCGGCGTCGATCTTCAGGGCGCGGAACACCTTGCTCTGGACTTCTTCGCGGTGGATACGGATCGAACCGCCGCCCAGCTCCCAGCCGTTCAGGACCATGTCGTAGGCTTTGGCGATGCAGGCGCCCGGGTTCGATTCCAGCATGTCCTCGTGGCCGTCCTTCGGTGCGGTGAACGGGTGGTGGGTCGCGGTCCAGCGATTGGCTTCGTCGTCGTACTCGAACATCGGGAAGTCGATCACCCACAGCGGCGACCAGACGTCGTCGAACAGGCCGGCCTTCTTGCCGAATTCCGAGTGGCCGATCTTCACGCGCAGCGCGCCGATGGCGTCGTTGACGACCTTGGCTTTGTCTGCGCCGAAGAAGATCAGGTCGCCGTCTTCGGCGCCGGTCATTTCCAGGATCTGGGCGAGGATCTCGTCCGAGAGGCTCTTGACGATCGGCGACTGCAGGCCGTCACGGCCTTTCGCCTTCTCGTTGACCTTGATGTAGGCCAGGCCCTTGGCGCCGTAGATGGCGACGAACTGGGTGTAGGCGTCGATTTCCGAACGCGGCATCGAGCCGCCCTGCGGCACGCGCATGCCGACCACGCGGCCACCGGCCATGTTGGCGGCGCTGTTGAAGATCTTGAATTCGGCGGTCTTCACCACATCGGTCAGTTCGGTGAACTGCAGCTTGACGCGCATGTCCGGCTTGTCCGAACCGTAGGAGCCCATGGCGGTGGCGAAATCCATCACCGGGAAGGGGTTCGGCAGGTCGATGCCGGCGGCGTTCTTGAAGACCACACGCATCATGTCTTCGAACAGGTCACGGATTTCCTGCTCGGTCAGGAACGAGGTTTCGCAGTCGATCTGGGTGAATTCCGGCTGGCGGTCGGCGCGCAGGTCTTCGTCGCGGAAGCACTTGGTGATCTGGTAGTAGCGGTCGAAGTTGGCGACCATCAGCAGCTGCTTGAACAGCTGCGGCGACTGCGGCAGCGCGAAGAAGGTGCCCGGGTTGACGCGCGACGGCACCAGGTAGTCACGGGCGCCTTCCGGGGTCGACTTGCCCAGCATCGGGGTTTCGATGTCGATGAAGCCCAGGTTGTCCAGGTACTTGCGGACTTCCATCGAGACTTTGTAGCGCAGGCGCAGGTTGTGCTGCATCTGGTCGCGACGAAGATCCAAAACGCGGTGCGTCAGGCGGGTGGTTTCCGACAGGTTGTCGTCGTCCAGCTGGAACGGCACCGGCACCGAAGCGTTCAGCACTTCCAGTTGCGTGGTGTTGATTTCGATCTTGCCCGACTTCAGGTTGGCGTTGGCGGTGCCCTCCAGGCGGTTCACGACGGTGCCGGTGATGCGCAGGCAATACTCGTTGCGCACGTGCTCGGCGCCCTTGAAGACGTCCGCATTGTCGGGGTGGCAGACGACCTGCACCAGGCCTTCACGGTCGCGCAGGTCGATGAAGATCACCCCGCCGTGGTCGCGGCGGCGGTGCACCCAGCCGCACAGGCTGACGGTTTGGCCCAGCAGCTCTTCGGTCACGAGGCCGCAGTAGTTGGTACGCATGGAGGACATAGTTTTTCGATCCAGGTTGGTTATTCGGTGCCTGCTGCCAGGCGTTAGATTCTTGCTATTCGGGCGCCACGACGCCCATCGACACGATGTACTTCAGGGCCGCGTCGACCGTCATGTCCAGTTCGACGACCCGGCTGCGTTCCATCATCAGGAAGAAGCCGGAGGTCGGATTCGGGGTGGTCGGCACGTACACGCTCACGTAGTCGCCCACCAGGTGATTCTTCACGTCGCCGCCCGGCACGCCGGTCAGGAAGGCGATCGTGTGCGAGTTCTCGTGCGGGTACGGGATCAGCACGGCCTTGCGGAAGGCGTTGCCCGAGGACGAGAACAGGGTGTCGGACACCTGCTTGACGCTGCCGTAGACCGAGTTCACGACCGGAATGCGGTTCAGCAGCCGCTCCCACAGGCGCACGAACCACTTGCCGACCAGGTTATTGGTCAGCACGCCGGTCAGGAACACGATCGCCAGCGTGATAATCGCGCCCAGGCCAGGGATGTAAGTGCGCGGCTGCCAGTCGTTCGGCACCAGCACCAGCGACTGGTCCAGCAGGCCGATCACGAAGTTGAGCACCCAGGCGGTAATCGCCAGGGGAACCAGGACCAGCGCGCCGGTAATGAAATATTTACGCATTCGGTGTCCGCAATGGAATCAGGTGCTGCTGTCGCCCGGCTTCGCGGCCGGTGCAGCCGGTGCGACCGCCGCTGCAGGCGCGGCGCTGGCGGTGCTGCTGTCGCCGGCGCTACTGCTGCTGCCGTTGCTGCCGCTGTCGGCCGACGGCGCCGTGCCAGTCGCCGGCGCGCTGCCGCCGCGGAAGTCGGTCACATACCAGCCGGTGCCCTTGAGCTGGAAGCCGGCGGCGGTCACCTGCTTCTTGAACGAGGAC
Organism: Massilia sp. Bi118; assembly: GCF_918697865.1. Lineage (GTDB taxonomy): Bacteria > Pseudomonadota > Gammaproteobacteria > Burkholderiales > Burkholderiaceae_D > Telluria. The sequence continues at coordinate 141,202 of NZ_CAKKMV010000005.1, read as the reverse complement.
TTGCCGCAGGACGGGCAGACGCTCAGGACCGGATCCGAAATCTTTTGCAGCACATCCTTGGCAAACCCGCATTCATCGCAGCGGTAGGCGTAAATCGGCATCTGAATACTCCGCAAAAATCATCAAAACCCTGAATTATAAAGCTTTTGCGGCGGGATTTGCCGCCTCGGCCCATGGCCGGACGGGATGAACACCCTGTTAACTTGCTGCCAACCGGCAACAGTGTTGTTTTTATTCCGCACAATGGATGAGTTACGTTTGCCGAACATCAACATACCTGTTTAAATAGCACTCCTCAGCTCAGCTGAAAAAGAAACAGAAGTTTGCGCGACCGGTCCTGCACCATCGCCGCGAAGCCATAAAAGAACGACTTCAAATCAGGGCCCTCCGCGGGCCCTTTTCTTTTACGAAGCCACAATGACGCGCTCTACCGAACCCCGGCTTGGCCGCCGTCCCAGGATCGCAGGCGGCAAGGAAACCGCACCCGTGATCCTGGACGCGGCCGAAAAACTGTTTTCGGTGCATGGCTTCCATGGCGTGACGGTGCGCGCCGTCGCCGTCGAATGCGGGGTCGACTCGGCCCTGGTCCACTATTACTTCGGCACCAAGCAGGCATTGTTCGACGCCGTGTTCGCGCGCCGCGCGGGTCCGATCAACCAGGACCGCATGGACGCGATGGACCGCTACGAAGCGGAATGCGGCGACCGCATGACGGTCGAGGGTGTCGCTTCGGCCTTCCTGATGCCCCTGCTCGACCGCGCCCGCCACAGCGACCCGGGCTGGCAGCATTATTTCGCCCTGCTCGGCCTGGTCAACAGCGCCCCCGGCTGGGGCGCGGACACCATGACCAGCCACTTCGATCCGGTGGTGCGGCGCTTCATCGGCCTGCTGCAGCGGGTGCTGCCGGATGCCGGCATCGACGACCTGTTCTACAGCTACCACTTCCTGACCGGCGCCCTGACGCTGACCCTGAGCGACACCGGCCGCCTGGACCAGCTGTCGGCAGGCAGCGCCTCCTCGTCCGACATGGCGGCGATCGCGCCGCGCATGATCGCTTATTGCGCGGCGGGGTTCCGCGCCGTCTGCGGGCCGCGCTAAGGCCTACTTCCTGCGCCAGACCATCCAGCGTTCTTTACCTGCAAACACCGGAATCGAATCGGTGACGGCATCATCCACGATGCAGTCGAAGTGCGGCGCCAGCAGCGCATCGAGTTCGGCGCGGGCAATGCCGAAGGGCGGGCCCTTGGGCGCATCGTCGAAGAAGAAGTAGCCGGCCAGCAGGCCGCCGGGCGCCAGCAGCCGGGCCCAGCGCGCGGCCACGTCAAGCCGGCGCGCACGCGGGAGCGCGCACAGGAAAGCCTGTTCGTAGACCAGGTCGAGCGGTTTGGGCGGCAGGTAATCGAAAAAGTCGGCCTGCACGATACGGTCGGCGTGCGGTCCCGCGAGCGCCTTTGCACGCGCCACCGCGCTGGACGAGAAATCGATGGCGGTGGCGTCCCAGCCGCCGTCCAGCATCAGCGCCAGTTCGTAGGCCGAGCCGCAGCCTGGTAGCAGGACTGCCGGGGGCCGTCCTGCGACCGTCAAAGGGCCGGGCGCCTGCGCCACGAAAGCACGCAGCGCGGCCGGGGCAGCACCGCGGTCCCAGGGCGTGAACTGCTTGTCGAAGCGCTCGTCCCAGAACGCGGGCGCGAGCGGATCGCGGATCGAGAAATCGGGCATGCTGGTCAGAAGCGGACGAAATGCATGGCGGCCAGGCCGACCACGGCGACGGCCGTGACGCCGGCCAGGAAGGCCAGCAGGCGGTTGGTGCGGCGCTGGTTCTCCACCAGCTTGTACATCAGGTCGCCCATATCGAGGTCGCTGTGCGCGTGCTTGTGCAGCACCTGGTGCGCCAGGCGCGGGATCTGCGGGAAGATCTGGGCGAAGCGCGGCGCCTCGTCGCGCAGGCGCTCGACAAAGCCGCGCCAGCCGACCTGGTCGGCCATCCAGCGTTCCAGGTAGGGTTTCGCGGTCTTCCACAGGTCGAGGTCCGGATCCAGCTGGCGGCCCAGGCCCTCGATGTTGAGCATGGTCTTCTGCAGCAGCACCAGCTGCGGCTGGACCTCGACGTTGAAGCGGCGCGAAGTCTGGAACAGGCGCAGCAGCACCTGGCCGAAGGAGATGTCCTTCAGCGGGCGGTCGAAGATCGGTTCGCAGGTGGCGCGCACCGCGGCTTCCAGCTCGTCGACGCGGGTGTCGCGCGGCGCCCAGCCGGATTCGATGTGGGCCTCGGCCACGCGCTTGTAGTCACGGCGGAAGAAGGCCAGGAAGTTCTGCGACAGGTAATCCTTGTCGAAGTCGTTCAGGGTGCCGACGATGCCGAAGTCCAGCGCGATGTAGCGCCCGAAGGTCGCCTCTTCCACCGATACCAGGATGTTCCCGGGGTGCATATCGGCGTGGAAGAAACCGTCGCGGAAGACCTGGGTGAAGAAGATCTCGACGCCGTCGCGCGACAGCTTTTTCAGGTCGACGCCGGCGGCCACCAGGCGGTCGGTCTGCGAGATCGGGATGCCGTTCATGCGCTCCATCACGATCACGCTGCTGGAGCAGTAGTCCCAGTACATCTCCGGGACCATCAGCAGGGTCGAGTTGGCGAAGTTGCGGCGCAGCTGGCTGGCCTGGGCCGCCTCGCGCATCAGGTCGAGTTCATCGTGCAGGTACTTGTCGAATTCGGCGACGACTTCGCGTGGCTTCAGGCGGCGGCTGTCCGGCCACAGCTTTTCGATCAGTCCGGCCGCCATCTGCATCAGGGCCAGGTCTTCATCGATGGTGGTCTTCATGCCGGGACGCAGCACCTTGACCGCGACTTCCTTGCCGTTCTTGAGGGTCGCGAAGTGCACCTGGGCGATCGAGGCCGAGGCCACCGGGGTGCGCTCGAAGGTCGCGAACAGCTGGTCCGGCGGGGCGCCGAGCGAACGCGTGATCTGGGCGATGGCGAGATCGGAATCGAAGGGCGGCACGCGGTCCTGCAGCAGCGACAGCTCGGCCACGATATCCTCGGGCATCAGGTCGGGACGGGTCGACAGCACCTGGCCGAACTTCACGAAGATCGGGCCCAGCTCTTCCAGGGCCAGGCGCAGGCGGATCGCGCGCGGCGAGGTGATGCGGCGCCAGAAGAACATCGTGTTGATGAAGCGGGCGGTGCGCGGCACGTCGAGGCCGGACATCGCGATTTCGTCGAGACCGTATCGGGTGAACACGGTCAGGATTTTCAGCAGGCGCAGGAATTTCAGGATCATCAGCTATCCGATTTGGGGTCCGGGAGTGCGGGAACGGTGGCGGCGCTGCGCTGGGCCAGCCGCTGTTCCAGTTTGGCGATGCGCTTGGCGGCGCGCTCGACGTCGTCGCGGGTGCGGTTCACCTCGTCCGCGAAGGCGTCGACGGTGCTCGGGCGGAGCAGCACGCGGCGTTCTTCGAGCAGGAATTCGGCGACGTTCTCCGCCAGCCGGCGCGAGGCGCCGGTCGCATGCGAGACGGCCGCGCGTGCGCCGCCCACCAGGCGGGCCGCCGCGATCGGGCCGAAAAAGCGTTCAAGGTCGTATTCGGCATCCCAACGCAGGCCTTTCGACAGCTGGGAGATGGTGTTTGCGAATTCGGCATCGCCGTCGATGCGCACATAGGAAAAGGCGCGGTCGCGGTTCTGCAGGATCAGCGGCAGGTCGCTGAGCTTGACGTGGATGGTCACGTCCGGCGCCTCGCCGTCGCCGGCCACTTCCAGCATGCCATCCTTCGCCACGCGCATGCACAGGCGGAGTTGGCCCCGCAGTTGCTCGACACTGATGCAGGCGACCTTGCCGGCCTTGCGCATCAGCGTATCGCGCGCCCAGGCTTCCTGGGCCAGCAGGTGATTGACGGTCGCTACGAATAAAGAAGAAGTCGGTGACATTGATGCTTGCGTTCAAAAAAAAACCGCCCTGCTTGGGCGGTTTCGATCTTACCAGTTCGCCGGGGCACAAACCGGGCGGCACGTACCCTTATGACAAAAATTGTCAAAAATATTAGGTAATTTGCTGGATACCCGCCAAAACCCAGCCGCCATTGCCGTTCAGCGGCTTGGCAAGGTTCCACACCTCGACGTAAGGCTCGGCCTGCGCGCCCGGGGCGTTGCGGATCATGCCGTTGAACTGCACGCTGGCCAGGTAGTCGCGCTCGGTAGTCTCGATGCCCAGCAGCTGGGCGTCGATCGAGACGACCTCGGTGTAATCCTGGTTGCCGCCGCGTTCCTGGATCTGCAGCTGCAGTTCGGCGAACACTTCGGGCGAGGTGAACTCGCGCAGGTCGGCCGTGTCGCCGCGGTCCCAGGCGGCCTGCATGCGGATGAAGGAGGCTTTCGCGTGGCGCAGGAAGGCTTCGGTATCGAAACCGGCCGGCACGCCCCACTGCTCGTGCGCGCCCTGCTTGTTCAGCGAAACGTTCGAGGTCGGCTGGTTGTAGCCGCCGGAATAGCTGTTCGCCGAGTTCGGCTGCCAGCCCTGGTTCAGGCCGGAACCGATTTCCGGCGTGGCGCTGGCCGCGCCGGTGGCGGGTACCGGATGCTGATTGAAGCCGGAAAACTGCGAATTGGCCGGGGCGGCTTTGCGGCGGAACATGCGCACGATGAACATCACGGCGAATACCAGCAGCAGGATCATCAGGATCGAGGACAGTGCGCTGGCCATGGCGCCGCCGATGCCGAAGTGCGAGAACAGCGCGCCCAGGCCCAGGCCCAGCAGCGCGCCGCCCAGCACGCCCTTCCACATGCTCGGACGACGCTGCGGAATCTGCTGCGGCGCCATCGGGGCCGGCGCCGGGCGTTGCTGGTAGCCCGGCTGCTGGTAAGGCGCCGGCGCGGGCGCCGGGGCCGGCGTGCGCATCCGGCTGACCGAAGACGACTGGCGCCCGAAGGAACGGCCGCCGCCCACCGGACGTGCGAATGCGTCGGCGACGAAGGACAGTGCGGTCACCGCGATCATCGTGCTGGCCAAGAATTTCTTCATCGTGGACACCTCAAAGTTTGATGCCGGTGTGGAGTGCGGCCACACCAGCCGTCAGGTTGTAGTACTGCACCCGTTCCAGGCCCACCGTTTCCATCATGGACTTCAGGGTTTCCTGGTCCGGATGCATGCGGATCGATTCGGCCAGGTAGCGATAGCTCTCGGCATCGCCCGCGATGCGCTGGCCCAGCCACGGCAGCACCGAGAACGAATACACGTCGTAGGGCTTCTGCAGCGGCGCGGCGACCTTCGAGAACTCCAGCACCAGCAGCTTGCCGCCCGGCTTCAGTACGCGGCGCATTTCCGCCAGCGCCTGGTCCTTGTGCGTCATGTTGCGCAGGCCGAAGGCCACGCTGACGCGGTCGAAGTAATTGTCCGGGAAGGGCAGTTTTTCCGCGTCACACAGCAAGGTGGGGGTCACTAGACCTTTATTCAATAGACGGTCACGGCCGACGCGCAGCATCGATTCGTTGATGTCGGTGAGCCAGACCTCGCCGCTCGGCCCCGCCTGCTTCGCAAAGGCCTTGGCCAGGTCGCCGGTGCCGCCGGCAATGTCGAGCACCTTGAAGCCGGGGCGGATACCCGCCTGGGCGATGGTGAAGGTCTTCCAGATGCGGTGCAGGCCGCCGGACATCAGGTCGTTCATCACGTCGTACTTCGACGCGACCGAGTGGAAAACCTTGGCGACTTCGTGGACCTTGTCGTCCTCGGAAACGGTCTTGTAGCCGAAATGGGTGGTGTTGGTCATATCGTTTGCCAGTTTGATCTTCTTGCATTATACAAGCGGCATGCAGGGAGGCGCGTATACAGCCCGGCCGCGGATACTGCTGAGCTGTTGTCGCGGAAATAACAACACTAGCAAAAACTTTATTTCAATCGTGCAGCACTTTCCTTAAATTTTGCTTATAGTGATTTAGCTCTGTCGAGTCCGCCAGGCGAAGACCTGGGGCGCGGCACAGTTTGGACAATCCTTTAAAGAGAGAAAAGACATGGCGACTGGCACTGTGAAATGGTTTAACGACTCCAAGGGCTTCGGCTTCATCAAACCGGATGATGGCGGCGACGATCTGTTCGCGCACTTCTCGGCGATCAATACGGCCGGCTTCAAGTCCCTGGCGGAGAACCAGCGCGTCAGCTTCGAGATCACCACTGGCCCGAAGGGCAAGCAGGCTGCCAACATCCAGCCGCAGGCGTAAAGCCGTCCAGCCGGCCGAGGCCGGCATCGGGCACAAAAAAAGCCGGCGTCAGCCGGCTTTTCCTTTTTCAGCGATCGGTCTTCAGCTGGCGAGCATCGCCTGCCGCTGCGAAGCGAGCGCGTAGCCGCCCTGGCTTACGGCTTGCGCGACACGCTGCGGCGCCGTGCCCGTCGCCTGGAGCTTGAACACGGCCACCAGTTCCGCCAGGCGCATCGCCTGCTCCTGCATCGCTTCCGCCGACGCCGCCGCTTCCTCGACCAGGGCCGCGTTCTGCTGGGTCGCCGCATCCATCTGGCCGATGGCGCCATTGATCTGCTCGATGCCCGATTCCTGCTCCCGGCTCGCCACGCCGATGTCGCCTAGGATACCGGCCACCTTCTGCACGCTGGCGACGACTTCCTGCATCGTGCTGCCCGCTTCATCCACCAGCCTGGAACCGAAGTCGACCTTCTCGACCGAATCGCCGATCAGCTGCTTGATCTCCTTTGCGGCCGAGGCCGAGCGCTGCGCCAGGTTGCGCACCTCGCTCGCCACCACGGCAAAGCCGCGCCCCTGCTCGCCGGCGCGCGCTGCCTCGACCGCCGCGTTCAGCGCCAGGATATTGGTCTGGAAAGCGATGCCGTCGATGACGCTGATGATGTCGACGATCTTGCGCGAAGCCTCATTGATGGCGCCCATCGTATCCACCACCTGCGCCACCACCGAACCGCCCTTGAGCGCCACGGCAGAGGCCGACGCCGCCAGCACGTTGGCCTGCCTCGCGTTCTCGGCGTTCTGCTTGACGGTCGAGGTCATTTCTTCCATCGAAGATGCGGTTTCCTCGAGCGAACTGGCCTGCTCTTCGGTACGCGAGGACAGGTCCTGGTTGCCGACCGCGATCTGGGTGGCGGCCGAGGCGATGGTATCGGTACCGGCGCGCACATCGCCGACGATGGTCGAGAGGCTGTCGCGCATGCGCTTCATGGAATACAGGATGCTCGAGGTGTCGCCGGCGCGAAGCGCGATGTCGGCAGCGAGGTCGCCCGAAGCGATGCGGTCGGCCGTTTCCACCACGAAGGCGGGTTCGGCGCCGATCTGGCGCACCAGCGAACGAGTCAGCAGGACGCCGCACACGGCGGCCACCAGCAGCGCAGCGATGCTGCTGCCGATCATGAGATGACGGGCCGTCACGTATTCCTCGGCCGCCGTCTGCTGGCTGCCCGCGATGACGTCCTTCTGCACCGCCATGAATTTGCGCAGGGCGTTGATGTATTCGCGCTGGCGCGGCCGCACCGTGTCCAGCAGCAGCGTCTTGGCGGCCTCGCGATCGCCGGCCATGACCAGCTTCAGGTAGGCATCCTCGCCCGGCGTGTATTCGGCGCCGCGGTCGATGACCTCCTGCAGCGCCGCCTTGCCCTGCGGCGTGACGACGGTCTTCTGCAACTGCGCCATGTACTCGGCGCGCGCCTTCTTGTCATCAAGCACGCCGTCGACCTCGGCCTTGATCTTGGCCGCGTCGTCGAGGATCAGCATGTTGCGGGTATGGCGTGCGGTTTCCATGACCCGGAACAGCCAGTCGCTGGCGGTGAGGATCTTCGGAACGCGATCGTCGGACATCTGCAGCATTGTGTGGTTCAGGCTGCTCAAGCGTTGCACGCCGATGGCGCTGACGGTGACCAGGAGGATGAGGATGGCGCCAATAGCCAGGCTCAGGCGGGTGCTTACTTTCATGGAGGCGTGCGTGGACATCTTTTCTCTCGAAAATGGATATTTTTAGGAATTGATGGCCTGGGGCTGGGGCCTGGATCGACGCACGGCCACCCGGCCGGCGTGAAAATGGGGACATCGGCGCCTGGCCTGCGCGTGGGTTGGGCAGGCGAACGGCGGCATGTGGAATATGTCAATACGATCGGATCGTAGCGACCGTATTTCTGCTTGTCAACAAATGCCTGGGATCTGTGTTGTTTTGCTGGCAGCTCAGGCCGGCGCTCAATGGGCGTGGCCGCCGCAGCCGCCGCTGCGTGCCGGCGCGCCCGGCAGCACCGTACCCGGCTCGCGCCCGCTGTCGCCCGCGAAGCCGGCCGCGTGCAGGCGCTGCAGGTAGTCCTGCCACATACTTTCCTGCTCGCTGCCCAGCTTGTACAGGTAGTCCCAGGTAAAGATGCCGGAATCGTGGCCATCGGTGAACAGCGGCTTGATGGCGTAATTGCCGACCGGCTCGACGCCCTTGATCCCAACTTCGCGCTTGCCGACCTGCAGCACTTCCTGGCCGGGGCCGTGGCCTTTGACTTCGGCCGAGGGGGAATAGACGCGCATCAGTTCGAAAGGGATGGCGAAGGCGGTGTTGTCGTCGAAGCTGATTTCGAGGATGCGGGATTGCTGGCGGATGGTGAGGTTGGTTGGGGTGGGCATGATGTCTACAAGTGAAAAACCGTCGTCCCCGCGCAGGCGGGGACCCAAGTTCTGGCTGAGCAGCCGATACGCAAACTCAACTTGGGTTCCCGCCTTCGCGGGAACGACGGGATAGGCTGATTTTACTGCTTCGCGAACGTCCGCTCGATCGCCCGCTTCAATTCCGGCACCAGCCCCCGCCTCTGCTCCAGCACCGCCTCGTCCGTCACCCGCACCGCCTGCGCCCAAACCGGGGCCGGAAAATGCGCGTCATCGGCATAGCGTGGAATCACGTGCCAGTGCAAATGCGGCACCACATTCCCGAGGCTCGCCACATTCACCTTCAGCGGCTGCATCACCTCGCGCACTGCCTGCTCCAGCTTGAACACGGCCTCGTTCAGCAGCAGGCGGTCTTCGTCCGCCAGGTCGCTGACTTCGCGCACATGCTCGTTCCAGATCACGCGCGCGAAGCCGGGGTAGCTGGCCTCGTTCGCCAGGATCACCGAGAACTTGTCGTTGGCGACCACCTTCGAAGCGGCCGCCAACCCACACAGCTCGCAACCCTCCACGTTCGACGTCATACCAGCACCCTTTCGATACCGCCGTTATTGGCGTTGGCCACGTAGTTCGGCAGCCAGTTCTCACCCAGCAGATGGCGCGCGATCTCGACCACGATGTAGTCGGCGGTCGTGCCCGAGTCGTCGTTGTAGCGCGACAGGCCTTGCAGGCAGGACGGGCAGCTGGTCAGGATTTTCACGTCGCCCTTGAAGCCGTCGGCGCGCAGTTTATCCGCGCCCTTCTCCATCTCTTCTTCCTTGCGGAAGCGGACCTGGGTCGCGATGTCCGGACGCGACACGGCAAAGGTGCCCGACTCGCCGCAGCAGCGGTCGTTCTTCTCGATCTTCACCTTGTCCACGGTCTGCACCAGCGCATTCACGGTCTTCATCGAGTCCTGCAGCTTCATCGGCGTGTGGCAGGGGTCGTGGTACATGTAGCGGGTGCCGGTCACGCCTTCCAGCTTGACGCCCTTCTCCAGCAGGTACTCGTGGATGTCCATGATGCGGCAGCCCGGGAAGATCTTCTCGAACTCGTAGGTCGCCAATTGATCGTAGCAGGTACCGCACGAAACGAGGACCGTCTTGATGTCCAGGTAGTTCAGGGTATTCGCCATGCGGTGGAACAGCACGCGGTTATCCGTCATCATCTTGTCGGCCTTGTCGTACTGGCCGGCGCCGCGCTGCGGATAGCCGCAGCACAGGTAACCCGGCGGCAGCACGGTCTGCACGCCCACTTCCCACAGCATCGCCTGGGTCGCCAGGCCCACCTGCGAGAACAAACGCTCGGAGCCGCAGCCCGGGAAGTAGAACACCGCTTCCGTGTCCGCGTTGGTCACCTTCGGATTGCGGATGATGGGGATGACCTTGTCGTCCTCGATGTCCAGCAGGGCGCGCGCCGTTTTCTTCGGCAGGTTGCCCGGCATCTTCTTGTTCACGAAGTGGATCACCTGCTCGCGGATCGGTGCTTTGCCCGTGGTCGGCGGCGGCGCCTTGGTCTGCTCCTTGGCCACCGCCTTCAGCAGGCTCGCACCCATGCGCTGCGCCTTGTAGCCCCAGCCGATCATCGCCTGGCGGGTGGCGTTGATGGTGGTCGGGTCGGTCGCGTTCAGGAAGAACATACCCGCGCGCTGGGCCGGCTTGAAGCTGCGTTTGTCCATCTTGCGCAGCAGGTTACGCATGTTCATCGAGACGTCGCCGAAGTCGATGTTGACCGGGCACGGCGTCACGCACTTGTGGCACACGGTGCAGTGGTCGGACACGTCCTCGAATTCTTCCCAGTGGCGGATCGAGACACCGCGCCTGGTCTGCTCTTCGTACAGGAAGGCTTCGATCAGCGCGGAGGTCGCGAGGATCTTGTCGCGCGGCGAATACAGCAGGTTCGATTGCGGCACGTGGGTGGTGCAGACCGGCTTGCACTTCCCGCAGCGCAGGCAGTCCTTGATGCTGTTGGCGATGGCGCCGATGTCGCTCTGCTGCATGATCAGCGACTCGTGGCCCATCAGGCCGAAGGACGGCGTGTAGGCGTTGCGCAGGTCGGCGTAGGCGGTGTCGGTGTTGAGCAGCTTGCCCTTGTTGAAGCGGCCTTCCGGATCGACCCGCTTTTTATACTCGCGGAAGTCGTGGATCTCTTCGTCCGTCAGGAATTCGAGCTTGGTGATGCCGATGCCGTGTTCGCCCGAGATCACGCCGTCCAGCGAACGGGCCAGCTTCATGATGCGCTCGACGGCTTTATGGGCGTCCTGCAGCATCGCGTAGTCGTCCGAGTTCACCGGCAGGTTGGTGTGGACGTTGCCGTCGCCGGCGTGCATGTGCAGGGCCACGAACACGCGCGAGCGCAGCACGCGCTGGTGGATGGCGGTGGCCTCGTCCAGGATCGGTTTATACGCCGCGCCGTTGAAGATGTGGCGCAGCGGCGCGCGGATGTCCTGCTTCCACGAGACCCGCACCGTATGGTCCTGCACCACGTCGAATAAGGTCGCCTGCGGCTGCTCGTTCAGGCGACGCTCGAAGTTCTCGTAAAAGCCGTCGAGCCCGAATTCGGTCAGCTTGGGCAGCACCTGCGTGAGGGGCTGGTCGAGGTTGGCCAGCAACCAGCCCCAGCGCGCCGCGGTCTTCGCCAGCAGTTCCTCGGCCTGCTGCGGGCGGTCGCCCAGGATCTCTTCCTTGGACACGCCCTCGCCGGTGGCGTCGTCGGCCTTGGTGACTTCCAGCTGGCCGGAGGCGACCAGGGCGTGCAATTCGCCAGCCAGCTGTAGTTTGTTCTTGATCGACAGCTCGATGTTGATGCGCTCGATGCCGTCCGTGTATTCGCCCATGCGGTTCAGGGGAATCACCACGTCTTCGTTGATCTTGAAGGCGTTGGTGTGGCGCGCGATGGCGGCGGTGCGGGCGCGGTCCAGCCAGAATTTTTTCCTGGCTTCCGCGCTCACGGCAACGAAGCCCTCGCCGACGCGGGTGTTCGCGATGCGCACCACTTCCGATGCAGCCTGCGCGACGGCATTCTCGTCGTCGCCGACGATGTCGCCGAACAGCGCCATCTTGGGCAGCGTGCCACGCTTCGATTTGGTCGCGTAGCCGACCGCGCGCAGGTAGCGCTCGTCCAGGTGTTCCAGGCCCGCCAGGCGCAGGCTTTCGAATTCCGGCTTGCCGTTCTTCGGCAGGCTGTCGAGATAATCCTTGATCTCGACGATCGACGGAATCGCATCGCGCGCCTGGCCGAAGAATTCCAGCGCCACGGTGCGCGTAAACTTCGGCATCTTGTGCAGGATCCAGCGGCTCGAGGTGATCAGGCCGTCCGTGCCCTCCTTCTGGATGCCCGGCAGGCCGGCCAGGAATTTGTCGGTGACGTCCTTGCCCAGCCCCTCCTTGCGGAAGCGGCGGCCTTCGATGCTGAGCGTCTCGGTGCGGAACGGCGCGCCCTTGGGAGCACCCTTCTCCGATGGATGCGTCCATTCGAGCTTGAAGGTCGCGACAGGGGCGTCGTGGATCTTGCCGAGATTGTGGTCGACGCGCGTCACGTCCAGCCAGTCACCGTTCGGGTCGACCATGCGCCACGACGCGAGATTATCGAGCGCGGTGCCCCACAGCACGGCCTTCTTGCCGCCCGCGTTCATGGCGATGTTCCCGCCGATGCAGGAAGCGTGGGCCGAGGTCGGATCGACCGCGAACACGAAGCCGGCCTTCTCGGCGGCCTGCGAGACGCGCTGGGTCACCACGCCGGCGCCGGTGTAGATGGTCGCGTACTCGCGCTCCACGCCTGGCAGGCGGCTCATCTCGACCTCGCCTATGCCAATCAGCTTTTCGGTGTTGATCACCGCCGACATCGGGCTCAGGGGAATTGCGCCGCCGGTGTAGCCGGTGCCGCCGCCGCGCGGGATGATGGTCAGCCCGAGTTCGATGCAGCCCTTCACCAGGCCGGCCATCTCGTCTTCGCTGTCCGGCACCAGCACCAGGAAGGGGTATTCGACGCGCCAGTCGGTGGCGTCGGTCACGTGCGAGGTGCGGTGCATGCCGTCGAAGCGGATGTTGCGCTTGTCGGTGTAGCGGCCCAGCACGGCCTTGGCGCGCTTGCGCAGGTCGTACATCTCGCGGAACTCGCGGCCGAAGTCGTCGACCGCCTTGCGGGCCGCTTCGAGCAGTTGTTCGACCGCCTGGCTGCGCGCGGCGCTGGTGGCCGCGTCAAGGTTCTCGCTGGCGTCCACGGTCAGGCGGCGCTTGTCGACTTCGGCCAGGCGGTGATGCAGGGCCTCGATCAGCTTGGCGCGCCGCTTCGGGTTGTCCAGCATGTCGTCCTGCAGATACGGGTTGCGGCGCACCACCCAGATGTCGCCCAGGACTTCATACAGCATGCGCGCCGAGCGGCCGGTCTGGCGTGCGCCGCGTAATTCGTCCAGCAGCCGCCACGAGGACTCGCCCAGCAGCCGGATCACGATCTCGCGATCGGAGAACGAGGTGTAGTTGTAAGGGATTTCGCGCAGACGGGCGGGCGCGTTCTCTTCGAGCAGGGCGTGGATGTTTGCTGGAGCGTTCATGGGCTATCGGATGCTGACGAACTGGCGCGTAGGGGGCTTCATTCTAGCTTATTGCGATGCACCACGCTGGGCGTCGAGCGATTTTTACAAGCCTGTTTTAGCACAAACATCGGCAAAACGGGCTTCCATGCAAATTTCCGATGCATAAAAACTCGTTTTTGCACCGAAAACTCGGCGATGTAATCAGGAGGGCATCTTATCCACGCGGGGTCGATTCCGCACTGCCCCAGGCCCGGTAGCGACGGGTCAAACGCAGGCCGCGCAACTGGTCGAGCACCAGCGTGACGACCGGACTGTAGGCGGCCAATGCCCCGCCGCCCTTTGCCAGCGCATGCAGGCGGCGCCGTACCAGCGCCATCTGCGCCAGGCTGGTCAGCGCCTTGTCCTTCCAGGCGACGGCCGGCATGCGGGCTACGGGTTCGCGTCCCGCCTGCCATTGGCGCGGCAGGTCGGGCACCGCGGCCAGCGCCGTGCCGATGCCGACGATCGCGACGCCGCTTTGCAGGACCTGCTCAGCGATGGCGCGGCGCGCGATGCCGCCGGTCGTCATCAGCGGCATCTTCGCGACTGCCGCGAGATCCGTGGCGAATTCGAGGAAATAAGCTTCGCGCGCGAGCGTGCGGCCGTCCGCGGTGCGGCCCTGCATCGCGGGGCTCTCGTAGCTGCCGCCCGACAGCTCGACCAGGTCGACACGCTCGGCATTCAGCATCGCCAGCACCTGCTTCGCATCGTCTTCGGAAAAGCCGCCGCGCTGGAAATCGGCCGAATTCAGTTTGACGGCGACGCAGAAGCCCGGCGCCACACGGGCGCGCACCGCCCGCACCACCTCCAGCAGCAGGCGCGCGCGATTCGCGAGGCTGCCGCCCCAGGCATCGTCCCGCCGGTTGGTCAGCGGCGACAGGAATTGCGAGAGCAGGTAGCCGTGCGCCGCATGGATCTGCACGCCCGTGAAGCCCGCCTGCTCGGCCGCGTGGGCGGTGCTTGCGAAGCGTTCGATGACTTCCGCGATATCTGCCACCGTCATGGCCACCGGTTGCGCGAACATCTTGCTGTGCTTGCCCAAGTCCAGCGCCACCGCCGACGGCGCCCACGCCAATCCTCCCATGTTCGCCATCACCTGGCGGCCCGGGTGAGAGATCTGCATCCACACCTGGGCGCCGTGCGAACGTGCTTTCTGCGCCCAGGTTTTGAATGGCGCCAGCGGCGTGCCGGCTTCGAGGGCGATGGTGCCCGGACCGGTCAGCGCACGGCGGTCGACCATCACGTTGCCGGTGATGAGCAGGCCTGCGCCGCCCTCGGCCCAGCGCTGGTACAGGCGCTGGATGCGCGGTCCCGGCAGCTGGCCGGCGTCGGCCAGGGTTTCTTCCATCGCGGCCTTGGCCAGGCGGTTGGGAACGACGGCGCCGTTCGGCAGGGTGAAAGGTGTGAATAGCATGGTCGGGTCTCGAAATCGTCAGGGATGAGGTATCCTAAGCTTGAAGCCAACTTGAAGGTCAAGCACCAAAATGAAAATCGGCGAACTGGCGGAGCGCACCGGCATTCCGGCATCGACCATCCGCTACTACGAGAAGGAAGGCTTGCTGCCGAAGGCGCAGCGCGGCGCGAACGGCTACCGGGTCTACCAGGACAGCGCGCTGGAACGGCTGGACCTGATCCAGCTCGGCCAGAACCTGGGCTTTTCGCTGGACACGATCCGAAGCATCGCCGCGCTGCAAGGCACCGCGCTCAAGGACGCCCTGCTCGGCCAACTGGAGGCGCGGCTGGACGAGATCGACCGCCTGCGCGCCATCCTCGACGCGCAGCGCAGCTCGGTGGCCGAGGCGAAGGAACGGGTACTGGCGGCCCTGGCGCGCGGCGAGTGCCGGGTGGGGGCGGCGTGGACCACAGAGGAGTGTTTCAAGAAGACCTGATCAGCCGAACCAGCGGCTGGTCGTGTCCCCAATCGCCTTCGACCAGCCATCCGGCACATACAGCAAAGTCACCGTCATGCAGATATAGCGCCCGAACTTACCGATCGCCATCGGTATCTTCTAAGAGCCAAGCCCGTTTTTATATTATTTTAGCGTCACAAAATATATTTTTGATTTTCAAGAACAGTAAGCTATTCGTCTAATAAAACATGTTGGAATGATGTGTCCTTAGGTGGAGTCCGATAAAC
This sequence comes from Massilia sp. Bi118, assembly GCF_918697865.1. Taxonomy (GTDB): domain Bacteria; phylum Pseudomonadota; class Gammaproteobacteria; order Burkholderiales; family Burkholderiaceae_D; genus Telluria. The sequence goes on along the minus strand of NZ_CAKKMV010000005.1, from coordinate 125,878 downwards.
CGCTGGAACTTCAGACAAATCAATTGCAAGAAGTGTAGGTGACGCAACAATTCTTTGCAAAAGATCATTCATAAGTTCATCGACATTTATTAGCGACTCCAAAATCCATAGCAACTGCAATAGTTCTGAAGTTTGATGAGCACCCCAATGCCGCGGCCCTACATTATCTAGCTCAGATGTCTTCTTTCCAGGACGGACCGCAAGTCGATTACCAATCCAAGACTGAAGAATTTTATTACCTGACACTTCGAAGTTCCATTGCGCAAAGGAAACTGGAGAAAATTTTCCATCTCCGATTATTAAGACGCCATTTATTTCGTCATAGGAAAAGGAGGTCGGCGCAGTAGATTCCGATATTGCCTTCACACATTTCGCCTTGCCAGTTGCAACCTTACCAAGCATCTCCTCAAACCGCTCGCCATAAGTATACAAATGAATTAAACGCCTTCCTGCCTCAACGGCCTCAGAAAATAAATTGGGCTTTAGCGTTATTGGAATTCTAAGCTCTCGAGCTTCAATTTCAGAGCGAAATTTTCGCACGTACCCACTATGCCCCGTTACTGCGAATAAGTAACAGGCCCAGTCGTCTACAGATATTCTCAATTCCGTTTTACTAGATATTAATGTCAATAATTCAGGATGTATATTCGGCTGCGTGGCCTTTTCATCTCGATAAAGCGGTATCACATCTTTAGCGCCAAAAGAACCTCTGAAGAAATGCAAGTCAGGCACATCGATTGATGCTGTCAACGCCGGCCCCAAGGAAAGCGTATTTGTGGTCAAAGTTGCAAAAAATATTTGCTTTTCGCTAACTGAACGCCAAAGAGCAGGCCTAAAATAATCTCCCACTCGGTTATCTAAAATTACATATTGACGATCAAACGATCTAAAGCCGTATCGAACAATAGGAGGATGTGGGGCATCATTTGGCAACTCTGCAATTGTTGATAAAGCGACATGCGAATCAACAAGATTACTTAGCTTTGATTTTACAGTACGATCTCGACTTTCTCTGAACATAGTACTGCGATCACTACTGTTTAACAGTAACTTCCAGCGCTCAACCAATACTTCCCGGTATGCCGAAATTGGCCAATTACGTTTCAACTGACTTCCGGAATGATGCCACGGCATCAAATCAACAATGGATGGCCAAGTGAAGTATTCTGATAGAGGCTCAGCCGGTCGCATCGGCGCGATCCAGTCGCTTGGGCATTCTTCAAACTTAAGATCCGCAAGCCCCCTTACTGCTTCCAGCTTTGCGAATTTTTCTGACCTCTCACCACGAATGCGAGTATATTGCACTCGCGCAGGAACCTTCGGATTAGGTTTATCTTTTCGAATAGCGATCGTTATTGCAACAGGCGTTTGAATTGCAAAAACATTTTCTTCTTTTTGAGTTCCTCGTCCATCACCACCTAGATCTATTATCCAAATCTCGTCGCAGAGTTCGCGCATCTTTGCACGCATACCAAGAAATGCATCCCCGTCCAAGAAAGATGAAGCCGTAATAAAAGCGACAATTCCTCCTGCTTGAGCAAACGGCTGTTCAAAAACCTTCCATAATGCCCATCGCCAGAAATACGTGTACAAGTTATAAAGATTTTTTAATTGACCACCTTTGCCTGCTTTTTTTACTGGCTCAATAAAATCATTGAGGATTGCATCCTTACCATCTTTTGACTCCCCCCATCTGACCCACCCACCTGTGCTCATCTTGTTAGCACTTGTTGCTTTAGCATGCCGATCGTAAGGCGGATTTCCGAGACAAACAAAAACAGGGACAGTTTCCTTAACCCGCTTTGCACGCTGATGTTCCTTACCAATAGCAAGATACATCATCGGAAGTTCTGGCATCCTTTCAAAAGGAGACTCTAGAGTATTACTAAGAAAAACTTGCACACCATCTTGAGGGATACCGGCACCGAAATCCTGAAGAAGCCGTGTCATCCTAAGCGCACCAACCGCATAAGGCCCTACCATCAATTCGAAACCGAAAAGGTTTTGGGCAAGAAGGCTTGCTCGCGCCCGTGCAGCACCTGGCCCTTCCTCTTCTACTACGCGTGGCATTGCTTCCTCTACTACAGCAAGGAGATAAGTTCCGGTTCCGACAGCAGGATCTAGCGTCGTCACACCACCTTCAGCAAATCCCATAGGTTTATTCAACCGATTTCTTAGAATATCGTCAACAATTCGTACCTGAGCGTGCACAACTGGAAGCGGGGTGTAATATGCGCCAACATCTTTTCGAAGCTTTGGATCGTATTCTTGAAGGAAGTCTTCATAAAAATGAAGCCAAGGATCTCGCCTACCTTTTGTCATAGTATGAGCGGGAATTTCCTTGATAACACGCTTAAGCATAGACAATGGGGCTCGTACATCTCCTTCGACTTCTTCGTCAGTTAGAACCTGTAGAGCTTTTCCAAGCAAAGTATTTCGCGCCGATAAGGAATGTATAGCATCATCGATAAAAAGTGTATTCGCCCCATTTGATCGTGCGAGAAGAAGAGCAAATGTAACTGTTTGAGCATATGAATCAGAAAATTCTTCATTGCTTGCATCAGGAAACAGATAATTTCGCCAATCTCTTGCAACCCCCATCATTGACGACGATCCAGATTTTAATGCATCAAGCACATCATCTTTCAACATCCTACAAAGTGGAGCCAAATATAACGCCAACTGCTTTGATGTTGTAGGAACAATAGGGTTCCACGTAAGAAAATCGTGGAGCAACGATTTCAAAGCTGCAGCTTGACTTTCATCAAGCACACTCCCCCCCTCTACACAGGGATCAGCATTGAAGCGGAATGTGCGCACCTCTTCCCCGGCCCTAAACAATCTCCATTCAATTGCATCTGTGTATAAAATATTTGGCAGCGCTCTGAATCGATCCCATTGTTGCTTGTCATGTCCTTTATACTTTTTCGGATTTGCACCTTTCCCCGGAGCTTTTAGCTCCACGTGACCACAAAGAATGCCCTCTACTTCGATTCCAAAATCTGGACGACCAAGATTTTCAGCTAGCTTTGTCTCGCCGATTGGAATTACGTTCAAGTCTAACTGCGCACCAAAATCTTGAATTAGAGACTCAAACGGAGATCGCAATTGATCTTCAGGTTCACCATTAGTAAAAGCAAGAAACTTTTTTTGTATCGAATCCGCGAAATTTTCAAATATTTTAGTCATTGTTTTCATATTATTCACGCATTCTAAATCGCGTTAGACACACAATAATTCTCTAATAAAGATTATGCTTGAACTTAAACCTCGGAAAAAAATCCATGGCTGGAAGAGCAACTGCCGTTTACGATGGATATTTTACGCTCTCTGATCTAATATTAGGCGGCAATGAAAGCTAAAACCCATAAATATGAGGTTTTTAGTATTGTATTCGACTGACGCCATCAGCCGAACCAGCGGCTGGTCGTGTCCCCAATCGCCTTCCACCAGCCATCCGGCACATACAGCAAGGTCGCCGTCATGCAGATATAGCGCCCGAACTTGCCGATCGCCATGTACATCACGCTGGACCAGAACGGCAGATGCAGCCAGCCGGCCAGGGTGCAGAGCGGGTCGCCGATGCCCGGCACCCAGGACAGCAGCATGGTCTTGGAGCCGTAGCGCGCCAGCCAGTGGAACCAGCGCGACTTTCGCTCCTTGGCGAAGGCGACCTTGGCGCGGTAGCCGATCCAGTAATCGACGGCGCCGCCCAGCGTGTTGCCGAGGGTGGCGACCAGGACCGCCGGCCAGAACATCGCCGGATTCGCTTTCACCACCGCGAACACGGCCGGCTCCGAACCCAGCGGCAGCAGGGTGGCCGAGACGAAAGCGATCAGGAAGACGGAGGTGAGCCCGACGGCCGGTGCGGCGAGGATTTTCAGCAGCCAGAGGACGGCGGACTCGATCATGGGGTGGTCGTGTTGAAGGTTGACTAGTCCATTATAATGAGGAAAAACCCAGCATCACGACACGGTAGGCCCCGCTCCACCGAGCATTGCCCGCCACACTGAACGCCTCACAGCTTACCGCCAGCAGGACAGTCCAGCGTCGCCCGGAATCCAGACACCTCCAATCCGCCATGACTACCGACTACCTCAAGAAAATCCTGACCGCGCGCGTCTACGACGTGGCCCAGGAAACCCCGCTCGAATTCGCGCCGACGCTGTCCCAGCGCTTCGCCAACCGCATCTATTTCAAGCGCGAGGACATGCAGAGCGTGTTCAGCTTCAAGCTGCGCGGCGCCTACAACAAGATGGCCCACCTGACGGCCGAGCAGCTGAAGCGCGGCGTGATTTGCGCCTCGGCCGGCAATCACGCGCAGGGCGTGGCCCTGTCGGCCAGCCGGCTCGGTTGCCGCGCGCTGGTGGTGATGCCGACCACCACGCCGCCCGTCAAGATCAACGCGGTCAAGGCGCGCGGCGGCGCGAATGTCGAAGTCGTGCTGCACGGCGACTCCTATACCGACGCCTACAACCACGCCCTGCTGCTCGAGCGCGAGCAGAAGCTGACCTTCGTGCACCCCTTCGACGATCCGGACGTGATCGCCGGCCAGGGCACGATCGGCATGGAGATCCTGCGCCAGCATTCCGGCCCGATCCACGCGATTTTTGTCGCGATCGGCGGCGGCGGCCTGATCTCCGGCGTGGGCGCCTATGTGAAAGCGGTGCGCCCGGACATCAGGATCATCGGCGTGCAGACCGTCGATTCCGATGCGATGGCGAAGAGCCTGAAGGCCGGCGAACGCGTCACCCTGCCCGACGTCGGCCTGTTCTCGGACGGCACCGCGGTCCGCCTGGTGGGCGAGGAAACCTTCCGTATCGCCAAGGAAGTGGTCGACGAGATCGTGATCGTCGACACAGACGCGATCTGCGCGGCGATCCAGGACGTGTTCCAGGACACCCGCAGCATCCTCGAGCCGGCCGGCGCGCTGGCGGTGGCCGGCGCCAAGGCCTATGTCGAACGCTCGCAGATGACGCGCAATCCAGTCAAGGGCGAGACCCTGGTGGCGGTGGCCTGCGGCGCCAACATGAACTTCGACCGCCTGCGCTTCGTGGCGGAACGGGCCGAGGTCGGCGAGGCGCGCGAAGCCGTGTTCGCCGTCACCATCCCCGAGCAGCGCGGCAGCTTCAAGCGTTTCTGCTCGCTGGTCGGGCCGCGCAACGTCACCGAATTCAATTACCGCATCAGCGACGAGCGCGAAGCCCATGTTTTCGTAGGCGTCCAGATCGGCGACCGCAGCGAGTCGGCGACGGTCGCGCGCACCTTCGAGGAACACGGCTTCCGCACCCTCGACCTGAGCCACGACGAACTGGCCAAGCTGCACGTGCGCCACCTGGTGGGCGGCAAGAGCCCGCTGGCCCACGACGAACTGCTGTACCGCTTCGAATTCCCGGAACGCCCGGGCGCGCTGATGCGCTTCCTGGACAGCATGGCGCCGAACTGGAATATCTCCTTGTTCCACTATCGGAACCAGGGTGGGGATGTTGGGCGGATTCTGGTGGGCTTGCAGGTGCCGGCTGGGGAGATGGATGAGTTCAGGGAGTTTTTGGCTTCGTTGGGTTACCGGCATTGGGATGAGACCCAGAACCCGGTTTATAAGTTGTTTTTGTAATGTTGCACGTGGGCGGAGGGCCGCCCACCCTACGTAGGGTGGGCACCCCGTGCCCACGCGGAAACCAACGCATCAATTTCTGGAACGGTGTACGATACGCGGCTTTGCCGACGCCGACCGGCACCCAAAGCCGGCGTATCGAGACTGAACCATGACCAATACCCCTGATCAATCGCCGCTCGGAAAATCCTCGGCCTACCAGACCCAGTACGCCCCCGAGCTGCTGTTTCCCATCCCGCGCCAGCAGAAGCGCGACGAGCTCGGCCTGACGGGCACGCTGCCCTTCTTCGGCGTCGACATCTGGAATGCCTACGAACTGTCCTGGCTGAACATGCGCGGCAAGCCGCAGGTGGCGATCGCGACCGTCACTGCGCCCGCCGATTCGCCCAACATCGTCGAATCGAAATCGTTCAAGCTCTACCTGAATTCCTTCAACCAGACCCGCCTGGCGAACACGGACGCCCTGCTGGCCTTGCTGCGCGAAGACCTGTCGAATGCCTTCGGCGCGCCGGTGCACGTGGCGCTGACGCTGCCGGAAGACTTCGGCAAGCTGAAAATGGGCGAGCAGGAAGGCCTGCTGCTGGACCGCCTCGACGTCGAGATCGACAGCTATGCGCCGGCGCCGGAATTGCTGAGCGCGAACCACGACGAAGCCGCGGTCGAGGAGACCCTGGTCTCGCACCTGCTGAAATCGAATTGCCTGGTGACCGGCCAGCCGGACTGGGCCAGCGTGCAGATCCACTACGTCGGCCCGCAGATCGACCAGGAAAGCCTGCTGCGCTACCTGATCGGCTTCCGCGAGCACAACGAGTTCCACGAACAATGTGTGGAGCGTATCTTCACCGACATCCTGCGCCACTGCAAACCGAACAAGCTGGCCGTGTACGCCCGCTACACCCGGCGCGGCGGCCTCGACATCAACCCCTGGCGCGCCAATTTCAGCACCGCAAAACCGCCGAATTTGCGCACTGCCCGCCAGTAAAGCCCCGGTCCAGGCGCGGCTGCTAGTGAAAAGCCGCGCATCACCCCCATCTACTGTACGTTTCCAGCGACAGAATCGTGTTGTCAATGTGACGCAACTTGCCTTTTGACGCCCTGGCGCCGCTTAGGCAGCTTTGCAAGATTCGGCTAGAAAATATGAAGGATGGGCCTGAAATTGCCCTTTCCGTTCGTCAAATTTGAAATTTCGTGGCGGAAATTGCGTGAGTATGACAAACGGTTGCGCGCGCTCAAATCGTCGTTTCATGGCGGGGCTAAAACAGCTTGCCGTACAGACGCGAAATCGAATGTCACGGCCATGAAACAGGCCTATAATTCCCGCTCGCAAGTACCTGGTGCACCGCAATATCGAAGCGTGTTATGACTAATTTAAGCAAAATTCTCTCGCTCGAGAACGTTCAGCTGGATTTGGAAGTATCGAGCAAGAAGCGCGCCTTTGAACAGGCCGGCCTCATTTTCGAGAACAACTGCGGCATCGCCCGCTCGACGGTCTCGGATAACCTGTTCGCGCGCGAACGCCTCGGATCGACCGGGCTCGGCCACGGCGTGGCCGTGCCGCATGGCCGCATCAAGGGCAGCAAGAGTCTGAAGTCGCCGCTGGCCGCCTTCGTGCGCCTGGCCGAGCCCATCCCCTTCGAATCGCCGGACGGCCAGCCGGTCAGCCTGCTGTTCTTCCTGCTGATCCCGGACCACGTGACCCAGCAGCACCTGGAGATCCTGTCCGAGATCGCCGAGCTGTTCTCCGACGAAGCCGTGCGCACCGCGCTGGCGACCGATCAGGATCCGCGCTCGGTGCATGAGCGCATCATCAACTGGCAGCCTAGTCTGCAGGCGATGGGTTAAAATCAAACCATGCTCCAGACCCCGCTGACCATCCAGAGGCTGTACGACGACAATCGCGACAGCCTGCAACTCGGCTGGTTTGCAGGTTTCCCCGGCGGCGAGCGCCTGATCTCGGGCGACGCCGTCTCCGCCGCCGACCAGGTCGGCCACCTGAACCTGATCCACCCGGGCCGCATCCAGGTGTTCGGTCACCAGGAACTGAATTACTACCAGCGTCTCAAGACCGGCTCGCGCAGCCACATGATCGGCGAAATGATCGCCGGCGGCCCGCCGGCCCTGATCATCGCCCAGGGTCTGGACACCCCGCCGGACATCCTCGCGATCTGCGACGAGCAGAACATTCCCCTGTTCTCGACCCCGCTGCCGGCGGCCCAGGTCATCGACTTCCTGCGGGTCTATTTATCGAAGAAGCTGGCACAACGCGTCATCATGCATGGCGTGTTCATGGACGTGCTGGGCGTGGGCGTGCTGATCACCGGCGACTCCGGCCTCGGCAAGAGCGAACTGGGCCTGGAACTGATCTCGCGTTCGCACGGCCTGGTGGCCGACGACGCCGTTGAATTTTCGCGCATCGCCCCGAACATGATCGAAGGCCGCTGCCCACCGCTGCTGCAGAACCTGCTTGAAGTGCGCGGCCTGGGCCTGCTAGACATCAAGGCGATCTTCGGCGAGACCGCGGTGCGCCGCAAGATGCGGCTGAAGCTGATCGTCCACCTGGTCAAGCGCGGCGCGCTGGACGAAGAGGTTGAGCGCCTGCCCTTCCACTTCCCGACCGAGGACGTGCTCGGCCTGCCGATCCGCAAGGTCGTGATCCCGGTCGCGGCCGGCCGCAACATCGCGGTGCTGCTGGAGGCCGCGGTGCGCAATACCATCCTGCAGCTGCGCGGCATCGATACGCTGCAGGAATTCATGGAGCGCCAGCGCCAGGCGATGAGCGGCGACTGAGGCAAGGCCTCAGCTGATGCGGTATCATCGAGGCATGCGCATCGTTCTCATCACCGGTATCTCGGGCTCCGGCAAATCGGTTGCCCTCAATGTCCTCGAAGACGCAGGCTACTACTGCGTCGACAACCTCCCGCCCGCCCTGCTGCCTTCGCTGGTCGAGACGATCAACGGCGCCGACAGCAAGTGCGTCGCCGTCGCGGTCGACGCCCGCAGCGCCGAGTCGCTGGCGGAACTGCCGTCCACGGTCCGTGCGCTGCGCGAGCAAGGTCACGACGTCAAGGTGATGTACCTGACCGCCAGCACCCACTCGCTGGTGGCGCGCTTTTCGGAAACCCGCCGCAGCCACCCGCTGTCGCACGAGCTGCGCCCGGGCGAAAACCCGGCCTCGCGCCGTACGCTGATCGAATGCATCTCGGAGGAGCGCGAGCGCCTGGGTTCGATCGAGAAGCTGGGCCACGTGATCGACACTTCGGAAATGTCGGCCAACAAGCTGCGCGCCTGGGTCAAGGAACTGGCCGAGGTCGAATACGCCAGGCTGACCCTGTACTTCGAATCCTTCGCCTTCAAGCGCGGCGTGCCGCTGGACGCCGACTTCGTGTTCGACGTGCGCGCCGTGCCGAACCCCTATTACGACCTGACGCTGCGCCCGCTCACCGGCAAGGACGCGCCCGTCATCGCCTTCCTCGACGCCCAGCCCCAGGCCACCGAAATGCTGGCCGACATCCGCGCCTTCGTCGCCAAGTGGCTGCCCTCCTTCAAGACCGACAACCGCAGTTACCTGACGGTGGCGGTCGGCTGCACGGGCGGCCAGCACCGCTCGGTCTACATGGCGGAGCGGCTGGGGGCTTATTTCGGCGAGACCGAACGGGTGGTTGTGCGGCATCGCGAGCAGCACTGATCAGCACGTCGTCCTCGCGAAAGCGGGGACCCATACTGAAGCGCAGACCCGGGCGCTGTGCGTTGAAGCGAACCCGTTAACTTCGACAGCTCAGCATGGGGGGAATAGTGCCGGGGGCACTATTCCCGCTTTCGCGGGAACGACGTGCTAACTGTGCGATTGGCGAGCCGACTTAGACCAACCCGGTCGCATAAAACACCCCAATCACAAAGAACACCGCCAAGGTCTTGATGATCGTGATCGCAAAGATCTCACGATAGGAATCGTGATGTGTCAGCCCGGTCACCGCCAGCAAGGTGACGACGGCGCCGCTGTGCGGCAGGGTGTCCATGCCGCCGCTGGCCATTGCCACCACGCGGTGCAGGATGTCCAGCGGAATCTGCGCGGCCTGCGCACCCAGGATGGACAGGTCAAAGATGCCGAGCAGCAGCGTCGCTTCGACCAATTAAATCGCCCGCACGTCTTCACGATGGCAGTCATTGAGGTGCATCGAGTAGAACTTCGAAAGCACGATGTAACCATTGGCGCCGTACCAGAAATACGTAATCTCATTCATTAGCACCGAGCTTCGCCAGAAGCTCACTATTGCGGCCTAGTATAGAAAACGAAAGCGGAACGATGACATAGCTCTGGCGGTCCAAGATGCACTATGATTCTCGCGCACCGCATCCGACTTGACCCGAACAACGTGCAGGCGACCTATTTCGCGCGCGCTGCTGGCACTGCGCGTTTTGCTTATAACTGGGCACTGGTCGAGTGGCAACGCCAGTACAAAGCTTGCAAGGTCGACCCGGCACTGTCGAAACCAAACGAAGCGGCGCTGCGACGCCAGCTTAACGCCATCAAGCGTGAACAATTTCCATGGATGTTGGAAGTGACCAAGAACGCGCCACAGATAGCTATCATGCAGTTGGGCCGTGCGTTCGAAAATTTCTTTGCTAGGCGCGCTAGATATCCCACATTCAGAAGGAAGGGACGCGATGATCGCTTTTCCCTGAGCAACGACCTATTCCGCGTTGACGACCGCCGCATCCGTATTCCGAAGTTGGGATGGGTCCGCATGCGCGAAACACTGCGGTTTACCGGGCGGATCGTCTCCGCCTCGATTTCCCGCGTTGCAGATCACTGGTACATCAGCATTACAGTCGACACCCCGGCCTTGCCTTTGCCGCCAGCCGAAAATCAAGGCGCGGTCGGGGTTGACTTGGGAATTACGAACCTGGCCACCTTGTCCACCGGTGAAAAATATCCTGGCCCTAAGGCACTGCGCACCCTGCTTGAGCGCCTCCGTCGTCTATCACGCGCCTTGTCACGCAAAATCAAAGGATCGCGCAATCGCGCCAAAGCAAAGTTGAAGCTGGCCAGATTACATGCGCGGATCGCCAGCATCCGCCGCGATAGCCTCCACCAGCTAAGCTCCAGTATCACACGGCGTTTTCATACGATCGGCATCGAGGATCTGAGCGTCAAAGGGATGTTGACCAACGGCTGGCTTGCACGCGCCATCATTGACATGGGTTGGTCTGAACTACGCAGGCAACTAATGTACAAATCGGTTTCGCGCGGCGGCCAAGTGGTTGTGGCGGACCGCTGGCACCCCACAAGCAAGACTTGTTCGGGATGTGGATACAGGTTGCAGAAACTCGACCTGAGTATGCGGAAATGGCGCTGCTCGGGCTGCGGCGTACTTCAAGACCGCGATATCAACGCTGCTATCAATCTAAAAAACTTGGCGGTAAGTTCTACCGTGTCGGCCTGTGGAGGAGAAGGCGCTGGCCTCGCGTTCAAGCGCGAGGTGAAACCGGCTCCGGTGAAGCAGGAATCCAGCAGCAAAGCTAACTACGGCTAGTTTGCGTAAGTTTGGAAGAACGGATGATGTTCTGGATTTGCAGGATGCCCGGCGGCGAGGTCATGGTAAACGAGTGTTTCCAGCGTCAGCGGCCTAATGTCATTGTCTGATGAATCATCGCGCAAAGACGGTGACTTCGCCGGAATGCATCACGCCGATATTCGGAAGGATCCGTCAAGCAAACGATAAAAGCGGTTCTTGCGACGTCCTGTTCAATCCCGTCGGCTGTAGGATGGGGCAACCCACTCTTAGCCCCATTCTTTACAACGACGGCACGTGCAGTATGTTAGAGGTGCCGCAGCGGATGCGCCCAGTCCGGCCACACCGGCTCGAAGAAGCGCGCCACCATCTCCGGGGTGACCTGCTCCAGCGAAGGCGGATTCCACGCCGGCGCATTGTCCTTGTCGATCACCAGCGCGCGCACGCCTTCCAGCACTTCGCCGTGTTCGAAGTTGCGGCGCACCAGCGAGCGTTCCATGCGCAGGCAGCCGGCCACATCCATAGAAGCGCCGCGCACCAGCATCTCGCTCGTCACGCACATCATCAGCGGCGAGCGCTGGCGCATGGCGGCCAGGGCCTTCTGCGCGAAGGGCGCGTCGTCGCCTTCGAGCGAAGACATCACCGCTTCCACTGAAGCCGCGCCGAAGTGCCTGTCGATCGGCGCGCGCTGGGCGGACAGTTCGCTCGCGCCCGCCTGCTGCGCAAACGGCGCCGCAAAGGCACGGATCGCCTCCGCCAACTGCGCACCAGGCGTGGACGCGATCAGGGACTGCAGCGCCGGCAATTGCTCGGCGGGGACGAACACATCGGCCAGGCCGACATACAGCGCATCGGCGGCGCCGATCGTCAGCCCCGTCAGGCCAAGATACATGCCGAGCGCGCCCGGCGCATGCGACAGGAAGTGGCTGCCGCCGACGTCCGGGAACAGGCCGATGTTCACTTCGGGCATCGCCATCTTCGTACGTTCGGTCACGATGCGCAGGCCGCTCTCCGGGCCGCCCTGGGCGATGCCCATGCCGCCGCCCATCACCACGCCATCCATCAGCGAAATGTAGGGCTTCGGATAAAAATGGATCAGGTGGTTCAGCGCGTATTCTTCAGTAAAGAAGTCTTCCAGCAGAGCACTACCCCCTAGCGGGGTCGCGTGGCCGGCCTGATGGAAGAAGCGGATATCGCCGCCTGCGCACAGGGCTTTCTCGCTGGTGCTGGTGATGAGGACCGCGGCGACGTTTTCGTCTTCGCGCCAGGCCAGCAGGGTCTCCGTCAGTGCGCGCACCATCTCCAGCGACAGCGAGTTCAGGGCCTTGGGGCGGTCCAGGGTGATGATGCCGGTGCCGTTGGCAACGCGGGTCTGCACGTGTTCGCTCATGTTCTTTTATTTATGAAAGGGAAAGCGGCATTGTAGCGCGGTCCAAAAAAACGAAAAGGGCGCCAGATGCGCCCTTCGTCTTGCTTGTGCTGCGCCAGCGGAATCGTCACGCTGCAGCGGCAGCTTCTCCTCCCTCATCGGCTTCGTTAGCCATGCGTTTTAGTGCGGTATGACTGTGATCCTGCAGCATCTGCTTGTACTTCTGGACCTGGCGGTCAAGGCGGTCCATCAGCATGTCGATCGCAGCGTAGAGGTCATGCGCGGCGCTAGCGACGTGAACGATCTTCCCAGCAACGCGCAAGTTGATCTCGGCCTTCTGGCGTTTTTCTTTCTCGGTGAGATTGTCTATGCAGAGGATGACGTGGGAGTCGATCACTTGATCGAAATGGCGGGTGATGCGTTCGAGCTTGTTCTGTACGTATTCACGGATTGCTGGGGTTACATCGAGATGATGTCCGCTGATAGTGAGATTCATACACACTCCTTTGAAGATGCGCTGTCAGGTTATCAGTATCTGGGTGCCCTGCAGCTTATTACAAGGATTTGCGGAGGCTGACGGGCGGGATCTTCAGCGCCTCACGGTATTTCGCGACCGTGCGGCGTGCGATAACCATTCCCTGTTCCCCTAGCATCTCCGCGATCTTGCTGTCGGATAAAGGGTTCTTGGGGTCTTCTGCTCCTGTGAGTTGTACGATGAGAGCCCGGATCGCAGTCGAGGATGCTTCACCGCCCGCCTCGGTCGCGACGTGACTTCCGAAAAAGTACTTCAACTCAAACATGCCGTGCGGCGTCAGCATATATTTCTGAGTTGTGACGCGAGAAATTGTGCTCTCGTGTAGACCTAGTGTATCAGCTATCTCACGTAAAACAAGGGGCCGCATGGCAACTGCGCCATGCGAGAAAAAGTTCCGTTGGCGCTCGACGATTGCTTGCGCCACGCGCAGGATCGTGTCGAAGCGTTGGCGCATGTTCTTGATGAGCCACTTGGCTTCCTGCAACTGTGCATTCAGCTGCGATTCCGATTTCCCCTGCTTCAGCAAGGCGGCGTAGATGCTGTTCACGCGCAGGCGCGGCATCACTTCCGGATTCAGTTGCACGCTCCAGCCGTCCTTCGCGCGGCGCACGATCACGTCCGGCACCACGAAGTCGGAAACGTCGGACGCAAAGGCCGCGCCCGGATGCGGATTGCACTGGCGGATCACGGCCTGGGCTTCGCGCAGGTCTTCGTCGTCGCAGTCGAGGGCCTTTTTGAGCTTGTTGAACTCGCGCTGCGCGAACCAGGTCAGGTAGCGTTCGACGATGACCAGGGCCATCCGACGCGTCACCATCGCCACGCCGGGCATGCGGCGGATCTGCAGGGCCAGGCATTCGGCGGCGCTGCGCGCGCCCACGCCCGGCGGGTCCATGCTCTGCACCAGCGACAGCGCGGTGCGCAGTTCCTCGAATTCGATCTCGAGTTCGGCCGGCAGGCGCGCGTGGATGTCGTCCAGCGATTCTTCCAGGTAGCCGTTGTCGTCGAGCGAGTCGACCACGATCTCGACCAGCGCGCAGTCGCGCGGCGAAATGCAGGTCAGGCGCACCTGTTCCATCAGGTGTTCACGCAGCGAGATCGGGCTGGCTTCCAGTTGCGGGCGGCCGTCCTCTTCTTCGCCGCCGCTGCCGCTGCCGGAATGGCCGGCATCGCCCCACTCCATGTCATGCTCGGCGCCGCCGGCTTCGCCGCTGTCGCCGCCTTCGGCTTCGCCGCTTCCACTGCCGCCGCCGTTCTCCTCGCCCTGGCCGGACGCGGGTGGCGCATCGGGCGTGGTGTTGGTCGAGGAACCGTTGTTGATGGCGCCGTCCGCCAGCAGGCGCACGGAGCGGTCGAGCGGATCGTCGAGGCGCTCGAGCAGCGGATTCTCACCCAGGACCTGTTCGATCTCCTGGTGGAGTTCGAGCGTGGACAGCTGCAGCAGGCGGATCGACTGCTGGAGTTGCGGCGTCAGCGCAAGGTGCTGTGAGGTCTTGAGTTGCAGCGTCTGTTTCATGACTACATCCTGAAGTGTTCACCCAGGTAGACGCGGCGGACGGACTCATTCGCGATGATGTCGTCGGGCCGGCCCGAGGCCAGCACCGCGCCCTGGTTGATGATGTAGGCACGGTCGCAGATGCCGAGCGTCTCGCGCACGTTGTGGTCGGTGATCAGCACGCCGATGCCGCGCTCTTTCAGGAAACGCACGATACGTTGGATCTCGATCACGGCAATTGGATCCACGCCGGCGAAAGGTTCGTCCAGCAGCACGAAGCGCGGGTCGGTGGCCAGGGCGCGCGCGATCTCCACGCGGCGCCGCTCGCCGCCCGACAGCGACAGCGCCGGGTTCTCTCGCAGCTTCTCGATCTGCAACTCGGCCAGCAGCTCGTCCAGGCGTTCCTGGATACGCGCCTTGCTCAGCGGCTTGCCGTTCTCGCGCTGCAGTTCCAGCACCGCGCGGATGTTCTCTTCCACCGTCAGCTTGCGGAACACCGAGGCTTCCTGCGGCAGGTAGGACAGGCCCAGCATGGCGCGGCGGTGGATCGGCAGGCTCGTGATGTCCGTGCCGTTGATGACGATGGCGCCGGCATCGGCCGGCACCAGGCCCACGATCATGTAGAAGGAAGTGGTCTTGCCGGCGCCGTTCGGGCCCAGCAGTCCCACCACCTCGCCGCAGGCGACCTGCAGCGAAACGTCGCGCACCACCAGGCGCTTGCCGTAGCTTTTCTGCAGCCCCTTGGCGACCAGGGTGCTGCCGCCGCTTGCGACGGTGGTCGGGGTGGCGTCTGCGTGTGCATCCATCATTGCTTGGCAGCTCCCGCAGCTTGTGCAGCCGGCGCGGTGCGGCGCGGCGCGATGATGATGGTGCTGCGGCCGCCGCCCGCCTTGCTCTCGCCGCTGGCGTCGTTGTACACGTTGGCCTGCTCGGTGCGGTTGTCGTAGGAGATGAAGGGGCCGTTCACCTCGCTCGTCATGCGCTTGCCTTCCAGCTGCTTGACGACGGCGTTGGCGAACAGCTTGACCACTTCGGTGCGCTCGTCGTATTCGATGCGCTGGGCCTGGCCTTCGGTCCACAGGTCGGGGCCGCCGTCGCGCTTCTGACGGAAGCTGGCGGTCTTGCCCGGCGCGGCGGTCAGCGTCAGCAGCATGTAGCCCTCGGGCGTTTCCTTCAGCACGGCCTTGTCCGACTTGATCAGCAGGGTGCCGCGCGTCAGCACCACGTTACCGGTCAGGATGCGGGTCTGGGTGGCTTCGTCGATGTGGCCGTTGTCGAAGTCGATCTGGGCCTGCTTGAGCGAATCGGCGCGCTCGGCCGAGGCGCTCAGGCTGGCCAGCGCAAGCATGGCGACGGCGATTATTTTTTTCATTGAATGCGGTCCTTTCAGGTTGTTCCTGTCAGCGTTGGCCACGCGGCGGGTAGACGATCCGGCCGCGCCCGCCCAGCGTCAGCTGCTGGGTGGCGTTGTTGGCCACCATGCCGACCCCGGTCGCGGAGGCGTGACCCAGCGTCATCTGGATCGGCTTGTCGGTCTTCGAGATTTCCTCGTCCGGCAGCACGGTCAGGGCCTCGGTGCGGATGCGCAGCGGGTCCGAAGTCTTGCTGCCGGGGCGCGAGATGTCGACGTTGCCGCTCAGGTCGATCTGGTTCTGGTCCTGGTTGACGTGGGCTTTATCCGCCGTCATGGTCATGCTCGGGTGGTCGGTGCTCATGCTCTGCACCACCGGCTTCTCGATGTCCGAGGTGTTGTCGTTCGGGCGGTGGGTCAGGCGCTCGCCCGAGATCACATAGCGCGGCTGGCCGGTCTCCGACATCCGCACGAAGCTGAAGTTGTCGATGATGTAGTCCGGGTCGTTGCCCACGTTGACGTTCGGCCCCTGCGCCTCGCCGCGCATCACCTGCACCAGCCAGAAGCTGCCGAAGGCGAAGAAAAGCGCCGTCATCATCAGCGCGAGCAAGCGCCAGCGGTGCCGGGTGCGCTTGTTGACGTAGGTGGTGGTCGCCATGGCTTGCGAGGGATTATCCAAAGTACGGCGCCAATGCCTGTTCGTAGGTGCCCTGGGCGCGCATCACCATGTCGCAGACTTCGCGCACGGCGCCGCGGCCGCCCGGGTTCTTCGTCACGTAATGGGCGCGGTACTGCACTTCCGGATGGCCGCTCGGCACCGTGACGGCAAAGCCGACGCGGGTGAACAGCGGCAGGTCGATCACGTCGTCGCCGATGTAGCCGCACGCCTCCGCCGTCACGCCGGTCCTGGCCAGCAGCTCGGCAAAGGCCAGGCGCTTGTCGTGCTGGCCCTGGAACACGTGAGTGATCCCGAGGTCGGCCGCGCGTTTCACGACGATCGGCGAATTCCTCGCGCTGATGATCGCGGTCTGCACGCCGGTGCGGTTCAGCAGCTGGATGCCGAGGCCGTCCAGCACATAGAAGGTCTTGGTGATCTCGCCGTTGGCGTCATAGGTCAGGCTGCCGTCGGTGAGCACGCCGTCGACGTCGAAGATCATGACCTTTACGCGCGCCGCGCGCTGCGTATGTTCGAGCGGAGTCACCATCAGATCACCTTGGCGCGGGTCAGGTCGTGGATGTGCAGGGCGCCGACCAATACATCGTCGTGGTCGGTCACCAGTATCTGGTTGATGCGGAATTCCTCCATCACGGCAACGGCGTCGACCGCCAGCTGCTCCGGATGGATACGGCGCGGGTTCGCGTGCATGACGTCCTGGATCGTCAGCTTGCTGAAATCCTGCACCTTTTCGAACAGGCGGCGCAGGTCGCCGTCGGTGAACACGCCGACCGGGCGGCCGGCATCGTCGACGATGGCGGTCATCGCCATGCCCTTCTGCGAGATCTCCAGCAGGGCGTCGGACAGGCGCGCGTCCGGCTTGACCATGGGGATGGCATCGCCGGTGCGCATCACGTCGCGCACATGGGTCAGCAGCTTGCGGCCCAGGGCGCCGCCCGGGTGCGAAAGCGCAAAATCTTCCGATTTGAAGCCGCGCAGTTCCAGCAGCGCGACGGCCAGCGCATCGCCGAGCGCCAGGGTGACGGTAGTGGACGCCGTCGGCGCCAGGTTCAGCGGGCAGGCTTCCTTCTCGACCGAGACGTCGAGGTGGACGTCGGACACCTGCGCCAGGCGCGAGCCCGGCTTGCCGGTCATGGCGATCACGGGCACGCCCATGCGCTTGACGGCCGGGATCACGACCGCGAGTTCCGCGCTTTCGCCGGAATACGAGATCGCGATCAGGACATCCTGCGGCGTAACCATGCCGAGGTCCCCGTGCGCGGCTTCGGCCGGGTGCAGGAACAGGGCCGGCGTGCCGGTCGAGGCCAGGGTGGCGGCGATCTTGCGGCCGATGTGACCCGATTTACCGATCCCGGAGACGACCACGCGGCCCTTGCAGGCCATCATCAGCGCCACCGCGCGCGGCACGCTGTCGTCCTGGCCGAGGCGCGCAGACAGCTTGCGGATCGCTTCGCCCTCGATATCCAGGGTCTCGCGGGCCAGCTCCAGAGCGCGCTGTGCCTGGGTCTCGTTAAAACTTGTCAGCATTATTTTTTCATCGGTTACACTCATGGTGGAAGTATAGCCGAATTGAGAAAGCAAAAAACTTGCCAGATGTAACCGAGTGCAGATATTTACACTATTGGGATCCCGAGAAACCGTCGCGAGCAGCGGCAGTTTTGGAGGAGAAGCGCAGCTGTACGGACGTACAGCGAGCATCGCAGTCCAAAAATGCAATGCGCAGTAGGTTTATCGGGATCACATGACATCAGGCCTTGAACTCACCCTATTATTACTGGGCAGCGCGGTCCTCGGCGTGGTCGCCTTCCGGATGCTGCACCTGCCCCCGATGCTGGGTTACCTGGCTGTCGGCGTATTGATCGGGCCGCACGCCCTGCACCTGGCCGACAACGGCCCCACCACCCACGGCCTGGCCGAATTCGGCGTGGTGTTCCTGATGTTCTCGATCGGCCTCGAATTCTCGCTGGCCCAGCTCAAGGCGATGCGGCGCATCGTGTTCGGGCTGGGACTGGCCCAGGTGGCGCTGACCATCCTGATCACCATGCTGGTCGCCTTCCTCAGCCCGCGCCTGCCGCCGCCGCTGAACATCAGCTGGCAGGCCGCGCTGGCGCTGGGCGGCGCGCTGGCCATGTCGTCCACCGCGATCGTCTCCAAGATGCTGACCGAGCGCCTCGAGCTCGAAAGCGAGCATGGACGGCGCATCATCGGGATCCTGCTGTTCCAGGACCTGGCGGTGGTGCCGCTGCTGATCCTGATCCCCTCGCTGGCGCGGCCGGCCGAGGAGCTGGCGATGAACCTGGGCTGGGCGGCCGTGAAAGCCGCCGGCGTGCTGGCGCTGCTGCTGTTCTTCGGCCAGAAGTGGATGCGCAGGTGGTTCACCATCGTCGCCAAGCGCCGCTCGCAGGAACTGTTCATGCTGAACCTGCTGCTGGTGACCCTGGGCGCGGCCTGGATCACCGAGCGCGCCGGCCTCTCGCTGGCGCTGGGCGCCTTCGTGGCCGGCATGCTGATCTCCGAGACCCAGTACAAGCACCAGGTGGAAGAGGACATCAAACCCTTCCGCGACGTTCTGCTCGGCCTGTTCTTCATCAGCATCGGCATGCTGCTCAACCTGGAGCTGGTGCTGGCCAACTGGTGGCTGGTGCTGGCCATGCTGCTGGTGCCGGTGCTCCTGAAATTCGCCCTGATCGCGGCGCTGGCCAAGGCCTTCGGCTCCTCCGACGGCGTGGCCATGCGCACCGGCCTGGCCCTGGCCCAGGCCGGCGAATTCGGCTTCGTGCTGCTGAATCTCGCTTCGGGTTCGAAGCTGATCGATCCCTTCCTGATCCAGCTGGTGCTGGCGGCGATGGTGCTGTCGATGCTGCTGGCGCCCTTCATGATCGCCAACAGCGACAAGATCGTGATGAAGATGGCGTCCAACGAATGGATGCTGCAGTCGCTGCAGCTGACCCAGATCGCCAGCCGCACGATGGCGGCGCAGAAGCACGTGATCATCGCCGGCTTCGGGCGCAGCGGGCAAAGCCTGGCGACCCTGCTGTCCGAAGAAAAGCTGCCCTGGTATGCGCTCGACCTCGACCCGGAGCGGGTCCAGGAGGCGCGCGCGGCCGGCGCCAACGTCTCCTACGGCGACTGCTCGCGCAGGGAAGCCCTGATCGCGGCCGGCATCAACCGCGCCAGCGCGCTGGTGGTCACCTTTGCCGACACCCGCCTGGCGCTCAAGGTGCTGCACCTGGTGCACGAGCTGGCGCCCAAGCTGCCGGTGATCGTGCGCGCCCACGACGACACCGAACTCGATCTCCTGAAACGCGCCGGCGCCACCGAGGTGGTGCCGGAAGCGCTGGAATCGAGCCTGATGCTGGCCTCGCACGCACTGGTGGTGATGGGCGTGCCGCTGCGCCGCGTGGTGCACCGCGTGCAGGCCGCGCGCGACGAGCGCTATGCCTCGCTGCGCGGCTTCTTCCACGGCGCCAGCGACATCAAGGAAGACCCGGAGCACAACTACGTGCGCCTGCATTCGGTGGTGCTGGCCGAGGACGCCGGCGCGGTCGGCCGCTGCCTCGGCGACCTGGCGCTGGATGAAGTGGGCGCGGAAGTGACGGCGGTCCGGCGCGGTAACCAGCGGATCGAGCCGGAGGAGGATACCGAGCTGCGGGCCGGGGATGTGGTGGTGTTGCGCGGGACCGGGATGGCCGTCAATCGGGCCGAGGGGCGTTTATTGCGTTGATGGCACGCGTGGGCACCCCGTGCCCACGTGCGTTACCCGGTTACGACGCGGTTCCTGCCCTGCTGCTTGGCTTGATATAAGGCCCCATCGGCCTGGGCAACCAGCGCCGAGGCCACCTCCTCGATCGCATGCTCGCGCTCGAAATCGTTCAAGGCCGCCACCCCGATCGACACCGTCACCGACAGGCCCTGCCCTTCCGGCAGCAGGAAAGGCTTGTCGGCCACGCTGGCGCGGATGCGCTGCGCCACGATGCCGGCGCTGTCCAGGTCCGCGTCGATCAGCAGCACCACGAATTCTTCGCCGCCGAAGCGGCCCAGCGCATCCGACATGCGCAGCTCGGCCTTGATGCGCGCGGCGACTTCGCGCAGCACGTCGTCGCCGGCCTGGTGGCCGTGGCTGTCGTTGACCTGCTTGAAATGATCGACGTCGATGTACATGCAGGCGATGCGGTAGGACTGGCGGCGCGCGCGGGCGATCTCCTCGGCCAGGCGGCGGTCCATGTAGCGGCGGTTGTAGACGCCGGTCAGCGCATCGGTCAGGCCGATGTACTTCAGCATCTCGTTGCTGATCACGTTCTCGAGGCAGATCGCGATGATCGAGCCCATGTGCTCGACGAAGTCGGTGCCCAGCAGCGGCGTGAAGCGGCTCGGGTCGCGGCTGCCCAGGTTCAGGCTGCCGATCAGGCGGCGGTTGCGGATCAGGGGCACCAGGGCGACGCTGGCCAGGCCGGCAGGCGGGTGCGGGAAGGCCATGCCGTGGCTGAGCGGGTGGTAAGGCAGCAAACGCGGACGCGGCGGGCGGCCCGGCTCGAGGTCGAAGCCCAGCTCCTCGGCGTGTTCATGGAACAGCAGGTTGGGCAGGGCCTCGAAGTCCACGTCCAGCTTGTGCATCACGGTGTAGATGTCGGCGCCGGCGTCGACCAGCGACAGGGTCACGATGTCCAGGCTGGAGACGATGGGCAGCTGGCGGAAGATGGTGGCAACCAGTTCCTGGAAGCTGCCCGCGCCCACGATGTCGAGATCGAAGCCCTGGTGGCGCATCATGATCGCGTGGTTGCTCTCGGCCTGGTCGATCAGGCTGGCGAGCTGCCTGCGCAGCGCGGCGTTCTCGGCCATCAGTTCGCGCACACTGGCGCCCTGCTGCTCATGCATGGACGTTCCTTTCAGCAATTTGCCCTAACATTACGCCAACTCGGCCGTAATGCAAATGGAAACCTTGTCCAGGCGTTGTCAGAATGCGAGTTCGGCTGCCAGTTCCTGTCCCACGTGCAACCTGGCGCCGGCGCCGGCCGAGACGATGCAGTTCATGCCCAGGCAGACCGCGCCGTCGAGTTTGGGGTTGGCGCGGTAGGTCTGCAGGATGTCGAGCGGATCGGGGCCCGAGACGCCGGTGGCCTGGTCGATCGCCGGAATCGGGCAGCGCGCGCAGGGTTTGACCGGGCGGATCTCGGCCGCGCCGGTGCTGAGGAAAGCCGTGTAATCCTCTTCGAAGGCTTCCAGGCCGGCCACCACCAGGTTCGGGCGGAAGCGGTCCATCGGCAGCGTTTCACGCCCGGCCGCGCGCAGGCGCAGGTTCAGGTCGTCGAGCGAGGACTGGCCGATCAGCAGCAGCGGATAGCCGTCGGCGAAGCGGGTCTGCGAAGGCATGCCGCCGGTCCACTTGACGCTGGTCGGACGCACGACGTCGTGCCGGAAGCGCACCAGGCGGACCCGCTCGCGGGCGTCGAGCGCCTCGGTGAACCAGCCGGCGGCCACGTCGCCGCAATCGGCCGCGCTGACGCTGTCGTCCCAGATCTGGACGTGGCGGGTGGGCGCTTCCTCATGCCAGGCCAGCGGCAGCAGCAGGTCGCCCATGTTGGGGCCGCTCACGCGCAGGTTGCCGCCGTCCGGGCGGGGCCGGATGAGCGCCATGCGCGGATATTCGCGCTGGGTCAGGAACTGGCCTGATTCGGTCACCAGCATCCATTCGCGGTCGTGCACGCCGTGCGCGGCGAGGCCGGATTCGAGCAGGGTGGCCTCCTGCACGGCCATGCCGGCGCAGGATTTGATCGGGTACAGGAGGAGTTGGGACAGGGTGGGCATTGCGGCGCGGGATTCGACGTCAAGCCGCATAGTATCGCACCATCCCGTCCCTGTTTCAGGATTTTTGCTGGAAGGCCGAAGCCAGGGCGCCGTGGTCGAAGCCGGGCGCGTCGCTGCCGCCGACGGCGTAGCGGTACAGCACGGCCGAATAGATGCCGCTCAGCGTGGCGTGCACCAGCATGCAGGCAAGGCCGGCCAGCACGGCAAAGGTGGCGAACAGGAAATAAAGCGCCGGCGCCGCGCCCAGCTTGACCATGAACAGCGTCAGCACGACGCCACCCGCGATCAGGAAGAAGTACAGCAGGCCGAAGGCGGTGCTCAGTCCCACCTGCCCGGCCACGTTCTCGCCCCAGGTGCGCTTGAGCAGGGCCGTGCTCTCGGAAATCGAATCCATCGCACCGCGCTCGCCGCTCGCGATCACCGGCACGACCAGGAAGGTGGCGACGGTCCAGCCGGCGCCGAGCAGGCCGGCGATCAGGCGGCCGATGAAGCCGACCCGCTCCTGGATGGCGCGCAGGATCACGCCGACGGTGGCGGAGATGACGGCGTAGCCGAAGATCGTCCCGATACGGCCGTTGGCGATGCGCAGGCCATCCCTCAGGGTCGGGCTGCCGCCGTCGAGCCGGATCATGACCGCGCCGACCAGGGCCGTGTTGTAGTAGAAGATGACGAAGTACTGGACGATGTAGAACAGGAAGGCCGCCGAATAGGCGCCGCCCTGGCCGATGCCATCGATCGAGGCCAGGCCGAACAGCGGCAGCGCGAAGGCGGCCAGCACCACCAGCAGGGCCAGGCCCGAGATGATGGGGAACAGCATCAGGTGCTTGTCCTGCCTGAGCACTTCCGCGCTGGCGCCAACGAGGCGGAAACTGCGTTTGAGACGGTCGAACATGGGCTCTCCTTGCATGTTACTGGTTCATCATGGGGTGGAGCTTATCAGGCCGGCGCGCGAATAAATACGCGCATTATCACGCGCGGCGCCTGGATTGCCATTGTTCCAAAACCCACGTACACTCCGCCCGTCGCTTCTTCATGAAGCGGCAACAACGCTAGGGGTCCTGCGCTTTAAACGGCGCGGGTGAGAAATACCCTCCGAACCTGATCTGGATAATGCCAGCGAAGGGAAGCTACAGAGTCCGCGCATGCCCGTGCCTGCGCTCATCTTTGCACTCCTCCGAGCTGGATCGATCTTCAGTCGCCAACAAGGAGTGCAATTGAACGCCGATCCAAAATTCCTGTCCGCCAGCGCCACGGTCGATGCCGCGGCCGTGACGCCGCTTCCCAATTCGCGCAAGGCCCATGTGGCCGGCTCGCGTCCCGACATCCGGGTGCCGATGCGCGAAATCCTGCAATCGCCTACCCCCGCATCTTTCGGCGCCGAGCCGAATCCACCGGTCTGGGTCTACGATACCTCCGGGCCCTATACCGATCCGGATGTGCGCATCGACATCCGTTCCGGCCTGCCCTGCCCGCGCGCTGGCTGGATCCGTGAACGCGGCGACACCATCGAGCTGCCCGGTCCTTCATCGCGTTATGGCCAGGAGCGCCTGAAGGACCCGAAGCTGGCGGAATTGCGCTTCGACCTGCAGCGCAAGCCGCGCCGCGCCGCCGGTGGCCGCAACGTCACCCAGATGCACTACGCGCGCCAGGGTATCGTCACGCCCGAGATGGAATTCGTCGCGATCCGCGAGAACCTGCGGCGCCAGGACTACCTGCGCAGCCTGGAAGCGGCCGGTCCGACGGGGCAGAAAATGGCCGCCCTGCTGGGCCGCCAGCATCCGGGCCAGTCCTTCGGCGCGGCGATTCCGGCCGAGATCACGCCGGCATTCGTGCGCGACGAGATCGCCCGCGGCCGCGCCATCCTGCCGGCCAACATCAACCACCCGGAATCGGAACCGATGATCATCGGCCGCAACTTCCTGGTGAAGATCAACGCGAATATCGGCAACTCGGCCATCACTTCCTCGATCGGCGAAGAAGTCGAGAAGATGACCTGGGCCATCCGCTGGGGCGGCGATACGGTCATGGACCTCTCGACCGGCAGGCATATCCACGAGACGCGCGAATGGATCATCCGCAACAGCCCGGTTCCGATCGGTACCGTGCCGCTCTACCAGGCGCTGGAAAAGGTCAATGGCAAGGCCGAAGAGCTGACCTGGGAGATCTACCGCGACACGCTGATCGAACAGGCGGAGCAAGGCGTCGACTACTTCACCATCCATGCCGGCGTGCGCCTGCCCTTCATTCCGATGACGGCCAGCCGCCTGACCGGCATCGTTTCGCGCGGCGGCTCCATCATGGCCAAGTGGTGCCTGGCGCATCACAAGGAATCCTTCCTGTACACGCACTTCGAAGAGATCTGCGAAATCATGAAGGTCTACGACGTCGCCTTCAGCCTCGGCGACGGCCTGCGCCCGGGCTCGATCCACGACGCCAACGACGAAGCCCAGCTGGCCGAGCTGCGCACCCTCGGCGAGCTCACGCAAACCGCCTGGAAGCACGAGGTGCAGACCATGATCGAAGGTCCGGGCCACGTGCCGCTGCACCTGATCAAGGAGAACATGGACCTGCAGCTGGACCAGTGCCATGAAGCGCCCTTCTACACCCTGGGTCCGCTGACCACCGACATCGCCCCCGGCTATGACCACATCACCTCGGGCATCGGCGCCGCCAACATCGGCTGGTACGGCACCGCCATGCTTTGCTACGTAACGCCCAAGGAGCACCTGGGCCTGCCCGACAAGGACGACGTCAAGGACGGCATCATCACCTACAAGATCGCGGCCCACGCGGCCGATCTGGCCAAGGGCCATCCGGGCGCGCAGATCCGCGACAACGCCCTGTCGAAAGCGCGCTTCGAATTCCGCTGGGAAGACCAGTTCAACCTCGGGCTCGATCCGGACAAGGCGCGCAGCTTCCACGACGAGACCTTGCCCAAGGATTCCGCCAAGGTCGCCCACTTCTGCTCGATGTGCGGGCCGCATTTCTGCTCGATGAAGATCACGCAGGAGGTGCGCGACTACGCCGCCGCAGGCATGCAGGAGAAGGCGGTGGAGTTCGTGCGCAAAGGCGCCGAACTTTATGGGAAGGCTTGAACATGCTGGAGATCGAACTGAACGGCGCACCGCACATCCTGCCGCGCGCCGCCAGCCTGCATGCGCTGGTCGACAGCCTGGGCCTGTCCGGCCAGGCGCTGGCGCTGGCCGTGAACCGCCGCGTGGTGCCGCGCGAGCACTGGCGCACGACGCTGCTGCGGCCGCGCGACCGCGTGGATGTGGTGCGCGCCATCGGCGGCGGCTGAACTTATCGGAGATAAAACATGAACGACACGAACAACCGGCCGCTCGTCATCGCCGGCAAGGCATACCGCTCGCGCCTGCTGGTCGGCAGCGGCAAATACCAGGA
This sequence comes from Massilia sp. Bi118, assembly GCF_918697865.1. Classification (GTDB taxonomy): domain Bacteria; phylum Pseudomonadota; class Gammaproteobacteria; order Burkholderiales; family Burkholderiaceae_D; genus Telluria. The sequence continues at coordinate 100,118 of NZ_CAKKMV010000005.1, read as the reverse complement.
CCTGGCGCAGACCGCCGCCGCCACCGAGGCTTCCGGCGCCGAGATCATCACCGTGGCGATCCGCCGCGTGAACATCGGCCAGGACCCGCACGCACCGAATCTGCTGGATGCAGTATCGCCCTCGCGCTACACCATCCTGCCGAATACCGCCGGCTGCTACACTGCCAGGGACGCCGTGTACACGCTGCAGCTGGCGCGCGAGCTGCTGAACGGACACAAGCTCGTGAAACTCGAGGTGCTGGGCGACGACAAGACCCTGTTCCCCAACATGCCCGAAACCCTGCGCGCCGCCGAGGAACTGGTGCGCGACGGCTTCGACGTGATGGTCTACTGCAGCGACGACCCGATCCAGGCGCGCATGCTGGAAGACCTCGGCGTGGCCGCCGTGATGCCGCTGGCGTCCCTGATCGGCTCCGGCATGGGCATCCTGAATCCGTGGAACCTCTCGCTGATCGTCGAGCAGGCAATGGTGCCGGTGCTGGTCGACGCCGGCGTCGGCACAGCCTCGGATGCCGCCCTGGCGATGGAGCTGGGCTGCGACGGCGTGCTGATGAACAGCGCCATCGCCCTCGCCCAGGACCCGGTGCGCATGGCGCGTGCGATGCGCCTGGCGGTGGAGGCCGGCCGCGATGCGTATCTGGCGGGACGGATGCCGCGGCGCTTCACGGGCTCGCCTTCCTCGCCGATGGCGGGGCGAGTCTGATGCGGCCCTGCGTACTGGTGTTTTCCGGCCTCGACCCGTCGGGCGGGGCCGGCATCCAGGCCGACATCGAGGCCATCGCGGCCCAGGGCGCGCACGCGCTGCCCATCGTGACGGCACTGACGGTGCAGGACCACGAGCGGGTGCACGAGGTGGCGCCGGTGGATGCCGGGCTGCTGGCGCGCCAGGCTACGCTGCTGCTCGACACCATGCCCATCCGCGCGGTCAAGCTGGGCATTCCGGGCAGCCTGGCGAACGCCGAAGCGATTGCCGGCATCGTCCTGCTGCTGCGTGCGCGCCAGCCGGCGCTGCCGGTGGTGCTCGACCCGGTGCTGGCCAGCGGCCACGGCGACCCGCTCGCGCGCGGCGATGCGCTGGCGGCGCTGGCGCCGCTGCTGGCGGTGGCAACGGTGCTCACGCCGAATCTGCCGGAAGCGGCGGCGCTCGGCCCCGTCTCCTGCCCGAACGTGCTGGTCACCGGCGGCCATGGCATTGGTGCCGAAGTGGTCAACCGCTGGCACAGCCGCGACGGCGTGCGCGAATGGCGCTGGCCGCGCCTGCCCGGCGAATTCCACGGCAGCGGCTGCACGCTGGCCGCCACCCTGGCCGCGCGCCTGGCCCTGGGCGACACGATGGCGCAGGCGCTGGAACGCGCCCAGCGCTGCTGCAACCAGGCGCTCGCGGATTCGTATGCGATCGCCCACGGCCAGCGCATTCCGCGCCGGATCGAACATCGGGGAGCTTGAGATGAAGGGACTCTATCTGGTCACGCCGGATTGGGAGGACACCGGCCGGCTGCTGGACGTGACGGCGCAGGCGCTGGACGCCGGCGCGGCGCTGGTCCAGTACCGCAACAAGACGGCGTCGGCGGCGCTGCGGCGGGAACAGGCGGGCGCGCTGCTGGCACTGTGCCGTTCTCACGGCCGGCCGCTGCTCATCAACGACCATGTGGACCTGTGCCTGCAGCTGGATGCGGACGGCGTGCATGTCGGCGGCACGGATGCGACTGTGGCCGCGGTGCGTGCGGCGCTGGGGCCTTCCAGAATCGTCGGCGCGTCATGCTACGGGGAGCTGGCGCTGGCGCAGGCGGCGCAGCAGGCAGGGGCGAGTTATGTGGCCTTCGGCGGCTTCTATCCATCGCGCGTGAAGGTGTACGAGGTCAGCACGCCGCTGCATATCGTGGCGCAGGCGCGGGCGCAGTTGCGGGTGCCGGTGGTGGTGATCGGGGGGATGACGGTGGAGAATGCGCGGCCGCTGGTGGGGCTGGGGGCGGAGATGGTGGCGGCGATCAGTAGTGTGTATTTGGCGCCGGATCCGTTTGAGGCGGCGCGGGAATTCACAAGCCTGTTTTAATCGTTGGCCTGTAAACGTCATTCCCGCGGAGGCGGGAATCCAAGTTGGACGCGTTTCGACAACTCTTGCAAACTTGGATTCCCGCCTGCGCGGGAATGACGAGGTGCTTAGGCCTTGGCCAGCTTGAACTGCGTGAGTTCACCGGTCAGATAACCCACAGCCGCCCCGAACTTGTCCTTGTAATTCGCCCTGATCAGCGGCTCCAGCGTCCCCTTCACATTCGCGTGGATGCCGCCCCAGTCGCCCGGGTGCTGGAAGTTGCTCATGATGTAGGTCCAGCCGTTGATGTCGTCCACCGCGTGCAGGCCGGTCGATTCGGCGCCGGACGGCGTCGACAGGATGCGCGTGAGCTGCCTGGTGTCGACGTTGTAGGCCCACAGGAAGTTGTTGACGTGGTTGCCGCTGTCCTCGCCGATGAACAGGGTGCGCATCTTTTCCGAGAACTTCAGGTTGTCCGGGCTGGCGATCTTGTCCGGATTCGCCGTGTTGCCAAGGGCGTCGGCGGCGATGTCTTCGCCGATCAGGAGGGCCCTGGTATCGACCGGCATCCATTCGCTGTTGATGGCGTTGCCGGCGGTGTCCTTCTGGCCGCCTTTCAGGTTCAGCGCCATCACGGCGCCGGCGGTCAGGGTCTTCGGGATCGAGATGCCGTTGCCTGGCACGTTGGTCGAGCTGCCGGCCACCATCGAACCATTGCAGTTGGCCAGCGCCGAGTAGGCGACCTTGTCCTTCAGGTTGACGGTCGTGCCTTCCATCTTGGTTAAGCCCATCGAGGCGCCGACCAGCGCGGCGTAGCGGTGGGTTTCCAGGAAGGCGGCGGCCTTTTCCATGCCGGCTTTCAGCTTGATCCACTCGACGCGGCCGTTGGCAACGACTTTGGTGTAGCTTGCATCGGCCGGATCGGCGGTTTTGACGTCCATGATGTCGGTGGCCTTGATCGACGCGGCCAGCGAGCGGATCTCGTCGCTGGTGGCGGAGCCCAGCTTGATCCAGGTGAGCGGCGCCGCGGCGGCGGCCGGGTCCACCGAGAAGCCGGCGCCGACCTTGGCCACATACAGGGTGCCGCTCGACAGGTCCTTCTCCTTGTCGGCGACGAACACGAAGTAGCCGCTGTTGGTGGCGTCGTCACCCATCAGCACGGTGCGGTTGTCGCCCATCACCTGCACCAGTTCGTGCGAGATGCGGCCCATGCAGTAGTGCTTCTTGATGGACGCGGTGCCATCGAGGTTGACCGTCACTTCCGGCATGTAGCCGTAGTTGTAGGGATTGGCCCTGGTCTCGTCGCCGTACAGGCTCTTGCTGAAGCCCTTGAACTGCGCTTCGCCGGCGGCGGTGAAGGCGTTCGGCTCGTATTCTTCGCTCGACAGGTGGGTGCCCCAGGGCGACAGGCTGGCGCCGCAGGTGATCCACAGGCCGTTGACGCTGGAAGTGTCGACGTTGTGGTACTTCACGAGACTGAGCTTGCCGGTGCCCGGGTCCTGGTCCAGGGTCAGCACGGCGATCGGCGACGGCAGCTTGCCGTACATGTCGGTCTTGCCATCCTGGGCAAGGCTCGTGTATTCGAACTGCACCACGGCGAACACGGTATTGCCCTTCACCCCGGTCACTTTGGCGTTCGGCACGGTCAGCAGCGAGGTGCCGTCCGGCGAGTCCGAGAAGAACTGGCGCTCCTTGCCGGCCACGGTGGTGTCGACGATGGCCTTGTTGTTGATGTCGTAGTAGCCGCCAGCCAGGATGGTGCCGCCGTTGCCGTTCGGGACCAGGTCGCCGGTGATGAAGAAGGGTTGATAGGACAGCTTGAAATCCAGCTTGCTGCTGTCGCTGAAGCTGACGCTCATGGTCGAGCCGACGGTGGTGGTGGCCATTGCGGCGGCGTTGGCCAGCGAGGGCGCCGGCATCGAACTGAACGAGACGCTGGACAGGGTCACGGCCGGCGGCGTGGTGGTCACCGGCGGCGTCGGCGCGGTCGTGACCGGGCTGTCGTCGCCACCGCCGCAGCCGGCGAGCATGGCGCCCACGGTGCCGGCGCCGATCGGCAGCATCGGGGTGGCGCCCAGCAGGCGAAGCAGGCGGCGGCGGGACAGGTCGGTATTCGGATTCATGCGTCAACACTCCAGGATCAGGTCAGTGGGACCGCGCCTTGGCGCGGCGATCGCTGGGCAGAATAGTGGAGCTGTATGTCAGGAGGATGACGGGAATTTAACGGTTTGATGACATGGCGGGCCGCGCCGGCCAGCGACAGCGAACCGACATGTCCGGAATCTCTTCAAATTTGTAAGCAAGCGCAACAGAGACGGCTTGCCCATCTGCGCCCAACTCGCCCTCATCGCCGAGCAACGTCGATCATTTTCAAAAGCGCGGCAATATACATATCTGACTTCTCAGTCATTTATATGCACACCCGTAACAGTTTCTTACCAATCCGACAGTTTTTTAAAAGAAACAAGCTGCTATCGTTTTTCCTGTCGCGATGCCGGTGCATCGCGGCACAGTGAAAACCAAAACAAAGGAAAAACAATGAAGAAGACGATTTTCGCAGTGCTCGCGGGGGCCCTTGCCATGGGAGCGGCACAGGCCCAGACCACCAGCTTCGCCGATACCGCGCCGCATGCCTACGTCGGCATCGGCACGGGCATGGTCAAGGACTCCATCACCAACGACCGCAAGCGCACCACCAAGATCTTCGGCGGCTATGACTTCCACCAGAACTGGGGTGTCGAAGCAGGCTATTCATGGCTGGGCAGCACCGGGTTTTATGTCACGCAGGGCGATCACGACCTGGCCTACACCCGCCTGCAGAGCAAGAGCTATTACGCGGCCGCCAAATACACCTTCCCGCTCAGCGAGCGCGCCTCGGTGTACGGCAAGCTGGGCCTGGCCCATAGCGAGCAGAAATATTCGAGCCCGGTAGGGTCGTGGAACTTCAAGGAGAGCAACAACGGTGTGTATGCCGCAGCCGGTGCGCAGTTCAAGCTGACCCAGAAGGTGTCGCTGTATGCCGAAATCGAACGTAACGGCGAATCGCCCCGCAATGGCGCAAAGAACCACGTCCTCAACGCCGGCCTGAAATTCGGGTTCTGAACATGAAAAATCTGCTCATCTCCGTACTTGCCAGCCTGTCCGCCATCGGCGCCGCCCAGGCCCAGACCACCACCGACACCGGCGCCGCCAGGCTCACGGCCGAAGCAAAACCACACGCCTACGTCGGCCTCGGCCTGGGCGTCGTCAGCGATACCATCGCAGGCGGCCGCAGGGCCAATGCCAAGATCTTCGGCGGCTATGAGTTCAACCAGAACTGGGGCGTCGAAGCCGGCCTGGCGGGCTTCCGCACCTCCGAATTCACCGCCTGGGACTGGACGCCGGACACCGGCTACATCTTCGGTCAGGGGCAGGCGAAGACCACACGCGCCTACCTCGCCGGCAAATACACGGTCCCGATCGGCGAGCGGTTGTCGGCCTTCGGCAAGTTCGGCCTGTCGTACAGCCAGCGCAAGACCTCGGCCGAGCTGAGGGGATGGAACTTTACCGACCGGGATACCGGCCTGTATGCCGGCCTGGGTGCGCAGTACAAGCTGACCGGGAACCTGGACGCGGTGGTCGAATACGAGCGCTATGGCAAGCGCAAGGTCAGCGGGCCGAAGGCCGATGTCTACAGCATCGGCCTGAAGTACGGCTTCTAGGAGCGCTCTACGCCGCCACGGCGCTCATCGCCTCCAGCGAGGCCACGAGGTCGGTAAAGCGCTGCCCCTGCACGGCCACATGGCTGCGTAGGAAGTCGGCGGCCTTCTGGCCGTCGCCGTCGATGATGGCCTTGACCACCGCATCGTGCTCGCTGAACGAGTGCTTCATGCGGTCGCGCACCCTGAGCTGCAGGCGCCGGTAGGGACGGAGCCGGCGCGACAGGGCGCGCGCCTGCTCCGCCAGGAAGTGGTTGTGGCTGCCCGCAAAGATCATCTGGTGGAACACCTCGTTGCGGTAGTAGTACTCGTCCGGGTCGCGCGCCTCGTAGGCGCTGCTGCAGGCCTGGTGCGCTTCCAGCAGCTTGGCGTGTTCGGCGGCCGACATGCGCCGCGCCGCCAGGCGTGCACACATGGCTTCCAGCTCGGCCATCACCTCGAACATCTCCACGATTTCGTGCGGCGACACCGTCGACACCACCGCCCCGCGGCGCGGTCGGATCTGCACCAGCCCGGCCGAGGCCAGCTGGATCAGGGCTTCGCGGATCGGGGTACGCGATGCCCCGAATTCATTGGCCAGTTCCGTTTCGTCGAGATGCTGCCCTGGTAACAACTTCCCAGTAGCAATTCGTTCCTCGATCTGTTCGCGTAGCCGATCAGAGAGCTTTTTCATGGCGCTGCTTCCCGCTTAAAAAAATCATATTAACCTGATTGACATTGTATTTTTTCTGGGTCATCTTGTATACATAAACAAAAAATATGCATGCACAAGCATGCGTTCCCTTGAAGTAAATACTAAAGAGAACTGAGGAGATAAGACATGGCAATCAATCGACGCACCACCCTGGGCGTACTGGCACTGAGCATCGGCATGGCATTCGGCGCGGCGCCGGCCTGGGCGCAGAACACCACCATCAAGATTTCGCACCAGTTCCCCGGCGGTACCATCGACAAGGGCGATTTCCGCGACCGCCTGGTGCGCATGTTCGCCGCCGAGGTGGAAAAACGCACCAAGGGCAGCGTGAAGTTCGAGATCTATCCCGGCTCGTCGCTCATGAAAACCAATGCCCAGTTCTCGGCGATGCGCAAGGGCGCGCTCGACATGTCGCTGGTGCCGCTGTCCTACGCCGGCGGCGAAGTCCCCGAAACCAATATCGGCCTGATGCCCGGCCTTGTGACCTCCTACGAGCAGAGCGCAGCCTGGAAGAACGCCGCGGTCGGCAAGGAGCTGACCAGGATCCTCGCCGACAAGGGCGTGGTGATGGTCAGCTGGATCTGGCAGGCGGGCGGCATGGCCTCGCGCGGCAAGCCGATCGTCGAGCCGGAAGACGCGAAGGGCATGAAGATCCGCGGCGGTTCGCGCGAGATGGACCTGATCCTCAAGGAAGCCGGCGCCGCCGTCGTGACCCTGCCGTCCAACGAGATCTATGCCGGCATGCAGACCGGCGCGATGGACGCCGCCCTCACCTCCTCGACCTCGCTGATCTCGTTCCGCCTCGAGGAAGTGTCGAAGGCGCTGACCACCGGCCGCGGCAAGTCCTACTGGTTCATGCTGGAGCCGCTGATGATGTCGAAGGCCGCCTTCGACCGCCTGAGCAAGGAGCAGCAGGCCGTCATCCTGCAGGTCGGCGCCGAAATGGAAGCTTTCGCGCTGAAGGAAGCCAAGGAAGATGACGAAGATGTCGCCAAGGTGTTCGCCAAGGCCGGCGCCAAGACCGTCGACCTGAGCGAGGCCACCGTCAAGAAGTGGCAGGACATCGCCCGCCGCACCGCGTGGAAGGACTTCGCCGCCAAGAACGCCAACACCGCCAAGCTGCTGCAGCTCGCCGAACAGGTGAAGTGATGAGCGCGCACGGATTCGAGGTGCAGGCGCCGCAGGCGCCCGCGCTGCCCTCGCACCGCGGGGCGGCCACCCTGGCCACCATCCTCAACAGGATCAATCACCTGCTGCTGGTGATTTCCATGGCGGCGATGATTCTCACCGCCATGGTGCTGAGCTATTCGGTGGTGATGCGCTACTTCTTCAAGGTCGCCACCGACTGGCAGGACGAGGCCGCGGTCTTCATGCTGGTCGGCGCCACCTTCTTCTGTGCGGCCTACGTGCAGTCCTTCCGCGGCCATATCGGCATCGAGGCGCTGGCCGGGCTGCTGTCGCCGCGGGTCAACCGCTTCCGCCTGATGCTGGTGGACCTGCTGTCCTTCGTGTTCTGCGCCTTCTTCTCCTGGAAATCGTGGACGCTGTTCCACGAAGCCCTGGTCGAAGGCCAGACCACCTCGTCGACGCTGGCGCCGCCGCTGTGGATCCCGTATTCGCTGATGGCCTTCGGGATGACGCTGCTGACGGTGCAGATCCTGGTGCAGCTGATCGGCCGCCTGACCGAAAAGGAATAAATCATGAGCGCTCTTTCCCTCGGCGTCGGCTACGCCGCCGCCACGCTCGTCGTCATGTTCTCGGGCATGCCGATCGCTTTCGCACTGGGCATGGTCGCTACCGCGTTCATGTATTTCTTCATGCCGGCCTCCTCGCTCGACACGATCACCCAGAACGTGTACGAAGAGATGGCCTCGATCACACTGCTGTCGATCCCACTCTTCATCATGAAGGGCGCAGCGATCGGCAAGTCGCCGGCCGGGCGCGACTTGTACTCGGCTATCCACGCCTGGCTGAACAAGGTGCCGGGCGGCCTGGGCATCGCCAACGTGTTCGCCTGCGCGCTGTTCGCCGCCATGGCCGGCTCCTCGCCTGCCACCTGCTCGGCGATCGGTTCGGCCGGCATTCCGGAGATGCGCAAGCGCGGCTATTCGCCCGGCTTCGCGGCCGGCATCATCGCCGCCGGCGGCACCCTCGGCATCCTGCTGCCGCCGTCGATCACGATGATCCTGTACGCGGTGGCCGCCGAGCAGTCGCTGGGCCGCCTGTTCCTGGCCGGTATCGGCCCCGGCCTGATGCTGGTGCTGCTGTTCGCCGGCTACGCCGTGTACCGGGCGCGTAAGGAATACCGCCTGGCGCATGAACTCTACCAGCGCGGCGGCGAGAAGTCGGCCTACCTGGATGACCACACCTACACGCTGGCGGAAAAGGTCGAGATGCTGCCGCGCGTGCTGCCCTTCCTGGTGCTGCTGACCGGTGTGATGATCGCGCTGTACGGCGGCTACGCCACGCCTTCGGAAACCGCGGGCCTGGGCGCGCTGCTGGCGATCGTGCTGATGGCCGTCGTCTACGGCATCTGGCGGCCGAAGGAACTCGGGCCGATCCTGAGCTCGACGATCAAGGAGTCGACCATGCTCCTCATGATCATCGGCATGTCCCTGCTCTACTCCTACGTGATGAGCTACCTGCACATCAGCCAGTCGGCCGCGCAGTGGGTGGTGGGGCTGCATCTGTCGAAGTGGGTGCTCTTGTCCGTGATCCTGCTGATGGTGATCGTGTTCGGCTTCTTCCTGCCGCCGGTGTCCATCATCCTGATGACCGCGCCGATCATCCTGCCGCCGCTGCGCGAAGCCGGCTTCGACCTGATCTGGTTCGGTGTGGTGATGACCATCGTGATGGAGATGGGCCTGATCCACCCGCCGGTGGGCCTGAACATCTTCGTCATCAAGAACATCGCCCCGGACATTCCGCTGTCCGACGTGATCTGGGGCGTGATGCCGTTCGTGGTGCTGATGTTCGTGGCGGTGATCCTGCTGTGCGTGTTCCCGCAGATTTCGACCGCCCTGCCCGACGTGATCATGGGAGCGCGCTAGATGGCTGCGAATGAACGAAGCTGGGACCGGCAGCGGGCCAACCGCGAGCAGCGCCTGGCGCGGGCCCGCGAGCGGCTCGAGGCCGGCCTGCAAGGCAAGATCGTCGATACCAACCTGGCGCAGGAGCTGATGCACCAGGTGATCGAATGCGGCGACCGCGTCTGCCTCGAAGGGAACAACCAGAAGCAGGCCGACTTCCTGGCCAGGACCCTGGCTTCGCTGGATGCCGGCCGGGTCAACGACCTGCACATGCTGCAGTCGGTGCTGGCCCTGCCCGAGCACCTGGACGTGTTCGACAAGGGCATCGCGGCAAAGCTGGACTTCTCCTTCTCCGGCCCGCAGGCCGGACGGCTGGCCAAGCTGGTCTCCGCCGGCAAGCTGAATATCGGCGCCATCCACACCTACCTGGAACTGTTCGGCCGCTACTTCATCGACCTGACGCCACAGGTGGCATTGGTGGCCGCCCAGGCCGCGGACCGCCACGGCAACCTGTACACCGGCCCGAATACCGAGGACACGCCGGCCATCGTCGAAGCCACCGCCTTCAAGAGCGGCATCGTGATCGCGCAGGTCAACGAGATCGTCGACGTCCTGCCGCGCATCGACATCCCGGCCGACTGGGTCGACTTCGCGGTGGCGGCGCCGACCCCGCATTACATCGAACCGCTGTTTACGCGCGACCCGGCACTGATCTCGGAAATCCAGGTGCTGATGGCGATGATGGCCATCAAGGGCATCTACGGCGAGTACCAGGTCGAGCGCCTGAACCACGGCATCGGCTTCGACACCGCCGCCATCGAACTGCTGTTGCCGACCTACGCGGCTTCGCTGGGCCTGAAGGGCAAGATCGGCCGCAACTGGGCGCTGAATCCGCACCCGGCGCTGATCCCGGCCATCGAAGCCGGCTTCGTCGAGACCGTGCATTCCTTCGGCTCCGAGCTCGGCATGGAAGAGTACGTGCGCGCCCGCCCCGACGTGTTCTTCACGGGACCGGACGGCAGCATGCGCAGCAACCGCGCCTTCAGCCAGGTGGCCGGCCACTACGCCTGCGACATGTTCATCGGCTCGACCCTGCAGATCGACTTGCAGGGCAACTCGTCCACCGCCACGCTGGGCCGCATCTCCGGTTTCGGCGGCGCCCCGAACATGGGCGCGGATGCGCGTGGCCGCCGCCACGCCAGCCCGGCATGGCTGAAGGCCGGCGAAGAAGCACGCCGCGGCACCAATGCCATCCCGCGCGGCCGCAAGCTGGTGGTGCAGATGGTCGAGACCTTCCGCGAGCACATGCAGCCGGCCTTCGTCGAGACGCTGGACGCCTGGCAGCTGGCCGAGCAGGCGAAGATGGCGATTCCGCCGGTGATGATCTACGGCGACGACGTCACCCACATCCTGACGGAAGAAGGCATCGCCAACCTGCTGCTGTGCCGCACCGGGGAAGAACGCGAGCAGGCGATCCGCGGCGTGGCCGGCTACACCCCCGTGGGCCTGGGACGCGACGCCCGCATGGTGGAAAATTTGCGCGACCGCGGCATCATCAAGCGCCCCGAAGACCTCGGCATCGACAAGCGGCTGGCCACGCGCGACCTGCTGGCGGCCAGGAACATGAAGGACCTGGTGCGCGCTTCGCACGGCCTGTACAAGCCGCCCAAACAGTTCAGGAACTGGTAATCATGGAAACCCTACGATTCAATTTCAGTGGCGGCCAGCGCCAGATCGACGGCGCACGCCTGGTCGGCGTGGTCGGCTCCGGCAACCTGGAGATCCTGATCGAGCAGAAAGCGCTGAACGGCGGCTGCGAGATCGAAATCAGTACCGCGGCGCACGGCTTCGGGGCTATCTGGGAAGCGGTGGTGCGCGACTTCCACCAGCGCTGGCAGCTGGCCGACGTCCACGTGGCCATCAACGACATGGGCGCGACCCCGGCGGTGGTCAGCTTGCGGCTCGACCAGGCAGCAGAATCCATCATGGGAGTAGCCTCATGAGCAGCTACCAGGAAGCCACCGCGCGCCAGCGCATCGCCGGCATGCTGGACCCCGGCAGCTTCGACGAATTCCTGCCGCCGCAGATGCGCGTCACGAGCCCGCATCTGCCCCAGCTGGACGCCCCGGTGTCCTTCGACGACGGCGTCGCGGTCGGCCGCGGCACCATGGACGGCCGCTGGGTCTTCATCGCCGCCCAGGAAGGCGGTTTCATGGGCGGCGCGGTCGGCGAGGTGCATGGCGCCAAGCTGGCCGGCATGCTCAGGCGCGCCATCGACGAACAGGCGGACGCCGTGCTGCTTCTGCTGGAAACCGGCGGCGTGCGCCTGCATGAAGCGAACGCCGGCCTGATCGCCGTGTCGGAAGTGATGCGCGCCGTGATGGACGTGCGCGCCGCCGGCATCCCCGTGATCTCGCTGGTGGGCGGCTCGAACGGCTGCTTCGGCGGCATGGGCATCGTGGCCCGCTGCACCAACGGCGTCGTCATCTCCGAAGAAAGCCGGCTGGCGATGTCCGGGCCGGAAGTCATCGAGACCGCCGGCGGCGTGGAAGAATTCGACGCCCGCGACCGCGCCCTGGTCTGGCGCGTCACCGGCGGCAAGCACCGTTATCTGCTAGGGGATGCGCAGGCCATTGTCGCCGACGACATCGCCGCCTTCCGCGCCGCGGCCTTGCAGCTGGCCGATGCGGCGCGCGGTCGCGGTTGCGAACTGACTCTGGAGGCGCTCGAAGCCGAGCAGCGCATGCTCACAAGCCGCATCGAACGCTTCGGCGGCCTCGAAGACCCGCTGGAGATCTGGGAAGCGCTCGGCATCGAAGACCCGCACAGCGTGCCCCTGCTGGAAACCGACGCATTCCGCGAACTGGCCGACGGCCACCGTGAAGGAGCAGCAGCATGAACTGGCAGACCGTGGCGGACGCCCTGTTCCCGCAAGGCCACCGCATCGCCGAGCGCGAGAATTTTTTGAGCGGCGAAGCGCAGGTGGGCGGGCAGACCGTCAGCGTGATCGGCACCACCGAACACACGCCGATCGGCGTCGAGATCGCGCTGGCGCAGGCCGCCGCCATCCTCGACACCGTGCGCACGCATCCCGGCCGGCCGATCGTGATCCTGGTCGACACCGTCGGCCAGCGCCTGCGCCGGCGCGACGAGATGTTGGGCATCAACAGTTACATGGCCCACCTGGGCAAATGCATCGAACTGGCGCGGCGCCGCGGCCACCGCATCGTCGGGCTGGTGTACGACCAGGCTTTGTCGGGCGGCTTCATCACCAGCGGCCTGATGGCGGACGCCTGCTATGCCCTGCCCGACGCCACCATCCGCGTGATGGGCCTGCCGGCGATGGCGCGCATCACCAAGGTGCCGCTGGAGCGGCTGGAAGAGCTGGCCGTGGACAATCCGGTGTTCGCGCCGGGTCCGGAAAACTACCTGCGCATGGGCGGCGTGGCCGCGATCTGGCACGGCGACCTGGCTGCCGCCATGGAGCAGGCGCTGGTTGACGCAACGCCGGAAGACCGCCGTGCGGAACTGGGACTCGAACGCGGCGGCCGCAAGCTGGCGCGCCCCGTCGCGGCAGCGGTACGCACGGGCTCCGATGTACAGGCGGCATGACCTGGTCTGGCTGACGCCGCAGGGCTGGGATACGGCGCTGCACGGCCTGCAAGGCAGTCCGCGCGAACTGGCGCTGGACTGGCGCACGCGCAGCCTGCCGGCCGTCGTACGCCGCAGCGATCCGGGCACGCCGGCCGGGCTGCTTTGCCTGGGCATTCCGGCGCCGCCGGATGCGCACAGCGGCCAGAAGGTGCGGCTCGGCTTCGCGATCGAGCGCGGCCACGTGGCGGAAGTGCGCCCTGCGCTGGCGCTGGACCAGGTGGAAGCCCCTGCCGCCTGGCAGCCGGGCCTGGCCAGCCTGGGCATCGCCTTGCGCGCCGCGGGTGTCGACTGCCGCGTGTTCGGCTCGCTCGCGATGCAGACCCTCACCGGCAAGGCCTATCTTGGCGCCAGTTCCGACGTCGACCTGCTGCTTCGTCCCTTGAACGGCGCCCAGCTGGAGGCCGGCCTGGCGCTGCTGGCGCGCCATGCGCAAAGCCTGCCCTTGGACGGCGAGATCGAATTCCCCTTCGGCCATGCAGTGTCCTGGAAGGAGTGGCTGGGTGCGGATGCGCAGACGCACGACGGCGCCGACCGTGTGCTGGCCAAGCACCTGGATGCGGTGGCGCTCATGCGGCGCGACGAGTTGCTGGCGCAGTTTGGCGTGGACGGAGGCTGCCATGGCTGAAGCCTGCTTCACTGCTCACGGTTTTATCGCGGTCGATCCCGCGGCTACCATCGCCCGCCACGCGGTGCGCAGCTTGTACCAGGAACTGGCGCTGTATCCCAAGCCGGGACTGGTCTCGCTTGTCGACACCGGCAGCCACGAGGACATGGACGCCTCGACTTTTGTCCGCAGCCTGTTCTCGCTGCGCCGCTACTTCCTCGACATCGCACTGGCCGGCGCGCAGGATGCTTCATTTGCCGTGCTCAGGGACTTGGGCATCGAGGCTGAGCGGCGCATGCTGCTGGCCACCGGGGGCATCAACACGCACCGCGGGGCCATCTTTTCGCTCGGTATGCTGTGTGCGGCGGCCGGACGTTCTTTATCCTGGCAGCCGGCGGACTTGCGCGCGACGATGGTCGATTGCTGGGGCGCGGCGCTGTCTCGGCATCGCGGCTCGTCCTCATCGAACGGCGCAGTGGTCCACGCACGGCATGCGGCGCCCGGCGCGCGCGAACAGGCGGCGGCGGGCTTCCCGGCGATCTTCGAACTCGCGCTGCCCACCCTGCGCCGCACGCTGGCGCTTGGCCGCGGCCTGCGCTGCGCGCGCATCGACACCCTGTTCACCTTGATGGCGGAGCTATCCGATACCAACGTCTATCATCGCGGCGGTCTTGAAGGTGCGCGCATCGTGCGCGACACTTCGCTTGACTTCCTGGCGCGCGGCGGCACCGCGGCGGATGGCTGGGAAGACAAGGCTGTGGCAGCGCATCGTTTGTTCGTCGCGCATCGCCTGTCGCCGGGCGGCGCGGCCGATCTGCTGGCGGCGACCTGCTTCGTTCATTCACTGGGCAGCGCATCATGACGCTGCGCCTGGCCATTCTCTGCCCCGGCCAAGGCTCGCAGAGCGCGGCCATGTTCGACCTGGCGGCGTCCGATCCCGCGGCGATGGATCGCGTTCAGACCTGGTTGCGCTCGGCCGATGGGCCGGTGTCGCAGACGCCGCTGTCCGAGTTGTTGGCCCATCCCGCGACCATGTTCGAGAACCGCTGCGCGCAACCGCTGGTGGTTGCCGCCACCCTGATGGCCTGGACCATGCTGGCCGAGCGCCTGCCGCGGCCCGCGCTGGTGACCGGCTACAGCGTCGGCGAGATCAGCGCCTATGCGATTGCCGGTGCGCTGCCTCTGGACAGCGCGGTCGGCATCGCTTCGCAGCGGGCGGCGATCATGAGCGATGCGGCCGAACGCAGCGGCGAGCAGGGACTGGCGGCGCTGTCCGGCATCGCGCCGCAGGCTGCGCTGGCGCTGGTGGCGCAAGCCGGCTGCGAAGCGGCCATCGATACGCCCGGCGCCCTCATCGCCGGCGGCCTGCGCGCAAATCTTGACCAGTTGGCAAAATTTTCGCAGCACGCCGGCGCTACCTATAAACCGCTGCCCGTTCATATCGCTTCGCATACGGGTTTGCTGGCGTCGGCGGTCGAGCCGCTGCATGCCCTGCTGCAGGCCCATGCCCGGGCGCCTGCCCTGCCGCTTCTGGCCGGCGTGAACGCCAGCACCATCCGCGACGGCGCCCAGGCCGCCGGCCTGCTGGCCCGGCAGACCGCCAACACCATCCACTGGACCGACTGCCTCGATGCGATTGCCGAAGCGCGCATCGAGGTCGCGCTCGAACTCGGCCCCGGCAATGCCTTGACGCGCATGTTGCGCGACCGCCATCCGGAGATCGCCTGCCGCTCGGTGGCCGATTTCCGCAGTATTAAAGGCATCGTGGCCTGGGTTGAAGCGCAGGCTTGAGCTGTCGGGAAACTTTACAGCTGGCATTTCTTCTCTCTCCGTTAAACTTGCCACAGTGCAGCAAGTCATTGATTTCATTCAACTTTAAAAATTCGCCAATTTATTGGTACAAATATTGCATTGCGTTAGTCATCGCACTTATAGCGTCTATTTTTTTAAGGAGTAAATCATGACTTTCGCCCCGTCCCGCCTGATCGCTGCCCTCGTGCTGAGCGCTGCCTCGTTTGCCGCCGCCGCCGCGCCGATCACGCCGACCTACACCGACTTCGCGAAGCTGGCTGGCGCCACCTTCGGCGGCTCGGGCATTCCGACCAACCCGACCGCGATCACCACCTACAAGACCGCCTCCGGCAGCACGCTCACTCTCGGCCTGGCGGCAACCCAGCGCTACAATGCGCCTGCCCTCGGCAATAACGGTACCGGCACCTACACCGCCACGCCGGGCACAGCCAACGGGGCTTCGCTCTGGAATTTCAGCTACTACATCAATGACAGCGCGAGCAACTTGAATGCGAATGGCCTGAGCTACAAGCTGTTCTACGATTTCAATGCCGGCGTCGACACCGACGAGTCGGCACTGGGTGCATGGGACCTGAGTATTTTCGCCACGGGCTCGACTTATCAAGACTCGCAAAACCTGAGCTTCGGCTTCCTGTCGGCTAACCTGCCGCCGTTTATCACCCCGCCGTCGGGTGCCTACGATCCGCTGGCCAACGGCGAGTACAGCTTCGCCCTCGTTGCGTACAGCAATGGTAGCGAAGTGGCGCGCAGCGCCATCCTGGTTGACGTCGGCAATGCGGACGTCCCGGAACCGGCGTCGATCGCCCTGCTGGGCTTCGGTCTGGCCGGCCTGGGTTTCATGCGCCGCAAAGCGCAGAAGTAAGCGGTTTTAGTTTTACACAAGCAGCGACAAAAAAGCCCCGGCGCCTTTGGCGTCCGGGGCTTTTGCTTGAAGCAGGTACGGATTAGACGTTGAACAGGAAGTTCAGCACATCCCCATCCTTGACCACATATTCCTTACCCTCAGCCCGCATCTTGCCTGCCTCCTTTGCACCCGCCTCACCCTTCAGCGCGATGTAGTCATCATAAGCAATCGTCTGCGCACGAATAAACCCACGCTCGAAGTCAGTGTGAATCACACCAGCCGCCTGCGGCGCAGTATCGCCAACATGGATGGTCCAGGCGCGCACTTCCTTCACACCCGCAGTGAAGTAGGTCTGCAGGCCGAGCAGTTTATAGGCAGCGCGGATCAGGCGATCCAGGCCCGGCTCTTCCATGCCCATGTCGGACAGGAACGCAGCCTTGTCAGCGTCGTCCAGATCGGCAATCTCGGCTTCGATGGCGGCCGAAATCGCCACGATCGGCGCGTTCTGCGCGGCGGCGTAGGCGGTCAGCTGGTCGAGCAGCGGATTGTCCTTGAAGCCGGTGTCGGACACGTTGGCCACGAACATCGCCGGCTTGGCGGTGATCAGGCACAGGGTCTTGATCATGGCCATCTCGTCGGCGTCGAGGCCGGCGGTGCGCACCGGCTTGCCTTCGTTCAGGTGCGGCATCAGGCGCTCGCAGATCGCGACCAGCTTGGCCGCATCCTTGTCGCCCGAACGCGCTTTCTTGTTTTCGCGGTGGATCGCCTTCTCGACGGCGCCCATGTCGGCCAGCGCCAGTTCGGTCTGGATCACTTCGATGTCGTCCAGCGGGCTGACCTTGCCGGCCACGTGGATGACGTTGTCGTCTTCGAAGCAGCGCACCACGTTGACGATGGCGTCGGTCTCGCGGATGTGCGACAGGAACTGGTTGCCCAGGCCCTCGCCTTTCGAGGCGCCCGCCACCAGGCCGGCGATGTCGACGAATTCGACGATGGCGTTGACCATGCGTTCCGGCTTGACGATGTCGGCCAGCGCCTGCATGCGCGGATCCGGCACCTCGACCACGCCGACGTTCGGCTCGATGGTGCAGAACGGATAGTTTTCAGCCGGGATGCCGGCCTTGGTCAGGGCGTTGAACAGGGTGGACTTGCCGACGTTGGGCAGGCCGACGATGCCGCATTTGAGACTCATGGGATGCTTTCAGGATCGAATATACGAAACCGCATATTGTACCTCTGCTCGCCCCCAAAGACTGCAAATGCTCGCTCAAAGCGGACGAATGCGCGACAAATCCGGCTTGTTCACAAAGGCCGCAAACTCGTCGCGCAATCTCCCACCCTCATCCATCGCCTGCTTCCAAGCAAGAATCCGCGCATCGTGGTTCAACCCATAAAACTTGAAATCGCTACGATCAATCAATTTCCCACGCGGTAGCTTGCCCAAAAATTCAGCACTGGGCGCCACGATCAGCACATTGTCCAGCCAGCCGCGGTTCGGTCCGCGGGCCGCGCGCCGCCAGGGCAAGGCCTTGTCCAGCCAGCCCGGCACGATGTGTTCGGAAAAATGCGGGTACAACACAATCGAACCCGGGTCTTGCGAAGCCAGGCGCGCATAAGGCAGCGCCAGGTTGTAGTCGATGATGCCGCCGTCCCAGTAATGGCCGGGCGGCGCGCCGGCGATGTCGCGCACCGGCTTCATCAGCATGGGCAGCGTGCCGGAGGCGAGCAGGCCGGCCGCCAGGTTCTCGCGCGTCAGCGGCGAGAAGTGCGTCGCGAAACTGTCGAACTTTTCCCGCAGCCAGGGCGCGGCGCTGCGCACGTCGCCGATCACCACGCGGTCCAACAAGTGGGCCAGGCGGTCGCGCGAAGCCAGGTTGTGCAGGGCCGCCGCGGCGAAGCCCTTCATTTCCGCATAGCGGTGGCCGGGCGCAGCCAGAGAGCGCTTGCCGCGCACGGTCAGCAGGTGCAGGCGGTACTGCGGGTGGTTGACGATGTCGTCCTCGTGGCCGCGCACGAATTCCGCCAGCAGTCCCTGCACCACCTCGTCGATCTGTTCCTGCGACGGTTTCGTGCTGGTGTAGCGCTGGCCGCTGTAGAGCTCGCCCAGGCGTTCGAAGGCTTTTACCGGGTCGCGCTGGCAGGCGGCGGCCATGCGCCAGGCGCCGATCGAGGAGCCGATCAGGGTGCGCTCGCGCGGCGCCGACGGGAACCATTCGCCGAACACCCACTGGTCGAGCGCGCGGAAGATCAGTCCCTTGGGACCGCCCGCCGCGGCAGGCACGACGGCGATGTCCTGGGCGCGCAAGCCATGCGCGCGGATCTGGGCCAGGGCCATCGGCCCGGCGTGGAAGGTCAGTGCAGTCATCCGGAAATTATCGCAGGAAGCGCACATGCACGTCGGCGCCGACGACATATGCATACCTCATATTTATCTGCGTATTGTGACAATGGGTGAGTTTCGACCCGTAGGATTTGGCCTACACTAAATTTCTACTCGTCAAGGAGCCACCATGGCCACGCAAGCATTCTTCGATATCGGTAATCTCATGCTGGATCCCAAGCCCACCTTCGCCCGCCTGAAGGACAGGGGCGGCGCCTGGCTTCCCCTGCTCATCCTGATCGCGCTGTCCATCGGCATCATGTACTGGTGGATCTCGACCCTCGATTTCGGCTGGCTGGTCGAGCACATGGTGGCCTCGCAGCCGAAGGCCTCGCCGGAAGTGCGCGCCGCAATGGAAAAATTCATGACCCCGACCTCGATGATGTGGAGCTCGGGCATCGGCGCCGTGGTCGGCACGCTGGTGGCGCTGGCGCTGTCGGCGCTGTACTACCTGGTTGCCAGCAAGATCATCGGCGCGCCTATCGGCTACGGCAAGTGGTTCGGCTTCTCGGTGTGGACCAGCGTGCCGCGCCTGCTGACGATCCCGCTGTCGGCGGTGCAGATCGCGACCTCGAACGGCCGCCTGGCGCCCGAAGACTTGAACATGGCCTCGCTCAACTATCTGGTATTCCACCTGCCGATGACGAATCCCTGGGCCAGCCTGGTCGGCAGCATCGACCTGACCATGTTCTGGAGCATCGCCCTGGCCGTGCTCGGCCTGAAGGTCTGGACCGGCCGCTCGACCGCGACCTGCGTCACGATCGCCGTGCTGCCTTACCTGATCGTCTACGGCCTGTGGTCGGCGAAGATCGCTTTCTTCGGCTAAGACCATGCGCAAGAAACTGATCGGTGCGGCCGTCGCGGCCGCCGTCATCGCCATCCCGGTGGCGGTCAAGTTCGGCAGCAGCAAGCCGGGCCGCGAAGCCGAGCTGGCGACCGTGCAGAAGCTGGCGATCCACCCGTCGATCCTGGCCACCGGCAATTTAGTCTTCCGCCAGGAGGTGCAGCTGTCGGCCGAAGTGATCGGCAAGGTGGCGGCGGTGCAGGTCAAGGAAGGCGACCGGGTCGCGCGCGGCCAGGTCTTGCTGAAGCTCGACCCGACCGTCTACCTGGCCGAGGTGGCGCAGCAGGAAGCCAACCGCCGCAACGCCGCGATCGCCATCGAGCGTGCGCAGATCAACGTGGCCAACCAGGAACGCAGCCTGGAGCGCACCGGCCAGTTGTACAAGTCGAAGTACGTCGGCGTCTCCCAATACGACGATGCGGTGCACCAGCTGGACCTGGCCAAGGTCGAGCTGCGCGCCAGCCGCGCCTCGCTGGAGCAGGCCAGCGCCCTGCTGTCGCAGTCGCGCGAGCACCTGGCCAAGACCGAGGTGCGCGCGCCGATCGACGGCACCGTGACCGCGGTGCCGATCAAGATCGGCGAGACGGCCGTCGCCAGCGCCACCGGCATCGCCGGCTCCTCGCTGATGACGATCGCCGACGTCGGCTCGATCATGGCCGAAGTGAATGTCGATGAAGCCGACATCGCCCGCGTGGCGGTCGGCCAGCAGGCCAAGGTATTCCCGGCCGCCTACCCCGACCAGCCCCTCACCGGCAAGGTGGAGAGCGTGGCAATGGCGCCGAAGAGCGCCCTGCCCGGCGCCCAGAGCCAGGGCCGCAACTACGTGGTCAAGTTGCACCTCGAGGATCCGAAGCTGGCGCTGCGTTCGGGCATGACCTGCCGCGTCGAGATCGTGGTCGGCGGCAGCAGTGCCAAGCCGGCGGTGCCGATCCAGGCGGTGATGAGCGAGGAAATCGCCGGCGCCAAGGACAAGGACCAGATCAGGAACGCCAGCTATGTGTTCGTGATCCAGGACGGCAAGGCGAAGAAGACCAGCGTCGAACTGGGCCTGTCCGACGACGCCAACCAGGAAGTCACGAAAGGCCTGGCGGCCGGCCAGACCATTGCGGTGGGCCCGGCGCGGCTGTTGCGCGAACTGCGCGACGGCGACCAGGTCAGCGCCAAGAAGGCGGATGCCAAGCCTGCCGACGCAAAGGTCGCGCAGCGATGATCCGCCTGCAGGGGATCACCAAGGAGTACCGGATGGGCGACCAGACGGTGCGCGCGCTGCAGGGCGTCGACCTGGAAATCGGGCGCAACGAGATGGTGGCCTTCATCGGCGCCTCCGGTTCCGGCAAGTCGACCATGATGAATATCGTCGGCTGCCTGGACAAGCCGAGCAGCGGCGAGTACTGGCTCAATGGCCGCGAAGTGGCGACCATGTCCGGCGACGACCTGGCGCGCGTGCGCAACCAGGAAATCGGCTTCATCTTCCAGAGTTTTCACCTGCTGCCGCGCGCGAGCGCGGTCGACAACGTGGCCCAGCCGCTGATCTATCGCGGCATCCCGCTGCGCGAACGCCTGGCGCTGGCGGCGCAGGCGCTAGAGCGGGTCGGCCTGGGCGCGCGTATGCATCACCGCCCCAATGAACTGTCCGGCGGCCAGCGCCAGCGGGTCGCGATCGCGCGCGCGCTGGTCGGCAAACCCTCGATCCTGCTCGCCGACGAACCGACCGGCAACCTCGATTCGGCCACCAGCCTCGACATCATGAACCTGATCCGCGAACTGCACGCGGACGGCCAGACGGTCGTCATCGTCACCCACGAACCGGAAATCGCGGAGCAATGCCAGCGCGTGGTGCGCCTGCGCGACGGCCGCGTCATGTCGGATACCCGCGTGGCGGAGCGTGTAGCATGAACCTGTTCCTGGAAGCCGTGCGCTCGGCGCTGGCATCGATCCGCGCGCACCGGCTGCGCAGTTTCCTGACTTCGCTCGGCATCGTCATCGGGGTCGCCTCCGTCATCACCGTGATCTCGCTGATCCAGGGCCTGTCGAAAAGCGTCAGCGACCAGTTCGAGGGACTGGGCGGCAACGGCCTGACGATCCAGGCGCGCAACGAGTTCAAGGACCGCATGCGCGGCAAGATCAACTACCTGCGGGTCGAAGACGTCGACCAGCTGCGCCTGCGGGTCGACGGCATCCGCGACCTGAGTCCCTTCTTCGTTCCCGGCACATCCGAAGTGCGCTTCACCGGCATGACGGCCACGGCCCAGGTGTTCGCCACCTCGGCCAGCTACCAGGAAGTGAACCAGCGCTTTGCCCGCCTGGGACGCTTTATCAGCGACTCCGACAACGCCAGTGCGCGGCGCGTGGCCGTGATCGGCGAAAAGCTGATCCAGGAACTGCACCTGCCCGCGAATCCGGTCGGCCAGTTCATCCTGTACGGGAACGAGTGGTTCAAGGTCATCGGCGTGATGGAGAAGCGCGGCGAAGTCTTCGGCATGTCCCAGGACAACTACATGATCATCCCGTTCAAGACGGGCCAGAGCATGATCGGCAATAACACCCGTCCCTACCTGGCGATCACGGTGGCCGTGCGCGACCTGTCGACGCTGGACGAGACGCGCAGCCGCATCCGCGCCGTGATGCGCCAGGCGCACCGCCTGAAGCCCGACGAGCGCGACGACTTCGAGATCGAATCGGCGGACCAGATCGCAAAGAGCTTCGACAAGCTCAGTGCGACGGTGACCCTGGTGATGAGCGGCGTGGTCGGCATCGCCCTGCTGGTGGGCGGGATCGGCATCATGAACATCATGCTGGTGTCGGTCAAGGAGCGGACCCGCGAGATCGGCATCTGCAAGGCGATCGGCGCGCGCAGCCGCGACATCCTGCTGCAGTTCCTGATCGAGGCGGTGACGCTCTCCCTGCTCGGCGGCCTGCTCGGGCTGGCGATCGGCTACGGCCTCGGGGTGGCGATTGCCGCCATGATTCCCGACTTCCCGCCGGCCGTGGTGCCGTGGTGGGCGGTGGCGCTGTCGGTGCTGTTCTCGGGCAGCGTGGGCGTGATTTTTGGCGTGGTGCCGGCGAGCCAGGCGGCCCGTTTGGATCCAATCGACGCATTGCGCTACGAATAAAGTAGCCACAGGCGCGCTTGTGCCTGCTCAAGGGATGAGGCTTGAGCCCCCGTAACATGGTTCGATCGCGTTTTCGCCCCATGCCTCCGGAGCCTTCATGCCTTGTCGATATTGCGCCGTGCTATGGTTTTGCCTGCTCATCCTGTGCGGACCGGCACGGGCGCGCGACACCGGCACCGATCCGGCGCTGACGATCGACCGCTTCATCCAGCACTACGTGGTCGAGACCGACGGCAGCTACCGGCTGGACGTCGACCTCGCCCGCACCATCGTCCAGCAGCGTGCCCTGCGCAGCCACGGCCAGTACGCGATCAGCTACAACCGCACGCTGGATGAGGTGCTGGCGCTGGATGCGTACACGCAAAAGCCGGACGGCCGGCGCGTGCCGGTGCAGCCGGGCCAGGTGCAGGACCAGCAGGAAGCCGCCGCCGCGCCCGGCGAGGCGCCGATGTTCGAGGACACGCGCCTGAAAGTGGTGGTCTTTCCCGAAGCCGCGGTGGGCGACCAGCTGGTGCTGCGCTACACGCTGCGGCGCAGGACGGCGCTGTTCCCCGGCCATTTCGAAGACCTCTCGTCCGCGCCCTTCTACGCGAGCAAGAACTACCTGCTGGTCTACGACATGCCGGCCTCGATGCCGCTGCATGCGGACGCGGTCGGCTTCGTGCCGGTGCCCGTTTCCGATGGCAGTCCGCCGGGACGCCGGCGCTACCAGTGGCGCTATGTGAACGGCGACAACGAACGCCTGGAAGCCGGCTCGGTCAGCTACCTGGACTACGGCAAGCGGCTGGCGGTATCGACCTTTGCCGACTACGCCGCCTTCGCGCGGGCGTTTCGCGCGGGCGCCGCCGGCCGGACCCAGCCCTCTCCGGCCATCGTGGCGCTGGCGCGCCAGCTGACGGCCGGATTGCCGGATGCACGGGCGCGGGCGCTGGCCTTGTCGGAATGGGTCCGGCACAACATCCGCTACGTGGGCGTGTACGTGGGCGCCGGCGGCGTGGTAGCGCACCCGGCAGCAAGCGTGCTCGAGAACCGCTACGGCGACTGCAAGGACCACGCCGGCCTGCTGGAAGCCCTGCTGGCCGCGGTCGGCATCGACAGTACCGGCGCCCTGGTCAACAGCGGCAATGCCTACCGCCTGCCGGATACGCCGACCCTGGGCGTGTTCAACCACATGATCACCTGGGTGCCCAGCCTCGGCCTCTACCTCGACCCCACCGCCGAAGCGGTGGGCGCCGGCTACCTGCCGGCCGGCATCCTCGGCAAGCCGGTGCTGCTGCTGAAGACCGAGACCTTCGCGATGACGCCGATCCTGCAGCCGGAGCGCAACCGCAGCACGACCTGGTTCGACATCCGCCGCGACGGCCGCAGCAGCTTCAAGCTCAGCAAGACAGCGGTGGGCGCGATCGCCGAGCCCTACCGGACCGCGCTGCGCGATGCGCGCCAGGCCGAGCGTGCCGCCTTTGCCCAGCGCATGCTGCAGGGCCTGGGCCGCAAGAGCCGTGGCGTGTTCGATGCCGTGCCTGTCGAGGGCTTCAGCACCGGCATAGCCGATGGTGACGAGGTCCGGCTATCCTTTTCCGGCACCAGCGACGGCTTCCTCGACCTGCCTGGACCGAGCGCCGTGGCCACCATCTACGATTTCTGGGGAGGATTAGCGGAGGCCGTGTCCAGCCTGGGCCAGGAAAGCGAGCGGCGCCAGGACTTCGTCTGCCCCGCCCTCGACCATGAGGACGAGACGGCTTTTCGCTTCCCGAAAGGCGTGCGCATCCTCGCGCTGCCTAAACCGGTCAAGCTGATGGATGGCGGCATCCATTACCGCGCCAGTTATGCGCGGCGCGGCAACGAGGTGGTGGTGAAGCGCCGCCTGACTTTCCGCCACGGCCGTGCCACCTGCACGCCGGCCGATTACCGGGCGATGCAGCCGGCGCTGGAAAGGATCAGCCGCGATCTACGCAGCCAGATCGTCGTTAGCGCAGGTTCTTAATCGAGCGCAGTTTCTCCACCGCCGCTTCGCTCAGCTCGAAACGCAAGTCGACCCGGTCGCGCCCGGAGCGGTAGCCGCCGGGCCAGCGCGCGATCTCTTCGAAGCCGCAGCGCTGAAAGAAGCCCGCCGTGTGCGGATGCGTATCGACGGTAACGTAACGCGGCCGCTGCTTGCGGCCCGCCATGTGCAGCAGGCGGTAATGCAGGAGCGCGCGGCCGATGCCCGTGCCGTGGCGGTCGGCGCGCACCAGCCCGAACACCAGGGTGCCCAGGTTATAGAAGCTTGATATCTCGTAGCCGCCGAAGGCCACCACCTCTCCATCTTCGACCACGACGAAGAAAGGCCCGTCCGGTTCATCGAGCGCCGAACGTAGCCAGGCTTCCTCGGAGGCCGGAAAATGGTCCGGCACATTGCTGCGGAAGGCCGCCAGCACGGCCTTGCGGTCGTCCGGACGGTAGCGTCTGATTCTGGCTGTCATCTGAAATTAAATCCGAAATGCTTAGGTGAACGCAGGTAAGGCCTGTATATTGAATCGGGCACTACATCAAGTCGTCGTTCGTCGTTGTCGGTATCTCTCCCGTTCGCCTTCCAGGCATTCCTGTTTGATTCCTTTCGGTCGCATCTCTCTTGGTCGCAAGTGCGCATCGGGCATGTTCGCCCACATCAAACACTACAGGAATATCAACATGACTACTCAAACCGGCACCGTCAAATGGTTCAACGATTCCAAGGGCTTCGGCTTCATCGCCCCTGACGCAGGCGGCGGCGACCTGTTCGCGCACTTCCAGGACATCCAGTCGGAAGGCTTCAAGAGCCTGTCCGAAAATCAGCGCGTGTCCTTCGAACGCTCGGCCAGCCCGAAGGGCGAAAAGGCGAGCAATATCCGCGCGATCTGATTCGCCTGCGCGATGCGCCGTCCACTGGGCGGCGATCTCGACAAAGCCCGCTTCCGCGGGCTTTTGCATTTCAGGCAATCGTGCGCTTGTTGCATCGACTGTTGGCCGGTACATTATGGCCATGCAACTCGACGAAACCATCAGCGTGGAAGATGCCGTGCAGGTGCTGGCCATGGTCGGCGACCTGAGCATGGGCCTGCCGCCGGATCACTCGGTCCGCACGGCGCGCCTGGCCGCCCGCCTGGCGGAAGAAAACGGCGACGCTGCGGAGGCCTGCACCAGCACCCGCCTGGTCGGCCTGCTGCGCTGGTCGGGCAGCACGGCGACGGCGGCAGGCTTTGCCCACCTGCTCGGCGACGACGTCCTCGGCCGGCACGCCATGGTAACCCGCACCCTGTCCGGCAATCCCAACCTGACCCTGCCGAACGTGCTGCCGCTGGCGCAGATGCAATGCGAGGTCGCGGGCGACATCGCCAGGCTGCTCGGTCTGTCCAGCGACGTCGAGGAAGCGCTGCGCCAGCTGTTCGGCAGCCACCACCGCGGCGACATGCAGGATGCGCTGTTCGACCCGAACATTCCGCGCGCCGTGTACTACGTGCGCCTGGCCGGCGACCTGGAAGTGCTGGCGCCGGCCCACGGCACCGAGGGCGCAATGCGTTTGATTGGCGAGCGCGCCGGTGTGAAGTATCCGGCGACGCTGGTCGAACGCCTGGCGCCGCACGCCCAGGATTGGATCGATGCGCTGGGCGAGCCCTCCTGCGCGGCCGACTACGCAGGACACGACCGCCGCGTGCCGCTCACCATCGTCGCCGACGTGATCGAGCTGAAGCTGCCCTGGCTGGCCGGCTACTCGCGCCGCGTGGCGGAGCTGGCGAAGCGCAGCGCGGTGGGCGCGGGCCTGATCGCGCTCGAGGAAAAGCCGCTGGTGCGGGCCGCCCTGCTGCACGGAATCGGACGGGTGGCGGTGCCGAACAGCGTGTGGCAACAGCCCGGCAAGCTGGGCGTGCTCGACTGGGACCAGGTGAGAAAAGTGCCGTTCTGGACTGCACGCGCCGGCGCCCTGGTGCCCGCCATCGCGCAGGATGCGACCCTGGCTTCGTTTGTGTATGAGCGGCTGGACGGCAGCGGCTACTTTCGCAAGGCGCGCGGTGAAGCGGTCGGGCCGCAGGAAAGGGTGCTGGCGGTGGCGGCGGCTTATGTGGCGATGACTTCGCCACGGCCCTGGCGCCCGGCGCATGGCGACGCCGCCGCCGGCACGCTACTGGTGGCGCAGGCCGGCGCGGGCCGCTTCGACCGCCAGGCGGTGAGCGCCGTGATCGATGCGGCGCGGGCCATGGCCCCCAAGCCCGGGCGGGCGAAGCCGGTGCACGATGCCGTGCTGTCGTCGCGCGAGGTGGAAGTGCTGCGCCACATCAGTCTTGGTGAAACCAGCCGCGAGGCAGCGCGGGCGATGAAGATCAGTCCGGCGAGCGTGCGGACGCATGTCGATACGATTTTCGAAAAGCTTGGGGCGCACTCGCGGCCTGCCGCGACACTGAAGGCGCTGACCCGCGGGCTGATCTGATGCCGCTTGCGTGGGCACGGTGTGCCCGCGTGCGGCATCGGCAACGTCAGTCGGTATGCAACTGCGTGGTCGCCTGCGCCATCTTCCCATCGCACACCATCGGAATGATGCGCAGCGCCTTGTCAATGGCTTCCTCGATCAGGCTCTGCTCCTCACGGCGCGGGCGGTGCAGCACGAAATCGGCCACCGCCTGCTGCAGGTTGAGGGTGCGCGGATGGCCGATGCCGAGGCGCAGGCGCCAGTAGTCCTGGGTGCCGAGCGCCGCGGTGATGTCCTTCAGGCCGTTGTGGCCGCCCGAGGAGCCGCCGCGCTTGAGCTTGGCCGCGCCGGGAGGCAGATCCAGCTCGTCGTGCACGACCAGCACTTCTTCCGGCGCGATCTTGAAGAAGCGCGCCAGCGCGCCGACCGACTGGCCGGAGCGGTTCATGAAGGTCAGCGGTTCCAGCAGCCAGACGTCCTTGCCCGAGATCGATGTCTTGGCGACCATGGCGTTGAAGCGCGATTCACGCTGCAGGTGGCAGCCGGGCAGCGTGTTGGCCAGGTTGTCGACCAGCCAGAAGCCGGCGTTGTGGCGGGTTTGTTCGTATTCGGGGCCGGGGTTGCCGAGGCCGACGATCAGGCGGATGTGCATAGGGCGTAAATAAGCGTCAATTCAATCGTAAAGCTCGATTATCGCGGAAAACCGCCAACGCTTGAGCAAGAAACAAAAAACCCGCCGGACGCGAGTCGCAGCGGGTTTTCATGTCACCGCTCCCGAAGGAGCGGCGGCGAACAGCAATTACTCAGCAGCGGTTTCAGCAGCTGCAGCACCGCGCGGGATCGACGAGGTGGCGACGGTCTGGTCCTTGCCGTGAGCAACCACGGTCACGCCTTCCGGCAGGGTCAGGTCGGACACGTGCACCGATTGACCGGCTTCCAGCTTGCTCAGGTCGACGGTGATGAATTCCGGCAGTTGGCCCGGCAGGCAGGTCACGTCCAGCTCGTTCAGCACGTGCGACACGATGGCGCCGCTCAGCTTGACTGCCGGCGAAACGTCGGCGTTGACGAAGTGCAGGGCGACCTTGGTGTGGATCTTCTGCGAAGCGTCGACGCGCTGGAAGTCCACGTGCAGGACCAGTTGCTTGTATGCGTGCATCTGGAAGTCACGCAGCAGGACTTGCTGGGTCTGACCGTCCAGTTCCAGGTCCAGGACGGCGCCGTGGAATGCTTCTTTCTTGAGCGCGTGGAACAGTGCGTTGCCATCGACGGCGATCAGTTCCGGGGTGGCGGTGCCACCGTAGATGATGCCTGGGGTCTGGCCAGCATTGCGCAGGCGGCGGCTCGCTCCGGTCCCCTGCAGTTCGCGTTTGAATGCGACGACTTTCATGGTGTTACTCCAAAATAAAGGGCCCGAATTCCGGCTGATGCCGGCCCGATTGCCCGGTTGTGGACGCCCCCGCGACCAGGGACTTCCGTGAAATGAGCGCAGATACGCACTCAAGAAAAACATAAACGTCGTTCCCGCGCAGGCGGGAACCCAAGTTCTGCGTGCGTTTCGATAACGCCTGCAACTTGGGTTCCCGCCTGCGCGGGAACGACGATGTAACTTTTAATCGACGAACAGCGAGATGACCGAATCACCCTTCACGATACGCTTGAAGGTCTCGGCCAGCAGCGGTGCGCAGGTCAGCTGGCGGATCTTGCCGCAGGCGCGGCCGGCTTCGCTCAGCGGGATCGTGTCGGTCACGACCAGCTCGTCCAGCGGCGAGTTCGAAATGCGGTCGATTGCCGGGCCGGACAGGACCGGGTGCGTGCAATAGGCCACAACTTTCTTGGCGCCACGTTCTTTCAGGACTTCGGCGGCTTTCGTCAGGGTGCCTGCGGTGTCGACCATGTCGTCCATGATCACGCAGTTGCGGCCTTCGACTTCACCGATGATGTTCATGACTTCCGACACGTTCGCCTTCGGACGGCGCTTGTCGATGATCGCCAGGTCGCAGCCGAGGCGCTTGGCCAGCGCACGGGCGCGCACCACGCCGCCGACGTCCGGCGACACGACCAGCAGGTCGTCGTAGTTGCGCTTCTGCAGGTCGCCCAGCAGGATCGGCGATGCGTAGATATTGTCGACCGGGATGTCGAAGAAGCCCTGGATCTGGTCTGCGTGCAGATCCATGATCAGCACACGTTCCACGCCGGCTTCTTCCAGCATGTTGGCGACCACCTTGGCCGAGATCGCGACACGCGCCGAGCGTGGGCGGCGGTCCTGGCGGGCATAGCCGAAGTACGGAATCGCCGCGGTGATGCGGCCTGCCGATGCGCGCTTGAGAGCGTCGACCATCAGCATGATTTCCATGAGGCTGTCGTTGGTGGGAGCGCAGGTCGATTGCAGAACGAAGACGTCCTTGCCACGAACGTTCTCGTTAATTTCGACCATCACTTCGCCGTCGGAGAACTTCGAGACCACGGCCTTACCGAGAGGAATGCCGAGGCTTTTTGCGACCCCTTCTGCTAGCGCCGGATTGGCATTGCCGGTAAAAACCATCAGGTTTTCGTAAGCCATGGGGAGTCCCAGAAGAGTAATTGAAAAATCTGAAAAGCCGTTAATGCAAGAAGATTAACGCTTGAAGTACAAAAAAAATGGGCCGCTCTAGGCGGCTCCACTTCGATTGCCTGCTGGAGCACTAGTCATCAACAGGTCAGGCAATATAACTTTGGCAGGGGAACAAGGATTCGAACCTTGGTATGCCGGAATCAAAATCCGGTGCCTTAACCAGCTTGGCGATTCCCCTACACGAACTTGCTGCTCGCCGACGCTTTAACTATGTTGCCGCTGCGTCGACAGGCAAAATTTTATTCTACAACTCGTTGATTTGCAAGAGCGATTTCATCGGATGTTTCGTTAGCGACCTTGCTTTCCATGCTGTCCACTTCGCCGGCACCTGCATCAGTACCTGCTCTGCTTCTTGCTCTGTGGAAAACGCGCCGAACACACACGCTCCGGAACCAGTCATCCTGGCCGCCCCGTGATTTCCCAACCATTCGACCGCCTCGGCTACCGGCGGGAACAGGCGAGCTGCCACGTCCTGCAAATCATTCTTCCCGAACCCACCTGAATCTTTCGACTCGGGTTTGTGCCCTAGGAAGTCCGCTACTGTAACGGGTTTCGTGTTTCTTGTCAAATCGGGCGCCGTGAAAATCGCGGCGGTCGGGACCGAGACGCCGGGCTCGATCACCACGTACCAGCAATCCGGGCCCGGTACTGCCTGCAAGTCGTCCCCGACGCCCTGGGCAAACGCGGTCTCGCCGAACAGGAAAAAGGGGATGTCGGCGCCCAGCGGCAAGCCGATCGTCATCAGCTCGGTCGTGCTCAAGCCGGCCTGCCACAGGTAGTTGGCGGCCATGAGCGCGGTGGCCGCATCGGAAGAGCCACCGCCCAGCCCGCCGCCCATGGGCAGGCGCTTTTCGATCTGCACGGCTATGCCGGGAGGCAGCTTGCCGTGACGGCGCTGGTATTCCGCCTGCAGCGCACGCAAGGCGCGCACGATCAGGTCCTGCTCTTCCGGCACGCCGGGCACTTCGTTGACGCGGACGATGCGCTCGTCTTCGCGCAGGTCGAAGTCGAGCGTGTCGCCGTGGTCGATCAGCTGGAACACCGATTGCAGCAGGTGATAACCGTCCGCGCGGCGCCCGGTGACGTGCAGGAACAGGTTGAGCTTGGCCGGCGCCGGGCAGCCGTGCAGCGAGGTCAGGGCCATCTCAGCTTTCCGGGAAGATCGTGATGCTGATCGCCAGGTCGCCACTGCTGGCGGTGGCGCTGCGCTCGGCCTTGATGAGGCGCGGCATCGGCGTCGCCGTGCCTTTTTGCCAGTCGACGAAGCGCAGCTGCCAGCCATCGCGCGTGAACACATTGTTGTTCGCCGGAGAAGCCACGAAGCGCTTGCCCTGGGCATCCGTGGCATAGCCTTGCAGCCAGTCGCGCAGCCCCGCCACCGGCAACGGCCAGCCGAGGGTCTGCCGGGTCAGCGCATCGATATCCTTGGCCGTGCGCGGTTCGCGGTTGGCCTGGGTCAGGGTGGCGGCATCGGGCGTGACGGCGATTTCGGCGGCCGTCTGCCCGGTTGGCGTGAACATCGACACCTCGACACGTCCAGGACGCTGGGTCCAGCTGAAATCGGCGGCGACGACTTCGCGTCCGCCCTCGGTTTTCTGGTAAACCACGTTGATCTTGCCGTTCAGGGCGATGGTGTCGCGGTAGGCGCCGACCTGGGCGGTGGAGAGATTGGCGGTGGAGGTGGCGCAGCCTGCCAGGGATAAAACGGCGGCGGCGAGAACTGGGGCGAATAGACGGGAAATTGGCATCGGTACGAACTTGGGTCCCCGCCTTCGCGGGGACGACGTGTTATTGGTCACGGAAACGAGCTTGTTTTATGAAATATTATTTCAAACGTTAGCCATTCTTGAAAGATTATTTCAGAGCGAAGCCCGCAGCCGCGTCAGCGTGCTCTTGAGCGCATCGTTCTTCGGATCCTTGGCCCGTGCTTCGCGCCACAGCTTGCGCGCGTCGTCGTGCTGGCCCTTCTTCCACAGGACTTCGCCAAGGTGGACGGCGATCTCCGGATCGTTGCGCAGCTGGTAGGCCTTGCGCAGCTGGGTCTCGGCCGCGTCCAGCTTGCCAAGGCGATATTGCACCCAACCCATGCTGTCCATGATGAAGGGGTCCGCCGGCGCCATCTTCTGGGCCTTGTCGATCAGGGCGTAGGCTTCCTTCAGGCGCACGTTGCGGTCCGCCAGCGAATAGCCGAGGGCGTTGTAGGCGTGGTGGTTTTCCGGGGACTTGGCGATCACCTTGCGCAGCGATTTTTCCATCACGCTGGTCTTGCCCATCTTCTCGGCCATCAGCGCGAAGTCGTACAGGAAATCCGTGTTGTCCGGGAAGCGCTTGAGGCCCTGCTCCATCAGTTTGTAGGCTTCCTGGTTCCTGCCGGCGTCGCGCAGCAGCTGGGCGTCGATCAGCACGATCTGCGCCTGCTCGGCCTTGTCTTCGGGCTTCAGGGTGCCCAGCAGCTTGCGGGCGCCGGGCAGATCGCCTCCCTTGGCGGTCAATTGCGAGCGGCGCAGGTCGGCGCCGAACTGGATTTTCGGATCGTTGGTGTCGAGGCGGTCGAGCCAGCCCATGGCGGCGGGGATGTCGCCGCGTTCCTCGGCTAGCTGGGACAGGATCAGCACGGCCTTGGTCGGATCGCGCTCCTCGTCCGGGGCCTTGTCCATGACGTCGACGAAGCGGGTGAAGTAGTCTTCGGCGGTCTTGCTGTCGTTCATCTGCATCGACAGGATGCCGAGCGCGTACAGGGTGCCCGGGTTGTTCGGCTGGGCTTTATCGAGCGCCAGGAATTGCTGGCGCGCGGCCTCGTATTGCTTGGCGTTGACCAGCAGGCGGGCGTAGGCCACGCGCACGTCCTTCGCGTCCGGGTGCGCGGCCAGGTAGTCGGCCAGCACCTTGGCGGATTGCTCCTCGCCTTCCGTCACCTGGGCCAGGGTCAGGATGGCGATCTCGGAATCGGGCTTGATCTGCAGCGCGGCGCGGGCTTCGCGCTGGGCGTCGGCCTTGGCGCCGCGGGCCAGGGCCGTCTGCGCCAGCACCACGTGGGTTTCCATCATGTTGCCGTAGGGTGCGACCAGGCGCTCGAGCATGGCGACGGCGGCTTCCTTGTCCTTGGCGCGCATCACCAGCTGCTGCATCTGGAACATCACCAGGCCGCGGGCGCCCGGCGTCGCCTCCGCCAGGCGCTGTTTCAGCGCATTTTCTGCATCGGCGAGGTTGTCGGAGAGGATGACCAACCCCAGATAGTACTGGTTGGCCTCATCGGAATTGGGTGCGTACTGGCGCCACAGCTTGACCGCGGCGAGGGCGTCCTCGGCCTGCTTGGCGGACAGCGCCATCTCGGCGGCGCGCTTGGCCAGGCGCGGATCCCTGGTCTGCTGGGCCAGGCTCATCAGCGTCAGGTAGGGTCCCTGCCAGTCGCCCTTCTTGTAGGCCAGCTCGGCATTCATGAGCTGGACCATCATCTGGGGCGTCATGTTCACGTTCGGCAGTTGCTCATCCGCCTGCTTGGCCTCGTCCTGGGCAGGCTCGCCGGCGGCTACACGGCGCTGGGCTTCGGCGGCGGCGAGCGGCTGGTCGGACTGGGCAGATTGATCAGGCGCCTGCTGCTTGGGCGCCACAGCACATGCAGATAACAAGGCCGAGAGCGTTACAATGGCGAAAGTGTTTTTCAAGGTCGATCCCGCATTGACAAGATGGACCGATTCTACGCTTAACGTCCCCCGCGCGTGCGCCGTTGCAACACGAATTTACATACTTTCCTCTGTTCTTCTTTGCTCATTACAGCTGATCTATGCCTGAACTCCCAGAAGTCGAAGTGACGAGGCGTGGCGTCGCGCCGCACCTCGAAGGCCGTGTCGTCGAACAGGTCGTGCTGCGCCGCGAGGGCCTGCGCTGGCCTTTCCCTCCGAATCTGGACGAACTCCTGGCCGGCCGCGAGATCCTGTCGACCAGCCGCCGCGGCAAGTATCTGCTCATCCATTTCGAGCACGGCACGCTGATCGTCCACCTCGGCATGTCCGGCCACCTGCGGGTGCTGCCGGAAGGGGTCGAGCTCAAAAAACACGATCACTTCGATCTCGTCGTGCGCGGTCCCGAAGGCCGGCGCGTGCTGCGTTTGCACGATCCGCGCCGCTTCGGCGCCGTGCTCTGGCATGGCAACGACGATGGCGAACTCGAGCAGCACATCCTGTTGCGCGGCCTCGGCGTCGAACCGCTCGAGGACGGCTTCTCCGGCGCCCTCCTCCATCGCGAAACACGAAAGCGCAGCGCGCCCATCAAGCAGGTGCTGCTAGCCGGCGACATCGTGGTCGGCGTCGGCAATATCTACGCGTGCGAGAGCCTGTTCCGCGCCGGCATCAACCCGAAGACGGCGGCCTCGCGCATCAGCCGCGCCCGCTACGACAAGCTGGCCGAGGCCATCCGCGAGATCCTTGCCGCCGCGATTGTGCAAGGCGGCAGTACCTTGCGTGACTTTATTGCTGTAAATGGGCAGTCCGGATATTTCCAGCAGACATATTTCGTCTATGATCGTGCGGGAGTGCCTTGCAGAAACTGTGGGGCGCCGGTGCGCCAGATCGTCCAGGGCCAGCGGTCGACGTTTTACTGCGCGACCTGCCAGAAGTAAGCCAACAATAGGCAGCTCAACATGCAAGAAATTCAACATTATGGGGCCTGGCGTTCGCGCGTGGCCGACACGCTGGAGCAATACCGCGGCTGGGTCCAGGCGGCCGAGCTGCTGGACGGCGCCGCCGAGCAGCGTCTCGCGCGCGCCCTCGCCCGCGTGCGCGACGACCGCCTGTCGGTGGCCTTCGTGGCCGAGTTCTCGCGCGGTAAATCCGAGCTGATCAACGCGATCTTCTTCGCCGACTACGGCCAGCGCATCGTGCCCTCCAGTCCCGGCCGCACCACCATGTGTCCAACCGAGCTGGCCTGGGACCCGTCCCTGCCGCCCTGCATCCGCCTGCTGCCGATCGAGACCCGCGCCCAGCGCCTGGCCACCAGCGACTATCGCGAAGACGCGGGCGCCTGGACCGTGCTGCCGCTGGACCTCGACGCGCCCGAACGCATGATAGCGACCTTCCGCCAGGTCAGCCTGACGCGCCGCGTGAGCGCCGAGGAAGCGCGCAGCTATGGTCTCTACGACCCGGAAGACCCGGACCTGGCCGGCACGGTCGGCGACGACGGCCTGGTCGAGATCCCGCAGTGGCGGCATGCCTTGATTAATTTTCCGCATCCGCTGCTGAAGCAGGGCCTGGTGATCCTCGATACGCCGGGCCTGAACGCGATCGGCACCGAGCCCGAGCTGACCCTGAACCTGATCCCGAACGCGCACGCGGTGCTGTTCATTCTGGCTGCCGAAACCGGCGTGACCAAGAGCGACATCGAAGTCTGGCGCACCCATATCGGCGCGGGACCGGGCCGAATGGTCGTGCTGAACAAGATCGACGCCCTGTGGGACGAGCTGCGCAGCGAACAGGAAAACGATGCCGCGATCGCGCGCCAGCAGACCAGCGTGGCCCAGCTGCTCGGCGTGACCGAGTCGCAGGTGTTCCCGGTGTCGGCGCATAAAGGCCTGGTCGGGCGCGTCAACCAGGACATGGCGCTGTTCGAGAAGAGCCGCATCGGGCAGCTGGAATCGGCGCTGTTCAACGAACTGATTCCGGCGCGCCAGGACATCCTGCGCCGCCAGCTGCGCGAGGACATGGACGCGATCACGGCCGGCCAGCAGGCCCTGCTCGGCACGCGCATCCGCGACCTGGTCGAGCAGCTGCAGGAACTGCAAAGCCTGCGCGGCAAGAACCAGGGCGTGATCGCCCACATGATGCGCCGCGTCGAGATGGAAAAAAAGGAGTTCGACGCCAGCCTGTTCAAGCTGCAGGGCACGCGCGCCGTGTTCGCGACCCTGTCGACGGAGCTGTACACCAGCATCGGCATGGACGTGGTGCAGGAACAGGTGGACGCCGTGCGCGCGGCGATGGAAGGCGTGCGCTTCGCCACCGGCCTGCGCACGCCGGTACGCGTGTTCTTCGACGAGGCGCGCGCCAACCTCGACGCCTCCAGCGCGAAAATCGGCGAGATCGGCGCGATGATGGAGACCATGTACCGCAAGTTCTCGGCCGAGCACGGGCTGGCGCTGGCGATGCCGATGGCGCTGTCGCTGGCGCGCTACCGGGCCGAGATCGACGCCATCGAAGCGATCTGGCAGAAGCAGTCCGGCACCGCGACCCTCCTGATCACCAGCCGCGGCACCATGCTGGAGCGCTTCGTCGACTCGGTCGCGGCGCGCGTCAAGGCCACCTTCCGCTCGGCGAATGCCGATGTCGAAGCCTGGCTGAAGGTGATCATGGCGCCGCTGGAAGCGCAGATCCGCCAGCACCGCGAACAGCTGCGCCATCGCCAGTCCTCGATCCAGCGCATCCACGATGCCACCGAGGGACTGGAGCAGAAGATTGCTGCCTTCGAGGCGGCGCAGCAGGATCTGGAGCAGGTCAAGTCGCGGCTGGCTTTGTTGATGGGTGCGGTGACGCGGGTGCTGGACGATTCTCTTGAAACGGCTGCTGCCGCATCGGCGTCGGCAGCTCTGGAACCAGCATGAAACGATTGACTGAATTCGACGCCATCGAGCTGGCGGACCCCGGCTTTTCGCGCGCCGTGATCGACTGGCAGCGCGCGCACGGCCGCCATGCGCTGCCGTGGCAGAACACGCGCGAAGCCTACCGGATATGGCTGTCCGAAATCATGCTGCAGCAGACCCAGGTGACCGCAGTGCTGGGCTATTACGCGCGCTTCCTGGAGCGCTTCCCGACCGTCGTCGCCCTGGCCGAAGCGCCGGTGGAAGACGTGATGGCGTATTGGGCGGGCCTAGGCTACTACACGCGGGCGCGCAACCTGCATGCCTGCGCGCGGCGCGTGGTCGCGGAATATGGCGGCGTGTTCCCGTCCGATCCGGCGCTGCTGGCCGACCTCCCCGGCATCGGGCGCTCGACCGCGGCGGCCATCTCCGCCTTTTCCAGCGGCACCCGCGCCGCGATCCTGGACGGGAACGTCAAGCGCGTGTTCGCGCGCGTGTTCGGCGTCGACCAGTATCCCGGCCTGAAACCGGTCGAGGACGCGCTGTGGCGCCGCGCCGAGGCCCTGCTGCCTCTCGAAGAGGGGATTGAATCCTATACCCAGGGCCTGATGGACCTGGGCGCGACCCTGTGCACGCGTTCCAGGCCCGACTGCGCGCGCTGCCCGCTGCAGGAACGCTGCGTGGCCTACGCGACGGGCCGCACCGCCGAACTGCCGATCCGAAAACCGAAAAAAGCGACGCCGGAAAAGCGCGCGCAGATGCTGGTGATGATCGACCGCGGCCAGGTGCTGCTCGAGCAGCGGCCGGCTACGGGCATCTGGGGCGGTTTGCTGTCGCTGCCGGAAGTGGACGGCCACGTCGCGCTGGACGAGGACTCGGAAGAACTCGACCTGGGCGCGGCCGCCGAAGCCGCCGAAAAGTTCGGCGTGGTCGAAGAAACCGAAGCGCTGCTGCCGATGGAGCACGGCTTCACGCACTACAAGCTGCACATCCATCCCTACCGGATCGGTCTGGCCTCCCGCGCCGAGACGCCGGCCGGCTATGTGTGGTGGGACCTGTCCAGCATCGACGCAGCCGCCCTGCCATCGCCCATCAAGAAGCTGCTGGGCCAACTGGGCCAGCCTTCCCTCTTCAGTTAAACCGCAAATTCGGGGTCAAATTCGGGGTCAGAGCACTTTATTCCTGAAATTCGGGGTCAGAGCACTTTTTTGAACAATTGTTCCGACAAAAGTTCGAGCTACACCTGTTCGCTTACTGCCTCTAGCTCGCGCAAGCTCTTCACAAGAGTGATGGCAAGAGGAAATTGTCCGAAAAAGTGCTCTGACCCCGAATTGATTCGAAAAAGTGCTCTGACCCCGAATTTTTAAAGTTCGTC
This sequence comes from Massilia sp. Bi118, assembly GCF_918697865.1. Classification (GTDB taxonomy): domain Bacteria; phylum Pseudomonadota; class Gammaproteobacteria; order Burkholderiales; family Burkholderiaceae_D; genus Telluria. The sequence continues at coordinate 62,440 of NZ_CAKKMV010000005.1, read as the reverse complement.
GAGCGAGAAGATTCGCTTGTGTTCCCGGATCGCGTAGCGGTCCGTCATCCCGGCGATGTAGTCGGCGATCTTGCGCGCCTGTTTCAGGGTGTCGCCCGGCGTTACCTGGTAGTCGAAGGGCAGCAGGACCGGATCCGTCATGAAGGCTTCGAAGAGTTCGCGCACGATGCGGCTGGCCTTGACGCGCATGCGGTTCACTTTGTAGTGGCGGTACAGGTTCGCGTACAGGAAGCGTTTCAGGGCCGTGGTCTCTTCGCGCATCTTCGGCGAGAAGCGGATCAGCGGCGGGCTCTCGCGCACGTCGTCGATGCTCTTCGGCGCAGTCTCCGCCAACAATGCCGCCGAGGTCTCGACCAGGTCGGCCGTCATCGCCGTGATCATCAGGCGGATCGTTTCGTACAGCTCGCGCCGGCCCGGCAGGCCCGGGTACTGCTGCACGACTTGCCGGTGCAGGCGCGCGAACAGCTCGACTTCTTCCATCTGCTTCATGCTCAGCAGGCCGGAGCGCAGGCCGTCGTCGATGTCGTGGTTGTTGTACGCGATCTCGTCGGCCAGGTTGGCCAATTGCGCTTCCAGGCTGGGCTGCTTCTTGTCGATAAAACGCTGGCCCAGTTCGCCGAGCTGGCGCGCATTGTTCGGCGAGCAGTGCTTCAGGATGCCTTCGCGCGTTTCAAACGTCAGGTTCAGGCCATCGAAGGCGCCGTAGTGCTCTTCGAGCTCGTCGACCACGCGCAGGCTTTGCAGGTTGTGCTCGAAGCCGCCGTGGTCTTTCATGCATTCGTTCAGCACGTCCTGGCCGACGTGGCCGAAGGGCGTGTGGCCGAGGTCGTGGGCCAGGGACACCGCTTCGACCAGGTCTTCGTTCAGGCGCAGGCTGCGCGCCAGCGTGCGCGCGATCTGGGCGACTTCGATCGAATGCGTCAGGCGGGTGCGGAACAGGTCGCCCTCGTGGTTGAGGAAGACCTGGGTTTTGTATTCCAGCCGGCGGAATGCCGTCGAATGGATGATGCGGTCGCGGTCGCGCTGGAATTCGCTGCGCGAGCCGGCCGCGGGTTCCGGATGAAGACGCCCACGCGACTTCGACGAATGCGCCGCGTAAGGCGCGAGGTGGGCGTCGAAATCGATCATCCGCGGTTCCTTGTAACGTTCGCGTCCAGGGTCGCCAGCAGCTGTTCCTGCGGCGCGCCCGTGATGCTCGGGCTGCCCAGGGGTTTCAGCAGGATGAACTTGATGGCGCCGCCCTCGTTCTTCTTGTCGACTTCCATCAGCTCGATCCAGCGGTCCGCGCCCAGGTCCGGCCCCTCGACCGGCAGTCCGGCCGCCTTGACCAGCCGGCGCACCCGCAGCGCGCTGTCGGCGTCCAGCAGGCCGAGGCGGTGCGACAGGTCGGCCGCCATCACCATGCCGCAGCCGACCGCTTCGCCGTGCAGCCATTCGCCGTAACCGAGGCCGTTCTCGATCGCGTGGCCGAAGGTGTGGCCGAAGTTCAGCACCGCGCGCAGGCCGCCTTCGCGCTCGTCGCGCCGCACCACGTCGGCCTTGATCTCGCAGGAGCGCAGGATCGCGTGCGCCAGCGCGGCGTGGTCGCGCGCCACCAGCTTGCCGATGTTCGCCTCGATCCAGTCGAAGAAGGAGAGATCGAGAATGGCGCCATGCTTGATCACCTCCGCCAGGCCGGCCGACAGCTCTCTAGCCGGCAGGGTGTCCAGCGTCGCCGTATCCGCGATCACGGCGCGCGGCTGATAGAAGGCGCCGATCATGTTCTTGCCGAGCGGGTGGTTGATGCCGGTCTTGCCGCCCACCGAGGAATCGACCTGCGACAACAGGGTGGTCGGGATCTGCACGAAGGGCACGCCGCGCATGTAGCTGGCGGCAGCAAAGCCGGTCAGGTCGCCGATCACGCCGCCGCCCAGCGCCACCAGGGTGGTCTTGCGGTCGCATTTGTTCGCCAGCAGGGCGTCGAACACCAGGTTCAGGCTCTGCCAGTTTTTATGTTCCTCGCCGTCCGGCAGAACGATGGTGACGACTTCGCGGCCGCTGGCCCTCAGCGGCGCCACGACCTTTTCCAGATAAAGCGGCGCCACCGTGGTGTTGGTGACGATCGCGACTTTGCCGCTGCCGGCGCCGATATGGCGGGTCAACAGCGCGCCGTCGTCCAGCAGCCCGCGCCCGATCAGGATCGGATAACTGCGCTCGCCAAGATCGACGTTAAGGGAGATGCATGCCTGTTCGTTCATGTGTGTCCGTGCCTTGGTCCGCTGGCGCGCCGCGTCCATCGTGGCCAGCTGGTCCAGAATTGTCTGAACCATCGATTGTACGTTAGGCCGCCCGGTATCGATGACGAGGTCGGCGATCTCGCGGTACAGGGGCTCGCGCTGCGCGGTCAGGTCTTCCAGCTTGCGGCGCGGATCGGCCGTCTGCAGCAACGGACGGTTCTTGTCGTGCGAGGTGCGCGCCAGGATGCTGTTGACGCTGGCGCGCAGGTAGATCACGGTGCCGCGCTCGGCCAGCAGGCGCCGGCTGTCCGGGTTCAGCACGGCGCCGCCGCCGGTGGCCAGCACCAGGCCGCTGCCTGCGCTCAGCTCGCGGATCATGTCGGCCTCGCGCCGGCGGAAGCTGGCCTCGCCTTCGATCTCGAAGATCCAGGGCACCGAGGCACCGGTGCGGGCCTCGATTTCATGGTCGGAGTCGGCAAAGTGCATGCCCAGCCGGCGGGCCAGCATGCGCCCGATCGTGGTCTTGCCTGCGCCCATCAGGCCGACAAGGAAGATGTTGTTATTCTTGCAGTGAGGCACTATTCGCTATCGCTCAAAATGCAAACGGCCAGGATACCCTGGCCGCCGCATGGTCAAACCCCGATTTTACGGGCAGGTGAACAACAGTTTAAACGGAATAGCGGTCACTGTGCCTCCCGGCGTGGTGATCGCCACGTTGAACGATGCCTGGGCCGAGCTCTTGCACTCGGTCGGGGTGGTGCTGGAAATGCTGAACGTGTGCGTCGAACCCTGAGCACCGCTGACCGTCACGCCGGTCTTGTCGTCGCCGGAGGTGCCGTGCGGCGCAATGTTCGGCACGGTCGCCGGCGAGACGGCGGCCGCGTTGGCGTTCAGGACGCTGGTCAGTTCGACCCGGGTGCCGACCGGCATCGGGTTGTTGTTGACGTCGTTGATCTGCAGCTGGAACACCTTGGTCTCGCTGGACTTGACCGCTCCCAGGTCGTTCGGCGCGCCGAAGGAGACCAGGCTGCCGTTCATGGTCGTGTTGATCGCCCCGCTGCCGCTCATGAAGATGGCGGTCTTGGCGAACACGGTGTTGCTGCCGTCGGTCGAGCTGGCGCAGATGGTGGCCAGGCCCGGACGGGTGCTGTCCGCGCTGGAGCCGCTGCCGGTATTGCACGGCGTGGCCGGGGTGCCCGGAATCGCGACGCGCGGATTCTGCGTGCGGAAGATCACCGAGCACAGGCCGTTGACGGTATTGCAGCCGCCCTTGTCGGCCGAACCGATGGCGCCCATATTGGTCTGGAACACGACCGGGGTGCCGTCCGGCACCGGATTGCCGAAGGCGTCGGCCAGCATCACCTGCACGGTGGTGGCGTTCGGGTTGTCGATGCTCCAGCCTTCGACGTTGAACGCGCCCGAGCTGATCGAGAAGGCGCGCTGCACCGGCAGGCCGGTAGTCACGACGATCGAGTCGGACATGGTCGAGATGTCGGCGTTGCCGTTGGCGGCGGTGCCCGGCAGGGTCGCCATCACGCGGAACGAGGTCGGGGTGCTGCCCGAGTTGACGGTGGTGACCACGCTGCCGGTATCGTCGGTGGTGTCGCTGGCCTTGTTGACCGTGACGGCGCTGGTGCTGGCGCTGAAATTCACCTGCTTGCCGGCCAGCGGATTGCCGAAGATGTCGACCACTTTGAAGGTCAGGGTCGCGGTCTCGGTGCGGCCGTTGCCGCCCTGGCCGCGGATCACGATCGACTTGTCGGACGGCGCGGCCTGCACGAACTGGACCGAGGCGGCGGCCGGCGCGGCGATCTGCAGCTGCGTGGTGGCCGATTTCGCCACGCCGTCGGCGGACACGGTGATGGTGTCGTTGTTGGCGCAGCCCTTGTCGCGGTAGACCGTCTGCGCGGTGCCGTTGTTGGTGGCGACGGTGGCGGCCAGGGTGGCCTTGCCGGCGGCCACGCAGGCCGAGCTGAAGCTGACGTTAACCTGCTGCTCGGTGTACTTGCCGGAACCGGCCAGCACATCGACCGCCAGTACGGTCGAGCCATAGGCCTGGATGCTGGCCGGCGAAGCGCTCAGCGCGCCGAAGCTCAGCGTGGTGGCGCCCACCGAGTAATTCGATTCGCCGGTGATGGTGGCGCCTGCCACCGTGGTGCTGGCGGTGACCTTGGCGGCGCCGCCCGCGGCCAGGCTGGCCACGCGCATGGTGACGCTAGCGACGCCGTTGACGTCGGTCAGCGCGGTGCCGGCCGTGGGCGAGAATACCGCCAAGGTGTTGTCGGTTGCGAAGCTGACGATGGCGTTCGGCACCGGCTTCTTGTTCGCGTCCAGCACGGTCGCCTTGACCGTCAGCGGGGTCGCGCCGGTCAGCGCGTTGGTGCTGCCGCCGCTGGCGTTGACGAAGCCCAGGGTCACGGTGGGGGCCGCGGGCACGGTGGTGCCGCCGGTGCCGGTACCGCCGCTGCCGGTGGAACCGCTGCCGCCGACGGAACCGGGATTACCGCCACCGCCGCCGCACGCGGCCAGCACCAGCGCCATCAGGAACGCGGTGGCCACGAGCGCGCCGTAGCGCTTGAAATTGGTATTGCTCATGTCTGCCTTCTTCTTGTTGATTGTGTTGGTCGAATCAGCGCGACGCGTTCTGCAGATGTTCGGTCACGATCTTCGGGGTGATGAAAATCAGCAGCTCGGTCTTCTGGGTCGAGCGCGCCGTGTTCTTGAAAAGGTGGCCCACCAGCGGCAGGTCGCCCATCAGCGGCACCTTGGATTCGCTGTTGGTTTCGCTCTGCTGGTAGATACCGCCCAGCACCACCGTGCCGCCGTTCTCGACCATCACCTTGGTCTTCACGTGCTGGTTGTTGATGGCGAAGCCGGCGGAGGTGGCCTCGCCCTTCGAATCCTTGGTGACGTCGACGTCCAGCACCACATTGCCGTCCGGCGTGACCTGCGGGGTCACTTCCAGGCGCAGGTTGGCCTTCTTGAAGCTGACGGTGGTGACGGCCTGGCCGCCCACGCCGCTGGCGGCCTGCGTCGACTGGTAAGGCAGCTCGACGCCCTGCTCGATCACGGCCGGCACGTTGTCCTCGGTGACGACGCGCGGGCTGGAGATGATCTTGCCCTTGCCGTCCGCTTCCAGCGCCGACAGCTCCAGGTTCAGGAAGCGGTTCGCGGCCGACGAGAACAGCGAGAATGCGATGGTCTGCGCGTTGACGCCGTTGACCGGCGCCGCCGGCAGGTTGACCAGGGTGCTGTTGGCAAAGGTGCCGGTCGGATCGACCTGGCCGGACACCTGGCCGGCGCCGGTCAGGTTGCCGCCGATCGCCAGGCGGTTGTTGCCGTTCAGCTGGTAGCCGCCGTCGCCGCCGCGTTCCGCGCGCAAATCGGCGAAGCCCAGCTTGGCGCCGAGGTTGCGCGAGAAGCCGTCGTTGGCCTCGACCAGGCGGGCCTCGACCAGCACCTGCTTGGTCGCGACGTCCACCTTCTGGATCAGCTTGCGCACGTCTTCCAGCTTGGACGCGATATCGGTCACGAACAGCTGGTTGGTGCGCGCATCGATGATGGCGCTGCCGCGCTTCGACAGCACGCGGTTGCCGCCGCCGGCAGCACCTGCGCCGCCGCCCGCGTCCAGGCCGAACACGGTGCGGAAGGCCTCGGCCTTCTGGTAGTTCAGCTGGAAGATCTCGGAGCGCATCGGCTCGAGGTCGGCGATCTGCGCCTTCTGCTCGAGCTCCAGCTTTTCCTTGGTCAGCATTTCTTCCTTCGGCGCGATCCACAGCACGTTGCCGTTCTTGCGCATGTCGAGGCCCTTGGCCTGCATGATCACATCGAGCGCCTGGTCCCAGGGCACCTGCTTCAGCTGCAGGGTCAGGCTGCCGCTGACGGAGTCGCTGGCGATGATGTTCAGGCCCGAGATGTCGGCCACCGCCTGCAGCGCGGCGCGCACTTCGACGTTCTGGAAGTTGAACGATATCTTCTCGCCCTTGTAGCCCTGCGGGCCGGTGGCCAGGCGGTTCGGGTCTTCCTTGACCGGCTTGACGTCGATGACCAGCTGGGTATCGCTCTGGTACACGCTCTGTTCCCAGTTGCCCTGGGCGTCGATGGTCATGCGCACGTTCTCGCCCTGCGGCGTGGTGGTGATGCGGGTCACCGGGGTGCCGAAGTCGGTCACGTCCAGGCGGCGGCGCAGCGTTGCCGGCAGGCCGGTGCGCAGGAAGTCGACGTGGATCTTGTTGCCTTCCTGGCGCACGTCGACCGGGACCTGGCTGTTCGGCAGGTCGACCACGATGCGGCCTTCGCCGTTCGCGCCGCGGCGGAAGTCGAGGTCGCGCAGGGTTTGCCGCGCGGCGGCCGGGGCCGCGGCATGCACGGGCACACCGGCGGCGCTGACCGCCTGCGCCGCGCCGCCCGAGCCTTCGACGGTCAGGATCACCGACTTGCCGTCGATCGCGGCGGCATAGCCCAGCGGGCGCTTCAGGTTCAGCACCAGGCGCGTGCGCTCGCCGGCCTGCACCACGTTCAGGCCGCGCACGTCGCCCAGGTTGATGTCCTGGGCGCTCTTGCCGGTGGCGTTGGCGGTGGAGCCGAAATCGAGCGCGATGCGCGCCGGATTCGTGATCGAGAAACCGATCGGCAGCTTGGCGGGCGTGTCCTTCATCGCCACGTTGATGACGACGTTATTGCCTTGCTGGTTGGCGCTGATCGATTCGATCGCGTTGTTTTGCGCGAAGGCGCTGCTGGCGCCGAACGCCAGCACCAGGCCGAGGGCGATGCTTCCAAGTCGGGTCATTTGCGGTTCTCCTTGCTTTGCAGTTCCAGCTTCGACAGGCGTTCGACCCATTCGCCGGCGGCGTCCTGCACCACTTCACGGATATTGATGGCATCGTCGCCCACGCGGGTGACGAGACCGAAATTCTGGCCGATGCGCTGGCCGGCGCGGACCTGATAGACCGAGCGGTCGATCTGCACCAGCGCATAGTTCACGCCGGCCTTCTGCAGCGTGCCCACCATCTGCATGGTATCGAGCGGGAAGCTCTCGAGCAGTTCGCGCGGGCGCTGCAGGTCCGGCTTGTTCGGGTCCGGCGAAGCCTCGGCGGCCTTGGCCAGCTGGTTCAGCAGCTTGTTCGGGCTGTACGGATCCAGTTCCTCCTTGGCGCCGTAGGCGTAGGGGATGAAGTCCTTCGGCTCGGACAGCGGCTTCACGTGCGGCCTGGTTTCCTGCTTCACCTGGTCCATCCAGGTATGCACTTCCTTGACGTCGCTGTCGCCGCAGCCGGCGAGCAGCAGGGTCACGGCCGCGAAGGCGCCGATTCGCTTGGTGGTTCCGGCGATCATGACTTGGCTCCCTTCTTCTTTTTCTTGCGGGCCTGGGACTGCTGGTCCAGCTCGTCCTGGTCGAGGTAGCGGAAGGTCTTGGCGATCGCATCGAGCGTCAGCACGCCATCCTTGCCGGCCGTGAGCGCGAGGTTGTTCAGGGTGACGATGCGCGGCATCTTCGCCATGTCGGCGGCGAACTCGCCGATGTCGTGGTAGCTGCCGGTGACCTTGATGTCGATCGGCAGCTCGGCGTAGTAATCCCTGACCACCACCTGGCCCGGGCGGAACAGCTCGAACTGCAGGCCGCGGCCGATGCCGGCCTGGTTGATGTCCGACAGCAGGGCCGCCATCTCGGCCTTGCTCGGCAGCTGCTTCTCGAGCCGTTCGACGTAGCGGTTGACCTGCTGCTGCTGGGCTTCCAGTGCTTCCAGGTTGATCGCCTGCGTCATCTTGCTGCGGTATTCGGTGCGCAGGGTTTCCTCCTGCGCGGCCAGGGTGTCGTGCTCTTCGAACTGGCCGCTCCAGTACAGGAAGTAGCCGGCCACCAGCACGGCCGCCATCACGCCGGCCGCGCACAGCAGGCGCGGCGCCAGCGGCCACAGGCCCGGGTGGCGGCCCTGCAGGCCCTCGAACTGGGCCGAAAAGTCGGCGCCCAGCTGTTTCAGATCGATGTTCATGGTTTCGGCTCTTTTTCACGCGCGCGCTTGATCGACACGCTCAGCGTGAATTCGACGACCTTGCGGCCGGTCTTGCTCTGGGCCAGCGTGGCCGCGCGCACCTCGGTCAGGTCCGGGCGTTCCAGCCAGGGCGAATTGCCCGACAAATTACGCAGCAGTTCGGCCACCCTTTCCTGCGACTGGGCGACGCCGTTCAGCAGCACCTTCTGGCCATCCTGCTTGAAGCTCTTCAGGTAGACCCCTTCCGGCGTCTGGCGCACCAGTTCGTCGAGCAGGTAGACCGGCTGGTTGCGGTCGCCCTGCAGGTCTTCGACCGCCTGCTGGCGCGCCTTCAGCGCCTCGATCTCGGCCTTCAGGTTGGCGATCTTCTTGATCTTGACGTCGAGTTCCGCGTTGGCTTGCTTGAGCACCTGGTTGCGCTGGTTCTGGGTCGAGATCTGGCTGGCGTTGTAGGCGCCCACCATCAGCACCAGGGCGCCGCCCAGCAGGCCGCCGAAGGCCAGCAGGGCCGCGAAGGCAGTCTGCTTCTGCTTGCGTTTCGCTTCCCGGTGGGGAAGCAGGTTAATCCGGATCATCAGCCAAACCTCCGCAGTGCCAGGCCGCAGGCGACCAGGTAGGCCGGCGCTTCGTTGCGCAGCTGCTGCTCGCGCACCGATGCACCCAACTGCATGCCTTTGAAGGGCGAAATCACCGCGCTCGAAATCCTGGTGCGGCTGGCGATGATGTCGAGCAGGCCCGGCAGCACCGCGCAACCGCCGGCCAGCCAGATCTGGTCGATGCGGGTGTACGGGGTCGAGGTGAAGAAGAACTGGATCGCGCGCGTGACTTCCAGCGCGGCATTCTCCAGGAAAGGCGCCAGCAGATCGGCGCCGTAGTTGTCCGGCAGGTCGCCGGCCTTCTTGCGCGCTTCCGCCTCCTCGAAGGACAGGCCGTAGGCGCGCACGATATCCTGCGTCAGCTGGATCCCGCCGAAGGGCTGCTCGCGTTCGTAGATGGTCTCGCCGTTCTGCAGCACCGAGATGTGGGTGGCCTGGGCGCCGATCTGGAAGAGGGCCACGATCTGGCCTTCGGGCGCAGCGCCCGCCTCGATGATCGCACGCTGGGCCGCGCTGCGCGCCGCATACGATTCGATGTCCATCACGGTGGCCGTGAGGCCGGCCGCTTCCGCGATCGCGACCCGGTCCTCGACCTTCTCGCGGCGCGCCGCCGCCAGCATCACTTCCATGTCTTCCGGCGAATTCGGGGCCGCGCCGATGACGTCGAAGTCCAGGCTGACCTCGTCCAGCGCGAATGGGATGTACTGGCTGGCTTCCGATTCCACCTGCACTTCGAGCTGGTCTTCGGCCAGGCCGGCGGGCAGGATGATTTTCTTGGTGATGACGGCGGCCGGCGGCATGCCGAGTGCGACATGCTTGATCCTGGTGCCGCTCTTTTTCCAGACGCGCAGCACCGCTTCCGACACTGCTTCGATGTTTTCGATATTGCCGTCGACGACAGTGCCGCGCGGCAGCGGCTCGGATGCATAGCGCTCCAGCCGCACTTCGCCTTTGCCGGCATCCGCCAGCTCCACCAGGCGCACGCCGGACGTACTGATGTCGATCCCGATCAACGGCGGGTTGGACTGTCCGAACAAGGAACCTAGACTGATCACGAGCGTTGCTCCCTCTTTTACGACTGCTGCGTTCCTCGGAACGGCTTGTTGAACGCCCGGGCGGGGAATGTTTTATTTGAAGAATTAGCCACTTACTGCAGCTAATTTATGTAGACGCTTAAGGCACTGCGTTAAATCGTAGCAATAAGGATGACCACAGACAAGAAATTTCTGCACAGGAACATATTTGTCCGAAGCGGGAAAGAGACACTTCGTGTTAGGCGCTTTTCCGCTGTGATAGCTCAATCTTGACGCTCTTTACACACCTGTTATCGACTTGACCAGTCGTGTTTCCGGATCGCCCCTGCCTTATAATGAATCCGGTCAACACAGCGAACCATTCATGCGCATGAAAGCATCTTCGAACGGGGCGCCGCCCCCGCCGTCCCAGCCGTCTTCAAACAAGCACAGCCCGAAGCGAATCATCCTCACCCTGCTCGCCGCCCTGTCCGGGCTGGCCGTGTGCGGGGTGCTGGTGGTCGTGTTCGCGCTGGCGATGGCCTACCCCAACCTGCCCGCCCTGGATACCCTGACCGACTACCGGCCGAAAATGCCGCTGCGGATCTTCACCGCCGATAACGTCCTGATCGGCGAATTCGGCGAGGAGCGCCGGACCCTGGTGCACTTCAAGGACATTCCGGACGTGATGAAGAAGGCCGTGCTGGCGATCGAAGACACCGGCTTTTACGAGCACGGCGGCGTCGATTACTGGGGCATCCTGCGTGCCGCCCTGCACAACGCCACTGGCGGTGCGCGCCAGGGTGCGTCGACCATTACCCAGCAGGTCGCGCGCAACTTCTTCCTGTCCTCGGAGCAGACCCTCAAGCGCAAGGCCTACGAGGCGCTGCTGGCCTGGAAGATCGAGAAAAACCTCAGCAAGGACCAGATCCTCGAGGTCTACATGAACCAGATCTACCTGGGCCAGCGCGCCTTCGGCTTTTCGTCGGCGGCGCAGATCTACTTCGGCAAGGACCTGCGCGATATCACCGTGGCGGAAGCGGCCATGCTGGCCGGCCTGCCGAAGGCGCCCTCGGCCTACAACCCGGTGGTGAATCCGAAGCGCGCGCGCCAGCGCCAGCAGTACATCCTGCTGCGCATGCACCAGCTGGGCTACATCACCGACGCGCAATACGAGACCGCGAAGAACGAGGAACTCAAGATCAAGATGGACAGCACGGCCTTCGGCGTGCATGCCGAGTACGTGGCCGAGATGGCGCGCCAGCTGGTCTACGAGCAGTTCAAGGAAGACACCTACACGCGCGGCCTGAACGTGTTCACCACCATCACCAAGGCCGACCAGGACGCCGCCTACCTGGCGCTGCGCCGCGGCGTGATGGACTACGAGCGCCGCCACGCCTACCGCGGCCCGGAAAAATACATCGAGATCCCGTCCGGCAAGGGCGAGGCCGACGAGGCGATCGAGGCCGAGCTGGCCGAGCATCCGGATTCGAACGACATCGTCGCCGCCATCGTGCTGCAGGCCTCGCCCACGCTGGTGACGGCGGTGTTGGCCTCCGGCGAGGAGATCAGGATTTCCGGCGCCGGCCTGGCCTTCGCCCAGGGCTGGCTGTCGCCGAAAGCGGCCGAGACCCGCCGTGTGCGCCGCGGCGCCGTGATCCGCGTGACCCAGGATGGCGGCTCGAGCTGGAGCATCACCCAGATGCCGGAAGTGGAATCGGCCTTCGTCGCGGTGAGCCCGGACGACGGCGCGATCCAGGCCCTGGTGGGCGGCTTCGACTTCAACCGCAGCAAGTTCAACCACGTCACGCAAGCGTGGCGCCAGCCAGGTTCCTCGTTCAAGCCCTTCATCTATTCGGCTGCGCTGGAGCGCGGCTTCTCGCCGGCGACCCTGATCAACGACGCTCCGATCTCCTTCGACGCCGGCTCCACCGGCGGCCAGGCCTGGGAGCCGAAGAACTACGACGGCAAGTACGAAGGCCCGATGACGATGCGGCGCGGCCTGACCAAGTCGAAGAACATGATCTCGATCCGCATCCTGAACAAGATCGGCGCCCGCTACGGCCAGGAATACGCGACCCGCTTCGGCTTCGACGCGGAAAAGAATCCGCCCTACCTGACCCTGGCGCTGGGCGCCGGCGCCACCACGCCGCTGCAGATGGCCGGCGCCTATTCGGTGTTCGCCAACGGCGGCTACCGGGTGATGCCTTACCTGATCTCGAAGGTGACGGACGCGGACGGCAAGGTGCTGTCGGAAGCGCGCCCGGAACGCGCCGGCGTCGACGCGAACCGCGTGATCGACGAGCGCAACGCCTGGCTGATGGACAGCATGCTGCGCGACGTGGCGCGCTACGGCACCGCCGCCAAGGCCCAGGCGACCCTGAAGCGGCCCGACATCGCCGGCAAGACCGGCACCACCAACGACTCGATCGACGCCTGGTTTGCCGGCTACCAGCCGCACCTGGTCGGCATCGCCTGGATGGGCTACGACCAGCCGCGCAACCTGGGCAACCGGGAAACCGGCGGCGGCCTGGCGCTGCCGATCTGGATCGGCTTCATGCAGAAAGCATTGAAGAACGTGCCGGTCGAGGACCGTCCGGCGCCTGCCGGCCTGGTGCAGTACGGCGACGAGTTCTATTACATGGAGAACCCGCCGGGCACCGGCGTGCAGTCGCTCGACGTCGGGGTACCCGCGCCCGCTACGGAGCAGAAAGCGCGCGATGCCGTCCGAAACGAGTTATTCTGACGAAACTGACGAAATCGAGCGGAAGGCAATCCATGAGTAACCAGAACACCTCCAGCACGGCATTCATCTCGACCGGCATTCCCGGTCTCGATAATGTGCTTGGCGGCGGCCTGACCCGGGACAGGCTGTACCTGGTTGAAGGCGACCCGGGGGCCGGCAAGACCACGCTGGCGCTGCAGTTCCTGGCGGAGGGCGCGGCGCGCGGCGAGACCGTGCTGTACATCACCCTGGCCGAGACCGAAGTCGAATTGCGCGCGGTGGCGCAGGCGCACGGCATGTCGCTGGAAGGCGTGACGGTGCAGGAAGTGATCCCGGACGAAAGCCTGCTCGACCCGAGCGAGCAGTACACGGTGCTGCATCCATCGGAAGTTGAACTGGGCGAAACCAATAACCTGATCCTCAAGCTGGTCGAGAAGCTCAATCCGAGCCGGGTCGTGCTCGACTCCCTGTCCGAGCTGCAGCTGCTGTCGGGGAGCCCTTTGCGCTACCGGCGCCACGTGCTGGCGCTCAAGCAGTATTTCGCCAAGCGTTCGTGCACCGCTATCCTGCTGGATGACAAGACCTCGGTGCAGGGCGACCAGCAGGTGCGCAGCGTCGCCCATTGCGTGATCTCGCTCCAGCACACCGATTCCGAATATGGCGCCGAGCGGCGCCTGGTGCGGATCCTGAAATACCGGGGCGTGGCTTTCCGCCGCGGCCCCCACGATTATTCGATCCTGACCGGCGGCCTGACCGTCTATCCACGCATCGTGGCCGCCGAAACGCGCGAATTGAAGCGGCGAGCCCAGATTGGCAGCGGCCTGCCGGCACTGGACAAGCTGCTGGGCGGCGGCATCGAGGAGGGGTCCAGCACCCTCGTGTCCGGCCCGCCGGGCACCGGCAAGTCCAGCGTGGCGATCCAGTTCGTGAAGGCGATGACCGACCGCGGCCAGCGCGCCGCCATCTTCCTGTTCGAGGAATCCTTCAATACCCTGCTGAACCGTAGCGAAGGCATCGGCATGGATCTGCATACGCCCTACGAAGCCGGTCTGCTGAAAGTCCACCAGATCGACCCCGCGGAAATGTCGCCAGGTGAATTCAGCCACGCCGTGTGCGGCGCCGCGGACGACGGTGCGCGCGTGATCGTGATCGACAGCCTGAACGGTTACATGAATGCCATGCCGGAAGCCGGCTTCCTGGCCACGCACTTGCACGAGATCCTGACCTACCTGGGCCAGCGCGGCGTGGTGACCTTCCTGGTCGGCGTCCAGCAGGGCATCGTCGGCAGCACCATGTCGACCGGGATGGATGTCAGCTACCTGGCGGACAATGTCCTGATCCTGCGTTATTTCGAAGCCCAGGGTGCGGTCCAGAAAGCCGTTTCCGTGTTCAAGAAGCGCGGCAGCGTCCACGAGACCACCCTGCGGCACTTCGAGATCACGCCGCGCGGCCTCACCGTTGGCCCGGTGCTCAGCAACTTCCAGGGCATCCTGACCGGCGTACCGACCATCCTCGATGCCGACAAAGAACCGGCCATCCCGATATCCGCTGCGTGATGTCCGAGGTTCACCTGGAATACCGCATCCTGATTCATGCGCCGGTAGGCAAGGACGCGAGGCTGGTCGCCGAACTGTTCGGACGCGCCGGCATCGACTGCTTCGTCTGCACCCAGCTTGGCCAGCTGATGGAAGAACTCGGGCGCGGCGCCGGCGCGCTGCTGGTCGCCGACGAAGCGATCACGCCGGAGTTCGTGCGCGCGGTGGGCCATTACATCGAACACCAGCATGGCTGGTCCGACTTGCCCCTGCTGGTCATGAGCCGGCGTGAAGCCGCCTCGACGGGCCTGCAGCACCGCTACCTGGAACTGGGCAACGTCTCGCTGCTGGAGCGCCCGGCGCAGGGCGTGACCCTGGTGAGTGCGGCGCAGTCGGCCCTGCGCGCCCGCCGGCGCCAATACGCGATGCGCGAAGTCGACCAGCGCAAGGACGAATTCCTGGCCATGCTGGGGCACGAGCTGCGCAATCCACTGGCGCCGATTCGCGCCGCCTCCGACCTGCTGCGCCTTCCCTCGCTGGACCGCGACAAGATCCAGCAGACCAGCGAGATCATCTCGCGCCAGGTGAAGCACATGACGGGCCTGATCGACGACCTGCTCGACCTGTCGCGCGTCTCGCGCGGCCTGGTCACGCTGAGCGAGACCCTGCTCGACGCCAGTCAGATCGTCACCGGCGCCGTCGAGCAGGTGCGGCCGCTGGTCGACGCGCGCCGGCACCGCGTCACCATCCAGATGCCGCACGAAGCAGCCTTCGTGCACGGCGACCAGAAGCGCCTGGTTCAGATCGTCGCGAATGTGCTGAACAACGCCGCCAAGTACACGCCCGAGGGCGGGGAGATCGTGGTGGCGCTGTTCGTGGATGAGGACACCGTCAGCTACACCGTCAGCGACAACGGCATCGGCATGGCGCCGCAGATGATCGAGCACGTGTTCGACATGTTCGCCCAGGCCGAGCGTTCGTCCGACCGGTCGCAGGGCGGGCTCGGGATCGGCCTGGCGCTGGTGAAAAACCTGGTGGCGCTGCACGGCGGCCGGGTCGCGGCCTACAGCGAGGGCATCGGCAAGGGCAGCCGCTTCACGGTCACCCTGCCGCGCGCCGAGGCCCCTGGCCGGGCCGCGGTCCCGGAACAGCAGGACCTGGCGCCGGCGCAAGCGCAGGGGCTGCGCCTGCTGGTGGTCGACGACAACGACGATGCCGGCCAGATGCTCGGCCTCTACCTGGAAGCTGCCGGCTACCGGGTGACGGTGGTGCAGAGCGCGCGCGCCGCGCTGGAGACCGCGCGGACGGACCCGCCCGATGCCTGCCTGCTGGATATCGGGCTGCCCGACATGGACGGCAACGAACTGGCGCGGCAATTGCGGCAGCTGCCGCCGCTGCGGGCGGCGACCCTGGTCGCGATCACCGGCTACGGCCAGGACGCGGACCGCGCCAGGACCGCGCAAGCCGGTTTCGACCACCACTTCGTCAAGCCGGTGGATATGCAGGCTTTATTGGAAGTGCTGGCCGGCCAAGGTGGGCACAGGGTGCCCACGCCGATCGTTAGCGGAGTTTGACCGGCGCCCCGCCCTGCTGGGTGGCGTAATCGGACAGCGAGGTAAACAGCTCGCTGTCGTCGCGGGTGTTGCGCCATTCATCGCCGACGCGCTTGTAGTGGAAGCCGCCGGCGCGCGCCGCCACCCACATCTCCTGCAGCGGCGCCTGGCTGTTGACGATGATTTTCGAACCGTTGTCGACGAATTCGATTTCGAGCACGTTGCCGCTGCGCTTGCATTCGACGTCGACCACGTCCTGCTCGAACAAGCGGTCGAAGGCCAGTTCGATCTCGTTCAGGGTGGCGTCGGCCAGGTCCAAAAATTCGGTTTCGGTCATGCTACACTCCAAGGTCTGCTAATCAAACCGTGATTCTAATCGTGAAGTCCCCATTTGCGCTCCCGGCCGCCGGTATTGCCCTCGCCGCCCTGCTGTCCGCCTGCGGCCAGCCCGGCCCGCTCTACATGCCCAAGCCGCCGGCGCGTGCCGCTGCCGCCACCGCGCCCGCCGCGCCCGCCGCGCCGGCGGCTCCGGTGACGACCGCCTCGCCGCCCGCGCCGGCAGCCGGCATGAGCACGCCGCCTGCGGGATCGAACGCCAACAACACGCAAGCTCCGCAATCCCCTTCTCCCGCCACCCAACAGTAATCATGTCGCATTTCTCGTACCAAGACGGCGTCCTGCACGCCGAAAGCGTTCCCCTGCCCGCCATCGCCCGGCAGTTCGGCAGCCCGACCTACGTCTATTCGAAGGCCCAGCTGCTGCAGAACTTCCGCGGCTATGCAAAGCCCAGCCAGGGACGTGACGCCCTGGTCTGCTATGCGATGAAGGCCAACTCGAACCTGGCCATCCTCGACATCCTGGCGCGCGAAGGCGCGGGCTTCGACATCGTCTCGGGCGGCGAACTGCTGCGCGTGATCGCCGCCGGCGGCGACCCCGGCAAGGTGATCTTCTCGGGCGTGGGCAAGACCGTGGCCGAGATCGAGCTGGCGCTGGAGAAGGGCATCCTCTGCTTCAACGTCGAGTCGATCCCGGAACTGCACCGCATCAACGACGTGGCCGGCCGCCTCGGCAAGCGCGCGCCGGTGTCGCTGCGCGTGAACCCGAACGTCGACCCGAAGACCCATCCCTACATCGCCACCGGCCTGAAGGCCAGCAAGTTCGGCGTGGCCTTCTCGGACGCCCTGGCCACCTACCGCAACGCCGCCGCCCTGCCGCATCTGGACGTGGTCGGCATCGACTGCCACATTGGCTCGCAGCTGCTGGACGACGCCCCGCTGCTCGAAGCCCTGGACAAACTGATCGAGTTGATCGACACCCTGGCGGCCGAGGGCATCCTGCTGCACCATCTGGACGTCGGCGGCGGCCTGGGCATCGACTACGGCACCGGCGACCACGCCCCGGTGGCGATCGGCGACTACGTGTCGCGCGTGTTCGCGCGCGTGGACGCCTGGCGCGCCGAGAAGTACGAGGGCAAGCCGATCAAGGTGATCTTCGAACCGGGCCGCTCGATCGTCGGCAACACCGGCGTGCTGCTGATGTCGGTGGAGTTCCTGAAGCCGGGCGAGGAAAAGAATTTCTGCGTGGTCGACGCGGCGATGAACGACATGGCGCGCCCGGCCCTGTACCAGGCCTGGATGGACGTCAAGCCGGTGCAGCAGCGCGAAGGCGCCACCGTGAAATACGACCTGGTGGGCCCGATCTGCGAATCCGGCGACTGGCTGGCGCGCGACCGCGACCTGACGGTGGAACCGGGCGACCTGCTGGCCATGATGACCGGCGGCGCCTACGGCTTCACGATGGCCTCCAACTACAACACCCGCGGCCGCGCCGCCGAGGTGCTGGTCGACGGCGACAAGGTCCACCTGATCCGCCGCCGCGAGAATCCGGCCGAGCTGTTCGAGCTGGAATCGGTCGTCAAGTAAAACCACGTCGTCCCCGCGCAGGCGGGGACCCAAGGTCAATCTTTCGAGCCGGGCGTGATCGACTTGCTGACCTTGCCCTGCTCGTCCAGCATCCGGATCTCGGCCTTGCCGTCCGCCGACACCAGCAGCATCAGCGCCGCCCGCCGCGGTGACCGCGTCCGCCGCCCCAGCCATGTCCGCCACGCCAGCCGCGTCCGCCGTAATGGCCGTAGCCACCGCCGCGGTAGCGGTGCTCGTAGTAGCCGAAGCTGAGCGACAACGGCGGTCCGACATAGGTCGGGTAACCGTAGGCGTAAGGGCCGTAATAATAGGGGGCGCTGGACACCGGCGCCCCGTCGTAGGCCGCATACGGCGGCGGTGCGTACACGCAGCCCGCAAGGAGTCCGCCTGCAGCCAGCGAAAGAATCAGGCGTTTCGCCGCGCCTTGTCTGTAAAGTTCCATGTCGACGTCCTCATCTGCCGCCTGCTTTGATTCTAGGCGAGGAGTCGCCGATTGCAATCGCATTTACTTTTCTGCGCGCTTGCATGAGTGCTAAGCTAGTCCGATCCTTTTTCGAAGGCAGCCCATGCAAGCACTCGATCCTTCCGACAGCCCATCCCTGCCCGCGCTGAGCCTGCCCGGGGTCGGCAGCCGGCGCATCCTGGTCGGCCTGGTGCAGGGCCTGCTGCTCTACCTGCTCTACCGCGCCGGCAAGGAGCAGGCCTGGCCTGCCACCGTTTCGCTGCTGTTCGTGCCGCTGGTGCTGGCAGCCCTGATCGTGCCCGTGATCCTGGTGTCGGGCCTGGGCCACATGCCGCGCCGGCAGTTGCTCCTGTGGGGCGGCGCCGCCCTGCTGCTGCTGGCCGGCCTCGGCTGCTACGACGCCTGGCGCGTGGCCGACCTGCCCTTGCCGCCGACCAGGCAGGATGGTCCCTTCCCGCCCTCGTCCGGCATCTACCGCTCCCTGTATCCCTCGCCGCCGCTGGTGTCCTTCGCCATGGCCGGCTTCTTCATCGCCCACACCCTGGTGCTGGCCGCCGTGCGCGACAAGCGCCGCATCGCCGCCTACGCCACCTATTTCGACATCGCCTGGAAGCACGGCGTGCAGCTGGCCTTCAGCGGCCTGTTCACCGGCGTGACCTGGCTGGTGCTGGCCCTGGGCTCGCAGCTGTTCGAACTGGTGAAGCTGACTTTTCTTACCGAACTGATCCGTGAGGAATGGTTCGCGATTCCCGTCACCGCCTTCGCGTTCTCCTGTGCAATGCACCTGACCGACGTGCGCCCGGCCATCGTGCGCGGCATCCGCAGCCTGCTGCTGGTGCTGCTGTCCTGGCTGCTGCCCGTGATCGTGCTGCTGGTCGGCGGCTTCCTGCTGGCCCTGCCCTTCACGGGCCTGGAGCCGCTGTGGGCGACCCGCCGTGCGGCGGCGGTGCTGCTGGTCGCCGCCGCCGGCCTGGTCGTGCTGATCAATGCGGCCTGGCAGAACGGCGAGGACGGCAAGGCGGTCGCGCGCGTGGTGCGGGTGGCCGCGCGCGCAGCAAGCCTGCTGCTGGCGCCGCTCGTCCTCATCGCCGTGTACGCCCTGAGCCTGCGCGTGCGCGACTACGGCTGGACCGGCGACCGGGTCAGCGCCGCGGCCTGCATGCTGGTCGCCGCCTGCTATGCGGCCGGCTATTTCCGCGCCGCCCTGCGTCCCGGCTGGCTACCCGCGCTGGCGTCGGTGAATACCGGTACCGCCTTCGTCGTGCTCGGCCTGTTGGTGCTCCTGTTTTCGCCTTTGCTCGATCCGGCCCGGGTCTCGGTGTCCAGCCAGGCCGCGCGCCTGGCGTCCGGCAAGGTGCAGGCGGAGCGCTTCGACTTCGCCTTCCTGCGCTTCGACGGCGAACGCTACGGGCGCGCCGCGCTGGACCGCATCGAGCGCGAGGCCGCTGGAGCGCAGGCGGCGCTGGTGCGGCGCCGGATCGCCATCGTGCGCAACATGAAAAGCCGCTGGAACCGCATTGCGCCGGCGGCGCAGCCGGCCGACCTGGGTGCGAACCTGCTCCTGCGCCAGCCCGGCGCGCGGCTGCCCGACAGCTTCCTGCGCACCGACTGGGCGCTGAAGGACGATCCCTTCCTGTATCCGGATTGCCTGCGCGAGCCGGGCAAGCACTGCGATGCCTTCCAGCTGGACGTGAACGGCGACGGCAAGCCGGAAGTCTTCCTCAGCACCCGCAACGAAGTCGCCGGCGCCGTGCCGAATACCGTCGTGCTGGCCGAGGACGCCCAGGGACAGTGGACCGCGCTGGCCCGCGTGATGCTGCCGCGGGTCGATTGCCAGGCCTTGCGCGAGGCTCTGGCGGCCGGCAAGGTCGCGACCGCGCCGCCGGCCCTGGCCGACATCGAGATCGGCGGCGCGCGTGCGCGCTTGCAGCCGGTGGCGCCTGGCTACGGCTGCATCTCCCGCAAGCGCTAAGCGGCGCTTTGGCTACAGCGTAGTAAGCGACGTATGCAGTCCCCGACGGCTGCGTGCAGTTCGGGCGGCTGGCGGATCTCGAAATCGAAGGGCATGCCGGCCAGCTGGCGCGCGAACCAGTCCAGCTCGTCGGACTGGGCATGGAGCACCACGCCCTCCGCGGTTTCCTCGAGCACCCCGGCCTCGGCGAACAGGTGGGCCCGTACCGAGGCCGCATCGGTTTTCAGCAGCACCTCGATCGTGATCGCGCGCGGCAGGGTGGCCACCGCCTGCACCACATGGGCCATCGTATCGAAGCCTGGCGGGCGCTCGAACTGCTCCGCCAGCGGCTCCACCTCGACCACCCTGTCCAGCCGGAAGGTGCGCAGCGCCTGCCGCAGATGGCACATGCCGGCCGCGTACCAGCGCCCGTGGCGCAGGGCCAGGCCGTAGGGATCGAAGCGGCGCAGCGATACGTCGCCGCGCTGGTCCCGGTAGCGCAGCAGCACCTGGCGGCAAGCCTGGGCGGCGCCGGTCAGCGCCACCAGCGCCTGGTTGTTGTCCGGCGCAATCGTGCGCGCCGCGTCCAGTTTCACCGTCTCGTCGACCGCGCGCACGCGCCGCTTCAGGCCATCCGGCATCACGCGCTCCAGCTTGGCCTGGGCGCTGGCCACCGCCGGCGCCGCCTCGGCCAGGCCCAGTCCGCGCGCGGCGAGCAGGCCGAGCGAAAGCGCCAGGGTCTCGTCCTCGGTGAACATCATCGGCGGCAGTTTGAAACCCGGCATCAGGGCGTAACCGCCCGCCGGCCCGCGCTCGGCCGTGATCGGAATGCCGATGTCTTCCAGCTTGCCGATGTAGCGCCGCAGGGTGCGGCGGTCCACGCCCAGGCGCGGCGCCAGCTCGGCGCCGCTCATTCGGCCATGGGTCTGCAGCAGCTCCAGCAAGGCGAGGACGCGGGTGGTCGGTCGGTACATAGGACCGATTATGACCTATATAGCGCTTACGCTGCCATTTTGACCATGGAGACCGACGTGAACGCAACTGCAACGCTGTGGCTGTATTTTGTCCTTGTATTCGGCATCATCGCCCTGCCCGGGCTCGACATGGCCTATGTGCTGGCCAATGCGCTGACCGGCGGCCGCGGCGCGGGCCTGGCCGCGGTGGCGGGCATCGTCGCCGGCGGCATCTGCCACATCGCGATGGGCGCGCTCGGCGTGGCGGCCATCGTGCGCCTCTGGCCAGCGCTCTTCAACCTGCTGCTGGTCGCCGGCGCAGCCTACATCGCCTGGATCGGCTGGCAGCTGACGCGCGCGGGCGCGACCACGCTCAAGGTGCGCCTGGATGCGCCAGCGCGGCCGCCGGCCTCGGTATTCCTGAAAGGGATGCTGACCTGCCTGCTCAATCCCAAGGCCTATGTGTTCATGCTGGCGGTGTTCCCGCAATTCCTGAAACCGGCGCAGGGGCCGATCTGGGCCCAGGCCACGGCGCTCGGCCTGATCACGGCCGGCACCCAGGCCGGCGTGTATGGCGGCGTGGCCCTGCTGGCGCAGCGCGCCGGCGGCTCGCTCGGGGCCAGCGGCCTGGCCACGCGTGCAGTCGGCATGCTGCTGGTCGGCACCGGCGTGCTTACTGTCGTCCAGGGGTGGCAGGCATGAGCCGCCGTCTGCTGAACGGCGCCGCGCTGGCCTGCGCGCTGTCCATGTCGCCCGTCACCGCGGCCCTCGCAAGCGACTGCTGTCCGGTCGTCGAACTGCGCCAGTACACCATGTATCCCGGCAAGCGCGACGAGCTCATCTCGCTGTTCGAGGAACGCTTCGTCGAAAGCCAGGAAGCCGTCGGCATGCGCATCGCCGCCACCTTCCGCGACCTGGCCGGCCCGAACCGCTTCGTCTGGGTGCGCGGGTTTACGGACATGCAGGCGCGCCACGAGGCCCTCACCGCTTTTTATTACGGGCCCGTATGGCAGGCGAACCGCGAGCGGGCCAATGCCACGCTGGAGGACAACGACAACGTGCTGCTGCTGAAGCCCGCCTTTGCCGGCAGCGGCTTCGTGCTCGATGGCCTTGCGCGGCCCGCCCTGGGTGCAAGCGCCGGCGGCCGGCTGGTGGTGGCCACCATCCACTATCTGCGGGCAGATACCCTGCCCGGCTTCGCCGCTGCCTTCAGGCGCGACATGGCGCCGCTGCTGGAACGAAGCGGCGCGCGCATCCTCGCGCAGTATGTGTCGGAGAAAAGCCGGAACACCTTCGCGCGTTTGCCGGTGCGCGAGAAGGAATACGTGTTCGTGAGCTTTGCCGCCTTCGACGATGCAGATGCCTATGTCAGGCAGCAGCGGGCGCTGGCGGCGGATGAAAGCTGGCGCGGTGTGCTGGCCGCGCATGCTGCGGAGATGGCGCGGGCGCCGGAGACCTTGTTGTTGGAGCCGACCGGGCGTTCGCTGGTGCGCTGAAAGACCAGCCTTTGCCTAGGCAGGCCGGGTGTCGACGGCCTGCCTGCGTGGCCAATGGCCCCACAGGACGCCGAACAGGCAGGCCAGCAGGATGAATCCCCACTCCATGCCATGTTCGCCCGGGCCGGTGACATACCAGCCATGCGGGCGATGGAAATGGACGATGCCGAAGCTGACGATGACGATGTGGCCGAGGCAGGCAGGAACGACGGCGCGGCCGGCGATGAGCGCCACGCTGCATAGCGTCTGCAGGAGCAGCACCAGCCAGGCCAGTGCGCCTCCCATTGGATAGCCCAGGCTGCTGAGGTAGCCGCCGAAGCCAGGCGCGACATCGGCATAGTGGAAGTAGCCATGCAGGGGATGCATGAGGATGATCAGGGCGACGCCGATCCTCACGATGGCCAGCCCCTGGCCGGCATTGCCCGGCGTTGCTTCGAACCATTTATTCAGCATGAATCAACACCAATCCTTATCCGGCCGCATCTTGAGCCTTTTGGCCGCATCGATCACATCCTGCAGCTCCACCGGGTCGCTGAACGGATCCACGTCCAGCTCCGTCACCCGGTTCAGCTCCTTTTGCCAACGCCGCAATTCGGCGATGTATTCCTCATCCGGCACCCGTTTCAAATCGCCGTTTTCCTCGCACAGGTCGCAGATGCCGTTGTGCACCCACTCGCCCGTATGCCAGTCCGGCATGTCGACCGCGGGGAACAGGCAGATGCCCTGCAGGTCGATGCCGCGGTCCACGGCCGCCAGCGATTCCTGCATCACGTCCCGGAGCCAGCTGTCGCGTCCCTGGCCGAGGCCGCTGGTTTCGCCGATGATCATCGGCCGGTGGTAGCGCTGCCAGGCCATTTCCAGCATGTCGCACAAGGGGGCGATGCGGTCGTCGCCGGGCGGCAGCGGGGCGTGCGGGCCGTGCTCGCGGTATTCCATCTGGCCGAAGGAATACACATTGGCGCCGACGATATCCAGGATCTCCGGCGCGCCGCCGAATTCCGGGTGCTCGCGTCCGGCGATGATGTCCCAGGCCATGAAGGTGTCGACGCAGGTCTCGTGGTGGGCGGCCTCGATCTGGTCCGGGCGGTCGCGCGGGGCCACCACCCGCACCAGCGGATCGACGTGCACCATGCGCGCCTCCGGATCGACTTCGCGGATCGCCTTCACGCCGGCGATCGCGGCGCGGCACAGCGCCAGCCGCAGGCGCATGCGGTCTTCGCGGCGGCAGTGGTAGGGCGCGGCCCAGCCCCATTCGCCGGCGCAGAAGGAGAAGAAGGTGATCTCGTTGATGGGCGTGAAGAAGTGCGGGCCGCGGACTTTCGGCACGACGTATTCGGCGGCGGCGCGGCAATACCTGGCGAAGCGGTCGACGAATTCGTCGGAAAAGGGATCGAGATCGTCCGGATAACCGTAGTGGCAAAGGTCCCAGATCGGGATGACTTTCGATGCATTCATGGCCTCGATGAAGGGATCGACGTGCGAAAAGTCGTAGCTGCCGTCCTTGTCCACCGTCGGCCACGGGATACCTTCGCGGGCCACGGCGATGCCCAGGCGGCTCAGCTGCCGGTAATCCTCGGCGGCGTGGCGGTCATGCCCGGTTTCCGCGACCAGGTTGCGGCGCACGCCCTCGCCCCACAGGAAGGTCGAGCATTCGAAGCCGGACAAAAAGAATGTTGGAAAGATCCCCGGACGCTGTGCCACCCGACTCCCCTTTCGGTCATTCCCGCTCGCGCGAGCGGTCTTCCGGCCAGGCCTGGCGCGCGCAGGCGGCGGCCTGCTCGTTCCAGCGTCCATCCAGCACCATGCAGCGCTCGACCGAGGAACCGGTGCGGAAGCGCGACACCGCCAGCACCAGCACCAGGGCGAGTACCAGCAGCAGGCCGATGACGGACGGTCCCTTCATCATGCTAGGTGACCGATCGGGACGTGGCGGGACTGCGCGACCGGCTCCAGCTCCAGTATACGCGCAGGCCGAGCAGCACGGCGACGACCGTGCCCCAGACGATGGGCTGCTCGAAGTTGTGCTTGCCCGCTTTCATCCACCAGTAATGCAGGATGGCCAGCGGCGCGATCACGTAGATCAGGCGGTGCAGCTGGGCCCAGCGCCGGCCGAGGCGCTTGATCATGGCGTTGGTGCTGGTGGCGGCCAGCGGCAGCAGCAGGACGAAGGCGATGAAGCCGACCGTGATGAAAGGCCGCTTGAGCACGTCCTTCCACATGGCGCCGACATCGAACTGGTGGTCGGCCCAGAGGAAGGTCAGGAAGTGCATCAGGGCGTAGAAGAAGACGTACAGGCCCAGCATGCGCCGCAGGCGGATCAGCCAGTTCCAGCCGGTCAGGCGGCGCAGCGGCGTGATCGCGAGGGTGGCGCACAGCAAATAGAGTGCCCAGTCGCCGGTGCCGTGGGTGACGAATTCGACCGGCTCGACGGGCACCTGCTGGACGATCAGCCAGACGATGCGCGCAAACGGCAGCAGCGCCAGCACGAACAGCAGGCTCTTGATGGCGGCGAGCTGCTTCGGCGATGGGCTGATGCCCGGTCGTACTGGCGCGTTCTTTGTCATCGGGCCTCGCTCAGAAGTACTTCTTCAGGTCCATCCCACTATACAGGGAAGCGACCTGGTCGTAGCCGTTGAACATCAGGGTCTTGCGCTTGGGCGCGAAGAAGCCGCCTTCGCCGATGCGGCGCTCGGTGGCCTGCGACCAGCGCGGGTGGTCGACGTTCGGGTTCACGTTCGAATAGAAGCCGTATTCCTCGGGGGCAATGCCGTTCCAGGCGGTGCGCGGCTGGTCTTTCACGAAGCGGATGCGCACCAGCGACTTGGCCGACTTGAAGCCGTATTTCCAGGGCACGACGATGCGCACCGGGGCGCCGTTCTGGTTCGGCAGCACCTGGCCGTACATGCCCACCGTGAGCAGGGTCAGCGGATGCATGGCTTCGTCCATGCGCAAGCCTTCCACATAGGGCCATTCCAGCACGCGGCTGCCCACGCCCGGCATCTGGCGCTTGTCGGCCAGGGTCGTGAATTCCACGTACTTGGCAGACCCTAGCGGCTCGACCTGCCTGATCAGGTTGGCCAGCGAGTAGCCGACCCAGGGGATCACCATCGACCAGCCCTCGACACAGCGCAGGCGGTAGATGCGCTCTTCCAGCGGCGCCAGCCTGGTCAGCTGGTCGATGTCGAGGGTCAGCGGCTTCTTGACTTCGCCCTCGATCCGCACGGTCCACGGCCGCGTGCGCAGCGTGTGCGCGTTCTGAGCCGGGTCGGATTTATCCGTACCGAATTCGTAGTAGTTGTTGTAGTGGGTCGCGTCTTCGAAGGAGGTCTGCTTTTCCGTGGTCGACAGGCCGGCGTTGCGGGCCGCAGCCAGCTTTGCGGCCGGCGTGCCCTGGGCGAAGGCTTCGCGATTGGCGAGCTCCCACAGCGAGGAGCCGGCCGCGGCGGTGGCCGCGATCTGGGCAATGAACTTGCGCCGGCCTTCATAGACCTCGCGCGGTGTGATTTCGGATGGGAACGGCAGATCGAGTCCGTTCGGGTTACGTTTGAAAAGCATGGCGGCTCCCGCAAAGCATGCCGGGCGCACACTTGCGCCCGACATATCAACCTTACACTATTTGGCGGGATTCAGCCGCGCAGGCAAGGCGTCAGAGCTTGCCGTAGCTGTGCAACCCCGACAGGAACATGTTCACGCCCAGGAAGGCGAAGGTGGTGACCAGCAGGCCGATCAGCGCCCACCAGGCGGCGACGCGGCCGCGCAGGCCGGACATCAGGCGCATGTGCAGCCAGGCCGCATAGTTCAGCCAGACGATCAGGGCCCAGGTTTCCTTCGGGTCCCAGGACCAGTAGCCGCCCCAGGCCTCGGCAGCCCACAGCGCGCCCAGGATGGTCGCCACCGTGAAGAAAGCGAAGCCGACCGAGATGGCCTTGTACATCACGTCGTCCAGCACTTCCAGCGCAGGCAGGCGGTCGGCCAGGATGCCGTGCGACTTCAGCAGGTAGGCGCAGCCGACCATGGCGGCCAGCGCAAAGGTGCCGTAGCCGATGAAGTTGGCCGGCACGTGGATCTTCATCCACCAGCTCTGCAGGGCCGGCACCAGCGGCTGGATCTCGGCGGCGTCGCGCGCCACCGTGTACCACAGCAGGAAGCCAACCGCGGCCGAGATCACCAGCAGCACGAACGGGCCCAGCTGGCGGGTGGCGTAGCGCTGTTCGTAGTACAGGTAGAACAGCGCGGTGATCATCGAGAACAGGATGAAGACTTCGTACAGGTTCGATACCGGAATGTGGCCGACGTCGCTGCCGATCAGGTAGGACTCGTACCAGCGCACCATCATGCCGGTGAAGCCCAGCACCACGGCGGCCCAGCACAGGGTCGAGCCGACGCTGGCGCCGAACGGCGACCTGGCGATCAGGCCGCCCCAGTAGAACACGGTCGAAAACACGAACATCGCGCTCATCCACAGGATCGCGGACTGGCTCGACAGCATGTATTTGAGGAAGAATTTCTGGTTGGCGGCATCGAGCGCGCCGCCGTACAGCGAGACCGCCAACAGCGACAGCACCGCGATCAGCGGGATCAGCCAGCGTACCGGCTTCCAGTGCCAGCCGAGAAGGGCAAAGGTGGGCGCGGCCAGCACCAGGATCGCCTGTTCGTAGACGTCCATGAAGCTGCCGTAGCGCTGCAGCGCGAACAGGCTGGCGGCCAGCAGGCCGGCGCCGAACAGCCAGTCGATGGCGGTGAGGCGCTTGAAGAAGCCGGGCGGCTGGGTATACACCGCCTGCGAGGAGGTGCCGGGGGTATGCGTTGCTTGAGACATAGATTCTCTCTCTTGTGTTCCAGGCCTAGCTTACGCCGATTTGCGCGGATTGCGGCAGCCTGGTCTTCAAATCGTCGAACTCGCGCTCGAAGTCGAGCGTCTTGCGCTGGGTGCTCATCGCCATAATCGCATGTGCATCACCGCCCTGTTCCTTCACCCACACCCAGATGCGGCGCTCGCGGATGTAGAACATCGAGAAGATGCCCAGCACCAGCAGCAGGCAGCCCAGGTAAACCACTTTCTTGCCCGGCGAGCGCGTCACCTGCAGCACCGAGGCCTTTACTTCCGTAAAGTCTTCGAGCGACAGATAGACCGGCGCGCCGTAGAAGAAACTGTCCGACAGCGCATTCGTCGCCAGCTGCAGGAAGCGGCCGTGCGCCTCGGTCGGCTCGACCGGCGCTTCGCCCGCGCGCGCATGGGCAGCCTGCCACAGCTCCCACATCGCGCCGTTGAGCATCTTCATGAACACATTCGCCGCCTTTTCCTGTTCCGCCGGCGGAATCCGCTCGAGGAATTGCGAGACCGCCAGGTAACCGCCGCCTTTGCCATTGCTGCCCTCGCCCGCGAAGATCGCCAGGGTCTTGGCCGCCGATTCCTGTAGCTGGCGCGCCAGCGTGGCGTCTTCCTTGGCCTGCGGCATGGCGCGCTCGGCATAGCGGCGCGCGGCTTCCTCGCGCAAGGCCGGGTCGGCCAGCGCGGCGCGCAGGCGCATCCATTCGCGCACGCCGTGCTGGTCGTCGGCGGGAATGCGCAGGAAGCTGAAGGGGTCGCCCGGATTGCTGCGCACGCCGGCCAGGTAAACCTCTGCCCCTTCGAGCGTCACCGGCTGCATGTAGTTCATGAATTCGCGCGCCTGGCCGGTCTTGTCGCGCAGCTTGTATTGCACGCTGGGGCCAACGTTTTTCAGATCCTTGTTGTTGGCGTTCTTGGCCGCCGAGCCGGTGTGCTGCGACAGGGTGCGCGCCAGCTGCGCCTCCAGCGACTCGCCCTTCTTGACGTCGCGCACGTCCTGGCCCTGACCCTCTTTCGTGTTCTCGACGTTGAAGGCGCGGAAGCCCGACCACTCGACGGTGTAGGGGTCGTCGCCGTGCTTCAGCTCGGTCGCATTGCCGACTTCGCCCTCGATATTGAAAGCCTTGTCGGACGCGCCGCTCATCGGATAGCCGGTCAGCTTCAGCTTGCTGCCGCCGTCCTCGATGCCGGACTGGTAGACCGCCACGCCGCGGTAGATCAGCGGCTGGTTGACCTTGATGCTGGCCGGGAAGGTCTTGCCGGTCTCGTGGTCGCGGATCGTGACCTCGCTGGCGAACAGCTTGGGCATGCCGGTCGAGTAGAAGTCGACGATGAACTTGTTCAGGTGGATCGTGAACGGCAGTTCCTGGATCAGCACGCCGTTCGCCTGCTGCAGGATGGCGGTGCTGCTGTTCTGCCCTTCCGGGATCATGGTGTTGCCGCGGTAGCTGGGATTGCCCAGGCCGAGGCGGTGCTGCGGCGGGATGGCCGAGATCAGGCCGGCGCCCATGTAGGGCGTCTTGCCCATAAACCATTGTTGAAAGCGGATGGGCAGGTCGGAATCGAGCAGGCCGCCCAGCAGGATGATGACGATCGCCGAGTGCGCGAAGATGTAGCCGAACTTGTTGGCGGCGCCCTTCTTGGCCGCCACCAGCACCCCGTTCGGCTTGTCGACCATTTTTACCCGGTAGCCGGCATTGCCGAGGCGCTGGGCGGTCTGGCTGGCCAGCGCCACCGCGCTGCCGTCCGCGGTCCACTCGGTCTTGTGATGGAAGTTGCGCAGCGATTCCTCGCGCACGTTCTCGCGCCAGCTGCGCATGTCGCGCAGCATCTTGGGCGCGTTGCGCGCGATGCACAGGCTGGTGGAGACGATCAGGATGGCCAGGATCAACAGGAACCACCAGGCGCTGTAGACCGCGTACAGGCCGAGTTTACGGAAGATCTCGAACCAGAACGGGCCGAACTGGTTGATATAGTCCGGTTCGGCCTTGTTCTGCTGCATGATGGTGCCGATGATGGCGGCGATCGCCAGCATGACCAGCAGGGCGATCGCGAAGCGCATCGACGACACCAGTTCGACCGCCTCGGCCAATGCGCGGCGGCGCGTCTTCAGTTCAATTCCGGTGGTGCTCATCGAATTCCTGGCGGGCGCCAGGCGCCCGGGTTGCTTCTGCTTACTTCAGGCCGGCGATGTAGTCGGCGACGGCTTTCATTTCCTCGTCCGACATGCGCTTTGCAAGCGCGCCCATCTGTGGGCTGTTGTTGCGCGCGCCGCTCTTGAAGGCCTGCAGCTGGTTGATGGTGTAGTCCTGGTGCTGGCCGGCCAGGCGCGGGTACTGGGCCGGGATGCCCGAACCGGTGGCGCCGTGGCAGCTGGCGCAGGCGGCCACGCCGCGGTCGGCGATGCCGCCGCGATAGATCTTGCGGCCCAGTTCGACCGTGTCCTTGTTCTTCGCCGCGCCCTGCTTCGGCTGCTGGGTGGCGAGCCAGGCGGCGATATTCGTCTTTTCTTCGTCGCTCAGCATCTTGGCGTAGGTGGTCATCACCGGCTGCTGGCGGTTCGGGGTCGTGAAGTCGACCAGCTGCTTGTGGATGTAGGTGTCGACCTGGCCGGAAAGCTTGGGATTGGCGACGATGGTGGAGTTGCCGCCGGCGCCGTGGCAGGATGCGCAGGCCGGCAGGCCGCGTGCGTTGTCGCCGGTGTCGTACAGGGAACCGCCCTTGGCGGGGTCGGCTTTCGGGGCCGCTGCGCCATGGGCCGCATCGGCGGCGGAGGCGCTACCGGCAAACGCCAGGGTCGCGAGCAGCAAAGACTTTACGATTGCCGCGCCAGCGGCCGGGAAAAACACACGATTCATTCAAGCACCCTGAAAAAGTAGAAATATTCTTGCAGTTACAGTGCAGCGGCCATGCTCGTGTCCTGCCGATCGACTTACAAACGACAGGTAACTCCCTATTGTACAATAGCTTTGTTTCCGAACCGCCTTTTTCGTTGCCTTTTTCGCTTCACTTTCCGCATACTCTCCCATGTCCAAACTCTGGCAAGCCCGTTTTTTCACGACCGTCAACCAGCTGCGCGACCTGCCGCGCACGCAGGCGCCGGAAATCGCCTTCGCCGGACGCTCCAATGCGGGCAAGTCGACGGCGATCAACATCCTGACCAACCAGAAGGGTCTCGCCTTCGCGTCCAAGACGCCCGGCCGCACCCAGCACATCAACTTCTTCTCGATCGGCGGCGCGCACATCGCGATGCACCGCAAGGACCCGACGAACGTCGACGAGATCCGCGCCCTGCTGGTCGACCTGCCCGGCTACGGCTATGCGGAAGTGTCGGGCGACGCCAAGCTGCACTGGCAGCGGCTGCTGGGCGACTACGTGCAGCGCCGCGAGCAACTGGCGGCCCTGGTCCTGATCATGGATTCGCGCCGCCCGTTCACCGAACTGGACATCCAGATGCTGGAATGGTTCGCCCCGACCGGCAAGCCGATCCACTGCATCCTGACCAAGGTCGACAAGCTGAACCGCAACGAATCGACCAATGCCCTGCGCCAGGCGCGCCAGGTGCTGGACAGCTACGTGGACGAGGAAGGCAATGGCTTCCCCTTCACCGTGCAGCTGTTCTCGGCCCTGAAGCGCGTCGGCATCGACGAAGCGAACGACAAGATCATCGAACTGCTGGGTCTCGAAGACGACGAAGAAGACGATAGCGCCGCCCCGCAGGACGATTCACTCTGATTATTTTCCGAGGACCGACATGACTATCATCACGCCATCCCAGTACCCTGCCGTCCGCATGCGCCGCATGCGCCGCGACCCGTTCTCGCGCGCCCTGATGCGCGAAAATACCGTCACCTCGTCGGACCTGATCTATCCGGTCTTCATCCTCGACGGCCAGAACCAGCGCCAGCAGGTGGCCTCGATGCCGGGCGTGGAACGGGTCTCGGTGGACCTGCTGATGAAGGTGGCCGAAGAATGCGTGAACCTCGGCATTCCGGTGATGGCGCTGTTCCCGGTGGTCGACCAGTCGCTGAAGACTTATGACGGCGTCGAAGCCACCAATCCTGCCGGCCTGGTGCCGCGCGCAGTGAAAGAGCTCAAGCGCAACTTCCCGCAGCTGGGCATCATGACCGACGTCGCGCTCGATCCCTACACGACCCACGGCCAGGACGGCCTGCCGGACGAGAACGGCTACATCGTCAACGAGAAGACCATCGCGATGCTGACCCGCCAGGCCCTGGCCCAGGCCGAGGCCGGCGTCGACATCATCGCCCCGTCGGACATGATGGACGGCCGCATCGGCGCGATCCGCATGGCGCTGGAAGAGAAGGAATTCATCCACGCGCGCATCATGGCCTACTCGGCCAAGTATGCCTCCGGCTACTACGGTCCCTTCCGCGAAGCGGTGGGCTCCAGCGCCAACCTGGGCAAGGCCGACAAGAACACCTACCAGATGGACCCGGCCAACAGCGACGAAGCCCTGCGCGAAGTGGCGCTGGACATCGCCGAGGGCGCCGACATGGTGATGGTCAAGCCCGGCATGCCCTACCTGGACGTGGTGCGCCGCGTAAAGGACGAGTTCAAGGTGCCGACCTTTGCCTACCAGGTCAGCGGCGAATACGCGATGCTGCAGGCCGCTTTCCAGAACGGCTGGCTGGACCCGGACAAGGTCCTGCTCGAGACCATGATGTCCTTCAAGCGCGCCGGCGCCGATGGCGTGCTGACTTATTTTGCGTTGGACGTGGCGCGCCGCCTGAAGGCGATGGCCTGAGTTTTATGTAATCAGATCCTGCCGATCCGCATGGCGATCGGCCAGGACACGGGGCGCCTGCGATTCGGGTCGCCCCACAGCGCCGCGAGGTCGTTCGCGAATGCCATCAGCAGTTCTTCCCGCCCCGCTTCCCTGGCGCTGCGCACCGCGGACCAGGTCGTCAGATAGCCGAGGAATTCGGACAGGTGCCAGTCGAGGCGGATCGCCAGCGCGGGCGGCGCCAGTTCTTCGAACGGAAACTCGATCGTCGCGTAGCCGTTATCGACCAGCTTGCGTTCCGGCGGCCAGTACGGCCCGATCTCTTCCCAATAAAATGCCTGGAAGCGCGCATCGAGCGCCGGTTCGAGCTCGAGCACGCCGTAGCTGACCAGCGCCAGGATGGCGCCCGGCACGGCGATCCTGCGCACTTCCTTATAAAAGGCCGGCAGGTCGAACCAGTGCGCAGCCTGGGCTGCGGTAATCAGGCTGGCGCTCGCGTCGGGCAGTGGAAGCTGCTCGGCCGGCGCGCAGCGGTAATCGATGCGTTCGTTCGGGACCGCGTTGGCGATCTGGTCGGCGCTCGGGTCGAGCCCGACGACCTTGTCGAAGCAAGGCGCGAGAAGCTGGGTCAGCTGGCCGTTGCCGCAACCGACGTCGACGGCCAGCCTGTTATCCGGCGCCATCGAGGCCAGGCGCGTGGCGAGCTGGCGGGGGTATTCCGGCCGGAAGCGGGCGTAGGCGCGGCCGCCCTGGTCGAACCAGTTGCGTGCGGTTTGCGTATCAGTCGGCATGCAAATGTTTCCTTTCCATTTCGGCTTTCGCCGCAGTGACACGGGCTGAAAATCCTTCACGCTCCAGGGCTTCGGCCGCCGCTTCCAAAACCTGCCGCAAGGGGTAGCCGAGTTCCGCCTCGAGCCTGTCGATGGCGGCGAAGGTCGCCACCCAGTGCCGTTCGAGCTTGCCGACCAGGGTGCGCCCGGCGGCGGTGAGGCGGATACCGCTCTTGCGCCCATCCTCGAGGGCATGGCGCGCAATCAGTCCGCCGTTTTCGAGGAGGGCGACGGTCTGGCTGATCGCGCCCTGGGTCAGGCGGGTGCGCTCGGTAATCGCGGTCACCGTCTGCGCGCCGGCGTGCAAGGCGCGCAGCACGGGGGTGTAGCGCGCCCGGTAGCTCAGGCTCATCGCGCGGTAGTGCTCGTCGGCGCCCTGCTCCACCAGCTCGCCTACATAGCGGAGCAGTTCGCCGAGGCCCGGATCCTGTTTGAAGTCCATGCGCCCCATAATACATTAGCGCTAATGTAAATTCAACGCGCAAAAAAAACCGCGCATGACGCGCGGCTTTGCTCATTTCGGCGGCTTATAGTCCGGGAACATTTCCTTGTACAGGAAGTCCATCAGTTCCTTCGTGTCCGCCGGTCTTGCCGACAGGGTCACGACCTTGTTCAGGCGGTGCGAATCCCATTCGAAGTCGCCGTTCTTTTCCTTGCGGATCAGCTCGATCATCTTCTTGACGATGGCGGTCTCGATGTCCGGCTCGCTGCCGCGGTCGACCGAGGCCGTGGTCAGCCAGCGCCGCTTGAAGTTCGGATTCCAGCCGCGGAACTTGACGTCGGCATGGCTGAAGGTTTTATTGGTGACGCTGAACACGCCGCCGGTCTCGTTCGGATCCTGGCCGCCGCGGCCGTTGATGGCGGCGATGTTGGCGAGGGCGTTGCGCATGCCGCGCTGGGCGTCGCTTTCCTCGGCCGGCTGCTCGCTGCGGGCGCCGCGCGCCTGGCGGCGCTTTTCGATGAAGGCCGCCATGTCGGTTTCGTCCGGCTGCAGCCTGGTCTCTTCCTTCGGCTGCGGCTTGGGCTGCTCGACCGGCTTCTCGTTCGGCAGCGTGATCGTGTCCGGCAGGCGCGGCACGATGATCTTCGGCTGCGTGAACTTCGGCATGGCCGGCGCTTTCGACGGGGTCTGCTTCGGCGCCGGCTCGGCGGCTTGCGGGGTCGGTTTGTTCGGTTTTAAAGGCGGCAGCCAGACGACGGCTTCGCCGGCCTTGGGCGGCGCATGCTTCTCGGTCTTGGGCTGGAACAGGTAGACCGCCACCAGCAGCAGGTGCAGGCCGACCGTGACGATCAGGCCGGTAC
This sequence comes from Massilia sp. Bi118, assembly GCF_918697865.1. Lineage (GTDB taxonomy): Bacteria > Pseudomonadota > Gammaproteobacteria > Burkholderiales > Burkholderiaceae_D > Telluria. Next base: position 28,314 of record NZ_CAKKMV010000005.1, on the reverse strand, counting down.
GGTTCGGCTTCCGTTGTCCGTAAGTGACCACTGTCCGTCCGGGCAGCGGCTGGCCGCAATGTGCGCAGACATCGCTGTCCTCCGAATGGATGTGGGAATGGTCACGCAAGATGGTTGAACAACTTTCCGGGAAGTAGCAAAGAATGGTCCGAGGGCCGCAGTCTAACCTGTTTTGGGTAAGCCGCACATGTTTGTTGGACCTTCGCTAACAGCTTACAAGCTGCCGGAATTGATGGTTGTTACAGAATGTATCCGTGACGCGACAACGGGTGGTGCCCACCCTACCGTGTCGTAGGGTGGGCACCCCGAGCCCACGCACCGGATCAAGCGGCCTTGGTCAGGACGACCTTCGGCGCCTCATGATGATGCTGAGTTTCCAGCGCCGCCAGGTGTTCATCCGTCATCGGCCCCTTGCCGCTGTACCGGTCGAGGTACAGGTAAATGACCGGGGTGATGTACAGCGTGATGACCTGCGAGAAGATCAGGCCGCCGCACACTGCCAGGCCCAGCGGCTGGCGCAGCTCTGCGCCGGCGCCCAGGCCGAGTGCGATCGGCAGCGCGCCCATCAGCGCAGCCAGGGTCGTCATCAGGATCGGACGGAAGCGCAGGATGCAAGCTTCGCGGATCGCCTGCTCCGGGCTCATCCCCTGGTTGCGCTGGGCGTCCAGGGCGAAGTCGATCATCATGATCGCGTTCTTCTTGACGATACCGATCAGCATCAGGATGCCGATCATGGCGATCATCGTCAGGTCCATGTTGAACAGGCGCAGGGTCAGCAGCGCGCCCACGGCCGCCGACGGCAGGCCGGCCAGGATGGTGATCGGGTGGATGAAGCTCTCGTAGAGCACACCCAGCAGCACGTAGATCACGCCCACCGCCGCGATGATCAGGATCAGCTGGCTCGACTGCGAATCCTGGAAGACCGCCGCGTCGCCGCCGTACTTGGTGATGATCGCGGCCGGCAGCTTCATGTCGCGGCCCATCTGCTCGATCGCCGCGGTGGCGTCGCCCAGCGGCGCATCCGGCGCCAGGTTGAAGGACAGCGTGATCGCCTGCAGCTGGCCCTGGTGGTTGACGGCGATCGGGCCGACCGTGCGCTTGACGGTGGCGAGGCTGGACAGCTGCACCAGCTGGCCGGTCTTGCTGCGCACGGACAGGCGCGACAGCGCGTCCTCGAACTGGCGGTCTTCGGTGGCCGTCTCCAGGATCACATAGTAGCTGGCCGCGGTCGAATAGATCGTCGAGACCTGGCGCTCGCCGAAGGCGGCGTACAGCGCAGTGCGCACGTCGCCCAACTGGACGCCCAGCAGGTTGGCCTTGTCGCGGTCGATGTCGAGGGTGGCCTGCAGGCCCTTCTCCTGGGTGTCGCTGGTGACGTCGCGGAACAGCGGGTTGTTGCGCATCCGCTCCTGGAACTCGTTGGCCCAGTGGCTGATGTCGCCGCCCGACACGCTCTGCAGTGTGTACTGGTAGCGGCTCTTGGACTGGCGGCCGCCCAGCTGCAGGTTCTGCACCGGCGACATGTAGACGTTGACGCCGGCGACCCCGCGGGTGGCCTTGCGCAGGCGCTCCATCACCTGCGGCATCTTGTCGCGCTGGTCGCGCGGTTTCAGCACCACGAACATGCGGCCATTGTTGCCGCCGCCCGAGAAGGCGGTCGTGTCCTGCACCGCCGGATCGGCCTGGACGATGGCCGCGACGCGGGCGTGCAGCGCCTGCATGGCGGACGACGAGATGTCTTCGGCGGCCTCGGTGGACACACGCAGCTGGCCGATGTCTTCTTCCGGGAAGAAGCCTTTCGGGATGGTCGTGTACAGCAGCACCGTCAGCGCGAAGGTGCCGAAGGCGATCAGGAGCACCACGAAGCGGAACTTGAGCGCCACGTCGAGCGTTTTCGCGTAGGCGTTGCGAACCTTGGCGAAGCCGCGCTCGAAGTGGCGGCCGATGAAGCTCTTTTCTTCGTCGGGGCCGTGGCCGTGCTCCGGCAGCAGGCGCGAGGACAGCATCGGCACCAGGGTCAGCGAGACGATCGCCGACACCAGGATCGCCAGGCCGACGATCACCGCGAATTCGTGGAACAGCAGGCCGATCACGCCCGGCATGAAGAAGATCGGAATGAACACCGCCACCAGCGAGACCGAGATCGAGATGATGGTGAAGCCCATCTCGCGCGCGCCTTCCAGCGAGGCGCGCAGCGGCTTCTTGCCCATTTCGATGTGGCGCACGATGTTCTCCAGCACCACGATCGCGTCGTCGACCACCAGGCCCACCGCCAGCGTGATGCCGAGCAGCGAGATGTTGTCGAGGCTGTAGCCGAAGGCGTACAGCAGGCTGAGCGCGCCCAGCAGCGAGATCGGCATCGTGATGGCCGGGATGAAGGTCGCCGACACGCGGTGCAGGAACAGGAAGATCACCAGCACCACCAGGCCGACGGTCAGCGCCAGCGTGAAATTCACGTCGTGGATCGCTTCGCGGATCGACTTCGAGCGGTCGTTGACCAGGTTGATCTTGATCGAGGCCGGCAGCTGCGACTGGAAGCGCGGCAGCAGGTGGCGCACGTGGTCGACCACGGCGACGGTGTTGGCGTCCGGCTGGCGCTGCACCAGCAGCACGATCGAACGCTCGCCGTTGTAGGAACCATAGGCCTTGGTCGACTGGTAGCTGTCCTCGACGGTGGCGACGTCCTTCAGGCGCACCGGCTGGCCGTCGCGGACGGCGACGATCAGCTCGGAGAAGTCGGCCGCTTTCATCATCTGCGGCGGGCCCTGGATGGTGAGCGTCTGCTGCGGGCCGTCCAGGATACCGAGCGCGGCGTTCGAGTTGGCCGTGCGCAGCGAAGCCGCCAGCTCGTCCATCGTCAGGTTACGCGCGTTCATCAGGTCGGTCTTGGCGCGCACGCGCACCGCGAACTTCTTGCCGCCGTTGACCGACACCTGGGCCACGCCCGGCAGGGTCGAGATGGCCGGCGACACCAGGTTCTCGGCGTAGTCGTTCAGCTCCGACAAATTCATCGACGGCGAGGTCATGGTCATGAACAGCACCGGCGCGTCGGCCGGGTTGACCTTGCGGTAGGACGGCAGGTCCGTCATTTCCTGCGGCAGCTGGCGCTGGGCGCCCAGGAGCGCGGCCTGGACGTCGACCGCCGCCTTGTTGACGTCGATCGAGGAATCGAATTCCAGCGTCAGCGAGGTGTTGCCCTGGGTGCTGGTCGAGGTGATCAGGTTGATGCCGGCGATGGTCGAGAACTGCTTCTCGAGCGGCAGCGCCACCGACGAGGCCATGATCTCCGGGCTCGCGCCCGACAGGTTGGCGTTGACGTTGATGACCGGGGTGTTATAGCTGGGCAGCGCGGCGACCGGGATGTGCATGTAGGCCAGCACGCCGACCAGGATCAGGCTGATCGACAGCAGCACGACCATGATCGGCCGGCGGATACAAAGTTCCGAGAGACTCATGCGGGACCACCTTTTTTGCCGCCCTTGTCCATGTCGGACGCCAGGCGCACCTTGTTACCCGGGCGGACGTTCTGCTTGCCCTCGGTGATGATCTGCTCGCTGCCGGTCAGGCCGCTGACCGCGGCATCGGTGCCGGCGCCGTACAGGCGCTGCACCGGCACTTGTTTTGCCGAATGGTCAGGATTCAGCACGTAGACGAAAGTGCCCTGGGCATTCGTGATGATCGCGTTCTGCGGCACCACCACGGCGTCCTTGATGGTCTGCACCGTCACTTTCGTGCCGACGTACTGGCCCGGCCACAGCGTGGTGTCGCGGTTGGCGAATTCGGCCTTGACCTTGATGGTGCCGGCGGCCGGGTCGACGGTGTTGTCGATGAAGCTGAGGGTGCCGGTGACCGGCGCCATGCCGGCGCCCGGGCTTGCCTCGACCTCGATCTTGCCGCGCTTTTGCGCCGCCAGCAGGCCGGGCAGGCTCGACTCCGGCAGCGTGAAGGCGATCGTGATCGGGTCGAGCTGGGTGATGGTGGTGAGCGAAGTCGCCGGCTGCACCAGGCTGCCCGGGTAGACCGCGATGCCGCCGACGCGGCCGGACATCGGCGCACGGATGGAGGTATAGCTGGTGCTGACGCCGGCCGCGCGCGCCGCCGCGGTATCGGCCTGCAAGGTGGCCCTGGCCTGGTCGACCTGGGCCTTCAGCGTGTCCACGGCGCTCTGGGCGATGAACTTCTGGGCCACCAGCTCCTGGCTGCGCTTGAGCTGGCGCTCGAGGTCGGCCACCTGCGCGCGGTCGCGTTCGACCTGGGCCTGGGCCTTGTCCTGGTTGGCGCGGTCGGCGCGGTCGTCGAGCGAGAACAGCAGCTCGCCGGCCTTCACGAACTGGCCTTCCTTGATGTGGACCTGGCGGATGGTGGCCGTGGTCTGCGGGTGCAGGTCGACGGTGCGGATCGGCGTGACGGTGCCGTTGGCCTGCTGGACCACCGGCACGTCGCGGCGTTGCGGCGCCACTACATTGACGACGGCCGGCGGCTGGCCGCCCTTGCCCTTGGCGCCGGCGGCACCGGCGTTCGCGCCTTCTTTTTCCTGGCTGCAGCCGGTCGCGCCGGCAATGACGATGACGGCGGCGGCGATGGCGCCGAGATGATGCTTTTTCATTCCACTCCCTGTGCCGCCTATGCCGGCGGCTTCGTTTTTATAATGTTCGATGAGGATGCTTGGGAAGCCTCCGCGGCGATTTTCGCACATCGGAATGACCGCGGCATTACTTCCCTGGGTAGTACTCCGGCAGCATGAGGGTTGCTTCCAGGCCGCCGTCCGGATGGTTCGCCAGCGTGATGCTCCCGCCATGCTGCTCGGCGATGTTGCGGGCGATCGTCAGTCCGAGGCCGGTGCCGCCCGACTCGCGCGAGCGCGAGCTTTCGACGCGGTAGAACGGGTCGAAGACGCGCGCCAGCTCGGTTTGCGGGATGCCGGGGCCGGCGTCGCGGATGCGGATCCGCGCGGCACCATTGATGCGGTCCACCGTGACCCTGGCCGACTGGCCGTACTTGACGGCGTTGTCGATCAGGTTGACCAGGCAGCGGCGCAGGTCCATCGGGCGTCCCAGCATCGCCATGTTGGCGGTGCCGGACAGGCTCACGCGCTGGCTGGCGTCGGCGGCGTCGGCGCACACGGAATCCAGCAGCGAATCGAGATCCATCATCTGCATGGTCTCGGTGGTGTCCATGCTGCGCGCCAGGTCCAGGCCTTCGCGCACCATCGCCTGCATTGCCGACAGGTCGCCGATCAGGCGCCCCTGCAGTTCCGGCTCGCTCACTTTTTCCAGGCGCAGGCGCAGGCGCGTCAGCGGGGTTTGCAGATCGTGGGTGATCGCAGCCAGCATCTGGGTGCGCTGGAAGATGTACTGGCGGATCCGCGCCTGCATCGCATTGAAGGCGGCGCTGGCCTGGCGGATCTCGTCGGCGCCGGTCAGGTCCAGCGGCGGATGGTTGATGTCGTTGCCGAGGTCCTTCGCGGCCTGGGCCAGCTGCTTGAGCGGACGGATGGTCATGCGCGCCACCAGGTAGGCCAGGAAGCCGATGCTGACCAGCAGCAGCGCGATGGTGCCGGTGTAGTCGGCGCGTTCCGGCGAGGTGGCCGAGCGCGGCGGCAGCACCGACAGGATCAGCGGGGTGCCGTCGCGCAGGCTCACCAGGATGCTTTCGCAGGTGCCGCGCCACTTCATGCGCAGCAGGCCGAACACCACCGGCTGCTCGCGCGCCAGCGCGCAGGCGGCCGGGCGCACGGCCAGCGACTGCAGGCGATAAGGCTTGCTGGCGCCCGCCTTGTTCATGCGTGCGATCAGCAGCTGGGTGAATTCGGTGGGCGCCGGCATCAGGGCCGGCAGGCTGGGCGCCACTGATTCGAGGCGCATGCCGGGACGGTTCGCCACCTGCAGGTAGGCGCTGCGCGCGGATTCGGGGACGATCTCGGTGGCCATGATCAGCTGTTCGGCGCGGTCGAGGTTGTGCAGGTCGCGGAATTCGTCGATGACGCGCTGGCGCTCGGCGTCCGCCAGCAGCTGGGTCAGCGCGGCGGTCAGCAGGACACCCAGCAGCAAAGTAATGAACACGCGGCCCGTCATCGAGCCGAAGAAAGCCTTCACGCGCCGGGCTCCACGCTCACCTGTCCGGCCAGCACGTAGCCGCCGTTACGGACCGTCTTGATAATCTGGGGCATGCGCGCATCCTCGCCCAGCTTCTGGCGCAGGCGGCTGATCTGGATGTCGATCGAGCGGTCGAAGGGATCGGCGTCGCGGCCCTGGGTCAGGTTCAGCAGCTGGTCGCGGTTCAGCACGCGGTTCGGGTGCTCGAGGAACACGCGCAGCAGGCGGAACTCGGCGCCCGACAGCATGATGACCACGCCCTGCGGATTGACCAGGTGGCGCGCGGTCAGGTCCAGGGTCCAGCCGGAGAATTTCATCTGCTGCACGCTCTCGGTCTGCGAGTTCGGCGGCATCGCATGGCTGCGGCGCAGGACGCTGCGGATGCGCGCCAGCAGTTCGCGCGGCTCGAAGGGCTTCGGCAGGTAGTCGTCGGCGCCCATCTCGAGGCCGAGGATGCGGTCGAGCGGCTCGTTGCGGGCCGTGAGCATGATCACCGGCAGGGTCGAGGTCGCGCGCAGCTTGCGGCACAAAGTCAGGCCGTCGTCGCCGGGCAGGTTCAGGTCGAGCACGATGAGGTCGGGGCGCGCTTCATCCAGCGTCTTCCACATCGCGGTGCCGTCGGCGGCGGCCAGCGCACGGTAGCCGTTCGCTTCAAGGTAATCGGCCAGCAGCGAGCGGATATCGCGGTCGTCATCGACGATCAGAATGGTAGATGGAGTGTCCATGTCACCATTATCGCGACTTCACTGTCCCCTGAACAGCCACTTTGTATCGGCTTGTATATGGATGGCGTAGGGAAACAAATTGATACAAAGGGCGAGACAGCGGACACGCTGCACTTACACTTTTCACCGAAGATGGACTCACCGTGCAGCGAGATGTTCTCACGATGATGCACGCAGCCGTGGCAGCCGCCACATCAACCTGACTAGGAAAAAGAGATGAACACCTTACGCAAAACCATTTTTACCGCCATCGCCGCACTGTCCCTGGGCGGCGCGATGATCGGCGCCCAGGCGCAATCGCAGGCGCCCGATTCGCACCCGAAAGCGCACCTGAGCAAGGAAGAACGCCAGGCCAGACACGCGGAGTTTGCCGCCAAACGCGAACAGAAGCGCGCCCAGCGCGTGGCAAAACTGCACGACGAGCTGAAGATCACCCCGGCCCAGGAAAACGCCTGGAACGCCTTCGTGGCCTCGATGAAGCCGGCACACCGTGCCGGTGACCGCCAGCACGGCGACCGCGCGGCCCTGGCCAAGCTGTCGGCGCCCGAGCGTGCACAGAAGATGATCGAGCGCCGGAAACAGCGCGCGGTCTTCATGGAGCAGCGCCTGGCTGCGCTGAACAGCTTCTACTCGGTGCTGTCGCCGGACCAGAAGAAGGTGTTCGACGAGAAGGCGGCGCGCATGCAGCACCGTTTTGGGCGCCATGGCGGTGGTCATGGCGGCTGGCAGCATGGCGGGCAGCGTGGCGAGACTGCGCGCGGTTAAAATTAGCCGATAAAAATAGCACGTCGTTCCCGCGAAAGCGGGAACCCATGCTGAGCGTCTTCGTTCAGCTCAGTATGGATTCCCGCCTGCGCGGGAATGACGTGCTGCTGTTGCGGTATTACTGAAGCTTTGCCAATGAAGCCAGGAACTTTGCACTATCCTGGTAGCCGATCACCCGCCCATCCGCAATCTCCCGCCCACTCCGGTCGAACAGGATGATCCCCGGCGGCCCGAACAGCCCGAAACGCTTCAGCATCGCCCGGTCCGCCGCATCGTTGGCGGTTACGTCCACCTGCAGCAGCACGGTATCCGCCAGCCGCGCCTTGACCGCCGGATCGACGAAGGTCAGCTTTTCCATCTCCTTGCAGGACACGCACCAGTCGGCATAAAAGTCGAGCATGGCGGTCTTGCCATTGGTCGCGGCCAGCGCCTGGTCGAGCTGCTCGACGGTCTTGATGCGGGTGAAGGCCAGTTGCTGGGCCGGCGCGCCGCCGGTAAAGCGCGCCAGCGGCGCCAGCGGGTCGCGCGCACCGCTCGCCAGGCCGACCAATTGGACCGCACCCAGCACTGCCAGGGCCGCGCCCAGGGCCATGCCGGCCCAGTGGCGCTTCACACTGCCGCGCAGCAGGTAGAAACCATAGCCCAGCAGCAGCGCGGCCCACAGCAGCATCTGCAGCAGGCCCGGGAGCACCGGCGCCGTCATCCACAAGGCCATCGCCAGCATCAGCACGCCAAAGAAGCGCTTCACCGATTCCATCCACATGCCGGCGCGCGGCAGCAGCGAGCCGGCCGAGACGCCCACCAGCAGCAGCGGCACGCTCATCCCGATCGCCATCGCGAACAGCGCGGCGCCGCCGATCAGGACATCACGGGTCTGGCTGATGTAGACCAGGGCGCCGGCCAGCGGCGCGGCCACGCAGGGGCCGACAATCAATGCCGAGATCGCGCCCATCACGAACACGCCCGCCAGCTTGCCCGAGGCCTGGCGCCCGGAAGCGTCGGCCAGGCGCGTCTGCAGCGCAGCCGGCACCTGCAACTGAAACACGCCGAACATCGACAGCGACATCGCCGCAATCAAGAGGCCGAAGGCGCCCAGCACCCAGGGGTTCTGCAGCGCCGCAGCCAGGCCCTCGCCGAGCAGGCCGGCGGCCACACCCAGCAGGGTGTAGACGATCGCCATGCCGAGCGAATACGAGAGCGACAGGATGAAACCGCGTCCGCGGCCGGTCTGCTGGCCTTCGCCGACGATGATCGACGACAGGATCGGCACCATCGGCAGCACGCAGGGGGTGAAGGCCAGGCCCAGCCCCAGCAGGATGAAGGCGGGGACAATGGCGAGCAGGCGGCCGCCTTGCAGCAGGGCGGCGATACCGGAGAGTTCGGAGGGGGCGGTGGCGACGGTGGTCGCGGCCGCCGGGGTCGTTGCGGCGTTGCTTGCGGCTGGGACATTTGCCGGTGCGACGGCGGCGAGCGTTGCCTCGGCGCTCGGCGTTGCCGCGCCGGCGGCGGCTGGCTGCGCACCCGCTGCCGGCTGCCGGCCAGCCGGCAGCTGGACCGCGGCCGGCGGCGTCGACGAAGGCGTCAGCCTGAAGCCGGATGCGCCCTCGGCGGCCGGGGTCGAACCGAGGGAACCGCTACCGGACTGCCCCGGCGGCACGCTCGTCTGCGGCAGCGACTGCCCTGCCCCGCCGCCGCCCGCCACCAGGCGCACGCTGGCGTCCTGCGGCGGATAGCACAAGCCCTTGTCCGCGCAGCCCTGGCCGGTGACGTTCAGCGTGAACGGCCCCTCCCCTTGCACCGGAATGCGGATCGCCACGCTGTGGTGATAGGTTTCGACGTCCTTGTTGAAGGTCTCGTCGAATTTCACTTTGCCGGGCGGGATCTGCGGCTCGCCCAGCTTCGCGCCGGCGGCGCTGAACTTGAAGCGCTCGCGGTACATGTAGTAGCCGTCGGCGATCGCATAGCTGACCTCGGCCGTATGCGGGTCGAGCATGCGCGCGGAGAGCCTGAACGCCTGTTCGGGCGGCAGGAAGTCGTCCTCGGCATGGGCGGGAGCGAGCAGCACGAGGCTGGCGAACAGCGAGAGCAGAAATCTGAGCATGGGGAACAGGTGTTGGTTCAACGCAGCAGCATGGTACACCCGGCTTGCGGCCAATGCACGGGCGAAAAAAAACCAGGCACGAAGCCTGGTTTTTTCATACGCGGACTGACGATTACTCGGCGGTCGGTGCGTTTTCGTCGACGCCGACTTCCGGACGGTCGGTCAGCTCGACGTAGGCCATCGGTGCATTGTCGCCAACGCGGAAGCCCATCTTCAGGATACGGGTGTAGCCGCCATTACGGTTCGCGAAACGCGGGCCGATGTCAGCGAACAGCTTCTGGACGATCTCACGGTCGCGCAGGCGGGCGAAGGCCAGACGCTTGTTTGCCAGGGTGTCTTTCTTGCCCAGGGTGATGATCGGCTCGACGACTTTGCGCAGTTCCTTTGCTTTCGGAACGGTGGTCTTGATCGCTTCGTGACGCAGCAGCGAAACGGTCATGTTGCGCAGCATGGCCAGGCGGTGGGACGAAGTACGGTTCAGCTTACGGAGGCCGTGACGGTGACGCATGGTAAATCCTTTCGAGTTTTAAATTCCAGTTCTTCGATCGTTCATGCAAACGAATGCATGACCGCGGACCGGTTCTAAGTGAGATGAAACGCCCGCGCAACATTGCGCGGGCGGGTACTGCAAATTACTTTTCCAGACCTGCGGGCGGCCAGTTTTCCAACTTCATGCCCAGGGTCAGACCACGGGAAGCCAGGACTTCCTTGATCTCGTTCAGCGACTTGCGGCCCAGGTTCGGGGTCTTCAGCAGTTCGTTTTCCGAACGCTGGATCAGGTCGCCGATGTAGTAGATGTTCTCGGCCTTCAGGCAGTTTGCCGAACGGACGGTCAGTTCCAGGTCGTCCACCGGACGCAGCAGGATCGGATCGACCAGCGGTGCGCGCGACGGCGCTTCCGCAGCGGCTTCGGTGCCTTCCAGGGCGGCGAACACGTTCAGCTGGTCGACCAGCACGCGTGCCGATTGACGGATCGCCTCTTCCGGGGTGATGACGCCATTGGTCTCGATGTTGATGATCAGCTTGTCCAGGTCGGTACGCTGTTCGACACGGGCCGATTCCACGGCGTAGGACACGCGGCGCACCGGCGAGAACGATGCATCCAGGATGATGCGGCCGATGGTCTTGTTGGTGTCTTCCGACAGGCGGCGCACGTTGCCCGGCACATAGCCACGGCCCTTCTCGACCTTGATCTGCATGTCCAGCTTGCCGCCGGCGGTCAGGTGAGCGATCACGTGTTCCGGGTTGATCAGTTCGACGTCATGCGGCAGGTCGATGTCCGATGCCAGGACGGGGCCTTCGCCTTCCTTCTTCAGGGTCAGGGTCACGGAGTCACGGTTGTGCACCTTGAACACGACGCCCTTCAGGTTCAGCAGCAGGTCGACCACGTCTTCCTGCACGCCGTCCAGCGACGAGTACTCGTGCACGACGCCGGCGATCGTCACTTCGGTCGGCGCGTAGCCGATCATCGACGACAGCAGGACGCGGCGCAGCGCGTTGCCCAGCGTATGGCCATAACCACGTTCGAACGGCTCCATCACGACTTTCGCGTGGCCGGCGCCGAGGGTCTCGACGTCGATGATACGTGGCTTCAACAGACTGTTTTGCATGAAAGGTCCTTTATCAATACCCTCGGCTCGTTACACCGATAAGGCTGATGGCATCAGTGAAAACGCCCGCGACGTGCGCGGGCGGTACAACTACAGCGTTACTTATTAACGCGAGTACAGTTCGACGATCAGTGCTTCGTTGACGTCAGCGGCGATCTCGTTACGCTCCGGGAACGAACGGAAGGTGCCTTCCATCTTCTTCGCATCGACCGACACCCAGCTCGGCATGCCGACTTGTTCGGCCAGCGACAGGGCTTCGACGATACGGGTCTGCTTCTTGGCCTTTTCGCGGACAGCGACGACGTCGCCGGTCTTGACCTGGTAGGAAGCGATGTTCACGACCTGGCCGTTCACGGTGAAGGCTTTGTGGCTGACCAGCTGGCGCGCTTCAGCGCGGGTCGAGCCGAAGCCCATGCGGTAAGCGACGTTGTCGAGACGGGCTTCCAGCAGCTTCAGCAGGGTTTCGCCGGTGTTGCCCTTGCGGCGCGACGCTTCGGCGAAGTAGCGGCGGAACTGGCGCTCCAGGATGCCGTACATGCGCTTGACCTTCTGCTTTTCACGCAGCTGGTTGCCGTAGTCCGAGGTACGGGCGCCCGACTTGACGCCGTGCTGGCCCGGCTTGACGTCCAGTTTGCACTTGGAGTCGAGCGAGCGGCGTGCGCTCTTCAGGAACAGGTCGGTGCCTTCACGGCGCGACAGTTTTGCTTTTGGTCCGATATAACGTGCCACGTTAAACTTCCTTTGTTTGAATGATCACGCCCCGGATGCGATTCTCGATCGCAACAGGCGCTAGTCCAGTTCTGCATGAGACCGGACGTGGCTTACAAAAACCCTGCATCGGGACGACGCAAGGCGACAATAGCCGGGCAGTATAACCCATTTCTGGGCTCACTGCACCGGCGATTCTTTGACGACGATCTCGTCGCGTATCTGCCACACATGCGGGCTGGGCCCGACTGTGTGGCGTACAACTTATTTAGATACGACGGCGCTTCGGCGGACGGCAGCCGTTGTGCGGCACCGGCGTCACGTCCTGGATCTCGGTGATCTTGATACCCAGGTTGTTCAGCGCGCGCACAGCCGACTCACGGCCCGGGCCCGGGCCCTTGATGCGCACTTCCAGGTTCTTCACGCCGTATTCCTGAGCGACCTTGCCAGCTGCTTCAGCTGCGACCTGGGCCGCAAACGGGGTCGATTTACGCGAACCCTTGAAGCCAGCACCGCCGGAGGTAGCCCACGACAGGGCATTGCCCTGACGATCGGTGATCGTGATGATGGTGTTGTTGAACGATGCGTGGACGTGTGCGATGCCTTCGGCGACGTTCTTTTTGACTTTCTTACGGATGCGAGCTGCAGCCGCAGAGCTTTGTTGCTTAGCCATGGTCGGTTCCTAGATTATTTCTTCAGCGATTGAGCGGCTTTGCGCGGGCCCTTGCGGGTACGTGCATTGGTACGGGTACGCTGACCGCGGACCGGCAGGCCCTTACGGTGACGCATGCCGCGGTAGCAGCCCAGGTCCATCAGACGCTTGATGTTCATGGACAGTTCGCGACGCAGATCGCCTTCGACCACGAACTTGCCAACCTGCTCACGCAGCTTTTCCAGTTCGTTGTCGTCCAGGTCCTTGACCTTCTTGTTGGTTGCAACGCCGGTCGCTGCGCAGATCTGCTGCGAACGGGTACGGCCAATGCCGTAGATCGCCGTCAGGCCGATGACGGTGTGCTGATGATTGGGGACGTTGACCCCTGCAATACGTGCCATTCGATATTCCTCGTATTAACCTTGACGCTGCTTGTGACGCGGCTCGACGCAGATCACACGGACCACGCCCTTGCGCTTGATGATCTTGCAGTTGCGGCAGATCCGCTTGACTGAAGCGTTAACTTTCATTTTGCACTCTCTTCCAGATTCGATTACTAAATGTTTTACTTGGTGCGGAACACGATGCGGGCCCGGGACAGGTCGTACGGCGTCAACTCAACCGTCACCTTGTCGCCCGGCAGAATGCGGATGTAATTCATCCGCATTTTACCCGAGATATGTCCCAACACCACGTGCCCGTTTTCCAGCTTCACGCGAAAGGTCGCGTTCGGGAGATTCTCGAGAATCTCCCCTTGCATTTGGATGACGTCGTCTTTTGCCATTCGGTCTGCTCACTCCTGGGTATCGGCCGCCGCTCAACGCGACGGGATACCGCCTTTGAAATTCGCCTTGCGCAGCAGCGATTCATATTGCTGCGACATGACGTAGTTCTGTACTTGCGCCATGAAGTCCATGGTTACCACCACCACGATAAGCAGTGAGGTGCCGCCGAAATACACTGGAACTTTCCAGTACGACGTCATGAATTCGGGCAGCAGGCACACCAGGGTGATGTAGACCGCACCGGCCAGGGTCAGGCGCATCAGGATCTTGTCGATGTAGCGCGCAGTCTGCTCGCCCGGACGGATGCCCGGAACGAATGCGCCGCTCTTCTTCAAGTTGTCCGCCGTTTCCTTGCTGTTGAATACCAGCGCCGTATAGAAGAAGCAGAAGAACACGATCGCCACCGCATACAGCAACGCATGGATCGGTTCGCCCGAGCCCAGCGACGCAGCCAGATCCTTCAGGAACCCGATGAAGGGGCTGTTGGAGTCCTTGCCGCGCGTGAACCAGTCGACGATCGTGGCCGGGAACAGGATGATCGACGAAGCGAAGATGGGCGGAATCACACCGGCCATGTTCAGCTTCAGCGGCAGGTGGCTGGTTTGGCCACCGTAGATCTTGTTACCGACCTGGCGTTTCGCGTAATTCACCAGGATCTTGCGCTGGCCGCGTTCAATGAACACGACCGCGTAGGTCACCAGGGCCACCAGAATCACGATGAGGATTGCGGAGAAGCTATTGATCGAACCTTGGGACACCAGGGTGAACAGATTACCCAGTGCGCTCGGCAGACCAGCCGCAATACCGGCAAAGATGATGATCGAGATACCGTTGCCAAGACCACGTTCCGTGATCTGCTCACCCAGCCACATGAGGAACATGGTGCCGGTCAGCAGGGTCACGACAGTCACAAGGCGGAAAGCCATGCCCGGATCGAGCACGAGGCCTTGCTGGGCTTCCAGCGCGACCGCGATGCCGAATGCCTGGAACAGAGCCAGTGCCACCGTAAAATACCGGGTGTACTGGGTGATCTTGCGGCGTCCGGCCTCGCCTTCCTTCTTCAGCGCCTCCATCTGCGGCGAGACGATCGATGCCAGCTGCATGATGATCGAAGCCGAAATATAAGGCGTGATACCGAGAGCGAACACAGCAAAGCGGGACAAGGCGCCGCCCGAGAACATGTTGAACATGCCAAGGATGCCGCCTTCGTTCTGCTTGAACAGCTGGGCCAGGGCGACCGGGTCAATCCCGGGGACCGGGATGTGAGCGCCGATACGGTACACGACCAATGCCCCAAGCAGGAACCACAACCGACCCCAGGGGAATCCGGAAGCGGCGCTTTTACCAAGTTGTGAATTAGTCGCCAATTTTTGCTCCGATCAGGCAGCGGCCGCGTTTAGGCGACCGAACCGCCAGCTGCTTCGATCGCTGCCTTCGCGCCAGCGGTGGCTTTGATGCCTTTCAGGTTCACCGCTTTGGTGATTTCACCCGACAGGATCACGCGCACATCGCGAGCGACGACCGACAGCACGCCGGCTTGCTTGAGCACCAGGATGTCGACATCGCCGACGGCCAGGTTGTTCAGGTCCGACAGACGAACTTCAGCCTTGAACGTAGCGTTCAGGGACTTGAAGCCGCGCTTCGGCAGACGGCGCTGCAGAGGCATCTGACCGCCTTCGAAGCCGACTTTGTGGAAGCCGCCCGAACGCGATTTCTGACCTTTGTGACCGCGGCCGGCAGTCTTGCCCAGGCCCGAGCCGATACCGCGACCGACGCGACGCTTAGCGTGCTTGGCGCCGTCAGCAGGTTGAATGGTATTGAGTTGCATATTTTCTCCGTTAACCAAGCCGCGGCTTAGTCGACAATTTTCACGAGGTAGTTGACCTTGTTGATCATGCCGCGGACCGACGGGGTGTCCTGCAGCTCGGAAACCGAGTTGACACGACGCAGACCCAGACCACGCACGGTGGCGCGGTGATCCTGACGGGTACCGATCAGGCCTTTGACCAGCTTGACTTTAATGGTGTTTGCCATGGTAATTCCCCTTAACCCAGGATCTCTTCGACCGACTTGCCGCGCTTGGCAGCGATGTCAGCCGGGGTGCTCATCTTCGCCAGACCGTCGAGGGTGGCGCGAACCAGGTTGTACGGGTTCGACGAACCGGTGGACTTGGCGACCACGTCGGTCACGCCCATCACTTCGAAGATTGCGCGCATTGCGCCGCCGGCGATCACGCCGGTACCCGGCTTGGCCGGAGCCATCAGGACGCGCGAGGCGCCGTGACGACCGGTAACGGTGTGCTGCAGGGTACCGTTCTTGAGGGGCACCTTGATCAGGTTGCGGCGGGCTTCTTCCATCGCTTTCTGCACGCCGACCGGAACTTCCTTCGACTTGCCTTTGCCCATGCCGATGCGGCCATCGCCGTCACCGACAACGGTCAGCGCTGCAAAACCCATGATACGACCACCCTTGACCACTTTGGTCACGCGGTTGATCGCAATCATTTTCTCGCGCATGCCATCATCCGGCTTGTCGCTTGCCATTTTCGCTTGCATTTTTGCCATGACGATTCTTCCTTAGAACTTCAGACCGGCTTCACGCGCGGCTTCTGCCAGCGCCTTCACACGGCCGTGGTAACGGAAACCCGAACGGTCGAATGCGACTTCGGTGATCCCTGCTTTCAGTGCTTTCTCTGCGACGCGCTTGCCAACCAGTGCGGCTGCAGCAGCGTTGCCGCCTGCACCCGACTTGCCGCCCAGCTCGGCGCGCACTTCTGCTTCCAGCGTCGAAGCCGAAACCAGGACCTTCGCATCCGGGCTGATCAGGTTCGCATAGATATGCAGGTTGGTGCGGTGAATCGACAGGCGATTCACGCCCAGCTGCGCGATCTTGATGCGGGTTTGGCGTCCGCGACGCAGACGCGATTGTTTCTTGTCCATGTCAGCTCCGATTATTTCTTCTTGGTTTCTTTAAGCTTCACCACTTCGTCCGCATAACGGACACCCTTGCCCTTGTAAGGCTCAGGCGAGCGGTAAGCACGCACTTCTGCGGCAACCTGGCCGACCTTTTGACGATCGATACCCTTGATCAGGATTTCGGTCGGGGTCGGGGTGGTTGCAGTGACGCCTTCCGGCATCGCGTGCAGAACCGGGTGCGAGAAACCCAGCGACAGGTTCAGGGCGTTGCCCTGCACTGCTGCCTTGTAACCCACGCCAACCAGGGTCAGCTTGCGCTCGAAGCCCTTGGTCACGCCGGTCACCATGTTGTTGACCAGTGCACGCAGGGTGCCCGACATTGCGTTCGATTCGCGGGAATCGTCGATAACGTCGAACGACAGCGTGCCGTTGTTGTTTTCCACTTTGACCAGGCCGTTCAGCGGCTGGGTCAGGGTGCCCAGCGGGCCCTTGACGGTGATCGACGACGCGTTGATCGCGACATCGGTACCGGCCGGGACGGCGATTGGCATCTTAGCTACTCGAGACATCGTCTACTCCTTAAGCCACGTAGCAAAGCACTTCGCCACCGACGCCGGTTGCACGTGCTTTACGGTCGGTCATCACACCCTTCGGGGTCGAGACGATTGCCACGCCCAGGCCGTTCATGACCTGAGGGATCTCGTCTTTGCCCTTGTAGATGCGCAGGCCAGGACGGGACACGCGCTCGATGCGCTCGATAACCGGACGGCCAACGTAATATTTCAAACCGATGTTCAGTTCCGACTTGCCACCTTCGGTGGACACGGCGAAATCTTCGATGTAACCCTCGTCCTTCAGGACGTTGGCGATCGCAACTTTCACTTTCGAGGACGGCATCGACACGTTGGTCTTTTGCACGCCTTGTGCGTTGCGGATGCGGGTCAGCATATCGGCGATAGGATCGCTCATACTCATTGCTTATTCTCCTATTACCAGCTAGCTTTGGTCATACCCGGGATTTCGCCTTTCATGGCGAATTCGCGGAGTTTGGTACGGGCCAGACCGAATTTACGGAAAGTACCGCGCGGACGGCCGGTCATGGCGCAGCGGTTACGCTGGCGGGTCGGGGCCGAGTTACGCGGCAGTGCCTGCAGTTTCAGGCGTGCTTCGTAACGCTCTTCTTCGGTCTTCGACTGGTCGTCGATGATTGCTTTCAGAGCGGCACGCTTTGCGGCGAATTTCTCCACCAGGTCTGCACGCTTCTGTTCGCGGTTGATCAGTGCAAGTTTTGCCATGCTCTTAGTTCCTGAACGGGAATTTGAAGGCGGCGAGCAGCGCTTTGGCTTCTTCGTCGGTCTTAGCGGTGGTGGTGATCGAGATGTTCATGCCACGCAGCGCATCGATCTTGTCGTAATCGATTTCCGGGAAGATGATCTGCTCTTTGACGCCGATGTTGTAGTTACCACGACCGTCGAAGGACTTGCCGCTCACGCCGCGGAAGTCACGCACGCGCGGCAGGGCCACGGTGATGAAACGGTCCAGGAATTCGTACATGCGGGCGCCACGCAGGGTCACCATCGTACCGATCGGGTAGCCTTCGCGGATCTTGAAACCTGCGATTGCCTTGCGAGCCTTGGTCACGACCGGCTTCTGGCCGGCGATCTTGGTCAGGTCGCCAGTGGCGTGCTCGATGATCTTCTTGTCGGCGACAGCTTCCGACAGACCCATGTTCAGGGTGATCTTGGTCAGGCGCGGCACTTCCATCACCGACTTGTAGCCGAATTTCTCGGTCAGTTCGGAGACGACTTTGTCTTTATACAGTTGTTGCAGACGGGCCATTTCTTATTACCCCTTCACTACTTCGCCGTTCGACTTGAAGACGCGGACTTTTTTGCCATCCACTTCTTTGAAGCCAACGCGATCAGCCTTGCCGGACGCTGCATTGAACAGCGCGACATTCGACACGTGAATCGGCATGGTCTTGTCGACGATACCACCAGTTACGCCGGTCATCGGGTTCGGCTTGACGGCCTTCTTGGCCACATTCACGCCTTCAACGATGACGTGCTCAGCATCTACACGCTGCTGAACGACACCGCGCTTGCCTTTGTCTTTACCGGCCAGAACGATGACTTCGTCGTTTTTACGAATCTTATCCATTACGACTCCCTTACAGAACTTCAGGTGCCAGGGACACGATCTTCATGAACTTTTCGGTACGCAGTTCGCGCGTCACCGGTCCGAAGATACGGGTGCCGATCGGCTCCAGCTTGGCGTTCAGCAGGACGGCAGCATTGCCGTCGAACTTCACCAGGGAACCGTCCTGACGGCGCACGCCCTTGGCGGTACGCACGACCACGGCATTGTAGATTTCACCTTTCTTGACGCGGCCGCGCGGGGCAGCCTGCTTCACGGTGACCTTGATCACGTCGCCAATGCTGGCGTAACGGCGCTTGGAGCCGCCCAATACCTTGATGCACAGAACTTCCTTGGCACCGGTATTGTCGGCCACTTCGAGCCGGCTTTCGGTTTGAATCATGATATTTTCTTTCCCAACTTAAGCCGTAGAAAATCCCACGGAAATCCGTGGGCCTGCGGTCAGTCTTGGTCCCGCCGCACCGCCCCTGCTGGAGCAATACGTTTGGGTGATTGGACTTTCCAATACTTCATTGCAGGCCGCAGACATCGCGGGGACAACTGCGGCAACACATGAACGAAGCCCGCTAGTATCCCAGATACCAGCGGGCCACGCAAGACAAATTTTCAGGCTTTACAGAACCTGTGCGACCTGTACAACTTTGGTCAGGGTCCAAGCCTTCGTCTTCGAGATCGGGCGACCTTCCTGGATCTCGACCGTGTCGCCGGTCTTGGCCTGGTTGGTCTCGTCGTGCGCGTGATACTTGTTCGAGCGCACGATGATCTTGCCGTACAGCGGGTGCTTGACGTGACGCTCGACCAGCACGGTTACCGTCTTGTCCATCTTGTCGGACACGACCTTGCCGACCAGCGTACGCTTCAGCGCCGTTTTAGTGGTGTCGTTCATTTGGCTTCCTTCTGGGTCATCACGGTTTTGACGCGGGCGATATCGCGGCGCACCTTCTTGAGCTGGGCGGTGTTGCTCAGCTGCTGCGTTGCGATTTGCATGCGCAGGCCGAACTGTGCCTTCAGCAGCTCATTCAGCTCTTGCTGCAGAGCTGCCTGGTCTTTGCCGCGGAGTTCCGTTGCTTTCATTCTTAACTCCTGTTATTGGCCGACCTGGCGCACCACGAAAGTGGTTGCCAGCGGCAGTTTGGCAGCGGCCAGGCGGAATGCTTCGCGCGCCAGTTCTTCTGCGACGCCGTCCATCTCATACAGGACCTTGCCCGGCTGGATTTCTGCGACGTAGTACTCAGGGTTACCCTTACCGTTACCCATACGGACTTCAGCCGGCTTGTTCGAGATCGGCTTGTCCGGGAAGATACGGATCCAGATACGGCCGCCACGTTTGATGTGACGGGTCATGGCACGACGTGCCGCTTCGATCTGGCGAGCCGTGATACGGCCGCGGGCAACGGCCTTCAGGCCGAACTCACCGAACGACACAGCGGTGCCGCGGGTGTGCGAAATGCCGGTGTTACGGCCCTTCTGCTCTTTACGATACTTTCTGCGGGATGGCTGCAGCATGCTTATTCTCCTGCTTTCTCAGCAGCCGGCTTGGCAGCGCGGCGGCCTGCTGGTGCGGTACCTGGCTTGGCGCCCGGGCGGCCACGGCCAGCCGGTTTGCCGTCGTCACGACGCGGACCGCGCGGCTTTTTCTCGTCGGCCGGCACGTCGATCACCGGAGCTTCGCCCGTTGCCGAACGATCGCCCTTGTAGACCCAGACCTTGACACCGATGATGCCGTAGGTGGTCGAGGCTTCGCTGGTGCCGTAGTCGATATCGGCGCGCAGGGTGTGCAGCGGCACACGGCCTTCGCGGTACCATTCGGTACGTGCGATCTCGATGCCGTTCAGACGGCCCGACGACATGATCTTGATGCCGACAGCGCCCAGGCGCATGGCGTTCTGCATCGCGCGCTTCATGGCGCGACGGAACATGATGCGCTTTTCGAGCTGCTGGGCGATCGAATCGGCGATCAGCTGCGAGTCGATTTCCGGCTTGCGGATCTCTTCGATATTGACGTGCACCGGCACGCCCATGATCTTCGCCAGCGACGACTTCAGCACTTCGATGTCTTCGCCCTTCTTGCCGATCACGACGCCAGGACGCGACGAGTAGATGGTGAAGCGCGCGTTCTTGGCAGGACGCTCGATGACGACGCGGCCAACCGAAGCGTTCTTCAGCTTCTTCTTCAGGAAAGCGCGAGCTTCCAGGTCTTCCTTCAGCATGTCGGCAAAATTGCCGTTGCCAGCGTACCAGCGCGATGCCCAGTTACGGGTGACCGCCAGGCGGAAGCCGGTTGGGTGGATTTTCTGACCCATCGTGTGACTCCTTAGTTACCGACAGTCACGTAGATGTGACAGGATTGTTTCGAAATGCGATCACCGCGGCCTTTGGCGCGAGCCGTAAAGCGCTTCAGGATCGGGCCCTTTTCGACATAGATCTGAACGACCTTCAGTTCGTCGATGTCGGCACCATCGTTGTGTTCCGCGTTGGCGATTGCCGACTCGAGAACCTTCTTGATGATGGTCGCGCCCTTCTTCGGGCTGAACTGCAGGATGTTCAGCGCAGCGTCGACCTTCTTGCCGCGGATCAGGTCCGCAACCAGGCGGCCCTTCTGTTCCGACAGGCGAACGCCTTTGAGGATTGCTTTAGTTTCCATTATCGTTTCGCCTTCTTGTCAGCAGCGTGGCCCTTGAACGTACGGGTCAGCGCGAATTCGCCGAGCTTGTGGCCGACCATGTTCTCCGAGACGTACACCGGGACGTGGACCTTGCCGTTGTGCACGGCAATGGTCAGACCGATGAAGTCAGGAGTGATCGTCGAGCGGCGCGACCAGGTTTTGACAGGCTTCTTGTCTTTGGCAGCTTGCGCGGCTTCGACTTTCTTCACCAGGTGGGCGTCGATGAACGGCCCTTTTTTCAATGAACGAGTCATGTTTTATCCTTATTTCTTGCCGCGACGCGAGACGATCATCGACGAAGTGCGCTTGTTCGAACGCGTCTTCTTGCCCTTGGTCTGCTGGCCCCATGGCGACACCGGATGACGACCGGCTGCCGTACGACCTTCACCACCACCGTGCGGGTGGTCGATCGGGTTCATGACGACACCGCGGACGGTCGGGCGGACACCGCGCCAACGCATCGCACCGGCTTTACCGATCTTGCGCAGGCTGTGCTCGGCATTGCCGACTTCACCCACGGTTGCACGGCACTCGATGTGCACGCGACGGACTTCACCCGAGCGCAGGCGAACCTGGGCGTAGGTGCCTTCGCGGGCCATCAGCACGACAGCGGCGCCGGCGGTGCGGGCCATCTGTGCGCCTTTACCCGGCAGCATTTCGACGCAGTGCATCACGGTACCAACCGGGATGTTGCGGATCGGCAGGCAGTTACCGGCCTTGATCGCTGCTTCCGAGCCGCTCATCAGCGTGTCGCCGACAGCAACGCCCTTCGGGGCGATGATGTAAGCACGTGCGCCGTCGGCGTAGCACAGCAGGGCGATGTGGGCGGTACGGTTCGGGTCGTATTCGATACGCTCGACCTTTGCCGGGATGCCATCCTTGCTGTTGCGCTTGAAGTCCACGACACGGTAGTGGTGCTTGTGACCACCGCCGATGTGACGGGTCGTGATGTGACCGTTGTTGTTACGGCCAGCGGTCTTCGATTTCTTCTCAACCAGGGCTGCGAACGGACGACCTTTGTACAGGTCGCTGTTCACAACCTTCACCATGCCGCGGCGGCCTGGGGAGGTTGGCTTCATCTTAACGAGTGCCATTATTTAGCCTCCTCGACAAAATTGATTTCCTGACCCGGCTTCAGGGCCACGAAAGCACGCTTGGTGTGGTTGCGACGACCGACGAAACGACCCGAACGCTTTTGTTTGCCTTCGCGGTTCACGGTCTGCACCGACTCGACTTCCACCTTGAACAGCAGTTCGACGGCGGCCTTGATTTCCGGCTTGGTCGCGTCCGGCAGAACCTTGAACACGATCTGTTCGTTCTTTTCAGCGACGAAGGTCGCCTTTTCGGAAATGACCGGAGCCAGCAGCACCTTCATCAGGCGCTCTTCGCTGAATTTGATTGCGGCGCTCATGCGTACATCTCCTCGATCTTGGCCAGAGCAGCTTTGGTGACCAGGACTTTCTTGTAGAACACCAGCGACATCGGGTCAGCATGCTTCGGCTCGACAACCAGCACGTTCGGCAGGTTGCGCGATGCCAGCAGCAGGTTTTCGTCGATGGTGTCGGTGATCACCAGGACCGATTCCAGGCCCATGCTCTGCAGCTTTTGCGACAGCAGCTTGGTCTTCGGGGCTTCGATCGACAGGTTCTCGACGACGTTCAGACGCTCTTCGCGGGCCAGTTGCGACAGGATCGAGCACATACCGGCGCGATACATCTTCTTGTTGACTTTGTGCGAGAAGTTCTCGTCAGGCGAGTTCGGGAAGATACGACCACCACCACGCCACAGCGGCGACGACGACATACCGGCACGGGCGCGGCCGGTGCCTTTCTGACGCCAAGGCTTCTTGGTCGTGTGGGAGACTTCTTCACGATCCTTCTGCTTGCGGTTACCCGAGCGCGCGTTGGCGGCATAGGCGACCACGATCTGGTGGATCAGTGCTTCGTTGTAATCGCGACCGAAGACTTCATCGGTGGCGTTGACGTTCGAGCCGGCTTGGCCTTGCTCATTCAGGAGCTTCAGTTCCATCGTTTACGCTCCTTTCTTTGCTTTGACCTTGACGGCCGGCTTGACAACCACTTGGCCGTTCTTGGCGCCAGGAACGGCACCCTTCACCAGCAGCAGTTGACGATCGGCGTCGATACGGGCGATTTCCAGGTTCTGGGTGGTGACGGTAACGTCGCCCATGTGACCGGTCATGCGCTTACCAGGGAACACGCGACCCGGATCCTGCGCCATACCGATGGAGCCAGGAACGTTGTGCGAACGCGAGTTACCGTGGGTTTGACGACCCGAAGCAAAGTTGTGACGCTTGATGGTACCGGCGTAGCCTTTACCGATCGAGGTGCCTTGCACGTCGATCTTCTGGCCGACTTCGAACATCGACACATTGACTGCGTCGCCTGCTTTGAATTCAGCGGCTTGTGCGGCTTCGATGCGGAATTCCTTCAGCAGCGTACCGGCTTCGACGCCAGCTTTGGCGTAGTGACCCGCACTGGCCTTGTTCACGCGGGAAGCGCGACGTTGACCGAATACGACCTGAACAGCGGAGTAACCGTCAGTTTCAGGAGTTTTTACTTGCGCAACACGGTTGTTCGACACGTCCAGCACGGTGACAGGAATCGAATCCCCATCATCCGTGAAGATGCGCATCATGCCAACCTTGCGACCGAGGAGGCCCAGGCTCATTTTTTCTCCATTCCCACCTACGATTGGGCGGGGCTAATTGAACTACAAAAACGCATGGGCAAAAAAAGACTAGCCCATACCGAAGCCGGCTAGTATAGCGCGCGCGTCGAGTAGGCGCAACAGGAGAATGCGAGGAGTAACGCGCTCTGTTGCGTTTTACGCTTTTGTCATGGAGAAGAAAGGAATCCGTTCTTGGCGAACGGCACAGAAAAGCCTTACTGCAACTTTTCTCTGCAGGCTCAGGGCCTGCGATATGGAGGAATTCTGGTGGGCGGTGCAGGATTCGAACCTGCGACCCCTTGGATGTCGACCAAGTATTCTAACCAGCTGAACTAACCGCCCGGGGAGGCCGCATTATACGAAATGGTTTTATTGTTGCGCAAGGCTTTTGTTGCGAAATTTTTCGCGTGGGCCTGTCTCTCCCCTGCCCGCTACAATGTGCGCATCTGACAAGAGGGGTAGCGGATGCATCACGTCTTCTTCGGTAACACGGTCTATCAATGGCTCAGCGCCCTCGGCGTGGCCCTCGTGGTCATGCTGTCGCTGTGGCTCATCAAGCATGTGCTGGTGCGGCGCCTGGGCGTGATCGCAGCCCGTACGGCCACGCGGCTGGACGACGTCGCCGTCGCCGCGCTGGAGTCGACCAAATTGCTGGTGATGGCGGTGATCGGCCTGTACGCCGGCTCGCTGATGCTGGTGTTGCCCGAGGGCGTGCGCGTGATCGTCACCCGCACCGCCATCACCATTGGCCTGGTGCAGGGCGCGATCTGGGGCAACGCCGCCCTGCGCAGCTGGCTGCAGCAGTACTACGAGAACCGGGCCACCGATCCGGCGCGCGCCACCTCGGCGGCGGCGGTCGGTTTCATTGCGCGCATGGTGCTGTGGGTCGTGATCCTGCTGATGATCCTGGATAACCTGGGCGTCAACATCACCACCCTGGTCGCCTCGCTGGGCATTGGCGGCATCGCGGTGGCGCTGGCCGTACAGAATATCCTCGGCGACCTGTTCGCTTCCCTGTCGATCGTGCTGGACAAGCCCTTCGTGATCGGCGACTTCATCGTCGTCGACAAATACCTGGGCACGGTCGAATACGTGGGCCTCAAGACGACGCGCATCCGCAGCCTGGGCGGCGAGCAGCTGGTGTTCTCGAATGCCGACCTGCTCAAGAGCCGGCTGCAGAACATGAGCCGGCTGGAAACGCGCCGCGCGGCCTTCACGGTCTCCGTCACCTACGACACGCCGGCGGCCACGCTGCGCGCGATCCCGGCCATGCTGGCGGAGATCGTCAAGGCCCAGCCCAAGACCAGGCTCGACCGTTCGCACTTCACGGGCGTCGGCGCTTCGTCGATGAACTTCGAGGTCGTGTACTTCTATGAGTCGCCGGATTACCTCGCCTTCATGGACGTGCAGCAGGAGATCTGGCTGCGCATCGTCGAGCGCTTCGATGCGGAAGGGATCGAGTACGCCTACCCGACCCAGACCCTGCAGGTACGCAACGGTGCAAAAGAAATTCCGGGGATCACGCCGGACGCCGGCGGCGCGCCTGCCGCGAGCTGATCAGTGCAAGGGCGCGGTCGAGGCCCGCACGACCAGTGAGGTGGCCAACGCGATATTGCGCAGCGGCTCATGCCCGCCGCGGATACGCTCGATCAGCTGGACGATGGCCTGGCGCGCCATCTCGCGCTTGGGCGGCGCCATCGTGGTGAGCGGCGGCGTCGCATAACAGGCGGCGCCGATATCGTCGTAACCCACCACCGACAGCTCGCCCGGCACGCGCACGCCGGCGCTGCTGGCCGCGCACAGGCCGCCGATCGCCATCAGGTCGCTGGTGACGAACACGGCGGTAGGACGGCGCGGCCGCGCCAGCAGGCTGCCGAAGGCCGCGTGGCCGCCGGCGCTGGTGAATTCCACGTACAGGATCTCGCTCTCGGGCACGGCGATGCCTGCCTCGCGCATCGCGCGCATGAAGCCGCCGACCCGTTCCCGGCTGCGCGGCAGGTCGGCCGGGCCGGAGACGCAGGCGATGTCGCGGTGGCCCAGCTCGATCAGGTGGCGCGTGGCCTGGTAGGCGCCCTCCTCCTGCCCGGCCAGCACCAGGTCGGCGTCCAGCCCCGGCAGCGCGCGCTCGAGCTGGATGATGGGCACGGATTCGTGGCGCAGCAATAAATCGTGGTCCTCGTCGGCGCCGCTGGCCACCAGGACCAGGCCGTCGATGCGCTTTTCCATCAGCAGGCGCAGGTAGGCGGCCTGCTTCTGCGCACCGCCATGGGCGTTACAGAGGATGATGTGATAGCCGAGCTCGAAAGCAGTGTCTTCGATCCAGCGGATCAACTCGGCAAAATAGGGGTTCGAACTGTTGGGCACCAGCACGCCGATGGTGTTGGTCTTGTCGTTCTTGAGGCTGCGGGCGACGGCGCTGGGCACATAGCGCATCTCGTCGATGATGCCGAGCACCCGCTTGCGCACCTCGTCGCTGACGGCGCGCGTATTGTTGATCACATGCGAAACGGTCGAGATCGACACCCCGGCCCGTTGCGCCACCTGCTTCATTGTCGCCATCGCGTTCCCCCTGAGGCGCGATTATCGCCGATATGTTTCAATACTTACAACATCTGAATACGGCTTTGCAGTTCTTGCGGGCGATCCAGGTAGAGGAAGATGCAGCTCGGGCCGGTCCGCTCGACGCCGAGGTGGGTCAGGCGCACCCGGCTGCCTGGTTTCAAGATCAGGACGGTATTCGGCTTATCAAGAGGTGACGCCTTGATCGCGCTCCGGCGCTCGATGCCGCGGCGGCGCAGCCAGGCGGCAACCGGTTCGTCGATGCGTTCGCAGGCGGCGATCGCATCGAGGGGGATACTGCCCTGGGTGCGGGCGCCGATGCTGATGTGCAGAGCCTCTTCCGTCAGCACGTGCTCGCCCGCGCCGATCAGCCAGCGGTCGCCCAGCATGTAGACGATCGAGGACAGTGCGCCGCCCAGCATCAGCAGGTGGATCGCCAGGCGCTCGCCTTCGCCATGCACCAGCAGCGGCACGATGGCGGCATCGAGCGGCAGTTCGACCAGGGAGGAAAACAGCACGAAGGCGCAGGCGGTGCGGTAGGCGCCGAACTTCAGGTAGCCGAGGGCTTGCCCGGCCGGCGCTACGTCGGGGCGCGGCCGGCGCAGCAGCCACGCCATGAAGCCGCGGCGCAGTGCACGGTCGAGGCGCAGCATGCCGATGAGTTCCGGCGGCAGCCAGGCAGCGGGCAGCTTGCCCCAGGCGGGGGCGCGCAGGGCAAGCCGGGTACGCTCGAGTGCGTCAGGGAGGTGGGACAGGTCCTTGGCGATCAATACCAGCAGCGGCGCAAGCAGGGACAGCGGGCGCAGGCTGTGGACGAGCCACCTGGGCAGAACCAGCATGAGGAACATGCCACCGACAAAGACCAGCCAGGCGGCGCCGATCACGTCGAGCCAGGAAGTGCGGCGCAGGCGCTCGGCCTGCCGGGAGAGGGAAAGAGTTGTCATGGCAATACGATCATAACATTGCCATTACAAAAGAAAACGGGGCTGGATCACAGAGTGATGCCAGCCCCGTCCTCACCGGCAGACGAATCCGCCGGGCGACACGAGATTATTGCAGCTTGATTTCGACGTCGACGCCAGCCGGCAGGTCCAGCTTCATCAGTGCGTCAACGGTCTTGTCGGTCGGGTCCACGATGTCCATCAGACGCTGGTGCGTACGGATTTCGAACTGGTCGCGCGAGGTCTTGTTGACGTGCGGGGAACGCAGCACGTCGAAACGCTGGATTCGGGTCGGCAGCGGGACCGGGCCCTTAACGACGGCGCCGGTGCGCTTGGCGGTGTCGACGATTTCCAGAGCGGACTGGTCGATCAGTTTGTAGTCGAACGCTTTCAGGCGGATACGGATTTTCTGATTCGGAGCGGACATGCTAATTCCTTTAAAAGAACGTTCCGGCGAGGCCGGCAATGTGTAAAAGGTGCTTCGGGTACTGCTCAAGAGGCGGGAGTATATCACCGTTCTCACTTAAACAGATGGGGACAGCTTGAAAAGTCTGTCCCCATCCGTTGTGCCGGCGGTACGCACCGTCGGCGAATCACGCTAACCGAAATTAGGCGATGATCTTGGCAAGCTCGGCCGGGGTTTCGCGGGACATGTCCCGCGCCGGCCGGGCGGCCTGCCCTTGCAAGGGCAGGCTAAGTGGCGTTCTTAGGCAATAATTTTCGCCACGACGCCGGCGCCGACGGTACGGCCGCCTTCGCGGATTGCGAAGCGCAGACCTTCTTCCATCGCGATCGGAGCGATCAGCTTGACGGTGATCGACACGTTGTCGCCCGGCATGACCATCTCTTTGTCGGCCGGCAGAACGATCGAACCGGTCACGTCGGTGGTACGGAAGTAGAACTGCGGACGGTAGTTGTTGAAGAACGGGGTGTGACGGCCACCTTCGT
>NZ_CAKKMV010000004.1 GCF_918697865.1 Massilia sp. Bi118 | reverse complement strand
GAGGGGGCGGAGGCGTATTTGAGCGACTGATCGGTATCGCTCGGAAAGTAAGCTCGAACGTCGTCCCCGCGCAGGCGGGGACCCAAGTTGCACGCCCTTCGTCAGCTCATCAAACTTGGGTCCCCGCCTGCGCGGGGACGACGGTATGCATGCAGGAATGACGGCGGCACGACGGTGCATTTGGCCCAAGCAAACCATGTTTAGTGCGTCCAACCCCCACAAACCGCCATTTCCTTCCGCGTAAGCTCCATTTTTCAGCTCTTCTGTTCTCCACTTAACCCCCCCCGCACGCTTGAGTGCACGATGTATTTTCGTAGTGTTTTTTCCTGATTAATCGTAGGACTAAACCTACATTTTTGACTGACAGTCACAAGTTCCCTAGGGGCGCAAAGGCCGCCCGTCCTCATTTCGTTTCTCATTGCCAATATTGCAATGTGTAAACGAAAAACTTGAGAAATTTGCATGTTACGATTCTCGGGTCCGGCATCCCGGAGACCGGCGCGTCCAAGCGCACAAGCCAGTTTCCGGCCGGCTGAATTCCAGATCAACGAGAACGCCCCAAGGCGAAAGGAACTTGAAAAATGCCAACCCTTATCGTGTTTTGCCACCTGCGTTGGGACTTTGTGTTTCAGCGTCCCCAGCACCTGATGACTCGCATGGCGGAACACTACCGAATTCTCATCGTCGAGGAACCGGTGTATCACGAAGGGCAGGCACACCTGAAGAAGACGGCCGTCGCGCCGAACATCACCGTGTGCCAGCCGCATACCGCGATCCATGCGCCTGGCTTCCATGACGACCAGATCCCGACCCTGCAGACCCTGCTGGCCGACCTGCTGCCGGAAGGCGAGAAGCCGGTCGTCTGGTTCTACACCCCGATGGCGCTGCCGCTGCTGCAAAGCTTCGAGCCTTCGCTGGTCGTGTACGACTGCATGGACGAGCTGGCCGCCTTCAAGAACCCGCCGAAGCAGCTGGTGCAGCGCGAGAGCGCACTGCTGAACATCGCCGACCTGTGCTTCACCGGCGGCCCGAGCCTGTACAACTCGAAGAAGGAGCGTCACGCCAACGCCCACTGCTTCTCGAGCAGCGTGGACGCCAAGCACTTCCAGAAGGCCCAGGACCGTTCG
This sequence comes from Massilia sp. Bi118, assembly GCF_918697865.1. Classification (GTDB taxonomy): domain Bacteria; phylum Pseudomonadota; class Gammaproteobacteria; order Burkholderiales; family Burkholderiaceae_D; genus Telluria. The sequence goes on along the minus strand of NZ_CAKKMV010000004.1, from coordinate 375,306 downwards.
TACAGCCATCCGGACCAGGAAGCCATCCCGCATCCGCGCCTGGGCTTCTACGGCGTGATCGACGAACGCTTCGACACCGACCTGATCCGCGAGATGGCCGCCGCCCGCCCGGACTGGCAGATCGTGCTGGTCGGCCCGGTCGTGAAGATCGATCCGGTCCACCTGCCGCAGGCCGCCAACATCCACTACATGGGCCAGCGCACCTACGAGGAACTGCCGAAGTTCCTGGCCGGCTGGGACGTCTGCCTGCTGCCCTTCGCGCTGAACGAGTCGACCAAGTTCATCAGCCCGACCAAGGTGCTGGAGTACATGGCCGCCGAGCTGCCCTCGGTCTCGACCCCGATCACCGACGTCAAGGTGCCTTACGGTGACGTGGTCGCCATTGCCGAGACCCCGGCCGAGTTCATCGCCGCCTGCGAGCGCATGCTGAACGCGAGCGCGGAGCAGAAGGCCGCCCTGGCCGAGCGCATGCGCGCCATCGTCGCCAACACCTCGTGGGACAAGACCGCCGCGGCGATGCACCAGCTGATCCAGACCACGGCCCCGGCCAACAAGGCCCAGCGCCTGACCGCCGACCAGGCCGACATCGCCGAAGCCGGCGACAAGGTCAGCACCCTGCCAGTCAAGCAGACCGCCCAGGCGGTGGCCCTCGACGACCAGCCGAAAAAGGCGCAGGCCGCCGCCGAATAAGCCGGACGCGTTCCTTCAGGACCGCCCCGCAGCAATGCGTGGGCGGTTTTTTGCTTTTATGGCAAAATGCGTGGATGTCTATACTGCACCGCCTGCCTTACGAGTGGCTGATCGGCCTGCGCTACACCCGCGCCGGCAAGCGCGCCAGCCGCAACCGCTTCCTCTCCTTCATTTCCCTGATCTCCGTGGCCGGGATCGCCCTCGGCGTGGCCGCGCTGCTCGTCGTGCTGTCCGTGATGAACGGCTTCGAGAAGGAGGTCACGGCGCGCATGCTGTCGGTGCTGGCCCACGTCGAGGTGATGGCCGCCGACGGTTCGATGCCAGACTGGCAGCGGGTCGAGCAGCAGGCCCTCCGCAATCCGGAGATCGTCGCCGCCGCGCCCTTCGCCGAAGTGCAGGGCATGCTGCTGCATGAAGACACCATGAAGCCGGTGGTGATCCGCGGCGTGCTGCCCGAGGCCGAAGTCAAGGTCTCCGAAATCGCGCAGCAGACCCATGCCCGCAATTTAAAGGCCCTGCAGCCCGGTTCCTCGAACGTGGTGCTGGGCAGCGAACTGGCGCGCTCGCTGGACGTGAAGGCCGGCGACAAGCTGCGCCTCCTCGTGGCCGCCCCGGGAGCGTCGAACCAGCCGGGCCAGATCTCGACCCGCCAGCAGGTCTTCACGGTGGCCGACGTCTTCGATTCCGGTAACTACCAGTTCGATTCCGCGCTGGCCTTCGTCCACGTGGCCGATGCCGAAGCCCTGCAGGGACTCAGCGCGCCGGTCGGCCTGCGCCTGCGCCTGGCCGACATGTATGCGGCGCCGAAAGTGGCGGTGGAGCTGGCGCGCGGCCTCGACGAGCGCTTCTTCGTGCGCGACTGGACCCGCGTGAACGCGACCTGGTTCGCGGCCGTGCAATCGCAGAAGCGCATGATGTTCGTGATCCTCACCATGATCATCGCGGTGGCCGCGTTCAACCTTGTGTCCACTCTGGTGATGACGGTGCGCGACAAGCAGGCCGACATCGCGATCCTGCGCACCCTGGGCGCCTCGCCGGCGTCCATCATGCGCATCTTCGTGATCCAGGGGACCCTGGTGGGCGTGCTGGGGACCTTGCTGGGCGTGGCATTCGGCGTGCTGGTCGCCCTCAACGTCGACGTCATCGTGCCGGCGATCGAGCACCTGTTCGGCGTGCAGTTCCTGGCCAAGGACATCTACCTGATCAGTGAGGTCCCGAGCGACCTGCGCTGGGGCGACGTCGGCCGCATCGGCGGGGTGGCGGTGCTGCTGGCCTTCGTGGCCACGCTCTACCCGAGCTGGTCGGCGGCGCGCCTGCAGCCGGCGGCGGCGCTGCGCTATGAATAAGCGGGAGTAGACGCGGGGTGAGAATTCGCGCAATTTTATAGGCCCGGCGCTGGTAAGCTCTGCGCTTGATGATCAACCCTGCAAGGATCTGCCGAATGCGCCGCATTCTCTCCCGTACCGTTCTCGCCGCCGCCATCGCGGCGGCGGCGCTGGCTCCGGCCGTCTCTTCCGCGGCCTTCGATCCCGACGCCGTGGTGCCGACCGGCCCCGAGGTCAGGATCGGCAAGCTGCCGAACGGCCTGACCTACTACATCAAACAGAACAAGCACCCGTCGCGCCGCCTCGAGCTGCGCCTGGTGGTCAAGGCCGGCTCCATCCTCGAGGACGAAGACCAGCGCGGCCTGGCCCACTTCACGGAGCACATGGCCTTCAACGGCTCGACGCATTTCCGCAAGCACGAAGTGGTCTCCTACCTGCAGTCGATCGGCGTGAAGTTCGGCGCCGACCTGAATGCCTTCACCGGCTACGACCAGACCATCTATCAGCTGCCGGTGCCGACCGACAGGCAGGAGAACATCGACAAGGGCTTCACCATCCTCGAGGACTGGGCCCACGGCATTGCCTTCAACGATGCCGACATCGACAAGGAACGCAGTGTCGTCCTCGAAGAGCTGCGCACCCGCAAGGGTGTGACCGAGCGGGTCAACAAGGTGGTGATGCCGAAGCTGTTCGGCGGCTCCCGCTACGCCGACCGCGCCATCGGCGGCACCGATGAGTCGATCCGCGGCTTCAAGGCCGATGCGCTGCGCCGCTTCTACCGCGACTGGTACCGGCCCGACCTGATGGCCGTGGTGGCGGTCGGCGACGTCGAGCCGGAAGAGATCGAAAAGCAGATCAGGGCGCATTTCGGCGGCCTGCAGAATCCGGCGGCGCCGCGTCCGCGCACTTATGTCGAAATCCCCTCGCTGGCCGCCACCGAGGCGCTGGCCGTGACCGACCGCGAACTGGCGATGAACTCTGTCTCGGTGCACTACCCGGTCAGCCATGCACCGGATGCCGGCACTTACGGCAGCTACCGCGAGCGGATGCTCGAGCGCCTGACCGGCGCCATGCTGGCGCAGCGCCTGGGCGAGGTGTCGCAGCAGGCGAATCCGCCCTTCGTCGGCGCCAGCAGCGGCATCGGCCAGCTGGCGCCGGGCTACCGCGGCTATACCGCGCGCGTGGTGCTGGGCGCCGGCGGCAGCGCACCTGCGCTGGCAGCCCTGATGCAGGAACAGCAGCGCGCGCGCCAGCTCGGCTTCACGGGAGCGGAACTCGACCGGGCGCGCAAGAGCTACCAGCGCAGCCATGACCGCGGCTACAACGAACGGAACGGCACCGCGTCCGCCGCTTACGTGGCCGAGTACATCCGCAACTTCCTGGTGGGCGAAGCGCTGCCGGGTGCCGAGGCCGAGCATCGTATCGTGCAGGAGATGCTGGCCTCGATCACGCTGGAGGAGCTGAATGCCTTTGCCCGCAAGACCATTCCCGGCGAGTCCAGGAAGCTGGTGATCTACGTGGGCGGCGAAGCGGCGCCTGCGCCGGGATCGGCGCAACTGCTGGCCGAAGTCGCCGCCGGCGAAAATGCCGCCGTCGCCGCGCGCGAGGAAAAGGCCGTGGCGAGCAGGCTGATGGACGCGCCGGCCAAGCCGGGCAGCATCGTCGACGAAAGCGTGGACAAATCGCTGGGCATCACCCGCCTGACGTTCTCGAACGGCGTCAGGGCGATCCTGAAGCCGACCGGCTTCCAGCAGGACCAGGTATTGCTGGGCGCACGGCGCTACGGCGGCCAGCACCTGTTCGACGAGAAGGACCTGGCCAGCGCGCGCCACGCCAGCGCCCTGGTCTCGGCCATGGGCCTGAAGGACTATAGCCCCGTGGAGCTGCGCAGGATGATGGCGGGGCGTGCCGCCAATGTCGCCATGGCGCTCGGCACCGACACCGACGAGATCGGCGGCGGCAGCGGCGCATCGCTGGCCGAAATCGAGACCATGCTGCAGATGCTGTGGCTGCGCTTCGATGGCGTGCGCCGCGACGAGGGCCTGTACAAATCCTTCCTGGCCAAGGAAGAAGAAGTGCTGCGCCACCGCGACGTCAGCCCGCAGGCACGTTTCGGCGACGTGCTGGTCGACACCCTGTACGCGAAGCACCCTTACGAGCCGCGCGCAACGGTCCTGGCCGACCTGCCGAAGGTCGACCTCGACCGCAGCATCGCCCTGTACCGCCAGCGATTCTCGAGCGCGAAAGGCTTCACCTTCATCTTCGCCGGGAATTTCGAGGTCGAGAAGATCAAGCCGTTGCTGGCCGCCTACCTCGGCAGCCTGCCGACGCCGGACCTGCCGCTTGCCTACCGCGACGTCGGACTGCGCTATGCCAGCGGTGTGGTCAAGCGCGAAGTGAAGGCCGGCGCCGAGCCGAAGAGCAATGTGTCGCTCACCTTTACCGGCCCGGCCACCTGGTCGCCTGACGAGCAGCTGCGCCTCGATGCGCTGGTCGAGATCGTGAACCTGCGCATCGTCGACGTGCTGCGCGAGAAACTGGGCCTGATCTACAGCGGCCGGATGACGGGCGGGATCGCGCGCGTGCCCTACGAGCACTATCGCATCGGCACCTCGCTGCCGACCGGCCCCGACCAGGTCGAACACATGACGGCGGCGCTGTTCGCCGAACTCGAGCGTCTCAAGAAGGAAGGCCCGGACCCGGCCGACCTCGACAAGGTCAAGCGCGCCTGGGCCCAGTCCTGGCAGCGCAACCTGCGCAATAATGGCTACTGGGTGTCGGCGCTGGGCAGCGCGGAACTGTACGGCAGCGATCCGCACCGCATCCTCGACCAGCTTCAGCGCGCAGGCAAGATCACGCCCGAGGACGTGAAGCTGGCGGCGCAGCGCTACTTCAACACGGAGAACTACGTGCAGGTGGTGCTGAATCCGGAAGATCCGAAGCCGGCCGACAAGCTCACAGCTCGATAATCAAGTCCGGCCGGAACGCCGCCTGTTCGCCCTTGTTCGCATAGCCGAGCGGATTGGCGAGCACGCGGCAGGTCCGGCGCACACCGCCTGCCTCGCCCTCGACCAGATAGTCGTTGGCGCAGTGCAGGTGGCCGTGCATCCACACGTCCGCCCAGGGAATCAGTTCGTCCATCGCGTTGCAGAAGCCGGCCGTGCCGGGCGTCACGCCATATCTGGGGTCGGCGCTGCGCAGGCTGGGCGCGTAATGGGTCACGGCCACCGTCGGACCGTCGAAGGGTTCGGCCAGCGCCGCGCGCAGCCAGTCCTGGCAGCTTAAAGACATGTCGCGCTGGGCCTCGGCCAGCACCGGCTCGCCCTGGCGGAAGGTGGTGTTTTTGGCGAGGTAGTAGTTGGCGGCCCGGAAGGCCTTGCCGCGCGCCTGCAGCTGCTTCGCCAGGTCCGTTTCCCGGCCGGCGACGGCGTCGAAATCCGCCCACAGGGTGCTGCCGATGAAGCGCACGCCGTCGATGACGAGCGTTTGCCGGTCCAGCCATTCGATGCCGAGATGGGCGCATACGCGCTGCAGGCGCTCGTAGGCGTCCTCGTATTCGAGGCTGTCGAATTCGTGGTTGCCGGGGACGTAGAGGACCCGCGGCGCCGGCGAAAAGCGCTGCGGTGCAAAACGGGCCAGGCCGAAGTCTTCGTCCTGCAGGCGCGACCTGGCCTGGTAGGAGCCGATGTCGCCGGCCAGCACGATGACGTCGGTGTCGGGATGGATGAGGGGTTCGAAAGTGGGATCGCGCTCGAGGTGCAGGTCCGAAAATAGCTGAATTCGCATGATCGGACCAGTATAGCGGATCACTACACGACCGCCGGCAGGCGTGCGTGCAGTGATCGGTCTTGCCTGGTTACGCCAGCGGATCGATTGCGAAGGCCGGCATGCGGGCGTTGCTCTGCGCGGCTTCGAGGAACTTGTCCGCGGTGGTCAGCGCCTCGTTGATGGTGACGTCCATGTCCAGGTAGCGGTAGGTGCCCAGGCGGCCGACGAAGGTCACGTTGTCTTCCTGCTTGGCCAGGTTGACGTAGCGCTCCAGCTGGGCCTTCTCGCGGGCCTGGCGGATCGGATAGTAGGGCAGGTCCTTCTCTTCGCACTGGCGGCTGTACTCCTTGTACATGATCGAGCCTTCGTGCTGTTCCCAGGGCGAGAAGTGCTTGTGCTCGGTGATGCGAGTGAAGGATTCGGCGTTGTCGCAGTAGTTGATGACGGCGTTGCCCTGGTAATCGCCCTTCTCGCGGAACACTTCGAAGTCCAGCGTGCGGTAGGGCAGGCGGCCTTCGGCATGCTTGAACCAGGAATCGATCGGGCCGCTGTAGAACACGTGCTCGTAGTCGACCTTCGAATCCGGGTCGAACTTCGTGTTCAGGTGCACGGTGACGCCCGGCACGTCGAGGACGCGTTCCACCAGCACTGTGTAGCCGTCCTTCGGCATGCCCTGGTACTTGTGGTTGAAGTAGTTGTCGTCGTAGTTGAAGCGCACCGGCAGGCGCTTCAGGATGCTGGCCGGCAGTTCGCTCGGCTGCAGGCCCCACTGCTTGATGGTATAGGTCTTGAAGAAGGCCTCATACAGCTCGCGGCCGACGAAGCGCAGCGCCTGTTCCTCGAAGGTGGTCGGGTTCTCGATCGACTTGTCGCCCAGGTTGGCCAGGAAAGCCTGGGCTTCGGCCGGGCGGAAGGTCTTGCCGAAGAACTGGTTGATGGTCAGCAGGTTGATCGGCAGGGTATAGACGCTGTGGTTGGTGATGGCCTTCACGCGGTTCACGTAAGGCATGAATTCCATGTAGCGGTTGACGAATTCCCAGGAGCGCTCGATGTCGGTGTGGAAGATGTGCGGACCGTAGACGTGGACCATGACGCCGGTTTCCGGATCGCGTTCCGAGTGACAGTTGCCCGCTACATGGGGGCGCGATTCGAACACGTCGACCTTGTAGCCGGCCTGGGCGAGCTGGTTGGCGATCACGGCTCCCGAGAACCCAGCGCCGACGATGGCGATATTCTTTTTCATCTGTTTTATCCTGAAGTTGAGTTGTATCTACGCGCTTGCGGAGACCGCAAGCCCTGAAGCTTGGTGCTGGATAAGAACATGAGTGCGTCGAACACGACGGCATGCGCGGCCGGCCGGGCGCAACGTCGATCGCATGGAGGGCATGCGGAGTGGCGCGGGCGCGGCGTTCAGTATCGTGCCAAAAATATATCATCGATCACCCGTTCGGCATCGCACAATTGGATGCGTTCGGGATCTGGCGGGAGCAACTGGCGGGCTCGGCTTTGGCTGTGATGCGTCACGGTATTTGCCGAGTGAAAACGAGACTGCCGGCGCGTGGCCGGCAGTCGGGCAGAGGAACTACAACCGCTGCCGATCAGCGCTTGTCGTTCTTGTGGCTTTGCGAGCCGGCGCGCGCATGCTGTTCCGAAGAGCCGCCGCGGGTGCCGCCGTTGCCGCCACCGCTGTTGCCGGCGTTATTGCCGCCGGACTGCTGGTTGCCGCCGTCGTTCTTGTGGCTCTGACGCCCGGCCTCGGCGTGCTGCTGTGGCGAGCCGCCGCGAGTGCCGCCGTTACCACCGCCGCTGCCGGCGTTGTTGCCGCCGCCGTTGCCGCCCGATTGCTGGTTGCCGTCGTTCTTGTGGCTCATCGAGCCGGCGCGGCGTGCTTCTTCCGAGGTGAACTCGTGGGCATTGCCCGAAGCGTGGGCGGCGCGGCCGCCTTCCGAGGCGATTTCGCGCTGCTTCTGCGGGTCCATGCCTGCGAAACCGCGGTTACCGTTATTGCCGTTTTGCTGGTTGTTTTGTGCCATGATCACTCTCCTTAATGAATGGTTGCCATGCGTTCCTCGGTGTCGAGGAGTTGGATTCATCTTATGCTGATCGCATAAACACAGGTATAGGACTGCTCACGGCAGCGCTGTAGGATGAGTCCGGCGACCTCTGCAACATCAATGGCGCCAGGCCGGTCCCGGCGCTCCCGGCGCGAACCCCGGCGGCGGATCCGCCAGCTTGACGATCGACAGCGGGTGCGCAAAGCGGATGCCTTCCTGCTCGAAGCGGCGGTAGATCTCCAGGAAGATGTCCTGCTGGGCGTCCATGTGCAGGATGTAGTCGGGGCTGCGGAAGTGGTAGACCACCTCGAAGTTCAGCGACCATTCGCCCCACATGAAGAAGTGGGCGCGCTCGAAATCGATGTTCGGCTTGGCGCTGATGATCTCGCGGATGATGCGCGGGATCCGGCACAGCAGCTCCTCGCTGGTGCCGTAGGCGACCCGCAGCACGAAGGCCACGCGCCGCGTCTCCATCCGCTTGTGGTTGTGGATGCGGCTTTTCAGCAGGTCGCCGTTGGAGAACACGACCTGCTCGCCGCCCAGCCCGCGCACCCGGGTGGTCTTCAGGCCGATGTGCTCGACCGAGCCGAGGATGTCGCCGACGATGATGAAGTCGCCGATCTCGAACGGTTTATCCAGGGTGATCGAGAGCGAGGCGAACAAATCGCCGAGGATGTTCTGCACCGCCAGCGCCACCGCGATGCCGCCCACGCCCAGGCTGGCCACCAGGGCCGTGATGTTGACGCCAAAATTATCGAGCACCATCAGGAACACGATCACCCACAGCGTCAGGCGCAGGCTGAAGCCGAGGATGGCGCTGGAATTACGGCGCGCGCCGTCCTGGCCATGGCGCAACTGGTCGCGCCAGGCGCGCAGGCCGACGTCGCCCCACACCGCCACCTGCATCAGCAGCGCCGCCACCGCGACGCGCGACACGAACAGCGCGCGCGCCCGGCTCAGCTCAAGGAAGGTGCTGCCGAAATAGACGCCGAATGCCACGATGAACAGCAGATAGGTCCGCGATAGCATGGTCACGACCAGGCCGTCGAGGCGGGTCTCGGTAGCGGCGGAATTGGCGGCCAGTCGCCGCAGCACCACCGCGCGCACGAAGGCCATCGCCGCCGTCGCCAGCACCGCCACCGCCAGTGCGATGACCCAGTCTTCAAGGGAATTGCCAAGGAAGTAAAGCCGGCGCAGGGGCGCCAGGAAGGGGAAACGCATCTACAAACTCCGATTTGGTGCAACAACGCCATGCCAGTGTGAGGGCAGGCCGCGCCGAGGTGCGCACAATTGACTTTCGGCAGCGCGGAGCATACATTGCTTTATTTGCATCATCTCGCCGCATGGCCAACGACCACACCAGCATCCTCCTCGTCGACGACCAGCCCGCCAACCTGGCGGTGCTCCAGGCCACCCTGGCCGGGCTGGCCGACGAACTGGTGTCGGTGACCTCCGGCGAGGCGGCCCTGCGCGAGGTACTGGCGCGCGACTTCGCGGTGGTCCTGCTGGATGTGCGCATGCCCACCATGAACGGCTTCGAGCTGGCGGAGCTGATCCGCCAGCATCCGCGCACCCAGGCCCTGCCCATCATCTTCCTGACCGCCGGCGACGCCGACGAATTCCCGATCGAACACGCGTATTCGCTGGGCGCGGTCGACTACATGACCAAGCCCTTCAACACCACGGTGCTGCGGGCCAAGACCGGGGTCTTCATCGAGCTGCACCGCAAGCGCGCCGAGCTCGCGCGCATCGAGGAAGAGCGCCACCGGCAGGCGGCCAGCGACCGCATGCGCGACATCTTCGACCGCGCGCCGGCCCTGATGTGCGTGATGAGCGGCCCGGCGCACGTGGTCGACATGGCCAACCGGCGTTTCATCGAACTGGCCGGCGGCCGGCTGCTTGCCGGCCTGCCGCTGCGCGCCGCCATGCCGGAGCTGGAAGGCCAGGACTTCGTCGAACTGATCGAGCGCGTGTACCGCGGTGGCGAGGCCGTCGACGCCAGCAATGCGCGCCTGCTGCTGCGCGCGCCCGCGCCGCGCGCCGGGCTGGACGAACACTTCCTGGACTTCGTCTGCATGCCGCTGCGCGAGCCGGACGGCAGCGTGTCCGGGGTGCTGCTGCACGGCGTCGACGTCACCGAGCGGACCCGCGCCAATGCGCTCGCGGTGGGCCAGCGCGGCGCCCTCGAACTGGCCGTCACCGATGCGCCGCTGGGCGACGTGCTGGACGTGCTGGCGCGCACCGCCGAGGATGTCAGCGGCGGCGCCGCGCTGGCCTCGGTCCAATTGGTATCGGGCGACGGCCATTACCTGCGCCACGCCGCCGCGCCTTCGCTGCCGCTCGAATTCCAGCTCGCGATCGACGCGGTCCGCCTCGGCCCACTGGCCGGGTCGGCGGCGACGGCCGCCTGGCGCGCCGAGGCTGTCGCCAGTCCGGACATCGCCGCCGATTCGCTGTGGAGCGGCCAGCGCGAACTGGCGCTGGCGCACGGCTTGCACGGCTGCCGCGCGCTGCCGATCCTGGCGCCCTCCGGCGCGGTGCTCGGCGCCTTCAGCCTCTACTACCGCGACGCCGGCCACCTGGCGCCCCAGGAGGAAGCCGCGCTGGCCCTGCTGGCGAACACCGCTTCCCTGGTGATCGGCCAGCGCCACGAGGCGGCCGAGCGCCAGGCCGCCGAGCACCGTTCGCGCGCGATCCTCGAAAGCATGAGCGAAGGCTTCATCGCCCTCGACGCCGAGTGGCGCATCACCTATGCCAACGGCGCCGCCGAGGATCTCACGCGCAAGCGCCGCGAAGACCTGGTCGGCGGCCAGTTCTGGGACCTGTTCCCGGCGCTGCGCGGCAGCACCCACGAACCGCTGCTGCGCCGCAGCGCCCTTCAACGCAGCCGCAGCCGCATGGAGGTCTACGACGAAGCGCAGGCGCGCTGGTTCGAGATCAACTCCTTCCCGATGGAGTCGTCCGGCACGGACGCGTCGCGCGGCACGGGCGACGGTGGCCTGGCTTTATATTTCCGCGACGAGACCGACCGCCGCCGCGCCGAGGAGGGCGTGCGCCGGCTGGCCGCGGTGGCCGAACAATCCTCGGACTTCATCGGCATCTTCACGCCGGATGCCGGCGGCATCTACCTGAACCCGGCCGGACGCCGCATGGCGGGCCTGAGCGACGACACCAACATCGCCGCCTGGCGCATGCTGGACTTTTTCCCGCGCGAGGACCGCGCCTTCGTGCGCGACCACATGATGGCGGCCCTGACCGGCGAACAGGCGGAATGGGAGGGCGAACTGCGCCTGGCCCAGCCCCAGGGCCGCGAACCGGTTCCCGTGTACTTCAAGGGCTTCGCGGTGCGCGATGCGAATGGCCAGAACATCGGCCTGGCCACCATCACGCGCGACATCACGGCCCAGAAGAATGCCGAGGACGAGCTGCGCCGGGTCGCCGCCGACCTCTCGGAAGCGGACCACAGGAAAAGCGAGTTCCTGGCCACGCTGGCGCACGAGCTGCGCAACCCACTGGCGCCGATCCGCACCGGCCTCGACCTGCTGCGCATGGCGCCCGGCGATGTACAGGCCGCGGACAGGGTGCACGGCATGATGGACCGCCAGCTGGGCCACCTGATCCACCTGGTCGACGACCTGCTCGACATCGCCCGCATCACGCGCGGCAAGATCGAACTGAAGAAGGAGCCGGTGCTGCTGCGTGCGATCGTCGCCACCGCGGTCGAGACCAGCACCGCGCTGATCGAATCCCACCACCACCAGCTGAGCGTGGAACTGCCGCCCGAGCCGCTGGAGCTGGAGGCGGACGTCACGCGCATGGTGCAGGTGCTGTCCAACCTGCTCAACAACGCCGCCAAGTACACGCCTGCCGGCGGGCGGATCGCCCTGTCGGCCTGGCGCGAGGATGGCCATGCGGTGGTCTCGGTGGCCGACAGCGGCGTCGGCATCCCCCAGGACAGCATCGGCTCGGTGTTCGAGATGTTCACCCAGGTGCGCGGCAGCCTCGATCGCGCCCAGGGCGGCCTGGGCATCGGCCTGTCGCTGGTGCGGCGCCTGGTGGAGCTGCACGGCGGCCGCGTGGGCGCCTTCAGCGGCGGTCCGGGCCAGGGTTCGACCTTCACGCTGCGCCTGCCGCTGCGGCCAGGCAGCCCGCACGCGCTGGCCGCGCCGGGCCAGGAAGGGGAGGTGCAGGAAACCGGCGCCGGCGGACCCTTGCGGGTGCTGGTAGTCGACGACAATGCCGACGCCGCCGACAGCCTTGCCGCACTGCTCGATGCGCTCGGCCATACCACCGTGGTGGCGCACGACGGCGTGGACGGTCTGGCCGCGGCGCGCGAGTTCGTGCCCGACCTGGTCTTCCTCGACATCGGCCTGCCGGGCATGAGCGGGCACGAGGTGGCGCGCGAGATCCGCCGCACGGCGGCGCTGCGCCAGGTGGTGCTGATCGCGCTGACCGGCTGGGGTTCGCAGAGCGACCAGCGGCAGTCGCAGGAAGCCGGCTTCGACCAGCATCTCACCAAGCCGGTCAGCCTGGAGGCGCTCGAGCAGGCGCTGACTGCCGCCGCGCGGAGCCTGCCGTGAACAGGGTGCGCAAGACGGCCGACGTTTCCTGCGGCACCCTGGTGGTCGACGGCGCCGGCCGGCTGCTGATCTGCCACGTCACCGGCACCGCGAAATGGGACATTCCCAAGGGCCTGCTCGATCCGGGCGAGGATACGCTGGCGGCGGCCATGCGCGAGCTGTACGAAGAGGCCGGCCTGGTCTTCGAGGCCGCGCGCTTCATCGACCTGGGCCGCTTCGAATACCGGCGCGACAAATGTCTGCACCTGTACAAGGTGGAGGCCGGCGACGAGCTGCCGGACCTCGGCCACCTGGTGTGCCGCAGCTTCTTCCCGCACCACGTGACCGGCAAGCCGACCCCGGAGACCGACGGCTTCAGATGGGCCACGCGCGACGAGGTCGCGAAGCTGTGCTGGCCGCGCATGGCCGAGCGCCTGCTGTCGCTGGACTGGTGAGTCTGGAAAGAATCAGCGCGGCGCGAGGCGCGCCAGCGTCTCTTCGATCGCCGCCACCGTCGCCGGCTTGGTGAGGTGGGCGTCGAAGCCGGCGGCACTGCTGCGGGCGCGGTCCGCTTCGCCGCCCCAGCCGGTCAGGGCCACGAGGCGCACGTTGTCGAACTGCGGGTCGGCGCGCACCGCCTGCGCCACTTCGTGCCCCGACATGCCGGGCATGCCGATGTCGAGGAACACGATGTCCGGGTCCAGGCTGGCGATCATGCGCAGGGCCTGGTAGCCGTCGGCCGCCACCGGCGCGCTGTGGCCCATGATGCCGAGCAGGGCGGCCAGGGTGTCGGCGGCGTCGCGGTTGTCGTCCACCACCAGCACCTTAAGCCCCGCCGGGGCGGCCTGCGCCGGCGCCGGCGCGGCGGGCGCGGGTTCGCGTCTGTCCTTGCCCGCCAGCGGCAGGCGCACCGTGAACACGCTGCCGCCGTCGATGCCGGGACTGGCCGCGGTAATGCTGCCGCCATGCAGTTCGACCAGGCTGCGCACCAGCGACAGGCCGATCCCCAGCCCGCCCTGGCTGCGCTGGGCCGGGTGCGCGATCTGGGTGAACATCTGGAATACCGAATCGAGCGACTCGGGCGGAATGCCGATGCCGTTGTCCGAGACGACGATGTTCGCCTGGTCTTCGTTCCGCTCCACCGCCACCACGATGGCGCCGCCGCGCGGGGTGTACTTGGCGGCGTTGTTGAGCAGGTTGCTGAGCACCTGGGTCAGGCGCACCGCGTCGGCATACAGCCTGACGGGTGCGGCGGGCAGGCGCAGGTCGAGGCGGTGGCGCGCGGCGTCGATCAGCGGCATGCTGGTATCGAGCGCGGCGCGCACGACATCTTCCAGGTCGATCCAGGCGGGCTTCAACTCGATCTGGCCGCGCGTGATGCGGGCGACGTCGAGCAGGTCGTCGACCAGGTGCACCAGGTGGTCGAGCTGGCGGTCCATGATGTCCTGCACCCGTCCCAGTGCCGCCGGGTCGCCCTTGGTCCGGCGCATCAGCTGCAGGCCGCTGCGGATCGGCGCGAGCGGATTGCGCAGCTCATGGGCCAGGGTCGCCAGGAACTCGGTCTTGCGGCGGTCCTCTTCGGCCAGGCCGTCGGCCAGGCGGCGCAATTCCAGCTCGGTGTGGCGGCGCTCGGTGATGTCGGTGAACAGCAGCGCCACCTTGTGGCTGCCGGCCGGACCGACCCGGGCCGCGCAGACGTCGTAACAGCGGCCGAGTTGCGCCGCCTCCTGGATGAAGCGGACCGGCTCCCCGGTGTCGGCCACCCGGCCATAGAGGTCGAACCAGTGCCGCTCATGGGCCGGGGCCAGGCTGAGCATGGTCTTGCCGGCGGCGTCCAGCAGGCCGGTGCGCAGGGCGAAGGCGGGATTCACCTCGAGGAAGCGGTAGTCGCAGGGCTTGCCCTCGCCGTCGTAGAGCATTTCGATGACGCAGACACCGACGTCCACCGCATCGAACAGGGTGTGGTAGCGCTCCTCGGTGGCCTGCAGCCGTTCCTCGGCCTGCTTGCGCGTGGTGGCGTCGATCACCACCCCGCGCAGGCGCGCGGCGCCCTGCGGACCCGGCTCGGACTGGGCGCGCGCCAGGATCCAGCGCCAGCCTCCCTCGGCGCTGCGTACGCGGTAGGTGGCTTCGTAGGGTTCGCAGCGCGCCACCGCGTCCCGCAGCCGGGCCGTCATGGCCGCCTGGTCGTCCGGATGGATGGCGTCCAGCCATGCCGACAGCGGCGCGCCTTCTTCGCCCTCGTTCAGGCCGTACAATGCGGCGACGCGGGCGTCGCCGATCACGCGGTCGGCGCCGACTTCCCAGCTCCAGATACCGACGTCGGCGGCGGCGATGGTGGATTCGAGACGCGCCTGGGTCTCCTCCAGCGCGGCCTGGGTGCGGGTGCGTTCGGCCGCGGTGGCGTAGGCGTCGAGGTAGAAGCGCGCCTTGGCCCGCAGCACCGGCGGCGAAATCGGGTCTTCCAGCACCGACAGCGCGCCGGCCTCGTACAGGGCGTCGACCGAAAAGTCACGCCGCGGCGGCAGGCCGATCGCCACCAGCGGCGTGAGCGGGAAAGCCGCGCGCAGGCGCCGCAGCACCCCGGCGAAGGCATCGACATTCTCTGCGTAGCCGGCCAGGATCAGGGCGAAGCCGGGCGCCGCCGTGTGCTCGAGGGCTTCGCCGGCGCTGCGCACGCGCAGCACTTCATAGCCCAGTTCGGCGGCGACGCCGGCCACGGCCGGGTCGACGTCGGCACGGTCGCAGACGAACAGGACGCGCCCGCGCGTGGACTGGGTACTGGCGGCGGCTGGCTCAGGGGGCATGCGGAGTCCGTGTCATCGATGATCCAAGCAATGTAGGAGCAGTCCGACGTAAAGTCAACCGCCGGCCGTGCGCGCCGCTTGCCGGCTTGGCGTTAGGATGGCAAGCCAGGAGGACGGAACATGAGCAATGCAAGCGCAAGCGGCTTCAATACCGAGTTCGATACCGGCGCCATCATGGGCGGGCTGTACGGGGACGGCATCATCGCCCGCAAGGGCGCCTTCACCAAAGAGTGGGTGGCCCGACTGAAGGAAGACATCGAGACCCTGTTCGCGGAGGCGCGCGCAAGGCCCGGCGGCGCCCTCGAGCGCGGGCCTGCCCGCTATTACGTCGAAGTACACCCCGAACGCATCCGCGGCTTCGTCGAACTGGTCACGCATCCATGGGTGACAGCGGTCTGCCGCGCCGTGCTGGGGCCGGACTACAAGGTCGTCGAGGCCGGCTTCGACATTCCCTTCCCGGGCGCCATGCACCAGCCCTGGCACCGCGATTTCGCGGCCCCGGAAGCGACCCTGGTCGGGCGCCGCCTGAATTCGCTGGCCTTCAACATCACCACCGTCGACGTGACCGAGGAGATCGGCCCCTTCGAGATCGCGCCCGGCACCCAGTGGGACGACCTGGCGGGCGGCGACCCGATGTTCCCGGACAAGGCGCTGTACCCGCGCTACGAGGCGCGCGCCCAGCGCAAGCTGCCGCAGGTGGGCGACATCTCGGCGCGCTCGGCGCTGACCATCCACCGCGGCACTGCCAACCGCTCGCAGCTGTCACGTCCCGTGTTCGTGCTGGGCGTGGACGCGCCGGACGCGCGCAACGCCGAGAAGCACGACCTGCAGGTCACGCAGGGCTATTGGGACAGCCTGCCGGAAGAGGTGCGCGCCCACCTGACCTGCCGGGTGGTGGGCTCGCTGGAAGACATCTACCAGGCCCACACGATCGAGGGCCTGCGCATGGGGCTTACTCCGGATCAGGCTTGAGGGAGTCGGCGAGAGCATCGGAGGCGATGCCCTTGGGCGCCTTGCCGACGCGGCGGGTGGCGTCGGACTGCTGGTCCATGTTGACTTCCTCGGCCACTTCGAAGCGGCCGTCCGCCGTGTTGTCGGCGGCGCCCGCCGGCAGCAGGTCTTCGGAGCGGCCGTTCTGCTCCGGGGCCGGGGTTTCGCGCTGCTGGTTCTGATTCTGCTGATTCTGCTGATTCTGCTGGTTTGCCATCGGTTCCTCCTTTGCTAGCTTCGTCAGCCGATTATGGCGCAGGGGGAAGGGCGCGGGCGCACGCTTTCAGTCTTGCGGCTTTTTTCGCTCCGGCAGGTTCTTTTCCAGGATGGCCCACAGGATCAGGCCATAGGCCAGCAGGCGGATCAGATAATGCAGTGGCGAATCTTCGTTCTCCTGATAGCTCAGCGCCGAATACACGCGGTGCGCGCCTTCGATGCCGAAGGACAGCGCGAAATACAGGAAGAAGCGGTCGTGCGTGTTGCGCCAGAAACGCAGGAAGAACAGTGCGATCACGGTCGAGGCCATGGCGATGGCGCCCGTCAGGATATTGTTCATGGTTACTCCTTCTCGTAGATCAGGCCGTACAGCAGGAGCAGCATCGACACCAGGGCCGAGACCAGGCGCACCGGCAGCAGATAGACATCGGGGAAGATGACCTTGTCGAACACCAGGAAAAGGTTGTTCACCGTCATCGCCACGAAGGACCAGCCGCTCCAGAACAGCAGGCGATGGCCGGTGCGGCGGTAACTCGCCAGCAGCAGCCAGGCGCAGGCCAGTGAAGTCAGGGTGCACAGCGAATAGATGGTAAACGCCACTTAAGAATCCTTTCGCCATTTGAAGGCGTCAGCGAACTGCTGGGCCTTGCGGTCGAGGGAAGAATGGATGAGATGGGTGACTTCGACCAGGTGGGTCGAGTACAGGTCGGCCAGGCCGTCGATGCGTTCGCGCAGCGCTTCCTCGCGTGGCCGATAGCAAAAAGCGTCGCCGTCGGCGGACGAAGGCGCGGCCATACCGGCGAGGCACAGCTCGGCCAGCAGCCCTTCGGCGACCTTGTCGCGCACGTAGAGGCGGCGCGCGAGGGTATCCCGGCTCCAGCATTGTTCCGGGTTGGCCCGCATCAGCAGCAGGGCTTCCAGGAAAGGTACTGACGGAATACTGGTCAGCACGAAGCGCCGGAGATCCTCGGGAATGGAGAAATTATCCATTGCCACTATATTTGCTCAAATGCACTTTAGCTTTTGGAAAGGACGGATTCTATAACATTCCAATTGGAAATGCGCTTTTCTATCGTGCGCGTGTTTCATTTCATGCCGTGAGAGTGCACAAACACTACTCGGCTACAATGACGGCACGATTGACCTTTGTATATCACCATGCTTCAGAAGCTGTTCGCTCCACTTGTATTATTGTCCAGTTTGCTCGCCTTGGGGGCCTGCGACAGGCATCCCGTGCAGTCGTCGCGGCCCAACGCGCCGATCGCCGGGGCGCCCGCCGCGCCCCGCAGCGCGGAATCCTGCGCCGACCATTATCTCGATGGCCGCGCGCCGCAGATCCGGAACCCCAGGCTGGCGCCGGCGACAAAGGAGCTCTGCTTCAACGTGTTTACCGTGATGCACTCGGGCGTGACCCGCACGCCGCTGTGGTCGGCCGAGCACCTGGAGGCGCACGAAGTCGAATCGGCGCAGCAGATGTCGCGCGAAAATTCCTTCCATGCGGAGTCGCGCCTGCCGGCCGGCCAGCGCGCCGAGCTGGCGGACTATGCGCGCAGCGGCCTCGACCGCGGCCATATGGCCCCGAACGGCGACATGCCCGACCGCGACAGCCAGCGCGACAGCTTCAGCCTGGCCAATATCGTTCCCCAGGACGGCGAGAACAACCGGCACCTGTGGGCCGGCATCGAGGGCGCGGTGCGCAAGATGGCGAAGAAGGAGGGCGACCTGTACGTGGTGACGGGGCCGGCTTTCCTCGGCAGCAATCTGCGCAAAGTCGGCAATGTGCTGGTGCCGACCCACTTATATAAACTGGTGTACAGTCCGCGCCAGAAAGCCGGCGCCGCCTGGTTCGTCGAGAACACGGCGGACGCAAAGGCCAATGTGATCCCGATTCCCGAACTCGAACGCATCATCGGCATCGACCTGCTGCCCGCCCTCAGCGAGGAAGAAAAGGAGCGCATGCTGAAACTGCCGAACATCCGCCAGAAGAAGGGCGACAGGAGGAAGAGCAATGACTGACAGGAAGGAAGCGCAGGGTTTCGTGCCTTATGCGAACGAAGCCGACGTGCTCGAGATCGGGCGCCTGACGATCGAGAACCGCCTCGACCGCATCACCATTTCCGGCGACGTCGACCTCACCGCCGACAAGCAGGGTCTGGAAGCGGCAAGACGCCTGCATGCGCTGCTGGGGCAGATCGTCGCCGGCCTCGAGGACAGGGACTTGCCGGACCAGTTGCCGCCGCCGAAGATCGAGAAAGTCGACAATCCGTTCGCCTGAGCACGCGGCCTCGAGTCGCCATTCACGCACATTGACGGGCCGCAAGGCCCGTTTTTGTTTTTGGATTGTCTACGTTTGTAGAGAGTCAATGGTGCGCGGGTTCCGTAAGCTTTTGGGGTAACCTCGATTGCTCTAGCGTCGCGATATCGAGGAGATGGACCGTGCCAATTGACCCAGTGCAACCGAACGGAGAGGACCGGCAGGAGAGCCTGACGATACCCGTGATCCGCGAGGAAGTGCAGGTCGACAAGCGGGTCATCGACACGGACCGCGGCGTGCGCATCCACAAGACAGTCGCCGAGCATCCCTGCCATATCGACGAACGCCTGCTGCGCGACGAGGTCGAGGTCAGCCACGTCCCGGTGGACCGCATCGTCCCTCTGGACGCTGCGCCCGCCACGCGCTACGAAGGCGAGACGCTGGTGGTGCCCATCCTCGAAGAAGTGCTCGTGGTCGAACGCCGCGTGCGCATCAAGGAGGAAGTCCGCATTACCCGAACCCGGCGCGAGGAGCGCCACGCGGAAACCGTCATGCTCAAATCCGAGCAGGTCAGCGTGGAGCGCTTCGAGGAGGCCGGCGACCGCCCACCTGAATGACCTACCAATCGGAGGAATCATCATGCAACATACTCTTGTAGCGGTATTCGATAACCGAAGCGACGCCCAGAACGCCATGGACGAGCTGCTGGCCTCGGGCTTCACCCGCACCGACGTCAACGTTTCCAGCGCCGACCCGACCGGCCAGACCAACAGCCTGACCGGCGAAACCGAGCACACCAGCGAAGTCCATGAAAGCATCGGCGCGCAGATCAAGCATTTCTTCAATGGCCTGTTCGGTTCCGACAACGACGAGCACGTCTCGCGCTACTCGGACGTGGTCAGCCGCGGCCATCACGTGCTGACCCTGGTCACCCAGTCCGAACCGGAAGTCGAGCGCGCCGCCGACATCATCGAGCGCTTCGGCCCGGTCGACCTCGACGAGCGCCACGATCTGACCGGCTCGGCCAGCTCGCTGGATCCGGCCATGCTGGCGGCCGGCGCCAGCGCGGGCAGCGGCCTGCAGAAATCCTCGGCGATGTCCCAGCAATCCGAATACCGCGAGCCGTCCTCCGGCGCCGGCAACCTGAGCGGCGAGCTCGGTGAGCGCAATTCCTTCGCCACCCAGGACCTGAACGATCCGGTGCCGAAGGGCCAGACCTACCAGGAGCCGATGGGCGGCACCATGCGCGCCGGCGATTCTCTGCAGGCTGGCGGCTCGCAGGACACGAATATCGGCGGCAACACCCTCGACACCTCGACCGGCCGCACGCTGCAGAGCGCTCCGCTTCAAGGATCATCGTCGTTGCAAGGCTCGTCGTCGCTGCAAGGCTCGAGCGACGCCTCGCTGGGCGGCACCATCCAGACCGGCTCGATGCAGCGCGACATGGGCGAAATGCTCAACGAGCAGCGCACCACCGCCATCCCGGTGGTGCAGGAAGACCTGAAGGTCGGCAAGCGTGAAGTCCAGCGCGGCGGCGTGCGCGTGTTCTCGCGCGTGGTCGAAACCCCGGTCAACGAAAGCGTCAACCTGCGCGAAGAGCACGTGAACGTCGAACGCCGCCCGGTGGACCGCCCGGTCACCGGCGCCGATGCCGGCCTGTTCAAGGAACAGTCGATCGAGATGCGCGAGAAGGCCGAGGAAGCCGTGGTGCAGAAGTCGGCCCGCGTGGTCGAGGAAGTCCGCGTCGGCAAGGAAGTCAGCCAGCGCCAGGAAAACATCAAGGACTCCGTGCGCCACACCGAAGTACAGGTGGAGCAACTGGGCGCCCGCGATGACGACTTCCGCAAGGACTGGCAATCGAACTATTCCAGCCTGGGCGGCAGCTACGATGACTACGCGCCGGCCTACCAGTACGGCAGCCAGATGCGGAGCGACTCGCGCTACCAGAACCGCAACTGGGACGATGTGGAATCCGACCTGCGCAGCGACTGGGATACCCGCTACGGCGCCAGCGGCTCGTCGACCTGGGAGAAGATGAAGGCGGCCGTCCGCCGCGGCTGGGACAAGATCACCCCGGACACGAATGATGACGACTATTACCGCAGCGACTGGCAGACCAATTATTCCAGCCTGGGCGGCAGCTACGACGACTACGCGCCCGCCTACAGCTACGGCAGCCAGATGCGCAAGGATGCGCGCTACCAGAATCGCAACTGGGACGATGTGGAATCCGACCTGCGCAGCGACTGGGATACCCGCTACGGCGCCAGCGGCTCGTCGACCTGGGAGAAGATGAAGGCGGCCGTCCGCCGCGGCTGGGACAAGATCACCCCGGACAGCGATTCGGACGACTCCTACTACCGCAGCCACTGGAGCAGCACCTACGGTTCCAGCGGCGACACCTACAACGACTACGATCCGGCCTACCGCTACGGCACCCAGATGCGCAGCGACTCGCGCTACCAGAACCGCAACTGGGACGACGTCGAGTCCGACCTGCGCAGCGACTGGGATACCCGCTACAGCAAGGGCGGCGTCTCGACCTGGGACAAGATGAAGGCCGCGGTGCGCCACGGCTGGGACAAGGTCGTTCACTGATCGCCTGATCGCAGCATGACGAACGCCGGCCCCGGCCGGCGTTTTTTTTCGTCCAAAAAAAGAATCGCTTTCTTGCTCTTCTTCAGTAGTCGGCATCAAGCGAATCAGGGCGCATTGACCGGCCATTTCCGCACGCATACGATCGAAAATCCGCCACCGAACGAATGGAGACCGTATGGCTTTTCTAGAAGGATGCAGCTGCCGCGTGTGGGCACTCGACGGCTGGGTGAACGACACCCTGTCCAATGCCGTGAACAACGAAATCTCCGATGTAGGAAATGGCTTGCTGCTGAATGGATTCGTGGGCAGCCACGACGCCAAGGTCCAGCAGTTCAAACAGTGCCGGATTTCGCCGCAGGTGGCCATCCCCTGTGTCATTTACGGCGAATTCGAGTATCCCGGCGACGTCACGCCCACCCACATGTGGCTCGAGTACGGCGCCTGGATCTACGACACGATTCCAGGCGCGCCGCTGCGCCGCAAGGTGGCGACGCCGGCATCCCGCATCCACCCGCCCAGCGCCTATCAGTACCACCCGAACCAGGTCGGCAGCGCCAGCTGGTATCTCAGTGCTTCCCACCTGGCGGTCCTCGAAAGGGCAGTCTGGGTGAACAACGAGTTCATGCCCTGACTTACTGCGCGAACGCCTGCGCCGCCGGCGTGATCTTCACCGCCTCCGGGCGGATCCCCAGCTTCATGGCGCCGATCGCCTTGTCCTCGTCCAGCAGCGCTTGCGGCTTGGTCGCGTCATAGGTGATCGGCGAGAACGCATCGCTCAGCAGCTTGTCCTTGAGACCGGCCGCATCCCTGGTGATGAAGACCACCGACAGGTTCTGCGCCGACAGGTGCTTGCGCATCGCGGCGTTGACGTCGGCCGCGGTCAGCTTCGACAGGCCGTCGCGCATCATCTGTGTGAATTCCGGCGTGTGGTACCACTGCGAGTCCAGCGCGTAGCCGAGCTGGGCGTCCTGGGTGGCGGTCATCACGAACACGTTCTTCATCAGGTAGTCGCGGGTGGCGGCAAACTGCTCCTCGCTCAGGCCCTTGTCGATCAGCTTGCCGAGCTCGGTCAGCGCGATGCGCAGCGCCATATGGGCGTTCTGCGGCGCGACCGGGCGGATCCAGACTTCGAAAATCTGCGACTTGCGGCCCAGGTTCGGGCTCGGGAAGAAGCCGAACATCCCGCGCGGGAAGGCTTCGATGTAGGCGTAGTCGCCGTAGTTCATGCCGCGCAGTTCGCGGATGCGCTGGTAAAGGTAGGAGTTCGAGGCGCGGTGCTCGCCCAGCCAGGTCTTGGCCAGCCACAGGGCCGGAAAGTCCGGGTGGGCGCGGTTGACCTCGATCGGCAGGCCGAAGGAGATCGCGGTCGCGCGGGTGTTCTTCTCGATGATCTCGACTTCCAGGCCCTGCGGCTTGCGGCCTTGCGGCCTGGCGATGCGCGGCAGGCCGGCGCCTTCCGGCAGGCCGGCCAGGCGGGTCTTCAGCTGGGCCGTCATTTCCGGCGTGACGTCACCCGAGATGCCGACGTGCAGTGCTCCCTGCGCATATGCCTGGCGATAGAACTGGCGTACGTCGTCCAGTGTGATGGACTCGATGCCCTTCACGGTGCCCAGCACCGGGTGGCCGTAGGGCGTACCGGCGAAGATGTTGGCCTGCAGGCGCTCTTTGCCGAACTCTTCCTCGTTATTGTCCTTCAGGTCCAGCACCAGGGCGTTCTTCTGGGCGTCCTTCAGGCGGCGGAAGTCGTCCTCGCGGAAGCCGGGCGTGAGAAGCTGGGGCAGGGCGACGTCGAGGAACTGGTTCCAGTTGTCGCGGTGGATGGTGCCGGTGAAGGTGGTCATTTCCTTGTCGGTCGAATCAAAGAAGCCGCCGGCGATCGGGAACAGGGCCTTGGTCACCTCATCGTACTTGCGCTCGCTCGAGCCGGCGCGCGCGACCATCGCCGCGGTCAGGGCCGCCAGGCCTTCCTTGCCGGCCGGGTCCTGGCTTGATCCGGCCTCGAACAGCAGCTTGAAGCGGATCTGCGGCAGCGCGGTCTTCTGCACCAGCAGGTCGAACCTGGCATCACCGGCCTTGGGCGCCATGTCGGCCAGCTTCGGCAGGGCGTCGATACCGACCGGGAGTGCTTCGTGCGACAACGTGGTCACCACCATCGACGCGTCGACCAGGTATTTACGGGCCGCGGCCTGCAGGTCGGCCGGGGTCAGGGTGTCGATCAGGCGGTAGTAGCGGTTGATCGTGCCGTAGGAGCGGTCGTAGTGGACGTAGGAGGCCAGGGTGCTGGCAACCGTGTCGGTGTTGTCGAGGGTGCGGATCAGGCCATACTTCTCCGACGACTGCGCCTCTTCCAGCGCCTGCCTGGTCACAGGGGTGTCGTGCAGTCTGGCGACCGTCTCGAGGATGGCGTTGCGTACGTACAGTGCGTCTTCCGGTTTCTTGACGCGCGCGCCGATGGTCACCAGCGAGGGGTCGACGCGGGCCGGGGTGTAGTCGAACAGCTGGTCGACCTTCTGCTCGTCCTGCACCAGGCGTTTATACAGCGGCGAGGTACGGCCGAACGACAGCGACAGCAGCATCGACAACGCGGCCTGGTCCTTGTTGGTATCGGAAAAGGCCGGGGCGCGGAAGGCGACCGTCACCAGCGGCAGGGTCGGGCTGGGCCAGTTCACGTGGCGGTACTGGGCGCCCTGCGGCGCCGGCTCGGCCGGAACGGCGACCTTGTACGAGCCGCGCTTCCAGCCGCTCCAGTACTTTTCGACCAGGGCGATCGCGCTCTTCGGATCGACGTCGCCGGCGATGATGATGGTGGTGCGCTCCGGGCGGTACCAGCGGTCGAAGAAGGTCTTCGAATACGCGTACTGGTTGGGCATGTCCTCGATGTCCTTCAGGAAGCCCATCGTGGTGTGTTTGTAGGTGTGGGTGTTGAAGGCGGCGTCGCGCTGGGCCTCGAACAGCTTCTGCATCGGGTTCGCGCTGTTCTTGTTGTACTCGCCCAGCACCGCGCGCGATTCGGTCTTGAACGCGGCTTCGGAATAATCCAGGTGCTGGAAGCGGTCGGCCTCGACCTTCAGCACCGTTTCGAGGTCCTGCCTGGCGAAGGTCGTGTAGTAATTGGTGAGGTCGTCGCTGGTGTAGGCGTTCTGGCGCGCGCCGGCCTTGGTGATGATGTCCTGGTACTTCTCGGGCGGATAGGCCTTCGTCCCGCGGAACATCATGTGCTCGAAGAAGTGGGCGAAGCCGGACTTGCCCGGCTCGACTTCGTTGCGCGAACCGGTCTGCACCGGGATCGTCACCGACACCAGGTTGGGGAAGCCGGTCGGCACGACGATGACCTTCAGGCCATTCGGCAGCTGCTTTTCGGTGGCATTAAAAGGAAGGACGTCGGATCTGGACGGTGCCGGCCTGGCTGCGGCGGCGGCGCAGGCGGGCACGGCGATGGCCATGGCGGCCAGCGGTACATACTTGAACAACTGTGACACGCTATCTCCTCGGGAATGTTGCTGTGCGCGACAGCTTAGTCGATTCCCAAGGAAATTTATAGATGAAATGCTACGTCAGGCCGGCTCCGAGAGCGGCAGGCTGATGCGGTTGCGCCCCATGTGCTTGGCGCGGTAGAGGGCGGCGTCGGCAGTCGCCACCAGTTCCGACGCCTCGGTGTCCGGCGAAGCCAGGGCGGTGGCGGCGCCGATCGAGACGGTCACGTGCCGTCCCGCGGTTAGGCGGTTCGGCACCTGCAGCTGCTCGACCCGGGTGCGGATGCGCTCGGCCACGCTGGCGGCGCCTTTCAGCGACTGGTTCGGCAGGATCACGGCGAATTCCTCGCCGCCATAGCGGGCAACCAGGTCGTTCGCGCGCATCTCGCTGGCGACGGCGGTGGCGATGCGCTTCAGGCATTCGTCGCCGCCGAGGTGGCCATTGGCGTCGTTGTACGCCTTGAAATTGTCGACGTCGACCATCAGCAAGGACAGCGGCTGGCGCTGGCGCTGGGCGCGCGCCCATTCGGCCTGCAGGGTGTCATCGAAGCAGCGGCGGTTGGCCAGCCCGGTCAGGCCGTCGCGCGTGGCCAGCTGCTCGAGGGCGATCTGGGCCATTTTCTCGTCGGTCATGTCGCGCAGGGTCTCGACCACGGCGGCCAGGCGGCCGCGCTCGTCGTAGATGGGACTGGCGTCGGCGGCGAGGTAGCGGCGCCGGCCAACGCGCGGCATGTCGAACCAGCTTTCGGCCGACAAATGGGCCGGCTGGCCTGTGGCGCTGCGGGGATGGATGACGGGGACCTCGCCGGCGCGGTCCTGGATCACCATGTCGGCCAGGGTAGGGCGCGGCTCGTCGAAAAAGCTGCGCCAGTGCTCGCGCGTGCCGACCACTTCCGCGGCGGCCACGCCGGTCAGGTGTTCGCAGGCACGGTTCCAGATCATGACGCGGCAGCTGGTATCCAGCACGAATACCGGGATCGCCAGCATCTCCATGAGCTGGTGCGCGAAGGCACGGTCGCCGGTCGCGCTGGAGGAATCCATGGGCCGCTGTATTGTTGTTGTGCCTGTCATGTGCCGTCCTTTGATCTGTCTGTTGAGCAACTAATTGACTGCTGACAAGATCGGATTGTGCGGCACGGCACATCACGCCTTATTGATTTAAGGCAAGAACGTTTTAGGCCCGGAATTATCCTAAAGAGGACCGGGAAACCGGCCCCAGGCTGGTCATCCGGGCTCGGCGGCGCGGGCGCCGGTGCGCAGGCTGGTGCCCAGGCGGTCGAGGCGGGTACGCAACAGTTCCAGCCGGTTGCGGGTCCCCTGGTCGGCCCGGCAGCGTTGCTGGATCTGGGTCAGCTCGGCCTGGATGATGACCAGCTGGCCGGCCGGATCGGTGGCGACATTGCCGGCGGCCCGCGCAGCCATGCGGGCCAGCAGCAGGTCGGCCTTGGCCAGCGCATGGTCGGCGTGGCTGCGCGCCGACTGCTCGCGGCACAGCGCGGCTTCGAGGTCGGCGATGCGGTCTTCGCTGTGCACGCGCCGGAACAGGGTGGTGAACAGGATGCCCAGGCCGAGCAGCAGGACGCAGGCGATCCGCAGGCGCTCCGGCCGCGCGCCACTGCCGGCGCCGCTGTCCAGCCACCACAGGCCGGCCAGCAGCAGGGCGGCAATCACGGCGCGCAAGGCATGGTGCATCACGGTCTTCATGGTCCGTCTCCTAAAGTGGTAGGAACTTTCCGCTACGAAAAGGTACGTCTTTCTGAGAGGATAGTTTTTGCCGGAAGTCAACATCTATGTGGTCTTCTGCAGCTGCCGCAGTGCGCGGTATAATGGAAGGTTGACGAGAGGCTTAACCGGACTTTTACCGTGACTTACAGCATCAAAGAAATTTTCTATACCCTGCAGGGCGAGGGCGCGCATGCCGGCCGTCCGGCGGTCTTCTGCCGCTTTTCCGGCTGCAACCTGTGGACCGGGCGCGAAAGCGACCGCGCCAGCGCCGTGTGCCAGTTCTGCGATACCGATTTCGTCGGCACGGACGGCGAGCGCGGCGGCAAGTTCAAGGACGCCGGGGCGCTCGCCGCCGAAATCGACGGCCTTTGGCCGGCCACCCACACTGCCAGCAAGTACGTCGTGTTCACCGGCGGTGAGCCGCTGCTGCAGCTGGACAAGCCGCTGATCGACGCCATGCACGCGCACGGCTTCACCATCGCGATCGAGACCAACGGCACCCTGCCGGTGCCGGAAGGCGTCGACTGGATCTGCGTCAGCCCGAAGATGGGCTCGAAGCTCGTGGTCGGCAAAGGCAACGAGATCAAGGTGGTGATCCCTCAGCTCGGCCAGGACCTGGCCGCCTATGAAGGCCTGGACTTCGAGAATTTCTACGTCCAGCCGATGGACGGCCCGCTGGCGGCACAAAACACGAAGCTCGCGATCGAGACCTGCCGCCGCAATCCCAAGTGGAAGCTGAGCATCCAGACCCACAAACTCCTGCAAATCCCCTGAGCGCCCCGCGCAACCCTATGCTGACCATTACCCGCAAGCTGGAATTCGATGCCGGCCACCGCATTCCCGACCATAAGAGCCAGTGCCGCAACCTGCACGGCCACCGCTACACCCTGGAAATCACCCTGACCGGCGCCGTGATCGACACGGAAGGCAGTTCCGACAACGGCATGATCATGGATTTTTCCGACATCAAGTCGCTGGCCAAGGAACACCTGGTCGACGTCTGGGACCACGCCTTCCTGGTCTATGAAAAGGACGACAAGGTGCGCGAGTTCCTGGCCAGCCTGCCGGGCCACAAGACCGTGATCATCGACCGCATCCCGACCGTCGAGAACCTGGCGCAGGTCGCCTGGAACATCCTGAAGGCGGCCTATACAGACCGCTACGGCACCGGCCTGCGCCTGCAGAAGCTGGTGCTGCACGAGACCCCGAACTGCTGGGCCGAGATCACCGATGCCTGATTCTTTCGCGCCCGAGCCGGTGAGCCTGGAACGCGACGGCGACGGCGCGTACATGGCGCTCGCCCTGATCGAGGCGCGCAAGGCCTGGGAGGCCGGCGAGGTGCCGGTCGGCGCCGTGGTGGTCAAGGACGGCGAGATCGTCGCCGCCGGCTTCAACCAGCCGATCGGCCGCCACGACCCGACCGCCCATGCCGAAATCGTCGCCCTGCGCGCGGCTGCCGAAAAGCTCGGCAACTACCGCCTGCCGGGCTGCGAGCTCTACGTGACGCTGGAACCTTGCGCCATGTGCTCGGGCGCGATGATGCATGCGCGGCTGGCGCGCGTGGTCTATGCCGCCACCGATCCCAAGACGGGGGTCTGCGGCTCCGTGCTCGACCTGTTCGCGCGCGAGGAACTGAATCACCACACCGAAGTGGTCGGCGGGGTGCTGGCGGAAGAGGCCGGCGCCATGCTGAAGGGCTTCTTTGCCGAGCGCCGGGCGGCGCGCAAGAACCCCATCCTCCCGTAACGCCCCCGAACGGGCGAAAATGGTATGCTGGTTTCACGCCGCCTGCATAGCGGCGCGGAGACACGCGTGGACCAATCGCCCATCACCCAGCATCCCTTCCGCTTTCTCTCGGCCCGGCGCCGATACCGACGCAGGTGTTGCCGCCATGCCTAGCCTGAACGCGAACGGCATCCGCATCGCCTTCGACACCGCGGGCGACCCGAAAGCCGTGCCCCTGCTGCTGATCTCCGGCCTCGGCCTGCAATTGACGGCCTGGCCGGACGAATTCGTCGAAGGTCTCGTCGAGCTCGGCTTTTACGTGATCCGTTACGATAATCGCGACACGGGTCTCTCCACCAAGTTCGAGCACGCCGGCACGCCGAGCCTGGGCCTGGCCTGGCTGAAGTCGCTGGTGCGCTGGCCGATCCGCCCGCCCTACACCCTGGAAGACATGGCCGACGACGCCGTCGGCGTACTGTCCGCTCTTGGGGTGGCGCGCGCCCATGTGGTCGGGATGTCGATGGGCGGCATGATCGCCCAGCTGATGGCCGCCAAATTCCCGTCGCGGGTGCTGACCCTGACCTCCATCATGTCAAGCAGTGGCCGCCGCGGCCTGCCGGGGCCAAGCCCCGAAGTCAAGCGCGCGCTGCTGCGCCGCCCCAGGACCCTCGATGCCGACGCCATGATCGAGCACGGGGTGCGCCTTTGGCAGGCGATCGGCAGCCCGACTTATCCGACCCCGGAAAAGCAGCTGCGCCGGCGCGTGGCGCGTGCACTGCGCCGCAACTGCTGCCCCGGCGGCGTGGTGCGCCAGATCCTGGCCGTGGCCGCCTGCGGCGACCGCACGCCGCAGCTGCGCACCATCGTCGCCCCGAGCCTGGTGATCCACGGCGCCGCCGATCCGATGTGCCCGCCGGCCTGCGGCGAGGACACAGCGCAGGCGATCGCGAACGCGCGGCTCGAAATCATCGAGGGCATGGGCCACGACCTGCCCACCCAGCTGCTGGAGAGACTGCTTGCCTTGATCGACGCCCATGCGCACGGTAAGATGACGCCGGACTCTACACCACGGCTCTTCGTCAAACAGTGATCACTCAGAAAATTGGCATCGCGCTGGTCGCCCCGGGCGGCTATGCGGTCGAGCCGGAAGCGGTAACCCGCGGCATCGCCCTCCTCGAATCCCAGGGCATCCTGGTCCATAACTACTACGAGCATGACAAACGCCACCTGCGCTTCGGCGGCACGGACGAGGCGCGCCTGGCCCAGCTGAACGCCGCCGCCGCCGATCCCGATGTGCAGATCGTCCTCGCCCTGCGCGGCCAGTACGGCATGACGCGCCTGATGCCGCACATCGATTTCGACCGCATGGCGGACAGCGGCAAGATTTTCGTCGGTTACTCCGATATCACCGACTTCCACATGGGACTGTACGCCCGCCGCGGCGCGAGCAGCTACGCCGGCCCGATGCTCGCCGGCGATTTCGGCGCCGCCGAGCCGGTCGACTTCACTCTGGACAATTTCTGGCAATGCTTGAAAGGTCCGACCCACACGGTGGCAGGGAAGGGCCCCGGGAACCCGGCGCTGGACGTGGCCGGGACGGTTTGGGGCGGCAATCTGGCGATGATCGTTTCGCTGCTCGGCACGCCTTATTTCCCGCAGATCGACGGCGGCATCCTCTTCCTCGAAGACATCGCCGAGCATCCCTACCGGGTCGAACGCATGCTGCTGCAGCTGATGCAGGCCGGTGTACTGGCGCGCCAGCGGGCGATCGTACTGGGCGATTTTTCCGGCTACCGCCTGGCCCCTAGCGACAACGGTTACAACTTCGACGAGATGCTGGCCTATCTGCGCGCCACCCTGCCTTGCCCCATTCTGACGGGACTGGAATTCGGGCATATCCAGCGGCGGGTGACGATTCCGTTCGGCGCGCAGGGGCGGCTGGTGTCGGCTGACGGCGCGTGGAAACTGACCCTGTCCAATTATCCGACGCTCCAGCCGGCTTGATTTGAGTGGTGGTGGCTTGCGGGGCGCCACCGGGCGCTCTGCACAGTGGTAAAATGCGCGGTTAATCGAAAACCCCCGCAGGAAGGTTCCCAGTGCTCAGTACAGCCAACATTACGATGCAGTTCGGCGCCAAGCCGCTCTTCGAAAACATCTCCGTCAAATTTGGCGACGGCAACCGTTACGGCCTCATCGGCGCCAACGGTTGCGGCAAGTCGACCTTCATGAAGATCCTCGGCGGCGACCTCGAGCCGTCCGGCGGCAACGTCTCGCTCGACCCGGGCGAGCGTCTCGGCAAGCTGCGCCAGGACCAGTTCGCCTACGAAGACGTGCGCGTGCTCGACGTGGTCATGATGGGCCACACCGAGCTGTGGAACGCGATCACCGAGCGCGACGCGATCTACGCAAACCCGGAAGCGACCGACGAAGACTACATGAAGGCCGCCGAGCTCGAAGGCAAGGTCGCCGAATACGACGGCTATTCGGCCGAAGCGCGCGCCGGCGAACTGCTGCTGGGCCTGGGCATCGGCACCGATTTGCACCAGGGCCTGATGAGCGCCGTGGCGCCGGGCTGGAAGCTGCGCGTGCTGCTGGCCCAGGCCTTGTTCTCGGATCCGGACATCCTGCTGCTGGACGAACCGACCAACAACCTGGACATCCACACGATTTCCTGGCTGGCGGACATGCTCAACCAGCGTAACTCGACGATGATCATCATCTCGCACGATCGTCACTTCCTGAACTCGGTCTGCACCCACGTCGCCGACATGGACTACGGCACCCTGAAGGTCTATCCGGGTAACTACGACGACTACATGGAAGCCTCGACCCAGGCTAGGAACCAGCAGCTGGCGAACAATGCCAAGGCCAAGGAAAAAGTGGCCGAGCTGCAGGAATTCGTGCGCCGCTTCTCGGCCAACAAGTCGAAAGCCCGCCAGGCGACTTCGCGCGCCAAGCAGATCGACAAGATCAAGATCGAGGAGTTCAAGCCGTCGTCGCGCGCCTATCCCTTCGTTCGCTTCGAGGGCGAGAAGAAGCTGCACCGCCTGGCCGTCGAGACCGAAGGCCTGTCGAAAGCCTACGACCGTACCCTGTTCAAGAACTTCTCGATCATGGTCGAAGCCGGCGAGCGCGTCGCGATCATCGGCGCTAACGGCGCCGGCAAGACCACGCTGCTGCGCTGCATCGGGGGGCACGAGATCACTGGCCTGGATGCCGACACCGGCCGCATCAAGTGGGCGGAGAACGCGAATCCGGGCTATATGCCGCAGGATCCGACCGAGGAATTCGCTACCGACCTGAACCTGACCGACTGGATGGGTAACTGGACCCAGGAAGGCGACGACGACCAGGCCGTGCGCTCGATCCTGGGCCGCCTGCTGTTCGGCGGCGACGAAGTCAAGAAGTCGGTGCGCGTGCTGTCCGGCGGCGAGAAGGGCCGCATGATGTACGGCAAGCTGATGCTGGGCCGCCACAACGTGCTGATGCTGGACGAGCCGACCAACCACATGGACATGGAATCGATCGAGTCGCTGAACGTGGCGCTGGACAAGTACGCCGGCACCCTGATCTTCGTGTCGCACGACCGCGAATTCGTGTCCTCGCTGGCGACTCGCATTCTCGAGGTGAAGGAAGACGGCGTGGTCGACTTCCAGGGCAATTACGAGGATTACCTGAAGAGCCAGGGTCTCGAATAATTTTTTGTGACGCAAACATAAAAATAGCGTGGGCACGGGGTGCCCACCCTACATTCGTCGTAGGGTGGGCACCCCGTGCCCACGAAACCATGGTGACATTGATATGAATACCATTGCTCCAATCAAAACCTTCGAATACGACCGCCCCGTAGGCGGCGTATGCTCGACCTCGGAAGCCTGGGCACGCGTCCCGTCGCCCGTCGAGGCGCTTGAGAAGGAAGCCCTGAAAGACCACATCCGCCGCCTCCTGAAAGAGAAGGAAGCGGTGCTGGTGGCCCACTACTACGTGGACGCCGACCTGCAGGACCTGGCCGAGGAAACCGGCGGCTGCGTCTCCGACTCGCTGGAAATGGCGCGCTTCGGCCGCGATCATCCGGCTAAAACCCTGGTCGTCGCCGGCGTGCGCTTCATGGGCGAGACGGCAAAAATCCTCAGCCCCGAAAAAACCATCCTGATGCCGGACCTGGACGCGACCTGCTCGCTGGACCTGGGCTGCCCGGCCGACGAATTCGCCGCCTTTTGCGACCAGCACCCGGACCGCACCGTGGTGGTCTATGCCAATACCTCCGCCGCCGTGAAGGCGCGCGCCGACTGGATGGTAACTTCGTCGATCGGCCTCGATATCGTCGAATACCTGCACAAGCAGGGCAAGAAAATCCTGTGGGCCCCGGACCGCCACCTGGGTTCTTATATCCAGAAGAAGACCGGCGCCGACATGCTGATGTGGCAGGGTTCCTGCCTGGTCCACGACGAATTCAAGGGCATCGAACTCGACCTGCTGCGCGCCCAGTATCCGGACGCGAAAGTGCTGGTACACCCGGAATCCCCTAGCAACGTCGTCGAACAGGCCGATGCAGTCGGCTCGACCACCCAGCTGATCGATGCCGCCCGCACGATGGACGCCACCACCTTCATCGTCGCCACCGACAACGGCATCCTGCACAAGATGCGCGCCGCCGCACCGGGCAAGCACTTCATCGATGCGCCGACCGCCGGCAACAGCGCCACCTGCAAGAGTTGCGCGCACTGCCCGTGGATGGCGATGAACGGTTTGCAGAACCTTGCCGACGTCCTTGAAAAAGGCGATAAGGAGATTCACGTCGATCCGGAAATCGGCAGACAAGCCAAGCAGGCGATCGACCGCATGCTGGATTTCGCCGCCGCCAAGAAAGCCAAGGCCCTGCCGACCGGTTCGCTGGAGCAGGAAAGCAAACTGTTTAATGGAATCGGCCCCGCATGAGCACCCTGCGCAACCCCCACGCCGAAGAAGGCGCATTCGATGAGAAACTGCAGGCCGCCTTCGAGCAGAACCTGCTGGCTGCGCTGCTCGAAGACATCGGCACCGGCGACCTGACCGGCAAGCTGGTGCCTTCGGCCCCGCGCGCCCGAGCCCGCGTGATCGTCCGCGAAGAAGCCGTGCTGTGCGGCGCGCCCTGGTTCGAGGGCGTCATGCTGGCCGTCGACCAGGACATCGAGATCGACTGGAAGTATGCCGAAGGCGACACGATGGCCGCGGATAGCGTGGTTTGCACGATCGAAGGTTCGCCGCGCTCGCTGCTGACCGCCGAACGCGCGGCCCTGAACTTCCTGCAACTGCTGTCCGGCGTCGCCTCCGCCACGCGCAAGTACGTGGATGTGGTAGCCGGTACCCGCGCCAGAATCCTGGACACCCGCAAGACCCTGCCGGGCCTGCGCCAGGCACAGAAGTACGCGGTGCGCGTGGGCGGCGGCGCCAACCAGCGCATGGCGCTGTACGATGGCATCCTGATCAAGGAAAACCATATCGCGGCGGCGGGCGGCATCACCCCTGCGCTTCAGGCGGCAACGGCGCTGAACGCAGGCGTGACGATCCAGGTCGAGGTGGAGTCGATTGCCGAGCTGGAAGAGGCGCTGGCGGCCGGCGCCGTCTCGGTGCTGCTGGATAATTTTGACCTCGACATGATGCGCGACGCGGTCCGCATCAACGAGGGCCGCGCGTTGCTCGAGGCTTCCGGCGGCATCAACATGCAGACCGTGCGGGCAATCGCCGAGACGGGCGTCGACCGGATCTCGATCGGCAGCCTGACCAAGGATGTGCGGGCGACTGATTATTCGCTGAGGATCGTCGGCTGACCGCCGTGATGCACCATCCCTGCCGCAACGATGACGGCGAGCTCGTCGTCATCCACCGTCCCAGCTCGGCCACGCCCTCGGCGCACTGGGCGGAGCCGGGCGCGCTGGCAACGGCCGTGCCGGTCTGCCAGATGCCGGCCAGCTTGAATGGCCTCAGCCTATCTCCTGCGCCCGGCATGCCCGATGCAGACGAAGGCGTCGACGAACCGCCGTTCACCCTGCCGCCGGGCATGCGCGCAGCGGCTGGCGCCGTCGTGATCGAAGATGACGGCCGGGTCTGGCTGGTCTCGCCGACCAACGGCTACGGCGGCTACACGACCACCTTCCCGAAAGGCCGCGTCGACCCGGGCGGCACGCTGCAGCAGACCGCCATCCGCGAGGTCTACGAGGAATCCGGTCTGCTGGTGCGCCTGGACGCCTTCCTGATCGACGTCCCGCGCACCAAGACCTACACCCGCTACTACATCGCGAAGCGTATTGCCGGCTGTCCGTCCGCCATGGGCTGGGAGACCCAGGCCGTGCACCTGGTGCCTGCAAGCCGCCTGGAGGAGATCGCGGTGCATCCGAACGACGCCGCCATCATCCGCGCCGCCCGCGCCTGGCTGGCGGCGCGCTAAGCCTCAGACCCCGCTCTCGCTGGCCCGCGCCAGCGCCTCTGCTTGCGGCGTGCGCGGGTACAGATGCTCCCCGACCTTTGACGCGATCGACTCGATCGCTGCCATGACCTGGTCCGGATGCGCATAATGCGTCATGTGCCCGACGCCAGGCTGCAGTTGCAGCTCACTGTCTGGAATCCGTTCGTTCAGGCGCTCCGCGTTGTGGCTGAAGTCGACGATCTTGTCCTGGGTTCCGGCGACGATGACCGCCGGCACCTTGAGCTCGGGATAGCGCTTGGCGAGCGACATCGCCGCCGGCACCATCAGCGCACTTTCGGCCGCGCTGGCGCGCAGCTGGCTCGGCCGCAGGGCCATCCAGGGCGGCATCGCGCGGAAGGCGTCGGCCACCGGCATCGGCGAAAACACCCGTTTCGTGAGTGGCCGCCACATCATGCGGGTCAGCAGCGGGGACACTGTGTAGCGCATCAGGTCGCCGATCACCGGAATCGCGGGGCCGGAACCCAGCGGCGCATCGAGGCGCAGACTCGGATAGTAATAGCCGGACAGCAGCACCAGGCCACGCACGAAATCGGGCGCCTCCAAGGCCATCGAGAGCGCCACCAGCGTGCCCCAGGAATGGCCCAGCATGATGGCGGACTCGACATCCAGCTCCTGCAGCGCATGACGCAGCAGGCGCGCCTGGGCCTGCGGCGTCCAGACCTTGGTACGCGGACGCTCGCTGTAGCCGAAGCCCGGGCGGTCGAAGGCGATCACGCGGTAGTGCTCGGCGGCGCGGTCCAGCAGTCCGCTGTGCTCGAAATCGTTGGCCAGCACGCCATTCCCGTGCAGCAGGACCAGTACCGGGCCTTCGCCCTTTTCCAGGTAGTGCAGGCGCACGCCATCGACCGTTACGAAGCGCCCTTGGGGCGGATTCTCGGCCTCGGCCTCCCTGGTTTTCGCGCGCACGTAGAAAAATGATGCGGCCAGGCCCAAACCGGCCGCCAGCGCACCGGCTTGCCAGCCTTTGATCTTGTTCGTCACAATGTTCCCCCGTCAAGTTGAATGGATGGTGTGTTCTTCTTGTCTCCAGAGCGGGTCCGTTCGAGCAGCTCGAGCACGAGGGGCAGGAGCTGTTCACTGGATTCTTCGATTTTGATGTCGAGCAGATCGTCGGCGCGCGTGCGGCCGAGATTGATGGCAGCGATCGGCTTGCCGCTGGCCCGGGCCATGCGGCAGAAGCGGAACCCCGAATACACCATCAGCGAGGACCCGACCACCAGCAGCGCATCGGCGCGCTCCATCTGGTCGAGGGCGATGGCGGTGCGCGCCGCCGGCACGTTGTCGCCGAAAAAGACGACGTTCGGCATCAGGGTACCGGCGCAGCATACGCAGTGCGGCAGGCGGAAGTCGGCCAGCTCGGCCGGCTCGACCGAGGCGTCGCCGTCCGGCAAGGGTGTTGCCTCGGCGTGCAGCATGTGCGGGTTGGCATCGGCCAATTGCCCCTGGACGAAGGCGCGCGGGAACAGCGCCGAGCATTCCAGGCAGACCACCGAGTGGATATTGCCGTGCAGCTCGAGTACGCCGTGGCTGCCGGCCTGGCCATGCAGGCCGTCGACATTCTGGGTCAGCACCGAACCGATGTTGCCGATCTTTTCCAGGCCGGCGATGGCGAAGTGGCCGGGGTTCGGCCGCGCCTTCGACAGCACCGGCCAGCCGATCATGCTGCGCGCCCAGTAGCGCTTCCGGACATGCTCGTACTTGCGAAAATCCGGCCCGTGGATGGGCGGGCGGCCGCGGCGGGTGCCGTCGCGGTCGCGGTAATCGGGAATGCCGGAGGCGGTGGACAGGCCGGCGCCCGTCAGCACCAGCGCGCGCGGGTGGCGATCCAGGAATTCCGCCAGCTGTGCCGCATGATCGTGCGCAGCGTGGTCATGGACGGTAAAACCTTCTGCCATTGTGGTGTTTCCTCGTTGGGCTTCTTCCCTTGAGATCGTAACACCTTGCTTCCAGGCTGGTCGCGCAGGAGAGCCGTGAGCTGGAGCCGAATTTCAGCGCCGGCTGGAAACGACGATGCCGCCCACGATCAGGGCGAAGGCCAGGCCGTGATAGGTATGCGGCAAGTCGCCCAGGAAGGCCGATGAGAGCAAGGCCGCGAACAAGGGCGTCAGGTTGACGAAGAAGGCGCCGATGCCGGGCCCGGCGCGGCGGATGCCGGCGCCCCACAGCGCATAGGCCAGCACGGCCGGACCGGCGGCGACGAACAGCAGCGCCGCCGCCAGCTTGCCGCTCCAGGCGATGGCCGGCGCACCGATCGACCACTCGATGCCGCTGAACAGGCCGGACCACAACAGACCATAGGCCACCTGAACCGCCAGGAAGGCCGCCCAGTCGCCGCGCAGCGCCGGCTCGTCTTTCGGCTGCAGCAGCATCCAGCTGTAGAAGGACCAGGCGATGGTCGCCAGGATCATGTAGAGGTCGCCGGCCACCAGGCGCAGGCCCAGCAGCTGGTGCACGTCGCCGCGGCATAGCACCACCAGCACCCCGAGTATCGACAGGACCGCGCCGGCCACCTGCCAGCGCCGTACCGGCACGCCAAAGAACAGCCTGCCTACCAGCATCATCCACACCGGCATGCCGGACGCGACCAGGGTCACGTTGATCGGGGTAGATGTCTGCAGCGCCAGATACTGAAAGGAGTTGTACAGACCGATGCCGGCCAGGCCCAGCAGCGCGTAGCGGCGCCAGTTGCTCAGAGCGCCACTGCCCGGACGGAAGGCGGCGCGGGCCAAAGGCAGCAGGATGACAAGGGCGATCAGCCAGCGCAGCAGGTTCAGCGTCATCGGCGGCACGGCTTCGCGCACCAGGCGGCCGACGATGGCGTTGCCGGCCCAGAGGAGGGGCGGGACCGTCAGGAGGAGGATGGTGGAGGGGGAAAGTTTTTGGTTCATCTACCCGGCCGTCGTCCCCGCGGAGGCGGGGACCCAAGTTTGCGTGAATAGGTGTTAGTTAGGCCGGTAATCCGCGCCGAACTTGGGTTCCCGCCTGCGCGGGAACGACGTATTACCGGCGCCGGGGCGTCAACACACTAGGCAGCGCCTTCGGCAAAGTATCCGGATAATCCCGCGAATAATGCAGCCCGCGGCTCTCATGCCGCGACAGCGCGCTTTTGACGATCAGCGCCGCCACCTCGACCAGGTTCCGCAGCTCCAGCAAGTCATTGGTGACGCGGAAATTGCGGTAATACTCGTCGATCTCTTCTTTCAGCAGGCGGATGCGGTGATGCGCACGCTCCAGGCGCTTGGTGGTACGCACGATGCCGACGTAATTCCACATGAAGCGGCGCAGTTCGTCCCAGTTGTGGGCAATAACGACCTCTTCGTCGGCGTTGGTGACCCGGCTTTCATCCCAGGCCGGTAGCGCGGGCAACGCGGCGGACGGCGCCGCGGCGATCTGGTGCGCGCAGGCGCGGCCGACCACCAGGCATTCCAGCAGCGAATTACTCGCCAGACGATTCGCACCATGCAGGCCGGTATAGGCCGTTTCGCCGACCGCGTACAGGCCCGGGATATCGGTGCGGCCGGCCAGGTCGGTGACGACGCCGCCGCAGGTGAAGTGCACGGCCGGCACCACCGGAATCGGCTGCTTCGTGATGTCGATGCCGAGCTCCAGGCAGCGCGCGTAGATGGTCGGGAAGTGTTCCTGGATGAATCCGGGCGGCTGGTGTGAAATGTCCAGGTGGACGTAATCCAGGCCGCGCTTCTTCATCTCGAAGTCGATGGCGCGCGCCACCACGTCGCGCGGCGCCAGTTCGCCGCGTTCGTCGTGGGCCGGCATGAAGCGCGTGCCCGCGGCCGTGCCGGCTTCCGGCGGCAGCTTCAGCAGGCCGCCTTCACCGCGCACCGCTTCGCTGATCAGGAAGGACTTCGCATACGGGTGATAGAGGCAGGTCGGATGAAACTGGATGAACTCCATGTTCGACACCCGGCAGCCGGCGCGCCAGGCCATCGCGATGCCGTCGCCGGTGGCGGTGTCCGGGTTGGTCGTGTACAGGTAAACCTTGCCGGCGCCGCCGGTGGCCAGCACCGTATGCTCCGCTTCGAAGGTCAGCACCTTGCCGCTTTTCTCGTCCTGCACGTAGAGGCCGTAGCAGCGCGGCTGGCCGACCAGGCTCGGGGCGCCGCTGTGGACGCCGGTCGCCCCCAGCTTGTCGGAAGTAATGACGTCGATCGCGCAGTGGTGCTCGAACAGCGCGATGTTCGGGTGCGCACGCACCTTCTGCTCCAGCGTCACCTGCACCGCGTGGCCGGTGGCGTCGGCGGCATGGATGATACGGCGCTGGCTGTGGCCACCTTCGCGGGTCAGGTGAAAGCCGAGTTCCGCGGTTTCGTCGCGGGTAAAGGGCACGCCTTGCTCGATCAGCCATTCGATGGCTTCGCGTCCGTGCTCGACGATGAAACGGGTGGCCGCCTCGTCGCACAGGCCGGCGCCGGCCACCAGGGTGTCGGCGATGTGCTGGTCGTGGCTGTCGCCGGAATCGAGGACGGCGGCGATGCCGCCCTGCGCCCAGTTGCTGGCGCCGTCGAGCAGTTCGCGTTTGGAGATGATGGCGACCTTGCGGGTCTGTGCCAGGTGGAGGGCAACGGAGAGGCCGGCCAGGCCGCTGCCGACGATAGCAACATCAAATTTCATAATGCTTTGATTTTGTAAAGAGGCATCACTATAGACGATTTGTGGTTCGATTGTTGGAGTGCCATCGACCGTCAATTAACGTGATGCATCACGATTTACTCAGCACCTTCTCATACACTTGCCGGTAGCGTGTGGCCATCAACTCCCAGCTGCGCCGCGTACGCATGAACTCGCAAGCCGCCCTGCCCAACGCATCGATACGCCAAGGCTCGGCAAGCAGCGCCTGGATCGCCTTCACCAGTCCGTCCCGCTTGCCCGCTTCGAACAGGATGCCGCTGTGACCGTGCACCAGCAACTCGCGATGACAGGCCAGGTCCGATGCGACCACCGCGCAACCCTGGGCCATCGCATTGAGCAAGTGACGGGACGGTTCGAAGAATGGCCGGCGCTCCAGCCCCGGGAACACCGCGATATCCGCCCGTGGCAGGACGTCGGCCGCCCGCCGGTACGACAGTGGCCCCGCGAACACGACATGCCCGCGCAGGGAGGACTGGCCCAGCCGCCGTTCGAAGCGCGCCTCCTCGGGGCCGCCGGCAGCAACCAGCAGCCGCAGCGATGGATGCTGCCGGCGCAATTGAGCCAATGCCGCCAGCAACAGATCGAGACCATCATCCGGCATCAGTCCGCCGGCATACGCCAGCAAGGGCGCGCCGAGCAGGTCCGGCATCCTGGCGCTGGCCAGCCGTCCGGGAGGAAGGTCGGGCGCCGGCGGAATCACCGCGATGGTCCGCCCGACCAGCCCATCGGCCCGCAGGGCGGCACGGACCTGCGCAGTGCCTGCCGCAATCGCATGGGCAGACCCAAGCGCCCAGCGCTCCGCCCGCGCAAACGGAAAAGCTGGCGCTGCCTGTCCGCGCCGCTCGGCCTCCACCACCAGGGGAATCTTCGCCAGCCGCGCCACTGGCCATGCCGCGACCGCATTCGCACTCGGCAGATGGACGTGGATCAGGTCCGGCCGGGTCAGCTTTGCCACCTGCCGCAGACGCAGCGCCAGCGCCGCCGTCGACATCGCCGCGCCAAGACGCGAACCGGGCTCGGCGCGGCCAACCAAAGGCAGCCGGCGCAACACAGGCGTACGGTAGAAATGCCAGCCCTCACCGGCAGCTTCCCCGGCGGCATGCCCCGGCCCGGTCAGGTGCACGGTCTGCACGCCCTGCATGCGCAAACCCTGCAGCAGCGCTTGCGTACGCCGGCTATAGTCGCTGCACCGCGGCGCGGAATGGTCGAGCAGGTGCAGAACGCGCATGCAAGGGCCCGCTCAAGCCTCGCGCCTGGGAGATTCCGGCGTTTCGGCGCCGGTCAGCCCATCGTAGACGGCAAGATAGTCGCGCGCCATCGCCGGCATGCTGTGCCTGGCGATCACCTGGCTGCGGGCACGTGCGCCATGCCGCGCCGCCATTTCCGGAATCCTGCAATAGTCCGACACCGCCGCCGCCAGCAGCTCCACCGATAGCGGCGGCACCAGGATGCCGGTAAAGCCCGCATGCACCAGCTCGCTATTGCAGCCGACCGCCGTCGCCACCACCGGCAGGCCGCTGGCCATCGCTTCCAGGATCGCGTTCGAGCGGTCCTCCTGCAAAGCCGGCAGCACGAACAGGTCCATCGCGCGCAGCAGCTGGGCGGTGTCGCCGCGGGCGCCAGGCAACCAGGCGCGTGCGCCGGCGCCGGCGCGGTTCAGCATTGCCTGGCATTCGGCGCGGGCCGGACCGTCGCCGATGATCATCAGGCGCAGGCGCTGGTGGGCGGGATGGGGTGAGGCGATCAGGCGCAGGAAGGCCTCGACCAGGCTTGCGTGGCCGGCGCTGTCATCCATGCGGGCGACGCTGCCGATGACGAATACGCCGTCATGCATGAAGCCGGCCGGGCCGACGGCGGCGGCCGGCCCCAGGCGCGGATGAAACTGCACGCTGTCGACCCCATTCGGTATCTGCGAGACGCGCATCGGTTCGGCGCCGATGGCATCGACCAGCCAGTGTTCGAGATCGCTGCTGTCGGCGATGAAGTGGTCGACCAGCGGACACAGCAGGCGCCGCAGCAGCCGGTCGCGCACGCCGATGCGCCCGCGGCCGGCCAGTCCGCGCC
Source organism: Massilia sp. Bi118 (assembly GCF_918697865.1). Taxonomy (GTDB): domain Bacteria; phylum Pseudomonadota; class Gammaproteobacteria; order Burkholderiales; family Burkholderiaceae_D; genus Telluria. The sequence goes on along the minus strand of NZ_CAKKMV010000004.1, from coordinate 333,945 downwards.
CGTGCTCGGCATGCACGCGCAGCCGCACGCCGGCCAGCGCCGCCACCAGCTGGGCGGGAAGGCCGGAACAATTGCGGGTGTGGATCAGGTCGGGCCGCAGGGTGCGCAGCACGCGGTAGAGCTGCCGCCAGGGCAGCTGGCCTTCATCGCGCTGGTGCAGGTTGAGGACGTCCACCCCATGCTCGCGCAGGCCGGCTTCGTAGTCGCCCTGGTCGCGCAGGCAAAGGATGGTATGCCGGTAGCGTTCGTCCGGCAGGTGGCGGATCAGGTTCAGGAGATCCATGTCCAGCTTGGCGCTGGCGAGCGATTCGACCAGATGCACCACCAGCCTGGTCCGTGTGTGCGCTTTGCCGCTCGCTGCTTCGGCCAGCCCCGCGTCGTCCACGGCCGGCGGATGCTGCCCACCCATCCCGGCCAGGTCCGGAAACGACTGTGCATGGCGGTGGATGCGGTTCATTCGGCATGGACTCCGGCGCTAAACCGCAATTATATTTCCGGCCCATCGTGCGTTTTTCGCGCTTGTTGGCATCGTTGATGGGTCTCAAAAAAGCTGTGCTTCGATGGTTCGCCGCCGCACCGACCCGGATTCTTGCGGTCGCTAAGATGGGTAAAAATACTTCACCATGAGGACAATCCGATGAGCACCCACCACGCCGCAGAAGTGGCCAAGCTGGCCGAGAAAGTCAAGCACGTACGCTTCCCGATGTTCACCTGGCAGGACCCCCACGGCCACCTGCTGAGCCAGCCGATGACCCAGCAGCAGGTCGACGACGAAGGCGGGATCTGGTTCTACACCTCGACCCTGACCGCGCTATGGGAGTGCATCGCCCACCGCCCGCAGGTCAACCTCGGCTTTGCCGACAACGACAACAGCCTCTATGTTTCCGTCAGCGGCACCGCCGAGCGCGTGGTCGACCGCGAGCGCATCCGCGCCATGTGGAACTCCGCCGTGCAGGCCTGGTTCCCGGCCGGCCCCGAAGACGAGCACGTGGTCCTGATCCGCGTCGATCCGCACTCGGCCGAATACTGGGATTCGAACGACAGCAAAATGGTCCGGATCTTCGCCATGGCCAAGGCCGCCATCACCGGCGACAAGCCGGATCTCGACAGCGAACACAAGACGATCCGCCTGGAGTAAAGCGTTCCTCTCTTGCAATAGTCCCGTCTGCTGACGTACAGTACACGCTTCTCTTCACAGGAGCGCGAATGAACCAGGCAGGGCAGGGACTGGCGAGCATTTATGCGGCGCTGGCCGCAACCGCACCGCTCGAGCTGGCGGCCAACGTCTTTACGGCGGTCGCCATCGTCCTCGCCGGACGGAATAACGTCCACACCTGGTGGACCGGCATCGCCGGCACCGCGCTGTTCGGTCTCCTGTTCGCACAGAACCGGCTGTACGCCGACGTCGCGCTGCAGGTGTTCTTCGTCGTCACCGGCATCATCGGCTGGTGGAAGTGGCTGCGCGGCCAGCATGGCGAACCGCTGCCCGTCACCCACGCCGGCGCCAACAGCCTGCTGTGGATCCTGCCGCTGGGCCTGGGTGCAACCGCCGCCTACGGCGCCATACTGCACCACTTCACGAACGCCTACGCGCCTTTCATCGATTCCGCCGTGCTGGTTTTCAGCATCATCGGTCAGCTGCTGATGATGCAGCGCCGCGTGGAGAACTGGGGCTTCTGGCTGCTGGTGAACACGATCGCCACACCGCTGTATTTCAGCCGCGGGCTGCACCTGACCGCCGTCCTGTACGCCGGCTTCTGGATCAACGCCCTGGTTTCCTGGCGCAACTGGCACAAGCTGGCCGCGCCGCCATCCCTCGAGAACATCCGCCCATGAAACTGAAAGCAATCGCAGCCACCCTGGCCGCCCTCGGCATTGCCGCTTCCGTCCACGCCGCCTCGGGCGAGCATGTCGTCGTCGTCCGCGCCGGCAAGCTGGTCGACGTGGTCGCCGGCAAGGTACTGGAGAACCAGACCATCCTGATCAAGGGCGAGCGCATCGCCGCCGTGGGGCCGAGTGCCAGCGTGAGCGTGCCGGCCGGCGCGGAAGTGGTCGACCTGTCGGGCGCCACCGTGCTGCCCGGCCTGGTCGACGCCCACGTCCACCTGACTGGCAACCCGAACCAGCATGGCTACGCCTCGCTGGGCGTGTCCGACATCCGTGCCGCCATGTACGGCGCCCATTCGGCCCAGGTGACGCTGAACGCCGGCTTCACCACCGTGCGTAACGTCGGCGCCAGCGGTTTCGGCGATATCGCCCTGCGCGACGCCATCAACGAGGGCGAACTGCAAGGGCCGCGCATGCGCGTGGCCGGCTACGCGCTGGGCATCCAGGGCGGCCATTGCGACAACAACCTGCTGCCGCACGATTTCCATTACACCGAAAACGGCGTGGCCGACGGCCCGTGGGCGGCGCGCGCCAAGGTGCGCGAAATGGCCAAGTACGGCGCCGACACCATCAAGATCTGCGCCTCGGGCGGCGTGCTGTCGAAAGGCGACGAACCGGGCGCCCAGCAGTTCACGCTGGAGGAAATGAAGGCCATCGTCGAGGAAGCGCACAAGCTCGGCCGCCGCGTGGCCGCGCATGCGCACGGCGCCAGCAGCATCCGCGACGCCATCCTGGCCGGCGTCGATTCGGTCGAGCATGCGAGCCTGGTCGACGACGAAGGCATCCGCCTGGCGCGCGAAAAGGGCACGTATTTTGTGATGGACATCTACAACGACGACTACATCCTGCAGGAAGGCGCCAAGGCCGGCATGCTGCAGGAATCGCTGGACAAAGAACGCGCGCTCGGCCAGCTCCAGCGCGACAACTTCCGCAAAGCCTTCAAGGCCGGCGTCAAGATGGCTTTCGGCACCGACGCCGGCGTCTACCCGCACGGCGACAACGCGCGGCAGTTCCACTACATGGTCCAGTACGGGATGAGCCCGATGCAGGCTATCCAGGCGGCGACCATCAACGCCGCCGACCTGCTGGGCTGGAAGGACCGCATCGGCTCGGTCAGCAGCGGCAAATATGCCGACCTGATTGCCGTCGACGGCGATCCGCTGAAGGACCCGGCCGAGCTGACCCGCGTGAAGTTCGTGATGAAGGGCGGGGCAGTCGTCAAGGGCTCGTCCGCAAGCCGCTGAGCCCGGAGTTCATTCGTACGAATCCATTCTCTGTCGCGTGCTAGGCTGGACGCCTATCACTCGACGGAGGATGAGATGTCCGATTTTCAGCACCCGGAATACCAGGCCTGTATCGACGCCTGCAACGCCTGCGCGGCGGCCTGCGACAACTGCTCGACGGCCTGCCTGCAGGAAGACGACGTGAAAATGATGGCGCGCTGCATCGCGCTGGACATGGACTGCGCCGCGATCTGCCGACTAGCTGCCGGCTACATGGCGCGCGGCAGCGACTTCGCGGCCCGACTGTGCCGCCTGTGTGCAGAAATCTGCACGGCCTGCAGCAATGAATGCAGCAAGCACCAGATGGACCACTGCCAGGCCTGCGCGCAAGCCTGCCGCCGCTGCGCGGAGGCTTGCATCGCGATGGACGGCGCGCCCTGATCAGGGATGATGCGGCGGCGCCAGGTCGGCTTCCGACTGGTTGCCGCCGGTCTCTGGCGTGCCGAGTCCGGTCTCCTGGATGCCGGCCTGCTGGCTGCGTGTGTCCTGGGCGCCACGTGCGGTCGCGGTAGCCGCGGTGCCGGCGCCTTCCGGTCCGCTTGCGGCATCGACCGCGTGCTGAAGCTTGTCACCCTGGGTCTTGCCGGATACCCCCGCGCCGGCGATTTCCTCGTCACGCGGTTTGGTCAGGGCGTCGCCGCCGCTGCCGCCCGTTTCGGCCATGGATTCGTGGGTGAGGGTGGATCCAGCCTCGCCGCTGGTGGCCCCGCCGATGCCCAGTGCGGGGGAATCGCTGTTCTTGCTCTCTGATGCGCTCATGGTTGCTCTCCCATTTGCATGATGAGCGATTATCGCCCGGCGCCTGCTTGCATGCTGTCGGCGCGGACAGCGGTGTGCTGTAGGACGCTGGCGCAAATCCCGGTCTACCGTTAGCATGTTCGTTAATAAAAAGCGAACAATCGCGGGGGGAGAGATGGGCGCATCCATACCAGCACAGGTCCACGAGGTCCTGATCGTCGGCGGCGGTTTTGGCGGCATCGGCATGGCCGTCATGCTGAAGCGTGCGGGCATCCGCGATTTCCTGATCCTCGAGCGCGGCGCGGGTGTCGGCGGGGTCTGGCGCGACAATACCTATCCCGGCGCCGCCTGCGATGTGCCGTCCCACCTGTACTCCTTTTCCTTCGAGCCGAATCCGGACTGGTCGCGCCGCTTCGCCAGCCAGGACGAGATTCACGCCTACCTGCGCCACTGCGCGGACAAATATGGACTGGCCGATCACCTGCGCTGCCATGCGGAAGTCAGCGAAGCGGCTTTCGACGAGCCCGCGGGCTTATGGCGGGTGCGCCTGCGCGATGGCGAGGAACTGGCCGCACGCACGCTGATCACGGCGACCGGGCAGCTGAGCAATCCGATTCTTCCGCGGATCGAAGGCATCGAGAGCTTCCGCGGACCGGCCTTCCATTCGTCGCGCTGGGATCATGGTGTTTCGCTTGCCGGCAAACGCGTCGCCGTGATCGGCACCGGCGCGTCGAGCACCCAGTTCGTGCCGGCGATTGCGCCATCCGTGGCGAGCCTGGCGGTGTTCCAGCGCTCGCCGTCGTGGATCATCCCGCGTCCCGATAAGCCATACCCGGCCTGGCGCAAGGCGCTATTCAAAGCGATGCCCTGGACCATGCGCCTGCACCGCGCCATCATCTACAGCCAGTACGAATCGCGGGCCCTGGCGTTTACGCGCGCCCGGTGGATCCTGCAGGTGGCCGCCGGGATGCCGTTCCGCCGCATGCTGGCGCGCCAGGTGCCCGACGCTTCGCTGCGCGCCAGGCTCACCCCGGACTACCCGATCGGCTGCAAGCGTGTCCTGCTGTCCAGCGACTACCTGGAAACCTTCAGCCGCCCGAACGTCGAACTGGTCACCGAGGGCATCGTCCGCATCACCCCGGACGGCATCGAAACCGCCGACGGCAAGCGGCACGCGGCCGATGTCATCGTCTACGGCACCGGCTTCGCGGCGACGCGCTTCCTGGCGCCGATGCGCATCACCGGCCGCGGCGGCCTCGATCTGACCGCGGCATGGGCCGGCGGCGCCTCGAGCTATCTGGGCATGACGGTGCCGGGCTTCCCGAACTTCTTCATGCTGTACGGACCGAACACGAACCTCGGGCACAACTCGATCATCTATATGCTGGAGAGCCAGTTCGCCCACGTGCTGCGGGCGCTGGAAGCACGGCGCGTAAGCGGCGCGACGGAGATCGAAGTCCAGGCTGCGCCGCACCGGGCGTTCAATGCGTCGATTCAGGCCCGGCTCGAGAAGAGCGCCTGGGTCGGCTGCAACAGCTGGTATCTCGATGCGAATGGCCGCAACACCGTCAACTGGCCCGGCTTCACGCTGAGCTACCGCTGGCTGGCCAGGCATGCGCGCCTGAGCGCCTACCAGTTCACGCGGCCCGGCGCCGTCCCCTATGAAACCAGGGTGCTGCCGCCGCCCTCGCGCCTGGAGGAAGTGTTCGCGGCACAGAACCGGCTGCTGCTGCGCGCGGTGTTCCGGCCGCTCGTGGGGCCGCCGCTTGGACTGCATGCACAGCGCCGGGTGGTCGACGTGCTCGGCCTACTGATGCCGGCAGCGCTCAGGGTCGGGCGTGAACGGTGCATGCTGGGCGGCGTGCCGGCAGTCCTGGCGCTGCCGCGGCATGCGTCCGCGGGCGCCATCCTGTATCTGCACGGCGGCGCGTTCTGCCTGGGCTCGACATGGAGCCATCGCGGCCTGACGACACGGCTGGCGCGTTCGTCCGGTGTACCAGTGTGGACGCCGGACTACCGCCTCGCGCCAGAGCATCCATATCCCGCGGCCCTGGACGACGCCGTCGCCTGTTATGACGCGCTGCTGGCCGGCGGCCTGCGGGCGAACCAGATCGTGGTGGCGGGCGATTCGGCCGGCGCCGCGCTGGCGATGGCTTTGTTGCTGCGCCTGCGTCTGCGGCAGCGGGAACTGCCGGCCGGGGCGGCCATGCTGTCGCCGGGCGCCGACATGGACGTGTCAGACCCCGGCATCGAGGCGAGGGCAGGGATAGACCCGATGCTGCGCCCGGCCTGGCTGCGGCAAGCCTTCGGCGCCTATGCCTGCCCGCCGGACGCGCCGGAACACAGGCCGCTTGCTGCCGACCTGGCGGGTTTCCCGCCGCTCCTGATCCAGGTGGGCAGCGACGAAATCCTGCTAGGCGATGCGCAGCGCCTGGCCGCGCACGCGCAGGCATGTGGCGTCGATTGCGGGCTCGAGGTCTTCGAGCAGCGCTGGCACGTTTTCCAGCTGCAGGGGGCGCAGCTGGCCAGCGCGCGCTCGGCCATCGACACGATAGGAGAATTTGCCCGGGAGCGGCTGGCGGCGCGCGGCGGGGAAGGGGACGCGAGCATCGCCGCAGGCCACGTCGAGCATGACGAAAAGCCGGTGCCCGCTGCGCCCTGAGCCGCCGATCAGACGGGGATATCCGAGGTGCCGCCGCCCGCGCTGCCGAAGCTTTGCAACTGGTCCAGGCTCAGGCGCCGCTCGTTGAGGGCAGTGACGATGGCCTCCAGCTGCTCGGGATCCGGCTGGATGTAGATCATGCGCTGCTCGAGCTGCTGGTCCCAGTAGGGCGTGTAGGGGACATCGGTTTCCGGCATGACCTTGGCCTTGAAGCTGCCATCCTGCAGTTCGCCGACCAGGGTGATGCGGGTGGTGTCCGGGGTGGTGTTGTTGACGGTGATGCTCATGCCTGGCCCTTTCAATACGATCGTGGTGAAGCAATTCTCCCGCACGCCAGAAAAGAGTGCAGCACGCTTGAAGGAGGGACTAGCGCACGCCTGAACGCACGAGCCGCCCACTCACGCTACCATACCAGGAAGACCTGCCATAAGCCGGAGACCCGTGTGCGTGCATCCTGATGCGTAAGCTGTTCGACAATGCTCTTCGCTACACGCCGGCCCGCGGCAGGGTGGCGTTCGACCCGGCGCCGAGCGAAGACGGGGCGTTGCCGCGCTTCGAGGACGCCGCACCGGGATGGATCGGTGCATGAAGCCGCGCGCCAAACGGTGCTTGCGTGCGTTGCTCGTGTCGGCCTGCACGGTCTTCGTGGCGCTGCTGGTGTTCAACCTCAGCCTGGGCGACAAGCAGATTGACCGGCCGATCCAGGGCTTCCATTCCACCCACGACCCGCAGTTCGTGCGCACGATGGGCGTCTTGCTCGGCCCCGATCTGGTCAGCGGGAACAAGGTGGAGGAACTGATCAACGGCGACCGGATCTTTCCCGCCATGCTGGACGCGATGCGGTCCGCGCGCCGCAGCATCACCCTCGAAAGTTATATCTTCTTTTCGGGCAGCATTGCGCGCGAATTCGTCGACGTTCTGTCGGAGCGCGCCCGCGCGGGCGTCAAGGTGCTCGTCCTGCTCGACTGGGTGGGCGGGCAGATCGACGCCGCCCAGCTGCGACGCTTGCGCGAGAGTGGCGCCCAGGTGCGGCGCTACCATGCGCCGCGCTGGTACAACCTGCAAAGGCTGAACAACCGGACTCACCGAAAGCTGCTGGTGGTCGACGGCCTGACAGGATTCACCGGCGGCGTCGGCATTGCCGACAAATGGCGGGGCGACGCGCGCGGTCCCAACGAGTGGCGCGACACCCATTTCATGGTGACGGGCCCGGTCGTGGCGCAGATGCAAGCCACTTTCGCGGACAACTGGATCGAAGCCACCGGCGAAGCCCTGCACGGCGACGCCTTTTTTCCCGAACAGCAGAAGGGGGAGGGCGTGCGGGCGCACATGTTCAGCGCGTCGCCAGGAGGCGGGGCGCAGAGCATGCAGCTGCTCTACCTGATGTCGATCGCGGCCGCCGCCAAAACCATCGACCTGAGCGCCTCTTACTTCGTGCCGGACGAAGCGGCCATTGCCGAGCTTGCGGCCGCGGCGCGGCGCGGCGTACGCGTGCGCATCATCGTCCCAGGGGAGAATATCGACTGGAACGTCGTGCGGCGTGCATCCCGGTCACGCTGGGGACCATTGCTGGCAGCAGGGGCGGAGATCTACGAATACCAACAAACCATGTACCACGTGAAGATGATGATCGTCGATGGCATCTGGGTGACGGTGGGGTCGACCAACTTCGATCCGCGCTCGTTCGCCATCAACGACGAAGCGAATCTCGATGTCTTCGACGCAGGATTCGCCAGGCGCCAGACGGCGGTATTCGAGGCCGACCTGGAGCGCGCCAAAAGGATAGGCCTGGACGACTGGCGAAACCGGGCGTGGCAGGACGAGATACTGGACCGGGCCGCCGGACTGCTGGGATCGCAGCTGTAAAAGCTGCCGGCCGAGCATCGCGAACCCATTTCTTTAACTCGACATTACCAAATATATTGTCGAGTTCAATATCGACATTGGCAAAGTGTTATACTGTACAAAGATACAGCCCTTTTCACTCGCACCATGCCGAACTTTACCCCAATCGACCTGGGTCCGTCAGCACCGGAAGAGATCACGACCGGTCCAAGCGGCCGCGCGCACGTCAAGATGTACCGGCTTGCGGAAGATGCGATCACCGAGGCCACCACCGACATCGAACTGGCCCGCGAATTCATCGCCCACGGCGAGCTGAGCGCGAAGTCGATCCAGAACTCGCAGAAGGAACTCTACCGCTTCCTGACCTGGTGCCGCGAAGAAGCCAAAAAGACCCTGGCCCAGCTGAACGTTGCTGACCTCAACAACTACAAGGAATTCCTGAAGAATCCGCCACCGGAATGGGTCTCGAAAACCAAGTGGCCGCGCAGCGATCCGCGCTACCGGCCGTTCACCGGGCCGCTGTCCGATCCGAGCCGGCGCCAGGCCATGATTGCGGTGAAAGGCCTGATGGGCTTTGCCGAGCAGACCGGCTATCTGCGCCGGAACCCTGGCGCGCTGGTTCGCAACGTGAAGGCGCCGTCCGCGAGCCGGATTACGCGCTACCTGACCCAGGGCGCGATCGCGCTCGCGCTGGAAACGGTTTCCAGCCGTCCGGCCGACACGCCGGCGGCTTTCAGGCGCCGCGCGCGCGACCGCTTCCTGCTGATCGCCTTTGCGCACACGGGCGCCCGCCTGAACGAGATCGTCAGCGCATCAATGGGTTCGATCTACACCGAAGGCAACGGCCGCTGGTGGCTGGACGTCGTCGGCAAAGGCAACAAGCCGCGCCGCCTGCCGGTCCCGCCCGAGATGCTGGAAGCTTTCCAGTCCTACCGCGTCGCGTTCGAACTGCTGCCGCAAACCAGCCGCACGGACCGCATGCCGCTGGTCCTCTCCAGCCGTTCGCGCGAACCGGCGCGGATCACCGACGAAGCCGCGGCCGAAGCGATCAAGGCCGTTTTCGCCGACGCCGCGCGCGCCGCCGATGCGAAAGGCGATCAGGATACGGCTGCGACACTGCGGCAGGCGTCGGCGCACTGGCTGCGCCACAGCATGCTGACCAACCACGCCAACAACGGGGTGCAGTTGAAGACGCTGCAGGACACGGCGGGGCATGAAAACATCGCGACCACCGCGGCTTATCTGCACAAGACCGATAATGAGCGGCATGACGAGATCATCCGTTCGGTGAACGGGAAGAGCGTGCTTTGAGCTGTGCTGCCCCTTGTTGGGCGGCTTTACGAAAAGCATATTTGACATAATATAGATTATGCGCGATTGAGCCGGACCCGTCGCCGTCGCCGTTCACTGCGCCATGGTGCAGTAGCGCTCGTACGTAAAATTAATGACACCTTGGACCTAAATCGTATGACGACGCAGAAATGGCGATTTTTAACAGCTGCGTCATCATGGTTACGTAATCTTTTCTTTGTCGCTCACGGCGTCACAGGGTTTACATCACCTTCTCAGATACAGCACCTATATGCTTTTCGACAATTTGGCGTCGGATGTGGCCGCTTGATTTCTTGTGCCTGGGTTCTGTGCAAGGAACTTATTCAACATTGAAGGCTAGCCATTCTCATCGTCCCTGGTGCAGCTCTTCCGATCCCACGGGTCACGTATCGACAGCCCATGATTTCCCGGTCGCGTCACGAAATTTTGAAGCTACGCTGTCTGTGCTCGACCTGCCACATGGCTTGCTTAGGACGGTCGTGGCACTGGCCCGCCCGATAGCTTAGTTCGCGCAACTATTGAGCGGACACATGTGAATGTGAGCGCCGCCACGAACTTCTGCCACGGTGGCTACCCGCCAAAACTTGGTCCCCTACTTTATAGACATGGCCCGATTCGCGTGCCGAGACGCGTATACCAGGACGTCGACGCTGTAACGAGAACCAATGTTTCCCTGGGGCATGATAAGCTGCAGGCCTTGATTATTCCGGCTTGACGATATGATACTCACAGCTTTTCTTGAGCGCGTGACGTTTGCTTGCGAACAGGAGCGACGCGCGACGGAGACTATGGCAAAACTGGCAATACCGTTCCAGGAGCTCATGCAAGAGAAATTCAAGCAACGGTTCAGTCATGTTTGTGATGAGTTGGAGGCGCTTCAGGAACAGTTGGAAAGAGCCGAATCGACAGTAGCCTCGATTGAGTGCCTACCCTGGTGGCGACGTATATGCACTAAGCTTTCGCTTGCAGATGCGCGGCAAAATGTCGCGCATCTGCAAGCGGCTGAACGAGTCGCACAATGTGCATTCGATGCTGCATGGGCATCGTTCCAGTCTGAGGAAAAGGAAACTGGAGCGGTGAAGACCGCCGCCGCGAACTCAAGCGCCGCAGGCCTTCGGTATGAAATGGCGCGAGCGGTTCGTAGCCAGGCGGAGTCTTTTCGTACGAAGTTTGCAAACTACCAGAGCATGTTCCCTCATGCACCTGCAAGCTTTTCATTCTCCGAAATACCAGCTGAAACGTCCAACACCGCGATCGTGCAACACGCTGGGCTCGCTTTGAAAAAAGCTGAGGACAGGCTCGACTCGTTTATCGATACTTTCGGCCGTACTCGCGCCGCTGCAGTAGCGGCCAACAAGATTTTGGCTGAATTCGTTCTCGACTCTGACGAAGCCACGCGAAAGGAAGGTAGCCGTCATCTCGAACCGCGGACACGTGCTTCCTTAGATGCGCTGATGCGTCCACACAACCAGTCGACGCTCATCAATCAGTTAAAAATTTGCACGTGGCCTCAACAGTTCTATTCGTACGCAGACTGGTTCGTTTTCTGGTCTGCGACCAAAGCTGGGGTCGAGTACAGCGTCCGTGCAGATGGTACGGCTGTAACTGAGCCGCCAAAGGTCTCATGGTGGTGCACTGGATGGCTGAACGCAATCAAGAACTGGGATATTGCTGCTCTCGCGAACGTTGGGTTGAACAAATCTTCAGTCGGCAACGCACTGTTCATGCTGGAGAACAGTAAGGCAGAAACAGAATCGGGCGGCGATGTTTTAATTATGCTGACTGTCGCAGAGGGTGGAAAGCGGTACTGTGGAGTCGCGTCGATACAATTTAAACGGGGCACCGAGAGCTCGACTCTTATCCCATTGAGTCAAAGCAACGGCAGACAATATGACGCACTTGCACGCAAATATTGGACATCCAACAAGCGCTGGCGCGGCATCTACGCCAGTCTTCAGCCCGATGGCGGCGGCCTGTCCAGCGTTCCGGCCATCCTTATTGAGAACACATTCGAGCCATCACAGATAAGCACTGGCCAGTACACTTACGAGATGAGAAAATCTGGCGCTGGTGGTGCTTCGGTTGACTGGACAACGAATGGCGAAGCGCTGGCAACGGCTCTTGCAACCTGCCTGTCGAATCGCGATGCAGTATTTGGAAGTCTTGATGAGGCATTCGACTGGGCGGCAAGTGGAAATCTCGAAAATCTTCCAGACTATGTAGTGGTCCAAACAGTCGGGGAATCCGAATTGAGTCTTGAACGTGCGTACAAAAGGCTTGGAGACCTAGCGGCGGAAAGCGGCCTGAAATATGAACTAATCAATTCGCTGCGCCGCCGGCGGGAGCTCGGCATGGATCCTGAGCCCCCCGCTTCCGGGCATAGTTTGGGAAGGGGTCGATAGATCTTCGGGTTATCGTCCGGCCCTCGCTCTCCGATCCAACTTCACACGGTACCGGAAACCGCTAACGGTTTTTGTCAACATTTCAGGCTATAAACCTGAGCCAAGTTCAATTGCCGCGTCAACACCGGGCCCTCCGCTAGGTCTCTGCCTGACTGTGACATTGACGCCGATTAGCTGCCGGCGATTGCGCCTGCTTTTGTGCAGTAATGATTCCAGTCAGCCGTTTGGTTGACTCGTCTGCGCAAAATCAATGATCGCACAACTCCGTGGGCAAAAATGCGTCGTGAGTATCTGGAGCGCGTGCCTCACGAAGGCATAAGCGACACGCCTCAACTGTGCGAGCTTTGGAGGCCATGTGCGATGAGTGGACTGAACAGATCGACGCCGCGAAACCGAGCGGCTAAGGCGTCGACAACCAGGAATCGGCAACGCAGTCTGGGTGCGACGCGGAATCAGAACCGGGACCCGCCGGACATCCCCGCTGCTGACAGGTTGATCTTCGAACCCATTCCGCATGCAATGCGTCACAAATGCGTGCGCGCTGTCTTGCCTGTCGATATCTGGCGCCTACTGCGCAAAATGACCATCGAGGCCTATGGAATGCGATGTGCACAATGCGGCGCAAGCAACCAGCTCGAGTTTCATGAAGTCTGGGATTACCAGACAGTCCCAAGCGCTGATGGCGTCGGCCGGCACATGATGAAGCTGGTCGGGCTGCAGGCACTGTGTCATCTATGCCATGTGGGCAAACACATCGGGTTCGCCCGTACCAACATGCTGCAGTACCAGCGGGTCAAGACTCACTTGAGGGCGGTATATGGTGTCAGCGATGAGGAGTTCGGCAAGCTTGAGCACCAAGCGGTCGAGCAAGTAGCTGAATTGAATCGAGCGGGACCACGTTCGCTCGATCTGACGATGCTGAACGAAGAACGGTTCGTGTGGATTCAGCACCGCTTCGGAAGAAAGTTTACGGACGACGAAAGCTCAAGCTGTCGAAACTTAGAGTCTTCATCGGATATGTAGCAGCAACGGATTGCCGTTGAGGCTAGCTTTCACGTCGTGCTTTGCTCCGACGACCTCTTTGGGCAGTCAAAGACGGCTGTTTAAGTGCTGCGCCGGGATTCCCATGTTCTACGAAATAGCGTATCTGCTCCCGCAGTTCGTGCACGCGTGTCTGCTCGACCGCAAGCTGGCCGGTCAGGGCGGCTACTGTGTCTTTATTCGCATCCGCGCGAGCCATTGCGGAATCGCGTTCGTCTTTGAGCGCAGCACTTATGGTGTGCTGTATCGTCAGCGCTTGTTCTTGATGTGCTAATCGGATTTGCATTGCTTGAGCATCCGCCTGCAGTTTTTCGTGTTTAACCGCAGCCGTGTGTCGCTCACTTTCAAGCAGCTTTTGCAACCTGCTTACCATCGTACGCTCACGGTCCAGTTCGACAAGTGTACGCTTCTCCAATTCAATATATCGCTGCTCGGCTTGAACTACACGTGCTGTCACCTTGTCGATCTCTGCCGCGTGTTCTCGCGATGATGTAACCGTCTCTTGTTGTAGTTGATCTACCCGGGATTGTGCTTCAATAAGCTGGGATCCGACATTCTCGACCGTTGCACGCACAGCACTGAGCTGTTCGCGTAGCCTCACCAGGTCTTCATCCTTTGCAGCGTTCGCTTGGTTTGCCTGATCCAACATTGACGAGAGGCGGGCCGTCTGCTCAGCCGCTTCCGTTTGCGCAATAAGTAACGCATCCCGTTCATTTGTAAGTCCAACCTTCAGATGGGCAACCGAATCCTCGGCCTCCCGCCTTGCATTTGACCACAACTGGCCAAGTAGTTTGCCGGCGGATTCTCGAAGGTCGTCCGGCAGCCCCGCATTGTCTACCACGACCCGGGTTTGCCTACGGAGGTCAGTCCAGAAGTCGCGAAGAACTTCTGACGGAACTGACATGCTCCCCTTGCGTACGAGCTGATAAAGAGAATTCGTTGTCGGTGTAATGCCATACCTGAAGAACATCACAGCGCACGTCTCGCGATAGAGATCGACCGTCTTCGGAAAGCGAAGTCGAAGCATCTCGACGTCAGCTCGCAGGGCTTCACCTTCAGGAGCAAAATCAGTCATTTTATTCTCCCCATCGATCATGTAATATTACGTAAAACGTAGTGAAACAGGCGCCCTCCTCCGAATTTCTGACATTATTTCTATAATGTCGTATTCTATCGCCGAGTCGGCCTTTTGGCCGTTAGCCTCTCCGCTTGCCGGCGTGCCCACCAATGAACGGGCGCTCGGGGCCTCGATACCTGTCCGGCATCGTTGCTCCAAACACGCTATCAACGTCTAGCCTCAGGCCTCTTTGTAAGAACTGATGATCACTTACTCACGCGAACTACAGAAACCCAAGTCCGAGGCGGAGTTTGAGGACATGTGTGTCATCGTTTATGGTGACGTGTTCAGTGATCCCTTAGCGAAGCTGAACGGTCGCCGCGGTCAAAACCAAGGCGGTGTCGATGCATACATCAAGTCTGCAGGTGGTCGCATCGGGGTTCAATCAAAGCGCTACAAGGACGGCTCACTCAAGTTAAAGCACATTGAGGATGAGATAACCAAGGCTGAAGCGCACCCTGTGAAGATCATTACGCTGATCGTTGCAACTACCGCTGCGAATGATGCAAATCTGGCTGCCCAGGTGATGGCGCTTTCTGATGAGCGAGAGGCCGCCGGCAAATTCACTGTTCAGGTCGATTTTTGGGATGACATTCGCCTTCGCATTGCACGTTCGCCCATGCTCCAGAGGCTGTACGACCCGTTCGCGCCAGGCGCCCTTTTCCATCAGGTCGCGGCAGGTCAAGATGGACTAGCTAAAGCAGTTGCGCTGATTTCACAGGACATTCAGTCATTGAAGAGTCCAGCATTTGACACGGCACTCCCCGGGCCACTCCCCTCGTCTATTGCTAATGTCTTCACTCGCCAGATTGACTCTGTTAAGGATTTGCTGGAAGCGACGCGCTATCGGGAGGCAAATGACCGCCTCGAAATGTTGGCCGGATCTTTTGATTTGTTAGACGCACACCAAAAAGCCAGATGGCACGTACAGCGCGGGGTATGCCGTGTCCACTTGTTCGCTGGACAGGGTGCCGCCGAGGACTTTATAGCCGCGTACGGACTATTTCCGCAAGACGAAAAAATTGCTGCAGCCGGAATTCGCGGCCTGGCGTTGCAGCACAACTATGACAAAGCGATTGAAGTCGGCACAAAGTCAGTGGCGCACTGGCCCGCTTCGGTCGATGTTTGGACAGCGTTGGCATTCGCCAAAGTGGAAAGTGGACAGCAAATTTCGGCTGACGACGTCCCACCAGAGATGGCTTCCGAACGTCGGGTACTTTCCTTACTCTGCTGGTCGGCCCTCGAGGCCAAGCAAAACGACGTTGCTGCTGAGTACGGACAGAAATTGCTAGCGCTTCCTGATCCGACTTTGCCGGAAAAGACCGCTGCTTTCACCGCGGCGCTCCTCTGGGCGACAGAAAATCCTTTCGAGCGGGACCATGGCTTTATCAAGCGCGAAGCGAAAGACGCTTTGACAAACGCGATCGCCGGATTGGAGCCGCGAGCGGATACCATTTGGCGAAATCAGAGCTTAGCCTCGTTACCAGGTGATGCCTCTAACCTTGCCTACGCTTACTACTTGCTTGACCGATATGAGGATGTACTAGCGACTTGTGCCGAAGCAGCTGCACACATTCCCCTCCCTGACCGAATGATCTCGCTTAAACTGGTCACGCTCAAAGCACTGGATCGAATTGACGAACTTCTTGAGCTTGTGCCCAGGTATATAGGCCAGATCGAGCGCACGGCAGTCGCCCCTATTGCTGAGGTTGCGTCATGGCGAGGGCGCGATGACTTGATAATCCAGCTAGCCGAGCGAGTTGGCGAAGATGACGACGGGTACGACAGGCAGACAATTGTTGCCTTCGCGGCTCTGGCAAAGCTAAATTCGGGTCGTCGGAAAGAGGCACTTCAAGTAGTTGACGAGATCCATTGTGAAGATGGCAAGCACCTAGGTGCCACTATCGTCGCCGCACGTGTATTACTCGCAGCAGGGGAAAAGGAGCGGGCTAGCGCACGACTCGAAGAGGTCCTGGCGTCAATTTCCGTGCAGACTAGTGCGGAGATTAAGCTAATGGCGGCAGACTGCCTTTTCTTCTTAAAGCGCTACCGTGAGGCCGCGAAGTTTTACGCCCCCTACTGTGCTCCTGAACATTACTCGGTTCTGCATTCCAGGCTCTTTAGATCATATATGGAGTCAGGTCAGCGTGCAAAAGCGCGTGCTCTACAAGCATCGTTTCCTGCTGAATGGGTTGACGACGATGACGCCCGCGAAACTGCGATACTGCTCGCCCAGCGGGCTGCAGACTGGCAGCGACTGCTGGATTTGGCTAATCACCAAATGCGAATGCGCCCTAAGAGCACAGGGTCGTGGTTATTAAGGATTCTGGCTGAGCGCTACGGAGGATCCAAACACAATTTCGTCTCACTGATCGCGGATCTGCCTGAAGAGTTGAAAGGATCCGTCCGTCAACAGGCACAGTTGGCGGTTCTTGAGTTGCAGCACGGCCGCTCAGATGCGGGGGTTCGACGCTTGTATCGCATGATGCGATCCAACATGCAAGACCCCAGCGCCGCAAGTGCGTACATGACTTGCATGTACATGCTTGCCAGCTCAAAACAGCTCGACGGGGTTGTCGAAGTTGGCGTTGGTACGTCGGTCAAATTACGGGACGATACAGGTGCAGAAAGCGTCGTCAACATCGACATGCACGATATGGAAGAGTTGCCGCCGCACGTAGACTTCCAGGCACCGAACAGCTACTTGAGCAATCGTTTGCTCAGCAAGCATGTTGGTGAGAGGATTGAGATACCTGGTCAGTTAGGCGCGACCCGTATCTATACGATTGTCGAGATTGTTCCGGTCGCTCTTAGGTTGCTACATGCTCTGCATGATCGGGTTAATTCTTCTCCGGAAGGATTACCATCGATTTGGTCGGTCAATCTACAGAGAGAAGACGGTAAGCTTGATTTGAGCGAAATGCAGGCCATGTTGGACCGAAATGGGCAGCGGACTCGCAACGTCTTCGATACTTATGCAAGCAACCCGATCACCCTGGGCGTCTGTGCAAAGGTACTCGGCATTTCGGTACTCGAGTTAGTCCAGGGATGGCCGATAGATGCGTCACCTTTGCGTGTCTGTGCAGGCGACCATGAGGAACGCAATAATGCACTCCAGCTGCTGGAGAAGATCGAGAATCCGTTCGTAATAGATCTGGCAACACTTGGAGAAATCGTAGCACTTGATTGTGCGCCGGCCCTCTCGGCATTAAGTAAGCCCTACGTGTCCAGTGCAGCAGTACAAATTCTGGAGGGATTGATCGAGGGTGCCGTTGACGACCGATCCTTTGGCCGCGCTGTAAATATCGACGGTCAACTTCGGATCGTGGAGTACGATGAAGAATTTCGAAGCAGCAAGCTTCGGTACCTCGAGCGGATCAAGCGGGCCGTCGAAGAGCACTGCATTGTTCAACCAACGTACGGTTCTGGAGAACTCCCTGATAGCCTAACCGAGCTCGAAGAGCTACTGGGCGACGACGAATATGAGGCGCTCTTACTTGCGAAGGAGTTAGGTGCAGTGCTTATCAGCATGGACCAAGTGTTGCGCCAGTTTGCCGCCGATACCATTGGCATCCAAGGTGTCTGGCCACAAGCGCTTCTTGCGAGCGCAGGAATTAAAGGAATTCTAGCCGCCGATCGCTATCGATTTGCCGTGCAGATGCTGTTCCGGAGCAACCGTAGTTTCGTGGCAGTTGATTCTGAAGACATCTTAATGATGTGCCGGCAAGGAGGCATGACGCTTCAAACGGGACTTGAAAAAGTGCGTACGGTGTTTCAGGCGGCAAGTAGCGACGCATTATCGTGCACGGAGGTGATTGAGGGCGTAATACGCGGGATGATGGGATCACGCGCAACCCTTGGCGTAGTGCGCGAGTTGGTTGAGTATTTGTACGAGCCGCTGTTTCGCCATCCTGCACCTTTGCCAGACTTGGAATTCCGCGCACAAGCATTGATGCAACGGATTTCGAAAAGGTTCGCAGTCCTACCGCCCTGGTTTCCATTCGCGTCAGAACTTATCAAGGACCAAGACACCGGCGATACGGTGTATCGATACTTGATGGCTGGTGTGCGCATTGCATCTCAACGCGCGGCCGCGCCAATGGTCGCCCGTCCTTTCCCATTTTTTGTGACCAAAGTAACTGTCGTTCCGGAGTTACGCGCTATCAAACCGTAGATGTGAATGCGTAGAGAGGCTATGACGTTTTCGCTGCCGCACCAACACGAAATTTACGAAGTGCTTCCCCTCGAGGCATTTCTGATTCTGAGTGAGCTCGATGGTACCACCGGCAGCAACCGTGAATGGAAAGTGCCGCGGCAAATAGGTAAGCGTCGTCTCAGCACCGTATAGACACGCGACAGCTTCAGACGCAAAGTAGTCCCCACTATTTTTGGTGGGGACTATCTTGGTAGGTGAAGCGGAACAAAAGAAGCGCCGACGGAGCATGAACTATCCGCGGGAGTTCAAGCGGCAGCTGGCGCAGCAGGCGTGCGACGAGTCGGTGTCGGTAGCGCAGCTGGCGCTGCAGCACGGGCTGAACACGAATATGCTGTTTCGCTGGCGGCGCCAGTTGCGTGCCGGCTTGCTCGACACGGCCACGCAGTTTCTGCCGGTAGCACTGGAAGCGGGGCCGAAAGAACGGGCCTGCGTCGAGGCCGATGGCGGCAGGATCGAGATCCAGTTGGGGCAAGCTAAAGTCTGCATCCATGGCGCGCCCGATCCGGCCACGTTGGCGCTCGTGTTGCAGGGATTACGTCCGTGATCGGCCTACCCGCTGGCACCCGCATCTGACTGGCGGCCGGCGTGACCGACATGCGCTCCGGCTTCAACGGCCTGGCGGCAAAAGTGGAGATGGCCCTGCAGGAAGACCCGTACAGCGGCCACGTGTTTGTGTTCCGCGGTCGGCGCGGCGACCTGGTAAAGGTGCTGTGGTGGACTGGCGATGGCCTATGCCTGCTGTGCAAACGGCTCGAGCGCGGACGCTTCGTCTGGCCCCAGGCCAGTGAGGGCACGGTGACGCTGACGCAGGCCCAGCTCTCGATGCTATTGGAAGGAATCGACTGGCGCCGGCCCGAGCGCACCTGGCGCCCACAGTCCGCCTTGTAAACGTGGCACGACCCGCGTAAACTGGGCCACATGCTTGACGCCGCCCACCTGCCCGACGATATCGACGCCTTGAAAGCCATGCTGCTGGCACGCGAGGCGGTGTTACAGGCCAGCGAAGCGCGCGTGGCGCACCTGTCCGCTGAACTATCCACCCGCACCGCCGAGATCGAGCACCTGAAGCTGGTGCTGGCCAAGCTGCGACGCATGCAGTTTGGCCGCCGCTCCGAGAAGCTCGACCAGCAAATCGAACAGCTGGAACTCAAGCTCGAAGATCTGGAAGCCGAGGCAGCGGTGGCCGAAGCACAGGCGCCGGTAGAGATGGCGCCGCGCAAGAAGGCCGAACGCAAGCCGCTGCCGTCGCACCTGCCGCGCGAGGATCGCTTACTGCACCCGGACCTCGACGCCTGCCCGGACTGCGGCGGCAAGCTGAAAGAGCTGGGCGAAGACGTGTCGGAACAGCTGGAGTATGTGCCGGCGAGCTTCCGCGTCATCAGGCATGTGCGTCCGAAGCTGGCCTGCGCCTGCTGCGATCGAATCGTGCAGGCACCGGCTGCCAGCCGTCCCATCGAACGTGGCCTGCCTGGCCCGGGCTTGCTCGCACACGTGCTGGTAGCGAAGTACGCCGACCATGTGCCCTTGTATCGCCAGAGCGTGATCTACGGGCGCGAGGGCGTGGAGCTGGAGCGCTCCCTGCTGGCCAGCTGGGTGGGCGCGGCCAGCGCACTGCTGCGGCCCCTGGCCGAGGCATTGCGCCGCCACGTCTTCGCTGCCACCAAGCTGCACGCCGACGACACGCCGTTGCCTGTACTGGCACCGGGCAATGGCAAGACGCGCACGGCGCGCCTGTGGACCTATGTGCGCGACGACCGCGCCAGCGGCGCCACCGAGCCGCCCGCCGTATGGTTTGCGTACTCGCCCGACCGCAAGGGAGAACATCCGCAAGCGCACTTGGCCGACTTTACCGGCGTGCTGCAGGCCGATGCGTATGCCGGCTTCAACGCCATCTACGACAGCGGACGCGTCGTCGAGGCAGCGTGCTGGGCGCACGCACGCCGAAAATTTTATGACCTGCACGTGGCGCGACCGTCGGCCTTGACCGCCGAGGCGCTGCGCCGCGTCGGCGAGTTATACGCCATCGAAGAAGCCATCCGCGGCAAGCCACCAGACGAGCGCCTCGCTGTACGGCAGGCGCGAGCCAAGCCATTGCTCGACGACCTGAAGTGCTGGCTGCACGCCACACTTGCCACGCTGTCGCGCAAATCCGATACGGCAGCGGCGATCCTGTACGCGCTCAAGCTGTGGCCGGCCCTGACCCGGTATGCCGACGACGGCCGCATTGAGATCGACAACTCGGCCGCCGAGCGGGCATTGCGCGGCGTTGCACTGGGCCGGCGCAACTTCCTGTTTGCCGGCGCCGACAGCGGCGGCGAGCGCGCGGCCGCCATGTACGGTTTGATTGGCACGGCCAAGCTCAATGGCGTCGACCCCGAGGCATGGCTGCGCCACGTGCTGGAGCGCATCGCCGAGCATCCCGTCAACCAAGTGCACGACTTCCTGCCCTGGAATCTGGCTGATACACTGGCGGCCACTCCCGTCACCTGAGCCGCGCGCGTTTCGCCGGGCGGCTCAATCACCGTTTCTTCCGCCCATGGCAAAACCAGCTCAAATCCTCACTCTCCACGTCAGCATCGATGATGTTGCGCCACCCGTCTGGCGCCGCATTCAAGTCGATGGCGACATCACGCTACGTCACCTGCACCACATCCTCCAAGCATCATTCGGCTGGACCTCGTCGCACATGCATCAATTTGATATCGAAGACGACACCTATGCCATGCTCGACAACGAGTACGTGCTTGACCTGATTGAGGCGCCAGGCCAGGGCCCGCTGGACGACCGCAAGGCCAAGCTGGGGCGTCTCGTCTATGCGGGCCAGCGCTTCATCTATCTGTACGACTTTGGCGACTCGTGGACACACACCATCCACGTCGAAAGCATCACTGAAGTACCCGAAAAACTCGGGTATACCACCGTGATCGACGGCGCCGGCGCGTGCCCGCCAGAAGACGTCGGCGGCCCGCCTGGCTATATCGAATTCCTCGACACTATCGAGCACCGACCCCGCAGCCAGGAGGCGCGCGAAATGCTCGACTGGGCTGGCGGTGCTTTCGATGCCAACATGTTTGACAAGCGTGCGGCCAACGCAGCTTTGTTACGGATGGCCTCGAACGGATGGGGAAAGAAATAGACTTCAAGACGGCCTTGGGACCACGCTTACGCAAATAGCGCGAACAGCGATGTAGAGGCAGTGCTTGCCTGGCTGGCGAACTTTACCGCGACCCGAACGACGTTCGACGCGTACCGCAGGATCGCGTATGGCGAACAATGCTGTCAGTTTAAAGCACGTCCGCGGCAATCTAGGTCATGCTTCTCTCAGTACAACAAGTCTGCGTGCATGCGCCTGATGACGCCCGACACGCTGAAATTGAAGAAAAACACAAAGTAAACTGGTGAAGCGAAGCTTCGAGCACACGTATGGGGCTTAGATCGGCCAAGTCAGTTACCGCGCCCGCACGTGTCGAGCATTAATCAACGCATATCAGTGCGCTGTGAGTAAACTTGACGGATACTCGTCATTATCACCCGCTGACGAGGACATGGTACCTCGGCACTCGCGATCACGCAGGACCTCTTTCGACATCGCCTGCATCGGTTTCACCACCATTTTCGATATCGACGCGGTAGGCGGCACGTTCGGCGCTTTCAACGCTACCAATTTCGGGAGCTGCATCGCTGTCGACGCGTTCAACATCAGTATCGACATTCATGTTGCGTGGAGTTTCGACATCGGCCTCGCTTTCAGGACGCTTGGGATCATCAGGCGACTGAGCGGGGACTTTTGCGCGTTTATTTGTTGCCATGGCTTTCCTCGAATGAAGCGTGCGACTACGGTGCAAAGCGGGGTAGATTGGATCTGCGGCTCATGTCGAGACAAAATCCCCCCTGAAATTATTCTGTGCTTTTTACAGAAATATAATTTTCAGGAAAGAGGTCGCGTTCGACCAGCTCGAGCAGAATATGAATGATCTTGATGTGCATTTCCTGCACGCGGTCAGCATAAGCGCCACCTGGGCTACAGACACAGACGTCACATAATCCTTCCAGCGGTGAGCCAGGTGTTCCTGTCAAGCCAATCACCTGCATACCAAGTTGGCGCGCTGTCCGGGCAGCAACGAGAATTGACTCACTCTTCCCACTCGTACTAATGGCGAGTAGAACATCGCCATCACGCCCGTGCGCTTCGATGTATCGCGCGAATACCTGGTCATAACCATAGTCGTTTGCGACACACGTTATGTGTGTTGGATCGCTGATGGCAATGGCTGCTATACCAGGACGATTACTGCGGAATCTCCCCGTGAACTCTTCGGCAAAATGCATGGCATCGCACATCGATCCGCCATTGCCACAAGAAAAAGCTTTGCCAGATTTGCGAAAAGACGATACCAGCAAGCCTGCCGCATCCACGACGCTCCGCAGATTAGTTTCGTCGCCCAGGAAACGATTAAGTGCCGACTGCGCGTCGGACAGGCTATTTTTAACGTATTCGATCATTACATTTGCCAATGGTGAGCGATGGGTTTGATTGCGGACGATGCCGGAACCGCCGGGCTACTTAATCTGAATGGGAGCCAGGGATTTCACAAGATCATCCAATGCCTTTAGCTGAGAAAGAAACGATTCGAGAACGCTGACTGGCAGCGCGCTCGGTCCGTCGCATTTCGCGGTATCAGGATCCGGATGAACCTCGAGGAAAATCCCACCCAGGCCAACTGCGACGCCCGCACGAGCCAGCTCAAGGATCTGATCCCGCCGCCCACCCGACGTTGCGCTCATCGGGTCTCGCTGTTGCAGGGAATGGGTAACGTCAAAGATCACAGGCACGCCTGGGCAAGCTTTTTTCATCACGCCGAAACCGAGCATGTCCACGACCAGATTGTCGTATCCGAAACATGTGCCGCGATCACACAAGATGAGCTGTTCGTTCCCCGCTTCCTTGAATTTCTCAACAACGAAGGAAACCTGCGTTGGACTCAAAAACTGCGGCTTCTTGATATTGATGACGCGTCCTGTCTTGGCCATCGCCACGACCATATCCGTCTGCCTGGCCAAGAACGCAGGTAATTGCAATACATCGACTGTTTCGGCGACGACGTTCGCCTGCCACGGCTCGTGCACATCGGTTAGAACGGGCACGCCAAATGTCGTTTTCACCCTTTCAAGCATGCGCATCCCTTCTTCGAGACCGGGGCCGCGGAAGGAATGAATCGATGAGCGATTCGCCTTGTCGAAACTTGCCTTGAAGACGTAGGGCAAGGCAAGCTTTTCAGTGACGCGAACGAATTCTTCACAGGTGCGAAGGGCGAGCTCCATCGATTCAAGTACATTGATGCCGCCAAAAATGACCAGTGGAGATTCGTTTCCGACACCAATTCGTTCAGTAATCTTGATCATCATGTGAATGCGCGTGCGAAGCGCGTGGTGACTTGAGTGTTGATGATAGCGCTGGCGCTCTAAGTGCTACGCGCAATAGACGCCTTTCAATCCATGAGAGCGCTTGCCGCGGCAACCTGGGCACGATAGGCATCGAAAATGTGGCGCAAGGCCTCACGCATCGGCGTGATCGGAGCCCAGTTCAGATCATCCATCGTGTTCTGGATTTTAGGTACGCGGTTCTGCACGTCCTGGTAACCGGCACCGTAGTAGGCACCCGAACTGGTCTCGACGATGTTCACCTTCTGCGCGCTGCCGGCGTACTCCGGATACTCGGCGGCCAGTTCCAGCATCATGTTAGCCAGTTCGCGGATCGAGTAATTGTTGGCTGGCGTGCCGATGTTGTAGATCTGGCCGCTCGCCTTGCCGTCCTTGTTCTCGATGATCTTCATGAGGGCGGCTATGCCGTCATCAATGTAGGTGAAGGCGCGCTTCTGGTGGCCGCCGTCGACCAGCGAGATGGTTTCGCCGCGCACGATATGGCCGAAGAACTGGGTCAGCACGCGCGAAGATCCTTCCTTCGGGGTGTGGATCGAGTCCAGGCCGGCGCCGATCCAGTTGAAGGGGCGGAACAGGGTGAAATTCAGGCCTTCCATGCCGTAGCCCCAGATCACGCGGTCCATCAGCTGTTTGGAGCAGGCGTAGATCCAGCGCGGCTTTTTGATCGGGCCATAGACCAGTTCCGAGTTTTCCGGATCGAATTCGCCGTCGTGGCACATGCCATAGACTTCCGATGTCGACGGGAACACCAGGTGCTTCCTGTACTTGGCGGCCGAGCGCACGATCGGCAGGTTGGCTTCGAAGTCCAGTTCGAACACGCGCAGCGGCTGCTGGACGTAGGTCGATGGCGTGGCAATCGCCACCAGCGGCAGGATCACGTCGCACTTCTTGACGTGGTACTCGACCCATTCCTTGTTGACCGTGATGTCGCCTTCGAAGAAATGCATGCGCGGATGGCCGAGCAGGTCGCTGATGCGGTCCGTGCTCATGTCCATGCCGTAGACCTCCCACTCGGTGGTGGCGAGGATGCGCTTGGAGAGGTGGTGGCCAATGAAGCCGTTGACACCGAGGATAAGAACTTTTTTCATATTTGTTAATACAAACTCAGAACAATAAAACAACTAAAAGAACGAAAATGTTTTTACGATTTACTGCGACGACGCTTCTTCTTTGGAGCAGTCTGGCCCCGTTCGGGTTTCCTCTTCAGACGATATAAATGCGGATTTTTTCGCTGCCCTCGAATCTGCATCACCTTAAGAATGACGAGTAAGAGGATGATGCTTATAAGCGAGCCTCCGAAGACAATGAACAAAACTTCGCTCGGCGGGGCAGGCTCCTTACTCATCGCAACTTTCCCGTAAACTTGTGAAGATATATGGATGTGTATCCCTCGTATCAAACCAGCATGTCGATCATGAAGAGGAGAATAAAACCCAGGAAAAACATCGCTGTTTGTACCGGCGTTTCAGGATCTTCATGGGCTTCCACCAATAGTTCCTCTGTGACCAGATAGAGTAGCGCCGCTACACCGAAGGCCAGGAGCGCGTCGATGTAGACTGGAGTTACAGCATTCAACACTCCTGCCCCCGCACCAGCGCCGGCGAGCAAGCCGATGCCGAGAATTGCGGCGGTAACGCTTACTTTGAGCGCGGTCTGCCCCAGGCTCCGTAGTGACGTGGCGCAGGACACGCCCAGAAAGAACAGTTCAAGGACCAGGCCCACGGTGAGCAGCAGACCCTGCTTTTCGCCTGCAGCGAACGACAGCCCGATCAGTGCGCCGTCCAGAACGACGTCGACGCCCAGGGCGGTGAGCAGGCTACGCGTATCGCGTCCTCCTGCAGCGGCTTCTCGCCGGTCGCCGAACCACTTCAAAGCAAGCATGAACGCGACACCGAGTGAAAAGCCGATGAACGTTGGCCAAGGCATGCGTCGGTGCACTAGGTCAGGGAGCAATTCCACGGCAAGAACGCTAAAAACGGTCCCTGCCGCGAAGTGTTGGACAGCGCTTCGTAGCCCTGCTCCCGGTTGGCGGACGAGCGAGACCAAGGCTCCCGCGATAACGGCGACTGCAGGCATCGCGGCGTAGCTCAGTACTTTCGTGAGGGTTGCGCTCATGACGACACCTTCACTGAACCGGATTCCTGCTTGGGTTCTCCCTGAGAAGCTGGGACAGGAACCCCAGTCGTACCGGAATATGCCAGCAGGCGCAGCGCGTTGATGACCACAACCAAAGTCGAGCCCTCGTGGAACAGGACAGCGGTTCCGATATTCAAGCCAAAGATGGTTGCCGGGATGAGCACCGCCACAACGCCGAGACTCACCCACAGGTTTTGCTTGATCACACGGCGGGTGCGCCGCGACAGGCCTACCGCGAAAGGCAGCTGACTAAGATCGTCGCTCATCAGCGCGACATCTGCCGCTTCAAGTGCAACGTCCGACCCCGCCGCTCCCATAGCGATGCCGACTGTGGCATTCGCCATCGCTGGCGCATCGTTCACGCCGTCCCCGACCATGGCAACTTTGCCGTGCCGTTCGCGTAAATTTTTGACTGTCTCGACCTTTTGTTCTGGCAAAAGGTCGCCTTTTGCCTCGGTCAGGCCGACGGTGCGGGCAACGGCATCGGCGACCTGCTGATTGTCTCCCGAAAGCATGACCAAACGCGTGATCCCGAGTTCACGCAGCTGCTGCATGACGGCCGGCGCGACGGCCCGCGGCGTATCCATCACGCCGATCACGCCCAGGAAGCGGCTTCCCTTTCGCACGACCATCGTCGTCCGTCCCGCACGAACTAGCGAGTCGTTCGCCCGCGCGAGTTCGCTCGACAGGGGCATGCCGTTTGATTCCGCAAACAATACCGGTTTGGCGATATAGGTTGTTTCGCCATCCACCACAGCCTGCACGCCTCTGCCGGTCAGGCCGCGTACGTCGTCTGCACGCGCAGCCGGAACCCCGGCAGGAAGCCGCTCGCGTCCGCCCTGGACCAGCGCGGATGCCAGCGGATGGTCGCTATGTGATTCGACCGCCACGACAACAGCGAGCAACTCCGTCTCGCTAACGCCTGAAGCGGTAACGACATCGGTCAGATTCGGGCGCCCTTCGGTCAACGTTCCAGTTTTATCGAACGCGATCGCATCGAGGCTACCGAGATTTTCCAAGGGGCCGCCGCCCTTCACCAGGACCCCGCTACGCCCCGCCCGTGCCACGCCTGACAGGACGGCAGACGGCACTGAAATCGCCAGCGCGCATGGGCTAGCCGCAACCAGCACTGCCATCGCGCGATAAAAGCTGTCGGAAAAAGCTTCGTCGACAACCACGAAGGCCAACATCAGCAGCGCGACAAGTCCCAGGATAACGGGCACGAAAATGCGTTCGAACCTGTCGGTAAATTGCTGTGTGGGCGAGCGTTGGGCCTCGGCGTCAGCGACCATTTGCACAACGCGCGCCATGGTCGACTGCGACGCCAGGCGGGCGACCATGACGTCGATTGCCCCGGTGCCGTTGATGGTGCCTGCGAACACCCGGTTGACGGCCTTCACCCGTTCAAAGGCAGCGATGGCGGCTTTGCCATCTTCGACCGGCGACTTGTCGACCGGGACGCTTTCTCCCGTGACTGGCGCCTGATTGACACTCGACGTCCCTTTGACGACGACACCATCCGCTGGCAGGCGCTCGTTCGGCTTCACCAACACGATGTCGCCAGGCTGCAGCTTCTCGACCGGGACCTCTTCAATCTCGTCGCCCTTCCTCAGCAGCGCCGTCTCAGGGGCAAGCTTGGCCAGCGCTTCGATCGCGCGCCGCGCGCGTCCCATCGCAAAATGCTCCAGCGAGTGTCCGAGGCTGAAGAGAAACAGAAGCAAGCCGCCCTCTGCCCACTTGCCAAGCGCCGCAGCGCCGATAGCGGCCACGAGCATTAACGTGTCGATCTCGAAGCGACGTGCAAGGACGTTTTCGAACGCCTCTTTCGCAGTAAATACCCCACCGCACAGGTAGGCGCCCAGGTAAAGCGCCATTGGAAGCCAGCTGGCAGCAGCACTGTTCCGTTCGACAAGCCACCCGGCTAATACGAATAATCCGGCCGCCACTGCGAAGATCAATTCCGTATGTTCGCCGAAAATGCCGCCGTGCCCGTGCTCATGGCCGGCATGCGTATCTGCTTTCCCGTGCACGTGTGCGTGCTCTTCCTCCTTACCGTGCGCGTGCGCATCCTCCTTACCGTGCGCGCTAGCCCCCTCTTTGTCACCCGAGGATTCCGAGGCTTCCCGCCCCATGTTCGTCAACTCTGTACCTGAAGCGCGCACGAGGTCTTCCAGCCGCTTCTGCGACATCGCGGAACGTTCGTACTCGATCCGAAACCGCCCTGAAGGAGAAACTTCCGCCTCCAGGACACCTGGCACTTGGCGCAAGCGCTCGGCAAACAATCGCGCGCCCCGGGCGTGCAGTGGCGCCGGAGTATTACCAACGTAGTGGGCAAACTTGCCGGTAAGTTGGGCGCCGACGGCACTAACCAGCTCGCGCAGTCGCCCCACTGAAATGACAGCGGGATCGTAGTGCAAACAAAGCAAGGGCGGAGAATCCTGCTGCATTTTCACGTGAACACGCTCCACGCCAGGACGCCCCTTCAAAAGACCGATGAGTCGATCAACACATGGGTCGCGTGGGTCGTCGACATCCGGGAGGACCAACGGCAATTCAAGCCGTACTCGATTCAATTCTTCCATCTGCTTACCTTTCTCTCGAAACGGCTAGTATGAAAAGCACAATCGACACGGTCAGTACCGGGCCGCACAAACGCACTAATTCTGCTTCGCGATAATCTTTGGCTTATGGGACCCAACGCAATAAGGCGGACCGACGAGGACCTTGTCGCTCAACTTCAACTGGATCTCATTGCCGACAAAAACGTTGACGTATCTTTTACTACGGAGATGCGCGAACTGGACTTCAACATACCGTCCAGAGGAGCGTTCATCATTTGCGAGCAGCAGGCATTCTGGATGATTGGTAGGAGTTTCATTCGGAAGATAAATTTTCCGAACATATCCGGTCTGCGTCCCGAGATCATCCGGCCGGGAAGTGACGCAAGCGGCCAGACTGGGCAAGACCATTACAGCGAAACAAATCAACCTGACCTTCATTTAGAAGTCCTTCACATCAGCTCTATCAACACAACGAAACAGTTAGCCGATAAGATTCTTGAGCATTTCATCCATCTCCTTATACTCGTCGGCCACTTTCTGTATCAGGAACTGATGCCTGACCGCCTGCTCAGCGAAAGCACTTCGTTCCTGATCCAAATCGACGGTATTCCCATCGACTGCGCCCTGCGTCGGAATCCGATACATCAGGAATGCGTCGAGCTCATCGACGCTTGTGGCACACTTCGATTTATCAACAGGGTCCGTTGCAGGAGATGTTGCCAGGAGCGCCTGTTGCAGCGCAGCCTTAAAATCGATGTCGCGCGCCTTGTAGTTCGGCGTATCGGCATTGGCAATATTCGAAGCAAGCACGTTCAGCCGCCGCTCCGATACCTGAAGCGCCCGTTGGAAAAATTCTTCCTTGTCCGTCGTCGCGGTTTGCGTCAGACGGGGAATACCACTCTTGATTTCGTTCATCGCTCTTCCTTTCGGATATCGTCGAATCGAACTCCCGGTGAGGGCGGTAATGAGGATGCATTTGTTTGTCGCTTCTTCCAGGTCCACGGATACAACCACCACAACACCAGGATCAGCGAAGCAAATATTGCAGCCACGCCAAGGCCGACCAAATGGCCAACCACCTCTGCTATGACCAGACTCGCGCACAGGACCAGAGACAGCGATAGGAAAAATGCGCCGGCCAGCATTTGTTTGCTTGCGACGTTCTTGAACCGCATCCGGTCGTCGAGTGGCCGCAATACACGGTGCTGTACAGCTGGAGCGGTGAACAAAATGAGACTCGACAGCGAACACAAGAAGGTCGCCATGAAAATCCACTTCTCCAGCCGAACGATGCCTTGAAAACCCGAATTGAAAGGCAACGCAATCAGAAAGCCAGTTAAGAGCTGAGCCCCAGGAAGCAGGATCCGCAGCTCGTTGAGCATTTCAGTCATGTCTGCTTCGTCATGCCCAGCCAAACCAGCCGGCAATTCTCCGGCCGGTGCGGCTACGCTCGCCTTGCCCTGCTGACTGGTCATCATGATCTAACTCCTGAATTACCAACCTGAATAGGCGTTGCCGACAATCGGCCAGCTACCAGTCCGCGCCTATATGGACTGGTAGCTGGCACGGCTTAATGGGCTTCGGCTGTGGTCTTCTCGACGACCAATTCTTCCTCGTCCTTTCGATGCACAAGCCGATACAGCAGGGGCAACACCAACAGCGTCAGTGCCGTCGAGGACAGAATGCCGCCGATGACGACAGTAGCGAGAGGTCGTTGCACCTCGGCGCCGGTACCGGTCGCAAGTGCCATCGGCACGAAGCCGAGCGACGCGACCAGGGCTGTCATCAGGACCGGGCGCAAACGAGTGAGAGCACCCTGGACGATGGCCTCGTTAAGCGGCATACCCTCTTCCCGCAAGGATCGGATGAAGGAAATCATCACCAGGCCGTTGAGCACCGCCACGCCGGACAGGGCGATGAATCCCACCGCCGCGGTGATCGACATCGGGATGCCGCGCAGCGTGAGGGCGAGAATGCCGCCAGTGAGCGCAAACGGGATGCCGGTAAACACCAGCAGGCCATCCTTCAGGTTTCCGAACATGACGAACAGCAGTGTCAGCACCAGGAACAGTGCCAGTGGAACGACCAGCTTCAGCCGCTGGGTGGCTGACTGCAGCTGCTCAAAGGTGCCACCCCAGCTGGTCCAGTAGCCTGCTGGAACCGCAACGGACTTAGCGATCGCTGCCTGGGCCTCGGGCACAAAGCTGCCGACGTCGCGTCCACGCACATTGGCGCTGACGACGATGCGGCGCTTGCCATTCTCGCGGCTGACCTGGTTTGGACCAGGTGCAAACACCAGCTCGGCAACCTCGCCCAGCGGCACATACGACGCGGCAGCGTTCTCCCCCTGTGGTAACGCGATCGGCAGGCGGCGAAGCGCGTCGATGTCGCTGCGCAACTCTTCCGGCAGGCGGATGAGGATATCGAAGCGGCGGTCGCCTTCGAACATGGTCCCAGCCTGCCGTCCACCGGTTGCGGTGGCGAGCGCCGCTTGCACGTCGGCGATGTTCAGACCGTAGCGCGCGGTCTTTTCACGGTCGATGTTCACGGACAACATTGGCAAGCCGCCGGTTTGCTCGACCTTGACCTCGGACGCGCCAGGGATCTTCTGCAGGACCTCGGCGATCCGCTGTCCGGTCTTCGCCAGCACGTCCATGTCGTCGCCGTACACCTTCACTGCGACGTCGCTGCGCACACCGGAAATCAGTTCGTTGAAGCGCAGCTGAATGGGCTGCGAGAATTCGAAGGCATTGCCCACATATTTCTCGGCCTCCTTCTGGATTGCGTCCACCAGCTCTGCATGGGTCTTTTTTGGCGCCGGCCATTGCGCTTCCGGCTTGAGCATGATGTAGCCGTCCGAGATATTTTGCGGCATCGGGTCGGACGCAATTTCAGCCGTACCGGTACGTGCAAAAATGCGGTCGATTTCCGGGAATTTCGCTTTCAAACCGTTTTCCAGCTTCTCCTGCATCGCCAGCGACTCGGTCAGGCTGGTCGCAGGAATGCGCAGGGCCTGGATCGCCATATCGCCCTCGTTCAGGTTCGGAATGAATTCACTGCCGAGGCGCGCCGCGAGCAGGCCGGACAGGATCACGAGAACGATGCTCGACGCTAGCACGGCGGGGCCGTTACGCAGCACCTTGGCCAGCGCTGGCGCATACCAGTTCTTTGCCTTGGTCATCAGTCGGTTTTCCTTTTCCGCGACGCGTTTGCCAATGAACAAGGCGACTGCGGCGGGCACGAAGGTCATCGACAGGATCATCGCGCCGATCAGTGCGAGCACGACGGCGAAGGCCATCGGATGGAACATCTTCCCTTCCACTCCGGCCAATGCGAAGATCGGCAGGTACACGACCATGATGATCAACTGGCCGAACAGCAGCGGGCGCCGGGCTTCACGCGCGGCCGCGAACACTTCATGGAAGCGTTCATTGAGTGTCAATTCGCGTTTGTGGTGTTCCTGCGCATGCGCCAGGCGCCGTACACAGTTTTCGACGATGACGACGGCGCCGTCGATGATGATGCCGAAGTCGAGTGCCCCCAGGCTCATCAAGTTCGCGCTGATCTTGTAAGTCACCATTCCGGAGAACGTAAACAGCATCGACAGGGGGATCACGAGTGCCGTGATGACGGCCGCACGAATATTCCCGAGGAACAGGAACAGGATCACGATGACCAGGATCGCGCCCTCGGTCAGGTTCTTCTTGACGGTGGCGATGGCCTTGTCGACCAGGACCGTGCGGTCGTACACGGGCACCGCCTTGACGCCGGCCGGCAGCGTCTTGTTAATCTGGTCCATTTTCTCAGCGACGGCCTGTGCCACCACGCGACTGTTTTCGCCGATCAGCATGAACACCGTGCCCAGCACCACTTCCTTGCCGTTGGCGGTTGCCGCACCGGTGCGCAGCTCGCGCCCCAGGCCCACCAAGGCAACGTCGCGCACGCGGATTGGCACGCCGCGCACGTTGCTGACGATGGTATTGCGGATGTCGTCCAGCGTGCGGACCTGGCCGGGCGCACGCACCAGGAACTGCTCGCCGCGGCGCTCGACGTAGCCAGCGCCGACGTTGCCGTTGTTGCGTTCGATCGCCTCGACCACGGCGTTCAGGGTCAGGCCATAGGAACTGAGCTTGGCCGGATCGGGCGTGACGTGGTATTCCTTCGAGAATCCGCCGATCGAATTGATCTCGGTGACGCCCGGTACCTGGCGCAGCTGCGGCTTGATGATCCAGTCCTGCACCTCCCGCAGGTCGGTCGGTGTGTAGGGCGTGCCATCCGGCTTTTTCGCGCCGGGCGTGCTCTCAACCGTCCATAGGTAGATCTCACCCAAGCCCGTCGAAATCGGCCCCATATTCGGCGTGACGCCTTCAGGTAGGCCCTCTTTCGCTTCCTGGATGCGCTGGTTGACCAGCTGGCGCGCGAAATAGACGTCGGTGCCATCCTTGAAGATGACAGTCACCTGCGACAGTCCGTAACGCGACAGCGAGCGAGTCTGCTCCAGACCCGGCAAGCCAGCCATCACGGTTTCAATCGGATAGGTGACGCGCTGCTCGACCTCGAGCGGCGAATAGCCCTGCGCCGAGGTGTTAATCTGCACCTGGACGTTGGTGATGTCGGGAACCGCGTCGATCGGCAGACGTTGGTAGTTGTAGACGCCAATGGCGGCCATCGCGAAGACGGCCAGCATGACGATCCATCGATGCTCGATGGCGGAGCGTATGATGCGTTCAAACATAATTGTGCTCCTCAGTCCTCATGCTCGGCGCTGCTCTTGCCCTGCTCCGCCTTTAGGACGAAGCTGCCAGTCGTGGCGTAGACCGTCCCAACACGCAACCCTTCCAGGACCTCGACGTGATCCTTGCCGGTTGCGCCGACGACCACCGGTTGCGCTTTGAAGCCCTCCGGCGTCTGGACGAACACGACAGGCTTGTCCTCGACAGTCTGAAGCGCCTCGCTCTGGACGGCGACGGCGACTTGCTTGGCGTTCTGAACTAGCGACACATTAACGAAGAGGCCGGGTCGCCATGCGAGCGACGGGTTCACGAGCTCGATGCGGGCGGTTGCAGAGCGGGTCTGTTCACCCACCAGTGCGCCCACATAAGTCACCTTGCCGGTGGCGCTCAGGTCTGCCGCCGCAGCTTTGACGGTAGCGGTTTCACCGACCCGGACGACGCCGAGATCCTTCGGCGTGACGACGACATCGACCCAGACGCGCGACAAGTCTGACAGGAGAAACACGTTCGAATCTTCCTTGACCGCTTCGCCAAGGCTGATATGCTTTTCGACGATGATGCCGTCGAAAGGCGCACGCAGCTCATAGCGATTCACTTGGCCTTTACCCGATGCGACACCGAGCGCGCGCAGCTTGGATTCGGCATTATTTGCCGCAATGCGTGCCTCTTCGTAAGCCTGTCGCGCCTGCAGGTAATCCTGCTCCGCAGAAATTTTGTCTTCCCACAGCTTCTTCTCACGCTCATAAGTGCTGCGGGCCAGGTCCATGCGCGTCCTTGCGGCGTTAAGGGTGCTCCGCATCTCAGCCAATTCCGGACTGGAGATCACAGCCAGCACCTGGCCCATTTTCACGACCTGGCCGAGTTCGGCTTGCACCGACTCGGCGATTCCAGGAACACGCGGCACGATGTGGGCTGTGCGGTCCTGGTCGAAGCGCACTTCGCCAGGCAGCTGGACCGACGACTCGATCGTCTCGGCGCCGGCCCGTGCGACCTTGATGCCCGCTTGCTGAACTTGCTGGGAGGTCAGCTTGACGAGGCCCTCCTCACCACCATGGCCTGCACCTTCTTTCGTCCCGCCTTTGCCAGCGGGTGCTTGTGCGACTTCCTTGCCGGTTTCGGGACCAGCAGGCGTGCCGGAATCTTTCTTCCACAGCAGGATGGCGGCGCCGAGGATCACGCCGACCACGACGATCACCGCCACGGTCTTGAACGATTTATTTTGATTGATGGACTTCATTTGACTTGTCTTTCGATAGGATTTACGCCGGCGCCGGCAAGGGGGACGTAACGCTCGATATCCGCGATCGAGCGGTAACGGTCGGCGAGTGCGCGCAGATACTGGGTCTTGGTCTGGAACAGCGTCCGCTGGGCGTCGAGCACGTCGGTGAACGCGAACTTGCCCATTGAGAAACCGGTAACCGCGGCGTCATACGCGCTCTGCGCGGCGGGCAGTACCTGGTCGCGCAGCGTGACGGTTTGCGTCGACGCCACTTCGGCGCGCTGGTAGGCATCGGCGAGTGCCTGCGTCAAGCGCAGGCGTTCCGCCTCGAGGTCGTCGCGCGCCTGGTCGGCCCGTCGAAGTGCGGACAGCACATTGCCCTGGTTGCGGTTAAAGAGCGGTAGCGGTACCGAAAGGCCGATCACGCCTTGCGTACGGCCTTGTTCGCGCTCTCGTTGCGAGCCGACCGTCACCGTCACGTCAGGAATACGCTGCGCACGTTCCAGCCTGACCTGGGCATCCCGTCCCGCCACGTTCGATTGAGCGCGCCGCAGCTGCGGTGCGGTCTCAAGCCGCTGCGCCAGATCAGTCCAGGCAGGTACCCGGTCGAACGTGTCTGGTGCCTGCAAGGGCTGGTCGAGGGGGCGTGGGCTGGCCCATAGCGCGGTGAGCCGGCGCTGAGCCAAGGCCAGTTCGGCCTCCGCCTGGGTCAACTCGAGCTGCGCGGCAGCCTCGGCGACGCTGGAGCGGGTTTGCTCGACCGGCGAGATTTTCCCGGCGATGACACGCCGGCTGGTGACCTCGGTGGATTTGTGGGCGAGATCAAGCGACGCCCGCGCCAGAGCCAGCCGCTCCTGCGCCGTCAGGGCATCCATGTAAGCGGTGATCACATCGGCGCGGAGCTCTGCGCGTCTGGCATTTACATCGTCGATGGCGACATTGCGCTCCTGTTCGGCAGCAGCAATGCGCGCGGCGCGCTTGCCGCCCAATTCGAGGCGCTGGTTGACCTGGGTGGTCTCAGTGCGGGTGTTGCGATCAGTACCTTCGGAAAGGAAAGACAGCTCCGGGTTCGGGCGGGCACTCGCCTGTTGTACCGCGCCGTCGGCGATCCCGATCGATCGGGTAGCGGAGCGCAGAGCCGGGTTTGCCGACAGGGCCAGCTCAATCGCTTGATTGAGCGTGAGCGGCAAAGCCGAGTTGGTCGCCTGAGGCGCCATTACGGCAGGTGAAGATGGGTTTTGCTGCCCGATAGCATGGGCAACAGGAAACGCGGTCTGCAATAGAAAGACCGTCGCTCCCAGCACGAAGTGCTTGGATTGCATGATGACTCCGAAGACTATTAAAGGGAAATAGCCGGCGGCAGCCCCCACGCACCGTCAACGGTGCGCGGAAATGCGTTTCAAGTGAAGAGTCGCAAAAAGGTCAGCCGCAGGATCAGGCGCGGCCGGTCCACTGAGGACGTTCTGGAGGAGAGAGGACTACGGAATCAGGCGAAACAGCAGTCAAGGCGACAGCACCGCTGACGTCGTCAGGCTTGAAGCAGGATTCAGCAAGGTCGGGGGCGGCAAGCGCAATGTGCACATACGAGCAATGAGCGTCGTGGGTGGTGACCTTCTTGCTGAAGGGGGATTTGTCTTTGGCAGCCAGCGACAATTCATCAGTGCTGCTGTTGTGCTGGTGATGTCCGAAGTGATTGGACGCCCGCCCCGCCTCATGCATGCAATAGGCGCTAACGACGTTCCAGGTGAACTGGAAAGTCATCACTGCAAGCAAGATGAAAATGAAGCGTCGGACCATGATGCCGGCCAGTATAACGCAAACAAATTTTTCTGCACGTTCGCCGTTCAACTTTCCTGGATTCTCGCAACGGATAAGCTATGGCTGACTTGGTAAAAATATTGTAGAATGGACTCATCAAGATTTACCGCGTCACGCAAGTCATTGAATATAAAGGAACACAGTGGAAAATTTTCCTCGAAAAGAGCTGGTTAAGGTTGTTCAGTCGGGGATGACTGGTTCGCGCAGCGCTTTCGCACTCGCTGTCGGCCGGTTCGCAACAAAACTAAAAGACCTGGACCTGCAACTGGCCCAGGAACTCGCACAGTTTCTATCTACGGAAAATGTCATGCGTGGCGCAGGCGACTTCGTGCCGGCGCCAGTCGACGCGGATTCGCGTATGGAACTTGTCGAGACAGTGTACCCAGTAGTCGTGGCCAAGAAGCCTGTCTTCAATGATGCGGTTCAGGGTGTCTTGGAAGGCGTGCTGCGCGAATGGAACAGCCTCGATCTCCTTATCCAGGAAGGGCTGGCTCCGGCGCGAATGCTGCTGTTCTGCGGCCAACCAGGGGTCGGCAAGACGCTCGCTGCATACTGGCTTGCCCAGGAACTCAAACTGCCATTGCTCACCTTGAATCTAGCCACGGTGATGAGCAGCTATCTCGGAAAGACAGGCAATAACGTTCGCGCTGTATTCGATCATGCCATGTCGCGCCCGTGTGTTCTGCTGCTGGACGAGTTTGATGCGATTGCGAAGCGGAGAGACGACGACAGCGACGTTGGCGAACTCAAGCGGCTTGTGAACGTCCTCCTTCAAGCGCTCGACGAATGGCCGGCCAACGCCTTGCTCATCGCCGCGACCAACCATGGTGAGCTGTTGGATCCCGCTGTGTGGAGACGATTTGATCATGTGATCCAATTCGAACCGCCGTCGGCAGACTTAATCGAGGACTACCTCATGGAGATACCCATGGATGGCGAAGTACGCCAGAACCTCGCCGCCCTCCTCCAAGGCGAATCGTTTAGTACGATTGGCCAATTGATTCTCTCTTCACGCAAGGCCGCGCTGCTGGAAAAGGCGGACTTGCTGCCAACCCTCGTAAAGCATGCCGTGCGCTTACGCATGAGCAAAGGAACCATGGGCAAGCCGATCGAAGGAACGATGCTACTGATGTACCTGGCAGGCCAGTCACGGCGTGAAATCGCCGCCACCCTCGGCAAGACGCATCCTACCGTCGGCCGCGTCATCAAACGTTATCTCGGGGAGTAATTACGCATGGCAGCAACGAACATCATCTTGGGTTACGGTGAAACGCTCACGCATCTTCATAAGCTCAACCGCGGTTCAGGTCCGAAAAAATATCCCTACCTGATCAGCGAGCAACGGCCTTTGCTTGGCGAGCAGCTCGGCGACATCTTGAAGAGTCAGCGTGCGCAGGACGCAAGCCTGAAACCAAATGGTGAGTCCGTTGCGAAGTTCACGCTGCACCCGGCCTTCCTGGCGAAAACGCACCACCCGAATGCTCTGCTTAAGGCAAGCGGCCTGCGATGCGTAGGAAGCCGGTCGGCATTCGTTGTTCCCAGAAAGCTCACCGATCTTCGCCAGAAAGCGGGGGAATCGCTGTTCACGGCAGCACTGTACGTCGCCGGCGACGAACACGCTTTTGAACGTCTAGCGGACATGCTGTACGCGCCAAAAATCCCGCAAACCCATCAGAAAGCTTTTTGTCGGTTTGAGATGATGCAATCGTTTGCGGCGGTCGACAAAGACTACGTCAGCGAGTCGGCATCGAACCAATCGCTACTGGAGGTCGTGCTGCACGCGTCGGCGGAAGAAGGCGATATCGTCCAGGCGTTCGCTTCCTACGTCAAATCGCTGGGCGGAGAAGCTGAATCGAACCGCGCCCTCGTGATTTCAGGGTTGACCTTCGTTCCGGTCCGGATCGCCGCCACTTTGGCACGCGAGCTTGCTGCGTTCAACTTTGTTCGCGCCGTGCGCGTTATGCCGTCGCTGCGCATCGGTGGCAGGGAAATGCGTAGCTCCAACGTTCCTGCGCCTATCCTGCCAACGATGCCGGCAATCGATACTTCTCTCAAAGTCGCCGTCTTCGATGGCGGAATTGGGCATACCGATCTGAGCGCTTGGGTCAAGGAGACCATCATGCCTGGCGCTGAGTCGACCGCGGCCGCCTATCTGAATCACGGTAACGGTGTCACGAGCTCCGTGCTATTTGGCCCGATTGACGAAGCCGCACCCGAATTTCCGCGGCCTTACGCCAATGTCCATCACTACCGCTGCATCAGTCCAGCACTGCAGGCGCCGGCCGGCGTGCCCGACGCAGACCTCTACGACGTGCTGAAGCACATCGATAACGTGCTCAAGACCGAAAAACCCGACTTCGTCAATCTCAGCATCGGGCCATACATGCCCATGGATGACGATGAAGTCCATCCTTGGACCGCGCTGATCGACAGTCATCTGGCATCGGGCACCACCCTGGCGGCGGTCGCAGTCGGCAATGACGGGGAAAAAGCATGGCCGGACAGCAGGGTGCAACCTCCTTCAGACATGGTCAACGCATTGGCGGTGGGGGCCTGCGATACCACCGGCACTACCTGGACGCGTGCGCCGTACAGTTCACACGGCCCAGGCCGCAGCCCAGGCATGATTAAACCGGACGGCGTCGGCTTCGGGGGCTCGGAGAGCGAGCCGTTCGTGGTGTACAACGCGTTGACCGGCCAGTATGCGTACACAACCGGAACTAGCTTTAGCTCGCCAGCGACCCTTCGCACCGCCATCGGCGTGAAGGTCTCGCTCAATTCGCCACTGAGTCTCCTTGCTGTCCGCGCACTCATGTCGCACCATGCAACCAGGCCAAAGCATATGCTGATGAGCCACGTGGGACATGGTCGGTTC
The DNA here is from genome assembly GCF_918697865.1 of Massilia sp. Bi118. GTDB lineage: Bacteria > Pseudomonadota > Gammaproteobacteria > Burkholderiales > Burkholderiaceae_D > Telluria. The sequence goes on along the minus strand of NZ_CAKKMV010000004.1, from coordinate 294,638 downwards.
CCGCAAAGTGTCGAAGAAGTGCTTACCTGCGACGATAATGAAGTGCGCGTCATCTATCAAGGCACCCTCAAGGCTGGGCAGAACCTGCGGGCCCTAATCCCGTTCCCGACGATGCCGCTCAATGGTCGGGTCACGCTACGGGCCACGTTGTGCTTTGCCAGCCACACCGACCCTGAGCACGCTGTCAACTACACGCGCGCCGGCTTGACTGTACTTCTGCGGCCGAAGAAGAGTAAGAAGGAAACGACGACCTTTTTCTCGTCCTCCAAGATGTACACCACTGAACTGGAGGCGCGGGTTGACGAACAGAAGTGGGAAACCACACTCAAGCATGAGCAGCGCTTTAACGTCGACACCCTCGATGACCCGATGTTCGACATTACCTACGGCGCCCGAGAAGATGGCCAGAGCGTAGATAACCAGTCGCTGCCGCCCCTACCGTACGCAATGGTGGTTACGGTTTCGGCTGAAGACACGCCCGGCGTCTACAATAACATCCGACAGCGCTACCAGACCCTGCAGCCTGTCGAGGTTCGCCAGGAGGTGCGCATCAAAACCGGCAACGGCCGATCCTGATCGGCGCATGTTCGGCGATACGGCACTTGATCCACGTGCCGTATCGCCAATGCTGGCGCAGCAGAATATTTTTCGATTGCCGCAACCATGCAAGAACAACCTTCAACCGTTACACAACCCGCGCGCGTGGCGCCGATCGAGACCTGGACGGTTTCTCACGAACTCGATGGCTCTGCAGGTTCGAACCGAGAATGGGATATGCCGCGGCAGATTGGTGCGGATACGGACGTGGCGGCAGTTCTGGCCTGGCTAGCGAACTTCACCCCGACGCAAACGACATTCGACGCATATCGCAAGGAGGCGGAACGCTTGCTGCTGTGGTGTGTGGTAGAACGGGGCAAGGCCTTATCGTCGATTACCCATGAAGATTGGCTCTCGTACCACGCCTTCCTGGCCAATCCTCAGCCGCGCGACCGATGGATCGCACAACAGAATCGGCGACACCCGCGTCACGACCCTAGATGGCGCCCATTCGCGGGCCCGTTGTCCCAGTCTAGCCGGCGGCAGGCCGGAGTAATCCTCAATTCGATGTTTTCCTGGCTGGTCAATGCCGGATACCTTGCCGGCAATCCCCTGTCGCTGTCCCGTCAACGCAAGACCAGTCGGACGCCTCGCGTAGAGCGATATCTCGACCAGGAGCTCTGGGACGAAGTCAAGATAACGATCGACTCACTCCCACGCGAAACACCGCGGGAACGAGAACACCATTTCCGGCTACGTTGGCTGATGACCCTGTGCTACGTGTGCGGGCTACGCATCACGGAAGTCGCCGAGGGCACGATGGGTGATTTCTTCTGTCGGCGCGACCAGGAGGGTAATGAGCGCTGGTGGCTAGAAATCCTGGGCAAAGGCAGCAAAGTGCGTATCGTTCCGGCCACCACAGAGCTTATGACCGAGCTTGGCAAATACAGGCGCGAACTGGGCTTTCCAGTCCTGCCTGTCCGTGGTGAGTCGACACCTCTGCTTTTACCAATCGGCGGCAAGCCCAGGCACTTAAGTCGTGGCGGCATTCACGATATCGTCAAGGCAGTGTTCAGTATGACGGCCGAACGGGTCAAGATGAAAGGAGCTGAGCATTCGCACCGAGCCGCAATGATCGGCCAGGCATCCGCCCACTGGCTCAGGCATACGGCAGGGTCGCATATGGCCAACAAAGCCGTCGATCTGCGGCATGTCCGGGACAATCTAGGACACGCGTCCATCAGCACGACGAGTGGCTATCTGCACTCACCAGACGATGCGCGCCACATCGATACAGAAGATAAACATCGCGCAAACTGGTGAGAACATCGAATTAATTAGGAATAACGAGAAGGAGAGGCCTGAGTGGGAATGTCGCGCGTTAGAAAGAATGCATTTTTTTCTGCACATCCAGTTTGTATCTTCTGCGGAGGTGGCGAAAAGGCAACAACCATCGAGCACTGCCCTCCTCGGGCGATGTTCCAGTTTCGTGACTGGCCAGAAGGCTTTGAGTTCCCAGCCTGCGAGAGCTGTAATCACGGCACCGCAGACCATGACCTCATCATTTCTTTGCTTGGACGGACCGACCCATTTACGGACTCGGGTAATCGCGACGGCCGAATGTCGGCACTGATCACGTCAGTACACCAGAAGCACCCGGAACTGATTGCCAAAATGATGCCGTCGGCTGTCGAAGCCCGAGCATTAAACCGGCGGCTGGGGATCGCACCACCACCCGGCATGACGAATCAAGAGGCGGGTCCAGTGCGCGTGACCAGCGAAATGCATCGAGCCGTCGAGATCTTTTCTGGAAAGCTGACCAAAGCGATCTATTACATGCAAACGAAGAATGTATTCCCGCCTGAAGGGAGAATCGCATTGAAATGGTTCACCAATGCCGAGCTTATTACAAACAGCGGGCGCTACGTAGTTTTCGATCACCTTCAGCAACTTGACGGACTGGCACCTGCGCTCGTGCGCTCCAAGTCGCTTCTCAATGATCAGTTTGAATACAAGATTAGCATCTCGGCGGGACAGGACTTGCTTGCACTGCAGGCTCGCTTTGGTCACGGCTTCGGCTTTGCCGTCTTCGCCTCAACAGATGGCGCAAGGATCGACGCATCGTTCGAATCAATTGAACAACGCACTGGAAAGCCCAATCCGTTCGTAATGATTCAATAAGTTTATCCGGTTCGTTTGCCACCACGTAAGAGGCTGAGCAACCGACCAACAGCGCTGCTCGACTGAGGCTTGCAAGCAACCTGACAGTCAGCCATGCCCGCTTATCCGTTTGCGGTATGTCGCTCAGTTTTGTAACCGCACTAACTCTATTCGCCCTGACGTCGGGCGAGCTTGCGCAGATCTAGCCCGTCGACGCTCGGAAAAGCGACACTTCCTACTATTAAGTCGCCATGTTGATATGAAGGATCGACGGTAGTGGCTCGTAACACCAGTTGGTTCAACTTTGTCTCTTTCACGCCAGAAGTAGGCTTGCGAAGTGCGATGAGCCACCAGTAAATCGAACCGAACTTGGCAAGGTAACGCAGCCGCCAATATGTCCGAATACGACTCCCAAATTCGAGATCTCTGCTAAAACTGGTTAAATCCATTTGGAATTGTACGTTCGAGATGTCCTCCTGCATGACACTAAAATACGTTTCGTAGCACCGACGAAGCACAACCAATGCAAGGAGATATACATTGCAACCGCCTGGATGACGCACTAGATCACTTGGGGGCAATGCAAGATACCGCCTATGCTCGGCATCGTCGAATGGCGAAACCATCTGGATTGCTCGGGCAAGACGGCGTAGCGTCGCCTGGTATACCTGCCTCGCGAGGTCGAGTTGCACGTGACGGGGTGTTCGAGTGCGAATAAAGTGATCTTGCAGAACAGGTGGCGCAAGTCGTACCCTCCACTTCAGAATGACCAGTTCAGGTATAGTGCGCCTTGACAAAGCAAGGCTGGAGCAGATGGGTGCACGGTCTTGCACCCACTGTCTGATACAGGTATCCACTCGCAACCAACGCGCGGCGTGATAAAGCTCGCTGTCCTGAAACAGGAACTCGAATTCCTCTCGTGCAGTAGTGGTCATCTCCCACCATAGGGCTAACACATCAAGAGTCCTGCCGATCTCTATTGCGCGCTCCTGAATTTGCAGCCGGGCTGACACTCTCGGCTCGACGCCGGCGACAGGCCCGCCACATTGCGCACACGTGAACGGTTCGTCCAAGAGTCGATAATGGAAACCGTACGCTGGCAGTACGTAGCCACAACAATAGCACTGCGTACACAGCGGCGCGTTATCCAGCGGACAGTGGGTGATAAACAGGTTCTGATGCCAGAAGCTATGGTAGGCGTGTTCCAGGCAAATCGGGCAGTACCGAAATGTTCGGCACCACCAAATGCCGCGATGATGCAGCCGTTTTGCAACGATATATTTCGGCTCCGCCGAACTCCTACTCCACCCGCTGTAGCCTGCAAAGAGCTTAGCGTCAAACCCAGGAGCACTCGTCATTTTCGCGTGTTCTTTTTCGTACGATGCACCCCGCGAACAGAACCGCAGTAACTCTTTCGCTCGCAACCCGTTCCGCCATGCAAAGCGCCACAATGAGGACGTGATCGACTCCCAAGGTAATGAATTGAGATCGAGCGCCGCATTGGTGGCCGATGGCTGTCGCTGAACGTCGAGCAGTATCATTTCTGCTACCTCCTTAAGCGCTTCGCTTCGGTCTTCAAATCGTTGACGGCATCTGCCAGCAGAGCAAATTCAACTGCGTCCTGCCATGCTTCAGGCGGTGGCAACCGGCCAGGCAGATCTTCATGCTGCTGCATAGTGAGAAAATGTCGGACGGCGGCGAAGAACTGCCGAGCAGGAAATCCGGCGCGTGGAAGGGGTTTCCCCACGCACGACCGAAGCGCTTCGAAAAACAGCGGCGTTTGACTCTCGAGTGTGAAGCCAGAAGCACAGGCTTCGGGAAGGAAGAACTTCGTCCATGTTTGCTCAGAACCCTGCGGCCAGATGCTAGTGTCATACTGTCGAAAGATTCCAGCGACGTCTTTAGACGTAGACAGTGGCCTTAACACTTCGCGTCGTCTCGCGAATCGCGACACGAGATCTGTCCGACCCTTTTCCCGTAAAAGTGCGATTACGTCAGAAAAATCGGGGTCCTGCCCAATCATGATCGTGATTAGACCGACACCTTCGCGATCAAGGTCGTTGTAGATGTCCTTGAGGAAGAGGAAGTCGTCAATACGCAGCGCACCTGCTTCGTCGATCAAAAGCACGACAAAGGGAGACTGGTGCGTGCGCGCCAAGTCGATTAGACGGCAAACCAGCCTTCGCCTTAAATCGAAAGTCTCGCCACGCAGTTCTGGATGGTCGACCGCAGTGAGGAAGTGTTTGAAGAAAGCGCGGATTGACGGCACCTGATGATTCCAGCTGGTGTGGCGGACAACCACAAGATTCGGCATGCGATCCCGCAGAACGTGCTCGAGCATCATCAAGGCGCGTGTTTTACCAACGCCGCTTGGAGCCGTGAAACAGCATCCAGTTTCCCGTACAAGAAGGACATAACGGACGACCTGGTAAAGCGCTTTAATTGGCTCCGTTAGTAGTACCGTTTGCGAGCTGAACGCAGGGTGGTCAATCGTCAACTGGTCGCCGAGACGTTCGGCAAAAGAGGTCATTTCAATCTCCGAGATAGATTGGCGCATCCGCCGGATCAGCGAACGTTGGCGCACGACGCTTCTCATGCTGTGTAGAAGCCGGCTCATGCATCGGCTTCTCAGGCTCTTCTGGAATTTCAAGCGCGGTATCGCGCCGCGCATTTGCACGACTTTCTTCAGCCTCGAGTTTGGCGACTTCGAGTGCTTCGTTCGAAGCACGCTTCCGCTTACGCTTACCCGTCACCTTCAGGGTCTCTCGAAGCGTTTCCTCTTTGGTTTCGCGCCAATTGGACGCGACCGACGTGTGGTTGGTCCGATTGCGTTCGGACAGTCCCGCCTGGTTGATCAACGCACGGGTTCGCCACGAAATATGCTGCCCCCGGCGCCCTGCAGGGGCCAGCAGCGCGCCAAGCTGCTCGCCTGTACCCAAGACGGTCGCCCTCACGTTTTGCACATCTCGTAAATCACAATAGGCGATAAGCTGATGGTCAATCAGGTCGTACGAGTTCGCAAGTGCCGCATTGGTATATTTCCACCGCCCGAGAGTGACGTGCGGCCTGACATTGGTATGAAGGTTGCCACAGACCGTCACGACCTCCGTATGACTCAAAAGTCTGAAGTCGGCTTGTGCGGCGCGTGGCAACGGTTGCAGGAATACTCCGGCATCAGGATTACCGAGGTCATGCTGAAGAGCCGTCATGGGTGATGCGAAGTCGATCCCCTCGTTCGCGTCGTCGTTATGCTCTCGAATACAGCCGTGAATGACATCTAAAAGATCCTTGATCGTGATCTCGAACTTGACAGCATTTTCCAAGGGGTTGGACCGCTTCGTATCATCGGGACCCGAGCCGAATGTGGACGGCAGACGCTGGAGGCCGCGCTGCGTAAGCTCGCCGAAAATGCGTTCGATCGGATGCCGGCGCCACCACGCTTTTACCGGACCAAAGTTGACCGCGCACCCGACCGTGTTGATGATGTTGTCGACCACGCCAGTTGCGGCATTCGACCATGCATTGTCCATCTTAAGGACACTGAATCCCTGAAAGGCAAGCTCGGGCATCAGCTGAAGAGGAAAGACCTTTCCATCTTCAGTCAGGTGACAAGACACTGCCCCTTTTCCTTCGCAAGGGCGCAGGGCCACATCGATCACTTCGAGGACGCTATCGCCACTAGGCGTCCTTTCGAGCGCGGCGAAGGCGCCAAGTACGAGGTTGTAACGTTCTTCGATCAAGAACCCGATATGCCAACGAGCAACAGGTACCGGCAACCGCGCGCCTGTCTCCGTCTCAATGATGATTACGGATGCCGCATCAACTTTGTGAAAGTCCAACTGGCAAGCACCATAACCGCGAAGCTTAGGGAAAACACTGCGAAAACCCGACCCGACCCCGTGACGGCGTACCGCGTCTTCGCCACTTCGGGCACCGAACCACAAGACGGGCTCTTCCTTCAACAGCGCCAGGCAATACGCACGCAACGATTTGTAGCCGCAATCCTTTGTATTGAAGGGCCAATCCCGATCGGTGAAATTCAACTGCCGAAGCTCGTCGAGGAACTCACCATGCAATGCGGTATAGCTCACTCTACCGTTTGGCACCCGTCCCGACGGATGCCCCAAAAAGCTACTTCGTACAGCCTTTTCCACTTCCGGGAACCGTGAGAACAACAACGTTAAAGCGCCTGCACACCCTGCAGAACCATCGCCTAGCTCACGCACGATTGGCAGCTTGCGATCGTAGCCCGCCAGCCGCTTCCATGGCACAAGAGCACGAAAGCCGGCGATCGTCCCGTCCTCGGCGCCCATCAAGCATCGGTGCACCATATTACATACAGTCTGTCTCGGCAGGCCTGTCTCCCTCGTGATGTCTTCGTGCCGGACACCGTCGGAGTACATCTGCACGGCCAGCCTACGGCGCAAGTAATTGGCCCTTTTTTCCTCGTCGAACGCACGCTCGTCTGGCGCCGGCCAGAGCGTCAAGTCGGATAGCGACTGGGGAATTAACGAGCGATTGCGCGTCGCACTCATTGCGCCACCCGTCTAATCTGCGTGCTCGTCCCAAACAGCCTTCTATCCAGGTCAGCACCGTATCGCCCGCTCTGCAGCGCTTTGGCAATGACAGCGAGCATGACACCAGGGTCAACCTCGGGTATTGCCAACATGCTCGAAACTGTTGGCGCGTCTTGTCGTGCAAAGCACGACAAGAAGCGCTCAGTTTCAACGTGGCAGGGATGCAGCCGCGCGCGCGTCATAACCGCACACAGCATCAGCCAGTTGTCGATGAAAACTTCCCTACCAGCCAGATCGAGATCAGTGCGGTGAATCAGCGTGGCTCCAGCATCATTCGCTTTTACCTGCAGCGTGCTATCCCGAGAAGCTGGGTCGTCGCTGGCGCTGTCTCGAGTGCGTTGCCTGCCAAAGGTGAGCCAAGCCTGACTGCCGTCCTTCAGCCGCAGCCGCACATAGCCGTGTTGCGAGTTCGATGTAATCCGGAAGGGATCATCGATGAGATCGTATCCCAAAACGTCGCAATCGCTCTCAAGTAACACCAAGTGGAGGAACGCGACATCACCCGAAACCGTCAGGCGCCGGTTGTTCTTCGGAGAATCGAAGATCCAGAGATTCGATACCTTCTGTGCGCGCTTTCGAATTGCCGTGAGTGGCGCGACTGTACTTTGCCCCGTCCCACACGCGTGGGTTGCGGAAGAGATGCCTCGTAGCATTGCTCTACCCTCCGTTACTAGACGGATGCAGCTTTTTTGGAAACAAAGGTTGACCGTCCGGTCGGAGAGCGATATCTTTGAAGTGTCCAGGTTCGAAGATATTTTTCTTTGGCCGAAAGCGGCGGATCTCAGTTATTGGGGTTCGTCGCTTTTTTACATGATCAGTCCTCCTTGAGGATGGCTTCGATACGTGCCGCTTTTGCCTGTGTAATATGTGATGCGGATTGAATCAAATTTTTGACGAGCAACGCAATCGGTGCGCACGCCCACGTACTTTCACACGCGGCAGCACATCTTTCAGCGACGGCTGCAGCCAACAGCCGCTGCGCGTCCAGGTCGTTCAACTCTAGAGCCTGCACAATTCGCAGCAAAACAGCGGCAGACGGCGGCCCCTTTTTCGAATTCTCCAGTTGCGAGTAGTAGCCGCGGCCCAAGTTGGCCCGAGCTGCAATTCCCAATTGCGTGACGCCTTTCGCGCATCGCATGTCGTAAAGTTCACGGCCAAAGCCGTCATGACGTTCGGGCATGTAGCGAACTCTGTAACCGGACACAAGGGAAAATGACTTATTTGAAAATAAGCCTAATGAAACATATACAACGCTTTAATGCGCGACGCAAGTAAAACGTCTAAGCCCCACGGTCCAGCGTCCGACCGTCGCAACGTTGCATTAGCTCAGCCCGATACGGACGTTCTCATGCCGTTTATAGCATCAACCAGGCGAATGTTTAGACGACGAGCGTCGCGCTGTGATCGCCATTGCGGCGTCAACGTATTTAGGTACGAGTCACGAGTACACTAAACGTGTCACCCCATTTAGGTAAAACACGCTAATTCGCCTTGAGCCCAATGCACCCAAAAGCTATGACATCTTCTTATAAGCCTCAGAGATTCAAAGACTTAGGTGAGCGGAATGTCAAAGCTTTTAGGTAAGAGCCCTTTTGAACGGATGTTTATGGCGGCTGCACTGCGACCGACAGCAAGCTAGTAAGTCGAGAATTTCACGCTTTGAGACGCCTGCCATGAGCAGGCGTTTTTTTTGCCCCTCAACCATCCGATAGTGTTTGCGCAACCTGGCCTGACCGAAGCGTCCAGTTCGCAGGTTCCTGATGTGCCAATATTGCCGACGAATTTCGCCGTAGATGTGTGACCTCTCTTGCGGGCCAAGCTGATCGAACGGGAACAGTTGTAATTGCATTCCGGCAATTCTAGCGAAAGGCGGTTTGGCATGGCGCGTGCACTGCTGCGAATCGGCAAACTGAAGCGGCCGCATTCGAACGACCCGTCGACGCAGGCTCAGCATGTCTACATGGGGCCCTAACCGGCCCCATACCCCCGGCACTTATCGTGATACGTCACGCCAAATAAAATTCGACCTGGTAGAGCCAGATTTCGCCGGCCGGCACGAAAATCAGATCTACCAGGTCGAATTAAATTTTGTCGATCACCGATCGGCAGAACTATAGCCGCTTCATCTCCAACACCAAGACAAGCTCGCTCGAGCTCGAGCTGGACGACTTGCCCAGGTTGAAAGGCAAGAAGCGCAGCCCGGTCGAGCCACCCTCGTCCTTCGAGTCGTTCAGCCCGGCCAGCACAACGACCTCACCATCGACCATCGAAAGCGACGTGCGCAACTCCCGCTTGTTGAGGATCGGCGGCTGGCCAGCCGATGCACCAGGTGCCGCGACAAAGTTGCTGACCTGCTGAAAAAGGTCAACGTCGACCGTCTCACCCCGGACGACTGGCGACACCTCAAGGATTGTGCCGGAATCGACGCGCTCGAAACTCTGCTGGGTCGAGCCGTTGTTGTTGGTGAGGATCGCACCTAGGATCGACTGCTGGCCACCAGAAACAAAGCGCGCCGTCTTACCCGACCGGAGGCGCACAAAAGGAGCGCTAACAACCTTGAACCTCGAATCCGAAGCGAGCGCCGAAGCAACCAGGTCCACGGAGCCAGCGCGGATGCGCACAAGGTTCGACACCGGGTCCGCGCCAACCGAAAGATTCAACCGCCCACCAAGCACGCCAGCCACCAGTTGGAGCGCCGAGGCATCCGAAGCGGATTTGCCTACCTCGTACATGTACGCCTTCACCAGCACCTCACCGACAGGCGTATCCAGCTGCTCAAGCAAAGACTTAACCTTACGGACTTCACCAGGTGCGCCAGAAAAAACGATGAAGTCATCACCAACCGCCGAATTCATCACGGACCCGACCCCTGCGGAAGCTTGCGGACCACCACCAGGAGCGCCGACCACAACCTGACCAGGTTGCGCACCAACAGCAGCCGTACCTACCGCCTGACCACCAACGCCCATCGCAACAGCGGTCCTTCTATTCGCAAACGTCCCGACGACGAGCGGCTGCAGCAGATCCACCAGGTAGCCGGGATCGCGATGCCTAACCCGATACAGCAATGGCTCACCGAGATCCCGAACCGCCGCCGCCTCGGAACGCTTGCACACAACCATGACGCCCTGCTTCTCGACGGCCTCATACCCGTTTGCCGACAACACCGCCTGAATACCAGGCCCATCGAGCACGCGACCGCCAGCGCGAACCGAGACCATCCGCCCATCCTGAAGCACATCGTTACAGACCACATACGGCCGGATGTATACCTCCTTGTAGTAGAGCGACACGGCCTGGCCAACCGTCACCATCGACAAGTCGAAACCCGAATCCTTCTCAGCGGCCTGACTGCAACAAACGACACTGCAACCGATCAACAGCCCAACGCCCCAGGCAAACAGATTCCTCATCACTTCCCTCCCCCAACTGGCCGCGCGCCGGACCACGCCGAAACCCGCTCACCCTCAAGAACACCGACAACCTGGACACCAGAGCCGACGAAGGCAGCACGATTTTCGAGGCGAATTGCCGACCCATCACTAACAACGACCCAGCGCTCACCGCGTATCACGACCTCACCAACCACCTTAAGCCGATCCGACACAGCGGAACGCCCCACAGGAGCAGCAGGAAGGCCTCCAGAGGCGACCGGAGCCGCACCAGGAGGCTTCGTGCCAACCGCAGGCTGCGAAGCGTCTGAGGGCTTCCCGTTCGCCTCCTCAAGCTTGTTCACCTTATGCCGGATCACAAACACCAGGACCAGAACACAAACAAGAAAGAAAACGAGGGTGGCAACGAACTTCGCAATGATCTTGCCCCGCAGGGACTGGCGACTATCGACCGCCTGCTCTTTTGCACCCGCGACCGCATAGGATCGATAGAGCCTATAGACCTCCGGCTTAAACGGATACGGACCCTGAGTCGAATACGGCTTCCCGGTAAGCTTCACGCCCCGAAACATCCTGACGACATAGCGCTCCAAGCCGATCTCCTTCGGCTTGTGCGTCAGGCTCGACATCTCAACCTTGCCCTTGAGCGCCCTGGCCAGCATCGTCAAGTCAGGATCGATTACAACCATGTCGCAGGTGTGACCCATCTCGTTCGCAAAGTGACGATGCTCGCGGAAGAAATACGCGTGCTCCCTCTTCACCTTTTCGCCGGTAGACCAATAGCGAGTCGCTTCATCCACCACAACCAGGTCGCCACCGCAAACCTCACCAGCATCCGGCGCCGGCACAGGCATCGCCTTATCGAGCGCATCCTCACCAGGGAAAAAAGTTACCTTGTCCGGCGCCGACCGATCGCAGTGCCGGATGTGGCCTACACAGATGATCTTGCCCTCGTAGAACTCCTTCACCACATGCTCATAGATCGCCTCACAGTCCAAACCGTCAATGTTGGTGATGATGAAGCGACCCTTCGCCACAGCAGGCAGGATCACATGCTGCATCACCCCGTACGTTTTGCCGGAACCAGGCGCACCACCGAAAGCATTAATTGGCATGCTTACCCCACCACCGGCATACGACGAATCGCGAACCGAGTAACGTAGGCCGACAGGCAAAGCTGAACGCCAGTGCCGACCTTGAAGAGATCGAAGAAGTACCAGATGCCCGGAGGAATAGCGCCGAAGGCTTGACTAAGCGACGACGAACCCGGCAGCTTCGGAGCCAGGTAAGACATAAATTCCGCACCGATGAAATACAACGCGAAGAAAACAACAAACTTCACTAGGATCGACCTTACGAACCAGGTAAGAGCCGTAAAGAGAGCCGATAACAGAATTCCGTACATGCTTAAGCCCTCAGGACAATGAACAGAGCGGCCAACGTAAACGCAAGCACCATAGCCGCAGCGATCACACTTCGGTTCTGCTCGAGCAACCCGCAATGAGCGTCGAGACGATATTCCTTGCCATACAACGCAAACACACCGACTGGACACTCCGCCTGATGCGACGGAACCGCAAACGACTTAAGCTCAGGCATCAAATTGAACATCGGATCAAGGATGCTCTCCTTCGACGGCGTAGCTTCAAGAGGCGGCGCGCCAACGTTAGGATTCGGACCCCAGTTGATCTCGGTACCCGTGCCCGGTGTCGTCGGAGCTTCAGTGCCAGTATCGGTGCCGGTCCCCGTGCCGGTTCCAGTACCAGTTCCAGTGCCCGTGCCAGTACCAGATCCGGCGCCGCCCAACGACACCGAACCCGATGACCCAGCACTACCAGTGAAATCGCCGACCGTAGGAACACTAGCCCCACTAGACCCCGACCACGAATCGACGTCAGAAACACTCACCGGGTCGGACGCGGCCCAGGGAATACCACCAGTATCATTGGCAGGAGCGGCCGACTTCCAAGCGGCATTCACTGCGGCCGCCAGCGTACCGGAAGCCAAGGCACCAGCCACGCCAGCAGGAACCGACTTCGAAGCAGCGTCCGCCGACGCGTAAGTAACCGGAGGAATGTCCGTTGGAGGAGGCGGAGGACGAGTATCGTACGTGCCATTCGCAGACGCATAAGGCGAGCCCGACGAATTCCATGTCAGATTCACCGGACCGACATTACAGCCCTTGTAGCTGACCTGTATGACATTGGAAGAACTCACGACCACATAGTTCAGCGCACAGCCAGCCGTAGGGTAATTTGAGTCAAACCACCCGAGCGCGCAAGACTCGGGACTGCTGAAATAGACGTTGTAATAGCTGCCACTGCCAGACGAATCCCTCTGGAAATACGGCACAGAACAAAAGCCGCCGCCCTTCACAAGAGCCGCACCAGGGAAAGTGTTTACGCTGGTAGGAATCGTGCCACTAGCGACCAGGGAGCCATCGGCGTTAAAAGTCCACTTGAAATCAGAATTCTTCGCCAGGTAAATGACACCGCCAGCGACAGCACCAATGCCCGCAGCAGCCAACAACGCAGGCCAAGAAATAGCAGCGCCCGCGGCAACGCTACCCGTTGCGAGAACATTCAAACCTATCTGAATGCCTCGAATCGTCGCCGCGGCCCGAGGATCAGCGGCAGATATCCCCCAGGCCGCAAGCTTAGCCAGGACGATAGCCGAGATAGCCCGATTCAGCGGAGCGACAACCGCAGCCGCCTGAGCGCGAGCCTCGATAATTGGCGCAAACATCAGCGCCCAGGAAAGACCTAAGACCGAGACAAAGCCCGGGTAACGATATTGGCGCATAGGACACCCCAGCAGAAAAAAGCGAAATACCACCATTGAACGGACATAAGACCTCCAAAAAAGAAAAGGGAGCCTCAGCCCCCTTTCCTGCCCACGCATCGCGCGATTACTTCCCGATGAAGTGGATCACCTGTTTCGCGCCCTTGACGGTCACGTTCAGCGCGATCAGCGTGCCAGCGACTGCGATGACTGCGGTTGCGACGTCAGCGAACGAAACGCCGGTGGTCAGATCGGCCAGCGTGCCAGCAGCCGAAGCTTGAGCAGCAGCCGAGATAGCCAGGAATGCGACGCCGGTACGACGAGCAATTTTCTTCAGATTCATACATCACCTATTTATGGAAACTGGGACACCCCCCAGCGTGGTACAACAAAAAATTTAACGAAGCATCCCGACGACCTTGCCGACGCTATGAGCGACCCACCAGAGACCGACAGTAGATGCAAAAGCGAAGACAAAATACTCACCTGCCACCGCAGGATCGAACGGCTCTGCCATCACCTGGTTGTACTTCACGACCGTGGTCACGTAATCAGCACCGCTCCAGATCACGTAATCGCAAGACGTGAAGTCGGTCCGAGGAACCGTGGTGACAAGGCCCGTAGCCGGATCGGTACTAGACACGGTGTCCGACCGAGCCATAGGCATGCTCGGACCACCATTCACGGCCATGAAGCAGTAAGGCATGATCAGCCCTTGGCGGGCGCCTGCTCGCGAATAGCCTGGACAGGCTTCACGGCCAGAACCGTCTGTTCCATGCCCTTGGAGCCGCTGACCATCTCGATATCGAGTTCCGCGATGAACGGGAAGGTCAGATGCTTGATGCTGTCGACCACGGTGGAGTCCTTGCACTTCATCGGCTCAGTGCACATACCGAAGGCGTTGTCGCTCTCCTTGAGGATCACCTCGACGAACAGCTTGCCGCTGTCGATCTGCTTACCGTCATCCATCTGGCCTTTGAACTTCTTCGCGCCACGAATGGTCGCTTTAGCTTGCATCTGCATTTCACTTCTCCATTGGTCGGGCTGGCTCGTGCACCCGGTTCACGCCGTCGGCCACCACGGATTTTTCTAGTCGGCGCGGCACTCCTTGCACCATCAGTAACTCGACCAGGGCCTTGTAATCCATCTCCAGCTCGTGCGCCAGCTGGTAAATCGTCTTGCCATACGCCGCCACCAGGTAATGGGTCAGGCGCTTCAAAACAATCGTGCGTTCCTCGACAACGATGTCCCGTTGCTCGGTCTTGATCTTCTCCTTGATGCTATCCACCAGCGTCTCCAGTGCGACGAAGCCGCCAGCGAAGAACCGCGTGGGATCGAGCACGATCTCGTGTGGAATGACCCGGTCACGGTTGCCGAACCTGATCTCGATACGCAGCCACTCGCTCTCAGGATTCCCGAGCTGCTTGCCCTTCTCATAGATGCACAACTCTTTGCCGTTGGCCTTCTTGCCGAGATAGAGCGTGCGCCCATGTGCTCCCAGGTCTTGCATGTGACCACCCTCGACGTACCGCCGCGACGGAATGCGCCCGCCGCAGTTGAACTCACCGGCCAGGTACAGATCATCGAACTGCTCAAGCGTGAAGCCTTCCATCAGGTCCAACGCGGTATCGGCACGAGTAATCCTCGCGTCCAGGTCCTGCATCGTCGCGTAGACCGCCTGCCAGTCGCTCACCAGGGAACAGCCCTTACCCGAGAGATCCACCATCATCGTGTTGCCAGCCGTGTTGCCGCCCAGGGCAACCACGCCGACGCGAATGAATTCGCCGTCCTTCCAGACCATCAAATCGAAGCTGGACGTGTACCCAAACATGCCCTTTTCCGCCGGGACGAAGTTGACCGGCAGCGGGAACCAGAGCGCGAGGTAGCGCCGCAGCTGGTCAAGCGCCTCAGTTGCAGGAACCGAAGGCAGGAAGGTAAAGCGAAGCCAATCTATGATCGCCATCCGCTGCCCTTGCGTCTGTTCCGGACTTTCCCCCCGTATTACAGTACGGGGGGAACCGCCTTCGGCGGCACCGGCGCTCCGTGCTCGCTTCGCTCCGCGCGGTGCGGCGCTGCCGCCTACGGCGGTCAACCTTGCACCTCATAACGTGGAACCGGGAACTTCGTACCACGACAGAACGGACACTCCTCACCATCACGCTCACCAGTCCCCGAGCACTCGTAGCAGCGTTCATCCTCAACGTGGTCGCCCTCTTGGGCCGCTTCTGGCAGTAGACCAGGTTGAATGACGAAGGCACCACCAGGGCGAACCTGCTGCAACTGGAGGCGGTCGAGTTCAGCCGCGCCCCAGGTCAACTGCCGCTCGACGTAGTGGGGCCCCAACTGATCCGCCTTGGCGATCACCAGGTCGCAGTACTCCTGCGCTTGAACAGCCGACATTTTCGACGGCTGATGGTGACAATTGGAGAGATTCGACAGTTGACCAGCTACAGAATTCGACATAGGATCGGGGTTGCTTAACAGCCGTGAACGTTAACAAGCGTTACTATCGTTAACAGCCGTTACGATGTCAAGGAGAAAGAATATGAAAAGCGTGAAATTTCTAGTCGAGTTGCAGAACAGTCGCGGACTGAACGACGCAGCAACCGCAAAACTGTTGAACCTGACAGCACCCGCGATCAGTCAATACAAAAGCGGGAAGCGCGTGATGGATGACGAAACGTGCTTGGCGGTCGCACTGGAGCTGGGCGTGGACCCGCTACAGATCATTGGCGCGGCATGCATCGACCGGGCCGAGAAGACCGGGCAAAAAAGCCTGTGGGAAGTTTTTATGGCGAGGACGGCGGCAACGGCGATGGGCCTCCTCGTAGCTAGCGGTGTCAATTTATTTTTGACACCAGGCAACGCCGAAGCAGCATCCATGCGGGTTCCGCACGGTGTTGATTGCATGGAATATAGATTATGCGCGATACGTTAGATTTCGGTCCCACCGCCGCTGATGGACAAATCGTGCCGTGAATAGATAGTTTGAATAGCGCCCGGACTGGTGAACTACGCGGGCTTGAAAAATCGGAGATCGAGAGAATCCGGTGCGCGCTGAGTCTGCGCACCGGCTTTGCTTGCCGGCCGGCCGGGATCAGCCGTCGGCGTTCAAGCGTTAGCGCTTCTTGCTGTCAGAGTTTTGCTGGTCGAAGGCCTGCGCAGCATCCTGTGCCGATTCACCCTTCTGCTTGCCGCCGAGGTCATCCAGTGCCGGCGTGCCGCCGGACGCATGCTGGCCGCCATGCTGCTGGCTACCTTGTTGCTGGCTACCTTGTTGCTGGCTACCTTGTTGCTGGCTACCTTGTTGCTGGTTGCCTTGCTGCTGGCTGCCTTGCTGCCCCGATTGCTGGCTTTGCTGGTCCCTGGAGCTGGCCGCATTCCGGTTCTGATCGTTTCCTTGATTCTTCGCCATCTTGATCTCCTCAATGAAGTGGTCGAAGCCCAATCTTACGCTTCACCGCCAGCCCAGCAAGCGGCGTCCCGATACCCTCCGGCAACGATGCACACAACACAGCCGCTTTTCGCTTTATCATTCCGGCCATGATTACCTGTTTCGATATCGGCGGCAGCGCCATCAAATCCGCCGTCGCCACCGCCGACGGCCGCATCGGCAGCCCCCACCGCGTGCCGACGCCCACCCGCGACTTCGCCGCCTTCACCGCCGCCATGCAGGCACAGATCGATGCCGGCGGTCCTTCGCGCGGCGTCGCCATCTCGATTGCCGGCGTGATCGATCCGCTCGATGGGCGCATCAAGTGCGCCAACATTCCCTGCATCGACGGCCGCAGGCTGGCCGCGGATCTGGGCGAGGCCTTCGGGCTGCCGGTCTGGATCATCAACGACGCCGACAGCTTCGCCCTCGCCGAAGCCCAGGCCGGCGCCGGGCGCGGCCACGCCAATGTATTCGGCCTGATCCTCGGCACCGGCGTCGGCGGCGGCCTGGTGCTCGACGGCCGGCTGATTGGCGGGCCCGGCGGCTTTGCCGGCGAATGGGGCCACGGCCCGGTAGTAAGTAGTCCCCGCTTCCCATGCGGCTGCGGCCAGAGCGGATGTCTGGACACGATCGGCGGCGCGCGTGGCCTGGAGCGTCTGTACCGATCCTTGAACGGGCGTTCAATAGACAGCCGCGAGATCATCGCCGCATGGCAGGCCGGCGACGCCGCTGCCGAGCGCACCATCGCCTGCTGGACCGATCTGCTCAGCGGCCCGCTGGCCATGCTGGTCAATACAGTCGGCGCGTCCATGCTGCCGGTCGGCGGCGGCCTGGCCAACAGCGCGCCCTTGATTGCGCGCCTCGACCTGGCAGTTCGCGCCCGGATCCTGCGCAAGACCGAGCAGCCCATCGTCGTGCCCGGCCAGTCCGGCGCGGAGCCAGGATTGATCGGCGCGGCCTGGCTGGGCCTCGAAAAGCTGGGCGGCGCGCATGCCTGATTCGATCACGCTGGAAGTCTGCGTCGACAACGTCCACGGCCTGGCCGCGGCGCACGAGGGCGGCGCCGGCCGCATCGAGTTGTGCAGCGCGCTAGACATCGGCGGCCTGACGCCGGGCCCCGGCCTCCTGCACGCGGCGGCTTCCAGCCCGGTGCCGGTCGTCGCGATGATCCGCCCGCGCGGCGGCGACTTCTGTTTCGACGAGCGCGAGACCCGGCTGATGCTGGACGAAATCGCCGCGGTTGCCGACGCCGGCCTGCAAGGCGTGGTGCTGGGCGCATCGACGCCGGACGGCCAGCTGGATACAGGGACCCTGGAACGGCTGGTGCGCCGCGCGATCGATCTTCAGCTGCGCTGCACGCTGCACCGGGCCATCGACCTGTGCCCGGACCTGGCGCAGGCGACCCGCCTGGCGGTCGACCTGGGCTTCGAACGCATCCTGAGTTCCGGCGGCGCCAGGAGTGCGCCGGACGGCATCGAAGGACTGCAGTGCTGCTTCGAGGCCGCCGCCGGCCGCATAAGGATCATGCCAGGCGCCGGCATCAGCGCCGACAACGTGGACCTCCTGCGCGCGCATCTGCCGCTGACCGATGTCCACGCATCCTGCTCGGTGCCGGTACCAAAGGCGTCGCCGCAGGTATTGGCCTTCGGCTTCGATAGCGGAGCACGCCGGCAGACCAGCAGCGCTAAAGTCGCCGCGCTGAAAGCTAAACTGCGGGCCTGACGCCGCCTTTTGCTTGAAATGCAAGGCGGCGTGTGTGACACTCGACCGGATGAGCTTCGATCTTGCACCTCTTGCGCCCTATGCCGGCGACCTGGCGGCCGGCGCCCGGCTGAGCGCCCTCGCCTGCGCGCTGGCTCTCGCCGGCGGCCTGGCCCTGGGCGTGCCGGTGGCCCTGATGCGCACCGCGGCACTGCCGCTGGCCCGGGGCGCGGCCGAGGTCTACGTCGACATCTTCCGCAACGTTCCCTTCATCGTCCAGCTGTTCTTCCTGTTCTACGGCTTGCCCGAAATCGGCGTCGAGCTGAGCGCCTTCGGCACCGGCGTGCTGGCCTTGTCGCTGGCCGGCGGCGCCTTCAGTTCCGACGTGATCCGTTCCGGCATCCTGGCGATCGAGCCGGGCGTGCTGGAAGCGGCCCAGGTCAGCGGCCTGTCGCGCTTCGCCATCGCGCGCCGCATCGTGCTGCCGATCGCGCTGCGCAGCTCTCTGCGGCCACTGGGTTCGGTGTTCGTCAACCTGATCCTGACATCGTCCATCCTGTCGGCGATCACGCTGAATGAACTGACCGGCAGCGCAAAGATCATCGCCGCCGACACCTTCCAGCCCTTCGAGGTCTACGCCCTGCTCCTGCTGCTGTATGCCGTGCTGACCTGGCTGGTGTCGCTGTCGGCCGGGCTGCTGCACCGTCGCCTGAACAGGGCGCAGTCTTGATGCGCTATACCGATTTCACGCCGCACGACCTGGTCCTGCTGCTGCAGGGCCTGGGCGTCTCGGCTGCCTTGTTTGCCGCCACCACGCTGATCGGATTGGTCATCGGCCTGGCCTGGGCGTTGCTGCGCTACTACCGTGTGCCGCTGCTGGCGCCCTTGGCTGCGTTTGTCGCCGAGCTGCTGAAGAATTCCCCTGTGCTGGTGCAGCTCTTCCTGGTCTTCTTCGGGCTGCCCGTGCTGCTCGAGACGGACTTGAGCCCGGTGCAGGCCGCGCTCATCACGCTGTCCGGGAACACGGCGGCCTTCATGTATGTGATCGCAGTGTCGGCCATCGAATCAGTCGGGCGCGAGCAGCTGGAGACGGCGCGCGTGTTCGGCTTGAGCCGCTGGCAGGCGCTGCGCCGCATCGTCGCACCGCAGGCCGCGGCCTTCAGCCTCGGGCCGCTGGCAGGGCTGCTGGTCAACCAGTTGCAGGTGACTTCGCTGATCTCGGTGATCGGCGTGGTCGATCTCACCAAGGCGGGCGCGATCCTGAACCTGCGCACCTTGAAGCCTTTTATCGTCTGGACCGTGATCGGCCTGCTGTATTACCTGATGGCCCGGCTGATCGCCGGGGCCTGCGCCCGCGCGGAACTTCGCCTGCGCGCGCATGGTCAATGGAAGGGTTTGTAAATGATCGCAATCGAAGGCGTCGTCAAACGCTTCGGCGCCAACACCGTACTGGATGAAGTGAACCTGCGCATCGCGCCGGGTGAAGTGGTGTCCATCCTCGGCGCCAGCGGCTCCGGCAAATCGACGCTGATCCGCTGCATCAACGGCCTCGAACAGCTCGACGGCGGCGCGATTTCTGTCGACGGTAACCGGGTCGACGACGCGAAGCAGCTGCAACTCGTGCGGCGCTGCTGCGGCACCGTGTTCCAGCTGTTTAACCTGTATCCGCACATGACTGCGCTGCAGAACCTCACGCTGGCGCCGGTCGAAGTACTGAAAGTCCCTCGGCGCCAGGCCGAGGAAGAAGCACGCGAACTGCTGGCCTCCGTGGGCCTGCTTGATCGCGCGGATGCCTGGCCGGCCCAGCTCTCCGGCGGCCAGCGCCAGCGGGTCGGCATTTGCCGCGCACTGGCGATGAAACCGCGCTACCTGCTGCTGGACGAAGTCACCAGCGCGCTCGATCCGGAGATGACGGCCGAGGTCCTGAATATACTGGCGAAGCTGGCCGCGAGCGGCACCACGATGCTGTTCGTGACCCACGAAATCGAATTCGCCCGCCAGATCTCGAACCGCATCGTGTTCCTCGACCAGGGCCGCCTGCTGGCCGACCTGCCGACCGCGCAGTTCTTTGCAGCTAGCGGCGGCGTGGCGCAGCCACGCATCGCCCAATTTTTATCGAAGATGAGCAAGTCATGAGAATGTTGTTAGCGAATGCCGAGGCCTGGCCCGGCTTCGACACCACAGTCGAACACCTCAAGAACGACGGCCCGGCCATCGACGCCATGGTCAGCGGCATCGCCAGGGTCGAACGCGAAGCCAAAGTGCGCAGCGTCGGCTACGGCGGCTGGCCGAACATGCTGGGCGAGATGGAATTCGACGCCGGCGTCATGGACGGCACGACCCGCGAAGTCGGCGCGGTCGGCGCGGTGCCGGCCACCCTGCCGGTCTCCGCGCTGGCCCACGAAGTGATGAAGCACCTGCCGCACGTGATGCTCACCGGCGCCGGCGCACGCCGTTTCGCCACCGAACGCGGTTTCGCCGTCGACGAGGTGCTGCACCCGGACAGCAAGCGGGTATGGTGGGAGCGCCTGCAGAAGGAGATGTCGCCGCAACAGCGGGCGGCCTTTCCCGACATTCCGCTGGCGCCGCTCAGCAACACCATCACCGACCCGGAACGCGTGCGCGATACCACCGTCTTCCTGGGCGTTGATGCCGGCGACCATATCGGCGTGGTTACCTCGACCTCCGGCTGGGCATGGAAGTACCCGGGCCGCCTGGGCGATTCGCCGATCCCCGGGGCGGGCTTCTACGCGGACAGCCGCTACGGCGCCGCCGCCTGCACCCATACCGGCGAGATGACCATGCGCTGCTCGACCTCGCGCAGCATCGTGCTGGCGATGCGGCTCGGTTACACGCTCGAAGACGCGATCAAGTTCGCGGTGGAAGAACTCGCCGAACTGAAGACCGGCTTCCTGGCCGGCGTCGTCATCCACGCCTTGGACGCCCAGGGCAATCACCAGGTGGTCAACTACCGCTGCGACGAAGAGATACGCTACTGGTACTGGGACGAGCGCATGGCCGCGCCGGAACTGCGCGTCGCCGCCGCCATCGGAACCTGAAAGGACGAATATGCAAAGCTTTAAATATGCCGCCGCAGCAGCCTTGATCCTGGCCGCAGCCTCGGCCCGGGCCGGCCGCATCGAGGACATCAAGGCGCGCGGCTACGTGCGCATCGGCGTCTCGCTGGGCGGCGAGCCGGTGGGCTTCCGCAACGCCGCCAACGAGCCGGTCGGCTATGACGTCGACGTCGCCAGGGCGCTGGCCGCGAAGCTGGGCGTGCCGGTCAAATTTTCGGACGTCTCCAGCGATGCGCGCATCTCGATGCTGATGTCGAAGCAGCTCGACCTGGTGGTGGCCAACGTCTCGATCACGCCGCAACGCGCGCGCGTGGTCGAGTTTTCGATTCCCTACAACCAGGCCGGCCTGCGCGTGATCGCGCAAAAGAGCGCCCACGTCAAAACGCTGGCGGACCTGAACGGCAAGCGTGTCGTGGTCGGCCGCGGCACCACGGCGGACGCCTTTCTGAAGAAGTCGGCGCCGCAAGCGGTCATCGTCTACACCGACAACTTTGCGCCGGACGGGGTTTTGCTGCTGCAGCAGAAGCGGGTCGATGCCGGGATCGAGGATTCTTCGCTGCTGGACTACCTGGCGAGCAGGAACGAGCAGCTGGAGACCCTGCCGGCGATGTACGGCAATACGCCGATCGGGATTGCGATGGCGAAGGGGGATCCGGCGCTGCTGAAGTTTGTGAATGGGTTTGTGGCGGAGTACATCAAGTCTGGGGCGTATGCGGCCAATTACAGGAAGTGGTGGGGTGCGAAGCTTGTGCCGCCAGTGCTGCCGGCCCAGTAATCCCTATCCCTCGTTGCGCGGCCGGCCGTGGCCACGGTTCCCGAAGGTCTGGTGCAGGAATTCCACGAATGCTTTAACTTTCGCGGCGCGCAGTTGCCGCTGCTGGAATAGCACGGCGACGTCGGGACCTGGCGCCGCCCAATCCGGCAGCAGCTGCACGAGCTCCCCGCTGTCGAGCTTGTCCTGCACCGATATCGACAGCACCTGGATGATGCCGCCGCGTGCTGTCGCCGCCTCGATCAGGCTTTCGACATGGTCGGTCACGAAGCCGCTCCGCGGCGCCAGCGAACTGTCCTGCCCGTCCCGCTGGAAATACCACGGCCGCACGCGGCGCGACCTCGGATAGGAAAAATTCAGGCAGTCGAAGCCGTCGAGCTCCTCGGGCGTGCTCGGACTCCCACGCCGGGCGAGATAATCGGGCGCTGCGCAGCAGAC
This sequence comes from Massilia sp. Bi118, assembly GCF_918697865.1. GTDB lineage: Bacteria > Pseudomonadota > Gammaproteobacteria > Burkholderiales > Burkholderiaceae_D > Telluria. The sequence goes on along the minus strand of NZ_CAKKMV010000004.1, from coordinate 271,767 downwards.
GTACTGCGTCCCGGTCAGGGTTTGCGCCACCAGCCGGGAATCGTTCAGGTTACCGATCCGAACCATCACATCGATCCCTTCCTCCACCATGTCCACCAAGCGGTCGTTGGCGCTCATGCGCACCGTGATCTCCGGATAGGCCAGCTGGAAGGACGGCAGGGCCGGCGCCACGATCCGGCTGGCGACGATTGCCGGCAGATCGACCCGCAGCACGCCGCTGGGTGATGCGCCGGAACGGCGCAGGGAGTCTTCGAGTTCGCCCATATCCGCCAACAGCCGCACGGCGTTCTCGTAGCACTGTCGGCCCTCGTCGGTCAGCGACATCCTGCGGGTGGTGCGGTGCAGCAGCTTGACCCTGAAATGCACTTCCAGCGCGGCGACCTGCTTGGTCACCGATGCCGTGGAAATGCCGAGCCGGTCGGCGGCAGGCCTGAAGCCTCCCGCTTCGACGACACGGCAGAAGACCTTCAAGGCATCCAGGCGGTCCATGCTTTTCCTTCACACCAGGTTCGACAGCGGGCCTCTATTGTAGCGTTCCGATTGTTCATGATTCATAAATACTGCATTGATGACGACACCGTTTTTCCCGGCGCGATCCCGTCCTAGACTGAAGCCTGTCAATCGAAAGGAGTCATCATGAATATCCAGGCAAGCATGAAAGCAGTCGTCCTCGAGGCCTTTGGCAAAGCACCTGTCCTGGCCGAGACGGCCCGGCCCGTGGCGGGCCCAGGCCAGGTGCTGGTACGGATCGCGGCAAGCGGCGTGAATCCCCTCGACACCAAGATTGTCGCAGGCAAGGCCGACCACGCCCATACGGTCCTGCCGGCGATCCTTGGCATCGACATGGCCGGCGTTGTCGAATCCGTCGGTGACGGGGTCACTGCGTTCCACCCGGGGGACGAGGTGTATGGCATGACCGGGGGCATCGCCGGTGTGCAAGGCTCGCTGGCCCAGTATGCCGCGGTCGACGCCGCGCTGCTGGCGCACAAGCCGAAGAACATGTCGATGCGCGAAGCTGCAGCCTTGCCGCTGGTTTTCATCACCGCCTGGGAAGGCCTGGTCGACCGCGCCGGCCTGAAAGCGGGCGCAAAGGTACTGGTGCATGGGGGCGCCGGCGGCGTCGGCCACATCGCGGTGCAGATCGCGCGTGCACTCGGGGCGGAAGTCCATGCGACCGGCGAAGCCAGCCAGCGCGCGATCATCGAGGGGTATGGCGCCACTGCGATCGACTTCCGTGCGACACCGGTCGAGGACTATGTCACCCGCTTTACCGGCGGCGAGGGGTTCGACGTCGTGTTCGATACCGTTGGCGGGCCAACCCTGGACGCGTCTTTCCGCGCTGCACGCATTAACGGTGGGCATGTGGTGAGCTCCCTCGGCTGGGGCACGCACTCGCTGGCCCCCTTGTCTTTCCGGGCAGCGAGCTACTCCGGCGTATTTACCCTGCTGCCACTGATCCGTGGCATAGGGCGGGAAGCCCATGGCGCCATCATGCGCGAGGCCACCCGCCTGGCCGAGGCAGGCGCGCTGAGGGTGCGCCTCGACCCGACGGAATACACGCTGGCGGACGTCGGCGCTGCCCATCAGCGCCTCGTCGACGGCAAGGCGGAGGGCAAACTGGTCATTTCTGTTGCGTGAACTTCAGCGGAACTGGGCAGCGGCGCCGCGGCAATGTACCATTAGCGCCGTTCAGCACGACTACGAAAGACCATCATGTCCATTGCCTCCCTCCGCCGCATCCTGATTCTGAGCGCCCTGGCCACTGCATGCGCAGCCCCGGCCTGGGGTGACAGCGTCGCCTCCAGCGCCTCCAGCGCCGGCTCCGCCTCCTCCGGCAGCATCTCCGACTCGATCGGCGGCTCCAGCAACAGCTCCAACAACGACCGCCGCGTCACCGCCGGCGACTATCAGGTGATCGACATCGCCCAAGCCCCGGCCAAGCTGGATACCACGCGCCTGACGCTGCGTCCGGTTGCCGGTACGGCCGCCCAGGCATTCACGCTGGACGTGCCGAACCGCGCCCTGGCCGCGCGCACCATGGGCAGCGGCGCCATCGTGCACGTGAACGAGCGTGTGTACGGCTATGAATTCGCCTATGCGGACACGAAGCAGCCTTTCTTCCTGGCCCTGCAGGATGACTGGTACCGCGAACTGGGTTCGCGCAAGGTCGCCATCTGATGCTGTCCCGCCTCGCGGCCGCCGCGCTGGCCGCGATCTGCCTCGGCGCCAGCGCCGCGGCGTCGGCGGGGATACCGGCGTTTTGCGAGCGCAGCAAGGAAGTCACTGCCGCCGAGCAGGACCGCGTGCTGCGCTTTGCCGGCGCGGTCAAGCGCGAACTCGAAGCCTCGCAGCAAAGCGTGGCGCTGATTTCGCGCGCGGGCCTGGACCTGAGCCGCTTCAATCTGCTGTATTCGCACGCCGGCATCGCCCTCAAGGACGAGGACAGCGCCTGGACCGTGCGCCAGCTCTACTACGCCTGCGACGAATCGCGTCCGCGCCTGTTCGACCAGGGCGTGCCGGGATTCGCGCTGGGCGCGGATGCGCCGGGCCAGGGGCACGTCTCGCTGGTCTTCTTCGATGCCGACAATGCCGGCCGGCTGGAGCAGGCCGCGCGCAACAAGCCGCTGGCGCTGGCGCTCCTGGCCGGCCGCTACAGCGCCAACGCCTATGCCTTCGGGACCCGCTACCAGAACTGCAACCAGTGGGTAGCCGAGATCCTGGCCAGCGCCTGGGGCGCAATCGCCGGCCAGGAAAAGCCGCGTGAACAGGCCCAGGCCTGGCTGCGCGAGCAGGGCTACGCGGCCGGCCCGGTCAGGCTGCGCTCGCGCTGGCTGATGTTCGCCGGCCAGTTCGTCCCGCTGGTGCACGTGGACGATCACCCGGTCGACGACATCTACGCGATGGCGCTGCGCGTCAGCGTGCCGGCATCCATCGAAGAATTCGTGCATCGCCGCTCGCCGCAGGCGCGCCGCGTGGAACTGTGCCACGACACACGGCATATCGTCGTGCACCGCGGCTGGGACGCGCTGGGGCCGGGCTGCACGCCGGGGCCGAGCGACGAGATCATTCCACTGGACTCTTGAATATCGTGATGCGTCACAAGAAAATCGCCATGATGCTTGCCACCGCCGCCCTGACGATCGCCGCAGGCAATGCGCCGGCCAGCCCGCTGCCGCAACCGCAGGCCGCGGCCCTCACCCGCCAGCTGCAGGCGATCGTGAGCGACCCCGCGATGCCGCTGCCTGGTCTCTCCGTCGTCGCAATCCGCCGCGGCGAAATCGTCTACCGCAGGCACTTCGGCGACAAGCGCCTCGCCATCGCCGGCGCGCCGGCGCAGCCGATTGACGACGACACGCTGTTCAAGGTGGCCTCGGTCTCGAAATTCGTAACCACGTTGGGCGCCATGAAGCTGGTCGAACAAGGCAAGCTGTCGCTCGATGCCGACATCAGCGATGTGCTCGGCTATCGACTGCGCAATCCGCATTTTCCCGACCGCTTGATCACGCTGCGCATGCTGCTCACGCACACCTCGTCACTGCGCGACGAAGGGGGCTTCAAGTTCGAACCCGAGGTCAGCCTGAAGGAGGTGCTTCTGCCGGGCGGAAGCCATTACGGCAAAGGCGCGATGTGGAGCGCGGACCATGCGCCGGGCGCCTGGTTCGAATACGTGAATTTCAACTGGGGCGTGATCGCCACGCTCATGGAAGCAGCCACCGGTGAGCGCTTCGACCGCCTGATGCGCCGCCTGATCTTCGATCCCATGGGATCGAAGGCCGGCTTCTATCTGGGGGATTTCGGGCCGACACGGGTAGAGGACGTCGCCACCCTGTACCGGAAACGCGAGAGGGACGGCGCCGAAGCGTGGGATCCGCAAGGTCCCTGGGTCGCCCAGACCGACGATTTCGACGTCGTGGCGCCGACCGCGCCGGCCTGGCTCCCGGAATACAAGCCGGGCGCCAACGGCACGATCTTCGGCCCGCAGGGCAGCCTGCGCATCTCCACGGCCGATCTCGCGCAAATCATGCTCATGCTAATGAATGGAGGCCAGAGCAATGGTAAACAGATCCTCGCGCCACAGACCATCAGCACCATGTTCAGCCGCCAGTGGACCCTGCATCCAGCCGGCGCGAACGGCAGCGCCAACGGCGACGGCAGCAGCTATCGCGGCCTGTATCACGCCTGGGGGCTGGGCAACCAGCAGTTCACGGATACCAGCATCGTCAAGGAGGGCCACGCCAGCGGCGACCGCCTGGTCGAAGGCGGCGGCTTCAAGGGCGTCGGCCACCTCGGCTGGTCCTGGGGCCTGAACGCGCTGTTCGTGTTCGATCCGGCCAGCAGGGACGGCATGATCTACGTGAGCACCGGCGTCGGCGCCGATCCGGACAAGCAGCCCGGTACATTCTCGTCCGAAGCGCGCTTCCAGGAACGCATCACCGATGCGCTGTACCGCGGCGCCATCGCACCGCGCTGAACGATTTGTGACCCGGCGTCACAAATCCGTGACGCGTCACACAATCTGAGCTTGCCTTAATGTAACTCATCACGAATAATGTGGTGAACTTGCCAACCAGCGCCATCGCAATGAAACAGCCGGAAGACCAACGCACCATCGAACTCGCCCTCGACGCAGCAGCAGCCCGCAAGCGCGGGCGTCCGCCCAAGGCCGACAAGCTCAGCGATGCGGAACGCGCCCGCCGCTACCGCGCGCGCCAGAAGATGATGCCGAAGGACGACTGGAACTACGAGCAACTAACGGCTCTCACGCGCGCCGAGATCCTGCGCCTGACGGATGGCGCGGCGGCCAAGCCGGCCTCCGAGAGCGAACTGGTGGCCAACTGGGCCTACGGCATGTTCCTGCTCTGGGACCGCACCACCGCCCAGTGCCAGCGCGCGGACGACCGCAGCGAACTGCTGGCGCTGGTCACCGTCTAAACGCTGCGCAGATCGTCCAGGTCGCGCGGCTCGCTGATTTCCACGCCATTACGCTCGGCGCGGAAGCGCTTCGACATCGCATATACGTCCTTGCGCACGCGCATGACAGAACCGAGTGGCCGGTGCGCCGCAAGCGCATGCCAGGGATTGAACTGCATGCCCTCGTCGATGCGGCGCGCGCGTTCCTCGCTCCACGCCTGCTGCGGTTCGAGGCGCAGGCGGGCGACGGCGACGTAAGGGCTGAGTTCCTGCGGCCACTCGACCGAGGCGTCCTCGATCGGCATCTTCTCGAGGTCCGTGCACAGCTGGATTCGAAGCTCCCACTCGCCGCCCTGTGCCGCAAAATAATCAACGACGGCATCGCGCAGGCCGTCCGGCTTGTCCTTCAGGTCGACCGGCGCATCCTTCAACGCAGTCAAGGACGGCGATACCGGCGCCACCGACACCTTGGCCATGTAGTCGCCGTACAGGATCGGCACCTGGCTGAAATAGGTTTCGCCCAGCGGATTGGTCTCCGGATGGCCGCCCAGGGACTTCAGCGTGGCGCTTTCGCCGCCGACCGCTTCAACCGCCTTCTCGGCCCCGCGCGCCACCGCCGAGAACAAACGCTTCAGGTTCGGGGCCTTGTCGGTGGTCGACGCCAGCAGCTTCGCGTTGCCGGCGAATTTCCTGGCTGTCGGCGCGGTGAACACGGGACCGTTCACCAGCACGAAGTCCTGGGTCGCATCGCCCTCGCTGCCGTCGACCCGCTCGCCCGGCACGCCGACCACCTTCAGCGCCATGCCACGCGGGGTCGAGACGTCGTCGCTGAGGATGTCGCCCGGTGTGGTCGAGAGGCGCAGCACGACCGGATAGCTGCCCGGCACGGCGAACAGCCCTTGCGCGTACGCCGGCGGCAAGCCTTCGAGCACGCTCAATTCGCCGACCAGCAGCCCGTGGGTCTTGGCATGCACGCTGCGAATGGCATGCCCGGAATCCTCGTAGGTCTTCACGGAGATGCTGTGCATCGTGTCCTTCAAGTCGAACGTCGTCTCGACTTCTTTTTCTTCGGGCACTTCTACGGCCGGGGAATACGGGATCGGGTGGATTTCGGCAGGTGCGCTCATGGTATGGGCCTGGTGTGTGATCGGCCTTCGATCCTGACAGGCGCAAGACGATGGCTCTGTGCTTCGACGCACCAAAACGTGACGAACGAAATCCTTGTCCCAATGCATGTGCGCTCACGAACAGACGGGCGCCTTGCCTTCCTTCATGCTGGCGACTTCGCGCCCACCGGCGGCAGCTTTGAGGATGGACAGCTATGGAAAAGGAAGGCAGCAGCCATGAACCGAAGATCCCGGCCGGCGGCTGGGGATCGCTGAAGGAAGTCAGCAGCATTCTCCTCGAGGAAAAAGTGCCGCCGCAGCGCGCAGCACTGCTGCTCAAGCAGAACAAGCCGGACGGCTACGCCTGTGTCAGCTGCGCCTGGGCCAAGCCCGCGCACCCGCATCCGGCCGAGTTCTGCGAGAGCGGCGCCAAGGCCACGGCCTGGGAAGTCACCAGCAAGCACATCGGCAAGGATTTCTTCGACAAGCACACGGTACGCGAACTCGAGCGCTGGCACGACCACGACCTCGAAGCCGCCGGCCGCATCACCGTCCCGCTGCGCTACGATGCCGCGTCCGACCGCTACCTGGAGATAGGCTGGGAGCAGGCCTTCAGCGAGATCGGCGCCCATTTGCGCAAACTGGAGCCGAAGAGCGTGGTGTTCTACAGTTCAGGCCGCGCCTCGCTGGAAACTTCCTACATGTACCAGCTGCTGGCGCGCATGTACGGCAACAATAATCTGCCGGACAGCTCGAACATGTGCCACGAAAGCACCTCGGTGGCGCTGCCCAAGAGCATCGGCGTCGGCGTCGGCACCGTGGTCCTGGACGATTTCGAAAAGACCGACTGCATCCTGTTCTTCGGCCAGAACGTCGGCGTGAACAGCCCGCGCATGCTGCACCAACTGCAGGAAGCGCGCAAACGCGGCGTGCCCATCATCACCTTCAACCCGCTGCGCGAGCGCGGCCTGGTCAGCTTCACCAATCCGCAGTCGCCGCTGGAGATGCTGAGCGGCGCCGAGACCCCGATCAGCACCCAGTACCACCAGCTCAAGGCGGGCGGCGACATCGCTGCCTTGATGGGACTGTGTAAAGCCGTGCTGGAAGAGGAAGACGCAGCGCAGAAGCGCGGCGATCCGCCGGCCGTCGACACCGCTTTCATTGCCGAGCACACCCAGGGCTTCGGTCCCTTCGTGGACAAGGTACGCGCAACCACCTGGAGCGAGATCGAGCAAGAGGCCGGGCTGGACCGCGCGGACATCCGCGACGCCGCCCGCGTCTACATGGCCTCGAACGCCGTCATCGGCGTCTATGGCATGGGCCTGACCCAGCACCGCAACGGCGTGGAAAACGTGCAGATGCTGGTCAACCTGCTGCTGCTGCGCGGGAACATCGGAAAGCCGGGCGCCGGCATCTGCCCGGTGCGCGGCCACTCCAATGTGCAGGGCCAGCGCACGGTCGGCATCACTGAAAAGCCGGAGCTGGCGCCGCTCGACAAGCTGAAGGAACAGTACGGCTTCGAGCCGCCGCGCGAGAAAGGCCTGAACACGATCGAGACCTGCGAAGGCATCCAGAGCGGGAAAGTGAAGGCGCTGGTCAGCCTGGGCGGCAACCTCGTGCGCGCTGTCCCCGACCACGGAAAGATGGAAGAAGCCTGGCGCGCGCTGCCACTGACGGTGCAGATCTCGACCAAGCTCAACCGCAGCCACCTGGTGCACGGCCAGGCCGCCTACATTCTCCCTTGCCTGGGCCGGATCGAAAAAGACGTCCAGGGCGGCGTCGAGCAGGCGGTGTCGGTCGAGGATTCGACGGGCTGCATGCACGGCTCGAAGGGCATGGCCGAGCCGGCAGCAAGCACGCTGCTGTCGGAACCGGCCATCGTCGCCGGACTGGCCAAGGCAACGCTGGCGCCGAACCCGAAAGTCGACTGGGATGGCTGGGTGGCCGACTACAGCAAGATCCGCGACGCCATCGCCGAGACCTACCCGGAGATCTTCCACGACTTCAACGCGCGGATGTGGACGCCCGGCGGCTTCCGCAAGCCGATCGCGGCCGCTCACCGCGAATGGAAGACCCCGAACGGCAAGGCGAATTTCACGGTGCCGGACGGCCTGACGGTCGACCCGGACATGAAGGACCGTCCGGATACCCTGCGTCTGTTCACGGTACGCAGCGACGGCCAGTTCAACACCACGATCTACAGCCTGGACGACCGTTTCCGCGGCGTGACCGGCGACCGCATGGTCATCTTCATGTCGAAGGCGGACATGGAGGCGCGCGGGCTGCGGGACGGCGCCAAGGTCAGCGCGCTGACCGCCACCGATGACGGCGTCGAGCGGCGCGTGGACGGGCTGACGGTGATGGAGTACCCGGTGCCGCCGGGGTGCATCGCCGGCTACTACCCGGAGTGCAACCCGCTGCTGCCGCTGTGGCATTACGCGAAGGAGAGCTATGTGCCGGCGGCGAAGTCGATTGCGGTGCGGATCGAGGCGGCGCACTGACGGTAGGGTGGGCACCATGTGCCCACCATCGCTGATTTAAGCTGCACTACTGTCCGACGCAAATGATCTTGGTCACGTAGTCCTTGGCGTTGCCCTTCTTTTTCGTCGCCCAATCGACGGCCTCCTGGGCTTCGGCGACCGTCATCACGGTCGCCTTTTCCTTGTTCCTGATAAAGGAAACGCCTTCGAACTTGCCTTCCTTGCTGCGCATTACCTTGGCGAATACGGGTGCGGCTTTGGCGTCGTCGGCAACTTTGTTTTGCTGGACGAGGTAGCGCTGATCATTGGTTTCCATGCGAATGTTCTGTACGTGCGGTTGCAAAGCTGTATTTTACAGGCTCACACAATGACATAAACCCTTGATCCGACTATAATTTCCGCCTTTCGCACCATCCGCACAAAAGCCGCCATGTCCCTGCTCGCCCACCAGCTCGAACTGCTGTCCCCCGCCAAAACCGCCGAGATCGGCCGCGAAGCCATCCTGCATGGCGCGGACGCGGTGTACATCGGCGGCCCGGCCTTCGGCGCCCGCCACAATGCCAGCAATCCGCTCGAGGACATCGCGGCGCTGGTCGAGTTCGCGCACCGCTACCGCTCGCGCATCTTCGTGACCATGAACACGATCATGCACGACGCCGAGCTGGAGACCGCGCGCCAGCAGATCTGGGACCTGTACAACGCCGGCGTCGACGCCCTGATCATCCAGGACATGGGCCTGCTGGAGATGGACCTGCCGCCGATCCAGATGCACGCCTCGACCCAGTGCGACATCCGCACGGTCGAGAAGGCGAAATTTCTTTCGCAGGTCGGCTTCTCGCAGCTGGTGCTGGCGCGCGAGCTGACCATCGAGCAGATCAAGGCGGTCCGCGCCCAGGTCGAGACGCCGCTCGAATACTTCATCCATGGCGCGCTGTGCGTGGCCTTCTCGGGCCAGTGCTATATCTCGCACGCGGACAACGGCCGCAGCGCCAACCGCGGCGACTGCTCGCAGGCTTGCCGCCTTCCCTACACGCTGTCGGACGGCCAGGGGCGCGTGGTCGCCTTCGAGAAACATCTGCTGTCGATGAAGGACAACGACCAGAGCCGCAACCTGGAAGCGCTGGTCGATGCCGGCATCCGCTCCTTCAAGATCGAGGGCCGCTACAAGGACATGGGCTATGTGAAGAACATCACCGCCCATTACCGGCTGTTGCTGGACGAGATCCTGGAACGCCGCCCGGAACTGGCGGCTGCCTCCAGCGGCCGCACCAGCATCATGTTCACGCCGGACGTCGACAAGAACTTCCACCGCGGCCACACCGATTATTTCGCTACCGGCCGCAAGGAGACCATCGGCGCCTTCGATTCGCCCAAGTACGTAGGCGTCGAACTGGGGACCGTCACGCGCATCGGCGGCGACAATTTCGACCTGCTCACCAATGCGGCCATGGCCAACGGCGACGGCCTGAACTACATGCACAAGCGTGAAACGGTCGGCATCCAGGCGAATACCGTGCAGAAGCTGGGCGAAGATGCCGAAGGCCAGCGCTGGCGCGTATTCCCGAACGAGCCGGTGTCCAGCCTGGTGGGACTGAAGGTCGGCACGGCGCTCAGCCGCAACCGCGACCACCAGTGGGAATCGGCGCTGACCAAGAAATCCTCGGAACGCCGCGTCGCTGTCGATCTGCAATTGTCGGAATTGCCGAACGGACTGCGCCTGAGTATCACGGACGAAGACGGCATCGCCAGCCACGCCGATGCGTCCCTGGCCCTGCAGCCGGCCCAGCAGGCGGAACAGGCCGAAGCCGGCCTGCGCACCAGCCTGGGCAAGCTCGGTAACACCATGTTCGAGGCGCGCAGCATCGAACTGCAGCTCTCGCAGCCCTGGTTCGTGCCCTCCAGCGCCATCAACGCGCTGCGGCGCGACGCCGTTGCCGCCCATGAGGCTGCGCGCCTGGCGAGCTGGGAGCGCCCGGAGCGCGCACCGGCCGCGGAGCCGCCGGCAAGCTATCCGGAAGCCCAGCTCAGCTACCTGGCCAACGTCTACAACGAAAAGGCGCGCGCCTTCTACCACAAGCACGGCGTGCAGCTGATCGCCGCAGCCTACGAGGCGCACGAGGAGCCGGGCGAAGTCTCGCTGATGATTACCAAGCACTGCCTGCGCTTCTCCTTCAACCTGTGCCCGAAGCAGGCCAAGGGCGTGCAGGGTGTGCAGGGCCAGGTCCGTGCGGAACCGATGACCCTGGTCAGCGGCGACGAGCGCTATACCCTGAAGTTCGACTGCAAGCCCTGCGAAATGCACATCATCGGCGCGATGAAGCCGCATATCCTGAATTCGCCGCCGCCTTCGGCCATCCCCTACAGCCCCCTGGTCTTCCACCGCACCCGCCCGCGCGCCTGAGCGCAGACGCATTCTCAGGCCACACCGGTCCCTCCGGTGTGGCCTTCGTAGTCCGAACAGGACTACATCGTTCAGTATCTTCCCCATCACACCGCCTCTCTCTTTGCGCTGGCTTCGACGCGCCGCCCCGTTACGTGCTTGTAACTTTCGGGTAGCAGAATAGCCGGGTCCGGCAGGGGAAATTCATGCTTTCTCCCTCTGAGGACGCGGTTCGTATCGTCCGCCACTGTTCAGAAACGCGCGGCATAATATTGCATAAACGCCAATTGACGAATGTTTATTTCCTCTTGGCTATTGAACGGCATGTAGTCCTACAAGAAGTTACAATTTTTATGCATTGTTGCGCCGATCTTCATGGATGTAAGCCTCGTCCGCGGGACTGGCGCACTCGTTTTTCATGGAGGATAGATGGCACACAAACGCTTGTTGTGCATCGCCCCCGCGCATGTGGATACGGACGCACTCTTGTGCGACACCATGCCGGATTGGGAGATCTGCAGCGTCACGAGCCTGGCCGAGGCCGCGCGCGAACTACGTAACAGCCACTACCTTGTCGGTCTGCTCATGCACGACCGCGAACAACAGCGCCCAGGCGATATCGACGCCTTCCTGCGCCGTCACAGCAATATGCAATGGGTGGGCGTGTTCAGCCCGCGCGATCTCGATTCGACGCTCTACCGCGACCTGGTGGTCGAGCACCTGTGCGACTACCATACCGCGCCGCCTGATCCGGTCCGCCTCTCGCACACCCTGGGCCATGCGCATGGCTGGGCCATGCTGAAGCGTCGCCGCCAGCAGCTGATCGACCACGACAACGCCGACTCGCCCCTGATCGGCCACTGCGACGCGATCGTACGCCTGCGGGCCCAGATCGAGCGCGTCGCCAAGGTCGCGGCCCCGGTGCTGATCTGGGGCGAGAGCGGCAGCGGCAAGGAGCTGACGGCGCAGGCCATCCATGCCGGTTCAGAGCGCGCGGCCGGGCCCTTCGTGCCGATCAACTGCGGCGCCATCTCTCCCACCCTGATCCAGTCCGAGCTGTTCGGCTACGAACGCGGCGCCTTCACCGGTGCCACCCGCGGCAAGGCCGGCCTGATCGAATCGGCCGACGGCGGCACCCTGTTCCTGGACGAGATCGGCGACCTGCCGAAGGACCTCCAGGCCAACCTGCTGCGCTTCCTGCAGGAGAAAACCATCTGCAGGGTCGGCAGCACGCGCCAGATCCGCGTCGACGTGCGCGTGATCGCCGCCTCCCACGTACAGCTGCAGCAGGCCGTCAACAAGGGCGACTTCCGCGAAGACCTGTACTACCGCCTGGCGGTGCTGCCGGTCACGGTGCCGCCGCTGCGCGACCGCCGCGAGGACATCGTGGCGCTGGCCGAGCACTTCTTCCAGCTGTATGCGAGCGAGAAGGCGCCGCGCCTGAAGGGTTTCTCCGACCGCGCGATCGCCGCCATCCTCGACCACGACTGGCCCGGCAATGTGCGCGAACTGATCAACCGGGTACGGCGCGCGATGGTGATGTCCGACGGACGCCTGATCGCGCCCGAAGACCTCGGCCTGACGCGAGGCATACCGGCGCCGATCTCCGCCGCGCTGGAAGACACGCGGGCCCGTTCGGAGCGCAGTGCGCTGCGTGACTGCCTCGAACGCAGCGGCCAGAACGTCAGCCGCGCCGCGCGCGACCTGGGCGTTTCGCGGACCACGATGTACCGGCTTCTGAGCAAACACAACATGCGTCCCTAAGCCCTTAACAGCTGTAACAAGGTGTGACACTGTGTCCAGATACATTTGTGCGTTGCCAGACTCAAGTGGACACACCTGTACCGGAGTTGAAACAGTTCTTCGGCAAATTCGACAATTCGTGCCGGAATATGACTGACAGGCCCGTAGGACGATACGGACAAAGTCAACAAAAACAAATACTTAGCGAACTCATCCATGTAGCTGGCATTGGTTGTGCAATAGACAAAAGTGTCGGCGCTACAGCCGATCTATCCAACCAATCAGACCCAGAGGGGAAATCGAATGAACAAGACTTTGCTCGTAACCGCCATCTCGCTCGCTTTCTCGCTGAGCGCTTCGGCCGCCGATGACATCACGGCCCGCGGCGGTAGCACCGTCACGTCGAACCGCAATATGACGACTACCAACACCTCTACCGACAGCAGCGACCGCAGTAACAGCAGCATGAACTCGTCGAACAACGACAACAGCAACAGCAGCACGAACACCAGCAACGCGAACGACAACAGCACCCGCACCAACAGCAGCATGAATTCGTCGAACAACGACAGCAGCAACAACAGCACGCACGACAGCAGCAACAACAGCACGCACGACAACAGCAACAACAGCACCAACACCAGCAACGCGAACGACAACAGCAACCGCAGCAACAGCAGCATGAACTCGTCGCAAAACGACAACAGCACCACCCGTACCAGCACCCGTACCAGCACCGACAACAGCAACCGCAGCACCAACACCTCGGACAGCAGCAACAACAGCACCAACAACAGCGGCAACACCACGAATGCCGACAGCAGCGACCGCAGCAACAACAGCATGAACTCGTCGAACAACGACAACAGCACCACCCGCACCAACACCACCACCAACACCACCAACCGCAACTCCGGCAACACCACCACCCGCGATTCGAACAACGACTCGCGCAACCAGAGCACGAACAACTCGAACAACACGAGCGATTCGCGCAACCAGAGCATGAACAACTCGAACAACACGAGCGACTCGCGTGACCAGAGCACCCGTAATTCGAATAACGACAACCGCGACATGTCCGACAATTCGGACAACAGCGACAACCGCGACCAGAGCACCGGCAAGAACGGCGCGTCGCGCGCTTCGGGCGTCGGCGCAGCTGCTTCGAACACCGGCAACGCGACCTCGAACCTGTCGAACGCCTACAACACCTCGACCGCCCAGGCAATCTCGCGCCTGAACGGTTCGGTGTCCGGCAACAACGTGTCGAACATCGGCAACGTCGCCAACAACACCGGCAACGCCAACGGCGCCGGCGGTGACGGCGGTGCGGGCGCGGCAGGCAGCGCCGGCGGCGTGACCGCTTCCAGCGGCGCGGGCGCCACCTCGGGCAACGCCAACGGCGCCGCAGGCGCAGCAGGCGGCATGGCTTCGAACGGCTCGGCAACCTCGGGCTCGGCCACCTCGGGCGGCTCGACCTCGGGCATGGGCGGCGCAGGCGGCTCCAGCGCTGCTTCGACCACCGGCGCAGGCGGTTCGGGCGCCTCGGGTGGTGCAGGCGGTGCCGGCGGTTCGGGCGCGGCAGGCGGCGGCTCGTCGGCCAACGGCGGCTACGGCGGCGCCAGCGGTGCAGGCGGCGCGGCTTCGGGCGGCAACGGCGGCTACGCCGGCGGCAATATGGGCGGCAACGGCGGCTACGCCGGCGGCGCAACGGCCGGTGACGGCGGTAACGGCGGCCGTACCGGCATGGCAACCGGCGGCGCCGGCGGCGCTGGCGGTTCGGGGGCATCGGGCGGCGCAGGCGGCATGGCCGGCACCGGCGGTGCAGGCGGCATGGCCGGCGCAGGCGGTTCGGCTGGCAATGCCGGCGCCTCGACCGGCGACAACGGCGCTTCGAACGGCGCAACCCGCGTTGCCGGCGGCAACGCAACGAGCGGCGCAGGCGGGATGTCGGGCGGCTCGGACACCAACCCGGGCACCGGCGGCGCAAGCGGCACGGCTACCGCTGGCTCGAACAGCGCGACCGGCGGCACTGTGAGCTCGGGCGCCAACAGCTCGACCGCCGGCACCACCACCGGCGGCGCAGCAGGCACCGGCGGTAACGGCGCAGCAGGCGGCGCAGGCGGCGCAGGCGCAGCAGGCGGTGCCGGTGCAATGGGCGGCGCAGGTTCGTCGGCCACCAACACGGCAGGCGCAGGCGCAGCAGGCGGCGAAGCCACTGCCGGCACCGGCGGCGCAGGTTCGGGCCACACCAGCACCGGCGGCGCAGGCGCCGGCAACACTGCAGGCGCTTCGGGTGCCGGCGGTGCTGGCGCTTCGGGCACCTCGACTGCCGGTACCGGCGGCAACGGTGCAGCTGGCGGTGCAGGCGCCTCCGGTGGCGCAGGCGCGGCAAGCGGTTCGGCTTCGAATACCGCAGGCACCGGTGGTGCGGGCGGCTCGTCGGCCACCGGTGCGGCATCCAGCGGCGCGGCCTCGAACGGCGGCTCCTCGGGCGGTGCAGGCGGCGCGGGCGGTGCAGGCGGTACCAGCACTGCCGGCCGTGGCGGCGACCTGGCAGCGATCACCACCGGTAACGGTACCGGCGGCATGGGCGGTGCGGGTGCAGGCGGCAACGGCGGCTCGAACAGCGTCAATGCCGGCACCTTCAACATGTCGAACAACATGAGCGGCGCCGGCCAGAACGCGGCAGGCATCATGGTGATCAGCCAGAACACCGGCATCTCCTCTCTGGTGCAGCAGAGCGTCAACGTCCAGAGCAACATGAACGTCGGCGGCCAGTAATCGCGGCTTGAGCTCCACTTCCGCCGCGCCCCGGCGGGGCGGAAGTGGGCCTGACGTTCATCGCAGTAGAGCAAACGGGGGTAAAGAATGCAGCATCCATTCAACCAGGGAGTCGCCAGGCGCTTGTGCAGCATCGCTGTGCTTGCGCTGATGGCGTCTCCGGCCTGGGCCGGACCGGCCGAGGCGCAGGCCAGCCAGTCCGGGGCCGCCCAGCAGCCTGCCAAGCAGGAAGTGCAGGCGGCAGTCCCGGCCAAAGCCGGCCTCAGCCTCGACTTCGGGCCGGCGGCCGACCTCGGCAAGCTCGAACAGTCACGCGGCGGCGCCGCGGAAACCAAGAACGACATGAAGCTGGACGGTGTCGTGACGGGCAACAGCGCCACCAACGTCGTCACCGGAGCCAATTCCATCGATTCCGGTGCGTTTTCGAATATGTCGGGGATTCCGGTGGTCATCCAGAACAGCGGTGCAAACGTGCTGATCCAGAGTGCCACCATCATCAATGTGCAATTCAAATGAACCGTAGTGCCCTGCCCCTTCTGTGCGCACTGATGGGCGCCACCTGCGCGAACGCAGCCGACCTGCCGATCGCGGGTGGCGCCCGCTTTAACGTTCCGGTTCACAGTCTCAAGGAACTGAAGTTCGTTTCCACCACCCGCCAGCAATACGATTTCAGCTGCGGCTCAGCCGCGCTGGCCACCCTGCTGACCCACCATTACGGCTATCCGATCAGCGAAACGGTCGCCTTCAAGGCCATGTGGGACCAGGGCGACCAGGACAAGATCCGCCGCGAAGGTTTTTCGCTGCTCGACATGCAGCGCTACCTGGCCTCCATCGGCTTCAAGGCCGACGGTTTCCGCCAGCCGATCGAGAAGCTGGTCAGCGCCGGCGTGCCGGCCATCGTCCTGATCTCCGAGAAGGGCTACAACCACTTCGTCGTCGTCAAGGGCGCGGAAAACGGCCGCATCCTGCTGGGCGATCCGTCCAGCGGCACGCGCGCGATCACGCGCGAACATTTCGAATCCATCTGGCCGACCCGGCTGCTGTTCGTCATCCACGAAGCGCCGAACAAGCCCCAGTTCAATCTCACCGCCGACTGGCGTGCCGCACCACGCGCGCCGCTGGGCGAAGCGGTGAACCGGACCGGCATCGACTACATGGGCCTGCCGAAGTTCGGGCCCACCGATTTCTAGAGGAGATACCATGCGCCTCACCCTCAAGATCTGCTTCCTCCTGGCCAGCGCCGCAGCGGCGAGCCATGGGTGGGCGGATGCCCCTGTCGCCGGCTTCGACGCCGCGGAGGCGGTCGAACCGGACGCCCTCGACGCGATGCGCGGCGGCTTCGAAGTCCCCGGCGGGCTGGTCGTCTCGCTGGGCATCGACCGCATCGTCACCATCAACGGCAACGTAGTCGAACGCAGCCAGCTCAACCTGGGCGACCTCGGCAATCTGACCAGCGGCATGTCGAAGGTGTCCGCCGATACCGCGAATCAGGTCCGCCTGATCCAGAACGGCCTCGGCACCGCCAACCTCGAGCTCGGCCGCGACGTGCTGGGCGGGACCATCATCCAGAACAGCCTGAACGACCAGCTGATCAACAACCAGACCATCATCAACGCCAGCGTGAATGCGCGTGGAATGCTGCAGAACATGAATTTCCAGTCCACGCTCAATAACGCCTTAAACACTGCCATCACAGGAAGGTGATGGCGCAACCGGAGAAGAAAAATATGCCTAAGATTCCAGCGCTGTCCTTTGCGATTGGCGTTA
Organism: Massilia sp. Bi118; assembly: GCF_918697865.1. Classification (GTDB taxonomy): domain Bacteria; phylum Pseudomonadota; class Gammaproteobacteria; order Burkholderiales; family Burkholderiaceae_D; genus Telluria. Next base: position 254,593 of record NZ_CAKKMV010000004.1, on the reverse strand, counting down.
GCCTTGTCCTGGCGGCATTCCCCGCCGGCGCGCAGTCGCCCGATCTAATGGAACAGCTGAAGATCATGCGACAACAGCTGGAAGAACAACGTGCACGGGTCGACGAACTGGAGCGCCAGCTGCGCGCAAGCGGCGTCGCGGCGCCGTCCCAGCTCGACAATCTTCGCGGGACCGGCAATCCGCAGCAGCCGGCCACGGCGACGGCGCTGCTGCCCTCGCCGATCACCGCACCAGTAAACGGGCAAGCGGCGGCGCCCGCCCAGTACCCTGCCGCCGCACCACATTCCTCGCTCGACCTGCTGCGCGGCCTCGGATCGGCCCCGGTGGCCGCCGCCGGCCAGCAGCAGGACAACGGCAGCGCGCCGCCGCCGTCGCCGCAGCCGATCAACAACAGCCCCACGGTCGGCCGTCCGCCCAGCGCCGAAAGCCGCGCGCCGCAGGTGGCGCCGATCTTCGAAAGCCCGGGCGTGCTGACGCCGCGCGGCAAGCTGGTGTTCGAGCCCTCGATCCAGTACGGCTACTCGTCCAGCAACCGGGTGGCGCTGATCGGCTACACGGTGATCCCGGCGCTGCTGATCGGCCTGCTGGACGTGCGCGAAGTAAAACGCAACACGACCACCGGCGCCGCCACCTTCCGCTACGGCTTCGACAACCGTCTCGAGCTCGAAGCCAAGATCCCGTACACCTACCGCAGCGACGCCACCGTCAGCCGCGAACTGTTCACCGGCACCGCCACCGAACGCGCCTTCAACACCAGCGGCCAGGGCATCGGCGACGTCGAACTCGGCTGGCGCTACCAGCTGAACGAAGGCGGCGTCGACAAGCCCTATTTCATCGGCGGCTTCCGCTTCAAGTCGCGCACCGGCCGCGATCCGTTCCAGGTTGTCACGGACTGCCAGACCCGCTGTGTGGGCGAAAACGTGACCGGCACCGGCCTGCCGCTGGACCTGCCGACCGGCTCCGGCTTCTATTCGGTACAGCCGAGCCTGACCTGGCTGATGCCCTCCGACCCGGCGATCTTCTTCGGCAGCTTCAGCTACACCCACAACTTCAAGCGCGGCAACGTCTACCGCACCGTGCTGAACGGCGAAAAGGAATTCCTGGGCGATGTGAAACCGGGCGATGTGTTCGGCTTCAATTTCGGCATGGGCCTGGCGCTGAACGAAAAGGCCTCGTTCAGCATCGGCTACGACCACAACTCGGTGGGCCGCACCAAGCAGGGCGGCCAAGTGGTGCCGGGCTCGGTGCGCATGCAGCTGGGCACCCTGCTGCTGGGCTATTCCTACCGCCTCAACAACCAGCGCACCTTGAACGTGTCCGTGGGTGCCGGTTTGACACGCGATACGCCGGACGTCACGCTGATGGTCCGGATGCCATTTTCGTTCTGAACGCTCCAGGAACGACAACGGCGCGCCGCCCTCCCGGGCTGGCGCGCCGTTTTTTATGCCGGCGGGCGCTTAAATATAGTAAATCAGGGCAGCCAAACCCACCACCAGCAGCACCTTGGTGGCCTTATAAGCGTTCTTGTTCCACGCCTTGTAACGGCGGCGGTACTGGCCCATCACGTGCGAGATGCGGAACAGCTTGCTCACCAGGCCGGTCTGGTCGCCGGATTCGTTGGGCGAAGCGGCGGCCGTCATCATGGTGCGGCCGAGCCAGCGGTTGACCGCGCCCATCCCGAAGCGCAGCGGGCGCTCGACGTCGCAGAACAGGATCACGCGGTCCTGGCCGCTGGTGTTCTCGGCCCAGTGGATGAAGGTTTCGTCGAAGATCACGCCCTGGCCGTCGCGCCAGCTGTAGCGCTGGCCGTCGACTTCGATGAAGCAGCGGTCGTCGTTCGGCGTGGCCAGGCCCAGGTGGTAACGCATCGAGCCGGCGAAGGGGTCGCGGTGCGGGTTCAGCTTCGCGCCCGGCGGCAGCTCGGCGAACATCGCCGCCTTCACCGAGGGGATGCCCTGCAGCAGCGCATAGGTCTTGGGGCAGAGGCGCTCGGCCGAGGGGTGGCTGGCGTCGTACCACTTCAGGTAAAAGCGCTTCCAGCCGGTCTTGAAGAAGGAATTGAAGCCGGCGTCGTTGTTCTCTTCGGAGGCCTTGATCTTCTGCAGCGAGACCAGGTGCAGGGCTTCCTCGCGGATCGTTTCCCAGTTCTGCTGGAGGACGTCGAGTTCGGGGAATTCGCGGACCGGGATGTAGGGCGTGCTCGGCACCCGGGAAAACAGGTGCATGAAGATATTAATCGGGGCCATGAACGACGAATGGTCGAACAGCTGGCGGCCGAACGGCAGACGGACCTTGCCGCGGAAATGGATATGCAGGACCGAAAGGATGAGAAAACCCACGACTGCCCACTTCATTACGCCTCCACGTGCACCTGACTAAAAGGAGCGCAAGGATACCATAGGCATGGCGAGGCGTCCCTCAACCCGCTCGCCGGAGGCGAGATGGTTGAAGGACGCCGACAATTTGTCGTGGACGTACTACAGCGTCAGTGCATGGTCGAGGTCACGGCATACCCCTTTTCGGCCAGCTGGCCGGTCAGGTTCCGGATGTCGTAATCGTCGATCTGCTGGGCGTCGTCGTCCACCTCGACTGCGCGGGCTTCGACTTCCCAGTCGGTATTCGTGGCTTCCTCGGGGATGTTGCGGGTTTCGGGTACCGCCAGGTAGGAGAATTTTCCGTCCTGCTCGGCTCTGCGGTAAATATCCAGGCGCATAGTCGTTTCCTTTCAAAGCATGGCTGATGGATTCAAGCCATCAGTATGCCTACGATAGGCGAAGCGCGGAGCACGGTCTGTTATCCGACGCACACGTCGCCGTTTCAACGGCCCGGAGAAGCGCCCAGCACACGCGCCGGCAGCATCACGATGGCCCTCAGCAGCTCGAATACGGCTTCCACGCCGATGCCCACCAGGCGGAAGGGCAGCAGGATCAGCCATACCAGCGGATACAGGAACAGCGCCATCAGGGCGATGGGCCAGCACAGGAACAGCAGGACCAACCAGACGAGGAAACCGAACATTGTGCGCTCCTTCGGGAGATGGACGTCGATGCTGTGACTGTAATGACAAGCCGGCCCGCCGGCAATCGCGATGCGATAAATGGTAACAGAGAGGGATGGACGGGGGAAAAGCGGGGTTGAATGGCGTTGGGGTGGTAATCTTCGTCTGTTGTCGAACGAGAAAGCCCGATGCGTATCCTCCCCTTCATTCCAGCCATCCTGCTGTCGATGGGCAGTGCCTGCCTCCATGCGCAGGAGCGCAACAGCGTGGCCACCCGTTACGGTACGGTCAGCGCGATTCCAGCCAGCGAGGAGCGCAGCGCACTCCTGTTCCAGGGCAAGCCGATTGCCCGCATGCGCGGCGATGCCGGCCTCTCCAGGCTGGCGCTGCGCGCCGAGCGCGACTATGTGCTGGCGGACGCCACCCTGCCGGGCCTGAACTGCCGGCACGAATTCGTCCTGGTGGAAGTGGGTGCGGAAGGTGGGCCGGCGCTATCGGCGCCCTTCGGCAATTGCATGACGCTGTTCGGTGCGCGCCTGCAGGATGGGAATGCGGTGGTGCAGCTGGCGGCAGCGCCGGCCGGGGCCCAGGGAACGCCGCGGATCCATGAGTTCGCCTTTGCCGGTGGCCAGCTGAGCGAGTTGCCAGGCGTGCTGGATCAGTGCGAAGCCAGCGCGCTGGCGGCGGCCAGCACTGCCGTCGCGCTGACGCCGGACGAAGCGAACAAGACGGTAGCCGGGGCCGGCCGCGCCTATTTCCATTCGGCGCCGCTGGAAGCCTGCCGCACCGCCAAGGTGTTCCTGGTGCCGGGCGACCGGGTCAACGCCAGCCGCGAGACCGGCGCCTTCGTGGAGATCGAATACCGAAATCCGAAGAGCGGACAGGTATTCAAGGGCTGGATCAGGCGGGACCGCCTACTCGACCCCGCCCAGTAAGGTATCCGCTGCGGATTACGCGTATTCCGCGGCGCCCGCGTGTTCCACGACCGCCTGATCTTCGAAGCGCGCCACGACCTCGGCGCGGAGCGACGCTTCCAGCGACGGCAGCGAGCCGCCGCAGCGGTAGGCAAAGCTGACTTGCACGACGTCGCCGGCCTGCACGTCCATCGGCTGCGCCAGCGGCAGCATCATGTAATGGTTCAGCCAGTCGATGGTGGTGCCCTGCTCTTCGACGATCGACAGCACGTTCTTGGTGATGAAGCGCAGCGCGTTCAGGCGGCCGGCCTTTTCGATCAGGAAGCGGCCTTCCCAGGCGACGTTCATGTCGGTCGGCTGGCTGAAGTCCATGATGCTGTAGACGCCCGGCTGCGCCAGTTCGACCGTGCCCGGGTAGATGACGTTGGTCGGCTGGAACTGCACGATCGGCGCGTGGAAGCCTTCGAAATCGTATTCCTGCTGCAGCGGCTGGGCCGCCATGATCACGGCTTCCGGCAGGAACACCGGCAGCGGGCCGCCAAAGCGCGCCAGATAACGGCGCTTGAAGGATTCCATCATCTCGACCTGCTTCTCGCGCAGCATGGCGACATGGATCATCTCGCAGATCACGACGTCGACCGGCTCCGGCGGCAGGTATTCGAAGGCGTCGGCGTGGACCACTTCGACCTTGTGGCCGTTCTGGTTCATGGCCAGGAATTTGCGGGCTTCACGCACCATGTCCGGATTGAACTCGACGCAATAGACCTTGTCCGCATTCTGCGCGGCAAAGAACGACAGCACGCCGGTGCCGCCGCCCAGTTCGAGGACCTTGGCGCCCGGCTTGACGGCGTGGAAGATGGCCGACTTGAAGCTGTGCATGCGATTGTGGTCCATCAGCATGTTGTGGTGGTAATGGACCGGGATGAACTGCCCCAGGTAGCAGCTCTCGATTTCGCGTTCGTTCAGCATGTTGTTCCTTGCACGGTTGATTGCATGGAAGCATTATCTGCAACGAGGAAAGATTTTGATGCGCGGAGGTGATGGGGTTTTCCGCGCCAGTTTGGCGCTTGAGGGCCGCTGGCGGGTCAGACCTTACGCGTGGACGGCGCCGCAGCCCGCCCTACCGGCGGGCTGCGAGCTGAGCTGCGGTCAGGCCTTCGCTATTGGTCAGCTTCGGGTTCGCGCCCTGTTCCGTGAGGAAGGCGACCATGTCCGGATGCCCTTCCCGGGCCGCCATCATCAGCGGGGTGTAGCTGCCGCTGGCCGGCGGCGAGACGGCGTCCAGCTTGGCGCCGCGCTTGATCAGCAGGCGCGCGACATCCTCGTCGCCGCTGGCGGCCGCATAGTGCAGCGGGGTCCAGCCGGGACGGTTGACGGCCGCGCCGCGCGCGATCAGGGCTTCGGCGGCCTGCCGGTTGCGCTTGAAGGCAGCCATCATCAGGGCCGTGTTGCCGTTCATGGCGGTGGCGTCGAGCTGGATGCCGGGCTGGTCGAGCAGCGTGCGCAGTACCCGCATCGACCCTTCGCGGGCCGCGATCACCAGCGCCGGCTCGCCGCCAAGGGGATTCTGCTGGTTCGGGTCCACGCCCGCCGCCAGCAGGGACTTGACGGTGGCGGCATCGTCCATGGACACGGCGCGGAAGAAATTCGTGGTCTGCTCGGGCGTGGCGGCCAGCACCGCGGTTCCAGGGAAGGCGGCCAGCACGATCCCTGCAAGGATCGCCCGGCCGGTCAAACGAAGAAAACCGCGACGCTGCATCATGTTCACTCCTTCGGTACCTTGAACAGCTTATAAAAATTGTCGGTGGTGCGCTCCGCCACTTCGCGCAGCGGCACGTCCTTAAGCGTGGCGATGAACTCGGCCACATGGGGCACGAAGCCCGGTTCGTTCATTTTCCCACGGTAGGGCACGGGCGCGAGATAGGGCGAGTCGGTTTCGATCAAGATGCGATCCAGCGGAAGTGCTTGGGCCACCGCCTGCAGGTCTTTTGCGCTCTTGAAGGTCACGATCCCGGAGAAAGAGATGTAAAAACCCATCTCGATCGCGGCCAGCGCGACCTCCAGCGACTCCGTGAAGCAGTGCATCACGCCGGCCACGCCGCCCTTGTCGACCGCCGCGCCCTCTTCCTGCAGGATGCGGATGGTATCAAGACTGGCCGAGCGGGTGTGGATGATCAGGGGTTTGCGCGTCTCGCGCGAGGCGCGGATGTGAGTGCGGAAGCGCGCGCGCTGCCATTCGAGATCACCCTCGAGGCGGTAGTAGTCGAGACCGGTCTCGCCGATGGCGACGATCTTCGGATGATCGGCCAGGCGCACCAGCTCCTCGACGCTGGGCTCGGGCGTGTCTTCGTAGTCCGGGTGGACGCCGACCGACGCGTAAATATGCGGATATTGCTCCGCCAGGGCGAGCACGCTGGGGAACTCCGGCAGGTTGACGGACACGCACAGCGCCTTGTCGACCTTGTTCTCGGCCATTTTGGCGAGAATCTCGGGCATGCGGGCGGCCAGCTCCGGGAAATTGATATGGCAGTGTGAATCGATGTACATCCCCACATTGTACGCGAGAGCGCCAAACGGGGCGTTTGCAGGAATGGCCGGCATATGGTCCCGTTTAGCGGATACAAATAAACTGCCCGGCACTTTTCCCCTCTCCGCACCACCTGGACAGCGGAATATGATTAACTCCAGGGATGAGAACCCTATTTTTCCTCCTGATCGGCCTGATGTGCGCGCCCGCCTGGTCCGCAACACAGCATTCGCCGGCGCCCATGAATGTCGCCACCTATAACCTGCGCATGAACAATCCCGGCGACGGCCCGAATGCCTGGCCAGCGCGCAAGGAGATGGTGAAGGCGCTGATCCGCTATCACGAGTTCGACGTCTTCGGTACGCAGGAAGGGCTGCCCGATCAAATCGCCGACCTGGCGCAGATGGAGGAATTCGGGCACGTCGGCGTCGGCCGCGACGACGGCAAGGACGCCGGCGAGCATTCGGCCATCTTTTTCCGCAAGAGCCGCTTTGCCTTGCTGGACAAGGGCGATTTCTGGCTCAGCGAAACGCCCGAACGCCCTTCTTTCGGCTGGGATGCCAAATGCTGCCATCGCCTGGCCTCCTGGGCGCGCCTGCGCGACCGGGCCAGCGGACGCGCGCTGTATATGTTTTCGGTCCATTTCGACCACGAGGGCGAAGTGGCGCGCCGGGAGTCGGCCAAACTGATGTTGCGGAAGATTGCCGAGATCACCCACGGCGAACCAGTCATCTGCGTGGGCGATTTCAATTCGACCCCGGAAACGGTTCAGATACAGACCATGTCGGCCGCCCTGCGCGACGCCTTCAAGGTGAGTAAAGCGCCGCCCTATGGCCCGGTCGGGACATTCAACAACTTTCACCTGGATGCGCCGATGAGCGAGCGCATCGACTATATCTTCGTCGACCGCCATGTCGAGGTGCTGAAGTATGCGGTGCTGAGCGATTCGCTGGACCGGCGCTATCCCTCGGACCATCACCCGGTCGTGGCGCGCCTGGTCGTCAAGTAGAGCGACACCGTAAACGGCTCCATGCGAAACTTGGCCGCAATGACCTTTCAGCATGGAGCCTTATCATGAGCACAACGCAGCCCCAAACCGACGATCAGCAAAACGAAAACCAGCAAGACGACGACCAGTCCGGGCAGTCCCAGCAGCACGCGCAAGTGGACAAGCATCCAGACTTCGATGCCCTGGCGAAGAAGAAACCGGAAGAACTGACGCCGGAAGAGCTCCGGCTGATGGCGGACACGATGCCCGGCGAAGGACCCGGCGACTGAACCAGGCATGCGATCCAACACGCAAGCGAAAGTCCACACTGTCGTTTTCGACCTCGGTAACGTTCTGATCAAATGGGACCCACGGGCCCTCTACAGGAAGATATTCGCCGACGATAACGCGGCGATGGAACATTTTCTGACCGAAGTGTGTAACGCCGAATGGAACGAACGGCAGGATTGTGGACGACCATGGAAAGATGGGATTGCACTGGCAATCAAGCAGCATCCATCGCATGAGGCGAACATCCGGGCCTATCATGAGCGCTGGGAGGAAATGATTCCCGGCGCCATCGACGAAACTGTCGAAATTCTTGCGCAACTACGCGCGCTCGGCATCCGGCTGCTCGCCCTCACCAACTGGTCGCACGAAACCTTCCCCATCGCCCTGCGGCGCTTTTCGTTTCTCGAATGGTTCGAGGGGATTGTCGTGTCCGGCCGAGAACTGCTCGTGAAGCCGGATCCGGCGATCTTCAAGCTTTTAATCGATCGCTACCAGCTTGATCCGGCGTCCACCGTGTTCATCGATGACAGCATGCGCAATGTCGAGGCAGCCGTCGTGGAAGGCCTGCACGGCATCCACTTTCAAAGCGCCGGGGACTTGCGCCTCAGGTTGCAGGACCTGGGGATTCCGCTGCCCCCTGCATGAGGTGGGAGGGCCAGCCAATGCGAACCGGCAGGCCGTCCGGTCCGCAAACACTGAACTCATACATACCCCACTCGCGGTGACGCAAGACACCGCCAGGCCGGATGATGAGATCGTCGACCCGCGCGGCAATGGCATCCACGTCCGGTGTGCGGATAAAAACCCCGAAGGGATTGTGCTCTTCCGGCACGCGCCAGGGGCCGCTGCCCGCCTGCGTCAGGTGGACTTCGCATGCCCAGCCGGTCATGATGAGGTAGTGCCCGAAGTCGCCGGTGCACTCGAAACCCAGGCGCTCCCAGAACGGCCGGGCAGCCGCCAAATCGTTGCTCGGCACGATGGCAAACGCGCCGATAGTGGGGATGGTCATATCACGCTCCGGTTGAATGGTCCCGAGAAAATTTCCTGACTGGCAAGCCAAGGATACGTGTAACATATCTTTATGGCAACCCCGCCATTTTCGGAAGAAGCCTCCATGCGCCTGCTCTCCGCCCGCCGTTCCGTCCGCACCGGCGCCACCATGCGCCGCTGGTCCACCGTGGTTCTTGCGTTGTCCGTGACAGCGGCCTGTTCGACGCTCCAGTGGCGGCCCGACAGCAAGGCCACCGCGCCGGTTATCGACGGTTTCGGCGCGGAGGCCATGCAGCCCTCCCGGGCGAACGCAGCCGCGCGCCGCCTGTTCGCGCAGGGCATGGCGCAGGTCTACGCCTTCAACGAGATCGAGGCCATTCGATCCTTCAAGGCCGCGCTGGCGCAGGATCCGGATTGCGCGCTGTGCGCCTGGGGCGTGGCGTATCAAATGGGGCCGAACATCAACGATACCGACCGCCACGATCTGCGCGAGGCGATCCATTACGTGGATTACGCCGTCAAGCACAGCGCCGGCAGCCCGGAACGCGAGCGCGCGCTGATCGATGCGCTCGCCCTGCGCTACGGTACGGCCCCTGGCGCCCGCGCCACCGCCGTGATGCAGGCGGACATCTGCGGCGCGTCCGGGACGAAACGGGCCGACCCGCTCGACATCGCGTATGCCGGGCGCGTGCGCGAGCTGGTCGCGCGTTTCCCCGGCGACCCGGACATCCTGTCCATCTACGCCGAAGCCGAGCTGGTGGCCACGCGCGAAGACTGGTGGGACCGGGTCACCGGCAAGCCGGCCGGCCGCGTCGGCGAGCTGGCCGACATGCTCGAACAAGGCCTGGCGCGGCATCCCCAGCACATCGGCCTGATCCACTACATGATCCATACGGTCGATGCGGTGCCGGTGGCGCGGCGTGCCGAGGCGGCGGCCGACCGGCTTGGCGCGCTGGCGCCCAGGTCGCCGCATCTGCTGCACATGCCGTCCCACACTTACGCCCACCTGGGCCGCTATGCCGACGCCACCCGCGTCAACCAGGCGGCCGTCGCTGCGGACGAGGTCATGGAAGCGGAATTGAAGCGCCAGAATTTCTCGGTGAGCAAGGACTGGCGCGGCCACAATCTGCACTTTCAATGGCATGCCGCGCTGATGGAGGGGCGCGGCGACCTGGCGTTGGCCACCGCGCGCACGCTCGCCTTGCGCGGCAAGGGCGACAACACCTACCACGAATACCTGCGCAGCCTGCCGATGCTGACCCTGCTCCGCCTGCAGCGCTGGGACGCCTTGCGCCAGGAGCCGCTGCCGTCGGGCGACAAGGGCGTCGCGACCGTGATGGGGCAAATGGCGAGCGGCATCGCCCTGGCGCACGCGGGCCAGCGCAGCGCGGCACAGGCGGCGCTGGCGCGGCTGGACCCGGCGGCGGATCAACTCGTGAAGGAAAACCCCGGCGAGGGCTATGTGAACAAACTGATGCGCAGTATGGCGCGCACCGCGCAGGCGCAATGGCGCGCCGAAATCGCCTGGTATGGCGAACAGGTCGACGAGGCCCTGACCCAACAACAATTGGCGGTCACGGCCTCGTCCGACGCCGAAGCCACCGAGCCGCCGACGCTGGCCGCCGGTCCGCGTTTGCGCCTGGGCGCCATGCAATTGGCGGCGCGGCGCTACGCAGCGGCCGAACAGAGCTTCCGCGAGCACCTGGCGGAACATCCGGGCAACGACTGGGCCTTGCAGGGCTTGCGCCAGGCGCTGTCGGCGCAGGGCAAGCAGGCCGAGGCAAAAGCCACCGAGAGCGAGTTGGAGCGCAACTGGAAGCAGGCCGACAGCGGCTTACGCTCGGCGGCGCGCTAAGCGCCGGCCGCGTGGCGTGTCAGTCGACCACCCGCTTGCCAAGGATAATCAGATCGCGCTCGATCCCATCCAGGTTGGCCACGCGCGGGAAATTCGCCCAGGTCTCGAAACCGTATTTGCGGAACAGGGCCAGGCTCGGTACGTTGTGGCCGAAGATGAAGCCCAGCAGCGTGTGCACCTTGATGTTCGGCGCGAAAGCGATCGCCTGCTCCAGGCAATAACGGCCGATGCCCTTGCCGCGCCATTGTTCGGCAATGTAGATCGAGACTTCGGCCGTGCCCGAGTATGCCGGACGGCCGTAGAAATTCGAGTAGGAGCACCAGCCGATCACGACCGGATTTTCTGACTTGTCTGCGGCATCATGAATCACCCACAGCGGACGGCGTTCCGGCGTATGGTCGGCAAACCATTGTTCGCGCGACTGGACCGTGACCGGTTCGGTGTCTGCAGTGACTTCGCGGGAGGCGATGGTGGAATTGTAGATATCGACGATGACGGGCAGGTCTTCGATGCGGGCAATACGATGGGTATAAGACGGCATAAACGAGAGGATTAAAGCGTGTGGGTGGCGCGCGAAGACCGCAGCGCCGCGCCCAGGATTTCTTCGATGCGCAATTTAGCGCGCTGGCCGGTTTCGTCGGCCGGGAAATGCACGCCGATGCCTTGCGCCTTGTTGTTGTTGGCGCCGGCGGGGGTGATCCAGGCCACCTTGCCGGCGATCGGGTATTTGTTCGGGTCGTCCATCAGCGACAGGATCAGGTAGATCTCGTCGCCGATTTTATAGGGCTTGTTGGTCGGCACGAACATGCCGCCGTTCTTCAGGAAAGGCATATAGGCCGCGTACAGCGCCGCTTTTTCCTTGATCGCAAGCGAGAGCACGGACGGCCGCGGCGCCTGGGGCGCGAGCGGGGCGTTCGGATCGGTGGGCAAGCTGTTCATCGGTGTTCCTTCGTCGCGCCTCAGGCGGCGCAGCAGGCAGTGTAATCAAGCAACATATCTTCGACAAACAGTTTCGGCGACAGCGGATGGTCCGCCACTGCGCGCCGCTCGTTGGTCGACTTGATCGCCTGCATCAACCTGGCCGTGTGTACGCGCCCGGCCAGGTTCGCAAGCTGCTGGCGATACCGCGGATAATAGCGGATCGTGCCGGACAGCTTGTATGAGAAAACATCATACAACCAGCGCTGCTGCCACGCGACGAGGGATGCCAGCGGCGCTTTGCTCAATTTGTCTGCGGCGCGCAACGCGGCATCGACGCTGGGCTGGGCCAGGATTTGCAGCAGGGAATCGAGTTCCTCGCGGCTGCCGGTTTCGGCCTGCACCAGGGCCGCCAGCGGCGCCCCGCCCTGCTCGCGCAGCCAGCCGTCGGCATCCTGCACGCCCTGGGCTTCGAGCCAGGCCAGCGCCTCGGCGTGGCCGGGCATCGGCAACGCGAACTTGCGGCAGCGCGACAGGATCGTCGGCAGCAGGCGATCCAGGCCGTTCGAGGCCAGCAGGAACACGGTGCCCGGCGGCGGCTCTTCCAGGGTCTTCAGCAGCGCATTCGAGGACGGCATGTTGAGCGCCTCGGCCGGGTACAGCACCACCACGCGCAAGCCCTGGCGGTGGGTCGAGATGTTCATGAAGTCGGACAGCGCGCGGATCTGCTCGATCTTGATGTCCTTCGAGGCCGTCTTCGAGGATTTGGATTTCTTGTCGGATTCCGCAGCTTCGTCGCCCTCGGCGGCCGGGGCTTCGTCTTCCATCGCTTCCGGGCGCACACGGCGGTAGTCCGGGTGGTTGCCCTGGCTGAACCAGCCGCAGGAGGCGCACGCGCCGCAGGCATGGCCATCTGGGCGCACGTTTTCGCACAGCAGGGACTGGGCAAAGGCTTCGATGAAGCCGGCCTTGCCGATGCCGGCCGGGCCGTGGAACAGGATGGCGTGCGGCAGGCGGACGCGCATCTGCTGCAGCTGCGCCCAGGCCTGCGCCTGCCAGGGGTAGATCGGGGTACTACTTGTCACAAGAACTTCTCCAATGCCGCGCGCAGCTGGGCGCGGACTTCATCGATCGAGCGGGTCGAGTCGATCACCACGATACGGCCGTTGCTTTGTGCGGCGCGACGCAGGTATTCATTGCGGCAGCGCTCGAAGAAGGCCGCCTCTTCAGATTCGAACTTGTCGAGATTGCGGGTGGCGTCGAGGCGCTCGCGCGCCACGGCCAAAGGCACGTCGAACAACAGGGTAAGGTCGGGCTGCAGGCCCGGATGCACCCACTGTTCCAGCGCCTCGAGCTTGGGCAGCGGCAGGCCGCGGCCGCCGCCCTGGTAGGCGAAGCTGGCGTCGGTGAAGCGGTCCGACAGCACCCAGTCTCCACGACCCAGCGCCGGCCCGATGACCTGGGCCAGGTGCTCGCGGCGGCTGGCAAAGGCAAGTAAAGCCTCGGTGCCGACGTCCATCTTCTCGTGCAGCAGCAGCTCACGCAGCTTTTCGCCCAGCTTTGTTCCGCCCGGTTCGCGGCTCGAGACCACGGTCTTGCCGGCCTCTTTCAGCAGATCGGCGACGAAGCCGATGTGGGTAGACTTGCCGGCCCCGTCGATGCCTTCGAAGGTGATGAAGCGGCCGCGGGCCGAAGTTTGTCCATTCATTTCGATCCCTGGCGCTGGTATTGGTTGACTGCCTTGTTATGCTCGTTCAGGTTGACCGAGAAGTGGCTGGTGCCGTCGCCGCGCGACACGAAGTACAGGGCGTCGGTCTTGGCGGGCATGAGGGCCGCGGCCAGCGACTGCACGCCCGGCAGCGCGATCGGCGTCGGCGGCAGGCCGGCGCGCGTGTAGGTGTTGTACGGGGTGTCGGTCTCGAGATCCTTCTTGCGGATCTTGCCGTCGTACTTCTCGCCCATGCCGTAGATGACGGTCGGGTCGGTCTGCAGCAGCATGCCGGTCTTGAGGCGGTTGACGAACACGCCGGCGATCATCGCGCGCTCGCTCTTCTGGCCGGTTTCCTTCTCGACCAGCGAAGCCATGATCAGGGCCTGGTAGGGATCGGTGTACGGCAGGTTCGGCTCGCGCTTTTCCCAGGCCGCCTTCAGGCGCTTCATCATCATCTCGTGGGCCTGCTTGTAGATCTGCAGGTCGCTCGAGTTTTTCGCGAACAGATAGGTGTCCGGGAAGAACAGGCCTTCGGGCGTCGCGTATTTACCGTTCGCCTCGGGGACGATCTTCTCCAGCAGTTCCTTGTCCGAGAGCTTGGCCGTCTCGTGCTTCAGGTTGGGCGCGGCGTCGACCGCCTGGCGCATCTGGCGGAAGGTCCAGCCTTCGATGATGGTCAGCGACTCCTGGGCGAATTCGCCGCGCACCAGCTGGGCGATCAGGCGGCGCGGCGTGGTGCCCGGCTTGAGCTCGTAGCTGCCGGCCTTCAGTTGGCTGGCCTTGCCGGTCACGCGCGCGAGGACGCCGAACAGGAAGCCGTTGACCGGCACGCCGGCGGTGGCCATCTGCTGGGCCGCGCCGCCCACATGGCTGCCCTGGGCAATCGCGAAGGGAATGACGGGGCTGTCCGCCGGGGTGATCGGCTGTCCCGACCACCACTGGAAGCCGCCGACGGCCGCGACTGACACGATCACGCCCGTAATGATGAGTTTTCTTATTAGTGCCATAGAAATCTGGTTTTGCGCCGTGCCCGGCGCGAATTTGACGACAACTCTATAATGAGGCCGTAATGATAAAGCCTAAACAGGAAATTATTCTGAATTTATGAGCAACTGGATCGAACATCTCGCTTCCCTGGGCGCGCGCTTCCACCAGGAGGAGGCCACGCAGATCGAAGACTTCGGCACGACCCTGTCCGCAGGCGCCCTCGCCGAGGGCGTCGTGGCCCCGGTAACCGACCTCGGCCTGATCGCCGTGACCGGTGAAGACGCCGCCAGTTTCCTGCACAACCAGCTGACCAACGACGTCGAACACCTCGGCACGAACGAGGCCCGGCTGGCCGGCTATTGCACGCCGAAGGGCCGCCTGCAGGCCACCTTCCTGATGTGGCGTACCGGCCAGGACATCTTCCTGGCGCTGCCGCGCGCCATCCAGCCGCCGCTGCAAAAGCGCCTGACGATGTTCGTGCTGCGCTCGAAAGCCAAACTGCGCGACGCCACCGAGGAAGCGGCCAGCGCCGCCGTGCTCGGCCTGGCCGGCGCCAAGGCGGAAGCCGCATTGCGCCGCCAAGTGTCCGCCCTCCCGGCCGCGCCCTACGGCAAGGTCGATGGCGAGTTCGGCTCCGTGCTGCGCCTGGCCGATGCGCTGGGTGCACCGCGCTACCTGTGGATCACCTCTGCCGAGACCGCGATTGCCGCCCTGCCGCAGCTGCGCGAGACGCTGGCGCTGGGCGGCAATGCGGCCTGGCGCCTGGCCGAGATCCATGCCGGCGTGCCGCAGGTGACCCAGCCGACCCAGGAACAGTTCGTGCCGCAGATGGTCAACTTCGAGCTGCTCGGCGGCGTCAATTTCAAGAAGGGCTGCTATCCGGGCCAGGAAATCGTCGCCCGCAGCCAGTACCTGGGCAAGCTGAAACGCCGCATGACCCTGGCCACGCTGCCGAATGCGGCCGCGCGCGCCGGCGACGAGGTCTTCTCCAGCGAGGACCCGGACCAGCCGTCCGGCATGATCGTCAACGCCGCGCCGAATGGCCTGGGCGGCGCCGACGCGCTGGTCGAGATCAAGCTGGCCGCGCTGGACCACGAAGTGCGCCACGGCTCGGCCGGCGGCACGACGCTGTCCTTCCTGCCGATGCCCTATCCGCTCGACGCGCTGGCGGACTGAGTTCGTGATCCGATGATCGACCTGTACGTCTACTACAAGGTGCGCGAGCTCGATGCGGCCTCGCTGGCGCCGCGCGTGCGCGCGATGCAAACGGCGCTGGCGGCCGGCCACGGCGTCGCCGTGCAATTGAAGCGCCGTCCCGGCAGCAAGGATGGCCTGCAAACCTGGATGGAAGTCTATCCGGGTGCGCCCGACGGCTTTGATGGTGTGCTGGCGCAGGCGGCGCTTGACGCCGGCCTGGACGCACTGCCCGACGGCCCGCGCCGTACCGAGATCTTCGTCGACCTGAAACCGGAGCTGACTCCATGTGCCTGATCGTATTTGCCTGGCGCGTGATTCCCGGCGTGCCCGTGATCGCCTGCGCCAACCGCGACGAATTCTATGACCGTCCCGCCACCCCGGCCGGCCCCTGGCCGGAGAACCCGGACATCATCGCCGGCCGCGATTTGCGGGGCGGCGGCAGCTGGATGGGCGTGACGCGCACCGGTCCGAACGGCCCGAAATTCGCCGCGCTGACGAATATCCGCGCGCCCGACGAGCGCCGCGGCGATGCGCCGACCCGTGGCGCGCTGGTGGCCGACTTCCTCCAGGGCGACCTCGATGCACCGGCCTACCTGGACCGCATCGCCGGGCGCGCCGCCGAATACAACGGCTTCAACCTGATCCTGGGCGACCGCGAGGGCCTGTACTGGTTCTCGAACCGCGCCGGGGCCGACCCGCGCAACGGCAAGGCCCTGGAACCGGGCATCTACGGCGTCTCGAACGGCCTGCTGGACGCGCCCTGGCCGAAGGTGCTGCGGACCAAGGCCACCTTCGCCAGCCTGCTGCTGCAAGGCGCGCCGGAAGAGGCTTACTTCGAAATGCTGGCCGATACCACCCGCGCCCCCGACCTGCGCCTGCCCGACACCGGCATGCCGATCGAGGTCGAGCGCGAACTGTCGCCGGTCTGCATCGAGATCCCCGGCTACGGCACCCGCACGTCCACCGTCATGCGCCTGTACCAGGACGACGAGCCGGAGCTGCGCGAACGCATCCTGCGCCCCGAAGGCGTGGCCGCTGCCTGACGCCCCCTCCGGTGGGGTCATTACACTTTAGTGACAGGTGTTTGCAATCCTCCGCTGCTACGATTATTTCCGTACAGCAACCAACAAGGAGGATGCACATGCAGACCAGACTGAAAAAAATCGCGGCACTGACCCTGCTGGCCGCCGGCGTGGCAGCCGGCAGCCTGGCGCCGGCCCAGGCCGCCAATCTCACCGGTAAATGGGTCGGCGGCTACTACGCCGGCTACTTCTGGGACAACGCCCTGTACCAGGCGCCCGAGCACGTGGACATGAGGCACATGACCCACTTCGTGTTCGCCCGCATCGGCCCGGGCAGCGGCAGCAACGGCAAGCCGGCCGGCGAGATCGTGCTCGGCGGCGGCAACGCCCACACCGACCGCGACCGCGGCCCCGGCGCCGCCTACGACTGGACGGTCGAGGAATTCCTCGTCAAGCGCGCCCACCAGGCCAACATCAAGGCCCTGATCATGCTCGGCGGCGAAGGCGACAACGCCGGCTTCCTGGCCTCGACCACGGACGCGGTGCGCCCGGCCTTCGTGAAGAACCTGGTCGACTACATGGTCGCCAAGGACTACGACGGCATCGACGTCGACTGGGAAGGCATCGGCGACAAGGCGACCGTCGAACAGGAACGCCTCGAGAAGCTGATCCTGGACCTGCGCGAGGAAGCGAATTCGCGCGAGCGCTACCAGGCGAATCCGGTGATCATCACCTTCCCGGGCGGGAACAAGAACATCAACACCGACACCGTCACCGAGCACGACCTGCGCGTGGCAGCCATGGTCGACCAGTACAACATCATGAGCTATGGGGTGGGCTGGTTCGGCCAGGGCTGGCACAGCAATACCTTCTCGCCGCTGACCGGGGCGACCGGCCATCGCCCGGTGTCGATCGCCAGCACGATCCAGATGTTCGTGGACAAGGGCGTGCCGCGCGAGAAGCTGGGCCTGGGCCTGGGCTTCTACGGCGAGAGCTACGCGCCGCCCTTCACCGGTCCGGACCAGGACACCGACGGCGACCTGAGCAAATGGTCGGTGACCGACTACAAATGGAGCTGGACGCTGCTGAACAAGCTGGGCTACCTGAAGCAAGGCATCTACGCCTGGGACGCGCCGACCCAGACCAGCTACCGCGTCTACCCGGGCGGCTACACCCCGGCCGAGCGCCCGGACACCACCAGCGGCTACATCAGCTATGAAGAACCGGCGACCATCGCCGCCAAGGGCGCCTGGGCGACGTCGACCCGGGAAGGCGAAGGCGTCGGCGGCGCCGTCATCTGGCTGGTCAACTACGGCACCCTGGATGGCGTCGACAACCCGCTGCTGACCGCCACCGCGCAAGCCTTCCTCGACCCCGGCGCGACCCAGGCCGGCCCCTACCCGAACCCGCTGCCGCCGCCGGCGCCGCTGAACCTGACGACGACGCTCGACACGCCGAACGACTGGGGCGGCGGCTACTGCGGCACCATCACCGTCAAGAACGTGGGCGACCGCGCCGGCTGGTGGAAGGCCGAGATCCCGTTCAAGGACAGCATCACCTCGCTGTGGAACGCCAGTTACACGCTGGCCGACGGCAAGCTGACGATGGAAGGTCCCGCCTACAAGCGCAAGCTGCATCCGGGCGAATCGACCCAGGTCGGCTTGTGCGCGACACGTCCGGCCAAGCCCGTCGAACCGCCGCCGCCGCCGCCGGCAGGTGCGCTGCAGGCCAGGCTGATCGTCACCGGCGACTGGGGTTCGGGCTATTGCGCGAAGATTGCGGTGACCAATACCAGTACCGTCAAGGTGCTGGGCTGGAAGGTCGATGTGCCGAATGTGACCGGCACCCTGAGCGGGATGTGGAACGGCAGCTATACGATGGATGGGACGACCATGCATTTGTCGCCGCCGGACTGGAACAGGGATCTGGCGCCTGGGGCGACGAATGAGGATGCGGGGTTTTGTGCTAGCCGGTGATTGATTGTCGTCCCCGCGGCAGTCGAACGTCATTCCCGCGGCAGTCGCACGTCATCCCCGCGCAGGCGGGGATCCAAGTTCTGTGTAAGCTAACGATACGCATGCAAAACTTGGATCCCCGCCTTCGCGGGGATGACGTTTACGCGTGCGGGTACTAATTCCGTTCACGACTCTCGCCTCATGAACGGCGACTCGAACTGCTGCCTTCTCTCCACCGGCCGCGTCAACACCCGCACCGCCACCTCCAGCGGCACCCCAATCTCCGCCAGCCGCCGCGCCGCCGTCGAGCGGCCGAGCGCATCGGCCTCGTGAATCACGGCCTCGATCAGCAGGGCCTGCTTGTAGTCGTTGCGTCGTTCCATCGAACGATGCTACCACGGGCCGCTCAGGCGGGGCGCTGCACCGCGTCGAGGTAGACGCCCGGATCCATCGACAATCCCGCCTTGACCTGCTGCGACAACTCGTCGATCAGCACCTCGCTCTTGCCGGCTTCCAGCGCCGCGTAGGCGCGCTCGACCACCTCGGCCGGGGCCAGTTTCGGCAGGTCGATCCCGCGCGTCAGGTCAGTATCGACGAAGCCCACGTGCAGGCCCAGCACCTGCGTGCCCTGGTCCTTCAGCGCGATGCGCAAGCCATTGTTCACGCTCCAGGCGGCCGACTTGGTGGCGGCATAGGCGGCCAGGCCCGTGGTGCTGATCCAGCTGGCCACCGACAGCACGTTCAGGAAGGCGCCGCCGCGGTTCGCCGCGAGCACCGGCGCGAAGGCCTGGCTGACGCGCAGCATGCCGTAGACATTGGTCTCCATCATGCGCCGCATGGCTTCGATGCTGCCTTCGTCGAGCAGGCTGCCGTCCGTCGCGATACCGGCATTGTTGATCACCAGCGTGACGTCGGCGCAGGCCGCGGCCAGTTCCGCCACCTGGGCCGGATCGGTGACGTCCAGCCGCACCGGCACCACGCCGGGCAGCGTGATCTTGCCGGGGTCGCGCGCGGCGGCGTAGACCTTGCGCGCGCCGCGGGCCAGCGCCTGGCGGGCGAATTCCAGGCCGAGGCCGCGGTTGGCGCCGGTGACGAGGACGACTGCGTTGTCGAGTTTCATGGTGATCCCTTTCGATATGATGAACATCATATTACTGCGCAAAAAAATGCCGGCCCCGAGGGCACGGCGTCTTCCGCCTCAGGCTTGCGTCGCTGGGCGGTCGTACTGGGCAAGCAAGGCCTCGCGGCATGCCTGCATTACCTTGGTTCCTTCCTCGGCACCGAGCACCCTGGCCAGCTGGATGGCGCCCACCAGGCTGGCCGCGATTGCCCAGGCGCTGCCGGGCGCGGTGTCAGGCGCAAGCGTCTCCTCGACCAGCCTGGCCAGCCCGCGCACGCGGCTCTGCGATACCTCGCGCAAACCGTCGCCGGCGCGCTGCATGTCGGAACCGACGGCGGCGACCGGGCAGCCGAGTTCCAGCGCCTCCATGTGCAATCCGGACAGGTATTCGCTGACCAGGGCGCGCAGCGGGCTCTCACCGGCCTCCATGCGCGCCCGCATGCGCTCGCGCACATTGGCGTTGCTCCGGCTGCCCGCATGCTCGAGGGCTTCGGCCAGCAGCGCGTCGCGCGATTCGAAATGGGCGTAGAAGCCGCCATGGGTCAGGCCCGCCTCCTTCATCACCTCGGCGACACCGACGCCGGCGACCCCGGAACGCCGGACGGCGCGGGCCGCCGCATCGAGGATGCGTTCGTGGGACTGCTGGTGACGGAGGCTGCGGGCGGCGGACATGGCGTTGACTCTCTATATGATGGTCATCATATTAGACCCGAAAAGTCGGCGCGTCAAGCGCGCAGCGGCCGGACGCAGAGCGCGCCCGGCCGAACCCGATTCCTGAGCGCTGCGGGTTAGCGGTCGGGGTCGTTACCCGTCGTGCCCGGCGCCGAGGTGCCGCCCGAGCCGCCCAGCCTGCCCTCGTCCGGGGTGCCGGCAGCCGAATCGCCGCCGCGCGAACGCGCGCTGTTGTCGGCCTGCGAGGAACCTTTCGAGAACACATTCGCTTCCGGCGAGCTGTGCAGGAAGCGGCTGTTGTGGGCTTCGCCTTCGTCCGCGTTGCCGCCCTGGCGGGACACGTCCTGCTTGTCTTGCTGCGCCTTGTCTTTCTTGTCAGCCATGATAATCTCCTTACTGATTCCGATGGCTCAATGCTAAGGCCCCTGAGCGAAACACGAATAGGAAGGAAAGCTGAATGCGTGTAGGAGTGGCGGCAGTCCTGAAGCGGGCGGTGTTCTTTTCTGCGGCCGCCGGCAGCCTGACTTACCTGTCCTTGCTGGTGCCGGGCCAAGTCATTGCGGTCTGCGGCAACCTGGGCGTCCCGGTTTACTGTCCCGTGCTCGCGTATGGTTTTCCGCTGCCCTTTCTTGCCGACAGCCAGGCAACTTCCCCCACAGGCTCGGTTGCGCGGGACCCCTTGTCCTTGTTGATCGGCCAGGACGATCTGCTATGGGGACCGCTCGCACTGTCGGCGGCATTCTGGCTGCTGCTGGTCCTTGGCGCGAGCCGGGCGTGGCGGCGTCATGCGGGACGGCGATGAACGGGTTTGCGGACGGCGAAGGCCGCAAGCCCGGCCATCGCCAGCAACAGTAATACGGTCGACAGCCCGAAGCAGGCCTGGAAGCCCTGCGCGATCGCCGCCGGCGCGGCCGTATTGCCGGCCATGTGCACGAACACGGCGCCCATCAGCGCGGCGCCGTTCACCAGGCCGAGGTTGCGCGACAGCCCGAGTAAACCGGAAATCAAACCGCGCCGTCCGGCGGCCGCCCCGTTCATCACTGCCGTGTTGTTCGCCGCCTGGAACAGCGCATAGCCGGTGGTGAGCACGGCCAGCGAGGCTGCGTAGCCGCCCGCCGTCGCCGGCAGGGCCACCGAGAGAATGCAGGCGCCGAGCGCCATCCCGGCAAGCCCCGCCAGCGCGCACGCCGCTGCGCCGTAGCGGTCGACCAGGCGGCCGGCAGGCCAGCCGGCGAGCGCGGCGACCACGGGGCCGGCAGCCATCGTCAGCCCCATCCGGCCGGCGCCGAGGCCCAGCGTGCCGGACAGGTAGAAGGGTCCCACCACCAGCGTCGCCATGACCACGGCCGTCGCCACCATGCCGGTCACAGATCCCGCCGCCAGCGCGCGGTCCCGAAACAGGCCCAGCTCGACGAGCGGCGCTGCGCTGCGCCGCTCGACATGAACGAACAGAAGCGCGCCGCCGAGTGCAAGCAGCAGGAACAGGGGCCGCGCGCCGGCGCCGGGCGTCAGCGCCAGGGCGTAGGCGGTCAGCGTCGCGCCCAGCAGCAGCGTGCCCGGGTGGTCGAAGCGGGGCTGGCTGCGATCGGCGGCGTCGGGCGCGAGGAAGCGCGACACACCATACAGTGCTGCCAAGCCGAGCACGGCCTGGACGATGAAGACGGATGGCCAGCCCCAGACGCCGACGAGCGCGCCGCCCAGCGGCGGCCCGAGCGCCGTTCCCGTCGCCGAGACCGTGCCCAGCAGCCCCATCGCGCGGCCGGTCGCCTCACCCGGCAAGGCATCCCTGACGGCCGCGATCGTCAGTGCCATGATCGCAGCGGCGCCGGCGCCCTGCAGGGCGCGCGCACCGACCAGTACCTGCAGCGACGGCGCCAGCGCGCACAAGCCGGCGGACGCGCTGAACAGGACAAGACCCGCCTGGAGCAGGCGCTTCCTCCCAAGCACGTCGCCTGCCCGGCCGGCGGCGACCACCAGCGAAGACAGCCCCAGCAAATAGGCCAGCACCACCCACTGGACCGCGGGCAGCGGCGCGCCGAAGGCCCGCGCCAGCGACGGCAGGGCGACGTTGCTGATACTGGTCCCCAGCGAGGACAGCAAGGTGGCCAGCGACAGGCTGGCGAGGATGGCGGAATGCGGTTTCGTGCTCATGTTCGGCTCCCTGACGTATGAAAGGAGCCTAGCCTGCGCGGATGGATGGCGGAAGACGCAGCATTTGCAGCATATACATGCATGCGACGCCATGTATCGTACCCAGGCGTGCTATCGTTCAGCCATGCCGACACCCGATCTCAACCTGCTCGTCACGCTGGACGTCCTGCTTGCCGAAGGCAATGTCGCACGCGCCGCACGCCGCCTTGGGCTCAGTGCCTCCGCCATGAGCCGCGCACTGGCGCGCCTGCGCGAGACCTGCGGCGATCCACTGCTGGTGCGCGCCGGACGCGGCCTGGTGCCGACGCCCAGGGCGCTGGAATTGCGTCTTCGTACCGGTCCTGTGGTCGAGGAAGCGAAAGCCATGCTCAGCCCCGCCATCCCGCTCGATCTTGGTAAACTCAAGCGCAGCTTCACGCTCCGCACCAGCGACGGCTTCGTCGAGAACTTCGGTCCGCCGCTGGTCGCGCGTGTCGCGGCCGAGGCGCCGGGCGTGCGCCTGCGTTTCATCCAGAAGCTGGACAAGGACAGCGCCCCGCTGCGCGACGGCAGCGTCGACCTCGAAACCGGTGTCGTCGGCGCCGACGCCAGTCCCGAGCTGCGCACCCGCATCCTGTTCCAGGACCGCTTCGTCGGCGTGACGAGGATGGACCACGCCCTGGTCGAGGGCGCGATGACGCCGGCCCGCTATGCGGCGGCGGCGCATGTTCTGGTCTCGCGCCGCGGACGCGAGCGGAATGCCGTCGACGATGTCCTGGCGGGACTGGGCCTGCAACGCCGCATCGCGGCCACCGTCGGCGGCTTCGCGGACGCCCTCGCGCTAGCGCGCGGCTCCGATCTCGTCGCCACCGTGCCGGAGCGGCATACGGGACGCCTGCGCGAAGGCCTGCACAGCTTCGCCCTGCCCTTCGAACTGCCCGGCATCGCGGTATCGATGCTGTGGCATCCGCGCATGGACGCCGACCAGGCGCATGCCTGGCTGCGCGGCCTGCTGCTCGCGCTCAGCCCTTCTTCAGCCCGGCCTTCAGCACCTGTGTAAGCTGCGGCGTCGCCGCATAGGCATCGGCCGGCGGCTGTCCCTGCACGATCGCGTCCATGCGCTCGGCCACGCCGCGCAGCAGCTGCGGATGCGAATAGATATAGAAGCGTCCCTCGCGCACCGCCTCGAAGGTGATGCGCGCCACATCCGCCGCCGACACCTTGCCCGACTCGACCGCCTTGCTCACCAGGGTATGCGCCGCCTGCTGGCTGGCGGTCGGCCCATCGTCGTTTTCCAGATCGTGCGGACGGTGCGCCTCCGACTGGGTGATCCCGGTCGGCACGAAGTACGGGCACAGCACCGAGGCCTGGACCGGCGCATCAACCAGGCGCAGGTCGTGGTACAGGGTCTCGCTCAAGGACACCACCGCATGCTTGCTGACGTTGTAGACGCCCATCGCCGGCGGATTCAGCAGGCCGGCCATCGACGCCGTGTTGACGATGTGGCCCTCGTAGTGCGGGTCGCGGCGCGCGCACTCGAGCATGATGGGCGTGAACACGCGCACGCCGTGGATCACGCCCCACAGGTTCACGCCCAGCACCCATTCCCAGTCGGCCTCGCTGTTCTCCCAGATCAGCCCGCCCGCGGCGACGCCGGCGTTATTGAAAACCAGGTGCACGCCGTGGAAGCGGATCATCGCCGCATCCGCCAGCTCCTCGACGTGCTCGCGCTTGCTGACGTCGACGACCATCGAGATCACCTCGGCGCCGCCGGCCTGCAATTCATCGGTCGCGCGCTCCAGACCCCTGGCGTCGACGTCAGCCAATACCAGCTTCATGCCCAGCGACGCCGCGGTATTCGCGAACTCGCGCCCCAGGCCGCTCGCCGCGCCGGTGATGACGGCGACCCGTCCCTCGAACTGCTTCATGCTTTCTCCTCGTGCCGGACGTTCAGACGCTCGATACCCCGCCGTCCACCGCCAGTACCTGTCCCGTGATGTGCTTGCCCGCATCGGACGCGAACAGCAGCACCGCGCCCTTCAGGTCTTCCTCGTCGCCGAGACGGTTCAGGGGCGCCTGCTGCGCCAGCGTCTCCGCGCCGATCGCATTCAGTATGCCCCTGGTCATCTTCGAGGGGAAGAAACCCGGGGCGATCGCGTTCACGTTGATGCCATGGCGGCCCCATTCGCCGGCCAGGGTGCGGGTGAAATTGATCAGCGCCGCCTTCGAGGTGTTGTAGGCGATGGTCTGCATGGCGCCCGGCGGATTCCCGGCCAGCCCGGCGATCGAGGCGATGTTGACGATGCGTCCGCGCCCGCGCGGGATCATCGATTGCCGGCCGATGGCCTGGCTCAGCAGGAAGATGCTGCGCACGTTCAGGTTCATGACCTTGTCCCAGGCCTCGAGCGGATAGTCCTCGGCCGGGGCGCCCCAGGTGGCCCCCGCGTTGTTGACCAGGATGTCGGCCTGGCCCAGGTGCGCCAGCGCGGCATCGGCGAAGGCCTGGACCCCGGCTTCGGTGGACAGGTCGGCCGCGATGCCGCTTGCGTCGATGCCGCGCGCTTTCAAATGGGCGCAGGCTTCGTCGAGTTCGCCCTGCTTGCGCGAGGCGATGACCAGGCGCGCGCCCTGCTCGCCCAGCGCCTCGGCCATCTGCAGGCCAAGTCCGCGCGAGCCGCCGGTGACGATGGCGGTCCGCCCCGCCAGGGAAAACAGCGCTTGTACCGTCCGCATGCTCAGCCTTCCTGGACTTCGTAGTCCATGCATTGGCGGGCTTCGCGAATGGCGCCGATGAAGGGCACCAGCGCGTGGTGGGTCGGGTGTTTGGCGTAGGATTCGAGCGCGGCCTTGTTCTCGAATTCCGAGTACAGCACCACGTCGTAGGTCGCTTCCAGTCCCGGCTGGGCCAGCGTCACTTCGAACTTGAGGATGCCGGGCACGATGTGCGCGCATTCGTCGAGCCGCCGCTTCATCTCGCGCGCGTTGGCGGCGCGGTCCGCGCCTTCGGCATGTTCCTTCAGTTTCCACATGACGATGTGCTTGAGCATGGTTTCTTTTCCCTTTTTGAGTCAACGAACGGATAACAAAGAGCATAACGCTTCGCTGCCGGGATGGCGAGTGTGGGCGGATTCGCCGCCCCGCTCTGGCTGGCGGCCGGTTTTTTATTTGTTTTGCGTCGCAAGTGGGTTAGTTGCAGAATTCTTTCGACAGCGGCGACGTGGACAGCGCGGACGGATGCCCCTGGCCGCGCACTGTAGCCATTTGCATGACTTCTCGGTTAGTTGCAGAATGAGGCATGAGCAAACTCGCCGCCTGGGACGCCAATCCCGTCAAAAACTTCGCCGCCTTCGTGGCCTCGCCCGACTTCGTGCTGACCTCGAGCCGGCAGCGCGACCTGATCCCGAAGCCGGTCTCGCCCGAGTCCGCGGCCATCTACCGCTTCATGTTCGGCAAGTTCGCCGCCTGGATGCTGGAGGAAGGCCTGAAGATCTCGACCGTCACCGCGCGTGACCTGCACCGCTTCGTCCAGCTGGCCCACGACGGCCATCGCGACCTGAACAGCAAGATCGCCTACCGCTACCTGCGCCTGCTGGAGCGCTGCTACGAGTACCTGGAGCGTGCGCCCAACCCGGCGCGCGACGCCATCGTCGGCATCGACCGCGCCCAGATCACCCGCGACGCGCCGATGACGGCCCTGAACGCCGACGAGCTGCAGCGCTTCCTCGCCGCCCTGCCCGGCCAGCCGGCCGACGACGAAGGCAAGGCTTCGGGCTGGAAGCGCCGCCGCGACCGTGCGATGCAGGTGACGATGGCGCTGGCCGGCCTGCGCGTGGCCGAGGCGATCGGCCTGCTGGTGGACGAGATCGGCCGCCAGCGCGACGTCGAAGGCGGTCTCACGCTGAATATCACGCCCGAGCACAAGCACCCCACCAGCTACGAACACACGACCACGCTGCCGAAGGAAGGCGTGGCCGAGCTGACGGCCTGGCTGGCCGAGCGCGCAGAATTGAAGATTCCCGGCGCGCTGGTGTTCCCCGCCAACCTGGAGGGCGAGCCGCTGCACAAGGCCACCGTCTACCGCCAGGTCAAGGCGACTTTCGAGCGCGCCGAGCTGGCCGTGCCGCGCGCCGGCGGGCGCACGCTGCGCAATACTTTCGCCTCGCAGCAACTGCGCCAGGGCACGCCGCAGAGCGAACTGACCACCACCCTGGGCCTCGCGCTGGAACGTTCCGCCGAAGCTTATAAGTACGCCAAAGTAAACGAGGAAACTCCAGAAGCGGACGCCGGTCCAACAGCCAAGGACGCCTGATCTCACCCCCTGTGCATGGGGTCGCCGCGAGACGGCTCATCCGTAAGTTTCGTGTAAGCTTGGAGCAAGCATCGCGTAAGTTTCGCGGCGCAGAGTCGCTGCCGTAGCTGGCGTAAATATCGGCTATCCATTGAACATTACAACTCATTACGGAGACTAACAATGGCTATCACACCCGGCATGACCGCCGGCGGGAAGGCGTCGCCTACCGCCCGCGGGCTGACGAAGGAAGAACGCAAGGTCATCTTCGCTTCTTCCCTCGGCACCATTTTCGAATGGTATGACTTCTACCTCTACGGCTCGCTCGCCGCCGTCATCGCCAAGCAGTTCTTCGCGGGCGTCGGCGACCCCACCACCGGCTTCATCTTCGCCCTGCTGGCCTTCGCCGCCGGCTTCATCGTGCGTCCGTTCGGCGCACTGGTCTTCGGCCGCCTCGGCGACATGATCGGGCGGAAGTACACCTTCCTGGTCACCATCCTCATCATGGGCGGCTCGACCTTCGTGGTCGGCCTGCTGCCGGGCTATGCCTCGATCGGTATCGCCGCGCCCATCATCCTCGTCTCGCTGCGCATCCTGCAGGGCCTGGCCCTGGGCGGCGAGTACGGCGGCGCCGCCACCTACGTGGCCGAGCACGCGCCTGAAGGCCGCCGCGGCTACTTCACCGCCTGGATACAGACCACCGCCACGCTGGGCCTGTTCCTGTCGCTGCTGGTGATCCTGGGCGTGCGCACCGCGATGGAACCCGCCGCCTTCGATGCCTGGGGCTGGCGCATTCCCTTCCTGGTGTCGGTCCTGCTGCTCGGCATCTCGGTGTGGATCCGCCTGTCGATGAACGAGTCGCCGGCCTTCGCCAAGATGAAGTCCGAGGGCAAGACCTCGAAGGCGCCGCTGTCGGAAGCCTTCCTGGCATGGGGTAACGCCAAGATCGCGCTGCTGGCGCTCGGCATCGTGATGGGCCAGGCCGTGGTCTGGTACACCGGCCAGTTCTACGCCCTGTTCTACCTGACCCAGACCCTGAAGATCGAAGCGGCCACGGCCTACATCCTGCTGGCGATCGCGCTCGCCCTCGCCACGCCCTTCTTCATCTTCTTCGGCTCGATGTCCGACCGCATCGGCCGCAAGCCCATCATCCTGGCCGGCTGCCTGCTGGCGGCGCTGACCTACTTCCCGCTGTTCAAGGGCCTGACCACCTACGGCAACCCGGCCCTGGCCAACGCCCTGGCGAACTCGCCGGTGGTGGTCGTGGCCGACCCGGCCTCCTGTAACTTCCAGGTCAAGCTGACCGGCACCGAGAAGTTCCCCTCGTCCTGCGACATCGCGACGGCCCAGCTGACCGCCGCTTCCGTCAGCTACACGGTCCAGCCGGCGCCGGCAGGCACTATCGCCAGCGTGCACGTCGGCGACAAGGTCTACCCGTCCTTCAACGCCACCATGAACGCCAGCGGCCGCGACTTCGACAAGGCCAGCAAGGACCGGGAAGCGGCACTGAAAAAAGACCTGGGCGAAGCGGTGAAGACCGCGGGCTACCCGGCAAAAGCCGATCCGGCCGCCATCAACAAGCCGATGGTGGTGCTGCTGCTGTTCGTGCTGATGCTGTACGTGACCATGGTCTACGGCCCGATCGCGGCCATGCTGGTCGAAATGTTCCCGACCCGCATCCGCTACACCTCGATGTCCCTGCCCTACCACATCGGCAACGGCTGGTTCGGCGGCCTGCTGCCGACGATCTCCTTCGCGCTGGTGGCGGCCAAGGGCGACATCTACTACGGCCTGTGGTATCCGATCGTGTTTGCGGCGATTACCGTCGTGATCGGGGCCTTGTTCCTGCGTGAGACCAAGGACAACAATATCTACGCGGCCGATTGAATCCGCGCTGCCCATGAACGAAAGCCGCCTGCGGGCGGCTTTTTCTATTTCGCGTGACTGTCGGAGATACTGACCAGCTTCCATCCCTTTCCGGATTTGGACCAGACTTGCGTGCCGCCGCCGGCTTGTTTAACCAGATCCTTGTTTTTGAGGAGGATGGTCTGCTTGTATTCATTCACCAGAATCGCCGTCGATGGATTAATAACGGTCACTTTAACATTCGAGAATTCAAGAGAAACGATCTCCTCGACCATCGGGAATCCTGAAGAAATCAGCGCTTCCAGATTGTCGAACGAGTGCCACACCTTCCCCTCTGCATTTGATCCGGTAAATTTCTCTTTGTCGACATAGTCAAGGTAGCGGCGCGCGTCCAACGCCCTGGAGGCGTCAACCAATCCTCTGAATGCATCATTGACCTCGGCTTCGATCTGGCTGGTATTTTGCGATCCATTATTCATTGAGCTGCACCCACTCGCATTTATCAAGGCAAAAACAATCACGAGGACTGGCGAAATTTTCCCGATAAGGGACTTCTCCAGACGGTTCCTGGAGGGGGTACACGCGCAGCTGGCACGATCAGGCAGGCGTTCAAGCCACATAGCTGTCTCTCGGCAAATTTAACTCTGCAAGATGCTACTGTGCGATTTGTATTTTTTGCAAGTTATTTCAGAAAGCCTCGCCACCGACACCCGGCACCCGGCTCCAGGCCCGCATCCGGAACGCGGCCCAGGCTGTCAGCATCGCCCCAGCCACCAGAACCAGCCGCGTATCGAACAAAGTCAGCACCGCTCCCGCCGCCGCCATCAGGATATTCGCCAGGCAGAAGGTCGTCGACAGCAGCCCCATCACCGCGCCCTGGCCATGGCCGCCGAAGCGGTCCGCCGCCCACACCTGGATCACGGCGTTGTAGCAGGCATGCGGCAGGCCGAACAGCATGATGCCCGCCAGGCCGATCCACAGCTGGCCCGTGCCCAGCGAAGCGATCGCCAGCGCCACGCCCGTCGCCAGGAAGGCCGCGCGGCGCAAGGGATCGTCGCGATTCTGCCGCCCCGCAAAAACTGCCGTGAAACTCATCAGCCCGCACATGCCGACATTGACCAGCGAGATTGCGCGGGTATCGTAGCGGCCGACCTCGACCAGCCACAGCGGATAGAACTCATAGAAGGCGGTCACGCCGCAGGTGTAGGCCAGCTGCACGATGAAGAGCATGCGCAGGCCGTCGTGGCGCAGCAGGTTGAAGGCATGCCGCTCGCGCGCCACCGCCCACCAGCCCGGACCGTGGGCGACTTCT
Organism: Massilia sp. Bi118; assembly: GCF_918697865.1. Lineage (GTDB taxonomy): Bacteria > Pseudomonadota > Gammaproteobacteria > Burkholderiales > Burkholderiaceae_D > Telluria. The sequence continues at coordinate 224,852 of NZ_CAKKMV010000004.1, read as the reverse complement.
TCGCGCCGCAGCGTGATCGCCACCAGCACTGTGCCCAGCAGCAGCGCGGCGGCGGCGATGTAGAACGGGACCGTGATGCCGAAACCGATCGTGAGCCCGGCCAGCAACGGCCCGAACAGCCAGCCCAGGGTGAAGCAGCCGTTCAGCCAGGACATCGCGTGGTTACGCAGCGGCCCCTGCAGATGATCGGCCAGCATCGCACGGACGATGGCGCCCTGGCCCTCCAGCAGGCCGGTGGCGAAGCGCGCCGCCAGGAAAAGCGGATAGGAGTGGACCGACAGCGCCCAGGCCGTCAGCACGTGGCCGATGGCGGCGCCGGCCGCGGTCCACAGCAGCAGCGGACGACGGCCGAAGCGGTCCGACAGCGAACCGAGGACGGCGGTGCCGATCAGCAGCCCGATCGGGTTGACCATCAGGGCGACGGCGAACAGCAGCTTGGGCGGCAGGCCGAGGAAGTTGGTGAGTCCGTCAGCCGCCCCGTTCACGAACAGGGGCGGCAGGATAGGGTAAGGCAGCGAGGCGCCGGTCGTCGACAGCAGGCCGAGCAGGCAGGCGGTCGCGATCAGGAGGGCATTTTTCACGTAGGGCTCGGTATTTTCTGGGATACCTAGCCTAACATGCAACTTTCCATGCCCGCATCAGGGACATATTGTTACCGTCGTTCCCGCAAACTACCTCCGTCGCCCCCGCGCAGGCGGGGGCCCAAGTTTGCATGAGCGGATATTGGGCGCCAGAACTTGGGGGAAAAAGCGCCACTGGCGCTTTTTTCGCCTTCGCGGGAACGACGAGCCAACATCAGGCGTTAAACCCGCGTCCCTCTTCGGCCAGCTTGCGCAGCAAACCCGCCGGCTTCCAGGCCTCGCCATGGTAGCCGCGCGCATACTTCTCGATCGCGGCCAGCACCTTTGGCAGCCCCACCGTATCGGCATAGAACATCGGCCCGCCGCGGAACAAAGGGAAGCCGTAGCCGCTCAGGTAGACCATATCGATATCGGACGCCCGCAGCGCGATGCCCTCTTCCAGGATCTTCGCGCCCTCGTTCACCAGCGCGTAGACCAGGCGCTCGACGATCTCTTCGTCCGAAATCGCGCGGCGCTCGACGCCCAGATCCTTCGAGTGCTGGATGATCATCCCGTCGACGGCGGCCGAAGGATGCGGGGTGCGGTCGCCCGCCTGGTAGTCGTACCAGCCGGCGCCGGTCTTCTGGCCGAAGCGGCCCTGCTCGCACAGCAGGTCGGCGGTCTTCGAATAAGCCACCTCGGGCATCTCGACGGCGCGGCGCTTGCGGATATACCAGCCGATGTCGTTGCCGGCCAGGTCGCCCATGCGGAAAGGCCCCATGGCGAAGCCGAACTTCTCGATGGCCTGGTCGACCTGCTGCGGCAGCGCGCCTTCATCCAGCAGGAAGCCGGCCTGGCGGATGTACTGCTCGACCATGCGGTTGCCGATGAAGCCGTCGCACACGCCGGAGACCACACCGGTCTTCTTGAGCTTCTTCGACAGCGCCAGCGCCGTCGCCAGCACGTCCTTGCCGGTTTGCGCGCCGCGCACGATCTCCAGCAGCTTCATCACATTGGCCGGGCTGAAGAAATGCAGGCCGATCACGTCCTGCGGGCGCTGCGTGAAGGCGGCGATCTTGTCCAGGTCCAGCGTCGAAGTGTTGGAGGCCAGGATCGCGCCCGGCTTCATCACGGTGTCCAGCTGGCGGAACACGGTCTCCTTGACACCCATGTCTTCGAACACGGCTTCGATCACGATGTCGGCCTGGCCAATGTCTTCATAGGCCAGCGTGCCCTTGACCAGCGCCATGCGCTGTTCGCACTTCTCGGGCGTCAGCTTGCCCTTCCTGACCGTGTTCTCGTAATTCTTGCGGATCGTGGCCAGGCCCTTGTCCAGCGCCTCCTGCTTCATCTCGAGGATGGTGACGGGGATGCCGGCGTTCGCGAAGTTCATCGCGATGCCGCCGCCCATGGTGCCGGCGCCAACCACGGCGGCCGATTTGATCTCGCGCACCAGGGTGTCCGCCGGGACGTCGGGGATCTTGCTGGCGGCGCGTTCGGCAAAGAAGGCATGGCGCAACGCCTTCGATTCGACGGTCTGGGTCAGGTAGATGAAGCGCGAGCGCTCGAACTTGCAGCCTTCCTCGAAAGGCATGTCGACCGCGGCGGCGATGGTTTCGACGCACTCCAGCGGCGCCGGGAAGGCCCCGGCGGCAGCCTTCACTTTCGCGCGCGCGGCGGCCAGGAAGGCTTGCGCATCGGCATGCTCCACCTTGCGCTCGCGGACCTTGGGCAGCGGTCGGACATCGGCGATCCTGTTCGCGAAGCCGACCGCGGCGGCCACCAGGTCGGTCCCGGCCGGGAACACCTCATCGAATAAAGTGCCGGCCAACTTCTCCGACGGTACCGGATTTCCGGTGACGATCATGTCGAGCGCCGCTTCGAGCCCGATCACACGCGGCAGGCGCTGGGTGCCGCCGGCGCCCGGCAGCAGGCCGAGCTTCACTTCCGGCAGCGCGATCTGGGCGCCCGGCACCGCCACGCGGTAGGCGCAGCCCAGCGCCAGCTCCAGGCCCCCGCCCATGCAGACGCTGTGGATCGCGGCGACCACCGGCTTCGATAAACCCTCGGCGGTGCGGATCAGGGTGTGCAGGGTCGGCTCGGTCAGGGCTTTCGGCGAATTGAATTCGCGGATGTCGGCGCCGCCCGAAAAGGCCTTGCCAGCCCCGGTAATCACCACCGCCTTGACGGAGGGGTCAAGCTCGGCGCGCTGCAGCGCCTCGACGGCGGCGGTGCGCGTCGCCAGTCCGAGGCCGTTGACCGGCGGGTTGTTCAGCGTGATGACGGCGACATGGTTCTGGACCTGGTAATCGGCGCTCATGGGTCTCCCTTGGATTTTGTATGGGTGTGTTGAAACGACAGCGGCAACTATAACCGATAAAAAGTACGATCGTGTTATTTGACGCTAGACCGTCGTATACAGCAGGAAGCGGACGCCTTCCTCGTCCGGCTCCAACAGGCGCTCGAAGCGCAGCCCGAGCTTTTCCAGCACCCTGCCGGAAGCCGGGTTGTCCGGGTGGACGGTGCCGACCACGCGCCGGATGCCGTGTGCGCGCCGGCCTTCTTGCATCAGCGCGGCGGCGCTTTCGGTCGCGTAACCCTTGCCCCAGCAGTCCGGCAGGAAGCGGTAGCCGATGTCGGTTTCGCCCAGCTCCATCACAAACTTGAAGCCGCAGAAGCCGACCAGGCGCCCGCTCGCCTTTTCGATCACCGCCAGGCGCCCGAAGCCGTACAGCGCGTAGTCCCTGAGCGGGCGGCTGCACAGGAGTGCGCGTGCCTCTTCCACCGATCGGGCCGGCGTGTCGCCGGTGTAGCGGATGATCTCGGGCAGCGAGACCAATGGCAGCCAGGCCGCGGCGTCTTCCTCGACGAAGGGCCGCAGGATCAGGCGCCCGGTTTCGATGGGCTGCTGCACCGGCATCCTCGGGGCCGTGTGCGGGTTGGCGGCGCGGTCCCGCTCCATCTGGTGGTCGGCCATGGCGCGATGAATCAGGCCCGGGTGCCGCATGTCCCGGCGCATCCAGTCGCGCAGTTCGTCGTTCGGCAGGCCGGCCAGTGCGGCGTCGGCCAGGGCGTCAGCCTCAGGCCCACGACCCAGCCCGCGCAGGATGGCGACGCACAGGCGCACTTCCCTGGAGAAGTTCGACAGCTCGGCGGCCAGGCGCGGCGCGGTGCCGGCCGGCGGGAACAGCGGCCAGCTTTCGGCAGTCGCGTTCAGTTGGGGCACATCGCGCATCGGGTCCGGCATATAGCGCTCGGCCAACGCGAACTCGCCCGCCTCCACCACGGCGGGCAAGGCCGTGAAGGCGGCGCGCTGCGCCTGTGCGGGCATGTCCGCGTCCAGCCGGGCGAACACCGCGCTGGTCGAGTGCGGATCGCGCAGCGTCTCGTTCATCTCGGCGATCAGCGAAAAACGCGACGGCGGCCCCAGCCATTCGTTGCGGGCCAGCCCGTAGCCCAACTCGCCGGCCAGCAGGCGGTGCACCTGCGCGTCGCGCGCGTCGGCCATTGCCGCACGGGCCGGCGCATACTCCCCGGCCAGGAAGTGCCATTCCAACATCACCATGAAGCCGCCTATGTGGCGCTCCCTGTCGACGGACAGCACGCGCGCGAAGGCGGCCAGCACATGGCGCAGCGCGTCTTCGTAACGGCCTTCTTCCCTTGCGCGGCTCGCTTCCAGCACCAGCGCTTCGCCGGCGCTCCAGGTCTCCTGCGCGGCCGCGGCGTCACCTCCACCGGCCCGGATGCCGCTCACATTATCGTTATCCGTCACGTTTATTCAATCCCGGGTCAGTCCTGCGCAATATGGATCTTCGCCTTCACATGCTTCAGGCTCGCCACGATGGTAAAGGTCATGATCACCAGCAGCGACCATGAACTCCACTTGCTGATATGGACGGCCGACCATGCCCCCAGCTGGTTCGGATAGCGCCACACGCCCCAGAAGGTACCGATGTTCTCGGCCATCCAGATGAAGAAGCCGGTCAGCACGAAGCCCAGCATCAGCGGCATGCGGCGGTCGCGGTCGAGCGGCCGGAATACCACCGTGGTGCGCGAGTACAGGCCCAGCGCGCAGGCGGCCAGGTACCAGCGGTAGTCGCCGATGTAATGGTGGGTGAAGAAGTTCACGTAGATCAGGACCGCGATCGTGGTCGCCATCCAGTAAGGCGGATGGTGGCGAACGCGGATGTCCAGCAGGCGCCAGGCCTGCACGATGTAGCTGCCGATGGCGGCATACATGAAGCCCGAGAACAGCGGCACCCCGAAGATTTTGGTGTAGCCGAAGTCCGGGTAGCTCCAGGACTGGATATTCCCCGAGACCTTGAAGGCTTCCAGCGCGAAGCCGACCGCGTGGAACAGGCAGACGGCCTTCAGCTCGTCCCAGGTCTCCAGCTTGACGCGCACCATCCACAGCTGGATCGCGACAGCCACCACCAGCAGCACGTCATAGCGCGGAATGCCGAACAGGCCGGCGCGCGGCATCAGGAAGATGGCGGCGAAAAACAGGCCGACGAAGAGGCAGGCGCGCGCCTCCTTGATGCCGAACCAGAGGAACTCCGTGAGGCCGCGCTTGAGGCCGGCGAGGGAGCGCGGACGGTCGTCCATCAGGAAAGAGTCGATTGCGGATAGCATGGGCGTCGATGTCGGGTGAGGGTCAGGCGCGGGCGCGCTTGCGGTACTGCGAGGGCGATTCGCCCACCAGCTTGCGGAAATCGGCGCTGAAATGCGCCTGGTCGAAGTAGCCCAGCTCCTGGGCCAGCGCGGCGAGGTCGGGTTCATCGCCGTTGGCCAGGCGGTCGGCGGCTTCGTGCAGCCGGAAGCGCCGGATGACCCACTTCGGGCTGACGCCGACGTAATCGCTGAACAGCTGCTGCAGGCTGCGCACGCCCATGCCGGCGTCCAGCGCCAGCTGCTCGACCTGGGTCAGGCCCGGCGTGGTTTCGGCGCGGCGCAGAATGGCGGCGATGCGCTCGACCTGCGGATCGGGCGCCGGCAGCAAGGGCGCCAGCAGGCGCGTGGCGGCGGCCGTCATCGCCGCGTCGTCCGGCGTGTCCAGCACCGCGCGCCTGGCTTCGGCTTCATCCCAGGGGAAGACCTCCGCCAGCGCCAGCACCTGGTCGGTAATGCTGTGCAGCGGCCGCCCCAGGACTGCGCGGAAAGCGCCGGGCCTGAAACGCAGGCCGCAGACCTTGCCGGCGCCTTTCAGCTCGTAGTCGAAGGCACCGGTGGGCACGCCCCAGATGCCGCTGGCGCCGGTGCTGTCGAACACCAGGTGCACGCAGGGATACGGGAGGGTGCGCTGGACATAGGGCGGCTGGCCGCCCAGGTCCCATTCGACGATCCAGAAATGGTCGATGAAGGGGGCAAGTTCGGGCGCGGGCAGGTAGCGCTCCATGCGGAACATCTTGCGCGCCTGGCTGGGTGCGACCACGCCTTTCGGGCGGTCCTGGACGGTGGCCTGTGCGTTCATCGGGTGCTCATCAGGGTCGATGGCCATGATTCTAGCATTCGCGTTTTTCCAAGACGACAAGTTTCAGACGTCCTATGCTGGATGTCCCAACTCAACGAGGACGCCATGAACCGCAACATCACCCTCTTCCACGCTCCCCATTCGCGCTCCGGCGCTGTCCGCATCCTGCTCGAGGAACTAGGCGCGCCCTATGCTCTGGAGACCGTGAACCTGAAAGCCAACGAGACCCACAGCCCGCGTTACCTGGAAGTCAACCCGATGGGCAAGGTGCCCGCCATTCTGGATGGCGAGGCCCTGGTGACGGAGCAGGCGGCCATCATGATCTACCTGGCCGATCTGTTCCCGCAGGCCGGCCTGGCGCCGGCCCTGGACGACCCCTTGCGCGGACCCTGGCTGCGCTGGATGGCCTTCTACGGCAATTGCTTCGAACCGGCGGTGGTCGACCTGGCCATGAAACGCGAGCCGGCGCCGCCCTCGACCTGCCCCTATGGCGACTACGACACCATGCTGTCCACGCTGACGGCGCAGCTGCGCCGCGGCCCCTGGCTGCTCGGCGAGCGTTTTACGGCCGTCGACGTCCTGTGGGGCTATGCGCTGGCCTGGACCAGCGCCTTCAAGCTGGTGCCCGAGCTGCCTGAAATCGCTCAGTACATCGAACGCTTCAATGCACGCCCGGCGGCGCAGCGGGTGACGGCGCTGGACGCCGAACTGGCGGCGGCGCAGGCCGCCTGAGTACTCAAGCCGACGCCGCCACCGGCACGTCGGACGCCGCCGCGGCTTCGCGCGCCACGCGCGGCTGCAGCACCATCAGCGACAGCAGCGCCGGCACGCCCAGCAGCAGGCAGGCCAGGCACCAGGCCAGGCGCGCCCTCGGCCCGAGCGCGGCGCGCCGGGTCCACCAGGCCGCGGCCAGCGCCGACAGCAAGGCCAGCGCGACCGCCACGGTCCACACGGAGGCGGGGCGCGGCAGCAGAAGCGGCGCGAAGCGGCTGGCGCCATCGTCCGGCACCACCCCCCTCTCGATCAGGATCGTGGGCAGGCTGACGGCGGCATGCAGGACCGGCGAGACCCACCAGTCCCTGTGTTCGAACAGCACGGGGAAATCGTGCGCCACTTCGCGGCGGCCCAGTTCGCGCACCTGCCCGCCGGCGTCGACCAGGTAGACCACCTGGGGCGCCGGAATGACGCCATCCAGGCGCCGCCGGCCGCCAATGAAGCTGACCAGGGTGCCATCCGCCACCTGTCCCACTTCTGCCCGATCGAGGTCGCCGAAGGGAAGCGGCAGCGGGATGCTGGCGAGCGGGGCGAGCTGGCCGCCGCGCTCCTCGAGCAGCGCGACGCGGCGGTTGGTCAGCAGCGCCGTGCGCGGACCGAGCACCGCGATGCCGGCGCCCAGCTGCTCCACGCCCGCGACATGCAACACATGCCGCAGTTTCAGGCCGCCCTGTTCGAACTCGTACATGTCGTGGGCGTTCGCCAGGTAGCCCCTGGCGCGGTTGTCGCGCAAAGGCACCGGCTGCGAGTCGAACGGGGTGGCATTGCCCTTGCCGCCGGCGCCGAACCAGCCGGCCCCACGGGCGTGGCGGGTCTGGCCGCTGTACATCATGCGGTCGTGGCTGAAGGTCCAGTTGTTCTGCTGGCTGTCTGACAGCTTGAGGCCGCTGCGGGTCGAGACCGTGTCGCGCACGGTGTACTGGCGCTGGCCGGGGCCGAGGCTGGCGCTGTTGTCGCGGTCCAGGGCGGCGATCCAGCCGGCGGCGCGCGGATCCTTCACGGCGGCCAGGCCCGCCAGCAGCGCTTCGCGGGGATCGAAGCGCGACGCTTCCACGCCGCCGCCGGCCACGACCTCGTCGGCTTCCAGCGGATGCACGCCCGCCATCATCTGGCCGACCTGGAACAGGGTCGAGCCGCTCCACAGCAGCGCGATGTAAAAGCTGAGCTGGAGCGGGGCCGCCGAGGCGACGGTCGCCACCGTGTCGTCGCCTGTGTAGCGGTTGGGGCGGAACACGGTGTACACCAGGACCAGCAGCACGGCGTTGCAAGCCAGGGCCAGGGCCAGCATGGTGCCGTAGCTGGCCATGTGCATGGTCAGCAGGATCGGCAGCATCAGGACCACGAAGGCCCAGCGGCTGCGATGCAGCATGATATAGGCGCCGCTCAGCCAGTACGAGACGCATGTGAGCGCCATGAAGCCGATGCCCGCATAGTGGCGGGCATCGACCACGCGCGTGGTGAAGTGGTCCTGCACGCCCAGCAGGACGAACAGGGGCAGCGCCATCGCCAGCGCGATCAGCACCACGGAGGCAAGCGCGATGCCGGCCAGGATGGGCCCGCGGTGCAGTGGCCGGTGCAGCAGCCAGATCCAGCGGCTCGGCTGGCGGTAGGTGCCGAACTGGTACAGCGCGAAGCCCAGCCCGGACAGCGCGTACAGCAAGGTCATCACCGCGTGCAGTTCGCGCGGGCCGGTGGCGAGGTCGTTCATCTGGTTCATCACCGTGACCAGCACCAGGCTGGCGGCCGCATACAGGATGGCGGCCGTACGGAAGCGCCGCAATTCGGAAAGGAAGAGTTCGATCATCGTATTCAGGCGGCGCGGCGGGCGCCGGCATGTCCATGCGAGAGAAAAGCGTTGACGGCGCGGTCCAGGCCCAGCGGCATGGCCTGCACCCGGCGGGCGCCCAGCAGCTTGAGGCGCGCTTCAAAAGCAGCGCCGTCATGCTGGTCGAAAGTGACGATGTGGGTCAGGCCGTCGAACTGCTGCACCTGCAGCACCCCGTCCAGCTCGCGCACCTCGGGCGCCTTGAAAGGGAATTCGGCCACCCACAGCTGCACGCGCCCGCAGAAGTCGTCCGGGCCGCTCATGTAGCGCAGCCTGCCGCGCTCAAGGATCACCAGGTTGTCAGCAACGCGCTCGATTTCGTCCATCTGGTGCGAGCAGTAGACGATGGTGGAGCCGTCGTCGATGCTGGACTGTAGCAGCGCTTCGAGGAAGGCGCGCTTGGCCACCACGTCCAGCCCCAGGGTCGGCTCGTCGAGGATCAGCAGTTCCGGGCTCTGGGCCAGCGCCAGCGCCAGGTTCAGGCCGGCGCGCTCGCCGCGCGAGAGCTGGCCCACGCGCTGGCCGGGCAGCACATTGAAATGGCACAGCACCTCGTCGTAGCGGCTGCGGTTCCAGCGCGTGCCGGCATACCCCGAGCGCGGCAGCGCATAGTGGCGCTGCTGCATGCGCATCAGGTCCTGCACCCGCATCCAGGCCGGCAGCGTGTGCTCTTCGTTGACGAAACCGATGCGTCCGCGCAGTTCCGGCGAGAGACGGGCGCAGTCCTCGCCGAGCACGCGCGCGCTGCCGCTGCCGGCCGGCTCGAAGCCGAGCAGCACGCGGAACAGCGAGGATTTGCCGGCCCCGTTGGCGCCGACGAAGGCGTGGATGCCGCCGCGCGGCAGGCGCAGGCTCAGGTGGTCGAGGGCCAGCTTGCCTTTGTAGCGCAGGCTCAGGCCCTCGGTTTCGATGACGTATTCGCTCGGATTCGCGCTCATGCTGTCTTCTTCGTGGCGTAGTGGGAGAGCTCGTCCGCGACGCGGTCGAGGATGGTGTCGCTGGGGTAGTCCAGGCCGATGACGTCGCCGACGAAGCGGTCGACCGCCTCATCGAGGCGCCGCTCGCGCTCGGGGTCCGACAGGCGCTGGCGCTGCTCGGCCACGTACAGGCCCAGGCCGGCGCGCGACAGCAGCCAGCCTTCCGCGGTCAATTCCGCATAGGCCTTGGCCACCGTGTTCGGATTGACGGACAACTGCTGGGCCAGGCCGCGCACGCTGGGCAGCGCGTCGCCGGGCTGCAGATCGCCGCCGGCAACCAGGCGTTTGATGCCGTCGGCGATCTGGCGGATGATGGGCCGCGGATCGCCGGTAACGATCTGCAGCATCAGGGGAGCACGTCGATTCATGCTAGACTCACTGTACTAGGACAGATAGTACAGTAGCACCGGACCGGGCTGTGGTCAACTGCTTAATTATTGCGCCGCTTTGCGCTATAGTTAAGAGACTGGATGGAGGTGTAGCGATGAACGATCGTCGACGCAATCCGCTCTGCCCGCCACGCTTCGCCTGCCTGGCGGCGCTGGCTTTCCTCGCCTGCCCCCTGCCGGCCGCCGCCCAGGCCCCGGCCCCGGCCTGGCAGGCGCTGCAAGAGGCCTACTTCCCCGGCAAGAAGCTGGAACCCGCCCCTTTCATTCGCCTGACGGCGCCCACGCGCGCGGCCAGCGGCGACCAGGTGCCCTTCGCCTTCACCATCGACCACCCGATGACGGACGTCCGCTACATCAAGTCGGTCAGCGTCTTCGTCGACGGCAATCCGGTGCCGCTGACCGCGGCCTTCCACTTCGGCCCGCAGAGCGGCAAGCCCGACATCGCCACCCGCATCCGTCTTGAATCGGACTCGCCGGTGCACGTGGTGGCCGAAGCGAGCGACGGCAGGTTCTACGTGAATACCGTCACCGTGCGCGCCTCGGGCGGCTGCAGCGGGCCGGCGACCGGCGACGAAGCGGCAGCCAGGGTCGGCGCCGGCAAAATGAAGCTCGCGCTCGACGGACCCTTCAAGGCCGGCGACGTGAACAAGGCCGCGCTCCTGATCCGGCACCCGATGTCCACGGGCATGCAGCGCGAGCTGTTCTCGCATGGTTTCCGGCCGGCCTATTTTATCGACAGGATCGCCGTCACCTACAACGGCAAGCCGGTGCTGACGGCCGACACGAATATCGGCATCAGCGAGAATCCGTCCTTCCGCTTCGGCTTCGTCGCCGACAAGCCGGGCGCCCTGCAGATCGTCGCCCACGACAATGAAGGTGGCACCTTCCGCCAAACGCTGGACGTCGGAGGCTAGGTGCGGCGCCTGCTTCGCAGACTGCTCCTGCTGGCCCTTGCGGCCGCCACCACGGCCGGCGCAGCCGGCGCGGCGCCCTTGCGCGTCGAGCAGGTGGCGCCAGGCGTGTATGTCCACTTCGGGCAGCACCAGGATTTCGAGGACGGCTACGACGGCGATATCGCGAATATCGGCTTCGTGATCGGCAGCGACGCGGTCGCCGTCATCGATACGGGCGGCTCCTGGCGCGTCGGCATGGCCCTGAAGGAGGCCCTGCGCACCCTCACCCGCCTGCCCGTGCGCTATGTGATCAATACGCATGCGCATCCCGACCATGTGTTCGGCAACGCCGCTTTCATGGATGCCGCCGCGCCGCCGCGCTTCATCGGCCACGCCAGGCTGCCCGGGATACTGAATAGCCGTGGCGAGGCCTATCTGCGCAATCTGAAAGCACAGTTGGGCGACGCGGCTGAAAATTCCAGGCTGATCGCAGCCTCCGACATCGTGGAGGACCAGCTCACCCTCGACCTCGGCAACCGGAAGCTGCGCCTGAAAGCCTGGCCGCCCGCGCACACGAACAATGACCTGAGCGTGTTCGACGCCGCAACCGGCACCTTGTGGACCGGGGACCTGCTTTTCATCGAACGCACGCCCTCCGTCGATGGCGATGTCCCGGGCTGGCTCGCCGCCATGGATGCCCTCGACAAGACGCCGGCCCGCCTCACGATTCCCGGACACGGGCCGCCCACCCGCGACAGGCACCAGGCGCTGGAGCGGCAGCGCAGCTATCTGACTACCTTGCTGCGCGACGTAAGGGCCGGCATTCGCCGCGGCGAGGACATGAGCGCCACGATGGCGACGGCCGCAGCTGCCGAACGCCCGCGCTGGCGGCTCTTCGACGCCGTCAATCGGCGCAACGTCAACCTTCTCTACCCGGCCCTTGAATGGGAGTGAACATGCGCAGGCGCCAGTTTCTCGAATGGGCGCTGATGTGGCCGGTGATGGCCTCGGCAGCCGACCGAAACCTCCATGCGCGCCGCGGCGGCGCGGGACGCGTCGTCGTCGTCGGCGCCGGCTATGGCGGCGCGACGGCAGCGAAGCAGATTCGCGTCCTGAGCCGCGGCCGCGTCGAAGTCATCCTCATCGACCAGAACGCACAATTCATCTCCTGCCCGGTCAGCAATCGCGTGCTGAGCGGCCAGAAAACGCTGGAGCAGCTCAGCTTCGGCTACGATCGGCTGCAGCGGCATCACGGGGTCAAATTCATGCGCGGCAGCGTGACGGCCATCGACGCCGGGAAGTCGCGGGTCGTGGTGGCCGGCCAAAAACTGGCCTACGACCGCCTGGTCGTCGCCCCCGGCATCGACTTCATCTACGACGCCTTTCCCATGCTGGCCGGGGCGCAGGAGCAGATTCCCCACGCATGGAAAGCCGGACCGCAAACCCGCAATCTCCACCGCCAGCTGCTGGCGATGCGCGATGGCGGCGTCTTCACGATCGCGGTCCCGCCCCAGCCCTACCGCTGCCCGCCCGCACCCTACGAGCGCGCCTGCCAGGTTGCCTTCTACCTCAAGACGCACAAGCCCCGGTCCAGGGTGATGGTCCTCGACGCCAATCCCGTGATCACCTCGAAGCGCGTGCTGTTCGAACGGGCATTCCACGATCTGTACCCGGGCATGATCGAATACGTGCCGGGCAGCGAACTGCGCGAGGTCGATGTGGCGACGAAGACCGTCAAGACGACCTTCGAAACGCTCCGCTCGGACGTGCTGAACATCATTCCGCCGCAGCGGGCCGGAAGGATCGCCCAGGATGCCGGCCTGGCGAATATCGACGGGCGCTGGTGCGAAGTCGATGTCCTCAGCTATGAATCGAAGCTGCTGCCGCGCGTGCACGTGCTTGGCGATGCGATCGAGGCCGGCCTGCCCAAGTCCGCCCACATGGCCAACGCGCAGGCGAAGATCTGCGCGCGCGCCGTGGTGGCCTTGATGCTGGGCCAAGCGCCCGATGCGGCGCCGGCCTTTGCGAATACCTGCTACAGCTTCGTCGACGGCCGGCAGGCCATGCACATCTCGACGCTCTACCGCTACGAACCGGCCAGGCGCGGCATGCAGGCCGAGGGCAAGGGCGTCCTGTCCGAGCATGCATCGGCACAGGAAGGCATGGACGCAGAGGCCTGGGCGCGGCAGATCTGGGCCGACACCCTCGATTGATCAGGCGCCCGGCAGCCGGTAGTCCCGGAACTGCTCGCGCAGCCTGTTCTTCTGGATCTTGCCGGTGCCGCCGATCGGCAGGCTGTCCACGAAGACCACATCGTCCGGCATCCAGAAGCGCGCGATCTTCCCTTCGAAAAAGCGCAAGAGCTCTTCGCGCGTGAGCTCGACGCCGGGCCGGCGCACCACCAGCAGCAAGGGCCGCTCGTCCCATTTCGGATGGGCCACGCCGATGCAGGCCGCCTGCAGCACGTCCGGATGGCCGGCCGCGATGTTTTCCAGGTCGATCGAACCGATCCACTCGCCGCCGGACTTGATCACGTCCTTGCTGCGATCGGTGATCTGCATGAAGCCGTCGGCGTCGATGGTGGCCACGTCCCCGGTCGGGAACCAGCCGTCCTGGAGCACGGTACCGGACTCACCCGCGCCCTCGTTGCGGAAGTAGCTGGCGATGATCCACGGACCCTTGACCAGCAGGTGGCCGAAGCTGTGACCGTCCCAGGGCAGCTCTTTGCCATCGTCGTCGACGATCTTCATATCGACGCCGTAGATGGCGTGGCCCTGCTTCTGCAGGATCTTGCGCTGCTCGGGCGCCGGCAGCTTGCGGTGCCTGGCCAGCAGGCCGCCGGTGGTGCCGAGCGGGGACATCTCCGTCATGCCCCAGCCGTGGATGACCTGTACATCGAATTTGTCGATCAGGGTGTCCATCATCGCCGGCGGGCAGGCCGAGCCGCCGATCACGGTGCGGCGGAAGGTCGAGAATTTCAGGTCGTTCTGCAGCGCGTAATTGATCAGGCCCAGCCACACGGTCGGCACGCCGGCCGAGAAAGTCACCCCCTCCTGCTCGAACAGTTCGTACAGCGACTTGCCGTCCAGCGCGGCCCCGGGGAAGACCATCCTGGCGCCGGACAGCAGCACGGAATATGGCAGGCCCCAGGCGTTCACGTGGAACATGGGCACCACCGGCAGCACGGTGTCGATGGCGCCGACGTTCAGGACGTTCGGCAGCGCGGAGGCGTAGGCGTGCAGCACGGTCGAGCGGTGCGAGTACAGCGCGCCCTTCGGATTGCCGGTCGTGCCCGAGGTGTAGCACAGCGAGGCCGCGGCGTTCTCGTCGAACAGCGGCCATTCGTAGCCGCCGTCCGCAGCCTCGATCAGTTCCTCGTAGCACAGCAGGTTAGCGATGGTCGACGCGGCCGGCATGTGGGCGCGGTCGCTCATCAGCACAAAGGCTTTCACGGTCGCGCAATGCGGGGCGATGGCTTCGACCAAGGGCAGGAAGGTCAGGTCGAAGCACAGCACCTGATCCTCCGCATGGTTGACGATGTAGGCGATCTGCTCCGGATGCAGGCGCGGGTTGATGGTGTGCAGGACCGCGCCCGAGCCGGACACCGCGTAATACAGTTCCAGATGGCGGTAGCCGTTCCAGGCCAGGGTGCCGACCCGCTCGCCCATCGCCACGCCGCGGTCCGCCAGGGCCTGCGCCAGGCGCCGGGCTCTGGCTTCGCAGTCGCGGTAGGTGTAGCGGTGCAGGTCAGTCATGTCGGCCTCGACGCGGCGCGAGACGATCTCGCTGCTGCCATAGTGCCGGGCGGCAAAGCGAATGATGCTGGAAATCGACAGCGGCTGGCTCATCATCTGGCCCTGGACGGGGCTCTGCGGAATGGACTGCATCTTGTCTCCCGGAAGTATTTGCGGCCGAGTTTGGAACGGGCGTGCGCAGAGCGTCAACGGATTTCGATGCTGCAATGCGTCAAGCCGCTTGCCGCCATCGTTACGGGATGTAAGCTGGGTAGTGCGCACGCCAGCGTGCACTTAAAATCGGCTCGTCTGGGTTAGAATCCCGGCAAGCTATGTCACCACGTCCTGAAGGAACCGCCATTCGCGCTGACGACCTCCCTTTCGACAATTCCTTCGCCGAATTGCCGCCCGCGTTCTACACGCGCCTGATGCCGACGCCCCTGCCTGCGCCCTATTTCGTTGCGGCCAGCGCCAAGGCCGCGGCCCTGGCCGGGCTAGCCCCGGCGGCATTGAAGCAGGACGATTTCGTCGCCGTCTTCAGCGGCAACCAGGTGCCGCCGCGCGCGCAGCCCCTGTCGGCCGTCTACTCGGGCCACCAGTTCGGCCACTGGGCCGGGCAGCTGGGCGATGGCCGTGCCATCCTTCTCGGCCAGCTGAACGGTCCCGAAGGCCCGATGGAGCTGCAGCTAAAAGGGGCCGGCATGACGCCCTACTCGCGCATGGGCGACGGCCGCGCCGTGCTGCGCTCCTCGATCCGCGAATTCCTGTGCTCGGAAGCAATGGCCGCGCTCGGCATCCCGACCACACGCGCCCTGATGCTGACCGGCTCGCCCCAGCAGGTGGTGCGTGAAACCATCGAGAGCGCCGCCGTCGTCACCCGCATGGCGCCCTCCTTCGTCCGTTTCGGCTCCTTCGAACACTGGCATTACCGCGGCAGGCAGGACGAGCTGCGCACCCTGGCCGACTACGTGATCCGCGAGTTTTATCCGGAACTGCAGTCGGCGGAGAATCCCTACCTGGCGCTGCTGCTTGAGGTCACCCGCCGCACGGCGCGCATGATCGCGCACTGGCAGGCGGTCGGCTTCATGCACGGCGTGATGAACACGGACAATATGTCCATCCTGGGCATCACCCTCGATTACGGCCCCTTCGGCTTCATGGAAGCCTTCGACGTCGACCACATCTGCAACCACACCGACGAGGGCGGCCGCTATTCCTATTCGAACCAGGTGCCGGTCGGCCACTGGAACTGCTACGCGCTGGCGAATGCCCTGCTGCCCCTGATCGAGGATAAGGAAGCTGCCGAGGCCGCGCTGGACGGCTATATCGACGCCTACGGCGACTGCTTCGACGCGCTGGTGCAGGCCAAGCTGGGGCTCAAGACCACGCAGGAGGGGGACCGCGCCCTGTACGACGCCATGTTCAAGCTGATGCACGAGAACCGCGTCGACTTCACCCTGTTCTTCCGCCGCCTGGGCGAATTGCGGATGGACGTGCTCGACAGCGACAGGAATGAGGCCGACGCGCCGCTGCGCGACCTCTTCCTCGACCGCCCCGGCTTCGATGCCTGGGCAGTCGATTATCGCGCCCGCCTGCGCCGGGAACACAGCCAGGACGATGCCCGCCGGCTTGCGATGCACCAGGTCAACCCCAAATACATCCTGCGCAACTACCTGGCCCAGACCGCGATCGAAAAAGCGCAGAATGGCGATTTTTCCGAAGTCGCCAAACTGCTTGCGATCCTGGAACGGCCGTTCGACGAGCAGCCGGAGAACGAAGCCTATGCGGCCCTGCCGCCGGACTGGGCGTCCCACCTCGAAGTGAGCTGCTCCTCCTGACCCTTTATTAGCAACACCGACGACCATGACCGAAAAAGTGAGCAAGACCGACGCCGAATGGCGCGCCCAGCTGGACCCGATGGAATACCAGGTGACCCGCCACGCGGCCACCGAGCGCGCCTTCACGGGTAAATTCTGGGACCACCATGAGCACGGCATCTACCATTGCGTGTGCTGCGACACCCCGCTGTTCGAGTCGGACGCCAAGTTCGAGTCCGGTTGCGGCTGGCCCAGCTACTTCCGCGCCCTCGATCCCGACAACGTGATCGAAAAGGTCGACCGCACCCACGGCATGGTGCGCACCGAGATCATCTGCGCGGTCTGCGACGCCCACCTGGGCCACGTGTTCCCGGACGGTCCGCCGCCCACTGGCCTGCGCTATTGCATCAATTCGGCCGCCCTGCGCTTCGAAGCGGCATAATACGCATTTTCAACGAACCGCACTCGCATGAAATTCCTGTTCGACCTGTTCCCGGTCATTCTCTTCTTCGCCGTCTTCAAGATTGCCGACGGCAACCAGGAAGCCGCGCACGCCCTCGCCGTCCAGACCCTGGGCTGGCTGGTGGCGGGCGGCGCCCTGACCCCGGCGCAATCGCCGATCATGCTGGCCACCGCGGTCGGCATCGTCGCCACCGTCCTGCAGATCGCCTATCTGATCGTGCGCGGCCGCAAGGTCGACGGCACCCTGTGGCTTTCGCTGGGCGTGATCGCCGTGATGGGCGGCGCCACCATCTACTTCCACGACGAGAAATTCATCCTCTGGAAGCCGACCATCCTGTACTGGGCTTTTGCGCTGGCCCTGTTCGTCGGCCAAGTGGGCTTCGGCAACAACCTGATCCGCAAGGTGATGGAAGCCCAGATCAAGCTGCCGGAATCGGTCTGGCCCAAGGTCAACGTCGCCTGGATGGCCTTCTTCGCCCTGGTCGGCGTGCTGAACCTGTTCATGGCCTTCGTGGTCTTCAAGGACAACTTCAGCGCCTGGGTCAGCTTCAAACTGTTCGGCGTCACCGGCATCTTCTTCGCCTTCATCGTCATCCAGACCCTGATGCTGTCCAAGCACATCCAGGAACACGAGCAGGGGGACGCATGAGCCAGGCCCGTCCCGAGCGCATCCGCGAGCTGCTGCAGGCCGCGCTGAGCCCATCGAAACTCGAGGTCAACGACGACTCCCACCTGCACGCCGGCCATGCCGGCGCGGCCTCCGGCGGGGGCCATTACAGCGTGAAAATCGTTTCGGAACGCTTCGAAGGCCTGAGGCTCGTCATGCGCCATCGGCTGGTGTATGATGCCGTGCAAGGCATGATGCATACCGACATTCACGCACTTGCGATCACCGCCATTGCACCATCAGAACTGTCGTAAGCCAGCCTTCAGGAAGTCTTAAGTAATCTGTTCGAAAATCTGCTACGTATTACAAGAACTAATCAAATCTCGTCCAAGCAACCCCCTCACAGGAACCACCATGACTTTTAAGCCAGCACGGCTGCTGTTAGCCCTGATCGCTATCGCCGCGTCTTTCGCAAGCTCGTCGTCCTTCGCCCAGAACCTCGCCGTCGTCAACGGCAAGGCCATCCCGTCCTCGCGCGCCGACCAGATGGTCAAGCAGGTCGTGGCCCAGGGCCAGGCCACCGATTCGCCGCAACTGCGCGAAGCGATCAAGAAGGACCTGATCGCACGTGAAGTGATGATGCAGGAAGCCGTCAAGCAGGGCTACGACAAGAATCCGGAAGTCAAGCAGGCGCTGGAGAACGCCCGCCAGACCATCGTGATCAACGCCCTGGCCAAGGATTACGTCACCAAGCACCCGGTCAGCGACGCCGACATCAAGGCCGAATACGACCGCTTCACCAAGCAGACCGGCGACAAGGAATACCACGTGCGCCACATCCTGGTGGAAAACGAAGCCGACGCCAACGCCATCATCGCCAAGATCAAGGGCGGCGCCAAGTTCGAAGACCTGGCCAAGCAGTCGAAGGACACCGGCACCGCCAACAACGGCGGCGACCTGGACTGGGCCAGCCCGTCCTCCTTCCCGCCTGAATTCGCAGCCGGCTTCACCGGCCTGCAAAAAGGCCAGGTGACCGAGAAGCCGGTCAAGACCCAGGTCGGCTACCACGTCATCAAGCTGGACGACGTCCGCGCCGCGAAACTGCCGACGCTGGATGAAGTCAAACCGCAGATCGCCGACGCCCTGACCCAGCGTAAGCTGGCCTCGTACCAAGAGGAAATGGTCAAAAAGGCAAAGGTGCAGTAAGATGGTGCATCACCGGTGGCCTTCACGCCGCCGGTTTTCGTCGCGTTGCGACTTTTGTGTTTAGATAGGATCGAATAAATGATTGTGAAGCCAGCCCGCCTGTTGTTAGCCATGACCGCGATGGTAGCCCTGCCGTCGTTCGCACAAAACGTCGCGACCGTCAATGGCAAGCCCATCCCCGCGGCCAAGGTCGACCAGGTCGTCAAGCAAGTCGTTGCCCAGGGCAAGGCCACCGATTCGCCGCAACTGCGCGATGCGATCAAGAAGGACCTGATCGGCCGTGAAGTCCTGATCCAGGAAGCCGACAAGCAAGGCATCGGCACCCGTCCGGAAGTCAAGAACGCGATCGACAATGCCCGCCAGAGCATCATCATCAATGCGATGCTGGCTGACTACATCAAGAAGAACCCGGTCAAGGACGCGGACATCACCGCCGAGTACAACAAGTTCAAGGCACAGGTCGGCGACAAGGAATACCACGCCCGCCACATCCTGGTGGCCACCGAAGACGAAGCCAAGGCCATCATCGCCAAGCTGAAAGGCGGCGCCAAGTTCGAAGATCTGGCCAAGCAGTCGAAAGACCCGGGCTCGGCCAACAACGGCGGCGACCTGGACTGGGCAAACCCGGCTTCCTTCGTGCCTGAGTTCTCGAAGGCCATGACCTCGCTGCAAAAAGGCGCGATCACCGAAACCCCGGTCAAGACCCAGTACGGCTACCACGTGATCAAGCTGGAAGACACCCGCGCAGCCAAGATCCCGCCGCTGGAAGAAGTCAAGCAGCAGGTCGCGGAGCAGCTGCAGCAGCGCAAGCTGGCAGCCTACCGCGAACAGCTGATGAACAAGGCAAAGATCCAGTAATCTGCCCTGCCTGACCCAGAAAGCGCTCCCACGCCCGGAGCGCTTTTTTTTCTTCCGCATTTCTACCGATTCTTGCCCGGGCTCCGCATGCCATCTCCCCGCAGCCGCACGCTGCCGCTACGCCACCTGCTGGTCCTGCTGACGGCGATCGGCCTGCTGCCGCTCGCCCTGCTCGGCATCTGGAGCATCCACGTGGCCAGCGAGTACCGCCAGCGCGAGCAGGAGCGCGCCTTGCTGGACATGGCGCGGGCCCTGTCCAGCGCTGTCGACGCCGAACTCGATTCCTCGGTGGCGGCGCTGTCGACCATGGCGCAGAGCCCGGCGATGGTGGCCGGCGACGTACGCGCCTTCTACGAGGTGGCCAGCACACAAGCCAGGGCCCAGCCGGAGTGGCTCGGCGTATTCCTGGCCGACCATGAGGGCAAAACGGTGTTCCGCACCAATGCGCCCTTCGGCGCCGAGGCGCCCGCCCTGGCCGATCCTGACAGCCTGCAGCAGGCGCTCAGCCTGCACCGCGCGGTGGTCGGCCGCATCGTGCGCGGCAAGGCCGGGCGCGCCGCGGTGCCGGTGCGCATTCCTGTCACCGATACCCACGGCCACGCCTTCGTACTCAGCGCCATCGTCAAACCGGACCGCATCCTGCGCGTCATCGAGCGCCAGCGGGCCCCCGCCGATTCCCTGATCGCCGTGATCGACGCTTCCGGCCATATCGTGGCGCGCTCGAAAAACCAGGAACGCTTCGTCACCCAGCCGATCACGCCGGCCCTGCGCGAGCTGATACGCAAGAACGGCCTGGAGGGCGCCGGCGCCACGCTGACCAAGGAAGGCGACCTCGTGGCCACCGCCTACAGCAGCATGTCGCGCTACGGCTGGACGGTGGTCACGAATACCCCGATGGCCACCCTGCGCGCCGGCTTCTTCGAAGGCATCGCCGTCTACGCCGCCGGCATCGCCATCTCGCTGGCAGTCTGCATCGCCCTGGCCTACTGGCTGTCGAACCGCATCGTCGGCGCCTTCAACGGCTTGCGGCGCGCCGCCGCAGCGCTGGGCGCCGGCCGCCCGGTCAGCGTGCCGCATGCGCGCATCCGCGAACTCGGCCGCATGGGGCGGGCGCTCGAAGCCGCCGGCCGCCAGCGCGCCCGCCGCGAGCAGGAACGCTCCACACTGCTAAGCTCACTGGAACAGGCGCTCGACCAGGCGCGCGAAGCCGGCCAGGCCAAGGATGAATTCCTTGCCGTGCTCGGCCACGAACTGCGCAACCCGCTCAGCCCCATCGTCGCCTCCCTCGACCTGATGGACATGCGCGACGAGCCCGGCGCGCGCCGCGAACGCGCCATCATGCGGCGCCAGGTCACCCACCTGAAGCGCCTGGTCGACGACTTGCTGGACGTCTCGCGCATCGCTTCCGGCAAGCTGCAGCTGGAACTGCGCCCGCTCAACCTCGCCGAAACCGTGCGCCACGCCGTCGCCGCCCTGCCCGGCCACGCCATCACGCTGGCCGCGCCGGACGCCGTCTGGATCCTGGGCGACGACAGCCGCCTGGTGCAGGTGCTGAACAACCTGCTGTCCAATGCCGCCCGCTTCGGCAGCAGCGCCACCCATATCGAACTGGCCGCCGACGAGGCCGCCGGCCTGGCCCGGCTCTCGGTCCAGGACAACGGCATCGGCATGGATGCCGGCCTGCTGTCGCGCGTCTTCGAACCTTTCTACCAGGCGCCGCAGCCGCTGGCGCGCCGCACCGGCGGCCTGGGCCTGGGGCTGGCGATCGTGCGCAAGATCGTCGAACTGCACGGCGGCAGCGTCAACGCCGCCAGCGAAGGCCCTGGCCACGGCAGCCGCTTCGAGGTCGCGCTGCCGCTCGCCGCCGCGCATGCGCAAGTCCCGAACGCCGCACCGGCAGCGGAACAAGAGCCCTGCGCCATCCTGCTGGTGGACGACAACGAAGATGCCGCAGCCGGCACCGCCAGCCTGCTGCGCCAGCTCGGCCACACCGTCGAGGTCGCGCACACCGCGGCCCAGGCCCTGGCCACCGCGCGCAGCTTCCTGCCCGCCGGCTTGCCCACGGCACTGCCGCGGGTCGCCATCCTCGACATCGGCCTGCCCGACATGGACGGCTATGCGCTCGCCCTCCTGCTGCGCCGTCAGTACGGCGCCGGCCTGCGCCTGGTGGCCCTGTCCGGCTATGGCCAGCAGGCCGACCTCGATCGCGCGGTAAAGGCCGGCTTCGACCTGCACCTGACCAAGCCGGCCTCGCTCGAGGACCTGCTGCGCGCGCTGGCCCCGACCGCCGCCGCTAGCGCCCCTCCAGCGCCTTGAGCTCTTTTTCCAGCGCCCGGATCCTGGCGCGCAGCGAAGACAGATTGCGCACCAGCGCCGCATTGCGCTCCCACTCCGCATTCGGCGCGATCGGATAGAAGCCCGTATAGCGCCCCGGCTCGGCGATCGAGTTCGAGACCAGGGTGCCGGCGGTGATGTGCACGTGGTCGGCAATCGTGATATGGCCGTTGACCATGGCCGCGCCGCCGAAGGTGCAGTACTTGCCGATGACGGCGCTGCCCGCCACGCCCACGCAGCCGGCCATCGCCGTGTGCGCGCCGATATGGCAGTTGTGGCCGATCTGGATCTGGTTGTCGAGCTTGACGCCATCCTCGATGACGGTGTCGTCCATGGCGCCGCGGTCGATGGTGGTGCTGGCGCCGATGTCGACGTCGTCGCCGATCAGCACCCGGCCGGTCTGCGGGATCTTGATGTAGACGCCCTCGTCCACGGCGAAGCCGAAGCCGTCGCCGCCGATCACCGCGCCGGAATGGACGACGCCGCGCGCCCCAATGACGCAGCGCGCCAGGAAGCTGACGTTGGCGAAGAAATGTGTGTGTTCGCCGACCAGCGCCTCGCGGCCGATGTAGCAGCCGGCATCGACGACGGCCCCGGCCTCGATAACGGCGCCTGCCTCCAAGGTGACGTGGGGACCGACCCAGGCCGAGGGATCCACGCGTGCGCTCTCGTGGACGGCGGCGGACGGGTGGATGCCGGCCCGCGGCGCTTCCTTCGGCGCCAGCAGTTGCGCCGTGCGGGCGAAGTAGGCGTAGGGATTGCCGGTAAGGATGCGCGCGCCCTCATGACTCCCCGCCACCTCGGGCTCGTCCAGCGGCGACAGGATCAGCGCGCCCGCCCGGCTGTGCGCGGCCTGGGCGCGCAGCTTGCCGGTGCCGAGGAAACTGATGTCCGCCGGGCCAGCGCGTTCGAGCGGCGCGATGGACCTGACTTCCGTGTCCGGGTCGCCCTGCAGTTGCCCGCCGAAACGCTCAACCAGTTCGCCTATGCGCATCCCCATGCCGTGGCCCTCCGCGCTTGTCCATGCGGGTTTGGACAGCGCGCCCGCGAGCCCGGTTCGGACCTGCGGCTTGCGTCCGGTCAGACGCCTTTGCGGCTCCGGCGGGACGCGGCGCCGGCGCCAAGCAGGCCCAGCGCCAGCAGCGCCAGCGAACCCGGTTCGGGAACATCCGCGTCCAGGGTGAAGCCCTGGCGTACCTGGGTGATGGTCGCCGAACCGATGCCGGCCGAGACATTGATCGCCTTTGTGATGTACAGCTCGTCGAACACGCCGTCCAGCGGAATGTCGAACCAGCCGTAGCCCGGATCCTCCTGGTCGCAGCCGAGCGGCGAACAGCTGACGGTCATGCGGCCGACCACCTTGCCGCTCGCATCGCGGATCGTTTCCGTCACCGAGGCCACCGAGATGCCGAAGAAGCTGCCGTCAAAGGCAAGCTGGACCGCGCTGATGCCCGGACCGCCACTGCTTACGCGGTAGCGCAGCAGCACATTGTCGAAGCTCAGCGTCGTCGCCTTGAACTGGCTGGTGAAATCCAGACTGCCGGCGCCGGCGCCGACGTCGATCTGATTGCAGTTGGTCGGCTTGGCGGAGAAGCCGCCCTTGCTGATCACGCAGCCGAAATTGTCGAACACCAGGCCGCCGCCGGTCAGCGAGGAGGTGGACGTGATTGGGGTCGCCTGGGCCTGGCCCATGGCGGCGAAACCGATGCAGCCGGCGATCAGGGCGCGAACGAACGTGGTTTTCATGTCTGTCCTTGTGGTCTGGTTGGCTTGCGTGACAAGCGAGCTTGAGCAAGTTCAGTGCCAGCTACCCGATCTGCTTTGCATTCAAGGACTTAAGAATGATGTATCGCCGCCGGTTACATTGAATGTCAACTTTCTCGACAATTCCTGGACCGCCGGTCACGGCCCGGGAAGGCCCTGCCTACTTCATCGTATAGCTCTGCTGGGCAGTGTCGACGGCAAAATTGCGCGCCGTGATATGCGAGCGGGCGTGAGTCCGCCCTAACGCATAGGTAACCCCAATTTCAAACAAATAATGCCTATCGTTCTTCACTTCGAATGCTTTCAAAAACACGCAACAAAGCAAGCGCATTTTTTTCTTGTCCCGAACCGTCCTGTTGACCGTATTCGTACCTGACAAGCGTAACTTTCCCGCCTACCTCCAACATGATGTCGACGGCAGTGCCCAGCGTTGTCGCCGGACTCGCCACGGGTAGCGCAGACTGCGCCGCAAGGGCGCTGGTTGCGAGCCGTTGAAGATTGACCGCTGCGTTCACATCACGGTCATGCCGAGCATTGCAATGCAGGCACGTCCAACTACGTTCACTAATTCCCAACTCACCGTGACGCCTCCCACAGCTTGAACATAGCTTGCTGGACGGGTACCAGCGATCCGCCAATGCTAGGATGTTGCTGTATCGCTGAGCCTTGTAAGCGATCTGGCGGCGGAATTCATAGAATCCGACATCAGCAATCGCACGCGCGAATCTCGCGTTCGCCAGCATGCCTTTCACATTCAAATCCTCAATCACCACCATTTGGTTTTCACGACAGAGGCGAGTGGTCAACTTATGGAGAAAGTCCCTCCGCACACGAGCAATGCGCGCGTGCAAGCGTGCGAGCCTAAGCGATCCTTTGGTCCGGTTTGCCGAGACAGGCAAGCGCACACCTTTCGGAATCGAGCCTGAGATGCGAGCAATATCTTTCGCTGCCTTGAGCTTGCGCGACTGCCGACGGTCGCGGATGCGGAGACGCCGCAGAGCAGCTTTCAAGGGCCGCGGACCAGCGATCTTTTCTCCGTTGGACAAAGTCGCTGCTGCACTCACGCCCAAATCGACACCCGTTATCCCGTTTCCGCGACGTCGCAGACGAGCGACTCGCTCGGGCACATCGACCAGAACCGCGAGAAACCAATGATCAGCCTCTCGGCTAACGGTTGCACTCACAATTCTGCCAGGCCATCGGAGCGGTTCACGTAGCACTACCTGTCCGACTTTCGGCAATACGACTACTTTGCCAGTAAGGCGCAGCTTATCGTTAGCAACATAAAAGCTGTCTCGGCAACGCCCTTTTTTCTTGAAAACCCGTCGATAGGCAGGCCGACTTTCGCGCATGGCCTTGAAATACCGACTCCACGCCCGCGCCAGATTGGCGAACGGCTGAGCATGGGCATCGCGGTGAATAGTGCGCAGCCATGGTTGCCCTTCGTTGTCGAGCCAATCTCGGTGCGTGTACTTGATCGCATTGAACCGTTTCTTCAATGCCATCATATTTGGGTGCTGTTGGTCCGCGATTTGGTGCAGCGACTCTGCCAACGCCCAGTTCCAGACCCGTCTCATCGTACCCGCCGCGCGTGCGAAATATGCACACTGCCCTGGGGTTGGCGCGAGGCGAATGCGGTGAGCAAGCATCATGGTTAGTAAGTTTTGCGAGAACCGTTCAGTTGGACTGAAAATACGAGGACGGGTTCCCTTGCACATTTGCGGCTAGGCGTTCACTCATTGAGCAAGGGGGAAAACAACTGAGCGCCGTTATTACTTTAACCGTCCTTACATCAAATTGAATCGAGCACGGATGTTTGAGCAAGATCAAATCGTTGATGAGGCTGATCGGACTAGATTGTCAGGCGGCCTCGACAAGGAGCAGACATGAACGACAGGCACACGCCCGGCTCAGTGAAACCGTCCTTCGCGCCCAGCAAATACCATGGTGTCCCCCTCGGCGGCCAAGGTCCCGAAGGCGAATCCCTGAACGCCGAACGCCTCTGGGCCAGCTTCCAGATCGAAGCCGAAGACCTGCTGAAAATCGACGGCCGCTGGATCGCCGACGACCGCGAACGCAACCGCCGCATCAACGCCGCCTACGCCCGCCTGTGGCTGGCCGACCGACGCTTCCAGTGGGCCGGCCTGGCCGCCTTCGCCTCGAAACAGGTCGGCTGCGGCCTGCTCCACACGGCCGACATCGTCGACGCGCGCCGCCAGGAACGCGAGCAGATCGAACGCTCGCTGGGCCACGGCTCGGCGCCCGGCGTGCAGTACGGCGCCACGCTGAAGCAACTGGCCACCGAGATGGGCGGCGCCAGCATGGCCCACCGGCTCGGCCACGGCAACACCCACGTCTTCCTCGACATCTATCCCCTGCACCGCTTCTACATGGAGCGCGGCTACGACGAGTTCATCGTCTGCCTGCCGGAGCGCCAGAAGGCGCGCTATGCCGTGCGTTGGGAGGTGGCGCGCAGCACCCTCGCCTTCGCCGCGCCCTTCCCCGAAGTGGCGCAGGGCTTCACGCAGATCGAGCGCGGGCAGATCGCGGAGAGCGTGCGCACCCTGGCCCAGCACGAGCAGGTCAACGTGCTGCAGAAGATCATGTACGACTCGTCCGTGATGCAGCTGCTGCTGGACTGGAACCAGCTGGCGTGGGCGGTCGAGTTCCCGTCCGGGGATTATGAGGAGATCAAATTGAACCTGTCGGCGCAGTGTCCGGCCAGGGCTGGGACGACGACGACGTTTTCTCAGGCCCGGTATGCGAAGCTCTGGGATCCGGCGGAGCGGATGCCCTTCGTGTTTGCGGCGGCGGATCGGCTGGATGCGCTGATCAAGGGCCCGGAGCTGAGCCAGGTCGAGGCATCGATCCGCGCGATTTCGACCGACGCCGTCACCGCCTGAGGACGAAAAAAACGCCCGGCAAACCGAGCGCTTTTTCGTGACGCATCACGCAAGCATCAACCCACCCACTTCCGCGCATTCTGGAACATGCGCGCCCAGGGCGAGTTCTCGCCCCAGCCATCCGGATGCCAGGACATGGTCACGGTACGCGCCACACGTTCCGCGTGCGGCATCATCACCGTGAAGCGCCCGTCCGGCGTGGTCACCGCAGTGAGGCCGCCCGGCGAACCGTTCGGGTTGAACGGATACTGCTCGGTCGCCGCGCCGCGGTTGTCGATATAGCGCAGCGCACCAATGACGGTAGACAGGTCGCCGGTCTGCGAGAAGTCCGCAAAGCCCTCGCCGTGCGCGATCGCCAGCGGGGAATGGGTGCCGGCCAGGTCGCTGAAGAAGATCGACGGCGAATCCAGCACCTCGACCATGCCGAAGCGCGCTTCGAACTGCTCCGACTTGTTGCGGGTGAACTTCGGCCATGCCTCGGCGCCCGGGATGATGGACTTCAGGTTGCTCATCATCTGGCAGCCGTTGCAGACGCCCATGCCGAAGGTGTCGCCGCGGCCGAAGAAGGCCGCGAACTGCTCTTTCAGCGCGGCGTTGAACAGGATCGTCTTGGCCCAGCCTTCGCCGGCGCCCAGCACGTCGCCGTAGGAGAAGCCGCCCACCGCGATCAGGCCTTTGAACTGGTCCAGCGAAACACGGCCGGCGATCAGGTCGCTCATGTGCACGTCGACGGCCTTGAAGCCTGCCTGGTCCATCGCCCATGCGGTCTCGATGTGCGAGTTGACGCCCTGCTCGCGCAGGATCGCCACGCTCGGACGCGCACCGGTCGCAATGAAGGGTGCGGCGATGTTCACGTTGGTGTCGTGCACCAGCTTGGGCGTGAAGCCCGGGTCCTGCTCGTCCAGCAGGCGCTCGTATTCCTGGTCGACGCATTCCGGATTGTCGCGCAGGCGCGCGATGCGCCAGCTGGTCTCGCTCCACAGGCGGTGCAGTTCGCTGCGGCGCTTGGCGTAGATGACCTTGGTGTCGCGCGTGAATTCGATCACGCCGCGCTCGTTGACCTTGCCGATGATGTGGCTGCAGGCGCCGAGGTCGAAAGAGCGCAGCACGTTCATCACTTCGCTGCGTTCGTCGTGGCGGACCTGGATCACGGCGCCCAGCTCCTCGTTGAACAGCGCGCGCAGCGTCATTTCGTTGCGGCGCTCGCCCACTTGCGCGGTCCAGTTCTTGGCGTCGCCATGGTCGGAGGCGTGTTCGCCTTCCATGGTCAGGATGTCGAGGTTGACCGAGACGCCAGCGCGGCCGGCGAAGGCCATCTCGCACAGGGCCGCGTACAGGCCGCCGTCCGAACGGTCGTGGTAGGCCAGCAGTTTGCCGTCCGCGTTCAGCTGCTGGATGGCGGCGAAGAAGGCTTTCAGGTCTTGCGGCTTGTCGAGGTCCGGGGTATCGTTGCCGACCTGGTTCGTCACCTGCGCCAGCACCGAGGCGCTGAGGCGGTTCTTGCCGCGGCCCAGGTCGATGAGGATCAGCGAGCTGTCGCCGAGGTCCGTGCGCAACTGCGGCGTGAGGGTCTTGCGCACGTCCGTCACCGGCGCGAAGCTCGACACGATCAGCGACACCGGCGAAATCACGGCTTTCGCTTCGCCGCCGTCGTTCCAGGTAGTGCGCATCGACAGCGAATCCTTGCCGACCGGGATAGAGATGCCCAGCGCCGGGCACAGCTCCATGCCGACCGCCTTCACGGTGTCGAACAGCGCGGCGTCCTGGCCCAGCTGGCCGCAGGCCGCCATCCAGTTGGCCGACAGCTTGATGTCTTCGATACTGGCGATCGGTGCGGCGGCGATGTTGGTGATCGCCTCGCCGACGGCCATGCGGCCCGACGCGGCGGCGTCGATCACGGCCACCGGGGTTCGCTCGCCCATCGCCATCGCCTCGCCCTTGTAGCCTTCGAAGCTCAGCGTGGTGACGGCGCAGTCGGCCACCGGTACCTGCCACGGGCCGACCATCTGGTCGCGCACGCTCATGCCGCCGACGCTGCGGTCGCCGATGGTGATCAGGAAGGATTTATCCGCCACGGTCGGGTTCAGGAGCACGCGGCGCGCCACTTCTTCCAGTTCCAGGCCGGTCACGTCGACCGGCTTGAATGCATTCTCCACGTGGACCACGTCGCGCTGCATCTTCGGCGGTTTGCCGAGCAGGACGTCCATCGGCATGTCGACCGGGCTGGTGTTCGTCAGCGGGTCGATCAGGCGCAGCTGGCGCTCTTCGGTGGCGACGCCGACCGCGGCGAACAGGCAGCGTTCGCGTTCGCAGATGGCGGCGAAGCGCGGCAGGTCGTCCGGCAAAATCGCCAGCACGTAGCGCTCCTGCGATTCGTTGGACCAGATTTCGCGCGGCGACATGCCGCTTTCTTCCAGCGGCACCTTGCGCAGGTCGAAGGTGGCGCCGCGCTTGGCGTCGTTCGTAATTTCCGGGAACGCGTTCGAGATGCCGCCGGCGCCGACGTCGTGGATCGAGATGATCGGGTTGGCGTCGCCCAGCTGCCAGCAGGAGTTGATGACTTCCTGCGCGCGCCGTTCCATCTCCGGATTGCCGCGCTGGACCGAGTCGAAGTCGAGGTCGGCGGTGTTGGTGCCGGTCGCCATCGACGATGCCGCCGCGCCGGCCATGCCGATGCGCATGCCGGGGCCGCCCAGCTGGATCAGCAGGCTGCCGGGCGGGATGTCGTTCTTGTGCGTGTGCGCGTCCGAGATGTTGCCGATGCCGCCCGCGATCATGATCGGCTTGTGGTAGCCGAACACGGTATTCTCGCCAAGGGCGGTGGCGCCGACGTTCTGCTCGTAAGTGCGGAAGTAACCGGCCAGCACCGGGCGGCCGAATTCGTTCGAGAAGGCGGCGCCGCCCAGCGGGCCGTCGACCATGATCTGCAGCGGCGAGGCGATGCGTTCCGGCTTGCCGTAAGCCGGGCTTTCCCACGGCTGCTCGAAGCCGGGCATGTTCAGGTTCGACACCGTGAAGCCGGTCAGGCCGGCCTTCGGCTTGGCGCCGCGGCCGGTCGCGCCCTCGTCACGGATTTCGCCGCCGGCGCCGGTGGAGGCGCCCGGGAAAGGCGAAATCGCGGTCGGGTGATTGTGGGTCTCGACCTTCATCAGCGTATGGGTCAGCTGGGTCGTGGCCTCGTACTCATGCTTTTCGCCTTGCGGGAAGAAGCGCATCGCTTCAGCGCCAACCATGATGGACGAGTTGTCGCTGTAAGCCACCACGGTGCCTTTCGGCTGCAGCTGGTGGGTGTTCTTGATCATCTGGAACAGCGACTTGTCCTGCTTGACGCCGTCGACGGTCCACTCGGCGTTGAAGATCTTGTGGCGGCAATGCTCGCTGTTCGCCTGCGCGAACATCATCAGTTCGACGTCGGTCGGGTTGCGCTGCACCTTGGTGAAGGCATCGAGCAGGTAGTCGATCTCGTCTTCCGCCAGGGCCAGGCCCATGTCGCGGTTGGCTTCTTCCAGCGCCGCGCGGCCCTTGGCCAGCACGTCGACGGCTTCCAGCGGACGGCCTTCGAGTTCGGTGAACAGGGCCTGGGCTTCGTCGGCGCTGCGCAGCACGGTTTCGGTCATGCGGTCGTGCAGCAGGCCAGCGATGACCTGGGCCTCTTCCGCGCCCAGCTTTTTCGGGGCGCCGAAGCCGGTGCCCAGGATGCCGCTCTTCAGCACCACCGTGTAGGCGACGCCGCGTTCGATGCGGTGGATGTGCGCCATGCCGCAGTTATGCGCGATGTCGGTCGCCTTCGAGGCCCAGGGCGAGATGGTGCCCAGGCGCGGGATCACGAAATACTCCTCGGTCACGCCTTCGTACTGCGTTTCCGGCACAGGCTCGCCGTAGGTGAGCATGGCGGTCAGGCGCCCGGTGTCCTCGAGAGACAGGGGCGCGCTGGTATCGATGAAATGGTAGAAACGGGCCTGCACGGCAGCGATCGTCGGCGCGACGGACTGCAGTTGGGTCAGGAGGCGTTGGCTACGGAATGCAGAGAGGGCGTTGGAACCCGGCAGAATCAACATGGCTTGAAAGTCGGTTGATGCAGCGTGGCTGCGGGTGGAAGATAGCCCGCTATTATACAGCCTCACAACACCCCTCGCTTTACCGTTCTGGAATGGTTGCCGGAGCGTCAAGGAATGGGTATCTTAGCGTTATGCAAGAGAACAGCCAATTGAGCGTACTGGTGGTCGACCCGAACCCAGGCATCCGCGCCAACCTCCAGAACATGCTCAACCAGTCGGGCATCTCGCGCGTCGAGTATGCCGTGAACGCCGGCACGGCAGTCAAGCAGCTGGCCCGGCGCGGCTACGACGTCATCCTGTGCGAATACGATCTGGGCGGCGGCAGTGGCAGCGGCAGCGAAGGCCAGGACGGCCAGCAACTGCTGGAAGACCTGCGCCACCACAAGCTGATTCCGCCCTGGGCCATCTTCATCATGCTGACCTCGGAGGCCGCGCACGACAAGGTGATCAGCGCCGCCGAGCTGCAGCCCACCGAATACATCCTCAAGCCCTTCACCGCCGACGCCCTGAACCAGCGCATCCAGCGCGCACTGGCGCGCCGCACCGCGATGCTGCCGGCCTACCAGCAAATCGCGCAGGGCAATCCGCAGGCGGCGATCCGCACCTGCCTTGATGCCGCCACGGCCAAGGCGCGCCACGCCGTCGACTTCGCGCGCCTGCGCGCCGAGCTGCACGCCTCGCTGAAGGAACACGAACAGGCCGAGGCCGTGTACCGCCAGCTGATCGCGGCCCGCCCGCTGGGCTGGGCCAGGCTGGGACTGGCGCGCAGCCTGTTCGCCCAGGGCCGCATCGCGGAAGCGATCGAACTGCTGGAACAGCTCGTGCGCGACAACCCGCGCCTGATGGCGGCCTACGACCTGCTGGCGCGCTGCCATGAGGAGCGCGGCGAGCACGCGCTGGCCCAGAAGACGCTGGAAGAAGCGGTCGGCATCTCGCCCCATATGGTGCGGCGCCTGCGCAAACTCGGTGAAGTCGCGCTCGAGACCGGCGACGTCGCCGCGGCCGAGAAGTCCTTCAAGCAGGTGGTGACGCGCTCGCGCTATTCCGAATTCCGCAATCCCGAAGACCACGTCAACCTGGTCAAGGCGCTGGTGCGCAAGGGCGATCCGCTGTCGGCCGCCGGCGTGATCCGGGACCTCGAACGCTCGCTGCGCGGCACGCCCGAACTCGACGCCTGCATCGCGATCTCGAACGCGCTGCTGCAGGACGCCAACGGCAACGCGGCCGCCGCGGTGTCCGACCTGCGCAGCGCGGTGACGGCGGTGCGGGCCGGCAGCGCCTTGTCGCCGGGCCTGAAGGTCGGTTTGACGCGCTCGCTGCTCGAGCACCGCATGGACGAGGAAGCATCGGAGGTCATGCTGACCGCGATGAATGGACAGGACGGCGCCGTCACCGCTCGGCAGGCGATGAACGTGTTCGTGAAAGCCGGCCGCCCCGACCTGGCCGACGGCATGGGCAAGCAGCTGCGCGCCCAGGCCCAGATCCTGCTCGGCGTGGCCGACGAGAAGCGCAACATGGGCGACGTGCGCGGGGCCGTGCAGACCCTGCTCGAGGCCCTCAACATGGCGCCGGGGAACCTGGCGGTGATGATTGCGGTGGTTGGCGGGATCCTGCGGCAGATCATGGAGATGGGGTGGGATCATCCGCTGTCGGGGTTGGCGGCCGAGCAGCTGGAGAATATCCGGGCGCTGGATCCCGAGCATCCGCGTTTGAAGGCGCTGGACGAGGAGTTTTTGGCGGCCAAGCGGAAGTACGGTATTTCTTCGTAAACTACGGGTCTGCGCGCAACCTGGATTCCCGCCTTCGCGGGAATGACGGTGGTGAATTCGTCGTTCCCGCCAAGGCGGGAACCCAGGTTTGATTAATCGGCCGTTACAAGCGCCCGTAGCCACCACCTCCAGGTGTCTCGATCACAAACATGTCGCCCACTTGCATATCGACCTTCCCGATATGTCCCAGTTCCTCAACGCTTCCATCCGCGCGGACGACCAGGTTGCGCCCCTTCTCCGCCGGCTCGCCGCCCGCCATCCCGAAGGGCGCGTGAATGCGGTTATTCGACAAAATCGCCGCCGTCATCGGCTCCAGGAAGCGCAGCTTGCGCACGCCGCCGTTCCCGCCATGCCAGCGCCCCGCCCCGCCAGATCCGGCACGGATCTCATAGCTCTCCAGCCGCACCGGAAAACGGAACTCCAGAATCTCCGGATCCGTCAGCCGCGAATTGGTCATGTTGGTCTGCACCACATCCGTGCCATCGAAGCCCTCGCCCGCCCCCGAGCCGCCGGAAATCGTTTCGTAATACTGGTAGCGCGCGTTCCCGAAGGTGAAGTTGTTCATCGTCCCCTGCGCGGCCGCCATCACTTTCAATGCGCCGTACAGCGCATTGGTGATGCAGGTCGAGGTCTCGACATTGCCCGACACGACAGACGCCGGATAGTGCGGATTCAGCATCGATCCCGGCGGGATGATCACCTTCAGCGGCTTGAGGCAGCCGGCGTTCAGCGGGATCTCGTCGTCGACCAGGGTGCGGAACACGTAGAGCACCGCCGCCATGCACACGGCGGACGGCGCGTTGAAATTGTTCGGCAGCTGGCCCGAGGTGCCGGTGAAGTCGATCTCCGCGCTGCGGTTCGCCGTATCGACGCGGATCGCCACTTCGATGCGCGCGCCGTTGTCCAGTTCATAGCTGTAGGCGCCATCCTTCAGCACCGCGATCACGCGCCGCACCGCTTCCTCGGCGTTGTCCTGCACATGGCCCATGTAGGCGCGCACGACGTCCAGGCCGTAATAGACCACCATCCGGCGCAGTTCTTCGACGCCCTTCTGATTGGCCGCCACCTGGGCGCGCAGGTCGGCCAGGTTCTGGTCGGGATTGCGGGCCGGCCAGCGCGCGGCCGCCAGCATGGCGCGCGCTTCTTCTTCGCGCAGCACGCCATCGCTGCCGTCGACCAGCTTGAAGTTGTCGATCAGGACGCCCTCTTCCTCGATGTGGCAGGAATCCGGCGGCATCGAGCCCGGCGTGGTGCCGCCGATGTCGGCGTGGTGCCCGCGCGAGCCGACGTAGAACAGAATCTCCTGGCCTGCCTCGTCGAACACGGGCGAGATGACCGTCACGTCCGGCAAATGGGTGCCGCCGTTATAGGGATCGTTCAGCACATACACGTCGCCGGCCTTCATCCGGCCGGCGTTCTTGCGCATTACCGCCTTGATACTCTCGCCCATGGAGCCCAGGTGCACCGGCATGTGCGGCGCGTTGGCGACCAGGTTGCCCTCGTGGTCGAAGATTGCGCAGCTGAAGTCGAGGCGCTCCTTGATGTTCACGGAATACGCCGTGTTCTGCAGGCGCAGGCCCATCTGCTCGGCAATCGACATGAACAGGTTGTTGAAGACTTCCAGCATGACCGGGTCGGCGCTGGTGCCGATCGCATGGCGCTCCGGCAGCGCTTCCACGCGGCGCAGCACCAGATGGTCATACGCCGTGACTTCGGCCTGCCAGCCGGCTTCCACCACCGTGGTCGCATTTGCCTCGGCGATGATGGCCGGGCCTTTCACCACCGCGCCGGGCTTGACGCCGGCACGCAGATAGACCGCGGTGTCGCGCCACGCGCCGCCGGCGAACATCTTCACGGTTTCGTGTACAGCCGGGACGCTACTGCCAACGGGCAGCGAGCGCGGCGTCTCCGGCGGCGCGTCGGAACGGCCCAGCGCCTCCACCGACAGCGCTTCGACCACCAGCGCCTTGCCGGGCATGAGGAAGGAAAAGCGCCGCCGGTAGGCGTCCTCGAAAGCCTGCTGCATGGCCGCGTGCGTGCCGAGCTTGATGACGATGGCCGAATCCGTGCCTTCGTAGCGCAGGTGGACGCGGCGCAGCAGTTCGATCCGCTCGGCCGCCACGCCCTGTGCCAGCAGCTCATGCCGCGCGGTGGCGCCGAGTTCGTCCAGCTCGGCCGCCAGCTGGTGATCGGCGATCTCGTTCAGGCGCTTCTCGACGGCCCGCTCGCGCATCGCGCTCTGGTCAGCCAGGCCCATGCCGTAGGCCGAGAGCACGCCGGCCAGCGAGTGGATGAACACTGTCTTCATGCCCAGCGCGTCCGCCACCAGGCAGGCATGCTGGCCGCCGGCGCCGCCGAAACTGGTGAGCGTGTAGCCGGTCACGTCGTGGCCGCGCTGCACCGAGATCTGCTTGATCGCATTCGCCATGTTCCCGACCGCGATCTGGATGAAGCCCTCGGCTACGGCTTCCGGCGCCGGCGTCGCACCGGTGGCTGCGCCGATCTCGTCGGCCAGCGCGCTGAAGCCAGCGCGCACCGCGTCGACATCCAGTGGCTGATCCCCGCCAGGTCCGAACAGATGCGGGAAGTGCTCAGCCTGGATCTTGCCCAGCATGACGTTACAGTCGGTGACCGTCAGCGGTCCGCCACGGCGGTAGCTGGCCGGGCCGGGATTGGCGCCGGCGCTGTCCGGGCCGACGCGGTAGCGGCTGCCGTCGAAGTGCAGGATCGAACCGCCGCCCGCCGCCACCGTGTGAATGCTCATCATGGGCGCGCGCATGCGCACGCCCGCGACCTGGGTTTCGAAGACCCGCTCGAATTCCCCCGCATAGTGCGAGACGTCGGTCGAAGTGCCGCCCATGTCGAAGCCGATCACGCGCTCGAAGCCGGCCAGTCGGCTCGAACGCACCATGCCGACGATGCCGCCGGCGGGGCCGGACAGGATGCTGTCCTTGCCATGGAAGCTGCGCGCATCGGTCAGGCCGCCGCTGGACTGCATGAACTGCAGGTTCACGCCCGGCAGCTCGCCCGCCACCTGGTCGACGTAGCGGCGCAGGATGGGCGACAGGTAGGCGTCGACCACGGTGGTGTCGCCGCGCGCCACCAGCTTCATGAGCGGGCTGACCTGGTGCGATACCGCGATTTGGGTGTAGCCGATCTCGCGCGCGATGCGCGCTACCGCCGCCTCGTGCCGCTTGTGGCGGTAGCCGTGCACGAAGACGATGGCCAGGCTGCGCAGGCCGGCGTCATAGGCCTCTTGCAGGCCGCGTCGCGCGCCCTGCTCGTCCAGCGCCAGCACCACCTCGCCATGCGCACCCATGCGCTCGTCGATTTCGATCACGCGGCGATACAGCAGCTCGGGCAGCACGATATGGCGGTCGAACAGGCGCGGCCGGTTCTGGTAGGCGATGCGCAGGGCATCGCGGAAGCCGCGCGTGATGGCCAGCACGGTCGGCTCGCCCTTGCGCTCCAGCAGCGCATTGGTGGCCACCGTCGTGCCCATCTTGACGGCCTCGATGGCGCCTTGCGGCACCGGCTCGCCGGTAGATAGACCCAGCAGATGGCGGATGCCGGCCACGGCGGCGTCGCGGTACTGCTCGGGATTCTCGGACAGCAGCTTGTGCGTGACAAGGGCGCCATCGGGGCGCCGCGCCACGATGTCGGTGAAGGTGCCGCCGCGGTCGATCCAGAACTGCCAGTCCATTTGCTCTCCGTTTGCCATTCAAGAAACGAGGTCTATTGTAGTCGCGACTCGCGCGGCCTTGCGATTTTGGCGACAATGCTGCTCATCGCCTTCTTCCGGAGCCATCATGGACAACCTGCTCTACAGCTGCGACCAGATCCGCGCCATCGAACACGCCGCCCAGTCCCGGCTGGCGCCCGGCGCGCTGATGGAGCGCGCCGGCCAAGCCGCCTTCAATTACGCGCTTACGCTCCTCGACGGCGAAGCCGCCGGCGCGGTGCTGGTGCTGGCCGGCCCCGGCAACAACGGCGGCGACGGCCTCGAGCTGGCGGCCCACCTTGCCCGTGCCGGCGCCGACGTCGAAGCGCTGCACCTGACCAGCCAGGCTGCGCCCAGCTTCGAGGCCGGGCGAGCGCGGCAGCGTGCCGTGGACGCCGGCGTGCGCTTCGTCGACGAGATCCCTGCCGGCCGGCCCTGGCGCCTGGTGGTCGACGCCCTGTTCGGCATTGGCCTCGCGCGTCCGCTGGCGGGACGCGCGCTCGAACTGGCCGCGTGGACGACCGGCGTCGACTGCCCCGTGCTGGCGCTCGACGTGCCGAGCGGGCTGGATGCGGATACCGGCGCCACGCTGGGGCGGGACGGCGTGGCGGTCATGGCGACGCACACGATCACCTTCCTCGGCAACAAGCCCGGCCTGCACACGGGCGACGGCTGTGACCATGCCGGCGAGGTGCGGGTCGACATGCTGGGCGCCGACGGCCTGCACCAGGAGGCCGCCCAGGCCGCGCTCAACGGGCCCGCGCTGTTCGCGGAACGGCTGGCACCGCGGCGGCGCAATTCGCACAAGGGCAGCTTCGGCGACCTGGTGGTGCTGGGCGGCGCCCGCGGCATGGCGGGAGCGGCGGTGCTGGCCGCGCGCGCGGCCCTGCACGGCGGCGCGGGCCGGGTGTTCGCCGCGATGCTCGATGCCGGCATGGCCCTCGACCCGCTGCAGCCGGAGATCATGTTCCGCGAGGCCGCCGGCATGGAGTTCGCTGGCCGCTGCGTGGTAGCCGGCCCGGGCATGGGCAAGGCGGATGCCGCCATCCACCTGTTCGGCAAGGTGCTGGAAGCGCGCGGGCCGCTGGTGGTCGATGCCGATGCGCTCAACCTGACGGCCGCGCGCCCGGCGCTGCACGAAGCCCTGGCGGCGCACGGCGGGCAGTCGGTGCTGACGCCGCACCCTCTGGAGGCCGCGCGCCTGCTGGGCGTGACCGCGCCCATCGTGCAGGCCGACCGTCTGGAGAATGCCCGCGAACTGGCGATGCGCTTCAACTGCGTGGTGGTGCTGAAGGGCGCCGGCAGCGTGATCGCGCGGCCGGACGGCTTCGTCGTGGTGAACACCAGCGGCAATCCGGGACTGGCGACCGGCGGCAGCGGCGACGTGCTGGCGGGCTTTTGCGGGGCGCTGCTGGCTCAGGGCTGGCCGGCGTGGGAGGCGGCGCTGGGGGCCGTCTGGATGCACGGGGCCGCAGCAGACTGGCTGGTCGAGGATGGGAGCGGGCCGATCGGCTTGACGGCCGGGGAGTTGCCGAAGGCGATACGGGCGGTGTTCAATGCCCTGGTTAGGTGAGCAAACGCCCCGCGGCAATGGTAAGCGTCCGGCCGCAACGCGCCGCCATCGCCGGATCGTGCGTCACCAGCACCAGGGTAGACCCGCGCTCGCGGTTCAGCTCGAACATCAGCTGGATCACCGCCTCGCCGGTCGCGGCATCCAGGCTGCCGGTCGGTTCGTCGGCGAACAGCAGCGGCGGCTCGGTGACGAAAGCTCGCGCCAGCGCCACGCGCTGCTGCTCGCCGCCGGACAGGTATTTTGGATAGTGGCGCAAGCGGCTTTCGAGCCCGACCCGGCCCAGCATCGCCGCGGCCTTGTCGCGCGCCTCGTCGTCGCCGCGCAGTTCCAGCGGCAGCATCACGTTTTCCAGGGCATTCAAGTGCGGTAATAACTGGAACGACTGGAACACGAAGCCCAGCTTGGCCTTGCGGAAAGCGGCGCGGCCGTCTTCGTCGAGGGCGAAGATGTCGGTGCCGTCGAGCTTGACGGTGCCGCTGGAGGGCGTGTCCAGGCCGGCCAGCAGGCCGAGCAGCGTGGACTTGCCGGAGCCGGAGGCGCCGACGAGGGCGAGCGTCTCGGCCGGTTGCACGGTAAAATCGACACTGTGCAGGATGGTGAGTTCGCCGCTGGCGTCCGCCACCCGCTTGGACAGGCCGGCCACTTCGATCGCCGGATGCCTGCCTGTTGCATTAGCTAATGAAGCATCACGTTTGGAAGCCTCGGGAATATCACGCATGCTTGCTCATCTCAATATCAGAAAGTGGACTGTCGGCGCCGTCGCGGCCTTCGCGCTGGCCGCGTCGGGGAGCGCCTATTCTGCACCAAAAACGGTGCTGGTGGTGGGCGACAGCCTGTCCGCCGAGTACGGCCTGGCGCGCGGCAGCGGCTGGGTGGCCCTGCTCGAACAGAAGCTGAAGGCGGAAAAGCTGGACGCCCGCATCGTCAACGCCAGCATCAGCGGGGATACCACCAGCGGCGGCCGCTCGCGCCTGCCGGCCCTGCTGGCCCAGCACAAGCCGAACGTGGTGGTGCTGGAACTGGGCGCCAACGACGGCCTGCGCGGCCTGCCGATCCCGTCGGCCGAAGACAATCTGCGCGCCATGATCGCCCTGGCGCAGAAGAACAAGGCCAAGGTCCTGCTGGTCGGCATCCACATGCCGCCCAACTACGGCCGCGCCTATACCGAACGCTTCACCGGCATGTACAAGGAGCTGTCCAGCGACCTGAAGGTGCCGCTGGTGCCCTACATGCTGCAGGGCGTGGAACTGGTGCCGACCAACTTCCAGGCCGACCGCATGCACCCGCTGGCGACCGCCCACCCCGTCATCCTCAATAACATCTGGCCGCAACTGGCGCCGCTCATCAAAAACTAAAGCATGAAATACCCTGCTGTCCTGAGCTTCAACGACGTCCTCCCGCAACTCGACGCCTTCGACACCATCATCGACGCGCGCAGCGAATCAGAGTTCGCGCTCGACCACATCCCCGGCGCCATCAACTGCCCGGTGCTGAACGACGAGGAGCGCATCCTGGTCGGCACCACCTACAAGCAGGTCGGCTCCTTCGAAGCGAAGCGGATCGGCGCGCCGCTGGTGTCGAAGAATATCGCGCGCTATATCGAGACCCTGTTCGCCGACAAGCCGCGCGACTGGAAACCGCTGGTCTATTGCTGGCGCGGCGGCAACCGCAGCGGCTCGATGGCGCACATCCTGGCCAAGGTCGGCTGGCCGGTGGTGCAGCTGGACGGCGGCTACAAGGCCTTCCGCGGCTACGTCAACACGGCGCTGGAGAATCCGCCCGCGCTGGACTTCCGCGTCATCTGCGGCACCACCGGCAGCGGCAAGAGCCGGCTGCTGGAGACCCTCGACAGCATCGGCGCCCAGGTACTGGACCTCGAGCGCCTTGCGGCCCACCGCGGCTCCGTGCTGGGCCACCTGCCCGGCGAACCGCAGCCGAGCCAGAAAATGTTCGAGACCCGCATCTGGGACCGGCTGCGGCGCTTTGATCCCGCCAGGCCGGTGTTCGTGGAATCCGAAAGCAAGAAGGTCGGCAACCTGCGCGTGCCGGAAGTGGTGATGGAGCGCATGCGCGCCTCGCCCTGCATCGCCCTGACCCTGTCGCGGCCGAACCGCGTGCGCCTGCTGATGGAGGATTACCAGCACTTCTGCGCCGATCCCTCGGCCCTGAACACCCAGCTCGATCACCTGGTGCAGCTGCACGGCCGCGCCAGGATCGACGCCTGGCACGCGATGGCCAACGGCGGGCAGATGCCGGCGCTGGTCGACCAGCTGCTGGTCGAGCACTACGACCCGGCTTACCTGCGTTCGATCGACCGCAATTTCGTGCAGTATCCAAACGCCCGGGTGGTGGAGCTGGCCGACATCGGCCAGGAAGACTTCCTCGCCACTGCGAGAGACCTTCAGTCGTCCGCGATGTAGCCGCGCGCGGCTGCGGCTTGCGGATCGTCGAAGATGGCCATGGCCGTCGTCATGCGCCGAAAGCCGAAGCGCTTGTAAAAGTCTTCCTTGCCGGGCACCGCATACAGGATGATCTTCCTGTGCCCGCGCGCCAGCTCCAGCAGCTTGCCTTCATCGTAGACGAAGCAGCGGTACAGGCTGTTAGTAAAGGCTGTGCGCAGCAGCGCCGGTTCCTTATGCCCTAGCGGCGCGGATCATATCGGACAGTTCCTGCCAGTCGATCCCGTCCAGTGAGTCGGTCCAGATGGAAGCCATGCGCTTCTCCAGTCTCGGAAAGTAAAAAAGCCCGGCTGCTTGCGCAAACCGGGCTTCCTGTTCGGGCTCGCCGGATTACTCGGCGGCTTTCGCGCCCAGGTCCGCAGCCTTGACGTTCAGCTTGGCCTTGGCTTTCTTCTTCAGCGCCTCGACGTAGCCATACAGCTCGGCGTTGCCCATGGCGCGGGCGATGGCCTCGGCTTCCTGCTTGCGACGCGCCTGGTCGGGCTGGGCCGGCTGGGTCACCTTGCCGATGCGGTACACGCCATAGCCCTGGCCCGGCAGTTCGACGCCGACGTAGGCCGGCAGCTTGCTGACGTCGGCCTTCAGGACGGCCATCGCGGCGGCCGGGTTGATGGTCGGCTGCTGCATGGTGCGCGACACGTTCTTCACATCGCCGAAGCCGGTGGCGTCGCCCGAGGCCTTGGCCGCGGCGATCTTCGCTTCGCCGGCCTGGCGTGCAAGGCGCATCTCTTCTTCCTGGGTCACGCGCTGGCGGATCACGGCCTCGACTTCAGCCAGCGGACGCTTGGTGGCCGGCTTGAACTCGACCACGCGGCCCGACACCAGGGTGCTCGGCGCCACTTCCACCGCCTCGGTGTTGCGCTTGTTGGCGATGGCGTCCTGCGAGAAGATCGCTTTCAGGAACTTGTCGTTGTTGAGCAGCGGCTTGCCCAGCGCCGGGTTCGGCGTACGGGTCAGGCCCTCGACGGTTTCGATCGTCAGGCCCATCTTGTCGGCCACCGGCTTCAGGCTGTCCGACTGCTCGTACACGGTGTTGGTGAAGGTCTCGGCCAGTTCCGAAT
Source organism: Massilia sp. Bi118 (assembly GCF_918697865.1). Classification (GTDB taxonomy): domain Bacteria; phylum Pseudomonadota; class Gammaproteobacteria; order Burkholderiales; family Burkholderiaceae_D; genus Telluria. The sequence goes on along the minus strand of NZ_CAKKMV010000004.1, from coordinate 183,638 downwards.
ACTTGCTGGCCATCTTCGTCTTCTTCAGCTCGGCCGCGATTTCCGGCCTGGCTTCTTCCAGCGGCTTTTGGGTCGCCGGGACCACCTTGGTCACCTTGACGATGTGGTAGCCGAAGCTCGAACGCACCAGGCCGCTGATCTCGCCTTCCTTGAGCGAGAAGATCGCGTCTTCGACCGGCTTGTCGAACAGGCCCTTCTCGACCACGCCGAGGTCGCCGCCCAGTTCGGCGGAACCCGGATCCTGCGACTGCGCCTTGGCGATCCTGGCGAAGTCGTTCGGCGCCTTCTGCACCTCAAGCAGAATGGCTTGCGCCTTGGCCTTGGCGGCGGCGTCGTCGGCCGGCTTGGCGTCCTTGGCGACGGTGATCAGGATGTGGCTGGCGCTGCGCTTTTCCGGGGTGGAGAAGCGCGCCTTGTTCTTGTTGTAGGCGTCGGCGATTTCGGCGTCGCTTACCGTCACCATCTTCTCGATGGCTTCGGGATTCAGGACCACGTACTCGGCCTTGATGGTTTCCGGCACCTGGAACAGGGCGGCGTTCTTGTCGTAGTAGGCCTTGACCATCTCGTCGGTGACCTTGACCTGGGCGGCGTAGTTCGAAGCCGGGAACAGCATTTCCTGCACTTCGCGCTGCTGGTCGTTCAGGTCGGACAGGCGGCCCGCCACCGAGCGCGGCGCGAAGGCGGTGTTCTGCACGGAGGCGGCCAGCTGTTGCACGGCCATCTGGTAGCCGATGCGTGCCTGGAAGCTTTCGGCGCTCATGCCCTGGGCCTTGAGGAAGGCCTTGTAGGCGTCGAGGTCGAAGCTGCCGTCGGGCTTCTTCATGCCGGTCTGTTCCTGGATCGCCTTGTACAGCGTGTCGTTACCGACGGTCAGGTGGTTGCGCGCCACTTCGGCGCTGATCGCACGCTCGGCCACCAGGCCGTCGAGGACTTCCTGCTTCGCTTCCGGCGAGTCGAACAGCTTCTGGTCGAACTGTGCGCCCATCATGGCGCGCGCCTGCTCGATCTGGCGGCGCTGCGCCGATTCCCATTCCTGCTGCGTGATCGTGCGGCCGTCGACGGTGGCGACGCCATCGTTGCTGCCGCGGCTTTCATACTGGCTGACGCCGACGAGCACGAAAGACGGCAGGATCAGCAGGAGCAGCAGGAACTGCATCAGCCGCTGGTGAGTACGGATAAATTCAAACATGGTCAGCCAATCAAGGTTGAAAATGCGATTACAAAAAGCCGAAAAAAAAGGCGAACCTCGGTTCGCCTTTTTTTCACACCTGATTCTGGCGGAGCGGACGGGGCTCGAACCCGCGACCCCCGGCGTGACAGGCCGGTATTCTAACCAACTGAACTACCGCTCCAGATTCTGTACTGCTTGTGCCTTGCGCTTATCGGTGGCGGAGCGGACGGGGCTCGAACCCGCGACCCCCGGCGTGACAGGCCGGTATTCTAACCAACTGAACTACCGCTCCACGCAATAAGGCGACACTATCCGCTGCGGGTCAGCGCAGCGAAGGCATTAGTTTACTGCATCTTTCAGGGCTTTACCAGCCTTAAATTTCGGGACATTGGCAGCCTTGATCTTGATGGCTTCCTTGGTGCGCGGGTCGCGGCCGGTGCGGGCAGCGCGTTCGCCGACGGTGAAGGTGCCGAAGCCGACCAGGGTCACGCTGTCCTTGTTCTTCAGGGTGGTGGTCACCGCGTCGATCATCGCGTCGAGGGCGCGCGCAGCAGAGGCTTTGGTCAGGTCCGCGGATTTCGCGATTTCTTCGATCAGTTCAGTTTTGTTCACTTCTTTTCCCTCGTTAGACATTCGGCAAAAAACCGCAAGCGCGTATTAGACAAGGGGGGAATGCTTTGTGTCAAGCAACGTTACTTCCGGGCGGCAACAACTCGTAAAAACGAAGTTCCTGCGGCCTTAAAACGTCGTCCCCGCGAAGGCGGGGACGACGGGTATGACACGCGGTGACGACGATGCGACTGCTGACGCTTAGTGCTTGACCACGCCGCCCTGCCCTTCAGCCGTCGCCGCCACCGGCGAAGCCGCAGCCACGGCCGGCACGTCGACGATCGCTTCGGGCTGGCGTTCCAGCGCCACTTCCAGCACCTTCTCGATCCAGCGCACCGGCACGATCTCGAGCTTGTTCTTGACGTTGTCCGGGATCTCGGCCAGGTCCTTCACGTTCTGCTCGGGAATCAAAACGGTCTTGATGCCGCCGCGCTGGGCTGCCAGCAGCTTTTCCTTCAGGCCGCCGATCGGCAGGACTTCGCCGCGCAGCGTGATCTCGCCGGTCATCGCCACGTCGGCACGCACCGGGATGCCCGTGAACACCGACACCAGGGCCGTCGTCAGGCCGATACCGGCCGACGGACCGTCCTTAGGCGTCGCGCCTTCGGGCAAGTGGATGTGGATGTCGGCTTTCTCGAACACCTCGTTCTTGATGCCCAGGCGATTCGCACGCGAACGCACCACGGTGCGGGCCGCTTCGATCGATTCCTTCATCACGTCGCCCAGCGTACCGGTGCGGATCACGGCGCCCTTGCCCGGCACCTGCACGGCTTCGATGGTCAGCAGGTCGCCGCCCACTTCGGTCCATGCCAGGCCGGCCACCTGGCCCACCTGGTTTTCCTTCTCGGCCACGCCGAAGTCATAGCGGCGCACGCCCAGGAACTTGTCCAGGTTCTTGCCGTTCACGATGACGCGCTTGCCATCTTTCTTCAGCAGCAGCATCTTGACGACCTTGCGGCAGATCTTCGAGATTTCGCGCTCGAGCGAACGCACGCCGGCTTCGCGGGTGTAGTAGCGGATGATGTCGCGGATCGCCGATTCCTCGACCTTGATCTCTTCTTCCTTCAGACCATTGTTCTTGATCTGCTTGGGCATCAGGTAACGCTGCGCGATCGAGGTCTTCTCGTCCTCGGTGTAACCCGACAGGCGGATCACTTCCATCCGGTCCAGCAGCGCCGGCGGGATGTTGAAGGAGTTCGAGGTCGCCACGAACATCACGTCCGACAGGTCGAAGTCGACTTCGACGTAGTGGTCGCTGAAGGTGTGGTTCTGCGCCGGGTCCAGCACCTCGAGCAGGGCCGAGGACGGGTCGCCGCGGAAGTCCGCGCCCATTTTATCGATCTCGTCGAGCAGGAACAGCGGGTTGCGCACGCCGACTTTCGACAGCGACTGCAGCACCTTGCCCGGCATCGAACCGATGTAGGTACGGCGGTGGCCGCGGATCTCGGCTTCGTCACGCACGCCGCCCAGGGCCATGCGCACGTACTTGCGGCCGGTCGCGCGGGCGATCGACTCGCCCAGCGAGGTCTTGCCCACGCCCGGAGGACCGACGAAGCACAGGATCGGCGCCTTCAGCTTGTCGACGCGCTGCTGCACCGCGAGGTACTCGAGGATGCGTTCCTTGATCTTGTCGAGGCCGTAGTGGTCGGATTCCAGCACCTGCTGGGCCTTTTCGAGGTCGATGGTGACCTTGGATTTCTTTTTCCACGGCAGGCCGACCAGAGTGTCGATGTAGTTGCGCACGACGGTGGCTTCGGCCGACATCGGCGACATCATCTTCAGCTTCTTGATCTCGGCCTGGGCTTTTTCCATGGCCTCTTTCGGCATCTTGGCCGCGATCACTTTCTTCTCGAGCTCTTCGATGTCGGCGCCGTCTTCGCCCTCACCCAGCTCTTTCTGGATCGCCTTGACCTGCTCGTTCAGGTAGTACTCGCGCTGCGACTTTTCCATCTGGCGCTTGACGCGGCCGCGGATGCGCTTTTCCACTTGCAGGATGTCGAGTTCGCCTTCCAGCTGGCCGAGCAGGTGCTCGAGGCGCTTGGAGACGTTGAAGATCTCGAGGATGACCTGCTTCTGCTCGAGCTTGAGCGGCAGGTGGGCGGCAACGGTGTCGGCCAGGCGGCCGGCGTCGTCGATGCCTGCCAGCGAAGCCAGGATCTCGGGCGGAATCTTCTTGTTGAGTTTGACGTACTGGTCGAACTGCTGAACGATCGCGCGGCGCATTGCCTCGACTTCCGAATCGTCGCCGGTTTCGGAATTGATCGGGGTCAAATCAGCGACGAAATGGCTGGGCGCGTCGGTAATGTGATTGATACGGGCACGCTGCGCGCCTTCGACCAGCACCTTCACGGTACCGTCCGGCAGCTTCAGCATTTGCAGAATATTGGCCACGCAGCCGATCTCGTAGATGTCTGCGGCGGAAGGTTCGTCCTTGGCAGCTGCCTTCTGGGCAGCGAGCATGATGCTCTTACCCTGTTCCATCGCAGCTTCCAGCGCCTTGATCGATTTCGGGCGGCCGACGAACAGCGGTATCACCATATGCGGAAACACGACCACGTCGCGCAGCGGCAGCAGCGGCAAGGTCATCTGTTCAGTAAATTTAGTAGTCGTCATGGCATACCTTATAAAAAGCGTGTTGACGATGTTGGGAGTCCACCGTCACTTCACAAGAGCGGCCGAAAAATAATTTTCTATCGCAATACTTATTAATACTGAGCCGTTCTGACAAAAGACCTTTTTGAAAATAAAAAAGCCACTGCGCGACCGAAATCACGAGTGGCTTTCCGTATGAAGCCTGGGTCTTTTGTTGAGTTAAATTGTACCGCCAAGAATCAGCGTTTCAAGACCTTTTGTTGTGTGTGCGCGAGGAAATTTTTAATTTTCCCCAGCAGCTTTCGGCGATTCGCTATAAATCAGTAAAGGTTTCGCGCCATTCGTGATCGTATTTTCATCAATCACGACTTTCACCACATTTTGCTGGCTTGGCAGTTCATACATGACATCCAGCAGAGCGTGTTCGAGGATCGAACGCAGGCCGCGTGCGCCGGTCTTGCGCGCGAGTGCTTTCTTGGCAATCGCATGCAGGGCCGCCGGGCGGATTTCGAGTTCCGCGCCTTCCATGTCCAGCAGTTTCGAGTACTGCTTGATCAGCGCGTTCTTCGGCTCAACCAGGATCTGGATCAACGCGTCTTCGGTCAGTTCGCTCAGGGTGGCGACGACCGGCAGGCGGCCCACCAGTTCCGGAATCAGGCCGAACTTGACCAGGTCTTCCGGTTCCGCTTCCATCAGCACGTCGCTGACCGAACGCGAGGTCTGGCTCTTGACCGTGGCGCCGAAGCCGATGCCCGACTTTTCCGAACGGTTCTGGATGATCTTGTCGAGGCCGTCGAAGGCGCCGCCGCAGATGAACAGGATGTTGGTCGTGTCGATCTGGACGAAGTCCTGGTTCGGATGCTTGCGCCCGCCCTGCGGCGGCACGGAAGCCATCGTGCCCTCGATCAGCTTCAGCAGCGCCTGCTGGACGCCCTCGCCCGAGACGTCGCGGGTGATCGAAGGATTGTCCGACTTGCGCGAAATCTTGTCGATCTCGTCGATGTAGACGATGCCGCGCTGGGCCTTCTCGACTTCGTAATTGCAGCTCTGCAGCAGCTTCTGGATGATGTTCTCGACGTCCTCGCCCACGTAGCCGGCTTCGGTCAGCGTGGTCGCGTCGGCGATCACGAAGGGGACGTTCAGGGTACGCGCCAGGGTCTGGGCCAGCAGCGTCTTGCCGGAACCGGTCGGGCCCACCAGCAGGATATTGCTCTTGGACAGCTCGATGTCGTCCTTCTTGCCCAGGTGCTTGAGGCGCTTGTAGTGGTTGTACACCGCCACCGACAGGATGCGCTTGGCCGTCATCTGGCCGATCACATACTGGTCGAGCAGCTCGGCGATCTCGTGCGGGGTCGGCAGGTCGGACTTGGCGCCGGCCACCGATTCCACATTGGAGGTCTCGTCGCGGATGATGTCGTTGCACAGATCGATGCACTCGTCGCAGATGAAGACCGACGGTCCCGCGATGAGCTTCTTCACCTCGTGCTGGCTCTTGCCGCAGAAGGAGCAGTACAGGAGTTTTTCACCGCTGGAGGATTTTTTGTCAGACATGGGGCAAGTTTCTGTTGAATTGCTATGAATATAACGCTAATACGGGGGCGCAACAAGTGCGCACGTCTCCATGCTACCCGAAATAAAAAAAGAACGCCCGATCCGCTGTTGCGCTCGGGCGTCTTTCAGCAACACCTTATATGGGTGCTTATGCGCGGTTGGTCAAGACCCGATCGATGAGACCATATTCCACGGCTTCCTCGCTCGACATGAAGCGGTCGCGGTCGGTGTCCTTGTGGATCTGTTCGATGGTCTGGCCGGTGTTGTCGGCCATGATGCGGGCCAGGCGCTCGCGCAGGTAGAGGATTTCCTTGGCCTGGATTTCGATGTCCGAAGCCATGCCCTGCGAACCGCCGGACGGCTGGTGGATCATGACGCGCGAGTTCGGCAGCGAGAAACGCTTGCCCTTGGCGCCGGCCGCCAGCAGGAAGGCGCCCATCGAGGCCGCCAGGCCGGTGCACAGGGTCGAGACGTCCGGTTTGATGAAGTTCATCGTGTCGAAGATCGCCAGACCGGCCGACACCGAACCACCCGGCGAGTTGATGTAGAGCGAAATATCCTTGTCGGGATTTTCGCTTTCCAGGAACAGCAGCTGGGCCACGATGAGGTTGGCCATCTGGTCGTTGACAGGACCGACCAGGAAAATCACGCGCTCTTTGAGCAGGCGCGAGTAGATGTCGTAGGCGCGCTCGCCGCGGCCGCTCTGCTCGATCACCATCGGCACCAGGCCGAGGGCTTGGGTATCCAACGCAGGATTACGATTCATACCTGTCACTTTCCTTAAAAAAGATGTTCAGAGACGCCAACCGGCGCACAAAGGCGCCGGTTGACTAGGCTCAACGCCTCAAGCTTACACCGAAGCTCAGGCTTGCGGCGCGCTGCCCATCAGTTCGTCAAAGGCGATGTCCTTGGCCGTCACCTTTGCCTTGCCAAGCACATAGTTAACGACGTTTTCTTCCAATACAAGAGCTTCGATCTCACCCAGGCGACGACGATCGCTATAGTAGTACTTCAGGACTTCTTTCGGGTCTTCGTAGCTTTGCGCAAAGTCTTCGATCTGCGCTTTGACCTGTTCCTGGGTCGCCTGCAGGTTGTTGTCGCCAACAACTTGCGACAGGATCAGGCCCAGGCGCACGCGGCGCTCGGCCTTGGTGGCGAACAGGTCGGCCGGGAACGGCAGGCTCTTCACGTCCATGCCGCGCTGGGCCATGTCCTGGCGGGTCTGCTCGGCCAGGCGCTGCGAATCCTGCTCGATCATGACCTTCGGCACGTCCATCTCGGTGGCTTTCACCAGGGCGTCCATCACGGCCTCCTTGTTGCGGGCCTTGATGCGGGCGTTGACTTCACGCTCCAGGTTGACCTTGATGTCTTCGCGCATTTTCTCGACGCTGCCGTCTTCGATGCCCAGCGACTTGGCGAATTCGCCGTCGACTTCCGGCATGTGCGCCCACTCCAGACCCTTCAGGGTGATGGTGAACTCGGCGGTCTTGCCGGCCACGTCCTTGCCGTGGTAATCCTCAGGGAAGGCCAGCGGGAAGGTCTTGCTCTCGCCGACTTTGAGGCCGACGGTGGCGGCTTCGAATTCCGGCAGCATGCGGCCTTCGCCCAGCACGAATGCATAGTTGTCGGCCTTGCCGCCGGCGAATTCGACGCCGTCGATGACGCCGACGAAGTCGACGGTCACGCGGTCGCCATTGGCTGCGACCGGCTCGCCGCCGTCGCCGTGCTCGCCTGCCTCACCCTTGGTGTGGAAGTGCACGCGCTGCTTGCGCAGGATGTCGATGGTCTTGTCGATTTCGGCGTCGGTGACGTCGGCCTTGACGGTCTCGACTTCGATGCCGGCCAGGTCGGGGATGCTCACTTCCGGGTAGACTTCGAAAGTGGCGTCGAAGGCCAGCATGCCTTCCGGCGCATCTTCCTTCGGCTCGATTTTCGGCATGCCGGCAACGCGCAGCTGGTTTTCTTCGGCAGCCTGGCCGAAAGCCTGGCCAACCTTGTCGTTCAGCACGTCAGATTCGATCTGATAGCCGTACTGTGCCGCAACCATTTTCAGGGGAACTTTGCCCGGACGGAAGCCCGGAGCACGCGCGGTCTTGGCCTGCACCTTGAGGCGCTTTTCAACTTCCGTACGTACGTCGCTCAGCGGAAAAGTAAGAGTCAAGCGACGCTCGAGTTTACCCAGGTTTTCGACTGCAGTTGCCATTGTAAAAATCGTCCAAAAAAATAATTATTCGTGGTGCGAGGAGGGGGACTCGAACCCCCACACCATTGCTGGCGTCAGGACCTAAACCTGGTGCGTCTACCAATTTCGCCATCCTCGCGCAGGATTGCATTCTTGCCGCAAAAACAAAGGGCGCCCGTGAGAGAAACCGGCCGCCCTGCACTCCACTGTTTAGGGGCTACAACTTCAACCAGTTATTTTACTGGATTTTCTGACACCATTGGGTTTTTTTGAAACGTGCGCAATGGATGAGCTCATTGCGGCTTCTTTACCCTGAACCAGGCCGCATACAAAGCCGGTAGGAATAGCAGCGTCAATGCGGTCGCCACCAGCAGGCCGCCCATGATCGCCACCGCCATCGGCCCCCAGAATACCGAGCGCGACAGCGGAATCATGGCCAGTGCCGCCGCCGCCGCCGTCAGCAGGATCGGGCGGCAACGCCGCACCGCCGCTTCGACGATCGCATCCCAGGCCGGGCGCCCTTCCGCGATGTCCTTTTCGATCTGGTCGACCAGGATCACGGAATTACGGATGATCATGCCGAACAGCGCGATCACGCCCAGGTTGGCGACGAAGCCGAAGGGCCGGCCCAGCAGCAGCAGGGCCATCGCCGCGCCGGCCACGCCCAGCGGGCCGGTCAGGAACACCAGCAGCGCGCGCGAGAAGCTGTGCAGCTGGAGCATCAGCAGGGTGAACACGATGAACAGCACCAGCGGCACGTTGGCCGTGATCGAGGCTTCCGCCTGCGAGCTGTCGGCGGCCGCGCCCTCCAGCTTGATGCGGTAGCCGGCCGGCAGTTTGGCGCGCAGCGCATCGAGCTTCTCGCCCACCTGCATGGACACGGTCGGGCCCTGGATGCCCTCGATCACGTCCGACTGCACCATGATCGCCCACTCGCGCCCCTCGCGCCAGACCACGCCCGGCTCCCACACGAAGCCGATGCGCGCCAGTTGCGACAGCGGCACCGGCTTGCCGGACGGCGTCGCGATATTCGTATTCGCCAGCACCGACATGGTCGAGCGCTCCTCGATCGGCTGGCGCACGGCAATGTCGATCAGGCGGTTACTTTCGCGGAACTGGCCGATGGTCGTCCCGGACAGCACGGTGGCGATGGTGCGGCGCACGGCCTGGCTGGTGACGCCCAGCGCGCGCAGCTTGTCCTGGTCGAGGTCCAGGCGCAGTACCTTGACCGACTCGTTCCAGTTGTCGTTGACGCCGAACGCATTCGGATTCGCGCGCACGATGTCCTTGACCTGGTCGGCCACGCCGCGCACCACGGCGATGTCCGGCCCGGACACCTGGAACTGCACCGGATACGGCACCGGCGGCCCGTTCGGCAGCAGTTTTACCCGCCCGCGCACCTCGGGATAATCGTTCTTCAGCACCGTCTCGATCTTGCGCATCAGGCTTTCGCGCATGTGCGCATCCTTGGGCAGCACCACCATCTGCGACACGTTCGACTGCGGGAAGATCTGGTCCAGCGGCAGGTAGAAGCGCGGGCTGCCGGTGCCGACATAGCTGGTCACGCTTTCCAGCTCCGGCTGGCGGCGGACCCAGGTCTCGAACTTCTTGACCAGCGCCTCGTTGGCGCTGAAACTGGTCCCTTCCGGCAGCCACATCTCGACCATCAGCTCCGGGCGGCTGGAATCCGGGAAGAACTGCTTCTCGATGAACTTGAAGCCGAACACGCCCAGGCCGAACACCGCCAGCGACAGCGCGATGGTGGTATAGCGGAAGGTCACGCACCAATCGACCAGGCGGCGGAAGCGCGTGTAGCCCGGGGTGTCGAAGACGTCATGGCCGCCATGCTCGCCCGGCGGATGCGGCTGCACCTTCAGCAGGATGAAGCCGATGTAGGGCGTGAAGGTCACCGCCACCACCCACGACACCACCAGCGCGATCGCGTTCACCGAGAACATCGTGAAGGTGTATTCGCCGGCCGCCGACTTGGCCAGGCCGATCGGCAGGAAGCCCGCCGCCGTGATCAGGGTACCGGTCAGCATCGGGAAGGCGGTGGAGGTGTAGGCGAAGGTGGCCGCCTCGAAGCGCGACATGCCCTCCTCCATCTTCCGCACCATCATCTCGACCGCGATGATGGCATCGTCGACCAGCAGGCCGAGGGCGATGATCAGCGCGCCCAGCGAAATCTTGTGCAGGGAGATATCGAAGATGTGCATGAAGAGGAAGGTGATCGCCAGCACCAGCGGAATCGTCAGCGCCACCACCAGGCCCGGACGCACGTCGATGCGCCAGCGCGGCTTGCTGTGCAGGCCCAGCGCCAGGAAGGACACGCCCAGCACGATCACCACCGCCTCGGCCAGGGTGTGAATGAATTCGCTGACCGAGGCGGTGACGGCGGCCGGCTGGTTCGACACCCGTTCCAGTTCGATGCCGACCGGGAGCTGGGCGCGGATGCGCGCGACCGTCTCTTCCAGCCCTTTACCCAGCTGGATGATGTTGCCACCCTTTTCCATCGACACGCCCAGGCCGATCACTTCCTTGCCGTTGAAGCGCATCTTTTCGGACGGCGGGTCTTCGTAGGCGCGCTGCACGGTGGCGAAGTCGCCGAGCCGGAATGTCGTGCTGCCGGCGCGCAGGCTGAGGTTCTCCAGCTGCTGGATGCTCTTCAGGGCGCCGCTCACCCGCACCTGCAGGTTCTCGTTCGGCGTCACCAGCACGCCGGCCGACTCGACCCCGTTCTGGGTCGCGATCTGGTTGACGATGGCGTCGAAAGGGATCCCCAGCTGGGCGAACTTCTGCTGCGAGAACAGGATGTTGATCTTCTCCTGCTGCACGCCGAACTGTTCGACTTTGGCCACCAGCGGCACGTTCAGCAGCTGCTGCCGCACGAAGTCGGCGTAGTCGCGCATCTCGGCATAGGTAAAGCCGTCGCCGGACAGCGCGAAGATGGAGCCGTAGGTGTCGCCGAATTCATCGTTGAAGAAGGGGCCGATCACCCCGGTCGGCAGGGTGCCGGCCAGGTCGCCGATCTTCTTGCGCACCTGGTACCAGGTCGGCGGCACGTCCTTCGGCGGCGTCGATTCGCGCAGCTCGAGGATGATGGTGGTCTCGCCCGGCTTGGAGAAGCTGCGGATCTTGTCGATATACGGCGTCTCCTGCAGCTTGCGCTCCAGCGGGTCGGTGACCTGCTGGGCCATCTGCACGGCGGTGGCGCCCGGCCACTTCGCGACCAGGACCATGGCGCGGAAGGTAAACGGCGGATCCTCGTCCTGGCCCAGCTGCTGGTAGCTGAAGATACCGGCAAGCAGCAGGACGGCGATCAGGTAGCGGGTCAGCGGGATGTTTTCCAGCGCCCAGCGCGACAGGTTGAAACCCCTCATTTAGCGGCCCCACCGGCGGCGTCGACTTCGGCATCGCCCCTGCGCGCCACGTCGGCGGTCAGGATCCTGACTTTCTGGCCTGGCTTGAGCAGGTTGACGCCGGCCGTGACGATGGTCTGGCCGGGACGCACGCCGCCGGTCAGCAGCACGTCGTTGCCGGCCACGCCGCCCACCTGCACCGGCTGCAGCTTGACCGCGTTATTCTCGATCACCCACACACTGCTGCCGCCCTTGTTCTGCACCAGGCTCGATAGCGGCGCGCGCAGCTGGGCGCCGGCCGCATCGCCGCTCTTGTGCACGATGTCGACCACGGCGGTCATCCCCAGGCGCACGTCTTCGCTGGCCGGGATCGAGACCTTGACGGTATAGGTGCGGGTGGCGGGATCGGCCACCGGCGAGACTTCGCGGATCTTGCCGGCGATGCTGCGGTTCGGGTCGGCCCACAGGCGCACCTTCACCTCGGCCGCCTCGCGCAGCTCGTCGACCTGGTCTTCGGGCACGCCGATCACCACTTCCTTCTCGTCGGTGCGCGCGACCCGCACCACCGGCGTGCCGGCCTGGACCACCTGGCCGACTTCGGCGTCGATGCCGGTCACCACGCCATCGGTGTCGGACACCAGGCTGGCATAGCCGGTCTGGTTGGCCTGCTCGCGCAACTGGGCGCGCGCCGCCTCCACGCTGGACTGGCTGGAGCGCGCCGCCGCCACTTTCTGGTCGAGCACCGCCTGGCTGACGAAGTTCTGGGAGCGCAGATCCTGATAGCGCTTCAGCTCCGCGCGCGCCAGGTCGGCATTGGTCTGGGCGGCGCGCAGGCTGGCCTGGGCCTGGGCCTGGCCGAGGCGCAGGTCCTGCGGATCGAGCTGCATCAGCAAGGTGCCTTTCGACACCCTGCTGCCGACGTCCACCTTGCGCGCGCTGATCTTGCCGCCCACCCGGAAGCCGAGGCGCGATTCGTAGCGCGGGCGCACGTCGCCGGAAAACTCGGTGCTGGCGCGCACGCCGACGGCGGCCAGGGTGATCGCCCGTACCGGGCGCACGTCCTCGGGCGGCGGTGCGTCCTTTGAGCAGGCGCCCAGCAGGGATAGCGTCAGGGCCGCGCTAATCAGCTTGCGCGGGAGCGGAATGGGGGGTACGTGCACGGTGTTGTCCTCTTGGAGGGAGGCCGCGGCGGCGGCGGCGATGTTCTTTTACGAAAGCCCAGCAATTATAATCATGCAAACACAGCCAGTAAATGACGTTAGAGTCAGTTTTCCATGTCCGTCGACCACTACGAGAACTTCCCCGTCGCTTCGATCCTGCTGCCGCGCCGCCTGGCGCCGGCCGTCGAGGCGATCTATGCCTTCGCCCGCAGCGCCGACGACATCGCCGACGAGGGCGATGCCCTGCCCGCCGAGCGCTTCGCCCAGCTTGACGCCTATGACGCCGCGCTGGACGCCATCGACGCCGGCGATACGCCGCGGGAGCCCATGTTCGCACGCCTGGCCGAAGCCCTGCGCCGCCATGCGCTGCCCACCCAGCCGCTGCGCGACCTGCTGAGCGCCTTCCGGCAGGACGTGGTTACCACCCGCTACACCGATTTTTCATCGCTGCTGGATTACTGCCGCCGCTCCGCCAACCCGGTCGGGCGCCTGATGCTGGGCCTCTACGGCAGGGCCGACGCGGCCAGCCTGCGCGAATCCGACGCCGTCTGCTCGGCGCTTCAGCTGATTAACTTTTGGCAGGACGTCGGCATCGACATCGGCAAGGGCCGCATCTACCTGCCGCAGGAAGACCTGGCGCGCTTCGGCGTCGGCGAGGACGACATCTTCCAGGCCCGCGCCACGCCGGCCTGGCGCGCGCTGATGCGCTTCGAAGTCGAACGGGCGCGCGGCCTGATGCTGGAAGGCGCGCCGCTGGCCGTCCGCCTGCCGGGACGCATCGGCTGGGAGCTGCGCCTGGTCGTCCAGGGCGGCCTGCGGATCCTGGAAGCGATCGAACGCGCCGACTACGACGTGTTCCGGCGCCGGCCCCAGCTCAAGCGCCTGGACTGGCTGGTATTGCTATGGCGCGGCCTGCGGATGTAGGGGCGGCGCCCTCATTTTCTTGCACAATAGCAATTAAATATGTGTCAGAATAGAAACACATTCGACACCGCCGCGTGCAGGCAAGGCAATACCGATGACATCCACCACTTTTCGCGTCGTAAGCCGGGGACTCCAGCCCGGCTACCCCGCCGAGCTGGCCGAGACCCAGCTGGCCGCCCTGTTCAAGTGCGACAAGGAACGCATTACGCCAGTGCTGGCCGACAAGCCGGTCACGGTCAAGAAAGGCTTGCGCGAGGACGAGGCGCGCAAGTATGCGCAGGCGCTGGAGCGCTGTGGCTGCGTGTGCGCGGCCGAGCCGGAGTCCGCGGCCCCGCTCGACCAGGAGCAACTGATGTCGGTGCTGCCGGTGCTGCGGCGCGCGGCGCCGCACCAGCCCGTGACCGATCCCGCCGTCGTCCAGCCTTTCGCAGGCGACCTCGACATCATTTTCCAGACCGGGCCGGACAAAGCCATCGTCAGCCGCGCCAGGCTCGAGGCATCGATGATGAGCGTGGAAAGGCTGTACGAGATCGCGCTCTGGAACCTCTACACGCGCCTGCAACCGCGCCTGCGCTTCCAGCAGATGGTGAACGAGCGCGGCGACGGCAGCGTCGGCGCGCGCTATTTCCATTACATCGAAGCCGGCGAAAGCCACGAAGCCGCCTGCCTCCTGCTGTGGCCGATCTGGAAAACGGTCGCGGAATCGCTCGATGGTCCATTGCAGATCGCGGTGCCGAACGCGCAGACCTGCCTTTACTGCAGCGCCGGCGACGAACTGGCCTTCACCATGATGTCGGACATCGCCGGCGAGACCTGGGCCGAGTCCGGCGCCGGCGCCCTGTCCGGCCTGATCTTCACGATCGACGCCTCGGGCAAGCTGAGCGTGGTGGAAGGCGCCCACCTGCTGCGCCGCGCGCCCCCGCCCGGCATGCCGATCCGGCCCTCCGCACAGTTGGTGCAGCCGCTCCAGCAGGCGCTTGCCGGGAATCCGGCCATGCTGGCGCTGTCGGAAGAGCGCCTGCGCCGGCTCCAGCCCCAGCTGTTCGACCTCACGCCGGCATCCGGCCAGGCAGCGCGCGACAGCTGGAAGGAGCGCATCCGCAAGACGCTGGCGCGCGGCGACAGCCGGGCCGCGGTGGTCCTCGATGCCGCCAGGGGCATCGTCGCTTCCTACACCGACGAACTCGATTGCGCGGTGCTGCTGAAGTTCGACCCGGCGCTGGCCCAGGCGCATGGCTGGCAGGACGGCGCGAGGCTGCTCGCCGTGAACGCGTATTTCGGCCGCGACGAAGGCATCGCGCCGGACCTGGAGCCGGGCCCGGAAGATTGCGGCCGATGGGGCAATGTCTGGCCGCTGATCGCCGACCTGCTGACCGAAGACCAGGCCGGCCTGGCCGGGCGCAAGCGCGACATCGGCGAAGCGGAATGGGAGCGCGCCTGGCAGATGGGCCGGCGCGCGCTGGCGCTGCGCGGCGCGGCGCGCGACGGCCGCCCGCTGGGCAGCGCCGATCCGGCGCCGGGGCTGTCCAGGGCGAGCCCGCCGCCCGCCACCCAGGCCGCCTCCGCAGCCCCTGCGCGCAAGGAAGCAAGACGGCGCAAGCCAGCCAGGAACAAGGGCAGCTTCGGCGGCTGCCTGAAGGATGCCGGCATTTTCGGCCTGTGCGCCTGGGCGGTCTGGGGCGCGGGCCGGCACATCGGCGAGATGCCGCATGACGGCCTGTTCTACATGGCCTGCTTCGGCGTCCTGCTGTTCAGCGTGATCGGGCTGGCCAGCCTGAGGAGCGCCGCGAATTACCTGCGCGGTTAGGCCAACCCGGGCCGCATCGGCTAAGATAGCGGACTTGCATCGCGCGAACTTGCTTTTTTAATATGTCTCCCGACGACTACTGCCAACAAAAGACCGTCCAGAGCGGCTCCAGCTTCTATTACAGCTTCCTGTTCCTGCCGCCCGAACGGCGCCGGGCGATCACCGCGCTGTATGCCTTCTGCCGCGAGGTCGACGACACCGTCGACGAGACCAGCGACCAGTCGGTGGCGCGCATCAAGCTGGCCTGGTGGCGCACCGAATTGTCCGCCATGTACAAGGGCGCGCCGACCCATCCCGTCACCCAGGCCCTGCAGCCGCACCTGTCGGCGTACAACTTGCAGGAGCAGCACCTGCAGGCCATCGTCGACGGCATGGAGATGGACCTCGACCAGTCGCGCTACCTCGATTACGCCGGGCTGCGCAAATACTGCTGGCACGTGGCCGGCGTGGTCGGCATCCTCTCGGCCAGCATCTTTGGCGCCAGCAATCCGCAGACCCTGCAGTACGCCGAGAAGCTCGGGCTGGCGTTCCAGCTGACGAACATCATCCGCGACGTCGGCGACGATGCGCGCAAGGGCCGCATCTACCTGCCCGTCAACGAGTTGCAGCAGTTTGGCGTGACAGCAAGCGACATCATGAATTTCCGCCACAGCGACAAGTTCGAGGCGCTCATGAAATTCCAGGCCGACCGCGCGCGCGCCATGTATGACGAAGCCTTTGCCCTGCTGCCGAAAGAAGACCGGCGCGCCCAGCGTCCCGGCCTGATGATGGCGGCGATCTACCGCACCGTGCTCGACGAGATCGAGCGCGACGACTTCAAGGTCCTGAACCAGCGCATCTCCCTCACGCCGCTGCGCAAGCTGTGGCTGGCGTGGAAAACCTATATCCGTGGCTAAGCAGGCTGTGAAAGTGGCCGTGATCGGCGGCGGCTGGGCGGGCTGCGCCGCCGGCGTCGAGCTGGCCTCGAAGGGCGCACGCGTGACCCTGTTCGAAGCTGCGCGCATGCTGGGTGGGCGCGCGCGCGCCGTGCAGGCGAAAGAGGCCCTGCTCGACAACGGCCAGCACATCATGTTGGGCGCCTACGCGGAAACGCTGGCGCTGCTGCGCCGCGTCGGCGTGGCGGAGCGCGACGCCCTGCTGCGCCTGCCCCTGCAGATGCGCTATCCAGCCGGCAGCGGGTTGATGGACTTCGTCGCCCCGCGCCTGCCGGCGCCCCTGCACATGCTGGTCGCCTTGCTGCGCGCCACAGGTCTCGAACGCGAAGACAAGCTGGCGCTGGCCCGCTTCTCTACCTCCGCGCGCTGGATGAAGTGGGGCCTCGACACGGATTGCAGCGTGGCTGAACTGCTGGCCCGCTTCGACCAGACCCCGCGCCTGACCCGCCTGATGTGGCGCCCGCTGTGCCTGGCGGCCCTGAACACGCCGATCGAACGCGCCTCCGCCAACGTATTCCTGGCAGTGCTGCGCGACAGCCTGGGCGCCAGCCGCAAGGCATCCGACATGCTGCTGCCGCGCGTGCTGCTGGACGCCCTGTTCCCGGAAGCGGCCCGGCGCTTCATCGAAGAGCGCGGCGGGCGGGTAGCGTGCGGCGCGCGCGTCGACAGCATCGCGCCGCGGGACGGCGGCTGGCAGGTCGGCACCTGCCTCGACACCACAGGCTTCGATGCCGTGGTGCTGGCGACGCCGGCCTGGCAGAGCGCCGCCCTGGTCCGGCCGCTGGCCGGCCTCGAGGCGCTGAGCGTGCAGCTGGACGCCTTCGACTACGAGCCGATATCGACGGTCTACCTGCAGTACGAGCCCGGCCTGCGCCTGCCGCTGCCCTTCTGCGCGCTGCTGGACGACCCGGCCCACGGCGCCTGGGGCCAGTTCGTGTTCGACCGCGGCCAGCTCGATGCAGGGCAGGACGGACTGCTGGCGGTCGTCATCAGCGCCGCCCTCGATGCGGCAAATCTCGCGCAGGACGAGCTGGCGCTGCGCGTGGCCGCCCAGCTGGCGGCCGCGTTCCGCCAGCCGGCACTGGCCCAGCCGCGCTGGAGCCGCGTATTGACGGAAAAGCGCGCCACCTTCGCCTGCACCCCGGGGCTGGCCCGCCCCGGCAATACCACCGGCCTGGACGGCCTGTTCCTGGCCGGCGACTACACCGCAGGCGACTATCCGGCGACCCTGGAGATGGCGGTGCGCAGCGGCGCGGCAGCCGCCCGCCTTGTCCTGGGCGCACGATGAGGATCCTCGGCCGTCGGCCCCAGGCGCAGCCTGCCCCGCGAAATTTGCATTTTGTCGCACATGCGTGGCGGCGCCCGGGCGGCACGGGTACAGTAGCATCATCGAAACAAGTGTTATCGGATTTGCAAATGAACAGCCTCCTGGCCCTGCGTACCCTGCTCCTGCTCGCCTTCGTGGCCGCCGCGACGGCAGTGCTGATGCATCCCGGCCTCGGCGCCTCCGGCGATCCGGCCGCCAACACCATGCTGATGTTCGCGCGTCACTGAATGGGGCAGCCGATGGGAAAGCTGGAATACCTCGATCAGCTCAAGCGCGCCATGCTGGGCCTGTCGCCCGATGTGCAGGCGCGGACCCTGGGCTACTACGAGCAGCGCTTCGTCGACGGCCTGAACGCCGGCCGCAGCGAGCAGGACGTGGCGCAGGAACTCGACGACCCGAAAAAGATCGCGATGACCCTGCGCGCCAACAGCTACAGCGCCCAGCTGGGCGGCAGCTTCGGCGCCCACACGGCTACCGCCGCGGCCACCGCCACCGCCGGCGGCCCGCAGGTGGCGGCGCCGCAGTTCAACGTCTCCGAAAAACGCAACCCGGCGCGCGTGCTGCGGGTGCTGGTATCCGGCGCCGGCCTCACCATCTTCAATCTCTTCATGATCGTGCCGGCGATGGTGTTTTCGGCCCTGCTGTTCGCGCTCTACGCGGCGGCGCTGGCCTTCTACCTGAGCGGCATTGCGATCACCGCCAGCGGCCTGGCCGGCAACAGCGACCTGCTGCTCGACCTGCCGACCCGCTACGTGCAGATCGACGCCGACGATCCCTCTGCCCGCCGCCAGATCCGCGTGCAGATCGACGACACCGGCATCCACGTGCACGAGGAAGGCGACGCCGAGGACACCGGCGACGAAGGGCGCCCGGCTTCGCGCCTGCGCCGCGGCGCCGAAGTCGTGGCCGGCAACTCACTGCACGTCACGACCGACATGGACGCCGATTCGCGCACCACGCAGACCCTGGTCGGCTTCGGCATGGTGCTGGGCGGTATCGCGATGTTCCTGCTGTCGCTGGTGGTGACGCGCTACACGGCGCTCGGCATCAAGCGCTACATCCAGATGAATTTTTCCCTGCTGAAGGGACACTGAGGATCCCATGCGCGGACTGTTCAAAGTCGGATTCGGCCTGCTGGTGCTGGCGCTGCTGCTGATCGGCGCTTCCTACAGCATGCTGCGGGCCCAGGACACCAGCGGCGCCGCCAGCCCGGGCAGCCGCCTGCTGGCCACCGAAAAGCGCACGCTCGGCGCCAGCGTCAGCGAGGTCGAGCTGAGCGGCCCGATCAACCTGACCCTGCGCCAGGGCAGCTCGGCCTCGCTCGAGGTACGCGGCGAGCAGCGCCTGCTGGCCAACGTCGACACCACCGTCGAGGGCAATACCCTGCACATCGGCCCGCGCGGCATCCTGCTGCGCCACCGCCAGCCGATCGAAGTCACGCTGGTGCTGCCCAGGCTGGAACGCCTGCACGTCGGCGGCAGCGGCCAGCACAGCGTCAGCGGCTTCTCGGGCGACAGCGTCGACGTCAACGTCGAGGGTTCCGCCGGCCTGCGCTTCCACGGCCGCTACCGCGAGATCGAGGCCGCCCTGCACGGCACCGGCGAGGTCGAACTCACCGGCGGCAATGCCGACCGCGTGAGCGCCGACGTCCAGGGCGCCGGCCACATGACCCTGGTCGGCGGCGCGCGCGAACTGAACGCCGAGATCGCCGGCTCGGGCGAACTGGACGCCCGCCACCTGCGCGCCGAGCAGGTCGAACTGAACCACCAGGGCTCGGGCAGCAATGCCGTGTATGCCAGCAAGCGCGTGCAGGTCGAGATGACGGGCAGCGGCAATGTCACGGTCTACGGTAACCCGGATAACCGTGCAGTAAGCCGCAACGGTTCCGGAAGCGTGAGCTTTCAGGATTGATCAGCTGGCGTGACCTAACCACGCAAGCGCGCCCTGCCCCGCGGCGCGCCCGCTGCCGAAGCAGGCCGTGAGCAGGTAGCCGCCGGTCGGCGCTTCCCAGTCCACCATCTCGCCCGCCACGAACACGCCGGGTAGCGCGCGCAGCATGCCCGCGCTGCCGTCAAGCGATGCGAACTTCACCCCGCCGCCGCTGCTGATCGCCTCATCGATCGGGCGCGGACGCAGCAGCCTCACGGGCAGCGCCTTGATGGCATGCGCCAGTTTGACCGGGTCCGCATAGTCCTCCTTGCTCAGGGCCTCATGCAGCAGGCCCGACTTCACGCCCTTGATCCCGAGCCGGCTTTGCAGGTGGCTGGACATCGAACGCGCGCCGCGCGGGCGCAGGACCTCGTCGAGCACGCGCCGGGCATCGTGGTCCGGCAGCAGGTCGATCCAGACCGTGGCTTCGCCGTCGTGCAGGATGCGGTCGCGGATCCGGGCGGACAGCGCGTACACCAGGCTGCCCTCGATGCCGGTCGCGGTGACCACGAACTGGCCTTTGCGGTACACCCGCTGGCCATCGATATCCTCGACCGCCAGGCCGACGGTCGTGAGCGGCGCGCCGGCGTGGCGGCTGCTGAAATGCTCGCTCCAGGCGGCGTCGAAGCCGCAGTTCATGGGCAGCAGCGGCGCCACCTCCACGCCTCTTTCCTTCAACAGCGGCACCCAGGCGCCATCGGAACCGAGGCGCGCCCAGCTCGCGCCGCCCAGCGCCAGCACCACGGCGTCCGCCGCTTCCTGCCGCTCTCCCTCCGGCGTCGAAAACAGGAGTTCGCCGTCGCGCCAGCCCAGCCAGCGGTGCCGCATGTGGAAACGCACGCCGCTTTCCCGCAGGCGGTGCAGCCAGGCGCGCAGCAGCGGCGCCGCCTTCATGTCGGTCGGGAACACGCGGCCCGAGCTGCCGACGAAGGTATCGACGCCAAGGCCGTGGATCCACTCGCGCACCTGCTGCGGCGTGAAGCCGGCCAGCCAGGCTTCGACCTCGGCGCGGCGCTTGCCGTAGCGGCCGGCGAAGGCGTCCAGCTCTTCCGAATGCGTGATGTTCATGCCGCCCTTGCCGGCCAAAAGGAACTTGCGCCCTACGGAAGGCATGGCGTCGTACAGGTCGACCTGCACGCCGCCTGCGGACAGCACTTCGGCCGCCATCAGGCCAGCGGGGCCGCCGCCGACGACGATGGCGCGGCGACCGGAAAGTCGCGATTCAGGGTGGGAGCTCATGGGGCGGCATTGTAGTCGATGTGGGTGCTCAAAAATATGTGTAAAGGGGACTTGACACGTCAAACATCGCGAACTAGGATGTCAAGCATGCTTTACATGTTAAGCAGACTTTACATAAGGGAGGTGTCCAAATGCACGAGAAACAAGTCGCCCGCGCCTACAAGACAGAGCTGTGGACTGCGGTCGCAGTGTATGTGGTCCTGCTGTTCGGCTCGATTTATGCCGGACGCCGGATGGACGAAGGCGTGCTGCGCACCGTGGTCATGGTAATCCCGATGATCGGCTTCGGCCTGATGATCCGCGCCATTGCCCGCCATGTCGCCCGCATCGACGAATACCAGCGCCAGCGCCTGCTCGAATCGCTCGCGCTCGCGTTCGCCATCACCGGCGGCGTCACTTTCACCTATGGCTTCCTCGAGACCGCCGGCTTTCCGCGCCTGTCCATGTTTACGGTATGGATCATCATGGGCGCGTCCTGGGGCGCCGTGTCCTGCATGCGCAACTTGTGGACCCGATGAAGAACCTGATCCGCGACCTGCGCGGCGAACGCGGATGGAGCCAGGCCCACCTGGCCGACCTGCTGAACGTCTCGCGCCAGACCGTGATCGCCATCGAGACCGGACGCTACGACCCCAGCCTGCCGCTCGCCTTCACGATTTCGAAACTCTTTGCACAACCGATCGAAGCCATCTTCTTCCCAGACCAGGAGCCAGCATGAACGCCTTCAACTGCAAGAAACCCTTTACCCACTTCCCCGTCGTCGTCGCCGTTCTGGTTGCGCTGATGGCCTCCAACCCGGGCCACGCGCTTGAGGCCGCCGCCGCGCCGCAAGCCAACCGCTTCGCCGCCACCATCGCTCCCGCCGAGCGTTTTGAAGTGGACGGCGTGCTGGTCGAGCTTCATGGAAAAAATGCGGGCAGCAAAGGACGTCCGCTGATCCTGATCCCGGGCCTGGCCACCGGCGGCTGGGTGTGGAACGAGACGGTGCGCGCCTTCAGCGCCGCTCATGCGGTGTATGTGCTGACCCTGCCGGGCTTCGACGGCCGCCCGGCGGCCCCGGCGAATGCCTTCGCCTCGGCGCGCGCCGCGGTGGAAAAGCTGATCGAACAGCGCCGCCTGGACAAGCCGGTGATCGTCGGCCACAGCCTGGGCGCGACCATGGCCTTCGCGGTGGCCGAAGACAGGCCGGCGCTGGTGGGCGGCGTGGTCGCCATCGACGGCCTGCCGGTCATGCCCGGCACCGAAGGCCTGCCGCCGGCCGAGCGCGGCCGCTACGCGCAGATGATGAAGGCACGCATGGGCGGCCTGCAGCCGGCCGCCTTCGCCGCCCAGCAGCAGGGCTATATGCGCACCATCGGCGTCATGGACATGGGCAAGGCCGACGACCTCGCCCTGCTGACCGGCCGCAGCGATCCCGCGTCGACCGGCCAGTACGCGGCCGACGTGGTCGAACTCGACCTGCGCCCGGGCCTGAAGAACATCCAGGCGCCGGTGCTGATGCTCTCGCCCTTCTTCGACGCCGACGGCGCCCAGCAGGGCCTGACCGCCCAGGCCAAGGCCGACTACTACCGCGCGCTGCTGCAGGGCGCGCCCAAGGTCGAGGTGGTGACGGTTTCGCCGGCGCGCCACTTCGCGATGATCGACGAACCGCAGCAGGTCAACGAGGCGATCCGGAAGTTCCTCGGCACCCTGTAAGTCAAGGCTAGCCCGGCATTGGCACCGTGCCGGGCGCTTTCACCTCGCGCATCACGAACGAGGTGTACACCTCCTTCACGCTCGGCAGCCCGTTGATGCGGGTCTCGGCAAACACGCCGTAGGCCTGCAGATCCTCCGCCACCGCCATCAACTGGTAATCGTAGCGTCCTGAAATCCGGTGGCAGGACAGCACCTGCGGGATCGCCTGGGCCGCGCGCTCGAAAGCCTGCAGGTGGCGTGTGTCCTTCTTGTCCAGCGAGATGTGGACGAAGGCCGTCACCTGGTAGCCCAGCCTGGCCGGATCGACCCTGGCCTGGTAGGCGCGGATGATCCCTTCTTCCTCGAGCCGCTTGACGCGCCGCCAGCACGGCGAAGTCGAGAGCGACACGCGCTCCGCCAGGTCGGCGCTCGACAGGCGCGCATTCCATTGCAGTTCTTCCAGGATACGGCGGTCGATGCGGTCGAGTTGGGGCATGTTCATTGCGAAATGGATCTCCAGGCGAAACGTTCATTGCGCCGAATGGGGGCGACATGGGTCAACTATAGCAAATCTTGCCGATTTGTAAGCTCTATACTTTTTGTGCCCTTCACATAATTACAACAGAACCCAAGAACCCCATCGCACAGGAGCAGTCCCCATGATCCGTTCCACCCTGCGTCTCAAACCCTCCGTCCTCCTCGTCGGCGCCGCCCTGGCGCCTGCCTTCTGGTCGCCCGTTCACGCCCAGGAGCAGGACGCCGACGCCGTCAAGAACCGCGTCGTCATCACCGGCTCTTCGATCAAGCGCATCGAAGGCGAGACCGCGCTGCCGGTGCAGGTGCTGAAGCGCGCCGACATCGAGCGCATCGGCGCCACCTCGACCGAGGAACTGGTCAAGCAACTGAGCTCCCTCAGCAGCGCCGGCAGCTCGACCACGGTGGCCAATGCCACCGGCTACGGCGGCGGCAATATCGCCACCGTCTCGCTGCGCGGCCTGGGCGGCGGACGCACGCTGGTGCTGGTCAACGGGCGCAGGGTGTCCGTGTATGGCGGCGGCTCGGCCGGTTCGGCCGGCTCCTCGGTGGACGTGAACAGCATCCCCTTGTCCGCGATCGAGCGGGTCGAGGTGCTGAAGGACGGCGCCTCGGCGGTCTACGGCAGCGACGCCATCGCCGGCGTCGTCAACTTCATCCTGCGCCGCGACTACAAGGGCCTCGAAGTATCGGGCACTTACGGCCAGCCGGCCAGGGGCGCCTCCGGCAAGGACACCAAGGCGACCCTGTTCGGCGGCATCGGCGACTACGCCGTGGACGGCTACAACCTCACGGCCGGCCTGAACCTGCAGACCACGGACGCCATCTACGGCTACGAACGCGCCTTCGCCAGCCGCCTGAACGTGGCGGAGAACAACGACTACCTGTCCTCGATCGCCTTCCCGGCCAACGTCTCGATGTACGGCACCGGCGTGCTGAAGAACCCGGTGCTGCCGAACTGCGGCCCGGTGTCGGTGGTATCGCCGTTCGCGGCCACCCGCTGCAGCTTCGACAACAGCCCCTCGGTCTCGCTGCAGCCGGACATGCGGCGCGCCAACCTGATGCTCAACGGCCGCAAGAAGCTGGACGGCGACGCCGAGCTGTATTTCGAGGGCGGCTACACGCGCAACGAAATAACCTCGCAGACGCAGTCGGTGCCGATGGCCTGGAACGCCATCACCACCGCCACCAATCCCTACGTCCCGGCCTACAAGGCGCTGATGGCGCAGTACCCGGGCACGGCCAGGTACAACGTCGGCATCGGCGGCTTCGTGCTGATCCCGTCGAGCCCCTACTATCCGAAGGACTTCGCTGCCGCCAACGGCCTGACCGGCCTGCCGCTGCTGCTGAACTACCGCGACGTCGCCAACGGCGTGCGCAGCACCCAGGACATTTCGCAGAACTCGCGCTTCCTGGCGGGCGCGCGCGGCAGCGTGGCGGGCTGGGACCTGGACTCGGCCTTCCTGTTCAGCCAGAGCAGGGTGACGGAAAACCTGTTGGGCGGCTATGCGCAATACTCGAAAGTGCTGCCCATCCTGAACAGCGGCGCGATCAACCCCTTCGGCGACACAACCGACAAAGCCGCGCTGGAAGCCGTGCGCGCCGCCGAATTCCGCGGCACCAGCTACGACACCAAAACCTCGACCACCTCGATCGACGCCAAGGCCTCGCGCGAACTGTTCGCGCTCCCGGCCGGCATGCTGGCGGTGGCGGTGGGCGCCGAGCTGCGCCGCGAGAAGTTCGAGTACAACCCCTCGGTGGCGATCCAGACCGGCGACATCGCGGGCCTGGGCGGCAATGCCTTCCCGGTGCTCGGCCAGCGCAACGTCAGCTCGGCCTATGCCGAGGCCAGCATCCCGATCGTGAAGACGCTGGATGGCGACGTCGCCGTGCGCTACGACCGTTACCAGGGCGTGGGCTCGACCGTGAATCCGAAGGCCTCGCTGCGCTGGCAGCCGAGCGCTTCCTGGCTGGTGCGCACCGCCGCCGGCACCGGCTTCCGCGCGCCCTCGCTGACGGACCTGTACACGCCGCAAGCCACCAGCGTGACCGCGAACGGCACCCGCGACCCGATCCGCTGCCCGAACATCGCCACCGGCGCGCCGGGCGACTGCAACTTCCAGTTCACCACCATCACCGGCGGCAATCCGAACCTGAAGCCCGAGAAATCGGTGTCCTACACCTTCGGCGTCATGTTCGAGCCGACCCGCGACCTCTCGCTCAGCCTCGACGCCTTCAGCCTGCAATTGAAGGATGCGATCGTGGTCGGGGGCCTGTCGTCGACCTACTTCCTGGCCAACGCCGACCGCGCGAAACAGTACGCCGCCTTCATCGTGCGCGGCGCACCGGACGGCAACGCCAGCGGCGCGGGACCGATCACCGGCATCATCCAGACCAACGCCAACCTGTTCCGCACCAAGGTCGCCGGCGTCGACCTCGACGGCCGCTACGCGCTCCGGCTGAACGGCGCCAACCGCCTCAGCTTCCGCGTGTCCGGCACCTATCTGGGCAAGTACGACGTCCAGGGTCCGGACGGCAGCTACACCTCCTCGCTCGACCAGGCCCTGAACGCATCCGGCGGCGTGGTGCTGCGCTGGAAGCACAACGCCAGCGCCACCTGGCAAGCCGGATCCTTCGAGGCCACGCTGTCGCAGAACTACCAGAAGGCTTATACCGACGTTGCCGCCAACCGCGCCCCGGCCGGCACCCCGGTGCGCAAGGTCGGCGCCTACCAGACCTTCGACCTGCAGCTCGGCTACAACGGCATCAAGTCGACCCGCCTGGCGCTGGGCGTGAAGAACCTGACGGACCGCGATCCGCCCTACACCAACCTGACCTCGAACTTCCTGGGCGGCTACGACGTGAGCTACGGCGATCCGCGCGGCCGCTACGTGTATGTGAGCGCGACCTACGCCTGGAAGTGATATATGCTTTTGTTTCATTCGCAAGGAGTTTCAATGCCCCGTCTTACCAAGCTATCCCTGGCCCTGCTGCTCGCAGGCGCCGCGTCCGCACAAGCCGCGGAGTCCGCAGCCGACCGCCCCCTGCCTGCACGCCAGGCCGAGATCGACGCCATCGTCAAGGAGATCTCGCCGCAGCGCATCCAGGCTTACGTGAATAAACTGGTCGGCTTCGGCACCCGCCACACGATGTCGGACACCACCTCCGAAACCCGCGGCATCGGCGCCGCGCGGCGCTGGATCAAGTCGGAGATGGAGCGCTGCGGCGCCGGCCGCCTGGAGGTGCGCTTCGACGGCCACCTGCACCCGGTCGACAATCGCATCGACAAGCCGACCGAGATCGTCAACGTGGTCGCCACCCTGCCCGGCACCCAGGCAGCCTCGAAGGACCGCTACTACGTGGTCAGCGGGCACTACGACTCACGCGTCACCGACGTGATGAACGCCACCGCCGACGCGCCGGGCGCCAACGACGACGCCTCCGGCACCGCGGCCGTGATCGAAATGGCCTGCGTGATGGCGCGCCACAAGTTCGACGCCAGCCTGGTCTTCATGACGGTGGCGGCCGAGGAACAGGGTCTGTACGGTTCCGGCGACTTCGCCAAAAAGGCCAAGGCGAACAAGATGAACATCGCCGGCATGCTGAACAACGACATCATCGGCAGCTCCCACGACGAAAAGGGCAAGCTGGACAACAGCCACGTGCGCCTGTTCGCGGAAGGCGTGCCACCGCTGCGCGAAGCGCCCTCGCCCGAGCTGCGCACCCTGCTGGTGACCGGCGGCGAAAACGATTCGATCACGCGCCAGCTGGCGCGCCACGTCAAGGAAACCGGCGAGCGCTACGTTCCCAACTTCAAGGTCGACATCATTTACCGGCGCGACCGCTACCTGCGCGGCGGCGACCACAGCCCCTTCCTCGACGCCGGCTACGCCGCGGTGCGCTTCACGGAGCCGAACGAGGACTTCAATCACCAGCACCAGGACCTGCGCGTCGAAAAGGGCGTGAAGATCGGCGACTACCCCGAATTCGTCGACCCCGAGTACGTGGCCCAGGTGACGCGCGTGAACGCCGCCTCGCTGGCGTCGCTGGCGCTGGCCCCGGCCGCACCGCAGGAGGTGAAGGTGAAGACCGCGGCCCTCGACAACGGCACCGACCTGGTCTGGAAGGCAAATGCGGAACCGGACGTGGCAGGCTACCGCGTGGTCTGGCGCGAAACGACCTCGCCGCTGTGGCAGGGCTCGCGCTTCGTCGGCAACGCGACCACCGCGCGCATCGACATGTCCAAGGATAACGTGCTGTACGGCGTGCAGGCCGTGGACAAGGACGGCAACGTCAGCCCGGCGACCTATCCGCTGCCGATGCGCTGATCGTCCAGCACTGAGCGGGAAAAACCTGCGACAACTTACGCCGCGGCGCAGCATGCCGCGGCGTTTTCTTTTGGCGCGCCGCTTTTCGCGCGCTCCCCAGCGCCAGCGCAAGGAATCGCCGAAACACATGGGTAATACTCACGCCGCATCGTGCTTTTTCCCTATGCAGTGCAGCATTTATTGATGAGCAGAAGCACAACAATTATCTTGACTTGTATTCTGCTGAGCATATTCTTATGCGTACAACAAGATCTTTGAAGATCGACTGGTAGTCCGTATCACATTCTTGGAGGATGTAAATGTCGGCAATGACCCGTAGGACATTGCTGGGCGCAATCGCGACCAGCCCGCTCTGGCTTCAAGCTGCATGGGCCCAGCCCACGAATCTCAAGATTTCCCATCAGTTCCCCGGCGGCAGCGTCGCCGAAGGCGATTTCCGCGACCGTCTGTGCCGCATGTTCGCGGCCGGGGTCGAACGCCGCAGCAAGGGCAGGCTGAAGTTTTCGATCTACCCGCAATCCTCGCTCATGAAGAGCGAAGACCAGATTCCCGCCGTCTCCAAAGGCCAGCTCGATATGGCGCTGGTGCCGCTGACCTATGCCGGCGCCGAACTGCCGGAAGTGAACATCGGCCTGATGCCCGGCCTGGTGACCTCCTACGAGCAGGGCTACGCCTGGAAGGACGCCGAGATCGGCAAGGAATTCAGCCGCATGCTGGCCGACAAGGGCATCATCATCCTGAGCTGGATCTGGCAGGCGGGTGGCGTCGCCTCGCGCGGCAAGCCCGTCGTCAACCCCGAGGATGCGGCCGGCCTGAAGGTGCGCGGCGGCTCGCACGAGATGGACCTGATGCTCAAGGAAGCCGGCGCCAGCGTCGTCAGCATGCCTTCGAACGAAATCCGCGCCGCCATGGAAAAGGGCCAGCTGGATGCGGCCATGACCTCTTCGTCTTCGCTGATCTCGTTCCGCCTGGACGAAGTCTCGAAGTACGTGACCACCGCGCGTGGCGGCGCCTACTGGTTCATGCTGGAGCCGCTGCTGATCTCGAAGGCCGCTTTCGACCGCCTTAGCAGGGAGCAGCAAGGCATTCTGATGTCGGTGGGCGCCGAACTCGAAGCCTTCGCGCGCAAGTCGGCGCAGACCGACGATGCCGCGGTGGCGGCCCTGTTCCAGGGCAAGGGCGGGAAGACGGTCGACCTGAACGGCGAGACGCTGCGCAAGTGGCAGGAACTGGCGCGGGCGACGGCGTGGAAGGATTACGGGTCGCGTAACGAAAATTGTGCGAAGTTGCTGGCGCTGGCGGAGAAGACGCTGGCTTAATTAGCGCCGTCATTCCCGCGCAGGCGGGAATCCAATTTTTACAGTCAGCCACTAGCCATGTCGTAGTCGGCTACTCGCCGAACTTGGGTCCCCGCCTCCGCGGGGACGACGATTCAAACGTTCCGGGCCGATTCAACCGCCCGTGACCGGCGGGAAAAACGCTACCTCCCCACCCTCACGCACCGCCGTCTCCGGCTCGCACATCACATGGTTGAAAGCCATGCGCAGCGCCCGGTCGCACCCCAGCGCCTCGGCCCACGCGCCGCCGCGCGCGATCAGGAAGTCGCGCACCGCGCCCACCGTCGCCACGCCCTCGGGCAGCGTCACCGCCTCCCCGGCCGTACCGACAGCCTCGCGCACGCTGGCAAAAAATCGCAGATTGATGTTCATGTCAGTGTTGAAGTGAAGCGAAGGGAATGAAGCGCACCAGGTCGCCCCGCGCGATCGCCTGGCCCGGCGGGCAATCGATCAGGCCGTCGGCCCAGACAGTCGAAGTCAGCACGCCCGAGCCCTGGTTCGGGAACAGCTCCAGACCGCCCTGCTCGTTGATGCGGGCGCGCAGGAATTCGTTGCGGCGGTCGGGCTTGGCCCAGTCGAAATCGGCGCGCATCTGCAGCGCGCGCGGGCTGACATCGCCGCTCACGCCCTGCAGGCGCAGCAGGAAGGGCCGCACGAACAGCAGGAAGGTGACGAAGCTCGATACCGGGTTGCCCGGCAGGCCGAGAAAGAACGCGGAGCCCACCTCGCCGAAGGCCAGCGGCTTGCCCGGCTTGACCGCGATCTGCCACATGTTCAGCCGGCCTTCCGCTTCCACGGCCGGCTTGATGTGGTCTTCCTCGCCCACCGAGACGCCGCCGGAGGTGATGATCAGGTCGTGATTGCGCGCCGCTTCGCGCAAGGTGTCGCGGGTCGCCTGCAGCGAGTCCGGCACGATGCCGTAGTCGGTGAATTCGCAGCCGAAGTTTTCCAGCAGGCCGCGCAGGGTGAAGCGGTTCGAGTTGTAGATCGCGCCCGGTTTCAGGGCTTCGCCCGGCATCGCCAGCTCGTCGCCGGTGAAGAACACCGCCACGCGCAGGCGCCGGCGCACCGGCAGCTGCGCCAGGCCGACCGAAGCGGCCAGACCCAGCTCCTGGCTGCGCAGGCGGGTGCCGCCTGGGAGGATCACCGCGCCTGCGCGCACGTCCTCGCCCGCACGGCGGATCCATTCGCCCGATTGCGGCGCATGCTTCACGGTGACCACATCGCCATTCAGTTCGCACTGCTCCTGCATCACCACGGCGTCCGCGCCTGCGGGAATCAATGCGCCGGTGAAGATGCGCGCCGCGGTGCCCGGTTCCAGGTAGCTGCCCACCTGGCCGGCCGGGATGCGCTGGGCCACCTTCAGCTGCGCCGCGCCGCTCGCGCAATCGGCGGCGCGCACCGCGTAACCGTCCATCTGGGTATTGTCGGCGCTGGGCACGTCCAGTTTCGAGGCCTGGTCCTCGGCCAGGACGCGGCCGTTGGCTTCGAGCGTGTCGACCAGTTCGACCTCCGCCACCGGACGGGCCGCGGCCAGCAGGAAATCGAATGCCTCCTTCACCGGCATCAGCGGCTTGCGCGCAGGCGCCGCGGCTGGCGTTGGAGCGCTCATTGCCCGGTCCTCTCGGCGATGTAGGCCTTCATCTGCGCCACGTCCGCCTTCATCACGACGAAGCGCTGCGGCAGGGTCTCGATGTTCTCGAAGCCGGCCGGACGCTCGGCATCCGTACCCAGGGCTTCGAGGATGGTCTCGTTGAACTTGGCGGCCAGCGCGGTCTCCAGCACGATCATCGGGATGCCCGGCTCGCGGTGGGCGCGCGCGACCTTGATGCCGTCGGCGGTGTGGGTGTCGATGGTGATGCCGTAGTCGTCGGCGACTTCGCGGATCGTGTTCAGGCGGTCCTCGTGCGTCGAGCAGCCCGAGACGAAGCCGTATTCGGCCACGCGCCTGAATTCGTCGCCGTCGCTGCCCGGCGCGCCCGACAGGTCGAAGCCGCCTTGGGTCTCGACCTTGCGGAACAGCGCGTGCGTGCGCTCGGCGTCGCGGCCCACCAGGTCGTAGACGAAGCGCTCGAAGTTCGAGGCCTTCGAGATGTCCATCGACGGGCTGCTGGTGTGGAAGGTCTCGGCCGGCTTGCGCACGCGGTAGACGCCGGTGCGGAAGAACTCGTCCAGCACATTGTTCTCGTTGGTCGCGACCACCAGCTTGGCGATCGGCAGGCCCATCATGCGGGCGATGTGGCCGGCGCAGATATTGCCGAAGTTCCCCGACGGGACCGTGAACGAAACCTTCTGCTCGTTCGAAGTCGTGGCCTTCAGGTAGCCGCGGAAGTAGTAGACCACCTGCGCCACCACGCGCGCCCAGTTGATCGAGTTGACCGTGCCGATCTTGTGGCGGGCCTTGAATTCGAGGTCGTTCGAGACCGCCTTCACCATGTCCTGGCAATCGTCGAACACGCCTTCGACCGCGATGTTGAAGATGTTCGGGTCCTGCAGGCTGAACATCTGCGCGGTCTGGAAGGCGCTCATCTTGGCGTGCGGGGACAGCATGAAGACGCGGATGCCGCGCTTGCCGCGCATCGCATACTCGGCGGCGCTGCCGGTGTCGCCGGAGGTGGCGCCGAAGATGTTCAGCTCATCGCCGTTCTTCGCCAGCGCATGCTCGAACAGATTCCCCAGCAGCTGCATCGCCATGTCCTTGAAGGCCAGGGTCGGACCGTTCGACAGGCCCTGCAGGATCAGCCTGCCGTCCGCGCCCTCTTCCAGCACGCGCAGCGGCGTGATATCAAAGCTCGATTCGTCGGCGCGGGCGTTGCGGTAGACCTCGGGCGTGTAGGTCTTGCTCGTCAGCGCCTTCAGGTCTGCGTCGGGGATGTCGGTGGCGAACTTGCGCAGGATTTCATAGGCCAGGTCGGCATACGACAGGCTGCGCCAGGCATCGAGCTCGGCGCCCGTTACCTGCGGATACTCGGCCGGCAGGTACAGTCCGCCGTCCGGCGCGAGGCCGCCCAGGAGGATGTCGGAAAAACCTTGGGGATTGCGTGCTGCGGACGCGCTGGTCGCGCGGGTGGAGACATAGTGCATACGGTAAGCGGGATCGAAGTTGGAAGGCGTTGACTATTCAATTATAGTGCGCGCGCAGCAAACTTGTCTTTTTACCGAATTTTGTTCAGGTTTCGGCCCGTGGGCTCGGGGAGCCCACCCTACGTTTATCGCAACTCGTAGGGTGGGGCATTTCAGGCCAGTGGCCTGAAATGCGAGTCCACGTCAGCACATCAGCAAGCAGCGTGATTCACCGTCACCACGTGGATAGCGAGGCCACCCAAGGAAGTCTCCTTGTACTTCGCCTGCATGTCGTACCCCGTCTGCCGCATGGTCTCGATCACATTGTCGAGACTGACGAAGTGGGTGCCATCGCCTTTCATGGCCAGCGAGGCCGCGGTGATCGCCTTGATCGCGCCCATGCCGTTGCGTTCGATGCAGGGGATCTGCACCAGGCCGCCGATCGGGTCGCAGGTCATGCCGAGGTGGTGCTCGATGCCGATTTCCGCCGCGTTCTCGATACGCTCGTTGGAGCCGCCGAGCGCCGCCACCAGGCCCGCCGCCGCCATCGCGCAGGCCACGCCGACCTCGCCCTGGCAGCCGATTTCCGCGCCCGAGATCGAGGCGTTCTTCTTGCACAGCATGCCGATCGCCGCGGAGGTCAGCAGGAAGTCGCGGATGCCCTTGGCCGGATCGCTGGGGCGGCAGTCCTCGGCGTAGTAGCGCAGCACCGCCGGGATGATGCCGGCCGCGCCATTGGTCGGCGCCGTCACGACCCGGCCGCCGGCCGCGTTCTCTTCGTTGACGGCCATCGCGTACAGGGTCACCTGGTGGGTCGCATCGTGCGGCAGTTCGTTGCGGCGGTTGCCGGCGTCGCAGTGCGCCTGCTTCCACAGCTTGGCCGCGCGGCGCTTGACGTTCAGGCCCCCGGGCAGCTGGCCTTCGGTGACCAGGCCGTGGGCGATACAGTCGCGCATCACGTCCCAGATGCGGTCCAGGCCTGCGTCCAGCTCGGCCTCGCTGATGCGCGACAGCTCGTTCGCGCGCAGCATGTGCGGGATCGACAATCCGTGCTCGCGGCCATGGGCCAGCAGGTCGCTCATGGTACTGAACGGGAACGGCACCGTGGAGGCGGCGCCATCGGCGTCCAGCGCGCGGCTCTGGCTCTCGCCCGCCGCGGTGATGAAGCCGCCGCCCACCGAATAGTAGATGCGTTCGATGACGCTGCCGTCGGCCAGCTGGAGCACGAACTTCATGCCGTTCGGGTGTTCCGGCAGCGAGGACTGCTTGTGCCACACCAGGCCGGTGCGGTACTGGAAAGGCACTTCCCTGGCGCCCAGCAGCTTCAGGACGCCGTCCAGCTCGGCCTCGGCCAGCTTGTCCTCGACGCTGTCCGGATCCACGCCCTGCGGGGTCTCGCCCATCAGGCCCAGGATCACTGCCTTGTCGGTGGCGTGGCCGACGCCGGTCAGGGCCAGCGAGCCATAGAGGTGGGCTTCGACGCCCACCGCCTGCGACAGGTCCCCGCATTCGAGCAGGAAGCGGCGGGCCGCGACCATCGGGCCGACCGTGTGGGAGCTGGAGGGGCCGATGCCGATCTTGAATAAGTCAAATACGCTCATGTCCATGAGCTGTCTCCTGAAAAATCTTCTTTATTATTTGTGGGCGAAGCATGCCACGGCAAGGGCCGTGTAAACGTCGTTCCCGCGAAGGCGGGAACCCAAGTTTGGCGATATGCCGCGAACTTGGATTCCCGCCTGCGCGGGAATGACGTGGCTATTTAGGCAGTCTGGCCAACGTCCACGTTCTCGAGCATCGAGTCAACCATCTCCTCGACACCAATCTTCGCCTTCCAGCCCCAATCGGACGTAGCACGCGCATCGTCCAGGCTCTTCGGCCACGAATCCGCAATCGCCTGGCGGCTATCCGGCTTGTACGCGATCTCGAAGGCCGGCAGCTTCGCCTGGATCGCCGCCGCCAGTTCGCGCGGGTTGAAGGATACGCCCGCCACGTTGTACGAGGAACGGATCACGACCTTCTCGGCCGGCGCATCCATCAGCTCGATGGTGGCGCGGATCGCGTCCGGCATGTAGATCATCGGCAGCGTGGTTTCCGGGCCGAGGAAGCATTCATACGTGTCGCCCTTCAGCGCCGAGTGGAAGATCGCAATCGCGTAGTCGGTGGTGCCGCCGCCCGGAGGCGACTTGAAGCTGATGATGCCCGGATAGCGGATGCTGCGCACGTCGACGCCGTACTTGGCGTGGTAGTACTCGCACAGGCGCTCGCCGGCCAGCTTGCTGATGCCGTAGATCGAGGTCGGGTCCATCACCGTGTACTGCGGGGTGCTCTCGGCCGGCGTGTTCGGGCCGAAGGCGGCGATCGACGACGGCCAGAACACCTTCAGCGGCTTGCCGGCCTCAACGCGTTCGCGGGCGATTTCCAGGATGTTCAGCAGGCCGTCCATGTTCAGGCTCCAGGCCTTCAGCGGGGCTTTTTCGCCGGTGGCCGACAGCAGCGCGGCCAGCTGGTAGACCTGGGTCACGCCTTCTTCGAGGATCAGGCGGGCCACGGCGTCACGGTCCATGACGTCGAGGCGGGTGTAGCGCTCGGCGCCGTAGACGTTGGTTTCGCCGATGTCCGACGCGATGACGTTTTGCGCGCCGTGCTGCTGCGCGAGCGCGGTCACGAGTTCGCTGCCGATCTGGCCGTTGGCGCCGATGATGAGGATGCGTTCCATGCTTTACCTACCTGTTCTCAGTTGCTTTTAATGATGCCCAGCTCGCGGCCGGCCTGCTCGAATGCTGTCAAGACGGTGTCGAGCTGTTCGCGGGTATGCGCCGCCGACAGCTGGACGCGCACGCGCGCCTGGCCCATCGGCACCACCGGGTAGAAGAAGCCCGACAGCAGCACGCCCAGTTCGAACATGCGGGCCGCGAATTTCTGCGCCACCGGCGCGTCGAACAGCATCACCGGCACCACCGGGTGGGTGCCCGGCTTGATGGTGAAGCCGATGCGCTCGATCTCCTTGCGGAAGTAGGCGGTGTTCTCGTGCAGGCGGTCGCGCAGGGAGGTAGACTTGCTGATGCGGTCCAGCACGGCGATCGAGGCGCCGGCGATCATCGGCGCCAGGGTGTTCGAGAACAGGTAGGGACGCGATTTCTGGCGCAGGGTCTCGATGACTTCCTTGCGGCCCGAGGTGAAGCCGCCCATCGCGCCGCCCAGGGCCTTGCCGAGGGTGCCGGTGATGATGTCGATCTTGCCCATCATGTTGAAGTGCTCGTGGGTGCCGCGGCCCGTCTTGCCCATGAAGCCGGAGGCGTGCGATTCGTCGATCATGGTCAGGGCGCCGTACTTTTCGGCCAGCTCGACGATCTTGTCCAGCTGGGCGATGGTGCCGTCCATCGAGAAGGCGCCGTCGGTGACGATGATCTTGTGGCGCTTGCCGGCGTCGGTGGCGGCGATCAGCTGCTTTTCCAGGTCGGCCATGTCGTTGTTGGCGTAGCGGTAGCGCGCGGCCTTGCACAGGCGGATGCCGTCGATGATCGAAGCGTGGTTCAGGGCGTCCGAGATGATCGCGTCGTTCTCGTCGAACAGCGGCTCGAACACGCCGCCGTTGGCGTCGAAGGCGGCCGCGTACAGGATGGTGTCTTCGGTGCCGAGGAAGTCGGACAGCTTCTGCTCCAGTTCCTTGTGCACGGTCTGGGTGCCGCAGATGAAGCGCACCGAGGACAGGCCGTAGCCGTACTTCTGCAGCGCCGCTTCGGCCGCTTTCTGGGTTTCCGGATCGCCGGACAGGCCGAGGTAGTTGTTGGCGCACATATTGATCAGGGTGCGGCCATCCGATGCGACCACTTCCGCGCCCTGGCGCGATGCGAGCACGCGTTCGGGCTTGAACAGGCCCTCGGTCTGGAGCGTGTCGAGTTTGGTCTGGAGGGCGCTATAGAATGCCTGGTCGCTCATGTCTTCCTCGTCCTTGTATTTTCCGGCTTGACCGGTGGTTATCGGATGTTGTACCGTTGATCCGTTCGATGTAGTGCACCGAGTTCTTTATCTCGAACAG
Source organism: Massilia sp. Bi118 (assembly GCF_918697865.1). GTDB lineage: Bacteria > Pseudomonadota > Gammaproteobacteria > Burkholderiales > Burkholderiaceae_D > Telluria. The sequence continues at coordinate 147,878 of NZ_CAKKMV010000004.1, read as the reverse complement.
AAATTCAATATATTGAATATTACCCCCGGCCATTGAACTTGGCAAGCGATTGCCAAATAAGCTTAGATGAATAAAGTAGTAACAGCCCTCGCCCCCAGCCCGCCCGCCGGCGCACCGCCCGAAGTCGGCGCCACCCTGCAGCGCCTGCGCCTGGCGCGCGGCCTCACGCTCGAGGACCTATCGCGCATCGCCGGCGTGTCCAAGTCGATGCTGTCGCAGATAGAGCGCGAAAAGGCGAATCCGACCATCGCCATCACCTGGCGCCTGGCCAACGCCCTCGGCGTGCAGATCGGCGAACTGCTGTCCTCCGAGGTCCGCAGCAGCGATGTGATCCGCGTGGTCGACGCCCACGAGATCCCTACCCTGCCCGGCGCCCATGCCGGCTACTCGCTGCGCATCCTCGGCCCGATGGACCTGGCCGGCAAGTATGAATGGTACGAATTGACCCTGGCGCCGGGCGGCGAGCTGGCGTCGCAGGGCCACGATCCGGGCACCAGCGAGCACCTTACCGTGCTGACCGGCGCGGTCGAGCTGGAAGTCGGCGCCGAGAAGAAGCGCGTCAAGCACGGCGCCACGGCGCGCTACCCGGCCGACCAGGCGCACATCATCCGGAATACCGGCAAGCTCGAGTCCAAGGCCTTGATGGTGGTCGTGCACCGCTGAGTGCCTGGCTGGTGCGGCTGTCGTTTTATATAGACGGCCGGCGCCAACAATCGTGACACTTGGCCTGCGGCAATTTAAAATGCTGCCATGCAATAATCGTATGTACACATGGTCAGCGTCAACGATATCGCCGCGTGGCGTATCCGCATCTTCTCTTCCCTGCTCTCCGTCGTCCTCGCGCTGGGCGCGATTGCGGCCGCCCCCAGCATCCCACTATTGATCCACCAGGGCCTGTGGCCGGTAGCGCTCATGGATACCGTCGCCCTGGCCTGGATCTTCGCGATCTGGCGCCTGGAGCGCTTGCCCTACCGCCTGCGCGTCCTGAATTTCCTGGCAGTTCTGTATGCGGTGGCGATTGCGCTGATGCTGGCCATCGGCCCGGCCAGCCTCAACTACCTGCTGGGACCGCCGGTCATGGCCGTGATCCTGCTGGGCTTGCGGCCAGCGATGGGCGCGCTGGCGCTCAGCGCCGCCTGCATCGTCGCGCTTGCCGGCGGCGGCCACGTCGCCCTGGCGGTGCCCGGCATGGAAGGCAATGCCCTCAGCGCGGCGCTGGCAGTGACCCTGAATTTCACCTGCGTCGGCGCGATGATCGTCCTGACCAGCGGCACCCTGCTGAAAGGCCTCTCGCACACGCTCGCCAAGGTGCGCGGCGACGAAGAGCGGGTGCGGGCCCTGAACGACGAGCTGCAGCTGACCTCGGCCGCGGTGGCGCGCCTGAACGACATGGTGCTGATCGCCCGCGCGGTCGATGGTCCGGACGTCTCGCAGCCGGTCATGTTCGCCAACGACGCCTTCCTGCGCCGTACCGGCTACACCCGCGGCGAGATCATCGGCCGGAGCATGCGCGTGCTGCATGGTCCCGAGACCGACAAGGCCACAGTCCGCCGCATCCTCGACGGCATGGCGCGCAGCCAGCCGGTGCGGGCCGAGATCGTGAACTACACGAAGGATGGCGAACCCTATTGGGTCGAGATGGAGATGATGCCCTTCGCCCGCGCCGGCGAACACGCGACCCACTGGGTGGTGGTCGGCCGCGACATCACCGAGCGCCGCGACGCCGCCGACGCGATCCACCGCCTGGCCTTCTACGATGTGCTGACAGGCCTGCCGAACCGACGCCTGCTGATGGACCGCCTGGACGCCCTGCTCGGCCACACGCGCGATGGACGCGGCCTGGGCGCGCTGCTGTACATCGACCTCGACAACTTCAAGAACATCAACGACGCCCGCGGCCACGCCACCGGCGATACCCTGCTGGTGCAGGCCGCGGAGCGCCTGGGCCGCGCGGTGCGCCAGCGCGATACCGTGGCGCGCCTCGGCGGCGACGAATTCGTGGTGCTGCTGGATGGCCTGGAGCCGGACCCCGCGCAGGCGACCCGCGCGGCGCTGGCGGTGGCCGACAAGATCCGCGCCGCGCTGGCCGAGCCGATCGAGATCGACGGCCAGGCCCACCATACCTCGGCCAGCATCGGCGTGGCCCTGCCGCTGCATGCCGAAACCGCACACGACCTGCTGCGCGAAGCCGACACCGCGATGTACCACGCCAAGGCCGGCGGCCGCAACGGCGTCGCCCTGTTCGAAACGGACATGCTGGCCGATGCCCAGCGCCGCCTGTCGCTGGAACGCGACCTCGCGCTGGCGCTGGAGAACGGCGAGCTGGCCATGCACCTGCAGCTGCAGGTCGGCCAGGACGGGCTGCCTGCCGGCGCGGAACTCTTGACACGCTGGCGCCGCGCCGACGGCAGCTTCGTGCCGCCGGATGTGTTCATTCCATTGGCCGAAGCCAGCGGCCTGATCGTCCCGCTGGGGCGCTGGGTGCTGCGCCAGGCCTGCCAGGCCTGGCTGGCGCTGGACGCGGCCGGCCACCCGCTGCCGCTGTCGATCAACGTCAGCCCGCTGCAGTTCCGCCAGCCGGACTTCGTGGCCCAGGTACGCGCGGTACTGCAGGAAACCGGCGCGCCGCCGCAGCAACTGATCTTCGAAGTCACCGAAGGCCTGCTGATCGAGGACATCGGCAAGACCATCGCCCGCATGCGCGAACTGGCGGCGCTCGGGATCCGCTTCTCGATCGACGATTTCGGCACCGGCTACTCGAACCTGGCCTACCTGAAGAAGATGCCGCTGTACGAGCTCAAGATCGACAAGAGCTTCATGCGCGACACGCCGCACGACGCCAACGGCACCGCCATCGTGCAATCGATCCTGGCGATGGCCGGCCACCTCGGCCTGCGCGTCGTCGCGGAAGGGATCGAGTCCGACGACCAGGCGCGCTTCCTGGCCGGCCACGGCAGCCCCTATATGCAAGGCTATCTGTTCCACCGGCCGATGCCGCTCGAGCAGCTGATCGCGCGCCTGGCGGCCCGCACGGATAAGGCCAGGGCATAAAAAATGGCGCACCGCCCGGGTGCGCCATTCTCTACTGACGACTCCAGCGAATTACTGCGCGCCGCCCATCGCCTGCGGCGCTTCGTTCATCTTCAGCGCCTTGCTCAGGAAGCCCCAGCGGTCCGCCACTTCCTCGATCTGCTTGCCGGTCGGCTTGCCGGCGCCATGGCCGGCCTTGGTGTCGATGCGGATGATCACCGGATTGCCGCCGGCCTGCGCCGCCTGGGCGGTGGCGGCGAACTTGAAGCTGTGCGCTGGCACCACACGGTCGTCATGGTCGGCGGTGGTGATCATGGTGGCCGGATAGCAGGTGCCCGGCTTCAGGTTGTGCAGCGGCGAATACTTCACCAGCGCCTTGAACTCGTCCGCGTTCTCCGACGAGCCGTAGTCCGAGGTCCAGGCCCAGCCGATCGTGAACTTGTGGAAGCGCAGCATGTCCATCACGCCCACCATCGGGATCGCCGCGCCGAACAGGTCCGGACGCTGCGTCATGGCCGCGCCCACCAGCAGGCCGCCGTTGGAGCCGCCGCCGATCGCCAGTTTCGAGGGCGAGGTCACCTTGTTATTCACCAGCCACTCGGCCGCGCCGATGAAGTCGTCGAAGACGTTCTGCTTTTTCAGCTTGGTGCCGGCTTCGTGCCAGGCTTCGCCGTACTCGCCGCCGCCGCGCAGGTTGGCGACCACGTAGACGCCGCCCATCTCCATCCAGGCCAGGTTGGCCGGCGAGAAGCCCGGGGTCATCGAGATGTTGAAGCCGCCGTAGCCGTACAGGTAGGTCGGGTTCGAGCCGTCCAGCTTCAGGCCTTTCTTCGAGACGATGAACATCGGGACGCGGGTAGAGTCGCGGCTGGTGTAGAACTGCTGGCGGGTCTCGTAGTCGGCCGGGTTGAACTTCACGTCCGGCTTGCGGAAGACCGAGGTGGCGCCGCTCTTCATGTCGAGGCGGTAGATCGTGGTCGGGGTGGTGAAGCCGGTGAAGGAGAAGAAGGTCTCGCTGTCGCCCTGCTTGCCGCCGAAGCCCGACACCGAGCCGATGCCCGGCAGCGCGATCTCGCGCACCTGCTTGCCTTTGAGGTCGGTGACCTTGACCACGCTGCGCGCGTCGGCCAGGTATTCGTTGATCAGCTGCTTGTTGACCATGTGGCTGGAGACCAGCGTCTGCTGGCTTTCCGGCACCACGGTCTTCCAGTTGGCTTCCTGGGGCTTGTTGACGTCGATGGCGACGATGCGCTTGCGCGGCGCATTGCGGTCGGTGGCGAAGTAGAACACGCTGCCGACGTTGTCGATGAAATCGTAGCCTGCATCGAAGTTGTCGATCAGCGGGAGGACCTTGCTATCCGGCTTGGACAGGTCCTTGTAGAACACGCGGTACTTGTGCGCCGTGCCCTTGGTCGCCGTGATCAGGAGGTAGCGGCCGTCGTCGGTGGTGTTGCCGCCGAAGCCCCATTCTTTCTGGTCCGGGCGGTCGTAGACCAGCACGTCCGCTTCTTGCGGGGTACCCAGCTTGTGGTAGTACAGCTTCTGGAAGTAGTTGACGTCAGCCAGCTTGGTCGCTTCCTTCGGCGCGTCGTAGCGGCTGTAGAAGAAGCCCTTGCCGTCGCGGGTCCAGGCGGTGCTGGAGAATTTCACCCACTGGATGTGGTCTTCGAGGTCCTTGCCGGTGTCGACGTTGCGCACGCGGATTTCGTTCCAGTCGGAACCCGAGGCGGCGGTCGAATACGCCAGCAGCTTGCCGTCCGGGCTCACCGCCAGCCCGGCCAGGGCGACGGTACCGTCGGCAGCCAGGGTGTTCGGGTCGAGCAGCAGGCGCGGCGTGTCGGACAGGGTTTTCATCGTGTACAGCACGGACTGGTTCTGCAGGCCGTCGTTGCGGCTGAAGAAGTAGCGGCCGCCTTCCTTGTACGGCACGCTGTAGCGCTCGTAGTTCCAGAGCTGGGTCAGGCGCTGGCGGATCGCTTCGCGCTCGGGGATCTGCGCCAGCCAGGACTGGGTCACCTTGTTTTCCGCGTCGACCCATTCCTTGGTCTCGGCGCTGTTGGCGTCTTCCAGCCAGCGGTAGGGATCGGCGACCTTCGTGCCATGGTAATCGTCGGTCTGGTCGACCTTTTTCGCGACCGGGTAAGCCAGCGGCGTGCCGGAGCAAGACTGGGCGACCGCAGCGGTGCTGCCGAAGCTGAGGAAAGCGGCCGCGACGGCGGCGGCGAGGGTGGCGTGTCTCATGCGCATGGTGATTGTTCTCTCTGTCGGTAAACGAAGTGGCTCATGCCTTCAAGCATGATAGCGTGCGAATTGCTCCACCGACAAGTATTCTTCAAGCAACATGCCACACCGGCGCTCACGCCGTGCGCCGCTCCTCGCGTGCCGGGGCACGGGCCCGCCACTGGCGGCTGAGGTCGCGGGCATCCTCGATCTCGCGGGCCGACAGGCGGCGCGCGACGATGGCCTTGTTGGCGCTCGCGGCCGGGTCGCCGGCGTCGGCCGCCAGCAGCATCCACATGTAGGAACGCACACTGTCGCGCGGCACGCCGCGGCCGCTGTTGTACATGCCGCCCAGGTTGTACTGGGCCAGCGCGTGGCCCTGCTCGGCGGCCAGGACGTACCAGCGCACCGCTTCCGCGTCGTCCTGGTCCACGCCCTGCCCGGTGGCGTACATGACGCCAAGGTTGTTCTGGGCGCTGGCATCGCCCTGCTCGGCGGCGCGCCGGTACCATTCGACGGCCGTGGCCTCGTCGCGGTGCACGCCCTGGCCGTTCGCGTACATCACGCCCAGGGTGAACTGGGCGTTGGCGGCGCCCTGGGCGGCGGCCAGGCGGTACCAGTAGAAGGCCTGGCGCACGTCGGCCGGCACGCCGCGCCCGTGCGCGTACATATTGCCCAGGTTGTACTGGGCCAGCATGTGGCCCTGCTTGGCGGCGCGGGTCGTCAGGGCCAGGGCTTCGGCTTCGTCGCGCGGGCCGCCGCGGCCGCTTGCCAGCAGCAGCGCGAGGCTGAACTGGGCTTCGGCATCGCCCTGGCCGGCGGCGCAGTGGAGCCAGGGCAGCGCCGCCTTGTCGTCGCGCGGCACGCCGACGCCGTCCAGATAGCACAGGCCCAGCAGGCGCTGCGCGGCCGGATCGCCGCGGCCGGCCGCGCGCCGGAACCAGTAGGCGGCCTCGAGATCGTTGGCGGCCATGCCCTGCCCGCGCCGCAGCATCAGGCCCAGCGCCACTTCGGCCGGCGCGTATTTGCCCAGCGCCGCCTTGCGCAGCCAGGCCGCCGCCAGTGCATGGTTGACCGGGGCGCCCTCGCCGCGCAGATAGCATTCGCCGAGCAGGTGCTGGGCGCTGGGCAGGTTCTGGCTTGCCGCGCGCTGGTACCAGCCCAGCGCCTGCTCCGGACTGCGCGCCACCCCGCGTCCGGCGCGCAGCATGTCGCCCAGGTTCTGCTGGGCCGAGGGATCGCCCTGCTCCGCGGCCAGCGCGAACCAGCCCACCGCCTGGGCGTCCGACTGCGCCACGCCGCGCCCCTGGTAGACCAGGGTGCCGTAATGGTTCTGGGCGAAGGCCAGGCCGCGCTCGGCCGCGCGGCGCAGCCATTCGGCGGCACGGGCATCGTCGCGGGCCACGCCGTCGCCGTTCTTGTACATGAGGCCGAGGTTGAACTGCGCATAGGCGTCGCCACGCTCGGCCGCGCGGGCGAACCACACCAGCACGGAATTTTCCGGTGACACGTCAGAGTGCTGCATGATCGCTCCAGGAAAAATCGGACAAATTGACGGCGGAACCGCCTAATCGCGGCGCCGCAAGAATTGTCAAAAGTCTAACTAGGAGGAATCCGACGGGCTTGATCTGTCACAGAGAGGCAAAGCTTCAGCGCGGAAAAAAATCGCGGAAAACTCGCGGCGATGCAGAGCCAGCGCAACTGTCGCGAAAATCTCGCGTGGCAGCCGGAGCCGCCGTTGTGATCCCACAAACTGTGGGCTTCGCGCACAGGCTAGCGGCAGTGCCTGGTGACGTAGGTGTCCATGAACCCCGACACCTTGGCGGCAGCCACGCGGTTGATCGCCACCAGCAAGTCCGGCGGCACCGGTCCCAGCCCATAGGACTGGCCAAGATGGCGGCCGATATGCAACAGCAGATGCGCGGCGACCTCGGCGTCGGCCTCGGCGCGGTGGGCGGTGCCGCGGAAGGCGATGCCGAGCGAGCGCGCCAGTTCGCCGAGCCGGTAGCTGGGCAGGCCAGGCAGCACGCGGCGCGACAGCTTGACCGAACAGACCAGGCCGGCATGGCGGCAGGCATGGCCCAGACGGGCGCCCTCGGCCTTCAGGAACTTTTCGTCGAAGCTGGCGTTGTGCGCGGCCAGAGTGTCGCCGCCGATGAACTCGATCAGCTCCGGCACCACGTCCTCGGCCAGCGGCGCCGTATCGACCATCTGCTGGGTGATGCCGGTCAGCGAAGTGATGAAGGGCGGAATGCGCACGCCGCAATTGACCAGCGAGACATAGCGCTCGACGATCTCGCCGCCGGCGATGCGCAGCGCGGCGACTTCGGTGATGCGGTCGCCGGACTCCGGCGAGAGGCCGGTGGTCTCGAAGTCGAGCATGACGATGGGACGTTCAAACATGGCAGTCTTTCAATTATCCAAACTTGCGCGCGGCGTCGATGGCGAGACCGGATCCGATGCTGCCGAACAGGTCGCCCTCGACGCGGCGCGCCTGCGGCACGATGGCGGCGATCCGTTCGCGCAGGGAAGCGACCCCGCTCGAGCCGCCGGTGAAAAACACGGTATCGACCTTGTCGGCCGCGACCCCGGCCTCGCCCAGGAGGCGCTGCACGGTGGCGCCGACCTGGTCGACCAGGCCCGCGATCGCCGTTTCGAACACGGCGCGTTCGACCTGCAGGCGCTCTGGCTGCGACAGCCGGTCCAGGTCGAGCTCGACCAGCGGCGTGCCGGACAGGCCGATCTTGGCTTCCTCGACCCGCATTGCCAGCCAGTGGCCGGCGCGCTCGTCGATCAAGTTGCGCAGGCGCGCCAGCTTGGCCGGTTCGGCGGCATCGCGCGCCAGATCTTCCAGCTGGGCGGTGCTCTTGCGGGTGTAGGCCTGGTTGATCGTGTGCCAGGTCGCCAGGTTGAAATAATAGCTGGACGGCACCGGTGCGCCCGAGACCAGCGCACTGCCGTAACCCAGCAGCGGCATCACCGATGCAAGGCTCAGATACTTGTCGAAGTCGGTGCCGCCGATGTGCACGCCGCCGGTGGCGAGGATGTCCTCGCGCCGTTCGATGCGGCCGGCGCGGTCCGGGCCCAGCCGCACCAGCGAGAAGTCCGAGGTACCGCCGCCGATGTCGGCGATCAGGACCAGTTCTTCCTTTTCGATGCGCGACTCGTAGTCGAAAGCCGCGGCGATCGGTTCGTACTGGAAGCCGATCTCCTTGAAACCGGCGGCGCGCGCGATCTCGGCCAGGGTGTCCTCGGCCAGGCGGTCGGCGGCGGGATCGTCGTCGACGAAATACACCGGGCGGCCGAACACGGCGCTTGAAAATTCGCGCCCGGCCTGCTGCTGGGCGCGGCGCCGCAGTTCGCCGATGAAGTGCGACAGCAGCTGGCGGAAAGGCAGCGCGCGGCCGGCCACTTCGGTCTGGCCATCCATCAGGCTGGTGCCGAGCAGGCTTTTCAGCGAGCGCATCAGGCGGCCTTCATAGCCCTCCAGGTAGTCCGCCAGGGCCGCGCGCCCGTAGCGCACCTGCTCGTCGTCGGCATTGAAGAACACGACCGACGGCAGGGTCGCCTTGCCGTCCTCGAGCGCGAGCAGGCTGGTGTGGCCGGGACGAACCCAGCCGACGGTGGAATTGGAAGTGCCGAAATCGACGCCGCAAGCGTTCGCCATGGATGCCTGACCAGAAGAAGGGAAAGGGAAAGGGGCGAGATGTTACCAGAAGTCGGGCCTGTCCCGCCAGCCCGGGCCATGTCGCGGCCCCGCGTGCCGGCAATCGTGCGCGCAGGTGACGGGCTTATATTATTGCTACTGACCAGAAAGGCAAGGATGCTCTACGAGTGCACATTGCAGCGCAACTGCTCGATGACGCCGCGCCAGGTGGCGCGCGCCTATGCCGTGCTGTGCATCCTGTCGCTGTCGGTCGCCCTCGCCTTTTTGCTGCAGGGCTTCTGGATGGTGCTGGCCTTTTCGCTGCTGGAGCTTGGCTGCGTCGGCCTGGCCCTGCTGCTGTATGCCCGCCACGCGCTCGACCGCGAACGCATCTCCTTGTCAAGCGACTGCCTGCTGGTCGAATGCGTGCAGGCGAATGTCCGCAGCCAGTCGCGCCTCGATCCGCTCTGGACCCGGGTGCTCACCGACGCCGCCGCGGCGCCTGGCCGTCCGCGCCGGGCCCTGGTCACGCTGGAATCGCGCGGGGTGCGGGTCGACATCGGCCGCTTCGTCAACGACGCCCGGCGCCGCCAGGTAGCGCGCGAACTCAGACTGGCCCTGCGCCAGATCTCCGTGATGCACTGAAGCCTCGTGTCAGCGCCGTCTTACATACACACGGCCAGGGTACCGATGTTTCAATTTCTGCATCATTTGCATAATGTGGAACTATCAATGCCGCGCCGGCAATTAGGCGCGGCATGCATCATTTTGGAGAAGAAGAATGAGCAATACGCATGGGGACTTTGCGATTGTCGTGCACGGCGGCGTCGGCAGCCCGACCGATTACAAGGACGGCTGCGAGCTCGCGGCCCGCCGCGGGTTCGAAGAATACGGCATCAGCGGCGACGCACTGGAAGCGGCGATTGCCGCCGTCACCGTCCTCGAAGACGACGGCCGCTTCAACGCCGGCCGCGGCGCCGCGCTGGGCTTGGATGGCGCCACGGTCGAGATGGACGCCTCGGTGATGGACACGCGCGGCCGTCTGGGCGCCGTGGCCTGCGTACAGGGCATCGAGAACCCGGTGCTGCTGGCGCGTGCGGTGTGCGACACGCCGCACTGGTTCCTGGCCGGCGAAGGCGCCAACCGCTTCGCGGCTGCGATCCGCCACCCGACCTGGAACAAGATCTCCGAACACCAGCGCGAAGACCACCGCAAGATCCTGAAGGAACTCGCGGGTTCGGCCCCGGCCATGCCCGGCGTCGACAACAAGGCCTTCATGCGTTTCTGGAATTACCAGGCGCCGCTGACGCTGCCGGCCAGCGCCGCCTGCGACACCGTCGGCGCCGTGGTGCGCGCACCGGACGGCCACTTCGGCGTGGCCGTCTCCACCGGCGGCTCCGCGCCCTGCCTGATGGGCCGGGTCGGCGACACGCCCATCATCGGCAGCGGCTTCTACGCCGGCCCGCACGGCGCGGTGGCGGCCACCGGCATCGGCGAACACATCGTGCGCCACCTGCTGGCCCACCGCGTCTACAGCTGGATCGAGGACGGCATGCCGCTCGAACAGGCGCTCAAGCGCGGCATCGCCCTGTTCGACAAGGACATCGACGTCGGCCTGGTCGCGGTCAGCCGCACCGAGGCCGGCGCCTGGGGCAACCGCGACATGCCATTGGCAAAACTCATCAAGGACTGACAGCACATCCCATGAATGCACGAGCACAGACGCAAGAACAGCAGGAACAGGAACGCCGGGTGCGCGAAAGCAACGGCCACCTGGTGATCATCGGCGGCCATGAAGACCGCAAGCACGACATGGAGATCCTCAGCCGCTTCGTCGAACTCTCTGGCGGCAAGGACGCCAGGATCGTCGTGATCTCGGCCGCCAGTTCGGTCGCCGACCAGATGTGGGAGATGTACGACAAGGCCTTCGGCGAATTGGGCGTGCGCGAGCGCGTCCACCTGCACCTGGCCAGCCGCCAGTGCGCCAACGACCGGGAGCACATCAAGGACATCGTCGATGCCACCGGCATCTTCATGACCGGCGGCGACCAGAAGCGCCTGCTGGCCATCATCGGCGGCACCGCCCTCGACAGCGCGATGCACACCGCCCTCAAGCTGCGCGGCGCCTGCATCGGCGGCACCAGCGCCGGCGCCTCGGCCATGTCGGGCCACATGCTGGCCACCGGGCGCGTCGAGCTGCATCCCGAAAAGGGTTCGGTCAGCCTGGGCGCCGGCCTCGGCTTCCTGCACAAGGTCGTGATCGACCAGCACTTCTCGGAGCGCCAGCGGCTTTCGCGCCTGCTGTCGGTGGTAGCACAGAACCCGTATTTGCAGGGCATCGGCATCGACGAGGACACCGCGCTGATCGTCGAGCGCGGCGTCGGCATCGAGGTGCTGGGCGAAGGCGCCGTCACCATCGTCGACGGCCGCCATATGAGCACCAATATCGCCGAGATCTCCGACCGCGAGACCCCGGAACTGATCGACGTCCGCCTGCACCTGCTGCCGGCAGGCAGCAAGTACCGCCTGCCGGACGGCGACGATGTCGCCGTCGAACACCGCATCCCGCAATCGCTGCTCGAATTTTTAGAAAACGTAACGAAACGGAACCCGCTCTCATGAGAATCACCGAACAACGCTTCCTGCGCGGCCCCAACCTGTACGCCGCAACGCCCTGCCTGACGGCCGTCATCGATAATGAAGAGATCAGCGTGGCCGGCCTCGGCGCGCGGCTGCTCGAGAAACTCCCCGGCATGCCGCCCGAAGCGTCGGCGCGCCTGTCCGACTGCAGCTCCCCTGCCGAGGCGCTGGAGCCGGTCACGATGGAATTGCAGCGCCTCGCCGGCGCCGCCGGCAGCTTCAGCCAGAGCCTGGCCGTAAGCGGCAATCCCGCGCTGCTGCGGGTGGTCTGCGGCTATGCGATCGAACAGGCGGCCGGCGCCGCCCTGCGCACCGCCCAGGACCTGGTCCGCGCCATTGCTGCGCACGAGGACTTCGATCTCGACACCGCGCTTGCTGAGCTGAAGGAGATCGCCCAGGATTACGCGATCGGCACCAGCACGGGCGCGGTGGTCAACGCCGCCCACAAGCGCGGCATCCCGAGCCTGCGCCTGACCGATCACGCCAACCTGTTCCAGCTGGGCTGGGGCAGCAAGCAGAAGCGCCTGCAGGCCACCATCACCGGCGCCACCAACAACATCGCAGTCGGCATCGCCAGCGACAAGCAGCTGACCAAGACTCTGCTCGACCAGGCCGGCTGTCCGGTCCCGGCCGGCGAGACCGTCACCACCCTGGCCGCGGCCCAGCGCATCGCACGCCGCATTGGCACCGTCACCATCAAGCCGCTCGACGCCAACCAGGGCAAGGGCGTGACCACCGCCTGCTCGACGCCGGACGAAGTCGAGCGCGCCTTCGAATTCGCGCGCAAATACGGCCGCCACGTGATCGTCGAAGAATTCCTGCGCGGCCGCGACTACCGCGTGCTGGTCACCGGCCGCAAGATCGCCGCCGCTTCCTGGCGCCGTCCGCCGCACGTGACCGGCGACGGGATCCACACGATCCGCGAACTGGTCGAAACCGAAAACCGCAATCCGGCGCGTGGCGACGGCCATACCAACATCCTTACGAAGATCCCGCTCGACGAGATCGCGGCCCAGGTGCTGGCGAAAGCCGGCTATGACTTCGATTCCGTGCCGCCCGAAGGCGAATCGGTCGACCTGCGCGGCAACGCCAACCTGTCCACCGGCGGCACCGCGGAAGACGTGACCGACCTGCTGCCGGAGGAAACCCGCGAGATCTGCATCCGCGCCGCCCGCACCATCGGGCTGGACGTGGCCGGCATCGACATCGTGTGCCAGGATATCTCGCAGCCGCTGCGCGAGCAGCGCGGCGGCATCATCGAAGTGAATGCCGCGCCGGGCATCCGCATGCACCAGTACCCGAGCCGCGGCACCCCGCGCGACGCCGGCGGCGCCATCGTCGACGCCCTGTTCGGCGAAGACAATGGCCGCATCCCGGTGATCGGCGTGACCGGCACCAACGGCAAGACCACCACCACCCTGCTGATCGCCCATGCCGCCCGCATGACGGGCATGCGCACCGGCGTCACCACCACCGAGGGCGTGTTCATCGACGGCCAGCAGATCGCCAAAGGCGACTGCACCGGCTACCGCTCGGCGCGCAGCGTGCTGACCTCGCCGGACGTCGACTTCGCAGTGCTGGAAACGGCGCGCGGCGGCATCCTCAAGCGCGGCCTGGCCTACGACCGCTGCGACGTCTCCGTGGTGCTGAACGTCGCGGGCGACCACCTGGGCCTGGACGGCGTCGACACCGTCGAGGAGCTGGCGAAGGTCAAGGCAGTGGTGGCCCGGCGCGCCTCGCGCGCCGTCGTGCTGAACGCCGAGGACGACCACTGCGTGGCGATGGCGTCCGAACTGGCGGCTGACGTGGAAAACAAGGTCGAGGTGCTCTACTTCTCGCTGGACGCCGACAACCCGGTCCTGCTGCGCCACCTGGAAAAAGGCGGCCGCGCGGTCTATTTCGAAGACAACGCCATCGTGCTGGCCGACTCCAGCTGCCACGAAGCGATCGCCGACGTGCGCCAGATGCCGGTAACACTGAAGGGCGCCGCGCGCTATAACATCGCCAACAGCCTGGCCGCAGCGGCCGCGCTGGTCGCCAGCGGCTTCAGCAACGCCGAGATCGAGGACGGCCTGCGCAGCTTCGTCTCCGACTGGAAGAGCAACCCGCTGCGTACCAACCTGTTCGACGTCGACGGCGTGACCGTGATCGTCGACTACGCCCACAACAGCGCCGCCTACGCCGCCCTAGCCGAAACCGCGCGCGCAATGACGCCGGGCCGCCTGGTCGGCGTGGTGGCCGCGCCGGGCGACCGCCGCGATGCGGACCTGGTCGACATCGGCGCCACCTGCGCCTCGGGCTTCGATGAACTGGTCGTGTACGAAACCGAGAACCGCGGGCGTGCAGCGGGTTCGGTGGCTGCGCAGCTGGTCGAAGGCATCCGTTTGGCGAAGTTCGAGGAAGACCGCCTGCAGGTCGAGCTGGATGTGCACAAGGCGATCCGTGCGGGTCTGGCGCGTTGCGTGCCGGGAGACTTGCTGGTGTTCGGCTGTGGGTCGGATATCAGCGAGCTGCTGGAGGCGATCCGGCCGACTTCGCCGGATGTGGCGAGGCGGATCGAGACTGAGGCGGCGTAAGCACAAGCCGTCATTCCCGCGAAGGCGGGAATCCAAGTTCATAGTACTGCCTTCAGCCTCACTATGCATACGAGCCTTGGATTCCCGCCTTCGCGGGAATGACGTTTACAAGCCAACAAAAGAAAACGGGCCTCGCAGGCCCGTTGTCATTCCAGCGCAGACAAAAACTCACCCCGCCTGCGCCGCAATCCGCTCCGCACTCTCCGGATCCATCTCCCGGATCGCCTCCACGAACACGTCCAGCGACGACCCGCAGGCAAACACCAGCACATCCCCACGCGCGCACAAGGACAGGCCCAGGCGGATCGCCTCCCCCACCTCCAGCTCGCGGTGCAGCGTATCGGTCTTGCCGACCACCTCCTCCGCTCCCTGCAGGATCAGGTCCACCGCCCCGCCATAAGTCCGTCCGCGGCTCGACGACTCGTACACCACCAGCTCGTCGAAACGGGAAGCACAAACGCGCCCCACCTCGAGCAGGTCCTGGTCGCGGCGGTCCCCCGGCGCGGTGACGATGCCGACCAGCTGGCCCGGCAGCAGCGAGCGCGCCATCTCGGCCAGCGCTTTATACGCCGCCGGGTTGTGCGCGTAGTCGACGACCACGGTCACGCCGCGCACCTCGAACACATTCGTGCGCAGCGGGTTGGTCTTGCCGTCGCTGACGAAAGTCGAGAGGCCGGTGGCGATCTGCAGGTTCGAGAAGCCGGCTGCCATCAGGGCCGCGCTGGCGGCCAGGCCGTTGGCGATGTTGTAGCGCGCCCGCCCGCCCATAGCGATCGGCATGCTTTCCACGCGCAGCAGCTCCTGGTGCACATTGCCGTCGGCGAGCACGATCGCGTTGTCCTGCAGGTAGGCGGCGCGGCCGCCCTCTTCCAGGTGGCGCAGCAGCACCGGTTCGTCCGGATTCATCGAGAAGTAGACCAGTTCGACGTCCGGGCGCACGCGGCGCGCCATCGCCACGCACAGCGGATCTTCCGCGTTCAGCACGGCGGCGCGGCTGGCGGACAGCGGCACCACCGCCTTGACCTGGGCCAGGTCTTCGATGGTCTCGATGCCGTCCAGGCCCAGGTGGTCGGGCGAGACGTTCAGGCAGATGCCGACGTCGCAGCGGTCGAAGGCCAGGCCGCGCTTGAGAATGCCGCCGCGCGCCGTCTCCAGCACCGCGATCTCGACGTCGGGCGATGCCAGCACGGTGCGCGCGGACCAGTAGCCGGTGCAGTCGCCCTTGGTGATCTGCTTGCCGTCGACGTAGACGCCGTGGGTGGTCGTCGCACCGGTCACGCGGCCGGCCAGCCGCACCGTGTGCGCCATCAGCAGCGTTGTGGTGGTCTTGCCGTTGGTGCCGGTGCAGGCGATGATGGGAATGCGGCCGTCCGAGTTGCCCATCAGGCCTTCGACGATGGCATCGCCGGCGTCGCGCGGCTCGCCGCTGCTCGGGTACTGGTGCATGCGGATGCCGGGCGCCGCGTTCACTTCGATGATCGCGCCGCCCTGACTTGCGAGCGGCAGGCCGATGTCGCGGCAGACGATGTCGATGCCGGCCACGTCCAGGCCGATCTTGGCGGCCGCGCGCACGCAGATCTGGCGCGTGCTTTCAGGCAGCAGGTCGGTCACGTCTTCGGCGGTGCCGCCGGTCGACAGGTTGGCGTTGCCGCGCAATTCCACAACCACGCCTTCCGCCGGCACCGAATCCGGCGCATAGCCCTGCTTGCGCAGGATGTCCTCGGCGTGGGCGTCGAGCGCGATCTGGGTCAGGATGTTGGCGTGGCCGGCGCCGCGCGCCGGGTTGCGGTTCTCGATCGCGACCAGCTCGCGCACCGAATGGCGGCCGTCCCCCAGGATGTGGGCCGGGCGCCGGCAGGACGCCGCGGCAACGCGGCCGGCGGCCACGAACACGCGGTAGTCGCGCCCCTGGATGGTGCGTTCGACGATGATCCTGCGCCCGTGCTTGCGGGCGAAGGCATAGGCCTGCTCGACTTCTTCCGGGGTGCGGCAATCCACCGTCACGCCCTTGCCCTGGTTGGCGTCGAGTGGCTTGACGGTGACCGGTACGGCAAGACGGCGCGCCACGCGCAGCGCATCTTCGATCGTGGTGACGGTTTCGCCTTCCGGCACCGGCACGCCGGCTTCGCGCAGCAGCTGCTTGGTAAGCTGCTTGTCGCTGGCGATACGCACCGCGATATTGCTGGTCTCGCCGGTGATGGTGGCCTGGATGCGCTTCTGCTTCACGCCCCAGCCGAGCTGGAACAGGTTCGCGTCCTCGGTAATGCGCTGCACCGGGATACCGCGCTCATGGGCCGCGGCCAGCACCGCCGCCGTGCTGGTGCCGATGGCGTAGTGCTCGGCCAGTTCGCGCAGTTCCTGCAGGCGCGGCGCCAGGTCGAAGGATGCCGCGCCATGCGCGAGCGCGTCGACGATCTCCACCGCCAGTTCGAAGGCCGGCTGCGCCACCTTCTCGATCTGGTAGGCGCAGACGATGCGATACTGGCCCGGCGTGCCGGCCACCGGACGCGTGCGGCCAAAGCTGGCCGGGGCGCCGGCCAGGCATTGCAGGGCCAAGCAGACGTGCTCGATCACCCGCGCGAGGTAGGTGCCTTCACGCAGGCGCTGGGCGAAGCCGCCCGGCTGCCCGGTCGGCACCAGGTAGTCCGCCAGCGAGGGCAGCAGGTTCAGCAAGGCTTCGTTGAATTGCGGGAGCTCGCGGGTCGAGACGCCGTACAGGTCGCCGAGGTCGACCACGGACAGCAGGCAGGGCGTATCCGCGTGGATGTTCGGGCCACGCAGGAATCGTTGTTCGAGAATTTGCACGGGATGGTCCTCAGTCGTGGAAAGGCGCGGAGGGGAATGAACCCGTCCGCGCCGTGAATATTGCGCCGTAAATTTTGTTATGTGCCGCTGTTACCGTTATGCGTCGAGCAGCTGCGAATACAGGCGCGTCGCCATCAAGCCAATGGCCGTATGGTGCACCGACGGCGACATCAGGCGCGCCAGCATCGCCATCGCTTCGGTCTTGCCGGCCGCGCCGGCCACCTTCTCTTCCAGCTCGCGCAGCTCGGCGTCGCCCTGCAGTGCGCCGGCCGCGTGCCGGCGGATCAGGCCGCGCTCCGGGTAGCCGCTGCGGCCCGCATGCTGGTTCAGCGTGTCGAGGGTGCGCTGGCGCGCGCGGTGGCTCAGCACCCGCGCGCTGCGCTGGCTCGAATCCGCATCGCGCGGGGTCTGGATCCAGTCGCGCAGCACCTGCTGCTCGTAGCTGGAGAAGACGCCGAACATCTCGGCGCGCTCGCCCTGGATCAGGCGCCAGAAGCGGCTGTGCTCCACTTCCTGGCCGCGCTGGATCCAGCCGGCGTTTTCCATCGCCGCCAGGAAGCCCGGGATCTGCTTCGGCTCGCCCAGCCAGTCGTTGATCGAGCGGCCCGCCACGCGGCAGTAATCCGAGTGCATGTTGCGGCCGACGGCGGCCTTGGCCGTGAAGATCTCGACCAGTTCGGCCTCCAGGTCGAACGCGGCGATGATGGAAGTGGTGCAGGCGCCCAGCTCGTTCAGGCGGTAACCGTCCAGTACGCGCTGGAAGAAGGCGGCCGGGTCGCCCGATTGCGCCATCAGGTTGCGCAGCGCCTGCACGGCCTTGTGCGCGTGGCCGCTGCCGGCATTGTCGACGGTAACGTGCAGGGTGAAGTAATACGGGTCGATGCCCAGTTCGTTCAGCTCGTAGGACGTGATCAGGAGGTGCAGCGGCAGCTGCTCGTAGCCGAGGTTGTAGCCGATCACTTCGGGCAGGAACTGGTCGGCATTGTATGCCAGCGCCAGCTGGATCGCGCCCTGCACGAAGTGCGCTTCCGACAGGCTTTCCCAGTGCTCGCAGCCGTGGGCCGCCAGCAGGCGCCGGTACAGGGTCACGTGGTTCTTGTCCGGCACGCCGTCGCCCAGCTCTTCGAGATAGGTCTTGATGAGGGGATGGAAGTCCGGGTTTTCCCAGCGTCCCAGGGTGCCGTACAGCCAGGCGCCGTCGGCCAGCTTGGTCGGCGCGGCGCCCTTCAGGAAGTAAAGGGCATGCGATTTGCTGCCGAAGTAGCGGCGCGGGGCGCCGTTCTTGCGGGCGCCCAGGTATTCACGGTAGGCGATGCCGACGGCCTCGGCGCGGTCCTGGATCCAGCCGGGCAGTTCCCAAACGGATTCCGGCAGCTCGCAGGGTTCCTGGCGCGCGGCTTCGATCTGCGCCAGCAGGTAGTCGCGCGAGGCCGCGGCGGCCTCCTGCGGCCTGTCGAACAGTTGGAAATATAGTGCTTTCGAGCTTGCAACAGCCTGGCCCGCTTGCGCTTGTGGCGCGGTCTCCAGCTCAGGCGTGTCCATAGCGAACGTGGTAGTCATAGACAATCTTTTAGTAAATGTTCTACCGAGATTATCCGTTCCGCGTATGGCGCACGTAAGCGGCCCCTGTCTCACCTGAGTGTCGGACAGGACTTACAAAAATGGAATGTTTTCTGGAAAGACATCGGGGCGCCGCGGCCTGAGCCGGGGCGCCCCGATGGGCTTGAAGCTAAAACGTGAGGATTACGACTGCGTCACGCCGTGCAGCAGCGAACGGCTGCGCGCGTAGCCGAAGTAGACCAGCAAGCCGATGACCAGCCAGATCACGAAGGCGATCCAGGTGATGGCGCTCAGGAAGCTCATCAGGGCCAGGCAGAAGATCACGGCGATGGCCGGGACGATCGGCACGCCCGGGCAGCGGAAGGCGCGCTTCAGGTCCGGACGCTTCTTGCGCAGCACCACCACGGCCACCGAGACCAGGCAGAAGGCGGCCAGGGTGCCGATGTTGACCAGCTCAGCCAGCACGTTCAGCGGCACGAAGGCGGCGATCACGCCGAACACGATGCCGACCATCCAGGTGGCGAAGTAAGGCGTGCCGTATTTCGGGTGCACGGTGGACAGCTTGGCCGGCAGCAGGCCGTCGCGCGACATGGCGAACAGGATGCGGGTCTGGCCGTAGGCCATCACCAGCATCACGGTGGTCATGCCGAGGATGGCGCCGAGGTCGACCAGCTTGGACAGCCAGTTCACACCGGCATACTGCAGGGCCAGCGAAACCGGATGGTCGACGCCTTCGAACTTCGGGAAGGGCACGATACCGGTCATGATGGCCGACACGATCACGTACAGGATGGTGCAGACGGCGAGGGAACCGATGATGCCGATCGGCAGGTCGCGCTTCGGGTTCTTGACTTCCTCGGCAGCCGAGGTGACGGCGTCGAAGCCGATGAAGGCGAAGAACACCAGTGCGGCGGCGCTCATGATGCCCGAAGCGCCGAAGGGTGCGTACGGCGCCCAGTTGTCGGTGTTGATATGGCTGAAGCCGAACAGGATGAACAGAATGACGACCGAGATCTTGATGACCACCATGACGTTGTTGACACGGGCCGATTCGCGCACGCCCAGCGACAGCATCCAGGTCAGCAGCAGCATGATGACCAGCGCCGGCAAGTTCATGATTGTGTCGACGCCCGGGCGCGCGCCCGGTGCGGCGGTCAATGCCGCCGGCAGGTCGATACCGACGCCATGCAGCAGCGACTGGAAATAGCCCGACCAGCCGACCGCGACGGTGGAAGTCGCCAGGCCGTATTCGAGCAGCAGGTCCCAGCCGATCATCCAGGCCACGAGTTCGCCCAGCACGGCGTAGCTGTAGGTGTAGATCGAACCGGCGATGGGCACGGTCGACGCGAACTCGGCGTAGCACATGGCCGCGAAACCGCAGGCGATCGCCGCGACGATGAAGGAAACCGTCAGTGCCGGACCGGCGGTCAGGGCGCCGGTGCCGGTGAGGACGAAGATACCGGTGCCGACGATGGCGCCGATGCCCATCAGGATCAGGTCGAAGGGACCGAGCACCTTCTTCAGCCCGCTTGGCGCACTGGCATGGGCGACCATGGTGTCGAGATTCTTGGTTCTAAAAAGACTCACTGCGTTTCTCCAATCGATAGTAGATAGAACCCATGCCTTTTATAGTTTGCATGTCTCCTCTGCGGGGCATGGGCCGGCCTGCATGATTCTTGCGGCATGTCATTATCTCCATTCTGTTATCTGGAATCAAAGGAAATACTCAAAAATCAATCATCAGAGTACGCCGTTGCCTATAAAACGGTCAAACCGGGAAGGGAATTACCGCAAAGTGCAGATCAGGAGCTCGGGATCGGCGCGCAGACGCAGCGGAATGCCCGCGCAGCCGATGCCGCGGCCGACGAACAGCGGGCCGTTCCCGGGAATCGCGAAGCGGCCGTGCCAGTATTGACGCGAGTAGGGTCCGCTGGGATGCTTGAGCGGCTTGCCGTTGCCGAGCACAATTTGCCCGCCGTGGGTATGGCCGGCCAGGCCGAGGTCGAAGCGCTGATCGCCAAGCCGCCACAGGCCGTCCGGCGAATGCATCAGGTAGATGCGCACCGGGCCCGCGCCGGCGAAGGTGGCCTCGGGGGCGGGCTTGCCGGTCCAGGGGTCGTCGATGCCGCAGATGCTGACCTCGCCGAAGGGCGCCGGCAGCGCGACGTTGCGGTTCACCAGCAGCTCGACGCCGGCCGCCGCCAGGGCAGCTTCAATTTCTTCGCGGCCGTTCCAGACGTCGTGGTTGCCCAGCACCGCGTAAACACCGAGCGGCGCCCTGGCCTGCTCGAGGAAGCTGCGCAGATAGCCGATATTCGCGGCGTCGAAGGAGATGTAATCGCCGCCCAGCAACAGCACGTCGGGGCGCTCGCGCTGCAATTTTTCAAGCAGCGCATCGAAGATGGCCGGATCGGTGGTCGGCCCGGCATGGAAATCCGAAGCGAAGGCGATGACCAGCGCCCGCGGCAGGCGCCGCTCCGGATCCAGTTGCACCTCGTGGCGGGCGACTTCCAGCCTGCCATGCCCGCCCAGGCGCCAGCTGAGGTTCGCGACCCATCCCTTCATCAGCAGGAAGTTCAACATCCGCTCGGTGAGATTGCGAAATGGCCGCTGCTGCTTTCCAGGTTTCATACGGCGTGACTATACAGCAGCTTGCATAAATTGCCACTCTAGGGCACCATCGGCAGCTTTCGAACCACCGCCCTCTTCCATGCTGACACCGGAACAATTGCTCGCCTTCCTGGCCGCCGCCATCCTGCTGACCCTGTCGCCGGGTCCCGACAACATGATGGTGTTGGGTATCGGCATGGCCAAGGGCCGGCTGCGCGGCATGGCTTTCGGTCTGGGCTGCGCGCTGGGCTGCCTGAGCCACACGCTGCTGGCGGCGCTCGGGGTGAGCGCGCTGATTGCCGCCTCGCCGCTGGCCTTCACGGCGCTGAAGATTTGCGGCGGATTGTACCTGGCGTGGATGGGCTTCAACGCCATCCGCAGCCGCGGCGGCGCCTCGGCCAGCCGCGCCGAAGATGTGGTCGAATCGGCGCGCACCCTGTTCTTCCGCGGCGTGTTCGCGAACGCCATCAATCCCAAGGTGGTGCTGTTCTTCCTGTCTTTCCTGCCGCAGTTCGTGGCCGCCCAGCGCGGCGACGCCAACCTGCAGATCGCCCTGCTCGGCCTGGCGTTCACGGCGCAGGCGGCCGTGCTGTTCGGCCTGCTGGGCTATTTTTCCGGCGCGGTGGGCGGCTGGCTCTCGCGCCGCCCGCGCGCCGGCATGTGGCTGGACCGGATCGCCGGCACGATTTTCATCGCGCTCGGCCTGCGCCTGATCGTGGCGCGCTGATCCGGATTCAGGTCGCAGTTATCCTCCGTCAACGCTGCGCCGCGGCAGGACGGATCTTGGGATGATCGGAGCGAACGCGGCCAGCGTCGAGCGCCGGCTGCCATGCATCTATCCGACACCGTATGAAAGGCACTCCCATGGATACCTCATCTCTCTGGAAAGGCACGGCGGCCAGGACGGCCTGCCTGCCGACCCTGCAAACCGACCTGCAGGTCGACGTCGCCATCGTCGGCGCCGGCATCACGGGCCTCACCGCCGCCATGCTGCTGGTCCAGGCCGGCAAGCGCGTCGCCGTGCTCGACGCCCACAAGGCCGGCGACGCCAGCACCGGCAATTCCACCGGCAACCTGTACGCGACCGTCGACCTCGGCCTGCACACGCTCGAGGAGCAGCACGGTCTCGAAACCATGCGCCGCGTGGTCGAATCGCGCGCGGCCGCCATCGACCTGATCGAGGCCACGGTCGGCCGCCTGAACCTGGATTGCGCCTTCCAGCGCGTGCCCTGGAACCTGCTGGCCCTCGACGCCGCCCACGTCGGCGAAGTCGAGAAGGAAGCGCTGGCCGCGATGCGCGCGCGCCTGCACACCGACCTGCGCGACGACGCCCCCCTGCCGCTCGACGCCCTGAAGACGCTGCGGGTCGAGGAACAGGCCCAGTTCCAGCCGCTCGAATACGTGCGCCAGCTGGCCCAGCGCATCGGCGGCGAGGACTGCCTGATCTTCGAGAACACCCGCGTCACCGCCATCGACGACGATCCGGCCGTGGTCCACACCGAACACGCCAGGGTGCAATGCCAGCACATCATCGTCGCCACCCACACGCCGGTCGGCATCCACCTGGTGCAGTCGCAGCTGGAGGTGGTGCGCGAATACGGCATCGCCGCGCCGCTGCACGACAGCTTTCCCGAGCCGGGCGTCTACTGGTGCATCGGCCAGGAGCGCCATTCGGTGCGCACTTATACGGCGCACGGCCGGACCTGGCTGGCCGTGATCGGCAGCGCCCACAAGCTGGGCGACAAGGAAGTCGGCGAGGAGCGCTTCCAGAACCTGGAAGGCTTCGCCCGCGACCACTGGCCGATCGGCCCGGTCGAATACCGCTGGTCGGCCCAGCGCTACCGCGCCAGGGACAAGCTGCCCTGCATCGGCCGCAACGTCGACGCAAAGAATACCTATATCGCCACCGGCTTCTCGGGCGACGGCCTGACCTACGGCACCCTGGCGGGGATGATGCTGGCCGACGAGATCCTCGGGCGCGGCACGCCCTGGCGCGACCTGTATGCGGTCGACCGCCTGGCGCAAGGCAAGCGCCCGGACGGCTTCGGGAAGGAACGCAGCGGCCCGGCCAGCCCGGACCCGGCGGTGATGCTGGGCGCCGACGAAGTCAGGGCCCTGGACGATCTGCCGCCCTGCCAGAGCCGCAAGATCGATGTCGGCGGCCAGCCGGTGGCGGTCTACCGCGACAAGGACGGCGCGCTGCAGGCAGTGGCGGGCAAATGCTCGCACATGGGTTGCGAGATCAAGTGGAACGGCGCCGAGACCAGCTGGGACTGCGATTGCCATGGCAGCCGCTTCGCCCCGGACGGACGGGTACTGGAGGGCCCGGCCCTGGCGCCGCTGCAGGTGGCGGCAGTCGAGCAAGGCAGCTGAACCCGCGCCGGACTTGATCCGGCTCACACGCGGCGCCTGCGGAGGAACTTGACGGCGGCCGGCTCGTCCTACTGGACATGCCGACCCCGTCCACCTCCGACCATGAGACCCATGCCCAGCCGCGCCCGCTGCTCGGGCTGCGCGAAGCTGTCACGCTGATCGTCGGCATCGTGGTGGGCGCCGGCATCTTCAAGGCGCCCGCTCTGGTGGCCGGCATGAGCGCCAGCGCCGGCGCCATGTTCCTTGCCTGGGTGCTGGGCGGCGCGGTGTCCTTGGCCGGGGCCCTGTGCTATGCCGAGCTGAGCACCGCCTACGCCCACGCGGGCGGCGATTACCACTTCCTGCACCGCGCCTACGGCCGCACGGTCGCCTTCCTTTTCGGCTGGGCCCGCTATGCCGTGATCACCACCGGCTCCATCGCCCTGCTGGCCTTCGTCTTCGGCGACTACCTGGCCCAGGTGGCGCCGCTGCCGGGCCTGGCGCCGGCCGCCAGCGGCGCCCTGTACGCCGGCGCCGCCGTGCTGGCGCTGGGCCTGCTCAACCTGCACGGTCTGCGCGCGGGCAGCGCCGCCCAGACCTGGCTGACGGTCGCGGAAGTCGGCGGCCTGCTGCTGGTGGCGCTGGCCGCTTTGCGGCTACCGGCCGGCGCCGCCATCCCGGCCGCGGCGGCGGCGCCTGTCCACGGTTCCTTCGGGCTGGCGATGGTCTTCGTCCTGCTCACCTACGGCGGCTGGAACGAGGCCGCCTATCTCAGCGCCGAAGTGCGCGACGGCGCCGTCAACATGGTCCGCTCGCTGGTGCTGGCGGTGCTGATCGTCACCGGCCTCTACCTGCTGGTCACCTGGGGCTACTGGCACGGCCTCGGCATGCACGCGCTGGCCTCCTCGCAGGCGCCCGCCGCCGAACTGATGCTGCGCGCCTTCGGACGCGGCGGCGAGCAGCTGATCGCCCTGCTGGTGGCGGTGTCGGCGCTCACCTCGATCAACGCCACCATGATCGTCGGCGCCCGCACCGGCTATGCGATGGGACGCGACTGGCGGCCGCTGGCCTGGCTCGCGCGCTGGGATGGGCAGCGCGCCACGCCGACCCTGGCCATGCTGCTGCAATGCGGCGCGGCCCTGCTGCTGGTCGGCCTCGGCGCGGCGCTGGGCGGGGGCTTCCGCGCCATGGTCGAATTCACGGCGCCCGTGTTCTGGCTGTTCTTCCTGCTGAGCGGCATCTCCCTGTTCGTGCTGCGACGGCGCGAACCCGGCCATGCGCGGCCCTACCGCGTGCCGCTATTCCCCCTGCTGCCCCTGCTGTTCTGCGCCAGCTGCGCCTACATGCTGTGGTCCAGCCTGAGCTATGTGAGCAGCCAGACCCTGGGCGGCCTGAACGCCGCCTGGATAGGCGTGGCGGTGCTGGCTGCCGGCGTCTTCCTGCTGGCCCTGCTGCACCAGGACGAAGCCTTCCACGACCCTGCCAACGACGAGGAGACACGACGATGAATTCGCAAGCACGCCGCCGCACCCTGCTGCTGTCGGCCGCTGCCGGCGCCGGACTGGGCCTGCTGCCGCCGCGCCTGGCCTGGGCCCAGGACGCGCCCGAGCCGCCCCGGCTGGACGTCCCTTTCGTGCCGACGCCCCAGGAGGTGGTCGACCGCATGCTGGACCTGGCCAGGGTCGGCAAGAACGACACCCTGTACGACCTCGGCTGCGGCGACGGCCGCATCGTGGTCACGGCCGCCAGGCGCTTCGGCGCGCACGGGGTGGGCATCGACCTGAATCCGGAGCGCATCGTCGAAGCCGAGGCCAACGCCAAAAAGGCCGGGGTCGAGAAGCGGGTCAGCTTCAAGGTCGCCGACCTGTTCGAGACCGACCTCTCGCCGGCCTCGGTGGTCAGTCTCTACCTGCTGCCCGACGTCAACGTCAAGCTGCGGCCGCGCCTGTGGTTCCAGCTCAAGCCGGGATCGCGGGTGGTCTCGCACGCCTTCGACATGGGGCCCGAGTGGCCGCCCGAGCGCACGGTCGACGTCAACGGACGAACCATCTACCTGTGGACCATTGGGCCTACTCAAAAGACCTCGAACGGAAAGAAATCGGCATAAAATTGATCGTATTCACGTTTTTGCGCTACATTGCTGGTTTTACGTTTCCACGGGATAGCTTGCTATTCCGCCCGCAGCACGCGAATGCGCGATCTTTCCCTGTTCAAGCACCTGAATGCCGGCTCGCTGGTCACCGTGACCTGCGGGCTGGGACTCCTGTATTTCGGTCGCGATGTCCTCGAGCCGATCGCCCTCGCCTCCATCCTGAGCCTGGTCATCGCCCCTCTGATCCGCAGCATGCGCCGCGCCGGGCTGGCCCAGATGCCGGCCACCATGCTGTCGGTGCTGCTGGCCACCACCTGCCTGGTCGGCGTCGGCATCGTGCTGGCCTTCCAGCTGGTCGCGGTGACGCGCGACCTGCCGAAGTACCGCGCGGCGATGCGCACCAAGGTCGCGGCCGTGCGCGAACTCGCCGAGCGTCCCTTCGAGCGCATCGAGGCCGAGCTGAGCGCGGTGGCCCCGAGCAGCGGCACCACCGCCACCGGCAGGCGCGGCATGACCACGATCACCATCAGCCCGACCCAGCCGATTCCGGTCGAGATCCGTGCCCCGCGCCTGACCACCACCGGCGCCCTGACCCGGCTGTTCTCGCTGGCCTGGGGCCCGATCGGCGAGGCCGGCCTGGTGCTGGTGCTCCTGATATTCATGTCGCTGGAGCACGAATCCCTGCGCGACCGTTTGATCAGGCTGGGCGGGCAGACCGAGGTCAGCCGCACAATCCAGGCCCTGGCCGACGCTGCCCAGGGCGTATCGCGCTTCTTCTTCTCGCAATTTGTCGTCAACGTGACCTTCGGCCTCCTGATCGGCGTGGTGCTGTGGGCGGCCGACGTGCCGCACGCCGCCCTGTGGGGCGCGCTGAGCGGGCTGCTGCGCTTCGTGCCCTACCTGGGCATCATGGCGGCCGGCGCCGTGATCGCCATGTTCGTCGCCGCCATCGATCCGGGCTGGACCCTGGCCCTGTCCTGCATGGTTTTATTTATTGCCCTCGAACTGCTGGTGGCCAACATCGTCGAACCCAAGGTGTACGGCCACAGTTCCGGGCTGTCGCCGCTGGCGGTGATCATCTCGGCCCTGTTCTGGGGCGCGATGTGGGGCCCGGTCGGGCTGCTGTTGTCGACCCCGCTGACCCTGTGCCTGGTGGTCGCCGGCCGCCACGTGCGCACGCTGGAACCCGTCACCATCCTGCTGGGCGACGCCCCGGCCGTGTCGGGCGCCCAGCGCTTCTACCAGCGCATCCTGGCCGGCGACATCGCCGCCATCATCCACGACGCCCAGGACTTCCTGGAACGCTCCAGCTTCGCCCGCTATTGCGACCACATCCTGCTGCCGGGCATCGTGCTGGCCGCCAACGACACCCGCTCGGGCAAGATGGAAAAGCCGCAGGAAGACCGGATCCGCACCGCCATCGCCGACGTCGCCGCCACCCTCACGCCCGAATCGGGCGGGCCGCCGAAGAGCCGCCGCCGCAACATGTCCCTGCTCGATGCGAACATCGGCGCCCACCTGCGCCAGATGCGCGAGGCGCGCCTGGGCCGCTGGCAGGGCGCGCTCGACGTGCCGGCCCATTCGGTGGTGCTGTGCGTGGGCCTGGCCACGATGCGCGACGACATGCTCAGCGAACTGCTGGTGCGCGCGCTGCGCGAGGACCAGGTCGACGCGCGCAGCTTCTCGATCATCGGCGACAGCGAAAACCCGGGCCCGGACAAGGCCGACCTGGTCTCGACCGTCTTCATCAACTATCCGACCGAGGCCATGCTGGACCAGTGGCTGACCGCGGTCGCCAACCTGCGCGCCGGCCTGCCGGAAGCGATGCTGGTGACGATCCGGCTGCCGCTGATCGATCCGGTGCCGAGCGCCTCGCTGGTGGAGAAGCAGGTCGACATGGTGCTGCGCTCCTTCGAAGAGGCGCTCGCCTTCGTCGCGCCGGAGCACGCGCCGCGCCAGTAGTCGGGCGCCGCATTTCCGCCTGACAGCATTTACGCTGCGGTGTCTTGATCCGCGCCCAAGAGACTGCATGCGGCGTGCTCCGCCGCGGCAGGCTTGCCTTTATGATCGGATGGACGGGCGAGAAAGGAGCGGGGCATGCCGGAGCCAACCGGGATCGACGAGCGCGGAACCGCGGACGGGCGGCCACCCGAGGAGCCTCCGCGTTCCTCTCCCCCACAACGTAAACCGTCGCACACCAGCCAGGTCACCCGGTTCACTTTCCTGCGCCGCACCCTGCTGCTGAACTTCTACCCGGTGCTGACGGTGGCCGCCGGCAACGCCATCCTGCTCGGCGTGCCCCAGGCGCGCGAAGCCCTGGGCGCCTTCCGCAACTTTGCCGAGACCAGGGAAAGCCTGTGGGCCAATGCCAGCTACTGGATCTTTATCGCGGCCCTGGGCTACTGGTCGCTGACCGCCTGGTACTGCGCGCGCCTGCTGCTGGCCCGGCGCTTCGCGGTCGACAACGTCGGCATGTGCGCCCACCACGGCTTCGCCGCCGCCACCAACACCTGGCTGCCGCGCGCGCTGGGGCTGCTGTCCTGCGTGCCGATCACGGTCTGGTTCGCGCTACCCGGCGCCCCGCCCGGGGCCTGGCTGGCCCCGGCCCTCTACACCGGCGCCTTCCTGCTGCTGGCGGTGCTGCGGCGCAGGCTGGTCAATCGCTGGCTGGGGAAGCAGGCGGTGGCGCCCCAGGCCTGGGCGCGCTCGCGCCGCACGTCGCGCGTGAGCATCGCCGCGGTGCTGCTGATGTTCGCGGTGTCGGGGATGGTGCTGGCGGCGGTCTGGTTCGGCCAGGAAGCGGCAAGCCGGGCGCTTGGCGCGCCTGCCCTGCTGCTATTCGCCTTCGGTTCCTGGACCGTGTTCGGCAGCATCGTGCTGGTCTACCTGCCGAAGAATGCAGGCTGGCCCTCGCTGGCCCTGCTGCCGCTGTTCGCGGCCCTGCTGGCCTCGATCTCGAACGAAAACCATTTCGTGGCCCGCAACGCGGGGCCGCCGCTGGCGGTGCGGCGCCCGCTTCTCGCCGAGGATTTTCGCGCCTGGCAGGCGGCGCGCGGCGCGCATGGGGATGAGCCGGTCTACCTGGTGGCGGCGGCCGGCGGCGCATCGAGGGCGGCGTTCTGGGCCGGCACCCTGCTGCTGGAACTCGAACGCCAGGCGCGCAGCCAGGGCCGGCGCTTCGCCCCGAACATCTATGCGATGAGCGGCGTCTCGGGCGGGAGCCTGGGCCTGGCCGCCTTCGCCGGCTCGCTGGCGGTGGACAGCCCGGACTATGCGGCGACTTCAGCGCAGGTCGGCGCCTTCCTCGGCCAGGATTACCTGGCGCCGCTGGTCGGCTACCTGCTCTACCCGGACCTGCTGGCGCGCTTCTCGCCCTTCCCCTGCCCCAGCTGCGACCGCTCGCTGGCGCTGGAAGGCGCCTGGCGGCGCGGCTGGGCGCAGCGCTTCGGGTCTTCGAAGGCCGCCGACTGGTTCGCGCGGCCCTTGCTGGCGCTGGGGCCCGAGGCAACCGGCCTGCCGCGCCTGCTGTTCAACGCCACCTCCGCCAGCGAGGGCCGGCGCGTGGTGCAGGCCAATCTGGCCTTCCTGCCGCCGCAAGCCTACGACCTGTTCGCCGGCGGCCCCGGCGACCCGCCGCTGGACACCAGCCGCATCACCCTGGCGCAGGCGGTCCATAACAGCGCCCGCTTCCCCTACATCAGCCCGGCCGCGCTGGTCACGACCGTGGACGGCAAGCCCTGGGATTACCTGGTCGACGGCGGCTACTTCGAGAACTCGGGCGCGGCCACCCTCAATGCGATGATCGCCGAGATCCTGAAACTCGGCGTGGTCAAGCCGGAGCAGATCGTTGTGCTGGTGATCGAGAACGAGCCGGCCTCGCAGTCGCAGTGGATCTGCCCGACGCGCGCGCAGATGATCGATGCCGTGGCCGGCCCGGCGCGCGCGCCGCTGACGGTCGGCATCCACCTGCCCTGGCAGCCGCGCCTGCGCCCCGGCGACAAGTACGTGCCGCCGGTACCGGAGCTGTCGCTGCCCTTCTTCGCCCTCTACCAGACCCGCAACGCCCGCGCCCAGGCGGCCGAAGAGGAGACCACGCGCCTGCTGGGCGGCTGCAACGCCGGCCGCGTGATCGAGCTGCGCTACCCCTGGACCGCCGAGGGAAGGCAGCCGCCGCTGAGCTGGTTCCTGAACGGCGGCACCACGCGCGCCATGGCCGGCATGCTGCAGCGGCGCGAAAGCGAAGCCGCGGAGGTGGACGCCTTCCTGGTCAACTGGCAGCGAATCCGGCGCATGGTGCTCGGACCGGGCCAGGCGGCGCCGCGGTGACGCAGGCGCCTGTCGGACTTCAGCTGCGCGCCTACGCCAGGTCCCGCCACCAGGCGCGCCCGGTATGCGGCTGCAGCAGGTCGATTGCCTCGCCCATTTCCGGCGTCGCCAGCGCCACGCCCTCCGCTTGCGCCAGCGCCGCGATCCGTTCGAACGGGTCCTGCCAGCGGTGCAGGCCGAGGTCGAAGGTACCGTTATGCACGGGCAGCAGCCATTTTCCTTTCAGGTCGAGGAAGGCCTGCAGGGTCTGTTCCGGCTGCATGTGCACGTCCGGCCAGCGCTGGTCGTAGGCGCCGGTCTCCAGCAAGGCGAGGTCGAAGGGGCCGTACTTGGCGCCGATTTCCTTGAAGCCTGAAAAGTAGCCGGTGTCGCCGCTGAAGAACAGGCGCAGCTCGCGGTGCAGGATCACCCACGATGCCCACAGCGTGGCATTGCCGTCGTTCAGGCTGCGGCCCGAAAAATGCTGGGCCGGCGTCGCCACGAAGCGCACGCCGTCCACCTCCGTCCCCTGCCACCAGTCGAACTGGCGCACCTTGTCCGCGGCGATGCCCCAGTCGAGCAGGCGGTTGCCCACGCCCAGCGGCGTCAGGAACAGCACCGTCTTCGGCGCCAGCGCCAGCACGGCGGCACGGTCCAGGTGGTCGTAGTGGTCGTGCGAGAGGATCACGGCCTTGATCGGCGGCAGGTCCTCGATGCCGATCGGCGGCCGGTGGAAGCGCGCCGGCCCGGCCCATTGCACCGGCGAGGCGCGTTCGGAAAACACCGGGTCGGTCAGGTAGAACTCGCCGTCCAGCTTGAACAGCATGGTCGAATGGCCGAGCCGGTACAAGGTGTTGTCCGGCGCCGCCAGCAGGGCTTCGCGCGTGAGCACACGCACCGGCACCGGCTGGCGCGGCACGGTGCCGGCCGGCTTGTTGAACATGAAGGCCCACCACAGGCGCGCTGTCTCCCCGAAGCTGTGCTTGCGCATGGGGACGGGGTTGCGGAACTTCGCATCGCGGAACTGCGGCGATTGCGGGAAGGCTGGCAGGGGCGAGGCGAAGCTGGACTGGGTCATGGCGGTGGCGAGCGTGATGAATGGAAATCGAACACGCTCTGCATATAAGGCTGCCAAGAAAGAATTACAAGGGCTCAGTCCGGCGCACGGGGCTCGCCCCGTCCGCCGCCAGGCGTCCTTTCACCCATTCACGCAGGCGATACGTGTTCGCCTCGAAGGGTAGATGAAACAGCCAGGCCAGCGCCACGATCCCGGCAAGCATCGCCGCGAAGACCAGGTAGTGCAAAGGCTGCGCCGGCGACAAACGATGCAGTCCGAAAAAATACAGCATCGCGTCGATCAGCGGCACGTGGATCACGTAGAGCGTGAAGGAAAAGCCGGCGAAGAAGCGCCCGGCGGCCACGGCGCGCTCGCGCATGGGCGACGGCCTGGCGGGACGGTAGCGCATGCTGCACAGGAACAGGGCGAGCGACGTGCCGAAGGCGAGGTCCTGGACGATGGTGCCGGTGCTCATGTGGTTGTTGCCGCCGGCCATACGGTAATAGACCGCCAGCGCCAGGAAGAGCATCAGGAACAGCCTGCGCGCCAGCGGGCCCGCGTCCATCGGCACGCGCGAGAACGCCGCCCCGAGCAGCCAGACCAGGAAGTACAGCAGCATGACCTCGTTCAGAACCTGGGCGATGGCAAGTACCGCCAGCACCGCGCCGACGCGGGCCGGCACTGCACGCGCCCGGAACACCGTCAGCAGCAGCGGGAACAGCAGGTAATACCAGGTCCCGTTGGCCAGGGTCCACAAGGGGTAGTCGCCGCCAAACCGGGGCACGGCCAGGGTCTGCAGGCCCAGCAGGTTGCCGATGAAGGCGCCCGCGGAATACTCGCCGCTGCCGCCAAAATCGGCCGAGGATGCATCGACCCAGCCGGCGTACGCTGCGAACAGCAGCATCGCGGCAAAAGCCGGTATCAGCACGATCCATAGCCGCGTCAGGCGCTCGATCGCATACTCCCGCAGCGCGCCCGGGTGGCCGTAGCGGTCCAGCATGCCGCCGCCGGCCAGCCAGCCGCTGAGGACGAAGAACACGACGATCGCCAGGTGGGCGAAGCCGGTCAGGAAAGCGAACACCTGGAAGGCCGGGGTCGGCTCCGCCACGCTGCCGAAGCCGGGATAGACCCGCGCCCGCAGATGCCCCGCCGCGACCGCCAGTCCGGCCAGGCCGCGCAGCAGCCACATGATCGTCGAAGCGTAGTGATCGCTCTGTAGCCTGGACTCGTGCAGCAAGCTGACTTTGGGCATCGCAAGCTCTCCTGCAGACTATGCATAAAGCATAGGCAGCGTGCCCTGCCGATTAGTTCCCGATCGATGGGCTCATGTGCGCCGCGCAGCCGCCGTTACCGTTATTCTTCGGACAAGATCATCGAGACGGCGTGCCTCGCCCTGCCAAGCCACCATGAACAGTCTGCTGGCCTACGACTATGAGACCACCGGCCTGGACCCGGTCCGCGACCGCCCCGTCCAGTTCGCGTGCCTGCGCCTGGACATGGACCTGAACGTCATCGGCAGGCCGGCCACGCTGTATTGCCAGCCGGCGCCCGATCACCTGCCCGATCCGCAGGCCTGCCTGGTCACCGGGATCACGCCCCAGCGCTGCCAGGCGCTGGGATTGCCGGAGCTGCAGTTTGTCCACGCGGTCCATCGCGAGCTCGCTGCGCCGGGGACGATTGCCTTCGGCTACAACTCGATCGCCTTCGACGAGGAAGTCACACGCTTCATGTTCTGGCGTAACCTCATCGATCCGTATGCCCGCGAATGGAAGGATGGCTGCGGGCGCTGGGATCTGCTCGGCCTCGTGCGCGCCACCTATACGCTGCGCCCCGAAACCCTGGAGTGGCCAGGCGATGAAAGGGGCAAGGTCTCGTTCGCGCTGGAGCGCATCAGTGCGGCGAACGGCTTGCCCCACGATACGGCGCACGACGCCATGTCCGACGTGCTGGCCACGGTGGCTTTGGCGCGGCGCATCCGCGAGCGCCAGCCCCAGCTCTTTGCGCACTGCTTCTCGATGCTGGACAAGAACCTCGCGCTGCAGGAAATGGACGTGGCCTCGCACAGCCCCTTTATCCACGTGGGCCGCGGCAGCGCGAAGGCGGCAGGCATCCGCATCATGATGCCGCTGGCCCCGCACCCGACCAACCGCAACGAAGTCATCGCCTGGGACCTGGCCAAGGATCCGCGCCAGCTGCTGGACATCGATGCCGAAACCATGCGCAGGCGGCTCTTCACCAGGCCGGAGGAACGGCCCGACGATTTCGAGCCGATGCCGATCCGCTGCATCGCCGCGAACAAATCGCCTGTGGTTTTCAAAAACCCTGGCGTACTGTCGCGTGAACGGGCCGCCGAACTGGAGATCGACCTTGGCGCGGCGCTGGCCAATGTACCGGTCATGCGGGGCGTCATGGAGACCGTCGACCTCGCGCGGCTGCTGCAGGTCGTGTTTGCCCGCGAGCCGGCCGAATCCGACGTCGAGGAAGCGCTCTACGCCGGCTTCGTCGGCAATGCCGACCGGCGCCTGCTCGACCAGTTGCGGAGCATGGACCCTGCCACCTTTGCGGGACTCAAGCCGGGCTTCCTCGATCCGAGGCTCGACGAGCTGTTCCTGCGCTACAAGGCCCGCCACTATCCGGGCACCCTCACGCAGCGCGAGGAAGACAAGTGGGAGGAACATCGCTTCCGCAAGCTGATCGAAGGCGCCGGGGGCAGCCGCACGGTAGCCATGGTGCGCGAGGCAGTGTCCCGCTGCCGGCAAACGCTCGCAGCGCCAGGCACGCCGGCCGACCCGGCCAGGCAGCAGGTGCTCGACGATGTGCTGGCCTACACGAACGGCGTGGCCGCGGTGATCGATCCTTTCGGGACCGTGCCGCCGCCCGAGCCCGAGCCGGTGCAGACACCCGTACCGGCGCCGGCGCCGGTCCAGCCCGACCTTTTTGGCGGCGCCGACGTCACGCCGGGCAAGCGCCGGGCTAAAGCGCGCCGTTCCTGAGCAGTTGCGCGACCACGGCTGCGGGATCGATGTCCGCCTCGAAGTCGAAGCGCTGTGCGGCCGCGCGGTAATCGCCGCCAGCCTCCTCCAGCAGGTGCCGGATGTCGGCAGAGCGGCTCAGGGCCTGGATCGGCAGCACCAGGCTCTGGCCGTCCGCCCGAAGCATGGCCAGCTGCTCGCGCAGCTCCCCGATACTGCCGGGGGCAGGTGCGGCCGGGATGGCGGGTACGGCCGGCATCTCAAGGGCCTCGGCGCCGCGCAGCTGCGCCAGTTCGGGGTCGAGCGCGTAGACCGATGCGAGCTTCGCGCACAGCTGTCCGACCTCGAAGCGGCCGGCGTAGCGCCCGCCGGCCAGCAGCTGGTAGCGGACGGTGAGGCGGCCATCCTCACCGGCGTCCAGCAGGTAATGGTCAGCCAGGCGCGCGTCGAGCGAGGGACGGTGGATGCCGATGCGGTCGATGACGCTTTTCAGCTCGTCGTTGGCATGTACCCGCACCGAGAAACTGCGCGCGAGCACACGCGGGTCCTGCGGATCGACGCCGGCGTCCGCGAGCGCGCGCATGGCGATGCCCTGCCCGACACGCAGTGTCAGCTCTTCAAGGGCATGCGCCGGCAGGCCGGTCGCATAGCGCACCGCATCCGGTCCCGCCCTCACCGGCAGCGCGATGGACGCGAACAGGCCGGCGATACCGCTCTCGGACAGGACGGTGCGATAGCGCGGATCCAGCGCTTCCAGGCTCACGCCCTCGCGCATGCCGTCCAGCAGGCAGCGCTCGCGCAGGGCCTGGTATTCGGGATCGGCCTCGAGTTCCGGCGCCGGATAGCGCAGCTCGCGCTGGATGCGCTGGCCATCGACATCCTTCACCCGCGCCGCGCGGAATTCCTCGCGGCTCGCGTCCAGCGTCGGCCAGTGCTTGTGGTAGGCCGCATAGATCTTGCAGATGCCGATGTAATAGGCCAGGTCATGCGCCCCGCCGGACCGGCCGAGCGGCAGTTCGAGCTGGGAGTCGGCGACCTGCGTCCGATGCGCTTTCGGTTTCATGATGCTCGAACGATACCGGATCGTCCGGCGGTCCAACGTTAGCGCACCCACATACACGCAGAGTCCGGGCCGCAACCGGCGAGCGCAAAAACAAAAAAGCCAGCAAATCTGCTGGCTTTTTCGATGAATCCTGGTGGGAAGTGCAAGTTTCGAACTTGCGACCCCTGCAGTGTGAATGCAGTGCTCTACCCCTGAGCTAACCTCCCTGCTTATTACTACTCTACTTGCTGCTTTTGCTGCGATTGCGTCGCTGCAATGACGAGCATTATAGGGGGAGTTTTGCGTTTTGTCACCCCTGAGGAGAATATTTTCTCCAAACACATTCCCCTTTCACGCCTTTGTCGAGGGCGGCCAGCACGGCATCGTGCTCGGCCAGCTCGTCGGCGGCTGCCGAAACGACGATGATCTCGCCCAAGGGCACGGCTTCCAGCAGCGCACCGCCGCCGGCCGCTTCGATCTCGACATCCATCGACAGCATGTTCTGTCCGCGCGTCATTGCCAGGTAGACGTCGGCCAGCAGCTCCGAGTCCAGCAGCGCGCCGTGCAGCTTGCGGTGGGCGTTCGAGATGCCGTAGCGGTCGCACAGCGCGTCCAGCGAGTTGCGCTTGCCCGGGTGCAGTTCCTTCGCATGTACCAGGGTGTCGATCACGTTGCTGCAGTGGCTGACGAAAGGCGGCAGGCCCAGGCGCTCGAACTCGTGGTTCAGGAAGCCCAAGTCGAAGGGCGCGTTATGGATGATGACTTCCGCATCCTGCACGAACTCGCGCAGTTCCTGGGCAATCTCGTGGAATTTCGGTTTGTCGCTCAGGAATTCGGTGGTCAGGCCGTGCACCGCCAGCGCCGCTTCGTCCGAGTCGCGCTCGGGATTGATGTAGCGGTGGAAGTTATTGCCGGTCAGCTTGCGGTTGAAGATTTCAACGCAGCCGATTTCGATGACGCGGTCACCCGTGCGTGGGTTGAGGCCGGTGGTTTCGGTGTCGAGGACGATTTGGCGCATGCAATATTCTACCAGTTCAACGCTTGACCGAGGCCGCGCCCATGTTGGCCAGACCGTCGGCGCGCTCGTTGCCCGGATGGCCGTTGTGGCCGCGCACCCAGCGCCATTCGACCGCGTGCTGCTGCTGCGCGGCGTCGAGGGCCTTCCACAAGTCCTCGTTCTTGACCGGCTCCTTGGTCGAGGTCTTCCAGCCGCGCGCCTTCCAGCCGTGGATCCATTCGGAAATGCCCTTCTGCACGTACTGGCTGTCGGTGTGCAGCACCACATGGCAGGGACGGTTCAGCACGGTCAGCGCCTCGATCACGGCACGCAGCTCCATGCGGTTGTTGGTGGTGTTCGGCTCCCCGCCGAAGATTTCCTTTTCGTGCTCGCCGGCCACGAGCAGCGCGCCCCAGCCGCCGGTGCCCGGATTCCCCTTGCAGGCCCCGTCGGTAAAAATCTCTACTTTGGTCGTCATGCTCTCTTCTACTTGTTGCGTTCGTTGCGGTTGGTTGCCGGCACCGCCTTCGGCGCCTTGCCCGGCTTCTTGTTCCAGGCCGGTCCGATGATGTTCATGCCCTTGACGCGCTTGATCGCATGCACGATGTAGACGGCGCCCAGGTAAGGCCACCAGCGCTGCCCTGCCCCTTCGACGAAGGCGAAGCGGTTCAGCCACTGGGTGGTGCGGAAAGGCGGCGCATAGCAGCCGAAGTGGCTGCGGGTGGCGCCGAGATTCAACAATTTTAACCAGTCTTTCAACCGGGGCAAAGAAATGAACTCGCCTGCGGTCGGCAGGTAGGCGCTGCTGGTGATGCGTCCCATGCCCTGGCGCACGCCCCACATGCTGGCCGGATTGAAGCCGCAGATGATCAATTGCCCCTCGGGGATCAGCACACGCTCGACCTCGCGCAGCACCTGGTGCGGCTCGGCGGCGAATTCCAGCACGTGCGGCAGCACCACCAGGTCCAGGCTCTGGGATGCGAAGGGCAGCTCGGCAAAGTCGAGCGCCACCGCGATCTGCTTGCCGCCCGCGGCGATCGACAGTTCGTTGGCGGTCGAGGTGCGGGTTGCGGCCTGCCACTTGTTCGGCATGCGGTTGGCGGCCAGCGCATCGATCTGCGGCACGCCGATCTGCACGGCGTTGAAGCCGAAGATATCGGCCGTCAGCTCGTCCAGGCAGGCCTGTTCCCAGGCGCGCACGTAGGCGCCGGCCGGGGATTGCAGCCA
The DNA here is from genome assembly GCF_918697865.1 of Massilia sp. Bi118. Classification (GTDB taxonomy): domain Bacteria; phylum Pseudomonadota; class Gammaproteobacteria; order Burkholderiales; family Burkholderiaceae_D; genus Telluria. Next base: position 110,747 of record NZ_CAKKMV010000004.1, on the reverse strand, counting down.
TCGGTCGAGCGCTATAATGGATTTTTCGGATACCGCGCTATCCATGCCACCCCTTCTTGCTTACGCATCTTTCAGCCCATGACGAATTCGCCAAGCAGCCCCAACACCCTGAGCGTTCTCACCGTGCCCGCCTTCAAGGACAATTATCTCTGGCTCATCCACGACGGCATCCAAGCGGCGGCGGTCGACCCGGGCGACGGGCAGCCCATCCTCGATGCCTTACGGGCGAATGGATTGACCCTCACCGCCATTCTACTCACCCATCACCACGCTGACCATATCGGTGGCGTGCCTCAATTGCTCAGCGAGTATAACGTTCCGGTATTTGGTCCGCGTAACGACAAGATTGCCGCGGTCACCCACCCGCTGGGCGAAGGTGACCGGGTAAAGGTGCCGGGCCTGGCGCTGGAAATGTCGGTTCTGGACGTGCCCGGCCATACGCTGGGGCATATCGCTTACGTGCGGGAGACGCCGGGCGAGCACTGGCTGTTCTGCGGCGACACCCTGTTCGGCGCCGGCTGCGGCCGCCTGTTCGAGGGCACGCCCGCGCAAATGGCGGCCTCCCTGGGCAAGCTGGCAGCCCTGCCCGACGATACCCTGGTCTATTGCGCCCACGAATATACGCTGTCCAACCTGCGCTTTGCCGAAGCGGTCGAGCCCGGCAACCGGGCGCTGCAGATGCGTCTCGAGGCGGACAGCAAGGCGCGCGGAACAAATTTGCCGACCATTCCTTCGAACATCGCCATTGAGAAGGCGACCAATCCCTTCCTGCGGGCCAGTGAGCCGGGGATCATGGACAGCCTGGTGGCGGCGGGGAGGCTGGAGCGCGGGGCGTCAAAGGTGGAGGCGTTTGCGGCCTTGCGGGAGTGGAAAAACGTGTTTTAAGCGATTGGCGAAACTGTGCATGGGCACGTGATTGATGCCCCCGGCATCAATCACTCCACCCTACGCGTGACGAAAATATCGTAGGGTGGGCACCACGTGCCCACCAAAACACTCAGATTTCTTCGTACAGCGGCAAGGTCAGGAACTCCGCAAATTCCTCCGAAGTCGACATCTTCTCGAAAATCTCCGCCGCCCGCACATAAGTCGGATTGTCGCCGTTCGGCGCCACTTCCTTCACCTTGGCCAGTTCTTGCGGGATCATCTCGCGCACCATCTCCGCCGTGACCTTGCGGCCATCGTCCAGCACGCCCTTCGGCGAGCGGATCCACTGCCACACCTGCGAACGGCTGATCTCGGCGGTCGCCGCGTCTTCCATCAGGTTGTGGATGGGCACGCAGCCGTTGCCGGCCAGCCAGGCGCCCAGGTAGTGGATGCCGACGTTGATGTTGTAGCGCAGGCCGGCTTCGGTGATCGGCGCTTCCGGCTTGAAGTCCAGCAGCTGGGCCGCGGTCACCTCGACGTCCGGCCGCTGCTTGTCGAACTGGTTCGGGCGCTCGCCCAGCACCTTCCTGAATTCGGTCATGGCCGGCTCGACCAGGCCCGGGTGGGCGACCCAGCCGCCGTCGTAGCCGTCGTTGGCGTCACGCGACTTGTCGCCGATGACGCCGGCCATTGCGGTGGCGTTCTTCTCCGGATCGTTCTTGATCGGGATGAGGGCCGACATGCCGCCGATCGCCGGCGCACCGCGCTTGTGGCAAGTCTTCAGCAGCAGCAGCGCGTAGGCGCGCATGAAGGGCGCCGTCATCGTCACCTTCGGGCGGTCGGCCAGGCAGAAGTCTTTATCGAGCTTGAACTTCTTGATGCAGGAGAAGATGTAATCCCAGCGGCCCGCGTTCAGGCCGGCGCTGTGCTCGCGCAGTTCGTACAGGATCTCGTCCATCTCGAAGGCGGCCAGGATGGTCTCGATCAGCACCGTGGCCTTGATCGTCCCCTGCGGCAAGCCCAGTTCGTTCTGCGTCATCACGAAGATGTCGTTCCACAGGCGCGCTTCCAGGTGCGATTCCATCTTCGGCAGGTAGAAGTACGGACCGGCGCCGCGCGCCAGCTGTTCCCTGGCGTTGTGGAACATGAACAGGGCGAAGTCGAAGATGCCGCCGGAAACGCGCTTGCCGTCCACCAGCACGTGCTTCTCGTCCAGGTGCCAGCCGCGCGGGCGCACGACCAGGGTCGCGACCTTGTCGTTCAGCTTGTACTGCTTGCCGTTCTGCTCGAGCGAGATCGTCTTGCGCACGGCGTCGCGCATGTTCAGCTGGCCGGTGATCTGGTTGTCCCAGTTCGGGGTGTTCGAATCCTCGAAATCGGTCATGTAGCTGTCCGCGCCGGAATTCAGGGCGTTGATCACCATCTTGCGCTCGACCGGGCCGGTGATTTCCACGCGGCGGCATTCCAGCGCTTGCGGAATCGGAGCGATTTTCCAGTCGCCGTTGCGGATGTGGGCGGTCTCGGGCAGGAAGTCCGGACGCTCGCCGGCATCCAGCTTCCTGGCGCGCTCGACGCGGGCGGCCAGTAGTTGCTGGCGGCGCGGCTCGAATTCGCGGCTGAGCTTGGCGACGAGGGCGAGCGCCTCGGGCGTCAGGATCTGTTCGTAGCCGGGCTTGATCTCGGCGCGGATTTCCATTCCGGACGGGGTGGCGATGGTCATGACGTACTCCTCTTTAGTATGAAAACTCGGCGCTGCCAAGCGCAACAGCGGTCTTGGCGTTTGCTATCTCGTCAAGTATATTCACTCAAGCGTCATTAAACGAGACAAAAAATACATTCATCTATGCGTTTTTGTCACAGCTGAGGATCAAAACAGGAGTACACGCCGCGCATGGGCCATTTTCGCCAGATTTCCACTTTCGTCGAGGTCGTCGCCCGCGGCAGCCTGTCCGCCGCGGCCCGTGCCGAGGGCATCGCGCCGGCCATGATCGGGCGCCGCCTCGATGCTCTGGAGAGCCGCCTTGGCGTCAAGCTGCTGCAGCGAACCACGCGCAAGCTGGTCCTCACCGACGAGGGCGCCGCCTTCCTCGAGGATTGCCAGCGCATCCTGGCCGAGCTGGAAGAGGCGGAGTCGGCCGTCTCCGAGCGCAGCGCGCGCGCCACCGGGCATCTACTGGTATCTGCCCCGGCCGGCTTCGGGCGCCAGCACGTGGCGCCGCTGGTGCCGTCCTTCTTGCTTGAACATCGCGACGTCACGCTCAACCTGAACCTGAACGACCGCGTGGTCGACGTCATCGGCGAAGGCGTGGACGTGGCGATCCGCATCGCCAGCCTGTCGGACTCGAATCTGATCGGTGTGAAGCTGGCGGACAACCACCGCGTGGTGGTGGGCGCACCGGCCTACCTGAAGCGCCACGGCACGCCGCAGACCCTCGACGACCTGGCGCGCCACAACTGCCTGCCGATCAGCAGCGAAGGCAGCCAGCGCGGCTGGACCTTCCACGACGGCGGGAAGATCGTGACCCTGAAGGTGGGCGGGAACATGGTCTGCAACGACGGCGCCGTACTGCATGACTGGGCGCTGGCCGGACGCGGCCTGGCCTGGCGCTCGATGTGGGAAGTGGGACCGGAAATCGCGGCCGGCCGCCTGGTCCCGGTGCTGGAGCAATATGCGGCGCCGGGCAACGACATTTACGCGGTATTCGCACAACGCCGGCACTTGCCACTGCGAATCCGCAGTTTCGTCGATTTTCTGCGCCATGCCTATTCGCAACCCGATTACTGGCGGAACAACCTTGGCAATTAAAGAAAATTGCCGATCAAAAAGAAATACGACAGGCAAAAAAAATCCCCGGACATGCCGAGGATTTTTTGCGACATTCAGCGAGTAATCGTGACGATTACAGCGGCTGGATGTTCGATGCTTGCTTGCCCTTCGGACCCGAGGTCACGTCGAACGAAACACGCTGATTCTCTTGCAGCGACTTGAAGCCTTGGGATTGGATCGCCGAGAAGTGAGCGAACAGATCTTCGCCGCCTTCGTCCGGGGTGATGAAGCCGAAGCCCTTGGAGTCATTGAACCATTTAACGATGCCAGTTGCCATTACTATTTCCTATTTCAGTTGAAGTGGGCTTGCGCCCGTTTACGATCGTTTGAAGAAGCAAGAAACAAATGACAGACTAACTGCACTGCAACCGCGAATCCAACGATCCCACATTATACCGAATAAACCAAAAGATACACGGTTTTCGTAAAATAAATCTGCAGCTCGTAACATTCCTAAAACCAACTTTTACGAGCCCTTATTTTGCGTCGGCGGTATGCAGAATATAGATTATCGAAAGTTAGCAAGTTTGTCATACATCAAACGACTTCAAGACAATGTTCTTGTCGAAGGTCTAGATGACGGACTCGTCATTGGGATAGGCATCCTTCGGGTCGCGCAAGGCCCAGGCCACGAACACGTCCAGCTCGGCCAGCCAGGCCTCCCACTCTTCCGGGGCGACGGCGTCGAAGGTCATCAGGACCCGCAGGCGCTGCTCGATATTCCGCGCCTGGTGGCCGAGGATGCGGAAACCGAAAGTCGCCGAGGACCCCGCCAGCGTGTGCAGCACCGCATGCAGCTCCTGCATCAGTTCAGGTTGCGGCCGCACAGTGTCGAAAGCGTTGCGTGCAGCCGACACGCGCCCGAGGGTCTGCGGAAGCGACGCCGCGAACCTGTCGTTCAGCTCCGCCAGCCGTTCGAAGAACTCCGCGTCGGCCGCGCTCCCGGTCTGCATTTATTTGGTACCGAAGATGCGGTCGCCGGCATCGCCCAGGCCGGGGATGATGTAGGCGTGATCGTTCAGGTGGCTGTCCAGCGAGGCCACGTAGAGCTTGACGTTCGGGTGCGCCTTGTGGAACACCTCGACGCCTTCCGGCGCGGCCACCAGGGCCAGGAAGATGATCTGCTCGTCCGGCACGCCGCGCTTCTTCAGCACGTCAACGGCGTAGACCGCCGAATTGCCCGTCGCGACCATCGGATCGCAGAGGATGAAGGTACGCTCGGTGGTGTCCGGCAGGCGCACCAGGTATTCGACCGGCTGGTGGGTTTCCGGGTCGCGGAACACGCCGATGTGGCCGACGCGCGCCGACGGCACCAGTTCCAGCAGGCCGTCGCTCATGCCGATGCCGGCGCGCAGGATCGGCACGATGGCCAGCTTCTTGCCCGCGATGATGGGCGCGTCGATGGTCATCAGCGGAGTTTCGATTTCGCGCGTGGTCAGCGGCAGGTCGCGCGTGATTTCGTAGCCCATCAGCAGCGTGATCTCCCTCAGCAGCTCGCGGAAGGTGCGGGTCGAGGTGCCGCGGTCGCGCATGTGCGACAGCTTGTGCTGGATGAGGGGGTGATTCAGGATGTACAGGCTGGGAAAACGCGGATCTTGTTTCATGTAGGTACTCTATGTAAATGCGGCCAGTGTTGGCGATCAGACCAGCATTATCCCAGCCGCGGGCCAGTTTGTCCCTACCTGGTTGAAGAAATTTCCAGAGCCCGGGCCAGGATGGCGGGCGCGTCGGCCCCATCCGGCAGCCGGCCGAAGGCGCCGCCCACCTCGCGCGCAATGCGCGAGGCCACGAAGGCGTCCGACACAAAAGCCGGGGCATGGCGCAGCAGCAGGCCGGCCTGGACACCGACCACCAGTTGCTCGGCCAGGCGGCGGGCGCCGAATTCCGATGCGGCCGCCGGGGTTGCCCCTCCTGCGAGCTCTCCCATTAGCCGCGCGCACCAGGCGTCGTAGCGGGCGTCGATGCCGGCCGCCAGGCCCAGTTCCTGCGCCAGCGCCGCGCGCGCTTCCGGCGACTTGCCGAAGGCGCGCAGCACGTCCAGGCACATCACGTTGCCGGACCCTTCCCAGATCGAATTGACGGGAAATTCGCGGTACAGGCGCGCCAGCGGGCCGTCCTCCACATAGCCGTTGCCGCCCATGACTTCCATCGCCTCGGCGCCGAAGGCCGGGCCGCGCTTGCACAGCCAGTACTTGCCGGCTGGCGTCAGCAGGCGCCCGAGCAGGACTTCCGCGGGATCGTCCTGGCGGTCGTAACAGCGTGCCAGGCGCAGCGCGAAGGCGGTCGCAGCCTCGGATTCCAGCGCCAGGTCGGCCAGCACGTTCTGCATCAGCGGCTGTTCGGCCAGCGGGCGGCCAAAGGCGCTGCGTCCGCGCGCGTGGTGGAGCGCATGGCACAGGGCGGCGCGCATGATGCCGGCCGTGCCTGTCACGCAGTCGAGCCGGGTATGGCTGCCCATCTCGAGGATGGTCGGGATGCCGCGCCCCTCCCTACCTATCATCCAGCCGATCGCGTCGCAGAATTCGACCTCGGAGGAGGCGTTCGAACGGTTGCCCAGCTTGTTCTTCAGGCGCTGCACGCGGATCGCGTTGCGGCTGCCGTCGGGCAGGAAGCGCGGCACGAAGAAGCAGCTGAGGCCGGCGCTGCCTTCGGCATCAAGCTGCGCCAGCACCAGGTGGGCGTCGCACTGCGGCGCCGAGAAAAACCATTTGTGACCCACGATCACAAATGCGCCCTCGCCTTCCTCGCCGAAACGCGCCTTGGCCTGGGCCGGGTCCAGCGGCGCGGCGCGGGTCGTGTTGGCGCGCACATCGGTGCCGCCCTGCTTTTCCGTCATGCCCATGCCGACCAGGGCGCCGCGCTTCTGTTCGACCGGCAGCGAGCGCGGGTCGTAGTCCCGCGACAGGATCTTCGGCAGCCAGCGCGCGGCGATGACCGGGTTCTGGCGCAGCGCCGGCACCGAGGCATAGGTCATCGTCACCGGGCATTGCGAGCCGTTCTCGACCTGGCCGAACATGAGGTAGGCGGCGGCGCGCGCGACCTGGGCGCCGGCTTTGGGCGCCTCCCACGGCAGCGAATGCGCGCCGTTCTCGATCAGCATGCTCATCAGGCGATGCCAGGACGGATGGAATTCGAGTTCGTCGATGCGCTGCCCGCTGCGGTCGAAGTTCACCAGGCGCGGCGTGAACTCGTTGGCCAGGCGCGCAAGATCCAGCACTTCGGCACTGCCGAGCTGCTCGCCGAGCGCATCCAGCGTGCCGGCGGCCCAGCCGCCGCCTTCGCGCTCCAGGCCCTCGCGCAAGGCGGGATCGCAGCGGAACAGGTTGACGTCGCCGAAGGGCGATGCCTGGTTGAAGACCTCGTGGGTATCGAATCGATTCATGGCCGCGTCTCTTTCATGTTGCATCGAAGCATCGGGCAATCCAAGGAAATGTTTCCTAATTGCACTGTATCGGCGACAATGCACCGGCTCGGCGTCCGGCTCGCGTTATCGACAAGGCAACAAGGCTAGCTTAAAGGCTTATGCCGGGCAAGCACGACCTGTCCGGAATGACAGCTGCGGGGTATCAAGGCGGGGCTAAACACGAGGCTCGATTGTGTTTTTTAGTGCTCTCGAGAATCTTTCAGTGATACATTTCCAAAGGATTTGATACACTCGTGCGGTTTGCCGCTGCTCCGCGCAGCGGCCAGGATTTCAAGAAAGCACCTATTCAAAACATGCGCCCCGGTTCACCAGCAGCAGCGAACGAGGATCCGCGCCATGCGCCGCCGGCCCACGGGCTGGATGCGCTCATGGAAGCGGTGGGCGACATCGCGTTCCGCATCGCCCCCTCCGGCCTGATCCGCCATGCCAGCAAACGTGGCCAGCGCCTGCTCGACGCAGTCGGCGAACTGCACGGCACGGCCCTGCCCGCGCTCGCCATCGAGGTCGACCAGCCGGCGCTGCGCAACGCCATCGTCGACGCGACCGCGCGCGCCGAGCCGGTGCTGGTCGAAGCACGCCTGCGCACCGGCGACATGCGCACCGGCGACATGCGCGTAGGCGACATGCGCGCAGGCGACAAGGAAACCTGGTTCGAGCTGCGCGTCAGCCTGCTGGACGGCGGCCCGGAACTGCTGGCGGTCGGCCGCGACATGTCGGCCCAGCGCGCCACCGAGCAGCGCTTGCGCCACATGGCGACCCACGACGCCCTCACCGAACTGCCGAACCGCCTGCTGCTGTCGGACCGCATCCGCATGGTGATCGCCAACGCCCGCCGCTCCGGCCAGGGCTTTTCGATCGCCACCATCGGCCTGGACGGCTTCAAGAAGGTCAACGACGGCCTCGGCCACCCGGTCGGCGACGCCGTCCTGCGCATGGCCGCCGGCCGCCTGCGCAAGACCCTGCGCGACAGCGACACCCTGGCGCGCGTCGGCGGCGACGAATTCGTCGCGGTCCTGCCGGGCACCTACAACGAAGCCCAGATCAAGCTGGTCACCGGACGCCTGCTGGCGGCCCTGCAGCCGCCTTTCGAGATCGACAGCCACACGGTCTACCTGGGCGCCTCCATCGGCGTCTCGGTCTACCCGGAGCACGCCGAGGACGAGGTGCGCCTGGTGGCGCTGGCCGACAGCGCGATGAGCCGCGCCAAGGAAACCGGCGGCGCCCGCACACTGGTCCACAGCAGCCGCGAAAGCGCGCCGCCGCAGCACGACATTTCGCTCGAAGCAGCGATGTTCCAGGCGGTGCGCGAGGGCGAGTTCATGCTGTACTACCAGCCCATCGTCAGCAGCCGCACCCGCCGCATCGAGGGCTTCGAGACCCTGATGCGCTGGAAGCATCCAACCCTGGGCATGGTGCCGCCGGTGCGCTTCATCCCCATCTCCGAGACCAATGGCCTGATCAACATGCTGGGTGCCTGGGCGCTGAAGGCGGCGCTGGTGCAGATCCGCCAGTTCGAGGAAGTCGCCAAGCGCGACCTCTACATCTCGGTCAATATCAGCCCGCGCCAGTTCCGCAACGACCGCTTCCTGTCGGTGCTGGACGACGCCCTCGCCTTCTCCGGCACGCCAGGCGACAAGCTGGTGCTCGAGATCACCGAGGGCACGCTGATGGTCGACCCGGCGCATGCCGAGAGCATCCTGGGCAAGATGGCCGAGCGCCGCGCGCGCATCGCGATCGACGATTTCGGCACCGGCTACTCCTCGCTGGCCTACCTGAAGCGCTTCCCGATCTCGGTGCTGAAGATCGACCGCGCCTTCATCAAGGACCTGCCGGAATCAAGCAAGGATGCGGCGATCTGCAACGCCGTGCTCGACCTGGCCAAGCACCTCGACTTGTCGGTGGTGGCGGAAGGCGTCGAGACCGAAGAACAACTCAGCTACGTGGGATCGCGCGGCTGCGACTACGTGCAGGGCTACCTGACCGGCAAGCCGATGTCGGCCCACGTCGCGATGGCGGCGCTGAAGGAAGACCTGTACACCGAACTGCTCCCGAACGAACTGCGGGCGGGCCACACATGAATCAGACCCTGAATATCGAGCGCTCGGCGAAAGCCGACGCCACCCTCGCCCTGCTGTGGGAACGCATCCGCCGGCGCGGCGACATGCCCGGCTTCACCCGCGCCATCAACGCCATCCTGGCCTCGATGCGCGGCGAGGACGAGCGCGACTTCTCCATGACCCAGACGGTGCTGTCCGATCCGGTCCTGACCCAGAAGGTGCTGCGTCTCGCGAACAGCGGCATGTACTCGGCCTTCGGCCAGCGCATCAACACCGTCTCGAAAGCCGTGCTGGTGCTGGGCACGGAGGCGATCGGCCACCTGGCCCTGGGCCTGAAGCTGATCGAGGAGCTGAGCAAGTCCACGCCGGATTCGCTGCAGGCCCACATCGAAATGGAGAAAGCGGTACTGGCCGGGATGGTGGCGCAGCAGGTGGCCGCCAGGGCCGACGTGCGCGATCCGGAAGAAGCGGTGGTCTGCTCGATCCTGCATTCGCTGGGCCGCATGATGGTCACCTTTTACCTACCGGAGCGCTGGACCATCCTGCAGCAGGCCGCGGGCGAAGGTGCCGAGGACGCCGCGGCGCTCGACCAGCTGGGCCTGAGCCTGGAACAGGTCGGCCGCGCCACCGCCGAGCACTGGGGCCTGCCGCGCAACCTGATCGCCGGCATGCGCCGCGTCGAGCCGGGCGAGCGCGGTGAGGCCTTCGCCCACGAAGACTGGCTCGCCGCACTGGGCACCATGTCCTCGCAATGCGCCGAATCGCTGTGGCATAGCGATGAAGGCGCGGCCGAGAAAGTGGCGCAGCTGGCGTCGAGCTTTTCAAGCATGCTCGGCATCGAGGCGGACAACATCGTCGGCGCCATCGAGCAGGCCAGGGTCGACGCCGCCGCCGACCTGTCGATCGCGCCGCTGGCGAATCCGCCGGAAAAACGCGCCCGCGCCGCCGCCGCGACCCGCATGCGCGACGCCGGCAATAAAATCCTGAAATCCGGCGTCGCCGAGATGCGTGATGCCGCCGGCAGCGCGACGCCAGGCCAGATGATGTCGATGGCGATCGAGAGCGCCTACCACGGCCTGTCCTTCACCCGCGCCTTCGGCTTCCTGCGCAGCCGCCGGGAGGGCAGGTACAGCGCAAGGATCGGCCTCGGCGACGGCGCCAAGGCCCTGCAACCGAACCTGTTCTTCGACGACACCTACGAGCCCAACGTCTTCTTCGCCGCCCTCGGCAGCGACCGCGTGATCTTCATCGAAAACGCCCGCGACCCGAAATTCGCCAGCAAGCTGCCCGGCTGGTGGAAAGGCAGCCTGGGCTCGGCACGCTGCTTCGTCATCATCCCGCTGTGCACCAACGGCGAGCCGGTCGGCTTCATCTATGGGGACTGGGATGACCGCTTCCCGTCGGTGTACTTGAGCCAGACGGAGTTTTCGCTGTTGAACGATTTACGGGCGCTGGTGGTGAAGTCGGTGGAGCGCAGGCAGCAGCTGGAAGCTGTCGCGACGCGCGCCTGAGTTCATACCCGCAAACTTTGCTCCGTCATTCCCGCGAAGGCGGGAATCCAGGTTTATGTGAGCAACCAGGAAGCACGCGCTAAAGGTTCGCGCCGAACTTGGGTTCCCGCCTGCGCGGGAACGACGTACGGAGGCTAGCGGCTGACGCGCGCAGCCTGGCTCTCCCACCGCCAGAACAAGCCCGCCGCCCCGGCCGCCAGCACCGCCAGCACGATCCCCGCCCCATACACGCTGCCCGGCCCCAGCCGCTCCCAGCACCACGACATGAACAAGCCACCGCAAGTCCCGCCTATCCCATAGGCGATACTCATGAACAGCGCCTGCCCACGCGCCTGCAGCGGCCCGCCGAACCAGCCACGCCGTGGGCGGCGAAGTACAGCGGGGCGTAGGTAGTGAGGGTGCCCGTGAACGCGTAGTAGGCGAACAGGAACAGGGCGAAGTTGGCTAGGGGGCGGTACATGCGCGGATGGGGAACGCGAGCTGACCCGTCATTCCCGCGAACGCGGGAATCCATGCTGACCCACAGATCACGCGGCGTATGGATTCCCGCCTCCGCGGGAAGTCAGGCCGGGCAATGCCCGGCATGACGGCGAATAGAGCTTAAATACGCGGCGTGGAAACCCGCACATCCCCGCACTGCGCGCGGTGCATCAGCGCATGATCCATCAGCACCAGCGCCAGCATCGCTTCCGCGATCGGCGTTGCGCGGATCCCGACGCAGGGGTCGTGGCGGCCGAAGGTTTCGACAGTGGCCGGGTTGCCGTCCTTGTCGATCGAACGGCGCGGGGTGCGGATCGAGGAGGTCGGCTTGATCGCGATCGAGACCGTGATGTCCTGGCCGGTCGAGATCCCGCCCAGCACGCCGCCGGCGTTGTTGCCGACGAAGCCTTCGGGGGTCAGCTCGTCGCCGTGCTCGGAGCCCTTCTGCACCACCGAGTGGAAACCGGCGCCGATTTCCACGCCCTTCACCGCATTAATGCCCATCATGGCGTAAGCGATGTCGGCGTCCAGCTTGTCGTAGATCGGCTGGCCGAGGCCCACCGGGACGTTCTTCGCCACCACGTCGATGCGCGCGCCGATCGAATCGCCTGCGCGGCGCAGCTCGTCCATCGCCGCTTCCATGCGCGCGATCAGGGCCGCGTCGGCGGTCGCCGCGAAGAAGGGGTTCGCATGCACATGGTCCCAGGACTCGAACGGGACGTCGATGTCGCCCAGCTGGCGCATGCAGCCCATGAATTCGGTGCCGTAGTGCTCACGCAGCCACTTTTTGGCGATGGCGCCGGCGCCGACCACCGGCGCGGTCAGGCGCGCAGAGGAGCGGCCGCCGCCGCGCGGGTCGCGCACGCCGTACTTGTGCCAGTAGGTGTAGTCGGCGTGGCCGGGACGGAAGGTCTCGGCGATGTTGCCGTAGTCCTTGCTGCGCTGGTCTTCGTTCGGGATCAGCAGCGCGATCGGGGTGCCGGTGGTCACGCCTTCGTAGACGCCGGACAGGATCTGCACGCGGTCGGCTTCCTGGCGCTGGGTCACGTGGCGCGAGGTACCCGGCTTGCGGCGGTCCAGCTCGGGCTGGATGTCGGCCTCGGACAGGGCGATCCCGGGCGGACAGCCATCGATGACGCAGCCGATGGCCGGACCATGGGACTCGCCGAAGGTGGTGACGGAAAACAGCTTGCCAAATGTGTTGCCGGACATGGGTGCGCTAAAGTTGAGTAAACGGAATGATCGATTCTACCAGCAGCGCTTGTCCCGCGCTTGGCACAGGTTTGGGAACAACGAATGGAATGTTGCCTTGAAGAATTTTTTCCTGCCGTGTAGTCAAGTCAGATATACTAACTTCATTGATCCAAGTCAAACCGGAGATGCAGCGATGCCCGCACCGCCCCCAGCGCAGGACGATGAACTGGTCTTCGTCGACGAAGCGCCGGCTCTATCCAGCGGCGCCCCGGGTGCAGTCGCCGGTCCATCCAGCGGCGCCTGGCGGGTGATGATCGTCGACGACGACGCCGACGTCCACTCGACCACCACCTTCGCGCTCGGCAGCCTCGAACTGCACGGCCGCCGCCTCGAATTCCTGCACGCCAGTTCCGCGGCCGAGGCCAGAGCCCTGCTCGAGAGCGAGAGCGACATCGCGGTGATCCTGCTCGACGTCGTCATGGAAGAAGCGGACGCCGGCCTGCACCTGGTGCGCCACATCCGCGAGACCCTCGGCCTGCACGACACCCGCATCATCCTGCGCACTGGCCAGCCCGGCTACGCGCCCGAGATGGACGCGATCCGCGGCTACGACATCAACGATTACCGCACCAAGTCCGAACTCACGCGCACCAAGCTCTACACCTCGGTAGCCACGGCGATCCGCGCCTACGAACAGATCCGCGCGCTGGAAACCAGCCGCCGCGGCCTGGCCGACGTCGTGCGCGCCAACGCCGAGCTGATGGCGCTGCGCTCGATTGCCGGGATGGCGGAAGGCATCCTGCGCGAAGCGGCGCGCCTGATCGGCCAGCCGGCGCCGGGCCTGATGTGCTCCTGCCTCGGCGGTCCCGAAGCGGCAGGCTGGGAAGTGCTGGCGGCCAGCGGCGACAAGGCCGCACTGGCGCCGACCGGGGTGCTGGCGGCGGCCGAGGAAGGCGCGGCGGCCGCGATCCGCGACAGCCTGGCGCTGCAGCGCCACATGTTCGGCGAGCGCCACCTGACCCTCTACTTCGGCGGCAAAGCGCACTGCGACTTCACCGCCTGGATTGAGCTGGAGCGCCCACTCGACCCGGTGCGGCGCGGCCTGCTCGAACTGTTCGCCTCGAACATCGCGGTCGGCCTCGATAACGTCGCCCTGCTGACCGACCTGCAGCGCGCCGCCTTCTACGACCCGCTGACCGGCCTGCCCAACCGCACCCGCCTGGTCGAGCTGATCGACGCCGGCCTGTCGGCAGGCGATGTGCGCCGCGACGAGGTGCTGTGCCTGGTCGACCTCGACCACTTCGCCGAGATCAACGACGCCCTCGGCCACCAGTTCGGCGACGCTCTGCTGGTGGCGGTGGCGCGGCGCCTGCGCGCCCGCGTGCATCCGCGCCTGCAGCTGGCGCGCATCGGCAGCGACATCTTCTGCATCCTCGGCGATGCTGCGCAGGTCGATCCGGAAGGCATCCATGCACTGTTCGCGGCGCCGTTCTCGATCGAGGGCCAGGACGTGCAGGTGTCCAGCACCCTCGGCCTGGTGCGCCTGCTGGAACACGAAGGCAGCGGCGCCGATGCGATGAAGGACGCCGACATCGCCCTCAAGCGCGCCAAGACACGCCAGCGCGGCGGTCACTTCTACTTCTCGCGCGGGATGGGCGTGGAGATCCGCGAGCGCGTGCGCCTGATGCACGCGCTGCGCAGCGGTTTCGCGCGCTCCGAACTGTTCCTGGCCTACCAGCCGCAAGTCGAACTGGGCGCCCACCGCCCCTTCGGCGCCGAAGCCCTGCTGCGCTGGCGCACCGAGGACGGCCGCCTGGTGCCGCCCGACCGCTTCATCCCGATTGCCGAGTATTCGGGCCTGATCATCGAGATCGGCGAATGGGTGCTGCGCCAGGCTTGCGCGGAACTGATGCGCCTGCGCGCGGCCGGCTACCTGGACTTCACGATGTCGGTGAACGTCTCGCAGGTGCAGTTCCGCCACCCGGGCTTCCTCGACATGCTGCGCAGCGCGCTGGCGGACACCGGTGTGCCGCCCGAGCGGATCGAACTGGAAATCACCGAATCGATGGCGATGGAAGAGCCGGACCTGCTGATCGAGCGCCTCGCCGCGATCAAGCGCACCGGCGTCTCGATCGCGATCGACGACTTCGGCACCGGCTTCTCATCGCTGTCCTATCTGCAGCGGCTGCAGGTCGACCGCTTGAAGATCGACCGCACCTTCGTCACCGAAATCACCGGCTCGGCGCGCGGCAGCAGCATTGCGGAAATGGTGATCGAACTGGGACGCAACCTGGGCCTGTCGATCATCGCCGAGGGCGTGGAGGACGAGCGCCAGGCGCAGATCCTGCAGGCGCTGGGCTGCCCGCTGGCGCAGGGCTTCCTGTTCTCGAGGCCGCTGGCGCCGGAGGCGTTATTGGAGTGGCTGGGGCAGGATGCCCTTAACCGGGCAGCGTGAGCGACACAGAACCGTAACCAACGTCGTCCCCGCGAAGGCGGGGACCCAAGTTCGTCGCGGACTACCGGCGTTAGCTTCGGCCACTCAAGCAAACTTGGGTTCCCGCCTGCGCGGGAACGACGAGCTGCTTAATCCTCGGCCACCTGCTCCGCCGGCCAATCCCGAATATAAGCCTTCAGCATCCGGTTCTCGAAACTCTGCGCCTCCAGCACCGCCTTGGCGACGTCATAGAACGAGATCACACCCAGCAAGGTACGGGCATTCATCACCGGCAGGTAGCGCGCGTGCTTTTCCAGCATGATGCGGCGCACCTCGTTGACTTCGGTGTCCGGAGTGACGGTGATGGGGCTGTCGTCCATGTGCTTGCGCACCGTGCCGGCGCCGATGGTGCCGCCGTGGGCGTTGACCGCCTGGATGACTTCGCGGAAGGTCAGCATGCCGACCAGGTCGCCGTATTCCATCACCACCAGCGAGCCGATGTCGCGGTCCGCCATTGTCGCTGCCGCGTCGGCCAGCTGCGTGTCCGGAGACACCGTGTACAAAATATCGCCCTTCACCTGCAGGATTTCGGATACTTTCATAGCGGTCACCATGTCGTGAGTACGGGGTACGGGAGCGGATGGAACGAGAGAGCTGGACACTGGATTGGGGAGCTGAGCAAGCTTGATTAACACATAACGCCGACTCTAGCCTATGCATTCCAAAAAAGCCAGTCTTGCGCGCCTTTAATTGAGGTAGCATGCGGTCGTCTATACTAATTTGGATGAGTTCCCCATGAGCGGTCCCAGGTATCCCGGCTTCGACACCCTCTCCCTGCACGCCGGCGCCAGCCCTGATCCGGCCACCGGCGCGCGCGCCACGCCGGTCTATTTCACCTCTTCCTTCGCGTTCCGCGATTCGGACCAGGCGGCGTCCCTGTTCAATATGGAGCGCGCCGGCCACGTCTATTCGCGGCTGTCGAATCCGACCAATGCCGTGCTCGAGGAACGCATCGCCGCGCTCGAAGGCGGCGTCGCCGGGATCGCCACCGCCAGCGGCCAGGCCGCCATGCACCTGGGCCTGAGCACCATCGCCGGCGCCGGCAGCCACATCGTCGCCTCGCGCGCCCTGTACGGCGGCTCGCACAACCTGCTGGCCTATACCCTGAAGCGCTTCGGCATCGAGACCAGCTTCGTCGACCCGCGCGACCTCGACGCCTGGCGCGCCGCGATCCGCCCCGAAACGAAAGTCCTGTTCGGGGAATCGGTCGGCAATCCGGGCCTGGACGTATTGGACATCCCGCGCGTGGCTGCGCTGGCGCGCGAGCACGATCTGCCGCTGATGGTCGATTCCACGCTCAGCACGCCGTATCTGCTCAAACCCTTCGATCATGGCGCCGACCTGGTGTTCCACTCGGCCACGAAATTCTTGTGCGGCCACGGCACGGCGATCGGCGGCCTGCTGGTCGACGGCGGCGGCTTCGACTGGCAGCGCGCCCATGCGCGCACCGGGCGCTTCGCCGAGCTGTGCGAACCCTACGAGGGCTTCCACGGCATGGTGTTTGCCGAAGAGTCGACCGTCGGCGCCTTTGCCCTGCGCGCGCGCCGCGAGGGCCTGCGCGACTTCGGCGCGGCGATGAGCCCGCACAATGCCTTCGCCATCCTGCAGGGCATCGAGACCCTGGGCCTGCGCATGGAGCGCCACGTCGCCAACACGCGCAAACTGGTCGAGTTCCTGGCCAGCCAGCCGGCGGTGGAATCGGTGGTCTGGCCCGAGCTCGAAAGCCATCCGGACTACGAACTGGCCAAAACCCTGCTGCCGCGCGGCGCCGGCGGCGTGTTCTCCTTCCATTTGCGCGGCGGGCGTGCGGCCGGCAAGCGCTTCGTCGACGCTTTGCGCCTGTTCTCGCACCTGGCAAACGTCGGCGATGCCAAGTCGCTGGCCATCCACCCTGCCTCCACCACACACTTCCGCGTGCCCACCGACCAGCTGGCGGCGGCCGGCGTGGGCGAAGGCATGATCCGCCTGTCTGTCGGGCTGGAAGATGCCGACGACCTGATCGAAGACCTGACGCGCGGCCTGAAGCTGGCCCAGAAGGGAGCCTGAGATGATCTATCAAGTCAACGGCGTCCCGGCCTACGCCTACACCGGCGGCAAGCCCTTCGTCGCGGAACAGCCGACCATCGTTTTCCTGCATGGCGCCCAGAACGACCACTCGGTGTGGGCGCTGCAGAGCCGCTGGTTCGCCTGGCACGGCTGGAACCTGCTGGCGGTCGACCTTCCCGGCCACGGCCGCAGCGGCGGACCGGCGCTGGCGACAATCGAGGCGATGGCCGACTGGGTGCTGGCCCTGCTGGATGCGGCCGGCGCAAGCAAAGCCGTTCTCGTCGGCCACAGCATGGGATCGCTGATCGCGCTGGAAGCGGCCCACCGCGCACCAGGCCGGGTCAGCGGCCTGGCCCTGGTGGGCACGACCTGGCCGATGAAGGTGTCGGACGCCCTGCTGGCGGCCTCGAAGGACGCGCTGCCGGCCGCCATCGACATGGTCAACATCTGGTCGCATTCCGGACCGCTGCCGCGCCCGGCCTGCCCGGCGCCCGGATTTTCGGTGACGGGCGTATCGCGCCGCCTGATGCAGCGCCTGGCCGAGCAGAACCCGGACCAGCTCTTTCATACCGATTTCTCGGCCTGCAACGCCTATGCGAACGGCGGCGCGGCGGCGGCCGGCGTGAACTGCCCTGTCCTCTTCGTGCTCGGCGCACGCGACGTGATGACGCCGCCGCGTTCCGCGCAGGCGCTGACGTCGGCGCTCAAGCATGGCAAAATCGTCACCGTGGATGCCGGACACGCGATGATGGCCGAGCAGGCCGACGCCGTGCTGGACGCCCTGATCGCGTTCGCCGGCGGATAACGAGGAGACCGATGCGATGGCTGCCGTTCGCTACAACAGCTTTGCCGAGTTCTATCCCTACTACCTGACCCAGCACGAGCACCGCCTGTGCCGCCGCGCCCACTTCATCGGGAGCTCGTCGGCCATCGCCTCGGTCGCCCAGTACATCGACAGCCTGAACCCGTGGTGGCTGCTGTTTGCCGTGGTGAGCGGCTATGGCGGCGCCTGGATCGGGCATTTTTTCTACGAGAAGAACCTGCCGGCCACCTTCGGCAATCCCTGGTGGTCGTTCCGGGCGGACTGGGTGATGTACTGGCAGATGCTGACCGGGAAGATCAGCTGGTAGCAGTCGTTTTCACATTCACAAGGTCTACCAGGCCGTCCGCCGACGCCTGACCGAGGTCGGCATCGGCCGCGGCGATCGCCGCCGGCGTCAGCGCATTCGCATCAGCGACGCCAAACGCCTGGTTCCTGCCGGCCGTCTTGGCCAGGTAGAGACAAAGGTCGGCCAGGTGCACCAGCTTTTCCCAGTCCGGGCCGCCGTCCACAAGCGCCACCGGGCGCGGGCAGAATCCGATCGACACCGAGACAGTCAGCTGCTGGCCGTCGGCATCGATGGGCGTACCGCACACCGCCGCCAGCAGGCGCGCGCACAGCTGGCGCGCCTCGTCCGTCGCCACGCCCGGCAGATAAGCCAGGAATTCCTCGCCGCCCCAGCGGATCAGCACGTCCTGCTCGCGCAGGCTGGCCGCCAGCCGCGCCGCCACGTTTTTCAGGACGACGTCGCCGGCGCTGTGGCCGAAGCGGTCGTTGATCGACTTGAAGTGGTCGACATCCATCAGCAGGAATACCCCGCCCGACTTGCCGTCGCGTCCGGGATTCTCGTGATACGAGGGCACCACGTGCTCGTAGAAATAGTGGCGGTTGAACAGGCCGGTCAGCGAATCGCGGGTGCTCTGGCGGAACAGCTGCTCGTTCTTCACCTTCAGCGTGCCGTTGGCCTTTTTCACGCGGCCGTACAGCAGGGCGATCAGGAGCACCGCGACCAAGGTCGTCACGCTCAGCGCCACCCACAGGGTGCGCAGGCGCTTGATGGTGGTGAGTTCGGCCGCCTTCAGCTGGCTTTCGTGGTGGGCCGCGGTCAGCTCGGCCTGCTTTTTCTGGTAGGCCCAAGCGCGCTGCAGTGCCTGGTAGGACAGCTGCTTTTCCTTGCGCCAGGCGGCCAGCGAGACCGAGCCGGCCTTTTCGTAGACGGTCAGCGCGACGTCACCCCAGCCCACCTGGTTCAGCGCGTGGCCGTAATCGAGCAGCATGCGCACATAGCGCTCGTCGTCTTTCAGGCCCTCGAGCGCGGTGTCGACCATCTGGCGGCCCTGGGCCACATTGCGGAAGTAGATGTAGCTGAGGCCCAGCTCGTAGGAAGCCAGCCGGGCGCCGTTCTCGTCGCCGACTTCGCGCGCGATGCGCAGCGCAGCTTCGCTGGTGCGCGCGGCTTCGCCGAAGCGGCGTGACTGGACATAGAGCTCGGCCAGGTTCGCCAGCGGCACCGCCAGGCGCTCGCGGGCGTCCAGCTTTTCGAGGATGTCCACGGCGGCCTGCAAGGCTTTTTCGGCGCGCCTGGGATTGCCGGCATGGGCGGCGGTCGCGTATTCGATCAGCCTGGCATGGGCCAGCTGGGCCGGAATGCCGCGGCTCCTTGCAATGGCCAGCAGCTCGTCGGCCAGCTTCAGCGCCGGCGCGGCATCGCCGACCACCGCCATCAGGCGGGCCTGTTCGCGCAGCGCCATCGCCAGCGCGTCCGGATCGGCGCCGCTGCGGGCGATGCCGGCGGCCTGCTCGACGTAGTCCAGGGCGTCGTCGCTGCGGCCTTCCTGGTCGGCCAGCAGGCCCTGAGCCACCAGCGCGCGGGTCTTCAGGTGGATGTCTTCGGTCTTTTCGGCCAGCGCGGCGGCGCTCGCGATCAGGCGGCGTGCCGCGTCCTGGTCGTGCACCAGCCGCGACAGGACCAGGCCGTGGCTCAGCATGGCCTTGGCCAGCAAGGCGTCGTCGTGGGAGGCGCGGCCCAGCTTTTCGGCTTCGAGGGCGGCGGCCAGCGCTTCCTGCTTCTTGCCGAGCCAGAAGTTGGCGCGGCTGGTTTCGACCAGCAGGTGGCCGAGCGCCTGGCCGCTGCGGCCTTCTTTCAGTGTATCGAGTCTGGCGAGCGCCGCGGTGGGCGTGACATAGGCTTCCTCGCGGGCGGTGGCGAGCGCGTGCATAAAATCGTCCTGGTCCGCTCCGGCATGGGCCAGCGCAGTCCAGCACAGGAACAGCAGGCCAAAAAGGAAGCGGCGAACGATCATGTGGTCTCCAAACGGATGCCGACAATAGTAACATCGGGCAACGTTTGATTCCACAATTCAATATATTCCGTATCCAGACAGACACGGAACAGCCGCTTCCCGGCGCTAAAAACGCCGATCAGTTAGCGAAATGCTCAGCCAGCGTCTGGTCCAGGCCGCGCTCGACAGCCTCCTCGACCCGCCGCGCCAGCGCCGCCGTGTCCAGCGCCAGCGGCGAAGCCGACGCCGGCTCGCCGGCCCCGGTCCCCGCCCCGGCGCCCAGTCCAGGCGTCGGCTCCACGCCAGCTCCGCCGAACACGAAGCGGCGGTACACGTCGGACAAACGGATCAGGCCAGGATCGACCAGCAGCACCCAGCCCTCGCCGCCCTCGCGCGCGCCGCGGCCCCAGATCACCTGCAGGCTTTCCTCGGCGTGGACCCGGCCCACCCAGCCGGCCGCCACCATCTGCTCCAGCAGCAGGCTCATCTCGTCGTAGCCGATGCGGGTGTGGGCGCGGATCTGGGCGCCGGTCACCAGCGCGGTGCCGGTGATGCCGGCGCCGCCGTGCAGCACTTTCAAAATGGCCATCGCGTCGACGAAGGCGCCGCCCGGCGCCGGCTCGTACCACCAGCGCTCGTACTTCACCACCGGCAGCGCCGCCGTCAGCAGCGCGCCCACCAGGGTGATCAGCCAGGACAGGTACATCCACAGCAGGAACAGCGGCAGCGCCGCCAGCGCGCCGTAGATAATGGCGTAGGTCGGGAACTGGCGGATGAAAATCGCAAATACGCGTTTCGCAACTTCGAAGGCGATCGCCGCCACCAGCCCGCCCCACAGCGCGTCGCGCCAGTCGACCCAGCGGTTCGGCACCGTCATGTAGAGCAGCGTGTAGGCGCCGGTGGTCAGGGCCACCGAAATCACGCTATAGAACAGCGCGCCGAGGAAGGGAACGGCGCTCATCAGGCCCGTGGTGGCGCTGAACAGCTGCGAAGTCAGGGTCAGCGAGATCCCGAACAGCAGCGGCCCCAGGGTCACCAGGGCCCAGTAGATCAGGACACGCTGCACCAGCGGTCGCGGACGCTTCACGCGCCAGATCTGGTTGAAGGCGCGCTCGATCATGCCGATCATCGCCGCCGTGGTCAGCACCAGCGCCACCGCGCCCACCGCCGACAGGCGCGTCGCCTTGCTGGCGAACTGGGTCAGGTTCGAGGTAATCGTGTTGGCGATCGCCTTCGGCATCACCATCTGCACGAAATAGTGATCGAGCGCCGAGCGCAGCTGGCCGAAGATCGGGAAAGTCGTAAAGATGGCTAACACGATCGTCAGCAGCGGCACCAGCGCCAGCGTGGTCGTAAAGGTCAGGCTGCCTGCCACCTGCGGCAGTTTCTCGTCCAGCAGGCGCCGGCGCGCGAAGCGCACCAGGTCGCGCACCTCGGCCCAGGTCAGGCCGCGCACCATGTCGACGCTGACGTTGATCATCTCACTGGTGGAGCGGGAGATGGAGGAAACCGTTTTCGATAGCATCTGGACACGTTGGAGGAATAAACCGCCCTATAATACCAACGATGAACCCAACCACTCCGATCATCCTCATCCTGTATTACTCACGGCATGGCAAGACTCGCAAACTGGCTGAGCTCATCGCCCAGGGCGTCGAAAGCGTCCCCGGTCTTGAGGCTCGCCTGCGCACCGTGCCGGCCGTCTCCACCGTGGCGGAGGCGACCGAGCCCGACATCCCGCGCAGCGGGGCGCCCTATGTCGAACTGGATGACCTGGCGGAGTGCGCCGGGCTGGCGCTCGGTTCGCCCACCCGTTTCGGCAATATGGCGGCGGCCATGAAGTACTTCCTCGACGGCACCTCGGCGCAGTGGCTGTCCGGCACCCTGGCGGGCAAGCCGGCGGCCGTGTTCACCTCCACCGGCAGCCTGCACGGCGGCCAGGAGTCGACCCTGCTGTCGATGATGATTCCGCTGCTGCACCACGGCATGATGGTGATGGGCCTGCCCTACACCATGCCGGAACTGATGACCACCGCAAGCGGCGGCAGCCCCTACGGCGCGACCCACTGGTCCGGCGTGGACGGCAACCGCCCGATCACGGACGACGAGAAGCGGCTGGCGATCGCGCTGGGCCGGCGCCTGGCGCTGGCGAGCCGCAATCTGCAAGGGATGGAATAAGCAATGCAAGTGCATCGGGTATTTCATACGGGAGCGGTGACCAGCCTGGTCATCCTGTGCGTCTGGCTGCTGGCCTGGGAAATCGTGGTGGCCCCGCTGCATCCGGGCGGCTCGCTGCTGGCGCTCAAAGCCCTGCCGCTGCTGCTGCCGCTGCGCGGCGTGATCAAGCGCGACCTGTACACGCTGCAGTGGTCGTCGATGGTCATCCTCATCTATTTCATCGAGGGCGCGGTGCGGGCCTGGAGCGACCGGTCCGAGATCTCGCGCATCATGGCGCTGGGCGAGGTGCTGCTGGTGGTTTCCTATTTCGTCTTCGCCCTGCTCTACCTGCGCCCCTACAAGAAGCAGGCGAAAAAGCTGGCCAAGGAGCTGCTCGACAAGGTCAAAGTACCGCATGACTGATTTCGCATGACAGATCAATTCGTCGCGCATTGCCGCGAGCTGATCGGCGCCGAGCATGTACTTACCGACGACGCCGACGTCTCACCCTACCTGACCGACTGGCGCGGCCGCTACACGGGCCGCGCCCGCGCCGTGCTGCGCCCCGCCGATCCGCAGCAGGTGGCCGGCCTGGTGCAGCTGTGCGCCGCCCACCGGGTGCCGGTGGTGCCGCAGGGCGGGCGCACCGGCTTGGTGATCGGCAGCGTGCCGGACGACTCCGGGCGCGCGGTGGTGCTCTCGCTGCGCCGCCTGAACCGCATCCGCGCCGTCGACGGCATCAACCGCACCATGACGGTGGACGCCGGATGCATCCTGCACGACATCCAGCAGGCCGCCAGCGCGGCCGGCATGCTGTTCCCGCTGTCGCTGGCGGCCGAAGGCAGCTGCACGATCGGCGGCAACCTGGCGACGAATGCCGGCGGCACCGGCGTCCTGCGCTACGGGAACACGCGCGAGCTGTGCCTGGGGCTGGAAGTGGTCACCGCCCAGGGCGAGCTGTGGAACGGCCTGCGCGGGCTCAGGAAAGACAATACCGGCTACGACCTGCGCGACCTCTACATCGGCGCCGAAGGCACACTGGGCGTGATTACCGGCGCCGTGCTGAAGCTGTTCCCGCAGCCGAAAGCAGGCATCACCGCCCTCGTCGCACTTAGCAGCTGCCGCGACGCGCTGGAACTCCTGAAGCTGGCCCAGGAAACCGCGGGCCCGACCCTCACCGGCTACGAGCTGATGAGCGACGTCTGCCTGCGCCTGGTCGGCAAGCACTTCCCGAACCTGCCCCAGCCCTTCCCGCAAACGCACCCGCAGTACGCCCTGCTGGAGCTGTCCAGCCACGAGTCCGAGCAGCACGCGGTGCGCCTGCTGGAAGAGACCATCGAGAACGCGCTGGAAGCGGGCCTGGCCCAGGACGCCGTGGTCGCGACCTCGATCGCGCAATCGCGCGCGCTGTGGGCGATCCGCGAGCACATCCCGCTGGCCCAGGCCGCGGACGGCAAGAACATCAAGCACGACATCTCGGTGCCGATCTCGCGCATCGCCGACTTCGTGGAAAAGACCGACGCCCTGTTGGCCCGCGCCTGGCCGGGCGTGCAGGTGGTCTGCTTCGGCCACCTCGGCGACGGCAACCTGCACTACAACATCGCGCCGCCTGCCGGCACGCCGCATGAAGCCTTCCTGGCCTACCAGGGCGACGTCAACCGCATCGTGCACGACAGCGTGGCGGACTTCGCCGGCTCGATATCGGCCGAACACGGCATCGGCGCCCTGAAGCGCGAGGAGCTGCCGCGCTACAAGACGCAGGTCGAGCTGGACCTGATGCGTGCCATCAAGGCCGCGCTCGACCCGCTGGGCATTATGAACCCTGGCAAAATTCTTTGACCGGGAGAGCTTCATGATGCGCCTTCTTTTGGCTATCCTTCCCTGGCTGCTGTCGGCCGCCGCCCAGGCCCAGCCCGTGTACAAATGCACGGCAGACGGCAAGACCAGCTATAGCGACCGCCCCTGCGCCAAGGGAGAGTCCAGAGCCTTGCCCCCGCCGCCGGCCGGCATCTCGCCCGCCGACACCATGGGGCCGCAAGGCGGCGACGCCCGCACCCTGCTGGCACTGGAAAAGGCTCGCATCGCGCGCGAGAAGGAACAGGCCCAGGCGGAAAGAACGCAGGCAAAGCAGAATCGCGCCGCTTATGCCAAGCGCCAGAAATGCGCGAAGCTGCGCCTGCGCCACAAGTGGGCGGAGGAAGACCTGGCGCGCACCGTGCACGGCGCCAGGCACGAGGCCGCGCGCATCAAACTGAGGCGCCAGCGTGAAGCCCTGGCGGTGGAATGTCCCGTCTAGGACTGCTCTCGCGCTGGCTGCTGTTCGGCGAGTGGCGTGCGCACCCGATGCGCGCGCTGCTGGCCGTGGTGGCGATCGCCGTCGGCGTGGCCATGGGCTTTGCCATCCACCTGATCAATGCCGCCGCTTTCAACGAATTCTCCGCCGCCATCCAGAGCCTGGCCGGCCAGGCCGACTTGCAGGTGGCCGGGCGCGAAGCCCAGTTCGACGAACGCATCTATCCGCGCCTGGCCGCGCACGAGGGCGTGGCAGTGGCGTCGCCGGTGCTGGAAGTCGATGCGGCGCTGTCCGGCAAGCCGGGATCGCTGAAGATCGTCGGCCTGGACGCACTGCGCGCCGGCTACATTTCGCCGGACCTGAGCGGCGTGCCGGCGAACGGGCGCGGCGCCGACGTGCTGGGTGACGACACCATCTTTCTGTCTCCGGCGGCCCAGGCCTGGCTGGGCGTGCGCACCGGTTCGACTTTACGCCTGCGCGCCGGCACACAGGACGTGCCGCTGCGCGTGGCCGGACCCATCCTGCGCGCGCGCAGCGGCCAGCGCCTGGCCGTGATGGACATCGGCGCCCTGCAGTGGCGCTTCAACCAGCTGGGCAAGCTGTCGCGCATCGATTTGAAACTGCGCGACGGCGTCGACCGCGGCGCCTTCCAACGCGCGCTGGCGGCCGAGCTGGAAAAGGACTATCCGGGCCGCTTCACGGTGGCGGCGCCGAACGACGCCAACCAGGAAAGCCGCAACAATAACCTCAGCCGCGCCTACCGCGTGAACCTGACCGTGCTGGCGCTGGTGGCTTTGTTCACCGGCGCCTTTCTCGTGTTCTCGACCCAGGCCCTGTCCGTGCTGCGGCGGCGCAGCCAGTTCGCGTTGCTGCGCGTGCTCGGCCTGCCGCGCCGCGCGCTGCTGCGCCAGGTGCTGGTCGAAGGCGCGAGCCTGGGCGTGATCGGCGCCCTGCTCGGCATCGCGGCCGGCTATGGACTGGCGGCGGCCGCGCTGGCCTTCTTCGGCGGCGACCTCGGCGCCGGCTACTTCCCCGGGGTGAAGCCGACCGTGGTGTTCACCCCGGTGGCGGCCTGCGTGTTCTTCCTGCTCGGACTGGGCGTGGCCCTGCTGGGCTGCGCGGCGCCGGCCTGGGAGGCCGCCCGCGCCCGGCCCGCGGTGGCGCTCAAGTCCGGCAACGACGAGGCGGCACTCGAGCGCCTGTCGCGCATCTGGCCCTCGCTGCTCTGCCTGGCCGCGGCCGCCGCCTGCGCCTACGCGCCGCCCGTGTTCGAGCTGCCGCTGTTCGGCTATTTCGCCGTCGCCCTGCTGCTGATCGGCGGGATCGGCCTGATGCCGCGCCTGGCGGCCAGCAGCTTCCGTTTGCTGAACCGGTTGCAGCTGCGCCGGCCTTCTTCATCACAGTCGCCGGTGCTGAACCTGGCGCTGGCGCGGCTGGCGAATGCGCCGGGCCAGGCCTCGATCGCATTGGGCGGCGTGCTGGCCAGCTTCAGCCTGATGGTCGCGATGGGCATCATGGTCGCCAGCTTCCGCGTCTCTGTCGACGACTGGATCCTGCACATCCTGCCGGCCGACCTGTATGTGCGCACCGCCAGCGGCGGCAATACGGGCAGCCTGGACGCCCCGGCGCAGGCGGCGATCGCCGCGCTGCCTGGCGTCTCGCGTTCGGCCTTCCTGCGTACCCGGCCGCTGTCGCTGGATCCCGCGCGCCCCGCCATCACCCTGATCGCGCGCGACATCGACGCTGCGGATCCCGGCCGCATGCTGGCCCTGGTCGGCGAGGCCGTGCCGGCGCCGGCGGGCGAGTTGCCGCTGTGGGTGTCGGAAGCCATGACCGACCTGTATGGCTTCCACCCCGGCCAGCGCGTCGCACTGCCGCTGGGCGGGCGCCGGCAAAGCTTCTTCGTGGCCGGCGTCTGGCGCGACTACGCCAACCAGTCCGGCTCCGTGGTGGTGCGCCTGCCCGATTACCGGCGCCTGACCGGGGACAGCACCGTCACCGACGCCGCGCTGTGGGCCGACAAGGGCGTGCCGGTCGACGCCATCGCCGCCCGCCTGCGCGCCCTGCCCTTCGGCGCGACCCTGCAATTCGCCAGCCCCGGCGAGATCCGCGCCGCCAGCCTCAGGATCTTCGACCGCAGCTTCGCCGTCACCTATCTGCTGGAAGCGATCGCCATCGCCATCGGCCTGTCCGGCGTGGCGGCCACCTTCTCGGCCCAGACCCTGGCGCGCGCCCGCGAGTTCGGCATGCTGCGCCACGTGGGCGTCTCGCGCGGCCAGGTGCTGCGCATCCTCGCTCTGGAGGGCGGCTCGCTGACCGTGCTGGGCGTGGCCACCGGCTTCGCGCTGGGCCTCTTGATCAGCCTCATTCTCGTCTACGTCGTGAACCCGCAATCCTTCCACTGGACCATGCAACTGCACCTGCCCTGGCCTCTGCTGGGCAGCGTGGCGGGGGTGCTGGTGGCGGCTTCGGTGGCCACGGCGCTGGTGTCCGGGCGCTATGCGCTGTCCGGCGGTCCGGTGCGCGCGGTGCGGGAGGACTGGTGATGCTGCGCCGTCTGCTCATGATCCTGCTTTTGTTGTCCAGCGCCGCGCAGGCCGCACCGCCTTCGTTCGCGCCTGTCGTACCAGGCCGTACCCTGGTCTTCCCGCAGGACTTCGGCGCCCACCCGGCGCACCGCACCGAGTGGTGGTACGTGACCGGCTGGCTCGACACACCGGACGGCAAGCCGCTCGGCTTCCAGGTCACCTTCTTCCGCAGCCGTACCGAGCACGACGACGCCAACCCCAGCGCCTTCGCGCCAAAGCAGCTGGTCATCGGCCACGCCGCCCTGTCCGACCCGGCCACCGGCCACCTCCTGCACGACCAGCGCAGCGCACGCGAAGGTTTCGGCCTTGCCTGGGCCAGGACCGGCACCACCGACGTCAAACTGGAAGACTGGAGCATGCGGCGTGGCGCGGACGGCCGCTACCGGGTGTCCGTGCGCGGCGGCGAGCTGGCCTTCGAGCTGCAGCTGGCGCCGACCCAGCCCCTGCTGCTGCAGGGCGAAGCCGGCTTCTCGCGCAAGGGCTTGCGGCCCGAACACGCCAGCTATTACTACAGCGAGCCGCATCTTCAGGTTACAGGCTCGGTCACGCGAGGCGGCAAGGCCATCGCCGTCAAAGGCAGCGCATGGCTCGACCACGAATGGTCCAGCCAGGTGCTGGAGACGAATGCCGCCGGCTGGGACTGGGCCGGCATCAATCTCGACGACGGCGGCGCCCTGATGGCCTTCCAGATCCGCGGCAAGGATGGCGGCAAGCTCTGGGCGCATGCGACCCATCGTGATGCCGCCGGCCGCGTGACCCAGTACAATCCCGAACAGGTCGCCTTCACGCCGCAGCAAACATGGAAGTCGCCGCGCACCGGCGCCAGCTATCCGGTCGCCACCACGATCCGGACCGGCGCCCTGGCCTGGCGCTTGACACCACTGCAGCCCGACCAGGAACTCGACTCGCGCCGCTCGACCGGCGCGGTGTACTGGGAAGGCGCGGTGACGGTCGAGCGCGACGGCCGCCGCCTGGGCCGCGGCTATCTCGAGCTGACGGGTTACGTCGACCCAATGAAACTTTGAACCACACGAAAAGAAGAAACAAGGACACATGAGCGACAGTTCCACCCCCAGCCGCCAAAGCACCTTCAAGGCCCTCGCCCGCCTGCTGCCTTTCCTGAAGCCCTACCGCCGCCAGTTCGCGCTGGCCGGGATTGCCCTGCTGGTGGCCGCCGGCGCCACCCTGGCCATTCCCTACGCCTTCAAGCAGATGATCGACCACGGCTTCGGCGCCGCCGGCAGCGGCAGCATCGCCAACGTCAACGCCACCTTCCTGGCCCTGTTCGGCGTGGCCGCGGTGCTGGGCGTGGCCACCGCCGCGCGCTTCTACATGGTGTCCTGGCTGGGCGAGCGCGTCACCGCGGACATCCGCAACGCGGTCTACTCGCACGTGGTGCGGCAAAGCCCGGAATTCTTCGAGACCACCCGCAGCGGCGAAGTGCTGTCGCGCCTGACCACCGACACCACCCTGATCCAGAGCGTGGTCGGCACCAGCATCTCGCTGGCCCTGCGCAATACCCTGCTCTTCGTCGGCGGCCTGGCCATGCTGTTCGTGACCAGCGCCAAGCTGACTTCCATCATCCTCGGCCTGCTGGTGCTGGTGGTGGTGCCGATCGTGCTGTTCGGCCGCCGCGTGCGCAAGCTCTCGCGCGACTCGCAGGACCGCATCGCCGACGCTTCCGCCATGGCCGGCGAGATCCTCAACGCCATGCCGACCGTGCAGGCCTATACCGGCGAAGTCCGCGAGGCCCAGCGCTTCGGCAGCTCGGTCGAGCAGGCCTTCCAGACCGCGATGCGGCGCATTCGCGCGCGCTCGGTGCTGACCATGCTGGCCATCGTGCTGGTGTTCGGCGCCATCGTCTTCGTGCTGTGGCTGGGCGCGCATGCGGTGCTGGCCGGGACCATGACCGGCGGCGACCTCGGCCAGTTCATCCTCTACGCTTCCATCGTCTCGGGCGCGGTCGGCGCGCTGTCGGAAGTGATGGGCGAGGCCCAGCGCGCGGCCGGCGCCGCCGAGCGCCTGCTCGAACTGCTGGCGCTGCGCTCGAGCATCGCCAGCCCGCTGCATCCGAAGCCGCTGCCGCCGCGCCATGCCGGCGGCGCCTCGCTGCAACTGCAGGACGTCGGCTTCTCCTATCCCTCGCGTCCGGACCACGCCGCCCTGTCGCACCTGAACCTGGACATCCGGCCCGGCGAAACGGTGGCCGTGGTCGGCCCTTCCGGCGCCGGCAAGACCACCCTGTTCCAGCTGCTGCTGCGCTTCTACGACCCACAGTCGGGCGCGATCCTGCTGGACGGCGCCGACATCCGCGACCTCGACCTGCAGGTGCTGCGCGGCGCGATCGGCATCGTCCCGCAGGACACCGTCATCTTCTCGGCCGACGCCATGGAGAACATCCGCTACGGCCGTCCCGAGGCCAGCGACGCCGAGGTGATCGCAGCGGCGAAGATGGCGGCCGCCCACGAATTCATCGAACGCCTGCCGCAGGGCTATGCCTCCTACCTGGGCGAGCGCGGCGTGCGCCTGTCCGGCGGCCAGCGCCAGCGCATCGCCATTGCGCGCGCCCTGCTGAAGAATCCACCCCTGCTGCTGCTCGACGAAGCCACCAGCGCGCTGGATGCGGAATCGGAACGCCTGGTGCAGAGCGCGCTGGAAGCGGCGATGGTCGGCCGCACCACGCTGATCATTGCCCACCGCCTCGCCACCGTGCAGCGCGCCGATCGCATCATCGTGATGGAAGATGGCCGCATCGTTGAGACCGGCACCCATGCCTCGTTGGTGGCGCTGGGCGGGATCTATGCCAACCTGGCGGCGCTGCAGTTCCACCACGTGCACGCATAACAAAAACGCATGCCACCATAATAATCTGTTGCGCAAATACGTCGAACTAAGGGTTTCTCCGTAGTTGCCCTGTGGATACTTCCAGTATCATTCGGGAATTCACTTTGCATACCCGGATTTCATGAACAAGCCCATGTTCGACATCTCGCGCTGGTCAGTCGGCTCGAAGATCACCGTTTTGACTTTTGCCCTCGTCGGCCTGATCCTGGCCGCGCTGGTCACCACCATCAGCTGGACCACCTCCAACCTGCTGCACGAGCGCGCTGTGGTCAACGTCAAGGCAGGACTGCGCAGCGTGATGGCCACCGTCGAGATGTTCGACCGCGCCGTCTCCAGCGAGGCCGTCGCCTTCGGCAAGGTTTTCGCCGCTGGCTTCCCGGGCGAATTCAGCGTCGATACCGAGCATACTGTCGAGGTGGCGGGCAAGCAGGTGCCGGTGCTGAAAAGCGGCGACACCCAGCTCAATCTCGACTTCAGCGCGCCCGACCGCTTCACTCGCGAGACCGGCGGCAACGCCACCATCTTCGTGGCCAACGGCGAAGACTTTGTCCGCGTGAGCACCTCGGTGCGCAAGGAAAACGGCGACCGCGCCGTCGGCACGGTACTCGACCACGCCAGCCCCGCATACGCCGAGCTGAAGGCCGGCAAACCCTATGTCGGCCTGGTGACCCTGTTCGGCAAGCAAACCATCACCGAGTACAAGCCGGTAAAGGATGCAGGCGGCAAGGTCATTGCCGTGCTCTACGTCGGCATCGACATCAGCGCCGATTTGGCGCACCTGAAGGACAGCATCCGCAGCATGAAGGTCGGCGAAACCGGTTACTTCTACGTGTTGAACGCCGCGCCTGGCAAAAATTACGGCACCCTGATCGTTCACCCGAGCAAGGAAGGCAAGAGCATCCTCGACGACCGCGATGCCGCAGGCCGTGCCTACGTGCGCGATATTCTTGACTCGAAGGAAGGCCTGACCACCTACGCCATCCAGAACCCGGGCGACGCATCGGCGCGCTCGCGCGTTGTCGCCTATACGCTGTTCAAGGACTGGAACTGGCTAATTGCCGGCGGCACCTACGAAGACGAAATCGTCCAACAAGCCGTGGAACTGCGCAACCGCGCCATCCTGAGCGGACTGATTGCGCTGGCGATCTTCGCCGTCATCCTGAGCGCGGTCATGAAGCGCGCCGTCACCCGTCCGCTGGGCGCGGCCCGCGACGCCGCCGTGCGCATGGCCCAGGGCGACCTCACCGTCACGCTCGACGCCGGTCGCCGCGACGAGATCGGCCGCCTGGCCGCCGCCATGAACGAGATCGGCAAGGGCCTGTCGAACGTGGTCGGCCAGGTGCGAAGCGGCGCCGAGCAGATCCTCAACGCGTCCAACGAGATCTCTTCCGGTAACCTCGACCTCTCCGCCCGCACCGAGCAGCAGGCCGCGACCCTGGCCGTCACCGCCAACTCGATGCAGGACCTGACCGAGACCGTGCGCCAGAACGCCGGCGACGCCCACCAGGCGAACCAGCTGGCGGTCAACACCTCGATGGTCGCGCAGGAAGGCGGCCGCATGGTGAGCCAGGTGATCGAGCGCATGGAAGCGATCAAGCAGTCCTCGGGCCGCATCGCCGACATCATCGGCGTCATCGACGGCATCGCCTTCCAGACCAATATCCTGGCGCTGAATGCGGCCGTGGAAGCGGCGCGTGCCGGCGAACAGGGCCGCGGCTTTGCCGTCGTCGCCTCCGAAGTGCGCAACCTGGCGCAGCGCTCGGCCGCCGCGGCCAAGGAGATCAAAGCCCTGATCCAGGCCTCGGGCGCCGAAGTCGACGCCGGCAGCCGCCTGGTGCAGGAAGCCGGCACCACGATGGCCGAAGTGCTGGACAGCGCCGAACAGGTCACCGGCATCATGGGCCGCATCAGCGCCGCCAGCAGCGAGCAGACCGGCGGCATCGAGAACATCAACCGCGCGATCGGCGAAATGGACCAGGTCACCCAGCACAATGCGGCCCTGGTCGAGGAAGCCAGCGCCGCCGCCCAAGCCATGCAGGAACAGGCAGAGCAGCTGGCGCGCGCGGTCCGTTTGTTCAAGCTGGACGATGCGCAGATGGCCGCCGAGCCGTCCGCACGCCCTGCGCTGCCGCGTTACTGATCCTCAGCGGGGCCGCCCTTCACGGCCCCGCTTGTTCGGTGTAGAGTTGCGCCATGAGCGATACCGAACTGCTTGCCCGCTGCACCACCATCCTCCCCGGCCACCGCCCGCGCCGCCCGGCCGAGATGTTTTCCGCCATGGCCGCCTGGTGCGAGGCCAATGCCATCAGCCATGACGTCTACGGCGAAGGCGCCCTGATCCAGGACTTCGAACGCAAGGTGGCCGAGCTGCTCGGCTTCGAAGCGGCGGTGTTCTGCATCTCCGGCACCATGACCCAGGTGACCGCCCTGCGCCTGGCGGTGGCCGAGCGTGGCAAGGCCCCGGTGGCCCTGCACCCGACCTCGCATATCTTCGTCCACGAAGGCTCGAACTACCAGCTGCTGAACCACTTCGATGCGCTGTCGGTGGGCGACCGCCACCGTCCCTGGACGGCGGCCGACATCATCGGCATTCCGGACCGCCTCTCTGCCGTCAGCCTCGAGATCCCGATGCGCGAAATCGGCGGCCAGCTGTCCGACTGGGACGAGCTGCAGGCCATCAAGGCGCACTGCCGCGAACAGAACATCCACCTGCACATGGACGGCGCCCGCCTGTGGGAAGCGGCCGCCGGCTATGGCCGCCCGCTGGCCGAAATCGCGGCCGGCTTCGACTCGGTCTACGTGTCGCTGTACAAGGGCATCGGCGGCCTGGGCGGCGCCATGCTGCTCGGCTCGCGCGAATTCGTCGCCCGCGCCGCCAAATGGTTCGCGCGCCAGGGCGGCAAGCTGGTGCACCAGTCGCCTTACGTTGTGGCGGCGGCGATGCAGTTCGATGCGCGCCTGGCCAGCATGCCGGCCCTGTTCCGCCGCACGCAGTTCCTGTATGAGGTCTTGCGCGACCATCCCGTCATCAAGGTCAATCCGGCGGCGCCGCAGGCCAACATGCTGCACCTGCACCTGCCGGTGAGCCGCGAACGCGCGCTGGCGATCCGGCGCAAGCTGGCGGCGGAACACGGCATCTGGATCTTCCATCGCATCAATCACGGCGTGCTGCCGGACACCTCTTATTTCGAATGCTATGTCGGGGACAATCTGCTCGACACGCCGGATGGCCGGGTGCGCGAGGCGGTGGCATTGCTGGCGGCAGAACTGGCGGCAGCAATCGAGTAAAATGCCAGCTTGTTAACTGCTTTAGATTCACGATCCCGATGCGCCAATATTCAGACCTGATGCGCCATGTCCGCGACCATGGCGCGGTCAAGACCGACCGTACCGGCACCGGCACGCGTTCCGTGTTCGGCTACCAGATGCGCTTCAATTTGCAGGACGGCTTCCCGCTGGTGACCACCAAGAAGGTGCACCTGAAGTCCATCATCCATGAGCTGATCTGGTTCCTGGCCGGCTCCACCAACATCGCCTACCTGAAGGAACACGGGGTCTCGATCTGGGACGAATGGGCCGACGCCAACGGCGAACTGGGTCCGATCTACGGCTACCAGTGGCGCAGCTGGCCGGCGCCCAACGGCGGGCATATCGACCAGATCAGCCAGGTGCTCGACCAGATCAGGAACAATCCGGACTCGCGCCGCATGATCGTCTCGGCCTGGAACGTGGCCGACATCCCGCAGATGAAGCTGCCGCCCTGCCACGCCTTCTTCCAGTTCTATGTGGCCGACGGCAAGCTCTCCTGCCAGCTCTACCAGCGCAGCGCCGACATCTTCCTGGGCGTGCCCTTCAATATCGCCTCCTACGCCCTGCTGACCCACATGATGGCGCAGCAGGCCGGCCTGGAAGTGGGCGATTTCATCTGGACCGGCGGCGACTGCCACCTGTATTCGAACCACCTGGAACAGGTCGAGCTGCAGCTGTCGCGCGAGGAGCGCCCGCTGCCGCGGCTGTCTATCCGCCGCAAGCCGGATTCACTGTTCGACTACAAGTTCGAGGACTTCGACGTGGCCGGCTACGATCCGCATCCCGCCATCAAGGCGCCTGTGGCGGTATAAGACATGAGCAAGCAAATCACTTTGGTGGTCGCGATGGACGCCCAGCGCGGCATCGGCGTCGACAACCAGCTGCCCTGGCACCTGCCCGAAGACCTGGCCCACTTCAAGCGCGTCACCGTCGAGCGCCCCATCATCATGGGCCGCAAGACCTTCGACTCGATCGGCCGTCCGCTGCCCAAGCGCCGCAACATCGTCGTCACCCGCAACCGCGACTGGTCGCACGAGGGCGTCGAAGTGGCGGGCTCGCTCGAGGAAGCGGCCGCACTGGTGGGCGAGCAGGAAGCCAGCATCATCGGCGGCGCCCAGATCTTCAATGAAGCGATCGCCACCGCCGGCCGCCTGATCGTGACGCATATCGACGCCGTCTACCGCTGCGACACCTTCTTCCCGGAGATCGATCCGGCGGTATGGACGGTCACCGCGCGCGAAGAGCACGTCTCGAAGGATGGCGTGGCCTTCGCCTTCGTCAGCTACGAACGCATGTCGGCCCGATCGGCGCCCTGATGGCTGGCGGCGGCGCGGGGCGCTGAACGGCGCTCGCCGAATTCGCGGCGCAGCACGGCGTGGCGGTGCGCGAAGAAGCGCCCCACGAACCAGCCGACCACCGGCCCCGCCATGCGCGGCGTGAACTCGAGGCTGTCGACCACCAGCGCGCCGTCATCGACAGGCTCGATCACACGCTCGTGCCGCCACGACTTCATCGACAGCAGCGGCGACTGCTCGACGAAGCGGCGGCCCGGCTCCATCTCCACGAAAGTCAGGCGCGACAGGTCTACCGGCACCACGCCGAACAGCAGGAAGCGGCAATTCCCCAAGGGACTGCCGAGACTGTCCTGGCTTTGCGGGATGTGCTGCATCCCCTTCGGGAACTCGAGCTTCAGCACCGGCGCCATCTCCGTGTGCACGCCGCGCGCGGAGGTGCTCCAGGCCCAGAGTTCGGCGGCCGACCTCGGGAGCCTGCTCTCGAATCTGATGCGCACTGGGTTCATGCCGGCCTCCGCTGAGTAGACCGTGGCATTTTATCATTGCTTGGCCAGCAACAACGGTGCGCCGCCATTGGTCCAGTCTGGCTAAGCTAACAAAAAAAATTGCGCCGACATGCGGAAATTCTGCGAAAATCCGCTTCTATTTTTTTTCGGTGCCGTGCCCGGCCATCTCTACTTTGAGGGAGATGGGGTGCACGGCGCTTCGCTTTGGAGCTGTCCATGAAATTTCGATTCCCAATCGTCATCATTGACGAGGACTTCCGTTCCGAGAATACCTCGGGCCTCGGCATTCGCGCGCTGGCCGCCGCGATGGAAAGAGAAGGCATGGAAGTGCTGGGCCTGACGAGCTATGGCGACCTGTCCCAGTTCGCCCAGCAGCAGTCGCGCGCCTCGGCCTTCGTGCTGTCGATCGACGACGAGGAATTCGGCAGCGGCACCATCGAAGAGACCAACTTCGCACTAACCGCGCTGCGCGCCTTCGTGCAGGAGATCCGCCACAAGAACTCGGACATCCCGATCTACATCTACGGCGAGACCCGCACCAGCCGCCACATCCCGAACGACATCCTGAAGGAGCTGCACGGCTTCATCCACATGTTCGAGGACACCCCGGAATTCGTCGCGCGCCACATCATCCGCGAAGCGAAGGCCTACCTGGACAGCCTGGCGCCGCCCTTCTTCCGCGCCCTGGTCAACTACGCCAACGACGGTTCCTATTCCTGGCACTGTCCCGGCCACTCGGGCGGCGTCGCCTTCCTGAAGAGCCCCATCGGCCAGATGTTCCACCAGTTCTTCGGCGAGAACATGCTGCGCGCCGACGTCTGCAACGCGGTCGAGGAACTCGGCCAGCTGCTCGACCACACCGGCCCGGTGGCCAAGTCGGAGCGCAACGCCGCGCGCATCTACAACGCCGACCACTGCTACTTCGTCACCAACGGCACTTCGACCTCGAACAAGATGGTCTGGCACTCGACCGTGGCGCCGGGCGACATCGTCGTGGTCGACCGTAACTGCCACAAGTCGATCCTGCACTCGATCATCATGTGCGGCGCGATCCCCGTGTTCCTGATGCCGACCCGGAACAACCTCGGCATCATCGGCCCGATCCCGCTGGAAGAATTCACGCCCGAATCGATCGCCCGCAAGATCGAAGCGAACCCGTTCGCGCGCGAAGCCAAGAACAAGAAGCCGCGCATCCTCACCATCACGCAGTCGACCTACGACGGCGTGGTCTACAACGTCGAAACCCTGCGTGAAATGTTGGACGGGAAGATCGACACCCTCCACTTCGACGAAGCCTGGATCCCGCACGCGACCTTCCACGACTTCTACAAGAACATGCACGCGATCGGCCGCGACCGTCCGCGCGCCAAGGAGTCGATGATCTTCTCGACCCAGTCGACGCACAAGCTGCTGGCCGGCCTGTCGCAGGCCTCGCAGGTGCTGGTGCGCGAATCCGAGACCGTCAAGCTGGACCAGGACGCCTTCAACGAGGCCTACCTGATGCACACCTCGACCTCGCCGCAGTACTCGATCATCGCTTCCTGCGACGTCGCCGCGGCGATGATGGAAGCGCCGGGCGGCACCGCCCTGGTCGAAGAGTCGATCTACGAATCGCTGGACTTCCGCCGCGCGATGCAGAAGGTCGACGAAGAAATCGGCGACGACTGGTGGTTCAAGGTCTGGGGCCCGCAGGTCACCAGCGAAGAAGGCATCGGCACCCAGGCCGACTGGATGATCCACGCCGACCACACCTGGCACGGATTCGGCAAGCTGGCCGAAGGCTTCAACATGCTGGACCCGATCAAGGCCACCGTGGTGACCCCGGGCCTGGCGCTGGACGGCTCCTTCGACGATTCCGGCATCCCGGCCTCGATCGTGACCAAGTACCTGGCCGAGCACGGCGTGATCATCGAGAAGTGCGGCCTGTACTCCTTCTTCATCCTGTTCACGATCGGCATCACCAAGGGCCGCTGGAACACCCTGGTCACCGCCCTGCAGCAGTTCAAGGACGATTACGACCGCAACCAGCCGATGTGGCGCATCATGCCGGAATTCTGCGCGGCCAACCCGCGCTACGAATCCTGGGGCCTGCGCGACCTGTGCCAGCAGATCCACGACTTTTACAAGTCGCGCGACGTGGCGCGCCTGACCACCGAGATGTATTTGTCGGACATGATCCCGGCGATGAAGCCCTCGGACGCCTTCGCCAAGATGGCGCACCGCGAGATCGAGCGCGTCTCGATCGAGGAGCTCGAAGGCCGCATCACCGCGATCCTGCTGACGCCCTACCCGCCGGGCATCCCGCTGCTGATCCCGGGCGAGCGCTTCAACAAGACCATCGTCGACTACCTGCGCTTCGCGCGCGACTTCAACGAGCGCTTCCCGGGCTTCGAGACCGATGTGCACGGGCTGGTCAAGCGTGAGGTGGATGGGAAGCTGGGGTACTTCGTGGATTGCGTGAAGCAGGACTGAGCCAGTTTCAGCTAATCGAGAAGCCCGGAGCGATCCGGGCTTTTTTTCAGGAAGAACACGATGACATCACGCGCATTCGCCAGCTTGTGCCGCGCCCTCCTTGCTGCCATGGTCGCATTTGCGGCCAGCGCCGCCTCCGCCGCAGCGCTCGATTGCAAGAACGCCATGAGTACGCCCGACATGAACGAGTGCGCGGCGATCGAACTGAAGGGCGTCGAAGCGAAACTCAACGAGGTCTACCGGCAGACACTCAAGACTCTGGATGCCGAGGGCAAGGAAAGCGTCGAAGCAAAGCAGAAACTGATTACGGCGCAACGAGCCTGGGTCAAGTTCCGTGAAGCCGACTGCGCCGCCGTCTACCAGCGCAACGCCGGCGGCACCATCCGTACCCTCATGCATATCGGCTGCATGCAGGGACATGCAGAGACACGCATGAAAGCCCTTAAGGAGTTTGTGGAGCCTGACTGAGCACTACCCTGCATTGCCGGGGGCTCAATTCATCGAATGCAGCCCGATCATATTGCCCTCAGTATCCTTGACCAAGGCGATATGGCCGTACTTCCCGATCGAGAACTTGGGCTTGACCACGCTGCCGCCACCCTCCGCTGCGCGCGCCGCCTCGGCCGCGCAATCCTCGCACTTGAAGTAGATGATCACGCCCTGACCGCTCGGCTCAAAGCCCGGCATCCGGACCAGGGCGCCGGTCGCGCCGTAGTTGTCCCCCGCCATCGGGAAACCCCACATCTCGATATCCGGCGTATCGAGGCGTTCCAGCTTCACCTGGAACACCCCGGTGTAGAACGCGCACGCGCGCTCCATGTCCTGCACGTAGATCTCGAACCAGTCGACAGGGTTCTGCATGCCATTCTCCTTCAGGCTGCGTGGTGGATTTCCACGATAGTCCATCGCGCCGGAACTTGCAATGCCATGAAAAAAGGAGGCCGCAGCCTCCTTTCAAAGTGATACACCCTGGGCGGCATGCCGCCCGAATCCGTATCAAGTCTTCGGCAAGGTCACCCCATGCTGACCCTGGTACTTGCCGCCACGGTCCTTGTACGAAGTCTCGCACACCTCATCGCTCTCGAAGAACAGCACCTGCGCGCAACCCTCGCCCGCGTAGATCTTGGCCGGCAGCGGTGTCGTGTTCGAGAACTCCAGGGTCACATAGCCCTCCCACTCCGGCTCGAAAGGCGTCACGTTGACGATGATGCCGCAGCGCGCATAGGTCGATTTGCCCAGGCAGACCGTCAGCACATTGCGCGGGATGCGGAAGTACTCGATGGTGCGGGCCAGTGCGAAGGAGTTCGGCGGGATGATGCAGACGTCGCTTTTCACGTCGACGAAGGAGTTCGAATCGAAGTTCTTCGGGTCGACGATGGTGCTGTTGATGTTCGTGAACACCTTGAATTCGTCGGCGCAGCGGATGTCGTAGCCGTAGGACGAGGTGCCCCAGGAGATGATCTTGCGGCCTTCGCTCTCTCGCACCTGCTTGGCCGAGAAAGGTTCGATCATGCCGTGTTCTTCCGCCATCCGGCGGATCCATTTGTCGCTTTTGATTGCCATCGCAGGGCTTCCCGGTGAATAAATATTAACCTGGGATTTTACGCGAAAGCCTTGCGCTGGTCACCTTCGGCGAGCACCGGCAGCAGCCGCCCTATCATCTCGCGCGTCAGCTGCGCCGTCAGCCGGGGCAACTCCATCGGGTACAAATGCGTCCCTTCGATCATGACCAGATTCTCGCCGACCAGCTTGCGGGTCGAGGCCATGCCGGCCTGGCGCAGTTCTTCCGAACGGGTGCCGGCGACGAAGCCGATCGGCAGCGGGTAAGGCTTGCGCAGCACGGCGTTCATGTCATGCGGCAGGCTGCTGTAGATGGCCGCTTCGACCTCGCGGTCGAAACGCAGCTGCACGCCTTCCGGATGCGGGGCCAGGCCGTGGTCCAGGTAATCGTCGAGCGCGCCCGGCGCCCAGGCCTGGAAGATCAGTTTCGAGATGAAGTGCTCGTAGGCCGCCGCGCGCGAGGGCCAGACATTCCGGCGGCGCTCCGCGATCCCGCCCGGCGACAGCTTGCGGCCCAGGCCCAGCGCCTTCGCGAGTCGCCAGACATGGGCGCGCCAGCCCGCCACCACCGGCGAATCCAGCATCACCACGCAGCGCGCCAGGTCCGGACGGCGCCACGCGGCCAGCATGCCGACCGCGCCGCCGAGCGAGTGGCCGACCAGGATCGCCGGCTCGTCGTAGCGTTCGAGCTGGGCAATCAATTCGTCGATCAGCGCATGCCAGTTGTCGTCCACCGGCCAGCGCGGATCGTGGCCGAGCATGTCGGTGGTGCGCACGTCGAAGTCGCGGCCCAGCTCCTCGAGCAGGCGCCCGTAGGAGCCGGACGGATAGCTGTTCCCGTGCGTGAAATGCAGCAGAGGCTTGTTCATGGCGCCCATTGTAAGGCCTTCGCCATGAACCCGATCCAGCTTTAGAGTGAAACCCCTACTACCAAAGTCACGGTGTAACCGGTGCTCGCATTACCGCTCACGCTGCCCATCTGCAGCGAGGTGCCGTCGCTGAACACGTTGTCGGTGGCATAGCTCATCGAGGCCAGGTTGCGCGAGCTCGCCGCGTACGCCGTGTTCGCATAGACCTCGTTCAGCGTCGCCATCGGGAAGGTGAACTGCGAAGTCTTGATGCGCCCGGCCGCGCTGGCCGCATTGGCCAGGCTCGGGAACACCTCGAAGTGCACGTGCGGCATGCGGCCCGCGTAGCAGCCGGGGAAGATGGTCGTGAACGTCACGTAGCCATCGGCGTCGGCCGCCTGTACGCCGCGCAGGTAGTTCTCCTTCGTCAGGCCGCTGGCGTACATCGAGTAGTTGCCGTCACGGTCGCAGTGCCACAGGTAGACGGTGGCGCCGGCGATGGCCGCGCAGCTTGCGCCCACGTTCACCAGCTGCAGCCTGATGGTCAGCGGGATGCCCTGCGCGGTTGCGCTGCCCGGCGAAACGCTGGTGCGGATGTCGCTGCGCACGATGCCGGACAGGGCCAGCGCATTGGCCACGCCGCTGCCGTTGCTGTTGGTGCCGTCGCCGGGGTAAGGGCCACTGGTCTCCTCGGGGATGACCGCGCAGCTGTTACTGGTGCTGCCGGTCGACCCGGTGCTGCCGGTGCTGCCGCTGGCAGTGGCGCTGGTATCGACGCTGGCGACCGTGCCGCCGCCGCAGCTGGCCAGGGGCAGCGCCGCCATTCCGCCCAGCAGCCAGCGCAGCGACTGGCGGCGGCTGGCCGCGATCTCCAGCAGGGGTTCGAGGTCCTCGGCGAGTCCGTCGCGATGGTGATCCATTTCTTGTTCCTCCATGGCTTACGGACGTTCTTGCGGCGCTTGCGGGCGGCGCTGGTGCAGCTGTTCGCGCTGCTCCGGCGTCAGCACGGCCAGCACCTGCGCATGCAGGCGCGCTTCGAGCAGGGTCTCCGCGGCGATGGCCTGGCCGAGCTCGCGCGAGGCAGCGCCGGCCCTGGCTTCGTCGAACTGGGCGGCGTCGCGCAGGGCGCGCAGGGCGTCGTGCGCATGGCGGATCGCCTTTTCCTGCTGGCGGCGCTGGGGCGCGGCGGCGTGCTCGATCGCGAACAGCTTGTCCTGCTGGGCTTCGCTCAGTTTCAGGTGGCCGAAGTGGTGGCCGAAAGCCGGACCGCCGGGGCCGCGGCCTTCGAAGCCGGGGCCGGGGCCGTGACGCGGACCGTCTTCCGGTCCGCGTCCTTCCGGTCCGCGGCCGCCAGGGCCATTGCGCGGGCCCTGGTCGGCAGCGTGATCGCCATCCGCCGGCGGCGCCTCGGCCTGGCCGGCGGCGAAGGTGGAGGCGCAGCAGGCCGCAAGCAGTGCGGCCGCCAACGATTTACGTACCGTTTTCATGTTCGACATCCTTGTGTGGTTGAGATGCCGCATTCTCGTGCCCGGCGCTGTAAAGTGGCGTTAAATGCTTGTAAAACCGGGTAAAGACGGGCACCTGAAGCGCCAGTCCCCATCCCCATTTGCTAAGATGCGAACATGACTCAAGTGCTGTTAATCGACGACGATACCGAACTGGTAGGGATGTTCACCGAGTACCTGGAACAGGAAGGCTTTCGCGTGGCCTGCGCCCATGACGGCGAGACCGGCGCGCGCGAAGCCCTCAGCGGCCAGTACGCGATCGCCATCCTCGACGTGATGATGCCGCGTATGAACGGTATCGAGACCCTGCGCCGCATCCGCGCCGCCAGCCGTATCCCGGTGCTGATGCTGACCGGCCGCGGCGACGACGCCGACCGCATTCTCGGCCTCGAACTTGGCGCGGACGACTACGTGACCAAGCCCTGCACCCCGCGCGAGATGACCGCCCGCGTGCGCGCCATCCTGCGCCGCACGCAAGGCGCGAGCAGCGAGGGCCCCGGCATCACGCTCACGGTCGGCAAGCTGACCATGCTGCCCGAGCAGCGCCGCGCGACCTGGGACGGCACCCCGCTGGAACTGACCAGCACCGAATTCAACCTGCTCGAAGTCCTGGCCCGCAACGCCGGCCGCCCGGTCAGCAAGAACGACCTGTCCGAACAGGGACTGGGCCGCCCGCTGGCGCGCTTCGACCGCAACATCGACGTCCACCTCAGCAGCCTGCGGCACAAGCTCGGCACCCTGTCGGACGGCCGCTCCTGCCTGCAGACCGTCTACCGTCTCGGCTACCAACTGATCCGCGAGTAAAGATGGGCCGACTGTTCTGGAAGTTCTTCCTGTCGATCCTGCTCGCCCAGGTGGCGGCCACCATCGGCATCGGCGGCACGCTCTGGCTGCGCGACCAGGCGCGCCACCGCAATACCGAACCCACCCTCGATCTCGGTCCGCCGGCCGTGATCATGCTGGACGCCGCCGCGGCGACGCTCAAGCACGGTGGCGTCGACGCCCTGCGCGAACTGGCCGCGACCACGCGCCGCGTGCACCTCTACGTATTGGACGACCAGGACCACGAACTGCTCGGGCGCACGGTGCCGCCCAAATTGCGCGAGGAAGTCGCGCGCAAGCTCATCGACGGTACCCAGACCCACGCCGTGGCCCGCCTGACCGCGCCGGACGGCCGGCGCTATCTCGCCTTCGCCTCGCGCGAACCGGGTCCACGCCCGGACGACCAGCGCGGGCCTGGCTTCGCGCCGGACGGCAAGCCTGCGCCGGCCGGCGGCAATTATGCGGACCCGGCGCACGGCGCAAGGGCCAGCCTGGATGGCGCGGCGCCTGGCAGCTCGGTCGCGTCCAGGTTCGAGCGGGCGCACGGCCCCTATCCGGGCGTGGGTCCCGGC
Organism: Massilia sp. Bi118; assembly: GCF_918697865.1. GTDB lineage: Bacteria > Pseudomonadota > Gammaproteobacteria > Burkholderiales > Burkholderiaceae_D > Telluria. Next base: position 67,974 of record NZ_CAKKMV010000004.1, on the reverse strand, counting down.
CCCGGCGGCCCGGGCGGTCCCGGCGGCTTGTTCGGCCTGCCGCCGGAATTCGGCCGTCACGTCGGCCGCTGGTTGCCGATCGCCGCCGCGACCATGGCCAGCTTCCTGTTCGCCGCCCTCCTCGCCTGGTATTTCTCGCGGCCGATCCGCGCCCTGCGCGGCGCCTTCGAAGCCGCCGCCGCCGGCGACCTCGCGCCCAAGTTCGGCGAGGCCAAGATGGCAGTCGCGGGCGACGAACTGGCCGAACTGGGCCACGACTTCGACCGCATGAGCGCCCAGCTGCGCACCCTGATGGAAGGCCAGCGCCGCCTGCTGCACGACGTCTCGCACGAATTGCGCTCGCCGCTGGCGCGACTGCAGGCTGCGATCGGCCTGGCGCACCAGCAGCCGGACAAGATCCAGGCCTCGCTCGAACGCATCGAACGCGAAAGCGTACGCATGGACCGCCTGGTCGGCGAGTTGCTGACGCTGTCGCGCCTCGAAGCCGCCAGCGTGCCGCCGGCGATGGAAGCGGTGGACCTGGTCGAGATGATCGACCAGATCGCCGACGACGCCCGCTTCGAAGCCGGCGCCCGCATCGACGTCGACGCCCCGGTCCCGGTGACGGTCATGGGCGCGCCCGACCTGCTGTGGAGCGCGGTCGAGAACATCGTGCGCAACGCCGTCAAGCACGGCGGCGCCGCCGGCGCGGTGGACGTCGCCCTGCACCCCGAGGACGGCCTGGTCCACATCGAAGTGCTGGACCGCGGCCCCGGCATCGCCGAGGAACACCTGGGCGAGATCTTCGAACCCTTCTTCCGCTCGAACCCGACGCAGAACAACGTCGACGGCCATGGACTCGGGCTGGCGATCGCCAAGCGGGTGGTCGAGACGCATGGCGGGCGGATCACGGCGGCGAACCGCGCCGGGGGTGGCTTGCGGGTGACGATTACCTTGCCGCGCGAAGCCTGATCTATTGCTTCGGCTCCGGCGCCGCGCTCCAGTAGCGCGCGTGCTGGCGCCTGTAGGCCTGTGCTTCGACTTTCGCGTCGAACGCCAGCGTGAGCGCACCCAGTTCGTCGGTTCGCAGGCGTTCGATCCCGAGCTGGCCGTAACGCTCGTAGACCTCTTTCTTGGGATGCTTGTAGCGGTTGCGCCAGCCGACCTGGAACACGCTCACGCTGGGGTGGACCGCCTGCAGGAAGGCTTGGGTCGACGAGGTGCCGCTGCCGTGGTGCGGCGCCAGCAGGACGTCGGCGCGCAGGCCGTCCGCACCGCTTGCAACCAGCGCCGCTTCCTGGGCCGCTTCGATGTCGCCAGCCAGCAGGATGGCAGTGCGGCCATTGGTGATCCGCAGCGTGCAGCTGCGCGCATTCGGCCTCGGCTTCGGGTCCGCATAGCTGGCGGCGGCCGGATGCAGCATCTCGAAGCGCACGCCGTCCCACTCCCAACGCTGGCCGGCCGCGCAGTGCAGATGGCGCGGCGCCGCGCGCGCGACCGCGTGGCTGGCCAGCAGTGAGGACGCCAGCCAGCCGACCTTCACCTCGCCCAGCACGGCCAGCGCGCCGCCGGTGTGATCGGCGTCGCTGTGGCTGACCACCATGCCGTCGAGTTCCGCGATCCCGCGCATGCGCAAATACGGCAGCAGCACGCGGCTGCCCGAATCCGCGCCGGGCGCGTAGCCCGGACCGGTGTCGTACAGCAGGCGGTGGCCGGCGGTTTCGACCAGCAGCGCCATGCCCTGGCCGACGTCGAAGGCGATTACGCGAAAGCGCCCTGGCTCCGGATGCTCGGGCATCTGCAGCAGCAGGGGCAGCCAGGCCGCCGCGCCGGCCCAGCGATGCGGCCAGCCGCGCGGCATCAGCATCCACATGGTGCCGCCCAGCGCCAGCAGGAAGACCCAGGCCTGCGGCGCCGGCGCGCGCCAGACCGCGGCCGGCATCTGTGCAAGCTGCCCGAGCACCACCGCCAGTCCTTCGACGACGGCATGCGCCGCCAGCAGCAGCCAGCCGCCAAGCGGCGCCGGCGACAGGCTGCCCAGCAGCGCCAGCGGCGTCACGATAAAGCTCACCAGCGGAATCGCGATGGCATTGGCCAGCGGGCTGACCAGCGAGACCTGGCCGAACAACAGCATCGTCAGCGGCACCAGCCCGAGCGTCACCGACCACTGCGTGCGGCCTGCCGTCTTCAGGTTCGCCTTGAATCCGGTCTCGCGCGGGGCGATGCGTCCGTGGCCGCCGAACAGGATCACGGCGACCGCGCCGAAGGACAGCCAGAAGCCGGGCCACAGCACGGCCCAGGGGTCGAGCAGCACGACCACGCCAAGGGCCAGGCACAGCACGTGCGTGACGCTAGCCAGCCTGCCGAACCACAGCGCCAGCGCGACCACCACCAGCATGTAGAGCGTACGCTGCGCCGGCACGCCGAAGCCGGCCAGCAGCACGTACAGCAGCGCGGCCGCCGCGCCCGTCAAGGCAGCGACCTTCTGCGCGGGCAGCCGCAGCGGCAACTGGGCGCCGGTGAAGAAGGAGCGCCGCCACAGGCCGGACATCGCCAGCGCGGCGAGTCCCGCGATCATCGTGATGTGGAGGCCCGAGATCGAGATCAGGTGGCCGATACCGGTGCGATTGAAGACCTGCCAGTCCGCCTGATCGATGCCGCGCTGGTCGCCGATCACCAGCGCGACGATCACGCCGGCGTACTGCCTGTCCGGCAGCGCTGCCTGGATCCGGTCGCGCAGCACGGCGCGGGCCCGCTCGATCAGGGTTCCGGCGCGCGGCACGAAGGCGTCCAGCTGCGCATTTCCGCTGTCCACGCGCACATAGCCGGTGGCGCGCACGCCCTGCTCCAGCAGCCAGGCCTCGTAGTCGAAGCCGCCCGGGTTGGCGTTGCCGTGCGGGCGCTGCAGGCGCACCGTCAGGCGCCAGCGTTCGCCGGGTTTCAAGCTGTCGGGCAGCTTGCCGGGGCTGCTGCCGCGGTCGGCGTACCAGGACAGGGCTATTCTGGACGGGACTGTCGTTCCGGGTGTTTCGGTGCGCTCGACCAGCAGGTTGAAGCGCAGGCCTTGCTCGAAGTGGTATGGGAGGCTGTCGACGATGCCGACTACTGTGAGGTCGCGGCCTTCGTCGGCAGGGGCGAGTTGGGATACGAGGGCATGGTGGGCCATCAGGGCGGCCCAGGTGTAGCCGAGGAGTGTGCCGGCGCAGGCAGTAAGGCAAGCTGTGCTCCAGACCCGCTTCACGATGCCTACCAACGCGATGCAAGCGATCGCACATCCCACGCAGACGCACATGACCGGCGCCGTCGGTAGTACGGCGACGCTTTGCAGCGCCAGCACGCCAGCGGTGAAGGCCAGAATGGCGCAGCGCATCGAGTGCGTCGGTCAGAGTTTGTTTGGCGCGGTTGTGGCGACCGCTTTGAGTCGCCCTGGATCGTTAGAGTGCTGCAGAGAACCTGGCTCGGGGTCGCGCAACCGAATGCTGGAGGCGATACTGTCCCACAGAGCTAATAGAGCGTCTTGGTGCAGGCTCGCGTTGACTGGCTTTCCTCCTGCCTGTTGGCTCATCCCAGCATGAAGCTCGATCGATAGAAAGGGGCGAAGTGGATCACTTACTATTCCTCTCGCTTCCCATATGAAGGAATACGTCGTCGCGAGGTTCAGTTCGAGAAAGCTTTCGAGCGCCTCCTCGCCCTCCAGGCCATCAATACTTCGCTTCTTGAGACGAATTTTCGTAACCCGCAGGCGTTCGCTAAAGCCGGCGCTGGAGTCTGTTTCGGCAACACGGCGGAATAAACTGGGTTCGGCACCACCGCCAGGCAGACTAAATAAGGTCATCTTTATATCCGCATGGTTCGGGAGACCAATTTGCAGCGCGAAATGTTCGGCTTCGCGTATTGGAAGTGGCTCCGAGAAGAATGCACGCTCAATACAAAAACCGGGCTCGGACGGAATCTCGTCCTCACCACGTAGGCGTAGTCGCGTCAGGAGTGTTTCGGCCAATCTTGCCCTGTCCTCGTCCGCATACTTCGCAGAGAGCGTGAAACTCTGCTTTCCAATATGCGCATGGACCTCGACTGACGAGAACTGGTCTTTGACCCGGCGACCAGCTTCCATTAAATAACCGGCATTGTGTCCAAAGATCATCGTACGTCCGATCATTCCCGGTATGCGTAGATCGCGAACTATCGCCAATCCGTTTGAATCATCGGACATTCGGCCCGATGTTGCGATTTCAGCCTCGCGCGCTGCAATACGCGTCCGAAATGTCGCCTCGTCCTCCTCACGCGTTTGAATCTCGAAACCCGCCAGCCGCTCACTGGTCAGCGTCACATCGGCGTCCGCTGGCACATCGACGAGATAGCGTCCAACGCAAGCTGTCTTCTTCTTTGCCATCATCGCGGCAACTTCCGATCGATGCCGCGCGCTGCGGATCTCGCTGGCAGCCCAAGTTGCCACACCTGAAAAAACGAACACGAGAATAACGAGATGTGGCCATCTGCCCATTTTTTTGTTTTTCATAAGATCGCCTGACTACGCGCCTTGTTCAGATGCTGATCGTCACACCAATTCGGGAGGCTCGTTAATCGACAATCGATCGGATGTCGGCAGCACCGTTTGCGCCGCCACCGACGCTTCGGCATGCCGCACTAGTTGCCACATGCTCCGCCGCTGAATCACTTCGGGACCGGCCGACTTGGCGAAGACACCGGCAGGGACCTGGAAGGTCGCTACCGGCATCAAACTACCTTGGGCGAACCAGCGCGTACCGTCGAGCGCATGCGATTCCTCGCATCTCCACCAGCCACTTGCGAGACAAACCTCGCCGGTACGTACATGGCTTCCGAGCGGCACCGCGCGCACCTCCATCGCAGCAGATGCCGCACCTGCGGCCGGTGCGACGGCCGGTGCCAAGGCAACCGTGATCGCGGTACGCGGGCGCAGCCGCTTATCGACCAGGGTCCAGGCTGTGAGCTCCGGACTCTCGACGCTTGGCTGGATGCGTTTCAGCTTCTGCCAGATCGTCTGGCGCGGCAGCAGCAATGCCTGGGGCATGCGCTCGCCCTGACGAATGAACTGCACCGCACCGCCATGCACGCTCCTACCTTCACCTCCGGTATTGCAGCGCCACCAGCCGGACTGTGGGCAGATTTCCCCGGCATTCGCCACCGCGCCCAGCTTCGGACCCGAGGGTTCGGGCGGCGCCGATGGCGTAGGCGGCGGTCCGCTTTTTCGTAGCCGGATGCTGGAAGCAATGCTATCCCACAAAGCGAGCAAGGCGTCTTCATGAAGGCTTGTATCGACTGGCTTGCCGCCTGCCCGTTCACCAATGCCGGTCTGAAGTTCAAGGGAGAGATAGGGTTGCAGCGGGTCTACTGCTATTCCTCGCGTCTCCCAGTTGAAACCGTAAGTGGTCGCAAAGTTGAATTCGCGTACCCGCTCCAATACTTCCTCCCCCTCCAATCCATTGATGTTCCGTTTACCGGCCCGTAACTTGGTCACGCGCAGAAGCTCTTCGGCGCTGGCACTTGCATCGACGTCCGCAGTCCGGGAAAGGATGCCGGATCCCGATTTGGCGCCGGCGATACTGAAAAGCGCCAAGGCTACGTCCGGGTGGCCAGGCAAGGCAAGATGCATGACCATGTGTTCGTTATTGTGGTTCGGGAGCGGTTCAGCAAAGACGGCACCCGACACGCAGAAGCCTGGAACCGTAGGGATTTCGTCCTTATCCCGGACCTGAATACGCGACAGCAGCAGCTCGGATAGTTTAACGTCGGCGTCATCGCCATATTGCATGGCGAGTGCAACGCTTAGTCCAGCCACATGTGCATGCGTCTCGATCGATGCGTACTCCGATGTCACCCTTCGATCGCCCTCAGACCCATGGCTGCGGGTGCGCCCAAATATCAGGGTACGTCCGATCATGTGCGGAACACGTAACTCGCGCGTCTCGATCACTCCGGCAGAAGCGCTCCCGCCGCCGCCCTTGAGCTCGGTTTCGCGTGCAGCGAGCCGTTCCCGGAATTTCGCCTCATCCTCCTCGCGTGTGCTGATCTCGAAACCGCTGAGCATTCCCCCAGAAAGGCTTACTTCCGCCTGGGCCGGTACGTCGACCAGGTAACGCCCGACGCATACCGTCTTCAAGTTTTCGGTCATTTTTGCCACCTCGGATCTGTCCCGCATACTGCGGACGTGGCCGGCTGCCCAGCTTCCAGCGCAGGCAAGGGCTGCCAGCAGGACGACGAGTTCCCGCCATCCGCCTTTTCTTACTCGTGTCATGGCAATTTTTGCGTTAACTTGACGACGAGGTGTTGGGTCAGCAGCAGTACAGCTTCGTTATTGAAGACATCCTGGTGGTCCACGCCGCGAATTTCGAATAACTGCCGCACTTTCCCCCGCGGTCCGGCACCGGATTGGAGTGGCACCGTGCCATCGCCGCCAATGTCCTGCCGGGCAGGCACGAATTCCAGAGCGGTCTTGGCTTCCACTTTGACCCGGCGGCCAACAGTCTCTCGATACCCCATCAGTGCCGCCTTGCGCAGGTTCGCTTCGGTGAACACTGCCCCTGCCCCGGGCTCTCGTGCTACCCACCGCACGGCGCCGAACGACATGTGCGCCGAATCCGCGCCGTAAAAGGCGTAAGTATTCGGGTGGTAATACGTGCCCAGAACGTCACGGTGAAACTTTTCTGCATTATCGACAGCGATCCGAACGGCGTGCGCGAGCCTGCGCTGATCGCCACCATATTTCCGCGCCGGATCGACCAGTTGCAAATCAATAAGCCGATACCAGGACTGCGTGTCGCGGTATAAGTCGTAAGGATTACCAACCGGAAGATGAACTAAATCACGTGGTACATCCTTGTTGTTAACCCGGCTGACCATGCACACATGCAGCCAAGGTTGCGGATAGAGGTGGTTCGGCAACAACTGCAGTGGACCGGGAGCGGTAGCCATCACCGGCATGGTTTGTTCCGGCTTTCCGCCCAGGATGTCTGCGGTAAAATCGGCTTTGAGATTGGCAGTGGTGTCGTTGCTTGGACTCCAGCGCTCCGTGCCGCAGGCAATCCGTCGATAGCAGACTGGGGCACCCAATGCCGGCATTACACCGTGAATGACGCCCAGAATTTGATCGGGAATCTGTTTGGCGCAAGCTCGTGCCACCAGTCCACCCATCGAATGCGTCACGAGAATCACTTTATTGCATTCGCGCTTTAGTTTCTTCCAGTGCGCGATCGTACTTTCGATACGCTGCCGCAGCCTTGCGGCGGAATCTTCACAAGATTCCAGCCAGTTGTAGCCGCACACATACACGGGGTAATAGTAGCCCGCGTGCTTTTCCAGCTCACTCTGCGTGATTTTCTCGATGCTGCGAACACCCCACTTTGCCGGGTCGCAGGCCATTACTTCTTTCCAGTGCCGGCAGACGACAGGCGAGTCATCGAGCGGGTCCAGTTCAAAGGTGTGATTCAATCCAACGTGAAGCCCGTAGAGAAGTCCGCCATAAGAGTCCCAGTGAACCTCACCCCAGTAGCGATCACGGACTTCCTTCTCCAACATGCCGTAATTCCTGGCTTCCAAAGGCAAGCTGATGTCGCCACGATCGTCGACCTCGAGTTTTCCGGCATTCAGGAGCTTCTGCCGCGTAACAGGATCCCGCTTCTTCCAGATGCGGGCTGCGTTAATCCCGGCGATCGACCCATTCGGCGGCCGCCAGGCCTCCTCGTTCGGCTTGAGGGCCCCGTCCGCAAGCTTTGCCGGATCGCCAACCGCCCGCAAATTCGTCCCCATAATCCCCGGCACCACAATCACCGGCACCACCTTCGACGGCGGCATCGTAAACAAGCCACGGGTCTTCAAGGCCGTCGGCGTGAGCACCGTACGCCCGGTCCAGCTGCCATCCGGCTGCGGGACGAGGTTCGGCAAGGGTCGGGTAGGATCAGCCATTTGCGGCGCTCCGTGTTCGTTGTATGTCCGGCTCAGGCGGCCGGATCGTCCTGTTCGGGTAAATAAGCCATGTCGACGCCGCCGATCATTTCTCCGATCAGCAGCGAGGTCCGGCCCTGGTCGTCGGTGCGGCCGGTGACGGTGCGGCCGTCCTCGAAGGTCGCCTTGTAGCGCTGGTTCGGGATCGGCGCGCCAGTCTGCAGGTGGCGCAGCACCACGTATTCGTCGGTGTGCAGGTGCGAAGTCGGCAGGCGCACGTCCCTGGGGCTGGCGCCGCCGGGGCCGAAGTACATGAAATCGGACCCTTTGTGGATCTGCTGGCTGCTGCTCTGGTGGGTGATCTTGCCGTCGGCCCAGTCGGTGGTGGCGCCGGGAGCGATGATCTTGACCGCCGGCGCTTCCAGCTCGATGCGCTCGGCCGCGATCAGGCTGATGCGGCCCGAGGACTTGATCTGGATGTTGCCGAGGTGGGTCTGGACCACGATGTCGCCCTTCCCTGCGCCGATCTTCATGCCCAGTTCGTGCGCGAACATGCTCAGGCCGCGCGCGGCGCGCAGGAAGATGTTGCGGCCGGTGGAGACTTCGGCGTCGCCGGCGCTGACCACGTCGACCTTGTTCTGCGCGCCCAGCGCCAGGTTGTCGCTGCTGGCGAAGATGGCGCCGGCGGGCGCGCTGGCGGCGACGACGGCCGCGCCGCCGCCCGATCCGTCTTCGGCCACGTTGCTGCCTTCGTGCCAGCGCTTGAGTTTGTCGACCAGCGCGGCCAGGCGCTGCTGCGAAGGTTCGTCCTCGTTGTGGACCGCCGCCAGCTTGCCGACTTCGTCGAGGATGCCCTGCATGACTTCGGCCAGGCCGACCAGGCCGGCGCGCGCGAGCTGGCCGCCGGCGCCGCCCTGGTCGCCTTCTGCGCTGATCAGCACACCCTGGGCGCCGCGTACGGCCACCGACAGGTCGCTGCGCAGTTCGGCGCCCTCGCCGCGCGGCGCGCCCTTGCCGTGGTCGCGCGGCTCGGTCATCCAGCCGAGGTTCAGCTCCGAGGCGCCGTGGTCGCTGCCCAGCTGGGCGCTGATCTGGCCGCGGGTGTCGTCGAAGCGCAGCTGGTTGCCGCGCGCGCCGGCGATTTCGCGGGTGCGGGTGCCGGACAGGTAGCGGTTGCCGGGCAGGCTGCCTTCGCCATTGAAGGCCGGCGGCGCCGAGCGCTGGTTATACAGCTGGGCGAGGACGATGGGGCGGTCCGGGTCGCCGCCCAGGAAGGCCACCAGCACTTCGGTGCCGACGCGCGGCAAGCCGAGCGCGCCCGATTGGTGCTGGCTGCCGCTGCCGTTGCCGGCCCAGTTGGAGGCGACGCGCACCCAGGCCGAATCGGCCGGGCCGCCGGAGGCGCCGGCGCCGCGCGCATGCGCGTGATCGGCCGCGCGCATGCCCGGAAAGCGGATCTTCACGCGCCCCAGTGCGTCGCAGTGCACGTCCTCGTTGGCCGGGCCCACCACGACAGCGCTTTGCAGCTCCGGATGCGGGAGGTCGCTGCGGGGATCGTAGGCCGGCACAATGGCAATGCCGCGCCGGACCGCGGTGAAGGCGATGCGCACGCGCCCCGCCGGATCGGCGCTCGGCGCCCCCACGCCCAGCAGACTCGAGGCGGAAGCGGCGAGCTCGCGCGGGAGGTTGTTGTCGGCCACCACGCGCAGCTCGGTGATGACGAACTCGCGCTGCTCCGCCGGGTGGGTGTCGATCTCGGGGTGGTCCGCCAGCGAAAAGTACTGGCCGGCGCAGAAGTCGCGCACGCTGCCCTCGCCGTGGAAGCACTTCGATTCGAATTCGTGGCGGCTCATGCGCACGTGGCCGAGGCGCCAGTGGTCTTCGACGTCATCGCCGGCGTGCGGCATTTCGATCAGGTAGTCGTCGAGGGTGGCGGCGAGCTGGTTGCCGCTCGGGCCCTGGTCGGCCATGCCGCGCGCGCTGGCGGTCATGAACTGCGGGCCGCCCGGATTCTTGTAATCCCAGCTGTGGCGGGTGGTGAGGCCGGGCTGCAGGCGGCGCGCGGCAGTCCAGGACGTGACGGTGTCGCGGCCCTCGGCGACGCCGTCGCGATGGTAGCGCACGCTGCCGGCACTGTTCTTCGGCAGGTTGCCGGCGTCGGCAAACAGCACCAGGGTGTGCGCCGGGGTGCGGTCGTGGGCCGGGTCGACCGCGGTGCCGCGGCTGCGGCCCGGGCGGAACACCCAGCCGATACCGCGCCGCTTCAGCAGGCGGCGCACGAAGGCGGCGTCCGACTCGTTGTACTGCATGGTCTGTTCGCGCGGCGGGTACTGGCCCAGGTCGAGCAGCGCGTCGAGTTCGAGTTCGAAGGCGTTCGCCAGCACCGTGTTCGAGTGCCGCCATTCGTCGCACAGCAGCTGCACGATCTCGAGCTCGTTCTGGTAGCGGAACACGCGGCTGTTGCTGCGCTTTTCCATCACCGCGAAGACGTCGCGCACCACCAGTTCATAAGATGCGAGGGCGCCGTCCGAATCGCCGGCGCGCGCCTCGGTGACCAGGCCACACACGCTGCGCAGCTGGCCGCGGTCGGTGACGAACTGGATCTCGGCCGGCAGCGCGATCAATTCCTTGAGCGGCAGGTGCGGGCTGCTGGCCAGGCAGGCGACGCGGTATTCGATGCCGCCGCAGACCGCCTCGCTGCCCACCACCCGCTGGGGCAGCAGGATGTCCTCGGCAAGCTGCCCTGCTTGCGCGAGGCGCAGGCGCAGGGGGCGGTTGGCCGTGCTGAGGGACTTCTCATGCTGCAGGACCCGCAGGAACTCGCTCGCGCTCTCCACCATCTCTCCGTGTTCGGGTGCCGCAGTGCGGCGGAGAAGGTATTTTTCCACGCCTGCCAAGGCGGTCCGTTGCCGTGCGTCATACGGTTTGGGGCCGGTCAAGGCGGAACTTTCACCCGGGCGGAATTGTCGTGACCGCCAGAATCCGGCGCGGACCGCCCACCCGCTCGCGGCAGGGTGCATGCCGCGCACCCGACGGGCGCGCGCGGCGCCACCCTGCGCGGCGAATGCCCGAATGCAGCGGGATTAGGCGTGGATCAGGATGCGAGCAGGTTTTTCAGGCGCGGAATCGCAGCCAATGCACTCTGCCTGGTGGCGGCGCGGATTTCGTCGCCGGACAGGCCGCGTAATTCAGCCAGCATATGGCCGATCGCCGGCAGCTGTTCCGGGCTGTTGCGGCCGGGGTGGACCCAGCTGGGGGCGATGTCCGGCGCATCGGTCTCCAGCACGATGGCCTGCAGCGGCAGCTCGGCGGCCAGGCGCCGGATCTGCAGCGCGCGCGTAAACGTCATCGCGCCGCCGAAGCCGAGATGGAAACCGAGGTCGATGAAATTCCGCGCCTGCTGGAAGCTGCCGTTGAAGGCGTGGGCGATGCCGCCCGCCGGCCGGAGCTGCCGGATATGTTTTAAAACCTGGTCCTGCGAGCGCCGCACGTGGGTCAGCACCGGCAGTCCGAAGTCGCGCGCGATGCGCAGCTGCTCGCGCAGGAAGTGCTCCTGCTTCTCGCGCATCGCCGGTTCGCACAGCATGGGAATGAAGAAGTCCAGCCCGATTTCGCCGATGGCGACGAAGCGGGGGTCGATCATCGCCGCTTCCACCTGCCGGCGCAGCAACGCCAGGTCCTCGTCTGCCGCCTGCGGCACGTAGATCGGATGGATGCCCAGTGCATAGGAAGCGTTCGGCGCCGCATGGGCCAGGTCGCGCACCACGTCGAAGTTCACGCGCGCCACGGCCGGGATCACGATCATGTCCACCCCGGCCTGCCCCGCGCGCGCGGCGACGTCGAGCGACTCGGCGCCGAACTCGTGGGCGTCGAGGTGGCAGTGGGTGTCGATCCACATCGTCTCAGCTTTCCGGGCGCAGTCCGTGCTCGGTCAGGCGCAGCACGCGGTCGCAGCGGCGCGCCAGCTCGGGATCGTGGGTGACGATCACGAAGGCGGTGCCGAGGGTGCGCGAGAGCTCCAGCATCAGGTCGAAGATGGTCTCGGCGGTGCTGTGGTCGAGGTTTCCGGTCGGCTCGTCGGCCAGCACGCAGGCCGGTTCCGTCACCAGCGCGCGCGCCAGGGCCACGCGCTGGCGTTCGCCGCCCGACAGTTCGCCGGGACGGTGCACGGCGCGCTTGGCCAGGCCGACCCGCGCCAGCATCGCCTGCGCCTTGGCCACCGCTTCCTCGCGCTTCATGCGGCGGATCAGCAGCGGCATGGCGACGTTGTCCAGCGCCGAGAATTCCGGCAGCAGGTGGTGGAACTGGTAGACGAAGCCCAGCGAGGCGTTGCGCAGGTCGCCGCGCTTCGTCTCCGACAGGGCCGCGAAATCCTCGCCCTGCAGCACCACCGCGCCGCCGCTCGGCGTATCGAGGCCGCCGAGGATGTGCAGCAGGGTCGACTTGCCGGAGCCGGAAGCGCCGACAATGGCCACGCGTTCGCCGCGGGCGATGGAGAAATCGATATTGTCCAGCACCTGCACCGCGTAGTCGCCTTCGCGGAAGGTCTTGCCGACGCCGCGGCAGGAAAGCACCGGCATGCCGGTCATGGTCTCGATAGTTTCAGTAGTCATCGTATTATTCATAGCGCAGCGCCTCCGCCGGCTTCACGCGCGACGCCGACCAGCTCGGGTAGAGCGTCGCCGCAAACGCCAGCAGCACGGACACGCCGCCGATCTTGAAAACGTCCGGCCAGCGCATGTCCGAGGGGATTTCGCTGATCAGATAAATATCCTTCGACAGGAACTGCACCCCGAGCAGATGCTCGATGAAGGGCACGATCACGTCGATGTTCAGGGCCACCAGCACGCCCAGGCACACGCCGGCAATCGTACCGAGGATGCCGACCAGCGCGCCCTGGATCATGAAGATCTTCATGATCGAGGCCGGCGAAGAACCCAGCGTGCGCAGGATCGCGATGTCGGGCTGCTTGTCGGTCACCGTCATCACCAGGGTCGACACCAGGTTGAACGCGGCCACCGCGATGATCAGCGTGAGGATGATGAACATCATCCGCTTCTCGGTCTGCACGGCGGCGAACCAGTTGGCGTTCAGCTTGGACCAGTCGCGCATGACCAGGTCGCCGGACATCGACTTCTTCAGTTCCGCCGCCACCAGCGGCGCCTGGTGCATGTCGGCGATGCGCAGGCGCAGGCCGTTGGGCGCCTCGAGGCGCTCCATGCGTTCGGCATCCTGCAGGTGCACGAAGGCCATCGCCGAATCGAATTCGTAATGCCCGGCCTCGAAGATGCCGACCACCGTGAAGCTGCGCGTGCGCGGCACCCAGCCGGCCGGCGTGACCTGGCCCTGGGCCAGCATCATGTTGACCTTGTCGCCGACGCCCACGCCCAGCGAGCGCGCCAGCACGTAGCCCAGCACGATATCGAACTCGCCGGGACGCAGGTTCTGCAGGCTGCCCTGGCGGACCTGGCGGCCGACGTCCGACACTTTATGTTCTTGTTCCGGCAGGATGCCGCGGATGACCGCGGGCTTCATGACGTCGTCGCGCACCAGCAGGCCCTGGGTTTCCACGAAAGGCGCGGCGCCGCGCACGGCCGGGTTGCGGAAGGCTTCCTTCTCGGCGTCCTGCCAGTTGGGCATGCCGCCACGGGCGTCGAACACCTCGATATGGGCCAGCACGGACAGCATCCGGTCCGTCACTTCCTTCTGGAAGCCATTCATGACCGACAGCACGACGATCAGCGCCGCCACCCCGAGAGCGATACCGGACACCGAAATCAGGGAGATGAAGGAGATAAAACTGTTGCGGCTGCTGCGCTTGCCGGCGCGCGTGTAGCGCAGGCCGACCAGCCATTCGTAGGGCAATTTGTGGATGATGCTCATGGGCTCCTGGGTAAATGCTGCTTCGCCCCGCAGTGTGCCATACAAAGCTCATCCATGTGAGGGGTTGTCACGATTGAAACTAACGTTGCCGGCCCGAGCGGCTGGACTGCTCATGTTAATATTTCCTCATGAAAAATCCAAAAGGATTCATCCGAGTGGCGCTCGACCCACTCATCGTCGCCAGTGCGTCAACAGGAATAATGATTATTGTGTTGGTCACTTGGGGAAACAAGGTACACCTTAATTCGAGCGAATGGGCTGGTTGGGTACAAGCGGTTGGCTCGATCTCGGCCATTCTCATCACCCTTGGGCTCACGAACTATCAAATCAAGCAGCAGCAAAAAGGGGAGAGTGAGCGAGCGCAGGAAGAGACACGCCGGATCTGCCTCGCAGTCCGCGATGAACTGAGGATCCTTCAAAAAATAATTGCGACCAGCTCCAATGTTGCCGCTCTGCTGCGTCTTCAGCCAGGCGAAATCTTCAATATTGCTGTTCCTACCGTCGTCCCAAACGAACGCTTCTCCATATATCGCGCGGTGCTCGGTCGCCTGACAATGATTGAAGACGATCAGCTTCGGCAGGACATCATCTGGACCTATGAAACAGCGATCGGCCAAATCCATGCGGGGCTTCAAAATAACCGGCTGCTTTTTGAACTGCGAGAACTCGATCCAGGACGCCAGGCTGATCTTTACGAATTCCAGCTTGATCAGCTTCGGGCGTCTGCTACCAACATGCAGCAGCTTTGCAAACAAACCATTCAACGCGTTAGCGCACTTCTTCCGGATCTCGACCGAGCAACCGGGCGCAGTCAAGGCCTTGATAGCGGCAATCGAGGCGAATGATGTCCAACTGCTAAGCTACTGATTTCGCGGCTGCTTCTGCGAAATCAGCATTTATCCTACAATACCGCATGGCCCACATTTCGCTCGTCCTGCCGTTCGCCCTGCCTGCCCCCGAATTCGCCTCCGACCTGGTCCGTGCCCTCGAAGCACCGGCCCTGGCGGCGCTGTTGTCGCGCGCGTCGAAGCGGACTTTCCTTCCGCTCGAAGCGAGCGCACGCGTGCTGCCGCACGAGCTGTGGATAGCGCGTGCACTCGGGCTGGCGCACGGGACGGCGCCCGGCATCGCCGCCAGCGCCATGCGCGGCTATGGCCTCGACCCGCTGGACGGCACGTGGTTCATCGTCAACCCGGGCCATATCCAGATCGCCCACAGCCACCTCATGCTGGTCGATACCCGCCAGCTCGGCCTTGGCGAAGCCGACTCGCGCGCGCTGTTCGAGACCGCCCGCGAATCCTGCGAGGAAGCGGGCCACGCCCTGCTCTACGGCGCGCCCGACACCTGGTTCCTGCGCGCCGACGAGTGGGAAGGCATCCAGACCGCCAGCCCGGATGCGGCGGTGGGCATGAATTTGACCGACTGGGTCCCGACCGGCAACCAGGCGCGCGCTTTCCGCAAGCTGCAGAACGAGGTGCAGGTCAGCTGGTACACGCATCCGGTGAACGCCGCGCGCGAAAGCCGCGGCCAGGCGCCGGTGAATGCGATCTGGCCCTGGGGCGAGGCCAGCGTCGCCGCCGAGCACGCGCAGAAGCTGGTGGCGCGCGCCGCCGGCAAGCTGGCGCCGCCGCCCTTGGTTTCCACCTACAACACGCAGGGCTGGCTGGATGCGCTGGCCGACCAGCGTTTGAACGATCTCGATGACATTGCCGGCAAGCTGAGCTCCGGCGCGGATGCCGTCGAAGGCGGCCGCATGCTGGTCTGCGGCAGCGCCGCGGCGCCGGCCATCGCCGCCGACTGGCACGGCTGGCTGCAAGTCATGCACCACTACGAGGCGGCGCTGTTCGCGCCCCTGCTCGCGGCCCTGAAGCAGGGCCGTATCAAGTCGCTGCGGCTGGTGCTGAGCCACCGCGACGGCCACCTCGATACCACCACGACACCGATGGCCCAGCGCAAATTCTGGCGCCGTCCGACATTGGAAGCACTGAAGTGAAGACCCGTATTTCAACCCGTCCCTGCCCCGGCCGCCAATCCGAGCTGCTGGCCCAGGGCGGGATCCACCCCGTACTCGCCCGCGTGTACGCCGCGCGCGGCCTGTCCGACCCGCGCGAGCTGGCCAGCGAGCTGCAAGCCCTGCTGCCGCCCGCGGCCCTGCTGCAGATCGACGCCGCCGCCGTCTACCTGGCCGATGCCATTCAAAGCCGGAAGAAGATGACCATCGTCGCCGACTACGATTGCGACGGCGCCACCGCCTGCGCCACCGCGCTGCGCGGCCTGCGCTCCATGGGCGCGAACGTCGACTACATCGTGCCCAACCGCTTCGAGTACGGCTACGGCCTGACGCCGGAAATCGTCGAGCTGACCGCGCGCTCGACCGCGCCCGACATCATCATCACCGTGGACAACGGCATCGCCAGCATCGATGGCGTGGAAGCGGCGCGTGCGCGTGGCATCGAAGTCGTGGTCACCGACCACCACCTGCCGGGCGACGCCCTGCCCGACGCGCGCGTGATCGTGAATCCGAACCAGCCCGCCTGCGGCTTCCCCAGCAAGCACCTGGCCGGGGTCGGCGTCGTGTTCTACGTGCTGCTGGCGCTGCGCGCGGAACTGCGCAAGCGCGGGGTGTTCGACGCTGCCTCCCAACCGAAGCTGGATTCGCTGCTCGATCTGGTGGCGCTGGGCACCGTGGCAGACGTGGTCAAGCTCGACACCAACAACCGCATCCTGGTAGCGCAGGGCCTGAAGCGCATGCGCGCGGGCCGCATGCATGCCGGTATTGCCGCCCTGTTCCGCGTGTCGGGCCGGGAAGCGCGCTGCGCATCGCCGTTCGACCTGGGCTTTGCTTTGGGACCGCGCCTGAATGCCGCCGGCCGGCTGGAAGACATGTCGCTCGGGATCGAGTGCCTGGTGACCGACGACGAGGACCGCGCCTGGCAGATCGCCCAGCAGCTCAACGAGATCAACCTGAAGCGCCGCGAGATCGAGGCCGAGATGCAGGACACCGCCCTGCTCCACCTCGACGATTTCAAGCCGGCGGACGCCAGCACCATCGCCGTGTTCGACGACGGCTGGCACCAGGGCGTGATCGGCATCGTCGCCTCGCGCCTGAAGGAGAAGTTCTACCGGCCGACCATCACTTTCGCGCCGGCCGGCGACGGCTGGATCAAGGGCTCGGGGCGCTCGATTCCCGGCTTCCACCTGCGCGATGCGCTGGACCTGGTGTCCAAGCGCGTGCCGGGACTGATCGACAAGTTCGGCGGGCATGCAATGGCGGCCGGGCTGTCGATCCGGCTCGAGCACTTCGACACCTTTTGCGAGGCCTTCGAGGCGGTTGGGCGCGCATGGCTGAGCGAGGCCCAGCTGGAACGCGTGGTCGAGACCGACGGGCCGCTGGAGGACGATTTCTATACGGTGCAGTTCATCGAGCTGCTGGACGGCCAGGTCTGGGGACAGGGCTTCGCGCCGCCGGTCTTCTGCGACGAATTCCGCGTGGTGAGCCAGCGCATCCTGAAGGAGCGCCACCTGAAGCTGCTGCTGGAGCGGAATGGCCGGCGCTACGATGCGATCTGGTTCGGCAATACGGCCTCGCTGGGCGAGCGTGCGCGCGTGGCCTTCCGGCTGGACGCCAACGAATACAACGGCGTGACCAAGGTGCAGCTGCTGGTCGAGCACGCGGAACCGGCCTGATTCATGGGCGTGCAGATCGATCCGCAAGAGGTCGAGTTCAGCGCCATCCGGGCCCAGGGTCCGGGCGGGCAGAACGTCAACAAGGTCTCCTGCGCCGTGCACGCCCGCTTCGACATCGGCGCCTCGTCCCTGCCTGATCACGTGAAGGAGCGCCTGCTGGCAACGCGCGACAGCCGCATCACCGCGGACGGCGTGGTGGTGCTGAAAGCCCAGCAATCGCGCAGCCTGGAAGCCAACAAGGAAGACGCGCTGCGCAGGCTGCAGGAGCTGGTCGACCAGGCCAGCGTGGTGCAGGCGGTGCGCCGCCCAACCAAACCAACCCGCGGCTCCCAGCGGAGACGCCTGGACTCCAAAACCCGCAGCGGCCAGGTCAAGGCCTTGCGCGGCAAAGTCAGGGAATAATCAAACCGTAAATTCGGGGTCAGAGCACTTTTTGTGGCAATAGCCCGCGGGCATTTGCTCAAAAAAGTGCTCTGACCCCGATTTATTGCGGGTCAAGGGGTGTCGACTTTGGGCTTGCAGTTGCACGGCTGTTCGCCGCGGTCGAAGACGATGCGCCAGCGGCCGGGGGCTTCGAGGCGCCAGATCGAGTTGAAGCGGCCGACGCGGCGGCCAGCGGCGTCGTAGACCGGGCCGCCGCTGTAGGCCAGGGTGCCGGAGTCGACCACCTCGACCTCTTCCGGCTCCCAGGAAAACGGGGCTTGCGGGCCGTCGTAGAACTTGCGCCAGGCCGTGGCCACGGCCTCGCGGCCGCGCAGGACGCTGCCGGGGCCGGAGAAGAACACTGCCTCGTCGGACAGGAAGCTGGTGAACGCCGCGTGGTCGCGCGCCTTCATGGTCGCCGCGAAGGCGCGCTCATGGTCCGTCACCTGCTTCTTCAGCTCGGCATTCGTCGGCCGCGCCGCGCTGGCGACCGCCAGCATGAACATACTGATACACAAAACCCCAATCGACAGCAGACGCATGCGTCCTCCACGTTTCGAGCCTAAGCAAGTCCAGCTTGATAATCGAACAATTTTGTCACGGCAATACAATTTGCACAAGCCGCTTGCGAAGCCTCCGGAAGCGGAGTATAAACACTCCATAATCGGAGGATTCCTATGAGTCTCGCTTACGCCTATCCCAAAAGCCGCTTCGAAACCGCCGTGCTGGTCGACCTCAACGACCGCGAACAGCGCGAGCGCCTGTCCAGCGCCGCGCTGAAGGGCTTCTTCCAGCTGGCGATCACCTGGCAGATAAAAGACGAAGATGCGCGCGAGCTGCTGGGCGGCCTGTCCTCGTCGGCCTTCTACGACTGGAAGAAGAATCCGGCCCGCGTGCTGGAAGTCGACCGCATCACGCGCATCTCCTACCTGCTCGGCATCTATAAAGCCCTGCACATCCTGTACGGCGACAAGCTGGCCGACGAATGGGTCCACCTCGCCAACAGCAACCCGGTGTTCAACGGCCGCGCCCCGCTCGCCTTCATGCTGGGCGGCGGCCTGCTGGCCATGCAGACCGTGCGCCGCCTGCTCGACGCCCGCCGCGGAGGGCTGTGAGTGAAACTGGTCCCCCGGCCTGAACCCGGCCTCGTCCAGCTGCGCCAGTTCGACACCGTCCGCCTCATCCCCTCGCGCTTCGCCGATGCCGAAGACTCGGTGCTGGCGCCGCTGGCGGAAAACGATGCCGTGCTGCGCGACCTGTTCGACCTGGACAACGCCACCAACGACCGCCTGCGCGGCGAATCCGGCCTCCTGCCCGGCATCGGCATGGACGAACTGGTGTTCGGCTTGCCGAACTTCCGCATGATCAATGCGGCCTATACCTATGCGCGCCCGGAAGGCAGCCGCTTCAACGACGGCGAGCGCGGCGCCTGGTACTGCGCCTTCGAACTCGAGACCGCGCTGGCCGAGGTCTGCTTCCATAAAACCGTCGAGTACCAGGAGATCGGCCGCTTCGACGACAGCGTCAGCTACCAGGCCCTGCTCGCCGATTTCACCGCCGTCTTCCACGACCTGCGCGGCAGCGAGGCCTGGGCCGACTGCCTCGATCCGTCCAGCTACATCGCCTCGCAGCGCCTCGCGAACGCGCTGCTGGACGCCGGCGCCATGGGCATCATCTACCCCAGCGTCCGGCGGCCCGAGGGCACGAACCTTGCCTGCTTCCGCCCGGCCCTGGTCGGGAATGTCCGCAAGGGACAGGCGTATCGGTTAACATGGGCGGGTTCGCCGGCGCCGAGCGTCGAAGCCATCTGATTCAATGAAGCCATGAAAACCGATCCATTAAAAGACACCGAACTGCACGACAAGATCAACCGCGAGACCGCCCGCATCAACTGGTCCGAACTGGAGCGCCACTTCGCCAACGGCGCCGTGGTCTGGGTGAGCCATGAACTCGACCTGGTCGAAGCCGCCCTGCGCATCGCCCACGACGACAAGGAACACATCGCGCGCTGGATGAGCGAGGGCAAACTGGCCAAGGTGTCGGACGCGCAGGCGCTGGCCTGGCAATCCACCAATGCCCTGCTGTGGGCATCGGTGCTCAGTCCCTTCGTGCTGGTCCAGGAAGACAAGGCGGCGCCGAAAGACACCCTGCATTAGTCAAGCGATCGGCGCCCGCCCGCTGCTGCGCGACATAGCCGGCGCCTGCTCCAGCTGAAAAGTATTCACCAGCGCCGCATGGTGGACCGCGATCTGTCCGGCGGCCAACACCACGATGGCAAATGTCGCGTACAGTTTTGTTGAGATTGCAACACCGGCACCATCCCTCATCTCTTCCCGCCTTTTTGGTGGCGACCATCACTCAACATGATAATTTGATCAAAGTGACGGAATAGTGCCGTGCAGATTACAAACGGCCAACGATATCTCCGCAATTTGAGCAAACTTTTAGTGTGGGTGGTATAACCTCTTTCTATAATCCGAGTGAAGAATTCTTGACGTAATGCAAGAAAACAAGATGTGAACAAATTTATCCGCTATACTGTTGGGATACGAGGAAGTTTATGCAGAGCAATATCAAAACCGACGATCCAGTGATGACCACCAGCGAGGTTGCGCGCCTGTTGGGCGTGGCCACGAGCACGGTCCAGATCTGGATGGAAAGCGGCGCGATCGAGTCCTGGAAGACACCGGGCGGGCATCGCCGTACGCGCCTGAGCCTAGTCCAGGGACTCCTGCACGGGAAGGACGACAACGCCCATCTGCGCCCCGCGGCCAGCAACGACAAGGAATTCCTGCCTCTCCTGGATCCGAACTACCCGGTCCCGGCGGACGAACGCGCACGCCTCGCGGCCGTGGGTGCGAGCGGCCTGGTCGACACCGACGAGGAACCGCGCTTCGACCGCATCGTGCGCCTGGCCACCATGGTGACCGGCTCGCCGATCGCGCTGATCTCGCTGCTGACCTCGACCCGCCAGTGGTTCAAGGCCAGGGTCGGCCTCGAGCCGCGCGAAACCCCGCGCGACTGGGCCTTCTGCTCGCACGCCGTGCTGCGCGAAGAGATGTTCGTGGTCGAGGATGCCCTCGGCGACGAGCGCTTCCGCGACAACCCGCTGGTCCAGGGCGACCCGAAGATCCGCTTCTACGCCGGCGTACCGCTGCGCGACCGCGCCGGCCACCCGCTCGGCACCCTGTGCGTGATCGACCGCGAACCGCGCCGCTTGCGGGCGGCTGAGGTGCAGGGCTTGCTCGATCTGGCGGCGATTGCTGCGGCGGAGATTCAGGCCAGCCGGCCGAACAGGTTTTAGTATCTCGTCATCCCCGCGAAAGCGGGGATCCATGCTGAGTTTCCGAAGTCCGTATATCTAAAACCTTACTAATGCATCTGACTGAGCGAATTCTTTTCGCTCAGCATGGATTCCCGCTTTCGCGGGAATGACGGTGCGTACGTACGGCGCTTATTTCGCCAGATCCACCTGGTACAGCGCAAACCCCTTGCCCTGTCCATCATCCGCAGCCAGCTGCGACACATTCTCCAAGCCCGCCGCACGCGCCAGTTCCAGCTTGCCCGGCGCCGAGTGGAACACCACCGGCCCTTTCGTCTCCACTTTCGTGAAGCGCCAGCTGCGCTGCGCCCCGTTGGCGACGCGGGTCAGACGGCGAGCCTCCTTGACGTAAGCGATCAGCACGTCGCGGCTGGCATCAGGCGAAGCGAGCACGGTGCGGCTGCCGTCCAGGCCAGGGAAGTTCCCGCCGCCGCTCGCGCGGTAGTTGTTCGTCGCGACCAGGAATTCCTGCCCGGCCGGCAGCGGCTTCCCGTGCAGCCGCAGATCGGCGATGCGCTTGCCCGGCGGCTGGGTCACGTCGATCTCGTAGCGCAGCTCGGGCGAGGTGAGGGTATCGAAGTTATAGCCGGCGAAGCCGGTATTCACCAGCTCCTGCGGCTCGGTCCTGGCCGGGTCGATCGTGTTGAAGCGCGACGCCGCCTTTTCCAGCCATGCCTTCAGCCCAGCCCCGTCGACCTTCACCAGCGCCAGCGCATTCGGATACAGGTAGAGGTCCGCGGCGTTGTTCAGCGCCAAATCGCCGGCCGCGACGTCGGTGTAGTCGAGCACGCCGGCCGAACCGCTCTTGAAAGGCGCGGACACCGACAGCACCGGCAGCTGCGCATATTGCGGCAGGTTCGCCGCCACGTAGCGCCGCGCATAGTCGGCCTGCGCCTGGTTCACGACCTGGATCGCCGACACGTCGCCGACATCGGCAAAATAAGTCGACATGCGGAAGTCGGCGCTGCCGATCGGCGTCTTGACGTAACGGATCGTGGCTTCGTGCTCGTTCTTCACAAGTGCCATCACGTCCGGATCGGCCGCCACATAGCGCTTGTCCGGCTGCTGGGTACTGCGGTTCTCGACGATGGCTGCATCCTGCTCGGCGTGCCAGCGCTTGCCGTCGTGGCGCAGCTGCAGGCGCACCACGCCCAGGTTCTTGCCCCACAAATTGGCCATCACGGTCGGCACGCCGAACACCCTGCCCTTCACTTTGTCGACATGCGGCAGGTTGAACTGGGCGACGGTGCTGGTGGGATTCGGGAAAGGCTGGTGCGAGTGGCCGAGCAGCAGCGCGTCGATGCCGCCGACTTGCGCCAGATAGTAGTTACCGTTCTCCATCGTGGGCGAATACGGGCCGGCATCGAGGCCGCCATGCGAAATCGCCACCACCAGCTCGGCGCCTTTTGCGCGCATCTCCGGCAGGTAGCGCTTGGCCGTTTCGACCAGGCCTTCGGTAGTGATCTTCCCTTCCAGCCAGCGCCGGTCCCAGTTCAGGATGGCCGGCGGCGTGAAGCCGATGATGCCGACCTTGACGCTGGTTTCAAAGGCTTTGCCGTTCGCATCGACAGCCTTGATGCGGCGCGTGAGGATGCGGTAAGGCGCGAACAGCGGCTTCTTCGTCTTGACGCTGTAGACGTTGGCCAGCACCACCGGGAATCCCGGTCCGGCGCAGGTTTTCGCAGAAACGCCTTCCACGTCCAGGCGCTGTCCGGTCACCTGCCCCAGATAGGCCAGTCCGAAATTGAAATCGTGGTTGCCGATGCCGATGCCGTCGTAGCCCAGCTTCTGCATCGCCTTGTAGATGCCGAGCAGCTGGCCGCATTTCAGCGGCGCGACGGTGGCCTGGTAATCGCCCAGCGCATTGCCCTGGATGGTGTCGCCGTTGTCGAGCAGGAGCGTGTTCGGGAAATCGCGGCGCGCTTGCAAGATCAGGGAGGCCGTGCGGTCCAGGCCCAGCGACGGGTCCTCGGCCAGCTTGAAGTAGTCGTAGCCGACCACCGCCGAGTGCAGGTCGGTGGTTTCCAGGATGGCCAGTTCGGCGCTGGCGCCGGCGCGCGGCTTCGCGGCCAGGGCCGGCGTCGATGCGGCAGCGGTGGCGATGGCGACGGAAACGATGAGGCAGAACGGGCGGGGGTGGCGGTAGCTCATGCCCGAATCATAAGGCAGGCGCCTTCCGCGGGGCAAGGAAAGCGCTCCATCGCGCTCCCCGGAGCCTGGCTGCGGTATAATCTCCGGTTCGATTCAACCCTCTAAAAATACGTCACCGACCATGGAAGCTGAACGCATCAACGCCCTTTCCGCCCTGCTGAACGACCTGAGCAGCCGTGAAGCCGAACTTCGGAGGTATCTTTGACTTCGATCGGAAGTCAGAGAAACTAGAACAGGTCAACCAGGAACTGGAAGACCCGACCGTCTGGAACGACCAGAAACGCGCGCTCGAACTCGGCAAGGAGAAGAAGTCCCTGGAAGGCGTCGTGCTGACGCTGGAGAAGGCCAGGTCCGACATCGACGATTCGCGCGACCTGTTCGACATGGGGCGCGAAGAAGGCGATGACGACACGATCGAATCCGTCGAAGCCGACGCAGGCGAGATCCTGAAGGTCATCGAGCAGATGGAATTCCGCCGCATGTTCAGCAATCCGATGGACCATGCGAACTGCTTCATCGACATCCAGGCCGGCGCCGGCGGCACCGAAGCCCAGGACTGGGCCTCGATGCTGATGCGCCAGTACCTCCGCTATTGCGAGCGCAAGGGCTTCAAGGCCGACGTGCTGGAGATTTCCGAGGGCGAGGTTGCGGGCATCAAGACCGCCACCATCAAGGTTGAGGGCGAGTACGCCTATGGCCACCTGCGCACCGAGACCGGCGTACACCGCCTGGTCCGCAAGTCGCCGTTCGACTCGGCCAACGGCCGCCACACTTCGTTCACCTCGCTGTTCGTCTACCCGGAAGTCGACGAGTCCTTCGAAATCGAGATCAACCCGGCGGACGTGCGCATCGATACCTACCGCGCATCCGGTGCAGGCGGCCAGCACATCAACAAGACCGACTCCGCGGTGCGCCTGACGCACGCGCCTTCGGGCATCGTGGTGCAGTGCCAGAACGACCGCTCGCAGCACCGCAACAAGGCCGAGGCCTTCGACATGCTGCGCGCGAAATTGTTCGAACTCGAGATGCGCAAGCGCATGGCCGAGCAGCAGAAGCTGGAAGACTCGAAGACCGACGTCGGCTGGGGCCACCAGATCCGTTCCTACGTGCTCGACCAGTCGCGCATCAAGGACTTGCGTACCGGCTTCGAGACCGGCAATACGAAGAACGTGCTGGACGGCGATCTCGACGACTTCATCTCCGCATCCCTGAAACAAGGCGTCTGATCACGATGGCAAATAGCGCATTCATCTTCGACATGGACGGCACCATCGTCGACAACATGGCCTTCCACACCAAGTCCTGGCTCGAGTTCTTCGCGCGCCGCGGCAAGGAGTACGAGGCCGAGGCCTTCTTCCGCGAGACCGCCGGCGCCCAGGGCCGCGAGATTCTGCGCGCCCGCCTGGGCGAGGATGTCACCGACGAGGAGATCGCCGCGCTGGCCGCGGAGAAGGATGCGCTGTACCGCGAGATGTACGGCCCGCACCGCGCCGCAATCCAGGGCTTCGACAGGTTCGTGACCGATGCCGATGACAAAGGCGTGGCGCTGGCAGTGGCCACCTCGGCGCCGCCGAAGAACATCGTGTTCACGCTCGATGAACTCGACCTGCGCCGCCACTTCGCGACGGTGGTCGGCGCCGCCGACGTCAAGCAGGGCAAGCCGCATCCGGACGTGTTCCTGAAAGCCGCCGAGCAGCTTGGCGCCAATCCCGCCGACTGCATCGTCTTCGAAGATGCGCCGATGGGCGTGGAAGCCGCGCGCCGCGCAGGCATGCGCGCGGTGGTCATCACCACCACCCTGCCCGCGGCCAGCTTCGCGGAATTCGACAACGTGATCAAGATCGTCAACGACTATGACGAGCTGTCCGTTGAGGATCTTCTGGCTGCCCTCTGAACCAATACTAGACAAGATAAAACCTGATATGAGCACCGAAAACCAAGAACAGAACAGCCAAGTACAAGGCGGCCAGGAACAGCAAAGCACCCTGCAGGCCGACGACAACAAGATCATCGCCGAGCGCCGCGTCAAGCTGGCCGCCGTGCGCGAAAAAGGCATCGCCTTCCCGAACGACTTCGTCCCGCAGCACAAGGCCGCCGACCTGACCGAAACCTACGGCGGCTGGACCCGCGAGCAGCTGGAAGCCGAGCCGCAGCAGGTGGTGCTGGCCGGCCGCATGATGCTCAAGCGCGAAGCCGGCAAGAAGGCCGCCTTCGCGACCCTGCAGGACGCCTCGGGCCCGCGCGCCGACGGCCGCATCCAGATCTACGTCACCCTCGACAACACCGGCGAGGAAGCGATGGAAGCCCTGCGCCACTATGACCTGGGCGACATCCTGGGCGTCGAAGGCACGCTGTTCAAGACCAAGACCGACGAGCTGACCGTGAAGGTCGCCAAGCTGCGCCTGATCACCAAGTCGCTGCGCCCGCTGCCGGACAAGTTCCACGGCCTGGCGGATCAGGAAACGAAATATCGCCAGCGCTACGTCGACCTGATCATGAACGAAGAGACGCGCCGCACCTTCAAGGCGCGTACCGCCGCGATCGCGTCGATCCGCCGCTTCATGCAGGACAACCAGTTCATGGAAGTCGAGACCCCGATGCTGCACCCGATCCCGGGCGGCGCCGCGGCCAAGCCTTTCATCACCCACCACAACGCGCTGGACATGCAGATGTTCCTGCGTATCGCGCCTGAGCTGTACCTGAAGCGCCTGGTGGTCGGCGGCTTCGACCGCGTATTCGAAATCAACCGTAACTTCCGCAACGAAGGCGTCTCGATCCGCCACAATCCGGAATTCACGATGATGGAGTTCTACGCCGCCTACACCGACTACAAGTGGCTGATGGACTATACCGAGGCCGTGATCCGCCAGGCCGCGGTCGACGCCCACGGCACCGCCGACCTGACCTATGGCGGCCGCCAGCTGGACCTGGGCAAGCCCTTCCACAGGCTGACGATTGTCGAAGCGATCAACAAGTACGCGCCGGAGTACACCGACGAGCAGCTGCATGACGCCGAGTTCCTGAAGAAGGAATTGAAAGAGAAGTTCGGCGTGAAGCCGCACGTGATCTCGGGCCTGGGCGCGCTGCAGCTGTCGCTGTTCGAAGAGACCGCCGAAGCCCAGTTGTGGGAGCCGACCTTCATCATCGACTACCCGGTCGAAGTCTCGCCGCTGGCGCGCGCTTCCGACACCCGCGAAGGCATCACCGAGCGCTTCGAGCTGTTCATGGTGGGCCGCGAAATCGCCAACGGCTTCTCGGAGCTGAACGATCCGGAAGACCAGGCAGCCCGCTTCCAGGCCCAGGTGGCCGCCAAGGACGCCGGCGATGAAGAGGCGATGTTCTACGACGCCGACTACATCCGCGCGCTGGAATACGGCCTGCCGCCGACCGGCGGCTGCGGTATCGGCATCGACCGCCTGATCATGATCCTGACGGACTCGCCGAACATTCGCGATGTGCTGCTGTTCCCGCACCTGCGCAAGGAAGATTGATTACGGATTTGCGTAATGCGTAAGGAAAAAGGCGCGAAACGGGAAACCGTTCGCGCCTTTTTTATGTTGTTGGCCCGTCGTTCCCGCGCAGGCGGGAACCCAAGTTGCGCGAGTGGCCTGCGAACAAACTTGGGTCCCCGCCTGCGCGGGGACGACGGTCTTCGGGCTAACGCACCACCCGATAACAAGGAATATATTCCTTCCCCGGCAACTTCATCCGGCTCTGCTCCACGAACGACTGCAGCAGCCTGTCCATCGGCGCCATGATCTCCTCCTCGCCGTGGATCTCGAACTTGCCGTACTTTTCGATTTCGCGGATCCCCTCTTCCTTCACGTTCCCCGCCACCACGCCCGAAAACGCCCGGCGCAGATTGGCCGCCAGCAGGTGCGTTTCCTGGCCCTTGTGCAGCGACAGGCTGCGCATGTTTTCGTGGGTCGGCTTGAACGGCTTCTGGAATTCGGGGTCGATCTTCAGGCCCCAGTTGAAGTAGTAGGCGTCGCTGCGCGACTTGCGGAATTCGCGCACCTGGCGGATCCCGGTGTGCATCGCCTGGGCCACGGCTTCCGGATCGTCGACGATGATCTGGTAGCGCTTCTGCGCTTCCGCGCCCAGGGTCAGGCCGATGAAATGGTCGATCTGCTCGAAGTATTCCTTGGCCGTCGAAGGCCCGGTGAACACCAGCGGGAACGGCACCTCGGCATTTTCCGGGTGCAGCAGGATGCCGAGGATGTAGAGGATTTCCTCGGCGGTGCCGGCGCCGCCCGGAAACACGACGATGCCATGGCCGGTACGCACAAAGGCTTCGAGACGCTTCTCGATGTCCGGCATGATCACCAGGTCGTTGACGATCGGGTTCGGCGATTCCGCGGCGATGATGCCCGGTTCGGAGATGCCGAGATAGCGGCCGCCCTGCAGGCGCTGCTTGGCATGGCCGATGGTGGCGCCCTTCA
This sequence comes from Massilia sp. Bi118, assembly GCF_918697865.1. Taxonomy (GTDB): domain Bacteria; phylum Pseudomonadota; class Gammaproteobacteria; order Burkholderiales; family Burkholderiaceae_D; genus Telluria. Next base: position 40,164 of record NZ_CAKKMV010000004.1, on the reverse strand, counting down.
TCGGGCCCTTCATCGCGCCCGGACCGCAGCCGGTGCAAATGTCCAGTTCGCGCAGGCCGAGCTGGTAGCCGACATGCTTCGAGTAGTTGTACTCGACGCGGTTGATCGAGTGGCCGCCCCAGCACACCACCAGGTTCGGATTGCGCTGCGGCTGGATCACGTTGGCGTTGCGCAGGATGTGGAAGACGGCGTCGGTGATGCCTTCCGGCCGGTTCAGGTCGAAGCGCGGATTGTCCGTCACCTCGAAGCTCACGTAGACGATATCGCGCAGCACTGAAAACAGGTGCTCGTGGATACCTTTGATCATCTTGCCGTCGACGAAGGCATGGGCCGGCGCGCTGCGGATATCGAGCTTGATGCCGCGTTCGCGCTGGATGATCTTGATGTCGAAATCCTTGTAGCGTTCCAGGAGTTCCTTGCCGTCGTCGATCGAACTGCCCGAGTTCAGCACCGCCAGCGCGCATTTGCGGAAGACCTGGTACAGGCCGCCCTGGCTGGTATCGAGCAGCTTTGCCACTTCCGCCTTGGACAATACTTCGAGGCGCCCTTCCGGGGAAATCAATGTGTCGACAACGTCGTTCGTCATGTTCTCTTCCCTTTCTTTCGTCTATCTGTGCTGAGGTGTTTCCGTACAGCTTTTACGCCAATATACGACATCTGAACACAGTTTGCCCCCACGCTTGCGCAGGCTTTTCGTGTCAATACTGTTGAGCAGGAAAAAGTTGCCTTAACGAGCAGGATTTCCTCTAAAATGCGACGCTACTGGATTTGCGCCCGCACACAATGCAGGCATCTGGTCCAGCCATTCCTATTCTTATAAAACGTATTTGGGGAGGAACCGCATGAGCGGTGCAGCTACTTCTACCGTCGAACAGAAGGCGATCCCGGAATTCAAACAGATCATGGGACACCCAGCGCCGCTGTGGATGCTGTTCATGACCGAATTCTGGGAACGCTTCGCTTTCTACGGCATCCGTTGGGCCCTGGTGCTCTACATCGTCGCCCAGTTCTACGGCGGCAGCGGCGTCGGCGAAGCCGATGCCAACCTGACCTACGGTTCCTACCTGGCGCTGGTCTACGCCGGCGCCGTCTTCGGCGGCTACGTCGCCGACCGCGTGATCGGCTACCAGCGCTCGATCCTGGTCGGCGCGGCCTTCATGGCGGCCGGCCTGTTCGCCATCACCGTCCCCGATCCGAACGTGTTCAAGCTCGGCCTGGCGACGATCATCGTCGGCAACGGCATGTTCAAGCCGAACATCTCGACCATGGTCGGCCAGCTGTACGCCGTCGGCGACGAGCGCCGCGACTCCGGCTTCACCATCTTCTACATGGGCATCAACAGCGGCGCCTTCATCGCCCCGATCCTGACCGGCATCCTGGCCAACGCCATGGCCGGCAGCACCGGCGTGCCGGCGTACAAGGTCGTGTTCTTCGCCGCCGGCGTCGGCATGCTGCTGTCGCTGGTCTGGTTCCAGATCGGCCGCAAGGGCCTGAAGGGCATCGGCGCGCCGGTCGGCGAACTGGCCAGCACGACCCGCCTGATCGGCGTGATCGTCGGTTCCGCCGTCGTGATCCCGGTCGTCTACTACCTGCTGAAGCTGGGCGCGGACACCATCCAGGGCATCCTGTCGGTGCTGTTCATCGTGCTGGCGATCATGCTGATGGTCGAAGGCATCCGCAACGGCAAGGTCGCGCGCGACAAGACCATCGCCATGCTGCTGATCTTCTTCTTCAACATCATGTTCTGGTGCTTCTTCGAGCAGGCCGGCAGCTCCTTCACCTTCCTGGCGAAGAACATCGTGCGCCGCACCTTCGGCGACTGGGAATTCCCGGTCGGCTGGTTCCAGTCGGTGAACTCGATCGCGATCATCGTCTGCGCGCCGATCGTGGCCGCCATCTGGGTCAAGATGGGCCGCGCCAATCCGTCGATCCCGCGCAAATTCGGCCTGGGCCTGATCTTCAACGGCCTCGCCTTCCTGCTGCTGATGTTCGCGCTGCAGCACCTGGTCGGCCAGGATTCCAAGATCCCGTTCTGGACCCTGTTCATGGTCTACGTGATCCAGTCCATCGGTGAGCTCTGCCTGTCGCCGATCGGCCTGTCGATGGTCACCAAGCTGGCCCCGGTCCGCCTGGTCGGCCTGGGCATGGGCGGCTGGTTCCTGTCGACCGGTATCGGCAACAACCTGTCGGGCATCTTCGCCTCGATGGTGTCGGGCGAAAAAGGCATGAGCGTGGAATCGGCGCTGGGTGGCTACACCTTCGGTTTCTGGGCCCTGATCGGCTCGGGCGTGCTGCTGTTCCTGATTGCGCCGCTGATCCAGAAGCTGATGCATGGCGTGAAGTGATCGAAGACGGGGGCACAGATTGCAGGCCCCACTTCAATAAGAAACGGCAGCTTTCGGGCTGCCGTTTTCGTTTGGCGACGGCGCCGTATTACAGGGCGTGCTCCCTGTCCAGCATGAGCTTCTCGTAGGATTTGCGCATCACGGCGATCTGCTCCGGCGTGATGCCCGAATCCTTGAAGCCGCGCAGTTCGTAGATGCCGTCGCCGGTCAGGTACATCCAGGCCTTGAAGATGCGGTCCGGCTTTTCGATAAACAGAATCGACACCTGGCGCCCGCCGGTGAAGGGCTGGCCTTCGATTTTATAGACGGTGAAACGGCTGGATAGATATTGGCTGTCGACCTGCTCGAGATCGGCACGCTCCAGCATTGCCTTATCGGTCCTGCCCCGGCCGTGCCATTTCTCGGATTTTCCTTGCTTCAGTGCGATATAGGCGTCCAACTCCTTGCGCAATCCGATCACGAATGGGTTCTGGTAGACCGCGTAATATCCCGCCAGGGTGGCGTCGGTGACGCGGCTTCCCTGCGCCTGGGCAGTCGGAAACAAGCCCAGGCCGATTGCGATCGTCGCGCAGAATGGCAGTCGTCGAAGGGACATAGCGGCTCCACGGTTGAGAGTTCTTTAGTATATTGCAATACCATGAATGGCCACCCTCTTCCCTTGCGGGTTTTTTATTTGCTACTCGCCGGCCTGCCCCTGTATATTCCGCTCCGTCGATTCCAACTCGTTCGCCTCACAGTATGAAAAGCAGTTCCAACAGCGGCCTCGTCTACTCCACCGAAACCGGCCGCATGTGCCCCGATTGCCGCCAGCCGCTCGCCGCCTGCGCGTGCGAGGCGAAACCCGTCATCGTCGGCGACGGCGTCATACGCGTCTCGCGCCAGACCAAGGGCCGCGGCGGCAAGTGCGTCACCCTGGTCAAGGGCGTTGCACTCGACGCCGTCGCACTGGCCGCGCTCGGCAAGCAGCTGCGCACGGCTTGCGGTTCCGGCGGCACCGTGAAGGACGGCGTCATCGAAATCCAGGGCGACCATTGCGACCTGGTCATGGAAACACTCAAGAAACTCGGCCACGACCCGAAGCGCGCGGGCGGTTGAGGGCAAGCTGAAAATACTTGCCTTGCGTGCAAGTCGCCTTTTACACTGTCTTACCCAAAAGTTTTCCGCGACCCTGCTCGCAAGCATGGCCGCCCATGCCCAACTGCGCGTGGACATCGCCGGCGTCGGCAACAAGCAGATCCCGGTCGCCGTCGCGGCCTTTGCCGACGAAGCCGCCGGCCCGAACCAGGTCTCGGCGATCATCCGCGCCGACCTCGAGCGCAGCGGCGTGTTCAAGGTCATCGACGTACAGCAGACCATCGCGGATACCGCCAATGTCGACCTGGCGGCCTTCAAGGCCGGCGGCGCCGATGCGCTGGTGGTGGGCTCGGTACAGAAGCTGGCCGATGGCCGCTTCCAGGTGCGCTACAAGCTGCTCGACGCGGTCAAGCAGACCCAGCTCTCGCAACTGAACGATGCCGCCGCGCCGCAAAACCTGCGGCTGGAAGCGCACCGGATCGCCGACGACGTCTACGAAAAGCTGACCGGCGTGCGCGGCGTGTTCGCAACGCGCATCGCCTACGTCAAGGTGAATCCGGCGCCCGGCCCGCACAAGTACGAACTCATGGTGGCCGACGCCGACGGCGAAAACGAACAGCTGGCCGCCGGCGGGCGCGAATCCATCGTGTCGCCGGTCTGGTCGCCGGACGGCAGCAGGCTCGCCTACGTTGCCATCGACATGAACAAGCCGGTGGTGCACGTGCACGATCTGCGGACCGGCCGCAGCGCGGTCGTGGCCAACTTCAAGGGTAACAACTCGGCGCCGGCATGGTCGCCGGACGGCACGAAGCTGGCGGTGTCGCTGTCGACGACCGGCAATACGCAAATCTACGTCATGAACGCCGATGGCAGCGGGGTGCGCCGCGTTTCGAACAGCAAGGCCATCGACACCGAAGCGCAGTTCTCCGGCGACGGCCAGAGCCTGTATTTCCTGAGCGACCGCAGCGGCGGCCCGCAGATCTACAGGATGAGCGTGAACGGCGGCCAGCCGGCCCGCGTGACCTTCAACGGCAATTTCAATATCTCGCCGCGCATCTCGCCCGACGGCACCACGCTGGCGTGGATTGCGCGCGTCGACGGCAACTACTGCCTGTATGCGATGGACCTCGCCAGCGGCCAGGAGCAGCGCCTGGCCGAGGGCGCCACCGAGCCGAGCTTTGCGCCAAACGGCAAGTACATCGTCTATGCCGGCGAGGCCGATGGCCGCGGTGCGCTTGCCGTGGTGTCGGTCGACGGGCGCGTCAAGCACAGCCTGACGGCGCGGACGGCGGCCATCAAGGCCCCCGGCTGGGGACCCTTCAGGAAGTAAGCCGAAGCGCTTACTGCTGCTTGGCTGGCTGCGGCTGCGCCGGCGGGTTGGGCGGCTGCGGCTGCGCCGCCTTCTCCTGCGCCTGCTGCATCTCCTGGGCGCGCCTGATCGCCTCGCGCGCCGCCGGGCTGTCGACGTTGACGCCGGCCGCCGCCATCGCATTGCGCACCGCATCGTTGCCGGTCACGCCGCCGAAGGTGTAGCGCAGGCCGACGTAGATGCGGCGCTGGTGCACGGTGGTCTCAAGGCGGTCGCGCAGCGTGTCGGTCTCGACGCGGAACTTCTGGCCGGTCGAATTCAGCACGTCGTTGGCGCGGATGTTCAGCGACAGGCGCTTGTCGAACTTGTGCTCGTAGGCCAGCGTCATCATGCCGAAGGGCTCGCGATAGCCTTCACCGGACAGCAGCTTACCCTGGCGGAAGGTCATCACCGACAGCGTGTTCATGGGGTTGATCAGCCATTGTCCGCCGCCCTGCAGCTGCAGCGAAGGCGAGGAACGCTTCTCGCCAGTCAGGCCCAGCGCGCCGACGCGGTCCTGCTCGATGAAGCCCCAGTTCCCGTTGAACATGAAGCGGATGTTCGGCAGCGCCACGCCCTTGATCTTCATGTTCGGCGGGATCATGCCCATCACCGAGAACTCGAGGCCGCCCGAGCGGCGGTCGCCGAGGTTTTCGCGCGTGGTCAGCAGCGTGTTCGCATCGAGGAAGACGCGGCGCTCGGTGATCACATCGGACTCGCGGCGCAGGTAGCCGCGCAGGCTCACCGGCATCAGGCCCTTGATCTTGGTCTCGTAGCCCAGTTCCAGCGAGTGCAGCTTGACCGCGTGCAGGTGCGGGTTGCCCGAGCTGACGTAGTAATCGTTGGCGTAGTTGACGAAGGGGTTCAGCTCGCCCGAGTTGGGACGCGAGATGCGGTCGGCGTAGGACAGGCGCAGGTTCGAGTTCGGGTCCAGTTTATAGGTCAGGAACAGGCTGGGCAGGTAGCTGGTGTACTGGTTGGTGGCCTGGATGCCGGTAGTGACCTGGTCCAGGTCCTGGTCGGTGCGCTCGACCCGCATGCCGCTCTTGAAGGACCACAGCTTATTCAGCGGCATCTCGTAGGTGCCGTAGACTGCCAGCACGGACTGGTCCAGCTCGAACAGATTGCTGCGGCGGGTGTCCAGGCCACCACCGCCGGTCAGGAACAGATAGCGGTTGTCGGCCGTCTGCTGGGTGCGCTGCCAGCGCGCGCCGGCGTTCAGGAAGCCCGGGCCGGTCTTGCCCGAATAGTCGGTGCTCAGGTCGGTCAGGCGCACGCGCGTCTCGACGTCCTGGGCGTAGTCGCGCAGCACCGGACCGCAGGCGCAGGGCGTCTGCACGCTCTGGTACAGGGTCGAAGTGTCGGCGGTGTTCGTGTTCGACGAGTGGCGCAGGTCGACCTTCAGGGCTTCGCCGTCGTTCTTGAAGCGGTGCTCGAAGCCGGTCACGAATTCGTGGTTGAGGGCATCGCCTTCGGTCCTGCGGCGCGTGAAGTAGTCGACCACCGGCGCCTGCGTGTTACGGAAATCCGTGAAGTGCTGGTTCGAGTCGTTGTCGTTGCCGCGCTTGTTGACCGAGACCGAGCCGGTGACGGTGTCCTGCTCGTTGTAGTTGTAGCGCCCGCCCACGCCGGCCTGCACGAAGGTGTTGATGCCGTGGTTGCGGCTGTCCTGGCGCAGGCGGTTGATGGCGCCGGTCTTGGGATCGATGGCTTCGCGCAGCTGTTCGGTTTCGCTGTCGTTGCCGTCGCGGCGCAGGTTCAGGCTGCCGTTCACGGAGGCGTAGCCGGCGCTGTAGCTGCCGTTGGCGAAGGCATTGCCGCGGCCGCCCGGGGCGATGGTGCTGGCCATGCTGCCGTTGCCGCCCGGTTTGGTGTAGCGGCGCGAGATCAGGTTCAGGATGGGGCCGCCGCCCGCTTCGTTGCCGAACTCCGCGCCCGGGTTGTTGATCACCTGGACCGATTCGTAGTTCTCGGCCGGCAGCGCATTGATGGCGGCGGCGCGGTTCTCGCCCTGCAGCTGGGCGGTGGGCTTGCCGTCGACCAGCACCGTCACGCGCTCGCTGCCGCGCAGGCGCACGGTGCCGTTCGGATCGACGTTCACCGAGGGCACGTTGTTCAGCACGTCGCCGATCGAGGCGCCGGCGGTGCTGGCGTCGTTCTTGATGTCGTAGACCTGGCGGTCGACGCGGTTGCTCGAGCGCTCGCTGACCACGTTCACGGTGGCGATCTGGCCTTCGGCCTGCGGCGGCTCGGCCTTCACCGCGGTCCGGCCCTCTGCCTTGGGCGCCGGCTTGGCCGCCGCCGCTGGCGTGGGTCGGGTGTCGGCAGGGGCCGTTTGCGCGCCGGCGTTGAGGCTCAGGAGCAGCAGCGCGACGGCGGCGGGGATGGCCTTGCTGGCGGCGGGATGGGTGCCCGCGGAGTGACTCGACATATGTATGAGAAAGATGATTAAAAGTAAAAAGATTAACCGTGAGAAAATATCATCTTTCGTATGTATCGGCTAGGCCTCCTTGCTTATGATTACGCCATGAAGAAAGCGATCGGTACCCTGCTGTGGCTGGCTGGTCACATCATCAATGGCCTGACTCTGTTCTCGGCCCTCATCTACCTGTTCGGCGCCGTGGTGTGGATGCATGCGCCGCTGGTCGGCGTCCTCCTGGCCGGCGCGCCGATGCTGCTGCCGCCGCTGGCGCTGGCGTGGCTGTGCCGGCGAATCGGACGGCGTTTGCGCGACGATCTTCCCGTGCTGCCGGCTTCAAGGCAAAAGCGCTGGCTGCTGGGCGGGCTGGCCGTGGCGACGGCCGGCGTGTTTGCGATGCTTGCCCGTACGGGCGTGAACGAATACAAGTGCAGCATCGACCGTTCGCGCAACGCGGCCACGCATGCGGCCGAGACGCAAAAGAATGGCTTCGAGCTGGTCTGCGAAAGCGCCCTGGCGCAGTACGATGTGGGCTTGCTGCCGAACCTCATCGCCACCCGTAACCTCGCATTCACGCCCGTCGACCTGTCGCACACGCCTTTCGCGCAATTCGAGAGTCTCGGCAGCCGGGCCGAAACCGTGGTCGATGTCCGCTCGCGGCTTTACCGCGGCTTCCGCATGCCGGACGGGCATCGCCTGATCCTGTTCGAGCAGGACATGTCCGCCGACGGCAGCACGTCCTGGCGCGATCCGAAGGATGAACCGGAGCGCGTCAACGGGCACCCGGCGCGCCTCGTCGTCATGGAAGACCCCACGGGCAAGGCGGTCTCGCTGCTTTCCTGGATGGAGGGACGGCGCGACTACCAGCTGTGGGTCGACGCAAACATCGCGCGCGTGCCCTTGCGCCAGCAGCTGTTTGCGCTGGCGGCGTCGATACCGAAGGCGGTGCCGGCCTGTCCGAACGAGCCGCCGCCGCGGTCGGCGCGGCTCGGTCCGGACGGTCAGCCGGTCAAGGAGCCGATGCCGCAGGTCTTGACCCAGGCGCAGCTGGATACGCTCGGTGACAAGAGCAAGCGGCCATGCAAATAGAAACGGGAAAGCATGCGAACAATAAGGAAGATCCTGTCTGCAGCAAGTCTTGCCATGGTGCCGGGTCTGTCCTGCCTGGCCCATGCGGCTTCAGCCGACAGCGCGGCAAACGGCGAAAACCTGCTGGTCTTCGTCGGACAAAAAATCAGCCTGGAAAAGCAGCCGCCGCCCGGCTGCGACAATTGCATCATCATGGACGAGCACTTCGTCGCCAACTACCGCATCCTGGACACGGTCTTCGGCGACTACCGCGCCAACACGATCGCTTTCGACGTCTACGACCACTACGGAACGCCGGCTTTCTCGACCTACGAGACCGTGCTGCTGTTCGTGAGCCGGCAGCCGGACGGCAGCTGGGTCCATGAAAAATACCAGTTCTACGACCTTCATCAGGGCGTCGACGCCCAGTGGTATGGATGCGGCGATCCCTACCAAAACTATCCGAATCCGCCGCGCACGGTCAAGGCGCGCCCCGTCGAATTTGCGGCGCCGGTGTCCTATCCGCTCAAGGAGTTGAAGCCGGAGCAGATCAAGCGCTATTATCCGGCCGGGTATTTCGACATCCGCGGCGGCCGCGCCTGGTGCCTGAAGGCGACCTCCGCGGCGGATTTGTTCGAGGCGAAAAAGCAGACCATCCTTACCGCGCGCGGCATCTTCAAGAAGGGAAGCGAATGAGCAATCAGGAATGGCATCCGGTCACGATGGACAACTGCGGCGAGGTCGAAGGACCTTTCTATCACGGCACCCGCTGGCCTCTCGCGCCGGGCGAGCTACTGGTGCCGGGCTTCGCCTCGAATTTCGAGGAAGGCCGCGTCTCCAACAACGTGTATTTTTCCGCCCTCATCGAGCCTGCCGCCTGGGGTGCCGAGCTGGCGAGCGCGCTGGCCGGCGTCGAGGGCCGCGGCCACATCTACCTGGTCGAACCGGTGGGTCCGTTCGAGGACGATCCGAACCTGACCAACAAGCGCTTTCCAGGCAATCCGACGCGGTCTTATCGCACGCGCCACGGACTGCGCATCGTCGAAGAGCTTACAAACTGGGAGGGCCATTCGCCGGAAGCGATCGGGCAGATGCTGGATCATCTTGCCGAACTGCGGCGCAGCGGCCGTGCGGCGATCGAAGACTAGGAGCCCCAATGCTGATCCGACCTTTCGTCCAGGGAGAAGAAAGCGCCCTCCTCGCGCTGTTCCAGTCCTCCGTTCGCGGCCTGGCTTCACGCAACTACACACCCGAGCAGATCGAAGCATGGTCGCCCTCCGCACCCGGCGCCGACTATCTGCGGCAATGGGCAGAACGCATGCAATCGAACCGTCCGTGGGTCGTCGAGCTGGATGGCCGCCCGGCCGCTTTCGCCGACGTCCAGCCCTCGGGCCTGATCGACCAGTTCTTCGTCGCGCCCGAATTTGCCGGCCGCGGTGTCGGCGCCGCGCTGATGCGCCATCTGCACCAACAAGCGCTGGCCCTCGGCGCCGCCGCGCTCACGGCCCATGTCAGCCTGACCGCGCAGCCATTCTTCCGGCGCCACGGTTTTATCGTCGAGCGGGAACAGGAAGTGTCCGTCCGCGGCAGTACCCTGCGCAATGCCGTGATGCGCAAGACCCTGCTCAGTTGTCCCCGTCCAGGGTCCGCCGCATCGTCTCCATCTCATTGATCACCCAGGCGCGGAACTGCTGCACCTTGGCCATCGTCTCCTTGTGCGGATTCACGAGGAAGCGGTAGCCGTTCCCATATGGCGCGCTGCGGCAGTTCAGCACGCGCAGGGCGCCGGAGGCGATGTCCCCGAACGCGATCCCGTAGGGCACCAGCGCCACGCCCTGCCCGGCCACCGCGGCCTGGGCCAGCACGCCCCAGTGGCTGAAGGTGCGCGAGAAATCGTATTTACCCTTGAGTGCCTTGTTCTCGTTCAGCAGCTGCAGCCAGGTTTCCGGCGTGCGCTCGCACAGCAGCGGGAAGCGCGCCAGGTCGGATAGCAGCAAGGCTTGCTGGCCCTCCGCCAGGAGATCGGGGCTGTAGACCGGCACCAGGCGCTCGCGGAACAGCAGCGCCGGATCGCCGTCCTTGACCGGGCCGAAGCGGATCGCGACGTCGACGCCGTCATCCAGCAGGTCGACGGGCGTGTCGTTCGAATCGATGCGGATGTCGAGTTCCGGATGCAGCTTGGTGAAACGCGGCATGCGCGGCACCAGCCATTTGATGGCGAAGGAGTGGGTGGTCGAAATGCGCAGGATGGCTTCCTCGTCGCCGCGCTGCAGTGCCGCGACCTTGGCGCGCAAATCGCCCAATGAGCGGCCGACCGCGATCGCCAGTTCCTGGCCCTTCGACGTCAGCGCGATGTGGCGCGGGTGGCGCACGAACAGCGGGAAGCCCACCGTTTCTTCGAGCTGCTTGACCTGCAGGCTGACGGCGGCCGGGGTCTTGTGCAGCTCCTGCGCCGCCAGCTTGAAACTGCCCCAGCGGGCAGCGCATTCAAAATCGATCAGACCGGACAAGCTGCGCAGGGGCTTCAATGGGCCACCATGCATAAGTTTTTCTTATTCATCGCACCGTTTTTTTCTTGTTTGAACATTTGCTGCACTGCATACAAAATATAGCTGATTCGCCAAGAACTAGCTATATGTATAGCGTCTTCAGCGTAAGGAAAACCATGTTCAAGAACATCCTGGTGATCGGCGGCACCCGTTTCATCGGCAGGCTGCTCGTGCAGCGGCTCCTGCGCGCGGGCCACCGCGTCACCATCGTCACCCGCGGCTACGCCCCCGACCCCTTCGGCAGCCGCATCCAGCGCATCCGCGCCGACCGCCGCAACGAACTCGCCATGCGCGCCGTGGCCAAGGCCGGCCCCTTCGATATCGTTTTCGATCAGATGTGCTACAGCCCCCTCGACGCGGCCATCGCCGTGCGCACCTTCGCAGGCCAGGTCGGGCGCTATGTGATGACCTCCACCGTCGACGCCTACCGCGTGCTCGGCTTCGAGCGCGCCGGTTTGTTGAAGGAGGACGATCTCGCCATCGAAGCCCAGGCCATCGACGCCAGCTACCCCTGGCACGACCCGCGCCGCGCGACCGAGTGCTACGTGACCGGCAAGGTACAGGCCGAGGCCTATCTGGTGCGCGAGGGTTCGCTGCCGCTGGTGACGCCGCGCATGGCCCACGTGCTGGGCGGACCGGAAGATTTCACGGGCCGGCTGGCCCATTACGTCGAACTGGCGCGCGCCGGCGCCACGCTCCACTATTCGAAGGAAGACGCCGCGGTGTCCTTCATGACCGCGCATGCGGCGGCCGACTTCCTGTTCTGGACCGGGATGCAGGATTTCACGGGGCCGGTGAATGCGGCTTGCGATGGGGCGCTGTCGGCATGCCAGCTGTATGAGCGGGTTGGCGAGGTGCTGGACGGGCCGGTGCGGACGCGGCGCGCGGTGCCGGCCGAGGCGCCGGGTCGTTTGTCGCCTTTCGATTTGCCGGGGGCGATGGTGCTGGATACTGCGCGGGCGAAGGGCTTGGGGTATTCGTTCGGGCATACCGACGAGTGGCTGGATCACACCATTCGCCAGCACGACCTGGCTTTCGTTTAAGCCCGCAGCCCAAAAACGTCGTCCCCGCGCAGGCGGGGACCCAAGTTGCACGCGTTATCGCAATGCACGCAGAACTTGGGTCCCCGCCTTCGCGGGGACGACGGTCAGCTGCAATTACTTAGCCGGCTTTTCGCGGCCAACCCAATACAACAGCAAAATCAAGGCCGCATACGGCAGAATCGAAAGCGCATCCGCACTCAGCCCCGCAAAGAACGGATTCGCCGCCTCCGCCCACTTGCCCATCGCCGTGTCGAAGTCCGTCAGCACCCCCGCCGTAATCGCAATGATGATGCCCGCCAGCGCACCGCCGGCGATGTAGCCCGAGGCCAGCAAGGTGCCGGAGCTGCGGTCGCCCGCGGCCTGCAGTTCTTCCTCGTTCAGGCCGGCGTATTGCGGCAGCTTGTTGTTGCGGCGGTCGACCGCCCAGCGGACCAGGCCACCGATCGCGATCGGCAGCGTCGACACCAGCGGCAGGTACACGCCCACCGAAAATGCCAGCGACTGGATGCCGGCCATCTCCAGCACCACCGCGATCATCACGCCGAACAGCACCAGGGTCCAGGGCAGTTGCTGGTCGAGGATGCCCTTGATGATGTAGGACATCAGCACGGCCTTGGGCGCGTCGTACTTCTTGACTTCGGAGCCGTCCGGGCGGGTGTGGAACTGGCCGTTGATACCCGGGTCGACCAGGTAAGCCAGCGAGCCGTCGTCGCGCACCAGGTATTTGCCGGCCGGGCCGCCCGTCGTGTCGGTCTTCTGCCAGACTTTGTAAGTGGCGTGGTCGCTCGAAGCCTGGGGGCCCTGCAGCTGCGCGGTCTGGGTCAGCTTCGACGCATCGGTCGTCACATGCGGCGCCACCTGCGCGGCCGGCACGTAGACGGTGCCGGCATCGTTCAGCTTCAGCAGGATCGGCCCGAGGATCAGCGCCGACGCGAAGGCGCCGGCCAGGATCGCGTACTGCTGCAGGCGCGGCGTGGCGCCGACCAGGAAGCCGGTCTTCAGATCCTGCGAGGTGGTGCCGGCATTGCTGGCGGCGATGCAGACGATGGCGCCGACCGACAGCGCGGTCACGTAATAGCGGCCGCCGGTCCAGCCCATCACCAGGAAGATCAGGCAGGTGAACAAGAGCGTTGCTACCGCCATCCCCGAAATCGGATTCGAGGACGAGCCGACCTCCCCCGTCAGGCGCGAGGACACGGTCGAGAACAGGAAGCCGAACACCAGGATCAGCAGCGCGCCCAGCAGATTCATGTGCAGCGGCGTGGCGAAGGTGATCACGGCGATGATGGCCAGGCAGCCGATCACCACCCACTTCAGCGGGATGTCCTGGTCGGTACGCAGATTGGAGTCGCCGGTCGAGCCCGACTTGAAGCCGGCCAGGCCGCCCTTCAGGCCATTCCAGATGGTCGGCATCGAGCGCACCAGGCTGATGAGGCCGCCGGCTGCCACCGCGCCCGCGCCGATATACAAAACGTAGGCGCTGCGGATGTCGTCCGGGCCCATGTCCTTGATCAGCATCGTCCCGGGGGACAACGGCACCGTCAGCAGGTCGCCGAAGAATTTGATCATCGGGATCAGGAGCAGATAGGACAGCACGCCGCCGGCCGCCATCGTCATCGCGATGCGCGGGCCGATGATGTAGCCGACGCCCAGCAGCTCGGGCGAGATCTCGGCGCCGATCGAGCCGGCCTTCAGCGGTGCGCCGAAGATGAAGTTGACCGTATCCTTCCACAGCTTGAGGGAGATGTTCAGCACCTTGTACAGCAGGCCGAGACCGAAGCCGCCGAAGATGATGAAGGCGCGCTGGCGCGCGGCCTTTTCCTCGCTTGATCCTTCCAGGCGGATCTCGCCGGCGGCTTCGCGCGAGGACGGCGTGGCGGCGGCCTTCAGCACTTCCGCGCAGGCCGTGCCTTCCGGGTATTTGAGTTCGCGGTGCTGGTCGACGATCATGGTGCGGCGCATCGGGATCATCATCAGGATGCCGAGCAGGCCGCCCAGCACGCCCACCAGCATCACGCGCGAGATCTCGAGGTCGAAGCCGAGGATCATAATCGCGGGCATGGTCACGCCCAGGCCGAAGGCCAGCGATTCGCCGGCCGAGCCGGCGGTCTGGGTGATCGAGTTCTCGAGGATGGTCGATTCGCGTCCGCCCGCCTTCTTGGCCATGCCGAACAGGGTGATCGCAATGACCGCCACCGGGATCGAGGCGCTGACCGTCAGGCCGACCTTCAGCACCAGGTAGAGCGAAGACGCGCCGAAGATCATGCCCAGCACCGTGCCCATGATCAGGGCGCGCAGGGTCAGCTCGGGCAGGTGTGCGGAGGCCGGAATATACGGCTTGACCGCGGGCGGATGGGGGTCGTACGGCATGTTTTCCTAGGGAGGTATCGTGTTTCTGGACGGCAGGGACCGCTTAGCGCTCCCTTAAAGGAGCACTATGGCACATGCCGTAGTGGAAGAAAAGCGGATTATAATTTTGAGGTAGACCGTGTTTACGCCCTGTCGGCACGGCGATCTGCCGGTCATCTGACCGTCATCAGAGAGTGAAGTTTTGGCAACTACGAGTAAAACACCCCGCCGCGCCTTCAGCGGCATCCGCGGATTCATATTGATCGCCCTCGCCGCCCTCCTCCTGCTCGTCGCGGGCGTGGTCGGCTACGTCCTGTTCCGCGTCCTGCCGAACGTGCCGGCGCTGGACGCCGTCACCGACTACCGGCCCAAGATCCCCCTGCGTATCTACACCGCCGACAAAGTCCTCATCGGCGAATTCGGCGAGGAGCATCGCGATTTCGTCCCGATCAAGAAGATTCCGGACCTGATGAAAAAGTCGCTGCTGGCGATCGAGGACGCGCGCTTCTACGAGCACGGCGCAATCGACTTCCAGCGCGGCGTCGGCGCGGTGGTCGCCAACCTGCGCCACGGTTTCGGCGCCGGCGGCGCCTCCACCATCACGATGCAGGTGGCGCGCAACTTCTTCCTGTCGCGCGAAAAGCACCTGACGCGCAAGGCCAACGAGATCGCGCTGGCCTACAAGATCGAGGCTGCGCTGTCGAAAGACGAGATCCTCGAACTGTACATGAACCAGATCTACCTGGGCCAGCGCGCCTACGGCTTCTCGAGCGCCGCCCGCACCTACTTCAACAAGACCCTCGACCAGCTCAGCGTGGCCGAGATGGCGATGCTGGCCGGCCTGCCGCAAAACCCCTCGCGCCACAACCCGGTGGCGAATCCGAAGCGCGCGCGCGACCGCCAGCATGCGGTGCTGAAGCGCATGCGCGAACTGGATTACATCAGTGAAGACCAGTACCAGAAGGCGCTGAACGAGCCGCTGCGCGTGAACACCCGCGGCCAGGAATTCGACACGCACGCCGAGTACGTGGCGGAAGCCGCGCGCCAGGCGGTCTACAGCCAGTTCAAGGAAGAGGCCTACACCAAGGGCATCCGCGTCTACACGACCATCCTGAAGGCCGAGCAGGAAGCGGCCTACAACTCGGTGCGGCGCAACGTGCTGGCCTACGACCAGCGCCACGGCTACCGCGGTCCGGAAGGCCGCATCGACCTGCCCGACGATCCGGTCGAGCGCGAAGACGCGATCTCGGACGCGCTGGGCAAGCGCCCGGTCAGCGACGGCCTGATCCCGGCCGTGGTGCTGGCCGCGTCCGGCAAGGCGGTGCGCGTCGAGACCATCGACGGCGACGACGTCAACATCACCGGCGCCGGCCTGAAGTTCGCGGCGGGCGCCCTGGCATCGAGCGCCAAGGAGGAACGCCGCATCGCCAAGGGCGCCATCGTGCGCGTGGCCAAGGACGCCAAGGGCAACTGGTCCATCACCCAGGTGCCGCAGGTGGCCGCGGCCTTCGTCGCCATCGACGCCAACACCGGCGCCTACCACGCGCTGGTCGGCGGCTTCGACTACAACCTGCAGAAGTTCAACCACGTGACCCAGGCCTGGCGCCAGCCGGGTTCCGGCTTCAAGCCCTTCATTTACTCGGCTTCGCTGGAAAAGGGCTATTCGCCGGCCACCCTCATCCTCGACGCGCCGCTCGACATGCCGGGCGAGAACGCGGGCGCCACCTGGTCGCCGCAGAACGACGACTTCAAGTGGGACGGCCCGATCACCATGCGCCGCGCGCTGGCCGAATCGAAAAACGTGCCCTCGGTGCGCCTGCTGCGCGCGATCTCGGTGCCCTACGCCCATGAATTCATCGGCAGGTTCGGCTTCGACGTGGCGCGCCAGCCGGCCAACTACACCATGGCCTTGGGCACCGGCGCCGTCACGCCGCTGCAGATGGCCGCCGCCTACGCGGTGTTCGCCAACGGCGGCTACCGGGTCCAGCCCTACCTGATCGCCCGCGTCGAGGATGCCGACGGCAAGGTCATCGCCGAGGCCAATCCGCCCGCCGCCCAGCAGGAAGAACAGCGCGTGCTGGATGCGCGCAATGCCTTCATCACCGACACCATGCTGCGCGACGTGACCCGCTACGGCACCGGCGCCGCCGCCACCAAGGAACTGGGCCGCAGCGACATCGCCGGCAAGACCGGCACCACCAGCGATGCCGTCGACGGCTGGTTCAACGGCTACGGCGGCGGCGTGGTGGCCGTGGCCTGGATGGGCTACGACGATCCGAAGTCGCTCGGCGGCCGCGAATTCGGTGCGACCCTGGCGCTGCCGATCTGGATCGACTACATGCGCGTGGCCCTGGCCAAGCATCCGCAGGAAGAGCGCGTGCCGCCGGAAGGCGTGGTGCGCGAGAACGACGACTGGGTCTACGCCGAGTTTGCCGAGAGCCCGGTATTTACAGGTATCGACCTCGACCAGCAGCCGGCTGTGGATCCGAACGCGGCGCTCGACCCGAACGCGCCCGTCGATCCGAACGCGCTGCCGCCGGCACAGCAGCCCGCAACCTTGCCGCCGAAGGAGAAGCAGCAACTGCAGAACAGCCTGTTCTAAGGCCCTACCGCAAGATAGACAAACGAGAGGCCCCGCTCACCCGGGGCCTTTTCTTTTGGCGAAGCACTTCCCCACAAATACAGTTTTTATTATGAAAATTGCCATAAGCAGGTCGGTTTTATCCTACATGCATGGCCGGGCTCTTCCTATTTTGAACATGCGCGCTCCACTCCATGATGGCATCAACCACCAAACAAGGAGATCAAAATGAAAACATTCCAGGGCGCACTAGTCGCTGGCCTGATGGCCATGAGCCTGGCCGCATGCAGCTCGACCGGCACCAGTTCCAGCGACATGAGCGGCAGCTCGTCCTCCGGCGCCACCTCCAGCGGCACGACCGAAGGCGCCACCGGCACCACCGGCACGACCGGCACCGGCACCGCCGGCTCGGGCACCTCCGGCACCACCAATTCCGGCACCTCGGGTACCGGCATCCGCTAAGCGAGGAACACCAAATGAGGAAGGTACACAGCGTATTCATCAACACCAGCCTGCTGTTCAGCCTGGTGGCCTGCAGCTCGACGAATACCACCGGTAATCCGAGCGACACCTCGACCGGCGGCTCGACCACCGGCACGGCAACTGCCACCGGCTCGGCAGCGGCCAAGGGCAATTCGGACGCCAACGGCACCGGCAAGCCGGCCGGCGGCATGCCGGCCAGCGGCAGCAGCGGCACCCAGGGCACGACCGGCGCAGTCATCGACGATACCACCGGCGTACAGAAGCCTGCGACCGGCACCAATGGCCAATAGCTGAACCGGCGGCCTGGCGCCGCCCCTCGGGTTAGAATGCAGCCTGATCGACTCGAGGGTGCCAGGCGATGAAAAACTGGATTGCGCGGCTGTTCGGCGGCGGCACGGCTGCCGCGCCCGCTGAGCCCACCGTGGCGCGGGCCGCCGTGGCCAAAGGCGAGGCGCAGTCTGCTGCCGCGGACCCTGTTACGCCCGCAAGGCCCAAGGGCCAGGATCTCTGGCACTGCCTGACAGCCGGCGCCGCAGCGTCGGCCCCGACCCCGCAAGCGCTTGCGCATGCCCAGCTGGTGCTGACCGAACTCGATCGCCTGATCGAGGCACCGTCCGATGCCGAAGGCCTGGTGCCGCGCGTTCCCGAAGTCGTTCCCCAACTACTGCGCAGCCTGCGCGACGAAGACGCCTCCAGCGCCGACCTGGCGCGCCTGGTGGCGCGCGATCCGTCCCTGGTCGCGGAACTGATCCGCGAAGCGAACAGCCCCTTTTACCGCCCGTCCAGCCAGGTCCGCACCATCGACGCCGCCCTGCTGGTGCTGGGCCGCAACGGCCTGCGCATGCTGATTGCGCGCGCCGCCTTCCGTCCGCTGATCGGCATGCAGGGCGGGCGCCACAGCCGGCAGGCCGGGCCGCGGCTCTGGAACCACACCGAAAACTGCGCGCTGGCCGCCAGCCTGCTTGCGTCCACTTACCGCGCCGATCCTTTCGAGGCCTATCTTGCTGGCCTGATGGACGACCTCGGCCTGATCGTCGCCTTCCGCCTGTTCGACAGCGTGCTGGAGGCCGACGCCCTGCCCCAGGATCCCGTATTCGTCGACGCCCTGCTGGCGCGCACGCGCACGCTGGCGGCGCGCATTGCCATGCAGTGGGAGATGCCGCCGCCGATCGCCGCGGCGATCCTGGGCGCCGCGGATCCGGCGCCGGCGACGGGCCTGGCCAGCGCGCTGCTTGAAGCCGAACGGCTGGCCTGCCTGCGCATGATGCTGGACCAGGGCGTGCAGGACGCGGACTATCCGGCCGCGGACGATGGCAAGGACGAGCGGGCGCGGGTCTTCGAACGGCTGGTTGGACCTTAATCCCGGCATGCCTTTCGACCTGAAAAAACACCTCCCCAAGCCCGGACAACGCTTCGCCCTGCCGCATACACGCCGTGAATTCGTCCGCCGACTGACGCCGATTGAATGCGAACGGTTGCACGGTCTGCCGGACGACTGGACGAATATTCCTTGGCGGGGTAAGGCCAAAGCGCCGGAGTCGCTGCGTTATGCCGCCTTGGTAATTCAATGGCGGTCCCGGTCTTGCGCTGGCTTGCCTTGCGCCTGTCGCGCGTGATGGCTGACAGCGCGCCTTATCGCCTGCCTGAATGCGTATAAAAAAACGGGCGTCGCAAGAGGCAACACCCGGCAACCTAAAGAATGACCGTTGAACGGTCGGGACCATTGTCCAGATTCGGAATGCAAGCCGTCAATATGCCGCCAAGTGGGCGTAAAAACGGCGCATCGTGCGCCCCGGTGCGTCGTTCGGTTACCACTTCTGAATTGTTGCCCGCGAAACGTCGAGCGCTTCGGCAAGTTCGTTTTCCATACATGCGCGGCGTCGTTGTGTTGTATCTAACAACGACATGGGAACCCTCAAACTGTCCGCGCGGGCGCTTACCTATGATGGGTTACTGCCTTTCTTATGGCGGACTTTCATAAACTATCACGGAGGCAATTATGTTGAAATGGTTCAAGACGTTATCCGGGGCAATTGTCCTGGCCGCCTTGGCCGTACCGTTGGGCGCGCAACAGTTGGGGACTGTGCGCGAAGCCCCGCCGCAGACCGCGCCGAAAAAGGTCGATCTGAGGCCCAAATATTTAGCCGTACGCGGCAGGGTGCTGATGCGGAGTGATAAAAACGGCGTGACGCGGTACGGCTACGAAAACGGGCGGTTGGTGAAGGAAATCGGCCAAAACGATGTAGTCGGAACCTACCAATACGACGGCGGCAAATTTTCAGGCGTTGTCTACACTGACGGCAGGTATATCAAGGCGTCCTACGGCCCGAACGGCGAAATGCTCGGCCTGACGAGCGACACCAGCGCGCGGGTAAAATTCCGCGTCCAAAACAAGCCGACGCGCGTAACTTCGTTCATGGCGATTCAAAACGGTATTGCCGCACTTCGCAATCCCGGCGCGGCCAATTACTGCGTCGGGACCGATGACGACGAAACATGCACCATAGTGGTTGAAGGGACAAGGCCAGACGGCGATGAATTGGACGATGGCGGGTGGGATGGCGGCGGTTATACGTGGGGGAACGATTTCCCGCCCGCTAGGGAAATGCCGTCCGGTGGGGGCGACGTTAGTAATCCGCCTGGTGAAAACCCCGAGGACTGCATACAAAATGTATGCAAACCCGCGTCCCAAAACATGGGGCAATACTGCTTAATAATTGCGCCCAATAACCCGGACACTTGGAAGAAGTGCAATGATAAGGCTACGGATTATTACTGGAAATGCAAGGATAGCTGCCACACGAATAATTGGGCGTGGCTCAACTGGTGGGTTTTCTCTTGGTGATCACTAGTCCGGCGTTGTCGTACTCGCTTAACGGCGAGTGCTTTTTATCGGGGTGAAAATGCGAAATTTAGCGAACACATTGCAGGAATCGGCAGACGCCGTTACGGCGGGCGATTACGCCAAAGCCCTTGAATGTCTCGTTTGGATACACGACAACCCAGACCCGTCCCACCCGTCTACCGAAATGTTTAGGCGTGCTTACGGCTTCCTAGCCTTGGGCACGCTGGCAGGGGTCTATGAACCGGCAAAGGCCAAGCTGACTGAGCTAGTAACGGCAAAGCGGGATCAGGTAGCGGCGGGGCTTGCGGACGACGCGACAAAGGCGGATTTAAGGGCGCTGGAAGAGCGGCTGCGCGACTTGGAAGCCTGACGGCGCGGGGTAGCGCCGGGGGACGAAAAAAGGGGCGCTAACCGCGCTAGAAGCGCCAATGTCCCTGCCATGCGCCAAGCAATCCGACGACCGAGCAAGCGCGTGCTGGAAGCCGACGCCCTGCCTCGGGATCCGGCTTTCGTCGAGGCCCTGCTGGCGCGCACCCGCACGCTGGCGGCGCGCATCGCCATGCAGTGGGAGATGCCGCCGGCTATCCGGCCGCGGACGACGAGGAGGACGAGCGGGCGCGAGTCTTCGAACGGCTGCTTGGACTATAATTCCCGCATGCCTTTCGACCTGAAAAAACACCTCCCCAAGCCCGCACAACGCTTCGCCCTGCCTCACCTGCACGGTTCGTCGGACGCCTATGCGCTGGCGCTCGCCGCGCTCACGCTGAAGGCAAACAAACAGATGCTGACCGTGATCGTGGCCAACGCCAGCGACGGCCAGCGCCTGCTGGACGAGATCCCGTGGTTCGCGGACGGCAAGCTGGCGTGCCACCTGCTGCCGGACTGGGAAACCCTGCCCTACGATGCGTTCTCGCCGCACCAGGACCTGGTGTCGGAGCGTTTGGCGACCCTGCACGAGATCCGCAACGGCCAGTGCGACGTGCTGGTGGTGCCGGCCACCACCGCGCTGGTGCGCCTGGCGCCGCCTTCCTTCCTGGCCGCCTACACCTTTTTCTTCCGCCAGGGCGAGAGCCTGGACGAAGCAAAGCTGAAGGCCCAGCTGACCCTGGCCGGCTACAGCCACGTGACCCAGGTGATGTCGCCGGGCGAGTACTCGGTGCGAGGCGGCCTGATCGACCTGTTCCCGATGGGCTCCGCGCTGCCCTATCGCCTCGACCTGTTCGGCGACGAGATCGAAACCATCCGCACCTTCGACGCCGACACCCAGCGCTCGCTCTACCCGGTCCGGGAAGTGCGCCTGCTGCCGGGCCGCGAATTTCCCATGGACGAGCAGGCCCGCACCGCCTTCCGCGGGCGCTGGCGCGAACGCTTCGAGGGCGACCCGAGCCGCTCGCCGGTCTACAAGGACATCGGCAGCGGCATCGCCTCGGCCGGCATCGAATACTACCTGCCGCTGTTCTTCGACGAGACCGCGACCCTGTTCGACTACCTGCCGGAGGAGTCGCCGCTGGCCCTGGTCGGCGACATCGAAGAAGCGATCCAGCGCTTCTGGCTTGACACGGAGTCGCGCTACAAATTCCTGAAGGCCGACCGCGAACGGCCTATCCTGGAGCCGAAGGAGATCTTCCTCGGCGCCGAGGATTTCTTCGTGTGCGCCAAGCCGCACGGACGCTGGGCGATTGCGCGTGACGGGTCGGTTGCGGCTTCGGAGCTGTCGGCGCCGCTGCCCGACATCGCCGTCAATCGCCGCCTCGACGATCCGCTGTCCAACCTGCGGTCCTTCCTGCTGAAGACGGACGCCAAGGTCATGATCTGCGCCGAGTCTAACGGCCGCCGCGAGACCCTGCAGCAGTACTTCAACGAATACAGCCTGGACACGGTCCCGGTCGAGAGCTACGAGGGCCTGTGCGCGTCCGGCGCGCAGGTGATGCTGGGCGTGGCCCCGCTGCAGGCCGGCTTCGAGCTGATGGACGCCAGGTGCGGCCATCTGGTGTTCATCACCGAGACCGAGCTGTATGCGGGCTCGGGCCGGCGCGCCGGCAAGAAGAAGCAGGAAGCCAGCTCGCAGGTCGAATCGATGGTGCGCGACCTCTCGGAGCTGAAGATCGGCGATCCGGTGGTGCACATCAACCACGGCATCGGCCGCTACATGGGCCTGGTCAGCATGGACCTGGGCGAAGGCGACACCGAGTTCCTGCACCTGGAATACGCCAAGGAGACCAAGCTCTACGTGCCGGTGTCGCAGCTGCACGTGATCTCGCGCTACTCCGGCGCCTCGCCGGAAGACGCGCCGCTGCACACCCTCGGTTCCGGCCAGTGGGACAAGGCCAAGCGCAAGGCCGCCGAGCAGGTGCGCGACACCGCCGCCGAGCTCCTGAACCTGTACGCCCGCCGCGCCGCGCGCACCGGCCACGCCTTCGAGTATTCGAGCATCGACTACGAGAACTTCGCCCAGAGCTTCGGCTTCGACGAGACGCCGGACCAGGCCGAGGCCATCGCCAACGTCATCAAGGACATGACCTCGGGCCGCCCGATGGACCGCCTGGTGTGCGGCGACGTCGGCTTCGGCAAGACCGAGGTCGCGCTGCGCGCCGCCTTCATCGCCGTCATGGGCGGCAAGCAGGTGGCGATCCTGGCGCCGACCACGCTGCTGGCCGAGCAGCACGCCCAGACCTTCGCCAACCGCTTCGCCGACTGGCCGGTCAAGATCGCCGAGCTGTCGCGCTTCCGCACCGGCAAGGAGATCAACAACGCGATCAAGGGCATGGCCGACGGCACCGTCGACATCGTGATCGGCACCCATAAGCTGCTGTCGCCGGACGTGAAATTCACGCGCCTCGGCCTGGTCATCATCGACGAGGAACACCGCTTCGGCGTGCGCCAGAAGGAAGCGCTGAAGGCCCTGCGCGCCGAGGTCGACGTGCTGACCCTGACCGCGACCCCGATCCCGCGCACCCTGGGCATGGCGCTCGAAGGCCTGCGCGACTTTTCCGTCATCGCCACCGCGCCGCAGAAGCGCCTGGCGATCAAGACTTTTGTTCGCAGCGAGGACGGCTCCATCATTCGCGAAGCCGTGCTGCGCGAGCTGAAACGCGGCGGCCAGGTCTACTTCCTGCACAACGAGGTCGAGACCATCGAGAACCGCCATTCGATGCTGCGCGCGCTGCTGCCGGAAGCGCGCATCGGCGTGGCCCACGGCCAGATGCACGAGCGCGACCTGGAAAAGGTGATGCGCGACTTCGTCGGCCAGCGCTTCAACATCCTGCTGTGCACGACCATCATCGAGACCGGCATCGACGTGCCGACCGCGAACACCATCATCATGCACCGCGCCGACAAATTCGGCCTGGCCCAGCTGCACCAGCTGCGCGGCCGCGTCGGCCGTTCGCACCACCAGGCCTATGCCTACCTGCTGGTGAACGACGCGCTGAACATGACCAAGCAGGCGCAGCGCCGCCTGGACGCGATCCAGGCGATGGAAGAACTGGGCAGCGGCTTCTACCTCGCGATGCACGACCTGGAAATCCGCGGCGCCGGCGAAGTGCTGGGCGAGAACCAGTCCGGCGAGATGCTGGAGATCGGATTCCAGCTCTACTCCGATATGCTGAACGAGGCGGTGAAGGCGCTGAAGGCCGGCCGCGAGCCGGACCTGGCGGCGCCGCTGTCCTCGACCACCGAGATCAACCTGCACGTGCCGGCCCTGCTGCCGTCCGACTTCTGCGGCGACGTCCACGAGCGCCTGTCCATCTACAAGCGCCTGGCCAACTGCGAGACCCAGGACCGCATCGACGACATGCAGGAAGAGCTGATCGACCGTTTCGGCAAGCTGCCGGATGCGGTGAAGGCCCTGATCGAGACCCACCGCCTGCGCATCGTCGCCAAACAGGTCGGCATCGTCAAGATCGATGCGCATGCGGAGAGCGCAAACCTGCAGTTCATGGAAAAGCCGCCCATCGATCCGATCAAGATCATCACGTTGATCCAGAAGAACCGCCAGATCAAACTGGCCGGCCAGGACAAGCTGCGCATCACGGCCGCGATGCCGGACCTGCAGGCGCGCGTGAACCAGGTCAAGCAAACCATCAAACAATTATTAGCATAAGTCTCATGTCCAAAAAACTGATCGTTCAAGGCCCCGCGGCCGACCAGGGCGTGCTCGCCGCGGTCGCCGCCCTGGCACAGCCGCGCAGCGCCACACCCCTCAACGCACACGCCCTGCGCGCCGACGGCTTCGAGTTCACGCCGGCGCTCAAGGCGAGCGTGGAAGCCGCCGCCGAGCAGGCCGGCGTCGACGCCACCTTCATCGATGCCGACCGCAGCCTGGCGGACTTCAGGCTGGTGGCGATGGACATGGACTCGACCCTGATCACCATCGAGTGCATCGACGAGATCGCCGACATGCAGGGCCTGAAGCCGCAGGTTTCAAGCATTACCGAAGCCGCGATGCGCGGCGAACTCGATTTCGCCGAGAGCCTGAAGCGCCGCGTGGCGCTGCTGGAAGGCTTGCCGGTCGAGGCGCTAGGCCGCGTGTATGAAGAGCGCCTGCGCATCTCGCCGGGTGGCGAAGCGATGCTGGAGGCCGTGCAGGCGGCCGGCCTGAAGACCCTGCTGGTGTCGGGCGGCTTCACCTTCTTCACCGAGCGCCTGCAGGCGAGGCTGGGGCTGGATTACGTGCACGCCAACCTGCTGGAAGAACAGGATGGCAAGCTGACCGGCCGCGTAACCGGCGGCATCGTCGACGCCGAGGAAAAGATGCGCACCGTGCAGCGCGTCTGCGCGGAGCTCGGCATCGACCCCTGCCAGGCCATCGTGATGGGCGATGGCGCCAACGACCTCAGGATGATGGGCATTGCCGGCCTGTCCGTGGCCTTCCGCGCCAAGCCGGTGGTGCGTGCGCAAGCCGATGTGGCCTTGAATTTCACTGGCCTGGACGGCTTGCTGGCAATTCTGTCCTGAACGTAAGCTGACCAGGTTTCGACCTGGCGCAAAAAAGCATGCCGGCCGCATAAGCGAGCTGGACAGTAACAGGCGTAGATTATGCGGGAACCATAGGAGATTCCTGATGCCCGCACAGACGCCGTCCGCCGCGCCGCGCTCGATCATGGCGCGGCGTCACTTTCTGCAAGCCGGTCCGGCGCTCGCCGCCGCCCTCGCCACCGCAGCGCCGCCGGCCCGCGCCGCCGCACCGCTGGAAGCCTGGTGCGCCACCTGGGGCACGGCGCCGGCCGGACCGCCCGCGGCGGCGTCCACGCTCGCCATCGCCAACCAGACCCTGAGGCTGATCGTCCACACGAGCATCGCCGGCAGCCGCGTGCGGGTGCGCCTGTCCAACGAGATGGGCAGTACGCCGCTGCGCATCGGCGCGGCGCAGATCGGCTTGCGTTCGAGCGGCGCGAACATCGTCGCCGGCAGCGCCCGCGACCTGCGCTTCGGCGGTCGCAGCTTCGCCACCATTCCGCCGGGCGCGCCGCTGGTCTCGGATCCCGTGGACCTGGCGGTGCCCGCGCTTGCCGATCTCGCCGTCAGCCTCTACCTGCCGGACAGCGTGCAGGCCACGACCCTGCACGACATGGCAGCGCAGACCAGCTACATTTCATCGAGCGGCGATTACGCGTCCGCGCCCAGCCTGCCGGTGCAGAAGACCATCGGTTCCTGGCCCTTCCTGGCCGAGGTCGACGTACTGCCGGCATCGGGCACGGCGCGGGCCGTGGTCGCGCTCGGCGACTCGATCACCGACGGCGCCCGCAGTTCCAGCAACACCAACCGCCGCTGGCCGGACTGGCTTTCACGCCGGCTGCAGCAGGAGTCGCTGCCGGTGGCGGTGGTCAACCGCGGCATCAGCGGCAACTGCCTGCTGACCGATTACGCGAGCGCCCTGATCGCCGGCCACGACTGCCTGGAGCGCTTCGACCGCGACGTGCTCGCCACCACCGGCGCGGGCTGGCTGTTCGCCCTCATCGGCATCAACGACATCGTCTACAGCCCGTCGTCGAATACGATCTCCGCGGACGAGCTGATCGCAGGCTACCTGCAGCTGATCGCCCGCGCGCGCCTGCGTGGCCTGCGCGCGATCGGCGCCACCCTGACGCCCTTCGAAGGCCAGGCGTATTACACGCCGGCGCGGGAAGCGGCGCGCCAGCACGCCAACGACTGGATCCGCAACGCCGGCGCCTGGGACGCGGTGGTCGACTTCGACCAGGTGCTGCGCGACCCGGCCCAGCCGGGACGCCTGAACCCGGCCTGCGACAGCGGCGACCACCTGCATCCGAACGACGCCGGCTACCAGCTCATGGCACAGGCCGTGCCTCTCAATCTGTTCATATCGGCGTGAGACGAAGCGCGGCCGGCGTGGTCTAACGCTCGTCCATTCCGAGGAGACCTTCATGAGACCGATCCAGAATTCCGAGCACGAGGGCGAGCCAGACGACGCCCCGTCCAACCTGCCACGCCGCGGCTTCCTGCGCAGCGGCCCGGCCCTCGCCGCCGCGCTCGCCCTGCCCGCGCTGGCGCCACTGTCCGAGGCCCAGGCCGCCGACCTCTGGGTCGCTTCCTGGGGCGCGGCCCCGGCGGGACCGCCGCCGGCGGCATCGACGATGACCCTCTCCAGCCAGACCCTGCGCCTGATCGTGCATTCCAGCGTCGCCGGCAGCCGGGTGCGGATCCGCATCTCGAACGAGATGGGCAGCACGCCGCTGACCATCGGCGCTGCCCGCATCGCGCGGCGATCCAGCGGCGCCGTCACCGTGGCCGGCACGGATCGCCAGCTGCTGTTCGGCGGCCGCAGCTCGGTGACGATCGCGGCCGGCGCCGCCGTTCTTTCAGACGGCGCGAACTTCAATGTGCCGCCCTTCTCCGACCTGGCCGTCAGCCTCTACCTGCCGGGCAGCGTGCGCGTCACGACCCTGCACAACGCGGCCCTGCAAACGAGCTACGTCTCGACCGCCGGCGACCGCAGCGCCCTGCAAAGCCTGCCGGTCTCGCGCAGCATCGCGACCTGGCCCTTCCTCAGCGAGGTCGACGTCAGCGGGCCCTACTCCGGCCTGAGCGCATCGTCGTCCGTGGTCGCGCTCGGCGATTCGATCACCGACGGCCAGGCCAGCAGCGCCAATGCCAACCGGCGCTGGCCGGACATGCTGGCGCGGCGCCTGCAGCTGGAGCTGGGCGTAAGCGGGAATATCGGCGTGGCCAACCGCGGCATCAGCGCCAACTCGCTGCTGAAGGACTATCCGTCGGCAATGCTGGCCGGGCAGAAGGCGCTGACGCGCTTCGACCGCGACGTGCTCGGTACGGCCGGGGTGCGCTGGCTGATCGTCCTCATCGGGATCAACGACATCGTCTACAGTTCGGGCTCGAATCCGATCCCGGTCAGCAGCCTGATCTCCGGCCACCAGCAGCTGGTCTCGCGGGCGCGGGCGCGCGGCATCCGGGCCATCGGCGCGACGCTGACGCCCTTCGAAGGCCATGTTTACTACACGGCGGCGCGGGAGAACGTGCGCAAGGGCCTGAACGCCTGGATCCGCACTGCCGGCAACTACGACGCCGTGGCCGACTTCGATCTCGCGCTGCGCGACCCGGCGCGGATCGCGCGCCTGCGATCCACCTACGACAGCGGCGACCACCTGCATCCGAACAATGCCGGCTACCAGACGCTGGCGCAGGCGGTGCGGATCGATTTATTCAGTTAAGGATTGACCGAGGGCGAACGCTTCAGACAGCGCAGCGCGAACGTCGAGCGCGTGTGGCGCACGCCTGGCAGCTTGTACAGCTTCTGGCGCAGGAAGTTCTCGTAGCCCTCGGTGCCGGCCACCGCCACCTTGATCAGGTAATCGTATTCGCCGGATAGCAGATAGGCTTCCGTCACTTCGGGCAGCTCGGCCAGCGCGTCCGAGAAGGCCTTGAAGATCTCGTCGTCGTGCCGGTCTACCGTGACTTCGATGATCACGGTGTCCGGCACGCCCATGCGGCGCTGGTCGAACACGGCCGCATAGCCGGTGATGAAACCGGCCTCCTCGAGCGCCTTGACCCGGTGCCAGCAGGGCGTGGGCGACAGGTTCACGGTGTCGGCCAGTTTCTGGTTGCTGATGCGTCCGTCGCGGCTGAGGGTGCGCAGAATGTGGCGGTCGATATCGTCGAGCTGGCCGTCCTTCATGGCAGGGCTTCCTTGTCTATACAAGAGGTGTTAAAGATAGTTCTTGCGCATTTTAGCCCAAATATAAAAGAATCTTTTATTTGAATTCTTTGGAAAGGAGCGAACAGAAGCACATTTTTTGTGCGGTGCAGTATGATTTCCCGGCATTCAAATCAAGGAGTTATGTAGTGTCGGAAGCAGTATCCCGCGGCGGACTGGGTGTCCAGGGCGCCGCCTTCAGTGCCGAATTGCCGCTCATGCTGGTCACCCCCGCCCTGTTCGCCGCCAACCTGGTGGTCGCACGCTGGGCCCAGGGCGCGGACATTCCCCCGGTCTTCCTCGCCTTCGGCCGCTGGGCCCTGGCCTTCCTGATTCTCCTGCCCTCCGTCGGGCCGCGCCTGTGGGCGCTGCGCGGCACCCTGCTCGCCAACTGGCCGCGCATCCTGCTGCTGTCCATGCTGGGCATGGGCCTGGCGGTGGCCCCGCAATACATCGGCGCGCGCCACACCGGCGCCGCCAACGTCGCCATCATCCTGGCCGCCTGCCCGGCGCTGGTGACCCTGGTCGAACGTCTCGTATGGAAGGCGCCGCTGGGCCGCCGCCAGGGCTGGGGCCTGATGGTCGCGATCGCCGGCGTGCTGGTGGTGCTGTCGAAAGGCGACATCACCGCCCTCGGCCAGCTGGAGTTCGGCCGCGGCGACCTGTGGGTGGTGCTGGCCGCGATCGGCTGGTCGCTGTACACGGTGTTTAATAAACGCCTGCCGCTGCCGCCGCTGCCCGGCACCGTCAAGCTGGCGGCCCTGATCGGCGGCGGCGCACTGGTGCTGGCGCCGTTTGCAGCAATCGAAGCCATCAGCGGCGACCTGCCGTCCTTCGGCGACGGCCGCCTTTACGTGGCGCTGGCCTTCCTCGCCATCGTTCCCAGCCTGGGCGCCTACTTCTGCTTCGACCGCCTGGTGGCGGTGGCGGGGCCGGCGCGCGCCAGCATGTCGGTCTACCTGATCCCACTGTTCGCGACCCTGGCGGCGTGGCCGCTGCTGGGCGAGGCGCCGCACCTGTACCACGTGGCCGGCTTCGGCATGATCCTGGTGGCTGTGGCGCTGTCGAGCCGGCGCCGGCGCGCCTGAGGTTTCGGTCTACGTTTCAGGAAAGTGAACAGCTGTAACAGCCTGTAAATTCCGAAGCGGCCGCCGGCGGAATCTATATAGTAGACAGGTGAGGAGAACCGCCATGAAAAAACTCGCCATCATTCTTGCAGTTGCCGCGCTGAGCGGCTGCGCGACCCAATATCCGGGTCCCGCCAACTACGGTAGCCGCGCCTATGCGCAGGCGCCCGACGCCAACGGCTGGCAAGTCGTCTCGGTGACCCCGGTCCCGAACGGCACCGGCGCCCAGGCCGCCGCCTCCGGCGACGCCGG
This sequence comes from Massilia sp. Bi118, assembly GCF_918697865.1. Taxonomy (GTDB): domain Bacteria; phylum Pseudomonadota; class Gammaproteobacteria; order Burkholderiales; family Burkholderiaceae_D; genus Telluria. The sequence continues at coordinate 10,514 of NZ_CAKKMV010000004.1, read as the reverse complement.
CCGCGTCACCACCTCGGATGTCGTCACCTACAGCCCGGCGCCGTCCAGCACCACCTACGTGACCCAGCCGGTCTACGTGCCGGCGCCGGTGTATGCACCGGCCCCGGTCTACGATCCCTTCTGGTACCCGCCGGTCACGATCGGGCTCGGTTTCAGCTGGAGCAACTGGGGTCACCACCGCAGCTATCGCGGTGGATACCACGGTGGTCCGCGCAGGCATCGCTAGACAGCAAAATCTGCACTAAAATGGGGAGGTCGCACTACGGTGCGGCCTCTTTTTTTTCGCCCGCCATACACCCCCTTCCTTACGTTTTTCTTACGCATTTGTATGAAAGACGCATGTTGCAACGCGCAACGTGAATCGTTTGCTGTTGCTCAATTGCCATCCTACAATGGCCCGACGATCGGTCCGGCGCCCCCATGGCGCACGCCCACGTACGGCAAGAAAATCAACTACGGAGACAGCAATGAATTTCAAACTGAAAGCATTGGTTGCAGGTGTAGCACTGGGTTTGTCGATGTCCGCGATGGCTGCGGATCCGATCAAGATCGGCGTGTCCGGTCCCTTCACGGGCGGCTCGGCGCCGATGGGTGTGTCGATGCGCGACGGCGTGCGCCTGGCGGCGGCTGAAATCAATGCCAAGGGCGGCGTGCTGGGCCGCAAGCTCGAGCTGGTCGAGCGCGACGACGAAGCCAAGAACGAGCGCGGCGTGCAGGTCACGCAGGAACTGATCAACAAGGAGCGCGTGGTCGCCACCGTCGGCTACATCAACACCGGCGTGGCCCTGGCTTCGCAGCGTTTCTACCAGCAGGCCAAAATCCCGGTGATGAACAACGTCGCCACCGGCTCCATCGTCACCAAGCAGTTCGCCAACCAGCCGGAAAACTACGTCTTCCGTAACTCGGCCAACGACACCATCCAGTCGGCCATGATCGGCGAGGAAGTCACCCGCCGCGGCTTCAAGAAGCCGGCGATCCTGGCCGACTCCACCAACTACGGCCAACTGGGCCGCGAGGACCTCGAGAAGGTGCTCGACAAGAAGAACATGAAGCCGGTGGTGGTCGAGAAGTACAACATCGGCGACGTCGACATGACCGCGCAGCTGCTGCGCGCCAAGCAGGCCGGCGCCGACGTGGTCCTCACCTACGGCATCGGTCCCGAACTGGCGCAGATCGCCAACGGCATGCAGAAGCTGGGCTGGAAAGTGCCGATCATCGGCAGCTGGACCCTGGCGATGGCCAACTTCGTCGACAACGCCGGCGCGAACGGCAATGGCGCGCGCATGCCGCAGACCTTCATCCAGGATCCGAATACGCCGAAGCGCAAGGCCTTCATCGACGCCTACATCAAGGCCTACAACCCGCCGGGCGGCCGCATGCCGTCGGCGGTGTCGGCAGCCCAGGGCTACGACTCGGTCTACCTGCTGGCCGCCGCGATCCAGCAGGCCGGCAGTACCGAAGGCCCGAAAATCGCCGCCGCCCTCGAAGACCTGAAGACCCCGGTCGAAGGCGTGGTCGCCACCTACAACAAGCCGTACAGCAAGACCGACCACGAAGCCATCAACTTCGACAACACCAAGTTCGGCGAAGTGCAGAACGGCCGCGTGGTGCTGGCCAAGTAAGACCACCGGCCGTAAGACCGTCATTCCCGCGCAGGCGGGAATCCAAGTTCGCTAGCGTTTCGACTGCGCGTGCAAAACTTGGGTTCCCGCCTGCGCGGGAACGACGTGCAAATGTTGCAGGTCACTCAGGGTAAAACATGGAAATCCTCCTCCAGCTGGTCTTCTCCGGCATCGCGCTCGGCATGATCTACGCCGTCATCGCCTTCGGCTATCAACTCACGTTCGCCACCTCCGGCACCCTGAACTTCGGCCAGGGCGAGGCCCTGATGCTGGGCGCCCTGGTCGGACTGTCCCTGGTCGGGACGATCCATGGCGGCCCCTATCTCGGCTACTGGGCGATGATCCCCATCGTCGTCGTGTTCGGCGCCTTGCAGGGCATGTTCGTCGAATGGATAGGCGTGCGCCCGGCGATCCGCATCAAGTCGGAATTCGGCTGGATCATGTCGACCATCGCACTGGCCATCATCTTCAAGAACGTGGCCGAGAACATCTGGGGCAAGGACGTGCTGCCTTTCCCTTCGCCGCTGTCCTCCGAGCCCTTCACCATCATGGGCGCGAACGTGCAGCCGATGCAGGTGCTGGTGATCCTCGGCGCGCTCGCCATCATGCTGGCGGTCGAGATCTTCAACCGCAAATCGATCTACGGCAAGGCGGTGGTCGCGACCTCCAACGACCGCGATGCGGCCGGCCTCATGGGCATCAACACCCGCATGGTGATCACCTTCTCGTATGCGCTTTCCTCGGCCACGGCGGCCTTCGCCGGCGCCCTGGTCGCGCCGCTCACGCTGACCTCCGCCACGATGGGCGCTTCCCTCGGCCTGAAAGCCTTCGCGGTGGCGATCATCGGCGGTCTGACCTCAGGGCTCGGCGCGATCGTCGGCGGCATCATCCTCGGCATCGCCGAAACCGCGACCGGCTTCTACCTGTCGACCGGCTACAAGGAAGTGCCTGGCCTGGTACTGCTGCTGCTGGTACTGGCGGTGAAGCCGTCCGGCCTGTTCGGCAAGGCCGCGATCAAGAAGGTATAAAGCATGAATAAAAAGACTGCCATCGCCGTCGCACTGGGCATCGTCCTGGTGGCGGCCTATCCGCTGCTGTTCACGAATCCCTACTACGTGCATCTGGCCGAGACCATCCTAATCTATGCCATCCTGCTGTACGGCCTGGACATCGTGGTCGGCTACACCGGCCAGGTCTCGCTGGGCCACGCCGGCCTGTTCGGGATCGGCTCCTATATCACCGGCGTGCTGGTGATGAAGCTGGCGATGCCCTGGTACGTGACCCTGCCGGCCAGCGTGGTCGGCTGCGCGCTGTTCGGCGTGGTCCTGGCCCTGCCGGCGCTGCGCGTCACCGGCCCCTATCTGGCGATGGTGACCCTCGCTTTCGGCACCATCGTGCAAATCCTGATCAACGAGATGACCTTCCTGACGGAAGGCCCGATGGGGATCATGCTGACCAAGCCGAAGCTGGCCGGCGTCGAACTGAACGAAGTCCAGTACTACTACATGGTGGCGGCGCTGATGTTCCTGTCGCTGCTGCTGGTGCACCGCCTGCTGCGCTCCCACATCGGGCGCGCCTTCGAGGCGCTGCGCGACAGCCCGATCGCCTCGGACTGCATGGGCGTTTCCGTGTACCGCTACAAGGTGTATGCCTTCGTGATCAGCGCCGGCTTCGCGGGCCTGGCGGGCAGCCTGTACGCCTATTCGGAGCAGTATATCTCGCCCAACACCTACAACTTCGAACTGACGATCCTGTTCCTGCTGGCTGTGATCATGGGCGGGCGCAAGAGCCGCCTCGGCTCCCTCATCGGCGCCGCGATCGTCGTGATGCTGCCCAGCCTCCTGTCGGACATCGAGCTGTTCCGCAAGATCGCCGTCACCGCCGCCGTGGTGGCCGTGATCGGCGCCGGCATCGCACTGGCGCGCGGGCGCACGAGCCTGGGCAAGGTGGCGGTGCCGGTGATCGGCACGCTGGCGATGGCGGTGGTGTCCTACCGCCTCGAGAACATGGTCGACTGGCGCCTGAGCATCTTCGGCCTGATGACCCTGTTCGTGGTCTACTACCTGCAGGACGGCATCGTCGGCTTCTTCAAGGGCCTGATGGGACGCGGACGCCTGCACGTCGCGGCTGCACGCGCCGGCCAGGCCGATCCGTTTGCGGGTGCGCGCGCCGATGCCGCCGCGGCCGGCGGCGAGCTGCTCCGCGTCGAACAGATCCTGATGCAGTTCGGCGGCCTGAAGGCCTTGAACCAGGTCGACCTGAAGGTGGCGCGCGGTTCGGTGCACGGCCTGATCGGACCGAACGGCTCGGGCAAGAGCACGATGATGAACGTCCTGACCGGCATCTACAAGCCGACCGCGGGCGGCGTGGTGTTCGCCGGCCAGGCCATCGCCGGCCGCACGCCTTCGCAGATCGCGCTGGGCGGCATCGCCCGCACCTTCCAGAACGTGCAGCTGTTCGGCGAGATGACCGCCACCGAGAACGTGCTGGTCGGCCTGCACCACAGCTTCCGCTCGACGGCGTTCGACGCCATGCTGCACACGCCGCGCTACAAGCGCGAAGAAGCGGCAGCGCGCGAACGCGCGGCGGCCATCCTCGACTTCATCGGCCTGGCGGACCTGGCGATGGAAGAAGCGCGCAACCTCCCCTACGGCAAGCAGCGCCTGCTGGAAATCGGCCGCGCCCTGGCCCTCGATCCGCGCCTGCTGCTGCTGGACGAGCCGGCCGCCGGCCTGACCGCGCCGGACATCCGCGAGCTGATGGCCATCATCCGCAAGATCCGCGACCACGGCATCACCATCGTCCTGATCGAGCACCATATGGACGTCGTGATGTCGATCTCGGACACTGTCACGGTGCTCGACTTCGGCCAGAAGATCGCCGAGGGCACGCCGGGCAAGGTGCAATCCGATCCGAAGGTCATCGAAGCCTACCTGGGCGGCGCCGCCGAAGCCCCGCCCGCGCAAGCAGCCGCACACTAGGAGCCAGCATGTTAGCCATCCAAAACCTGCACGCCGCCTACGGCAAGGTCGAAGTCCTGCACGGGATCTCGCTCGAGGTCCCGAAGGGCAAGCTGGTCACCCTCATCGGCAGCAACGGCGCCGGCAAGACCACCACCATGCGCGCCATCTCGGGCATGATCAAGCCGAAGAGCGGCAGCGTGCAGCTCGGCGGCCGCGACATCACCGGCCTCGATTCGCACCGCATCGCGCGTGCGGGCCTGGCCCACTCGCCCGAGGGCCGGCGCGTGTTCGCGACGATGAGCGTCACCGACAACCTGCTGCTCGGCGCCTTCCCGCGCTTCACGCGCGCACGTCCGAAAGGCGACGTCCAGCACGACCTCGAACGCGCGCTGGAGCTGTTCCCGCGCCTGAAGGAGCGCCGCACCCAGCTGGCCGGTACCCTGTCCGGCGGCGAGCAGCAGATGCTCGCCATGGCGCGCGCCGTCATGCTGAATCCGGAAGTGGTGCTGCTCGACGAACCTTCGATGGGCCTGGCGCCGATCCTGGTCGATGAGGTCTTCCGGATCATCGCGCGCCTGAAATCCGAAGGCGTGACCATGCTGCTGGTGGAGCAGTTCGCACAGGCGGCGCTGAACGTGGCCGACTACGGCTATGTGCTGGAGAACGGCAGCATCGCGGTGCACGGGCCGGCGGCCAGCCTGAAGACCGATCCGAAGGTGGTGGCGGCTTATCTGGGTGGCGGGCACGCGCACTGAGACCGCGGTAGCGTCGTGCGATACCGGAGGTGCCGGATTCCGGGCCTCCGTTTTCTTTGATTTGACTGATTTTCAAGCAATGCCATCATGCCATGATTCGCCGCTCGGGCGGTTTCACTGAAAGGCATGCATGAAGCGCTTGATCACCCTGTTCTGCGTTACCGTCCTTTTCTCGCTGGGCGGCTGCGCATCCATGTTCGACCACGGCGGCACGCGCCAGGCCGGCAGCGTCGTCGACTACCTCTACCCGGACGCCAAAGAGCCGCCGAAGATGGAAGCCACCGTCACGCGCCTGCGGCTGCCGGTGCGGGTCGGGATCGCCTTCGCGCCGGGCGGCGGTTACGGTGGCGGCGGCCTGCAGGAAGCCGCCAAGACCCAGCTGCTCGAACGGGTCAAGGCGTCCTTCGGCCAGTACGACTACATCGGCAGCATCGAGGTCATCCCGAGCAGCTACCTGCGCCCGCGCGGCGGCTTCGCCAACCTGGACCAGGTGGCGCGCATGTTCAACGTCGACGTGATCGCGCTGGTGTCCTACGACCAGATCCGCTTCAACGACACCAACCGCCTCGCGGTGCTGTACTGGACCGTGGTCGGCGCCTACCTGATCAAGGGCGACCAGTTCGACGTGCAGACCATGGTCGATGCGGCGGTGTTCGACGTCCGTAGCCGCAAGCTGCTGTTCCGCGCACCGGGCACCAGCCAGGTGAAGGGTTCGTCGACGCTGGCCGGCTACAGCAAGGAAGTGCGCGGCGCGCAGTCGGACGGCTACGCGCAGGCGGTGGACCAGATGATTCCGCAGTTGCGGGCGCAGCTGGCGGGCTTCAAGGAGCGCGCCAAATCCGATCCGGGCATCCAGGTCGACCGCAGTCAGTACCGCGGCGGGCATGGCGCCGGCAGCTTCGGCTGGCTGGCGGCGCTGCTGGCGGTCGGCGTCGCCTGGTGCATCGGACGCCGCCATGCTTAGGCGCGCACCAGTCAGCTGTGCGATCGGCGGCATCTGCCTGCTGCTCGCCTGCGCGGGCGAACCGATCGCCGCCGGCTTCGCCTTCGAGCGCGCCGCGGTCCTGCATGGGGAGCTGTGGCGGCTGTGGAGCGGCCACCTGGTCCATTATTCGCTCTCGCATGCAGGCGCCGATGCGCTGGTCTTGACGGCGATGGGCATGGTGGCCGAACCGGCGGTCGGCTCGCGCCGCCTGGCGCTGGTGCTGGGCGGTGGCGCCTTGCTGATCTCGCTCGGCTTGCTGGCGCTGGCGCCCGGCATCGTCGAGTACCGCGGCGCCTCCGGGCTGGCCGTGCTCACGGCCGTGCTGGGCGGCGTGCTGGCCTGGCGCCGTCATCCCGTCAGTCGCCCGGTGCTGGTCTGCGCGGCGCTGGCCCTGGCCAGCAAGACCCTGTGGGAAGCCTTCGCGCACACGGCCGCTTTCACCGATTTACCGGCCGGCGTCAGCGTGGCCTGGCAGGCGCACTTGCTGGGCGCGATGGTGGGCGCCTGCGCCGCGCACGCGATCATGTCTCCACGTTACAAGGAACACCATGCTCAAGGTCGCGATCGTGCACCGCAGTGAGTTGGCGCGGATACGCGCGTTCTATGAGGCGCTTGGCTATGGCGGCGGCGTGCGCGATACCGACCTCGCCTTCGCGGCGACGATCGATGGGCGCGTGGTTGGCGCAGTCCGCTTGTGCGAAGAAGCCGGCGTGATCGTCCTGCGCGGCATGCATGTCGATCCGGCATGCCAGCGCCAGGGCATCGGCCGCGCATTGCTGGCCCGGTGCGTTCCGTGGCTGGACCGCGGCGAGGCCTTCTGCCTGCCCTACGATCACCTGGTGGAGTTTTACGGCGCAGCTGGCTTCACGCCGGCGCCGTCGGCGACGCTGCCGCCCTTCCTGGCCGAACGGCTGGAAGCCTATGTTTTGAAAGGCCAACGGGTGCTGGCGATGCGCCGTCCGGCCGCGACTCACATGCCGAACAAATCGTTCGCATCCAGGATCGCATAGGTGATCTCCGGATGCCGCTCCAGCGCCTTGCGCACCGCGGCCGGAATCGATTGCCGTACCTTCTTGCACAGGCCGGGCCGGTCTTCGAGCAGGATGACGATGCCGCGGAGCGTGCGCACCTCGTTCGGACTCGGCGTGATCTTCAGCTCGACGCCGAGGTTGGAACGGATCTTCTCTTGCAGGCGCTTGAGTTCCTCGTAGCTGGCGATGCCCTCGATCCGGTCGATCAGCTTCTGCTCCTCCATGCGCGTCAGGCGCAGCGGGCGCAGGTCGGCATCGGGCTCGGCGAGCAGGCGCTCGCGCTCGCAGACGCAGGCGCCTGGAGGACATTCGGTACGGAGGGGGAAGCCTACCTGTTGCAACATGCTCTCACGCTGTCTGGCAAAGGATCGATATAGTGTACATCACGCTCGTGTTCAAACATTGCGCGCGGCCTGCTCCAGCATGCCGCTCATGCGCTCCCAATGCGAGCCTTTCCAGTAGACGCGCCCGCAGAGGTCGCAGGTACTGAATTCTTCCTGGGTGGCGGCGACCTGGGGCGGCAGGCGCTCCAGCACCTCGACCTTCGCCACGGTACGCAGCGGCGCGTTGTCATGCAGGCAGCGGGTGAACGGGCGCGCCCGTTCGGCCAGCGCGAGGCGCTCGAAGACTTCGCGCAACTGGGCCTGGGCCTTCAGCGCGCGCACATAACAACCGTAGGCGATGGTGCGGCGTTTCAGCAGTTCGCGGTCCCGTGTCAGCACCATGCGTTCCTCTTCCACCGCCAGCACCTCGACCTGGTCGCCGCGCAGGCTGTTGTCGTAGATGGTGTCGAACCCTGCCATTCGCAAGAGCCGCGCGAGCCCGCCGAGGTGGGCGTCGGCGACGAAGCGCAGGCGTCCGGGCGGCAGCATCGGCGCGGGCGCCAGGTCGGCAATATCGAGCCGGGTGAAGCGCGGATAGACCGCGACACGGTCGCCCTCTTCCAGCAGGAGGTCGAGGCCGGAGACCTCGCCATTGACCAGCACCAGCTCGACCTCGGTATGCGGCACGCCCAGCGCCTCGATCATGTGCTTGGTCGTGGCCATGCGCGCGCAGGGCGTGGCGATGTCGTGCTGGCGCCGTTCCCGCGGCAGGAAGTCGTTCAGATTACCGTAGAAACGGAAGGTGGCGCAGACCATAATGCATCAATCGATGGCGGCAGGCTGCAGGGCGCGCAGTACCTCGAGGGCGTTCGGCACCGCGGCAAAGGCGGCCGTGTTATCGAAGATGCACCAGCAATCGGCGCCGTTTGCGGTCAGGGCTGTAATGCGCTGCTCGACCTCGCGCAGGAATTCCGGCGGGTAGCTCGAGTAGTAGACCCTGGGCGTGCCGTGCAGGCGGATGTAGCTGGCGGCGCTGGTCGGCACGTGCGGGCCGGGCTGGCCGGCGGGCGGATCGGCGATGACACGCGTGACGCCGTGTTCGCGCAGCACGGCGGTGGCGGTGTCCGAGAACCAGGTCGGGTGACGGGCTTCCCAAGCAAGCATGCAGCCGACCCGCGCGCGCAGGCGCGGCAGGAAGTCGCGCGCCGCCTCTTCGTCGAACACGCCCTTGGGCGGCAGCTGTACCAGCACGCAGCCCAGCTTGGCGCCGAGGTGGTTGACCTCGAAGGCGAAGCGGTCGAGCAGATCGTCGGCGTCGCGCAGGCGGGCTTCGTGGCTGATCGACTTCGGCAGCTTGACCGAGAAGCGGAACTCGGGCGGCACGGCGGCGGCCCAGCGGGCGTAGGTCTGCGGCTGGTGCGGGCGGTAGAAGGAAGAGTTGATCTCGACGGCCGGGAACACGGCCGCGTAGCGCTCGAGGTGGCTGCCATCTTCGGGAAACGCGGCCGCCACGTCCTTGTGGAGGCTCCAGCCGGCGCAGCCGATCAGGCGCGCGCCGGGGGAGCCGGCTTGGGTGCTTGTGCTGTCGCTCATGGGCCGATTTTATGCCGGGAGCGCGAACTGACGTCGCACGGCCTTACAATATGAACAATCGATATCTGGAGGAGCTTGCCATGGCCGACCCGCTGCACATCGTCTGTCCCCACTGCGACGCCGTCAACCGCGTCGCCAACGAACGCCTCGCCGACCAACCCGTCTGCGGCAAATGCACGAAAACGCTTTTCGAAGGCAAGCCGCTGGACGTCGACAGCGCGCGCTTCTCACGCCACATCAGCCGCAACGACATCCCGGTGCTGGTCGATTTCTGGGCCGCCTGGTGCGGACCCTGCCGCATGATGGCGCCCGCCTACGCCCAGGCCGCCGGCCGCCTGGAGCCGCAGGTGCGCCTGCTGAAGCTGGACACGGAAGCCTCGCAGGACATCGCCGGGCTGTTCGGCATCCGCAGCATCCCGACCATCGCGCTGTTCCAGGGCGGCCAGGAGATCGCGCGCCAGGCCGGGGCCATGGACGCGGGCAGCATCATTTCTTGGGTTCAATCCCGGGCGCGCGCCGCCTGAGCGCGCGATCCATTATCGTCGAATCGACCTTACCAACAGGAGAATGTCATGTCCCAGGAACTCGTCTACGAACGCGGCGCGGAAGATGCGAAGCAGTTCGCCCGCATCCTTTACATCGCCCACGCAGCCACTTTCTTCTTTTCGCTCGGCCTGTTGAACGTGATCGTCCTGATCGTCAACTACATCAGGCGCCCGGAGACCGCCGGCACCATGGTCTATTCGCACCACACCTGGATGATCCGTTCGTTCTGGTGGTACGTGGTGTGGATGATCGCGGCGGGCTTCCTGTTCATCACCCTCATCGGGATTCCACTGGCCTGGGTGATCTGGGTCGGTGCGTGGCTGTGGATGGCTTACCGGATTATTCGCGGGTTCCTGGACCTGAACAATAACCGGGCAATGCCGGTCTAACCCCGCCGTCGTTCCCGCGCAGGCGGGAACCCAAGTTTTCGGCGCAGTCGAAACGCGAGCAAAATTGGGTTCCCGCCTTCGCGCACTGCTGTCCAAGATAATTGACAGTTGAGCTGGTAGTAGACCATCGGAAAGGAGTTGCAGGTAAAGGTTAAGGGTACTAAAACCCTGAGTTCTCACGCTCACAACCTAAACCTGCAACCATGTCTACGATAACCACTTTCCAGGCGCTTTTAAAGGGTCTTCCACGCGCTGTGTTCAATCGTTGTGTCGAGCGACACAACGCGGACAAGGGGTGCAAGCGCTT
>NZ_CAKKMV010000003.1 GCF_918697865.1 Massilia sp. Bi118 | reverse complement strand
AAGCGCTTGCACCCCTTGTCCGCGTTGTGTCGCTCGACACAACGATTGAACACAGCGCGTGGAAGACCCTTTAAAAGCGCCTGGAAAGTGGTTATCGTAGACATGGTTGCAGGTTTAGGTTGTGAGCATGAGAACTCAGGGTTTTAGTACCCTTAACCTTTACCTGCAACTCCTTTCCGATGGTCTACTACCAGCTCAACTGTCAATTATCTTGGACAGCAGTGCGCCTTCGCGGGAATGACGGCGGGGTTCACATCATTGCCGCATTCCGCACAGCCTCCCACGCCGCCCCGGCCAGCGCCGTCTCGACGCGGTTCCGCCCACCCTCCTTGGCCGCATACATGGCCCGGTCGGCGCACACGAACAGCTGCTCGATCTTGTCCAGCTGGGTCGGCACGATGGTCGCCACGCCCACCGAGACCGTGATCCACGGCGAGGTCGGCGAGCGCGGGTTCGGCAGCTGCAGGGCTTCCACCGTGGTGCGGATCGCTTCCGCCAGGCGGCTGGCGGCGATGCCCGGGGTCTCGCCGAACAGCAGCACGAATTCCTCGCCGCCGTAGCGCGCCGCCAGGTCGGTCGGGCGCAGCGCGTGCGCTTCGAGGGCCTGGGCCACCTTCTGCAGGCAGAGGTCGCCGGCGGCGTGGCCGAGGGTGTCGTTGTACAGCTTGAAGTGGTCGACGTCGAGCACCACCAGCGACAGCGGCTGGGCGTTGCGGATCGCGCGCTGCCATTCCTTTTCCATGAAGGCGTCGAAGTGGCGGCGGTTGGCGATGCGGGTCAGCGGATCCAGCATGGCGGCGCGCTGCAGCGCATCCTCGGACTGCTTGTGGTGGGTGATGTCATGCAGCAGGGCGACGAACTGGCCGTTGGCCGCGTGCATCGGCGTCATCGTCAGGTCCATCGCGCGCAGGCCGCCGTCGCGGTGGCGGATCAGCACTTCGCGGGTGCCGTTGCCGAACGCTTCCATCGCCGCGCAGCCGTCCTGGTGCGTGTCCTGGGCCACCAGCTCGGCCAGCGAGCGGCCCACCAGTTCATCGGTCGCGTAACCCAGGTAGCGGTCGCAGGCCGGGTTCGCGTACTGGATGCGGCCGCAGCGCTCGACGATCAGCAGGCCCTGGTCCATGCTGTCGACGATCATGCGCAGGCGGTCCGCCTGTTCCTTCTGGGCGTCGCTGCCGCTGGACAGGCGCAGCTGGGCGCGCACGCGGGCGCACACTTCCTCCATGCGCAGCGGCTTGGGGATGTAGTCGGCGGCGCCGATGTCGAAGCCGGCCACGATGTCGTCGGTCTCGCCGCGCGCGCTCATGAAGATCACGGGGATGCGCGCGGTCAGCGGGTGGGCCTTCATGCGGCGGCAGGTTTCCAGGCCGTCCAGGCCGGGCATGACGACGTCGAGCAGCACCAGGTCGGGCTGGATGCGCAGGGCGATCTCGAGGGCGCGTTCGCCGGAAGTGGCGACGAAAGTCTGATAACCCTGGCGCAGCATCATCGTGCGCAGCAGGGCAAGATTGTCCGGCGCGTCGTCGACGATCAGAATGGCAGGCTTGCGGGGCGCGGAAAGCCCCACGCTGGCTAGGTTGGTCATACTGTGCCTTATCAGGCTACGCAATGGGTACGTTCAAAATCATACCTTGTTGCGCACCATCAATGGGCAAGTATTGCTTGTTTGACAGAAAAATCTGTGACTTTGACGCAACTTCTGGTTGTCTAGGACAACCAGAAGTTACAGTGCAACCAGAGGATTACAGCTGGTCCTTGATCAGCTTGCCCAGCACGGCGATGCCTTCACGAATACGTTCCGGCGGCACGGTCACGAAGGACAGGCGTAGGGTATTGGTGGACGGATCGTTGGCGTAGAAGGGCGCGCCCGGCACGAAGGCGACGCGGGCGGCGATGGCCTGGTCGAGCAGCTTGGTGGCGTCGATGTGCTTCGGCAGGTCGACCCAGATGAACATGCCGCCTTCCGGACGGGTCCAGGTCACTTCTTTCGGGAACTGCTCGTCCATCGCGTCCAGCATTGCCTGGCACTGGTTGGCATACAGGGTGCGAATGGTCGGGATGTGCTCGTCCAGGAAGCCGTCCTTGACCACTTCGTGCACGACCATCTGGGTCAGCTGGGCGGTGTGGAGGTCGGCGGCCTGCTTGGCCAGCTCGAGGCGGCGCACCAGCGGCAGCGGGGCGCACACGTAGCCGAGGCGGATGCCCGGGGTCAGCACCTTCGAGAAGGAACCCATGTAGATCACGCCGTCCGGGTTCATGTTCAGCATGCGCGGCATCGGCTCGCCCTTGTACGACAGCGCGCCGTAAGGATCGTCTTCGATCAGCGGCAGGCCCAGGCGGGCGCAAGTTTCAACTAATTCGCGCCGACGTTCCAGCGACAGCGAGCGGCCAGTCGGGTTCTGGAAGTTCGGCAGCGCGTACAGCAGGCGCGCGCCCTCGGCCAGGCCTTCGAGCGAGGACGGCACCAGGCCGTGCTCGTCGGTCTCGACCGAGTGGAAATCGGGGCGGTAGACCGAGAACGCCTGCAGGGCGCCAAGGTAGCTCGGGGTCTCGACCAGCACTTTGCTGCCTTCGTCGATCAGCACCTTGCCCAGCAGGTCGAGCGCCTGCTGCGAGCCGGACACCATCAGGATCTGCTCGGGCAGGATCTTGCAGTCGGGCGTGGACAGGTATCCCGCAATCCAATCACGCAGCGGGGCGTAGCCGTCGGTCGGGCCGTATTGCAGGGCCTGTTTGCCGGTTTCCGACAATACCTTGTCGTAAGCGGCTTTCATGCGCTCGACCGGGAAGGTGGCGGGCGACGGCAGGCCGCCGGCGAAGGAGATGATCTCCGGACGCTGGGTAATCTTCAGGATTTCGCGGATCGCCGAGCTTTGCAGCTGCTGCGCGCGTTCCGAAAACTGCCACTGGATGGGATTGGGATTTTCGATTTTCATACTGATCTCACAGGAAGGACGGCGATTGGTGCGTCGGCCATTATAAAGCAGCTGGATGAGCCGCTTCGTTAAATGAGGCGTGCCTTGTGGGTTTGCCTCGGAACTTGCATTGGTGGGCACCCCGTGCCCACGTCATTGTTACGCGACTTCTACGATCATTTCGATTTCGACACAAGTGCCGCGCGGCAGCGAAGCCACGCCAAACGCCGAGCGCGCATGCTTGCCGGCATCGCCGAACACTTCGCCCAGCAGTTCCGAGCAGCCGTTCGTGACCAGGTGCTGTTCGTTGTATTCCGGGGTCGAAGCGACCAGGCTCATCACCTTGACGATGCGCTTCACGCGGCCCAGGTCGCCGCCTACAGCTTCCTGCAGGGTGCCCATCAGGTCGATCGCGACCGAGCGCGCGGCGGCCTGGCCTTCGGCGGTGGTCTTGTTCTTGCCCAGCAGGCCGGCGTTCGGCGAGCCGTCGGCGTTCTTGGCGATATGGCCGGAGATGAAGACCAGGTTGCCGGTCTGCACGTACATGACGTAGGCCGCGGCCGGGGCTGCCGGCGAGGCGAGGGTGATGTTCAGTTCTTTGAGTTTGTCGTAAACAGACATGGGGTCTCCAGGCTTACATAGATAAGAGCCGGTATTGTACGACTTGCCAATGCCTGAGGCTACCGCCGCACCTGCATCCGGCGCCCAAGGGCCACCACGGCAATCACCGCCAACGCAAAGCCGCAGTTCGCCACCGTGAGCGGCTCGCCCAGCAAGACCCAGGCCCCGCCCAGGGAAAGAAAAGGCTGCACCAGCTGCACCTGGCCGACCCGCGCCACCCCGCCCAGCGCCAGGCCGCGGTACCAGAAAAAGAAGCCGACGATGGTCGAGAACACGGTCGTGTAGCCCAGCCCCAGCCAGGCGCGCGGTCCGACCGCGCCGAGCCGTCCGAATTGTCCGGGGTCGAGTACGGCCAGCAGCAGGGCGCTGGGCAGCGCGGCCAGCACCAGCGCCCAGCTGATGGTCTCCTGGCCGCCCATGCTGCGCGCCAGCCTGCCGCCTTCTGCGTAACCGACCGCCGCCGACAGCACCGCTGCGAACATCAGGAAGTCGGCCGGCGCGAAATGGCCGCCGCCCTGGTCCAGCGCAAAGGCCACCACCAGGCTTGAACCGAGCAGGGCCAGGGCCCAGAAGCCGCGCGAGGGCCGCTCGTGGCCGCGCAGCGCCGAATACAGGGCCGTGCAGAGCGGCAGCGCGCCCACCAGCACCGCGCCGTGCGAGGCCGGCAGGGATTGCATGGCGATCGAGGTCAGCAGCGGAAAGCCGAGGATGCAGCCGAGGGCCACCATGGCCAGGGGCAGCAGCGCTGCACGCGGCGGCAAGGGCGCGCGGGACCAGCGCAGCCAGGCGCCGGCGATGACGGCCGCGCCCACCGCGCGCGCCAGGGCGACGAACAGCGGATCGAGTTCCGCCACCGCCATGCGCGTCATCGGCAGGGTCAGGCTGAACAGGGCGACCCCGGCCAGGCCGAGCAGCATGCCGCGCGATTCGCGCCGGCTGTCGGCTGGCGCCGCGGGCAGGGAAGAAGCGAGTGTCTGTGTCATGCGGGCTCCTGTGGTCTGGTCGTTGCGTCACTACTCCGTTGGCGCTATCCTAGCCCTCATTAGCAGTACAGTACCTATACACTTTTCCGCATAAACCCTCGCACTGTCATGGCGATATGACCAACACAGTTATCCAGGCGACGATTTCGCGCGATTCCGGCGAGCCGCTGGCCGACCAGATCGTGCGCGCGGTGGCCGCCCGCATCGACGACAAGCACCTGCGCGCCGGCGCGCGCATGCCCTCGATCCGCCAGTTCGCGGGCTTTCACGGCGTCTCGCCCTTCACGGTAGTGGCCAGCTACGACCGCCTGGTGGCCCAGGGCTACCTGGAGTCGCGGCGCGGCGCCGGCTTTTTCGTACGCGAGCGTTCGTCCCTGAACGCCGGCCTGCAGGCGAAACTTGCGCCCGATCCAGGCGAAGCGCCGAAGCTGGACGTGGTCTGGCTGATCCGCAACCTGTTCCGCCAGGCGCCAGGCCAGGCCAGTTCGGCGGCCGGCGTGCTGCCGGCGGAATGGCTGGATGGTCCCGGCATCGCCGGCGCACTGCGCGCGATCGGCCGCCAGCCGGGCGCCATGCTGCTCAACTACGGCAATCCCCACGGCTACCTGCCGCTGCGCCAGCAGCTGCAGCGCAAGCTGGCCGAGCTCGAGATCGAGGCGGCGCCGGAACAGATCGTGACCACGGTCGGCGTGACCCAGGCCCTGGACCTGGTGGCGCGCGAGCTGTGCCGCCCCGGCGACACGGTGTTCGTCGACGACCCGGCCTGGTTCCTGATGTTCGGCTCCTTCGCCGCCCTGGGCTTGAAGGTGGTCGGTATTCCGCGCCTGGCGGACGGGCCGGACCTGGCGCAGCTGGCCGACATGGCCGCGCTGCACAAGCCGCGGCTGTACGTCGTCAACTCGGTGCTGCACAACCCCAGTTCGACCTCGCTGTCGGCGGCCAAGGCCTTCCAGGTGCTGCGCATCGCCGGGGAGCACGACATCACCATCGTCGAGGACGATATCTATTGCGACCTGCATCCGGGACAGGCGGCGCAGCCGGCCACGCGCATGGCGCCGCTCGACCAGCTGCGCCGCGTGATCTACCTGGGGGGATTTTCGAAATCGCTGGCGGCCAGCCTGCGGGTCGGTTTCATCGCCGCCTCGCCCGAGCTGGCGCAGCGCCTCGCCGACCGCAAGATGCTGGGCACGCTCACCACCAGCGAGCTGGGGGAACGGGTAGTTTATAAAATTCTGTCGGAGGGCGTGTACCGCAAGCACCTGGAGCGCATCCGCGCGCGCCTGGATGGCGCCCGGCCGCAAGCCATCCGCCGTGTCGAGACGCTGGGACTGAGGCTGGAAAGCCTGCCCACGGCCGGCATGTTCCTGTGGGTCGACGCCGGCCGCGACACCAGCGTGCTGGCGGCGCAGGCGATGGAGCAGGGACTGCTGCTGGCGCCGGGCAGTTTGTTCTCCCCCAGCCAGTTGCCGTCCACGCGCATGCGGCTGAACGTGGCGGCTTTCGAGGATGCGCGGCTGTGGGACTTCCTGGCTAGCCTTCCCAGTTGAATTCCCCGTGCAGGGGCACGGCGCTGCCTTCGCAATATTGCTCGAAGCGTCCGTGCACCGCGCCCAGGCGGCCGTTGGTATAGCTGACCTTGTCGAGCACCATCCAGCCCAGCGAGCTGTTGCAGCCGAGCGCATAACTGCTGACCGACAGGCCGCCGAATGCGGTGTTGTGGGTGCCGTAGCGCAGCAGGTGGTCGTAGAAGCCCGGCTGCAGCTGGGCGAGCGAGCGCATGGCCTGGAAGTCGAACCTGAACTGGCCGCTGGCCCAGTTGCCCGAGTCGGCATCGAAGTTCAGATAGCCGCCGCTGCCCTGCGGGCCGGTGTCCGCAGACTGCAGTCGCAGCGCGGCATTGGCCGGCGTCAGCAGATACGTCTTGCCGCCGGCGATCGGTTCGCCGGCCGCCGCTTCCACATACAGGTAGTTGCCGCTGGCCGGCAGGGCGCCCGCCGGCGCCTTCCACAGCGTCGCCGGCACCGCCGTGCGCGGCCCCGCCGGCTGGCGCGTATCGCTGGCCAGCCAGTGGATCTCGCCGCGCAGGGCGCCCGGCGCGTCTTCGCAGTGCTGCTCGAAGCGCATCGTCAGCTCACTGAGCTGGCCGCCGGCATAGACCGCCTTGTCGACCACGACGCCCGAGCTGGAGGTATTACAGCCGCGTCCGTCGCCGAACCAGCTGAAGCCGCCGCGCGCGGGCCTCCATGAACCCTGGCCGAGGCCGGCGTAGTAGCCGGGCAGGATGGCGCCGGTATTGCTCATGGTCTGGAACGCGGCCTGCCAGCGGGTGTCGCCGTTGACCGTCAGGTCGAGCTTGCCGTCCTTTTCGGTCAGCGTGATCGCGGAATCGAGCGGGGTGAACAGGGCGTCGCCGTTGCCGATGAAATCGGAGCGGTCGCTGGACAGGTAGACGTAAGTGCCCGCCGGCATGGCTGTGCCTGGGCGCCAGAACAGTTCGGGCACGGCCGCCGGGCCCGGGAAGGCGGCGGGCTGGTCGGCGCGCCAATGCAGCTGACCGTGCAGCACTCCTTGCGGCGGGGAGATCCCATTCATGCAGATGATTTCGAAGCGCAGGTCGAGCGCAGCCAGCCTGCCGTCGGCGTAGCTGGCGTTGTCGACCGTGACCCAGCCCTGCTGCGTGCGGCAGGTGCCGTTGTCCACGCTGGCGTTGAGCACCGCTTCGGTGGGCGTGTTATTTGGCCAGGCCGTCACGTTTGTGTAGTTGCCCGCTACGATCCGGGAATAGACGGACGGCGCCTGGAAGCGGATGTCCCACAGGTGGTTGCCCTTGCCGCTGATGTCGAGGATATTGCCGAGGCTGGCGACCTCGATGGCGGCATTGGCGGAGGTCTGGAGCTCGGTCCGGCCGTGTGCCAGCACATCGCTCGCATTGCTCTCGATGTAAAGGAAATTGCCGGCAGCGGGCAGCGCGGCGGCAGGCGCGCGCCAGGAGCCGGGCGCGGACACGCTCACGCTGCCGGAATCGGCTGGCGTCCTGTCGTAGTGAATCGCGCCGTGCAGGGGCGCGGCGCGGCCTTCGCAATGCTGCTCGAAGCGCATGTCCAGACGTTTCACGAGGCCGCTGGTTTCGTATTCGATCGCATCGACGACGTACCAGCCCGTGGACGTGGAGCAGCCGCGGCCGGCGCCGGTCCAGCTCATGCCGCCCTTGACCGGATTGTGGAAGCGCGCGCCCTTGACGTCCGCGTAATAGCCCGGCGCCAGGCGGTTCATGGCGTCCACGCCTTCGATTTCCGCACGCCAGATGTCGTCGCCCGCGACCCGGATATTCAGGTGCGCGCCGGCGCCGTCCACCGTGACGAGCGCCGAGCGGCGGTCGAACAGCCAGGTCTTGCCCAGGCCGACATAGTCGCCGGGCGCGCTCTCGAAATAGGCGTAATTGCCGGCGCTGGCGGCCACCGATGCCGGCGGGCGCCACAGATCGCCGGTCGGGCTGGAGGGCAGGGGTGCGGTCGTCTTGTCGTTGACCGTATAGTTGACCGTGCCGCGCAGCGCGGCCGTGGCGCCGTTGCAGTTGCGCTGGAAACGCAGCGTAATGGCTTGCAGAAAGCCGTTAGCGTAGGCGACGTTGTCGATGATGATCGATCCCGTCGACGAAGTGCAGGTGCGGCCGTTGCCCCACCAGGTCAGGCCGCTCGCGCTGGCGTCCATGTTGTCGCGGTAGAGAGGGACGGCGGTGTATTCGCCGATCTTCAGTTCGGTCGCGTTGCCGCCGGTCTGGAACACGCCGGTCCATTGCTCGTCGCCCTTGACCTCGACCACCAGGCGGTTCTTGACGGCGGTGACCGTGATGACGGCATTGCTTGCCGAGTATTGGTAGGACTTGCCCTGGCCGATCGTGTCGCCTTGCTCGCTTTGCAGGGTGATCGACGTCGCGGTCGGCAGCGGGGGCGGCGCCACAGGGGGCGTTCCCACCGGCGGCGTGCTGCCGCCAACGGCCGCGCCACCGCTTCCGCCGCCCCCGCAGGCGGCAAGGAAAAGGAGGAAAACGGACAGCGGGAAGAGTCGGCGCAGGAAGGTAGTCATGGCAAGCCTGGAAAGGGTTTGCCGATTCTAGCTTCCTTTAAGACAACTATTTATTGAACTTAACAATCCGACTATTGAACTGTTGTGCTAACGCCGCAGTTTGCCCTGCGGCGCACGCACTACGCGCTCGATGAGTTCCGGCTCCAGCCGCATGCCCCTCATGAAAGCGCGCGCCGCGCCGGCACCCAGCAGGCGCAGGATGACTTGCGCCTTGTAGATGACGCGGGCCGTGACCGGGTCGCGGCGGATGTAGGACATCCCGTCCGTGCTGGCATGCCTGGGATGGTTCATTCGACCAGTCCGCGTGCGAGCGCCACCTGGCCGCGATAGGCGTCGAAGATGTGGCGCAGCGCGTCGGCCATGCTGGTGGTCGGCGCCCAGCCCAGATCGTTTTTCGTGTTCTCGATCTTCGGCACGCGGTTCTGCACATCCTGGTAGCCGGCGCCGTAGTAGGCGCCCGAGCTGGTCTCGACGATCTGCACCCTGGCGGCGCCGTCGGCGTATTCCGGATAGTCGGCGGCGAGCTTCAGCATCATGCCGGCCAGTTCGCGGATCGAATAGTTGTTGACCGGGTTGCCGATGTTGTAGATCTGGCCGCTGGCCTTGCCGTCCCTGTTCTCGATGATCTTCATGAGGGCCTCGATGCCGTCATCGATGTAGGTGAAGGCGCGCTTCTGATGGCCGCCGTCGACCAGGGAGATGGTCTCGCCGCGTACGATGTGGCCGAAGAACTGGGTCAGCACGCGCGAGCTGCCTTCCTTGGGCGTGTGGATCGAGTCCAGCCCGGCGCCGACCCAGTTGAAGGGGCGGAACAGGGTGAAGTTCAGGCCTTCCATGCCGTAGCCCCAGATCACACGGTCCATCAGCTGCTTGGAGCAGGCATAGATCCAGCGCGGCTTGTTGATCGGGCCGTAGACCAGTTCCGAGTTTTCCGGGTCGAATTCGTCGTCGTGGCTCATGCCGTAGACTTCCGAGGTCGACGGGAACACCAGGTGCTTCTTGTACTTGGCGGCCGAGCGGACGATAGGCAGATTCGCCTCGAAGTCCAGTTCGAACACCTTCAGCGGCTGCTGCACATAAGTCGACGGTGTCGCAATCGCCACCAGCGGCAGGATCACGTCGCACTTCTTGACGTGGTACTCGACCCATTCCTTGTTGATCGTGATATCGCCTTCGAAGAAGTGCATGCGCGGATGAGCCAGCAGGTCGGCGATGCGGTCCGTGCTCATGTCCATGCCATACACCTCCCAATCGGTGCTTTCGAGGATGCGCTTGGACAGGTGGTGGCCGATGAAGCCGTTGACGCCGAGGATGAGGACTTTTTTCATGTGCTAGCTTTCAGATTGTCGCGGTGGTGCGGTCATCCGGGGCGCCATTCAGGGCGGGCGCGCCGGGGCCGTCATGGTAGACAATCGGCCGTGAAGCCAGCGTCAAGAAAACGTGAAGTTTTCGTGAAGTGCCGGCTCAGTGCGGCGCCAGACCGAGCAGGATGCGGGTTCCCGCGCCGGCGCCGCTTTCGACGGCGATATGCCATCCATAGTGGTCGCAGATCCGCTTGACGATCGCCAGGCCGATGCCGAAGCCGTCCTCGCGGCCGCCCGGCGCCCGGTAAAAGCGTTCGAACACGCGCGGCAGGACGTCCGGCGCGATGCCCGAGCCGGTGTCTTCGATGGCGAGGATGCCGTCCTGCCAGCCGAAGCGGATCTCGCCGCCCTGGGTGTGGCGCAGCGCGTTGTCGACCAGGTTGGACAGGACGATGCCGAGTGCCGAGGCATTCGCCAGCACGCGCACGCCGGCGGGAATGTCGACCCTGGCCCGCACCGATTGCCGTTCCAGGCGGTCGGCGTAGCGTTCGACGATGGCGGCGACCGTCCCGCCCAGATCCGCAGGCATGGCTTCCGCCGCCGATTCCTCGCGCGCCAGCGCCAGCAGGCATTCGATCAGGGTGTGCATCTCCTCGGCCGACTGCTCGATCTGCAGCAGGCGCTGGCGCGACTTGGGGTCGAGCGCGGCGGCGGCCGGTTCCAGCAGCTCGCAGCTGGTGCGGATGCGGGTCAGCGGGGTGCGCAGTTCGTGGCTGACATTGGCGGTGAATTCCTTTTCGCGCTCGACCATGGCGGCCATGCGGACGTGGTAGTCGTTGACGGCGTTGGCCAGCTCGGCCACTTCGCGCTCGTCGTAGCGGCGCGGATCGATGGCGGAGGCGGCGCCCGAACGCAGGGCCCGGACCTGGCGCGCGAGGCCACGCACCTGGCGCACCAGCAGGCCTGAGAGCCAATACGCCAGCCAGATCGAGGGCAGCACGAAGATGGCGGTGACGATCAGGATGGTGTCCATGCCGTCCCGGAATTTCTTCTCGAAGGCGCTGTAATCGTAGCTGCGGTAGATCCGTTCGGCGCCGAAGCGCGCGACAGCCACATGCATCTCGCGGCCATCGATATCGACTTCATGCACGCCGACGGGCAGCCTGGCCAGCGAGGGCGGCAGCGCGAACCATTGACCGCCTTCCTGCGAGACGCGGGCGCCCATCACCGGGTCCATCGGCGGCAGGGTGTCCGGCTCCTCGCGCCAGGCCTGCAGCAGGTTGCGCATGTCGTCCTCGATGATGGCGCGGATCAGGCGTTCTTCCTGGGCTTCGGCCAGCGAGCGCACCCCGGCCGCCTGCGCGGCCAGCAGCACGATGGCGGCCACGAACAGGGCCAGCGCCGCCTTCAGGCGCAGGCTAGGGCGCATTGCTCAGTGCATTTATTCGGTAGCCGATCCCGTGCACGGTCTCGATCGGGTTGGCGCCGCCGTCCGCTGTGAGGGCGCGGCGCAGGGTGTGCATGTGCGAGCGCAGGGTGTCGCTGTCCGGCAGCGGCTCGCCCCAGACCGCGGTTTCGAGTTCGGCGCGGCGCAGCACCTGGCCGGGCGAAGACATCAGCAACTGCAGCAGGTGCAGGCATTTGCGCGGCAGGCGTATTACCTTGCCGGCACGGTCGACGTCCAGGGTGCGCGGGTCCATGCTGATGTCGCCGACGCGCAGGGCGCCCGGCACTACCTGGCCCTGGTGGCGCTTGATCAGGGCCGCGAGGCGCGCTCCGACTTCCTTGAGCGAGAACGGCTTGACCAGGTAATCGTCGGCGCCGTGGCCGAAGCCGGCCAGCTTGTCGTCCAGCGTGTCTTTCGCGGTCAGCATCAGGACCGGGGTGTCCTTGCGGGCTTCCTCGCGCAGCTTGCGGCACACCGTGAAGCCGTCCATGCCGGGCAGCGAGACGTCGAGCAGGATCGCGCTCCACTGCGCGCTGACCGCGCGGTGCAGGCCGGTGACGCCGTCGGCCGTGTGTTCCGGCACATAGCCGGCGGCTTCGAGGTAATCGTAGAGATTGGCCGCGATGGCGGGGTCGTCTTCAATGATAAGGATGCGCATGGAGGAATTATGCCAGCCGGCGCCCTTGAGCGCAGGCTTCGATCAGCTTCGCCAGGCGTGCCGCGCGCGTCTCCGGCTTTTTGGCGCTGGCGATCAGGTGCAGCGTGACGCGCCGGTAGCCGGGCGGGCAGGATTCGAACCAGGCCCAGGCGGCGGGCTGGGCCTGGAAGCGCGCCAGGTCTTCGGGCGCCAGCTCGGCCGGGACTTCGCGTTCGTGCGCATACACGCGCGAGCGCGCTTCGGTACGGCGCGCGTAAGCGGCTTCGCCGGCCGGCGTCATCAGGCCCTGTTCGCGCAGCGCCGCGATCTTTTCGATGTTCAGCGCGCTCCAGATCGAGCCGGTCTTGCGCGGCGTGAAGCGGATCGTGTAGCGCTCGTCGTCGACGCGCTTGCGCACACCGTCGATCCAGCCGTAGCACAGGGCCTGGTCGACCGACTCGGACCAGCTCATGGACGGGCGGCCGCTGCCGACTTTATGAAAGCCCACCAGCAGTTCGGTATCACTATGCGCATGCGCGGCCAGCCAGGCGCGGAAGGCGGCGGCATCCTCGAAGTAGGTCGGCTCAGCCATGCGTCAGGGCCTTCTGCTCATGCGCGCGCGCCAGCAGCAGGGTGCGTTCGCGTTCGTTCTGCGTGAGGCCGGCGGCGCGCTCGAACTCGGCCCGCGCCTCGGCGTGGCGGCCCAGCCTGGCCAGCAGGTCGCCGCGCACGCTGGGCAGCAGGTGATAATTGCGCAGCACCGGCAGGTCGAGCAGCTGGTCCACCAGCGCCAGGCCTTCGGCGGGGCCGTAGGCCATGCCCAGCGCCACCGCGCGGTTCAGTTCGACGATGGGCGAGGGCTTCAGCTGGGACAGGGCATCGTAGAGCGCGGCGATGCGCGCCCAGTCGGTTGCGCCGGGGTGGAGGGCGCGGGCATGGCAGGCGGCGATCGCGGCCTGCAGCGCGTAGGGGCCGAGGCTGCCGCAGCCGGCGGCGCGGTCGAGGGCGGCCAGTCCGCGCCGGATCAGCAGCTGGTCCCAGCGGCTGCGGTCCTGGTCCAGCAGCAGCACCGGTTCGCCATTCGGCCCGGTGCGGGCGCGCTCGCGCGAGGACTGGATTTCCATCAGCGCCACCAGGCCGTGCACCTCGCCTTCTTCCGGCGCCAGCTCGGCCAGCACGCGGCCCAGGCGCAAGGCCTCGCGGCACAGGCCGGGGCGCAGCCAGTCGGCGCCGGCGCTGGCGGAATAGCCTTCGTTGTAGATCAGGTAGATCACCTGCAGCACCGAGGCCAGGCGCGGCTTGCGTTCCTCGCCGCGCGGCACCTCGAAGGGCACCTTGGCCTCGGCCAGGGTGCGCTTGGCGCGCACGATGCGCTGGGCCACCGTGGCTTCCGGCACCAGGAAGGCGCGCGCGATCTCGGGCGTGGCCAGGCCGCCCACCAGTTTCAGGGTGAGCGCCGCGCGCGCCTCGTTCGAGAGCACCGGGTGGCAGGCCACGAACATCAGGCGCAGCACGTCGTCGTCGATGCCTCCCTCGGCCAGTTGCGCCAGCTCGGCCAGTTCGTCGGGCCGGCGCTGGCCGGATTGGTCCCGGAGCTGCTCGTCCATCTCCCAGGATAGCTCGCCTTCCTTGTTCGCATGCATGCTGGCGTGGCGCAGGTGATCCAGCGCCCTGTGCTTCGCCACCTGCATCAGCCAGGCGCCCGGGCGGTCCGGCACGCCGGTGTCGGGAAAAAGGCGGGGCCAGCTTTCCAGCGCCTGCAGCATGGCGTCCTGCGCCAGCTCCTCGGCGACGCCGACGTCGCGCAGCATGCGCGTCAAGGCGCCGGTGATGCGCGCGGACTCCATCCGCCAGACCGCTTCGACGGTCCGGCCGATGTCGCCTGCCTTGGCGGCTGCCGTCATGCCTCGACGTTCACCCGGCGCAGGGCCGCATCCAGCTGCTCGGCGCGCAGGCTGGCGTCGAGCTGGCGCTGGGCCGCGTCGATGGCGGGCTGCACATCGGCCATCGTCATCGCTTCGCGGATTTCGACTTCGACGCAGGGACCGGTCGGATAGGGCAGGGTGCGCGCCCACGAAACCGCGTCCGCCATCGAGCCGGCGCGGATCATCCAGAAGCCGGCGATCAGCTCCTTGGCCTCCGCGAAGGGGCCGTCGATCACGCTGGCCTCGCCGCCGGCCAGCTTCCTGACGCGCGCGCCGCGGGCGCTCGCCTTCAGGCCGTCGCCGGCCAGCAGCCTGCCTTGCGCCGCCTGCTCGGCGTTGAAGGCATTCAACGCATCCAGCATGGCTTGCGGCGGGATGCGGTCGGCTTCCGTGCCTTCGTCGGAACGCAGCAGGATCAGGTAGCGCGCATCCTCGCCGGCGGCGGCCGGCGGGACCTGGGCGCAGCCGCCCGGGCAGCCGGTCTCGCGCAGTTCGAGCACGGCTTCGCCGGTGGCATCCGCATCGCTGGCCGGCCACTGCTTCAGCAGCGCGATTGCATGTTCCTTCGAGTCCGCCTCGAAGACCGTGAAGCCGGCGATCAGCTCCTTGGCTTCCGCGAACGGGCCGTCGGTGAGGCTCTCGCCGCCCGGCCACAGCTTCAGGCGCACCGCGCGGCTGCTCGGGCGCAGGCCCAGGGCCAGGCCGACGCCCCCCGCTTCGGCCAGCTTTTCGTGGAACTGTCCCATGTCCTCGAACACGGCGGGCGCCGGCAGCCTGCCGGCTTCGGTGGCCTCGTCGGCCCTTCGCATGACCATGAATTGCATCGCCGTCTCCTTTACAGTGCGCCGGCCTGTGCGCGGCGGCGTTCTTCCTGTTCGCGCAGCTCGGGCGTGAGCGCGTCGCCGAAGTCTTCCGCGGCGAAGATCTGGCGGATCTCGATGTCGCCACGGCCGCCGTTGTAGGGATTCGGGCAGCGCCGCATCCATTCGATCGCTTCCTGCTTCGAGCTGACCTCGATGATCCAGAAGCCGGCAATCAGCTCCTTCGATTCGGTGAAGGGGCCGTCGACCACGCTGCGGCTGTCGCTGTCGAAGACGATGCGCGCGCCGCGGCTGGTCGGGTGCAGGCCTTCGCCGGCCAGCAGCACGCCGGCCTTGACCAGCTCCTCGTTGAACTGGCCCATCTCGGCAAGTTGCTGCTGGGTGGGCATGACGCCGGCTTCGGAGTCGGCAGTGGCTTTGACGATCATCATGAATTTCATTGCTGGCCTCCCGCGCAGTCCGGTTGCTGCTGCATCATCTGCTGCATGCCTTCCTGCATCTGCTCCATGGTCAGGTCGCGCTTGTGGGTGGCGATTGACCAGCGGTGCCCGAAGGGGTCTTCAACCTGGCCGTAGCGGTCGCCCCAGAACATGTCGGCCAGCGCCATGACGGGCTTGGCGCCGGCATCCACCGCCTGCTGGAAGACGGCGTCGGCATCCTCCACGTAGAGGTGGATGAACACCGGCGTGCCCTTCAGGGCCAGCGGACCGTTGCTGCCATAATCGGGGAAATCGTCGGCCAGCATGATCCGCGAGTCGCCGATGCGCATCTCGGCATGGCCGAGCTTGCCACCCGGCATGGGCATGCGGCCGACTTCGACGGCGCCGAAAGCCCTCTTGTAGAACTCGATGGCCTCGGCGGCGCCGGCGCACACGAGGTGCGGGGTGACGGTGTGGAAGCCTTCGGGGATGGCGCGTACCTGTTCCTGCATGATGATCTCCTTATCCGGTTGTTTTGGGGCTGCTATGGTGACGACGAACGGCGCATCCCGGTTTCGACATCGGCGCGCGTAAATATTTTTGGTTTTTCGTTACGGTATGACGGCTGTCGTGCGAAGTCGAGAAAAAGATGACTTTCTGCAAAAATAGTCTCTTGAAATCCCGCTTGCCACCCCTATATTCGCCCGGTCTGTTTAACCCTTGAACCTACACGAGGACTTAGAAATGGCTGTTGCCGAAAAAGAAACCCTTGGCTTCCAAGCAGAAGTAAAACAGCTGCTGCAACTGATGATCCACTCCTTGTACTCGAACAAGGAGATCTTCCTGCGCGAACTGATCTCGAACGCCTCCGACGCCGCCGACAAGATGCGCTTCGAAGCGATCAACAACGACGCCCTGTACGGCAACGACCATGAACTGAAGATCAAGGTCCTGTTCGACAAGGATGCGAAAACCATCACCATTTCCGACAACGGCATCGGCATGAGCCGCGACGAGGTGATCTCGCACCTGGGCACCATCGCCAAGTCGGGCACCAAGGAATTCTTCAGCAAGCTGTCCGGCGACCAGCAGGCCGACGCCGCCCTGATCGGCCAGTTCGGCGTGGGCTTCTACTCGGCCTTCATCGTCGCCGACCGCGTGACCGTCGAGACCCGCCGCGCAGGCAGCGAGCCATCGAGCGCCGTGCGCTGGGAGTCGACCGGCGAAGGCGACTACACCATCGAACCGATCGAGAAAGCCAGCCGCGGCACCGACATCATCCTGCACCTGCGCGAAGGCGAGGACGAGCTGCTGTCTTCGTGGAAGCTGAAGTCCATCATCCGCAAGTACTCCGACCACATCTCCCTGCCTATCGTGATGAAGAAGGAAGAGTGGGACGAGGAGAAGAAGGAAAACGTCGTCAAGGACGAACTCGAAACGGTCAACCAGGCATCCGCGCTCTGGGCCCGCTCGAAGTCGGACATCACGAAGGAACAGTACGAAGAGTTCTACAAGCACGTCTCGCACGACTTCCAGGCGCCGCTGGCCTACACCCACAACCGCGTGGAAGGCCGCAGCGAATACACCCAGCTGCTGTACGTGCCTGGCCACGCCCCGTTCGACCTGTGGGACCGCAACAAGCGCGGCGGGATCAAGTTATATGTAAAACGCGTCTTCATCATGGACGACGCCGAGCAGCTGATGCCGGTCTACCTGCGCTTCGTGAAGGGCGTGATCGACTCGAACGACCTGCCGCTGAACGTCTCGCGCGAAATCCTGCAGGAGTCGCGCGACGTGCGCGTGATCCGCGAAGGCTCGACCAAGCGCGTCCTGGGCATGCTGGAAGAGATGGCCAACTCGGACGAGCAGGAAGGCAAGGACAAGTACAGCACCTTCTGGAAGGAATTTGGCCAGGTGCTGAAGGAAGGCATCGGCGAGGACGCGACCAACAAGGACCGCATTGCCAAGCTGCTGCGCTTCGCCTCGACCCAGAACGATTCGGCCGAGCAGACCGTTTCCTTCGCCGACTACGTGGCGCGCATGAAGGAAGGCCAGGAGAAGATCTACTACGTCACGGCCGACAGTTACACCGCGGCCAAGAACAGCCCGCACCTGGAAATCTTCCGCAAGAAGGGCGTCGAAGTGCTGCTGCTGACCGACCGCGTCGACGAATGGATGCTGTCCTTCCTGAACGACTTCGACGGCAAGGAACTGGTGTCGGTGGCCAAGGGCGGCCTGGACTTGGGCAAGCTGGAAGACGAGGCCGAGAAGAAGGAGCACGAAGAGACCGAAGGCCAGTACAAGGACCTGGTCGAGAAGATGAAGGGCGCGCTGCTTGACAAAGCCAAGGACGTGCGCGTGACCTTCCGCCTGACCGATTCGCCGGCCTGCCTGGTGGCGGACGAGCATGAGCTGTCGGCCAACCTGGTGCGCATGCTGAAGGCGGCCGGTCAGGATGCGCCGGAATCCAAGCCCATCCTCGAGATCAACCCGAACCACCCGCTGGTGACGCGCCTGAAATACGAAGACGCGGACCAAGCGCGCTTCGGCGACTGGGCCAACATCCTGTTCGACCAGGCCATGCTGGCCGAGGGCGGCAGCCTGGCGGATCCGGCGGCTTTCGTGAAGCGCTTGAACGAGATGCTGCTGGCGACGGCGAAGTAAGCGCCGCGGCTTCAAATGAAACGGCCGGTGCAGCGATGCCCGGCCGTTTTCTTATCGGCGCAGCCGCCGCTGCAGGACTTCCGTGAACGGCTGCAGCACCGCGGCGGCCAGCATGATCGTTAGCGTGAGTCCCAGCAGGACGGCCGGGTCGCCGCGGCGGAAGGTAATCAGGGCCTGGCAGGCGCAGATCACGATGCTGTGCGAGAGATAGAGGGTAAACGTATGCGCGGACAGGACCCGGATCGGCCGCGCCGCGCGCAGCAAGAGGCCAAAGCCGGCATGGCGCGCGCAGGCGAAGTTGGCCAGCACCAGGATGGCGACGAGGTAGTCGGCCAGCACGCGGTCGGCGCTGCCCATGCGCATGCCACTGAAGGGCCAGGCGGCCAGCGCGAGCTTGCGCAGCGCCGGTTCCGGGTCGTACCAGGCCCAGATCGCCAGCAGCACCAGGGTCGCGGTCCAGCCGGCGCGGGCTGCGGACTGGCCGATGCGATGGGTCTTCTGCCAGCGGTACAGGAACACGCCCGACACCCACAGCGGCAGCAGCAGCCACAGCTTGGGTCCCATCAGGGCGAACACCGCCACGCCCAGCAGGCGCATGCGCCCCTTCAGGTAGCACACGGCGCCGAACAGCACGTAGTACCAGGCCTCGTAGTTCAGCGACCAGTAGGGCAGCAGCCAGGGCGGCGATTCAACGAAGCTCCACAGCTCCCCCAGGAACAGCAGATGGAAGGGAATGTAGAGCCAGGGCTTGTGCAACTGGTAGCCGTCGCTCACCTGCGTGCCGAGGGCGCCGGCCGCCAGGGCTGCCAGTACGAAGGCCAGCAGCAGCATCGGCAGCGCCACCGAATACAGGCGTGCGCAGCGCGCCGACACGTAGTCGCGCAGGGTGGGGTTGCGCTGCTCGGCGCTGTAGGCGATCACGAAGCCGGACAGCACGAAGAAGGCGATCACGGCTTCGCGCCCGAGGTCGGCGATGCGCGCGATCTGGCTGTCGTCGAAGATGCGGAAATAGCCGAAGTGCGCCATCACGACCGCGCAGGCGGCCGCGATGCGGACCAGGTCGAGGTAGAGCGAGAAGGGCTTGTCCAGCCCGGCCTTGGCGGCCGCCGGATTGGCCTCGACCGCGCTCAGGGCTGCAGTGTCGAGCAGAACGCCTCCAGCATCCGCTCGCCCTCCGGCCACGGACCGTAGCCGGTATCGGCGTTGATATGGCCGGCGTCGCCGATCTCGATCAGTTTGCTGCCCCAGGCCTGGGCGAAGGCGCGCGAGCGCCCGATCTCCGCGTAGGGATCGTCGGTGCTGGCCACCACCACCGAGGGGAAGGGCAGCTTCGCCATCGGCACCGGCCTGAAGCCGCCGGCATCGATAGGGTAGGAGGGCGCGTCGACGTCGCTCGGCGCCACCAGGAAGGCGCCCGCCACGTTCAGGTGCGAGCCGGCCTGCGCCCACTGCGCCACCAGCATGCAGCCGAGGCTGTGCGCGACCAGGATGGGCCGGCCATCGCAGGCGGCGATCGCTGCATCCAGTTCGGCCACCCATTCGTCGCGATCCGGCGCATGCCAGTCGCGGTGCGCCACCCTTTCCCACTTCGAGTACTTGGCTTCCCAGTGGGTCTGCCAGTGCTGCGGACCGGAGTTCCACAGGCCGGCCACGATCAGGATGTCGCATTTCATAACGCAGTCCTCAGGGCGAACAGTTCCGGGAACAGTACCACGTCCAGCATCTTGCGCAGGTAGCTGACGCCCGCGGTACCGCCGGTGCCGGTCTTGAAGCCGATGATGCGCTCCACCGTCGACACGTGGCGGAAGCGCCAGGTGCGGAAGGCGGTCTCCATGTCGACCAGCTTCTCGGCCAGCTCGTACAGCGCCCAATGGTGCTCGGGATCGCGGTAGACCTCGAGCCAGGCGGCCAGCACGGAATCGTCGTGGACGGTCGGCTTGGTCGGGTCGGCGTTCAGGCGTGCTTCGGAGACGGGCAGCCCCGAACGCGCCAGCA
Organism: Massilia sp. Bi118; assembly: GCF_918697865.1. Taxonomy (GTDB): domain Bacteria; phylum Pseudomonadota; class Gammaproteobacteria; order Burkholderiales; family Burkholderiaceae_D; genus Telluria. The sequence continues at coordinate 445,835 of NZ_CAKKMV010000003.1, read as the reverse complement.
GGCGCACCGCCTCGTCGTACAGCGAGGGCGCGTGCAGCTCGCGTTCGAGCAGGGCGTGGTGCTCGGGCGTGACCTGGTGCACGGCCAGCATGTTGGCGTTCTTGTTCCCGAGGATGAATTCGAGCTCGCGGTACTGGAAGGACTGGAAGCCGGACGACGCGCCCAGGTAGGGGCGGATCGCCGTGTATTCGGGCGGGGTCATGGTCGCCAGCACGTCCCAGGCGTGCACCAGCTGGTCCATGATGCGGGCCACCCGGGCCAGCATCTTGAAGGCCGGCGGCAGCTCGTCCTTGCGGATCTGTTCACGCACCGCCTGCAGCTCGTGCAGCATCAGCTTGATCCACAGCTCGCTGGTCTGGTGCTGGATGATGAACAGCAGCTCGTTATGGTTCGGCGAGAGCGGGTGCTGGGCCGTCAGGATCTGGTCCAGGCCCAGGTAGTCGCCGTAGCTCATCGACTCCTTGAAGTCCATCTTGGCGCCGTGCCACTCGGCCGCTTTCTTTTCATCGTTCATATCGCCTCCTTCAGGTCACCGCGCTGCGCTCGGCATGCGCATCGTAGCTGCCGCTGTCGAGGATGTCGCGCAGGATCTCGACCGCGTCCCAGACGTCGGCAAAGCTGGTGTAGAGCGGCGTGAAGCCGAAGCGCATGATCTCGGGCTCGCGGTAGTCGCCGATCACGCCGCGTTCGATCAGGGCCTGCATCACCGCATAGCCGTGCGGGTGGGTGAAGCTGACCTGGCTGCCGCGCTGCGCATGCTCGCGCGGCGTGACCAGGCCCAGCGGATGCGCCTTGCAGCGCGCTTCGACCAGGGCGATGAAGAGGTCGGTCAGGGCCAGCGACTTGGTCCGGATCGCCTGCATGTCGGTCTCTTCGAAGATCTCCAGCCCGCATTCGACCATCGCCAGCGAGACCACCGGCTGGGTACCGCACAGGGCGCGGCCGATGCCGTCGGCCGCCTTGAAGCCGTGCGACATCGCAAACGGCGCTGCATGGCTCCACCAGCCGGTGAGCGGGTGGCTGAAGGCCGCCTGGTGCTTTTCCGGCACCCAGATGAAGGCCGGGGCGCCGGGGCCGCCGTTCAGGTATTTATAGGTGCAGCCGACGGCGAAGTCGGCGTCCGCCCCATGCAGGTCGAGCGGCACGGCGCCGGCCGAGTGGGCCAGGTCCCACAGCGCCAGCGCGCCGGCTTCGTGGGCGTGGCGGGTCAGCGCCGCCATGTCGTGCTGCCAGCCGGTGCGGTAGTTCACGTGGGTCAGCATCAGGACCGCGCAATCGGCGTCCACGGCGGCCGGCAGTTCCTCGACACTGTCGACCAGGCGAATCGAATAGCCGCGGTCGAGCCAGCGCGCCAGGCCGTCCGCCATATAGATATCGGTGGGGAAGTTGCTGCGCTCGGTGACGATCACCTTGCGTTCGGGCGCCTTGTGGCGCTGGATCTCCAGGGCGGCGGCCAGGGCCTTGAACAGGTTCAGGGAGGTAGTGTCGGTGACGACCACTTCGCCGGGACGGGCGCCGACGATGGGGGCGAGGCGGTCGCCAAGGCGCTTGGGCAACGCGAACCAGCCGGCCGTGTTCCAGCTCTTGATCAGGTCCTGGCCCCATTCCATGGCCACCACTTCATGGGCACGCGCCAGCGATGCGCGCGGGCGTGCGCCGAGCGAGTTCCCGTCCAGGTAGATCACGCCTTCGGGCAGTTCGAAGCGGTCGCGCAGCACGCTCAGCGGATCTTGTTCGTCGAGGGCGGCGCAATCGGCGCGCGAGGTGATGGTGACTTTGATACTCATAGTGCTTCCTTCGGCAGGGCGCGCAGGATCGCGCGGACCGGGCTGGCGTCCATGCCGGCCAGTTTCAGGGGCAGGGCGATCAGTTCGTAATCGCCGGGCGGAACTTCGTCCAGCACGATGCCTTCCAGGATCGCCAGGCCGTGGCGGCGCACCGCATGGTGGGCGTCCAGGGTTTTGGAATCCTGCGGGTCGAGCGAGGCGGCGTCGGTGCCGATCAGGATCACGCCTTTGGCCGCCAGCAGGGCGATGGTCTCGGCGGCGATGGCGGGAAAGGCCGGGTCCCAGGCCTGCTGTGGCGCGCGCGCGTAAGTACGCAGCAGGACCCGCGGCGGCGTGCATTCTATATAGGGTGCGATGTCCTCGGGGCGAACCGTGCCGGCGCCGACGCAGTGGATCACGCGGCAGGGCCCGAGGTAGGGCGCCAGGCCGACGGCGTCGATGGCGAGACCAGCCGGATCGTAGTGCGATGGGGCGTCGGTATGGGCGCCGAGGTGGGTGCTCATGGTCATGCGGCTGACATGGACCGGGCAGCCATCCTTGATCTCCCAGGTCGGACTGGCCTCGAACGGGGTGTCGCCGGGCCAGACCGGGATAGCGGCCGAGATCGTCGGGCTGATATCCCAGAGTGTTGGAGCGTGCATGCTGGTATGGATGAATGAAGGCGTGAAGCCGGCAGTGTAGCAAGAAATGCATGCCCAAAAAAATTTTTGCGGAAACCCTAAAGTTCCCGAAATCCCGTCCGATAACCCATCCAGATGACCGGGATTGGGTCAAAAATTTTTGCGAACAGCCCTAAAGTTTGCGAAAAGCGATCCGATAACGAGTCAGAAGGGCATGACAGGGGCAGCAAAAAAAATCGAAAAATATTTCGATTCGACCCTAAAGTTCCAAAATCGGTTGACGTTAACCAACACAGACGCAGATTCTTGTCGGCGTCGCCGGGCCCCAGAAGCCCCACAATTCGATCATCTCCTTCCGCCCGTTTTCATAGGGGCGCGACCACGATTCGGCAGGGTTTGTCAGACAAACTTCTACGGATCGACTTCGTCTTTGCCGGACGAAAAATACAGACACTCTCCAATAGTCCAAAAGTTTCCTCACAGTCAGAATCTATCTCATCGGCAACACACAAACGCCGCCGAACAGATCACAACGGAGAGATGGAAATGACTGCGAACGACATGATGGCTGAAATTCGTGATGCGAACCTGAGCTACCTGATGCTGGCTCAGCAGATGATTCGCGCCGACAAGGTCACCGCAATCTTCCGTCTCGGCATCTCGGCCGACATCGCCGACCTGATCGAAGGCATGAGCAACGCACAGATCCTGAAGCTCGCCGGCGGCAACATGATGCTGGCCCGCTTCCGCTTCGACGACACCGCCATCCTGTCGATGCTCACCAGCCACAGCAAGGACCGCGCCCTGGCGCAGTCGCACGCCGCCATCCTGATGGCCGGCCAGCCTGCAGAAGAAATCGCCTGATTCCAGATGGGGTCAGAGCCCACCCGGGAAATTCGGGCTCTGACCCCATGAAATGATTTTCAAAATTCGGGGTCAGACCCCGTTTTTGGGAACTTGTTTTTAGGGCATTGATCCCTAATTCAGAGATAGCGATCTCGACATCAGGTCTGTGGAGTGAAAAATGAGCAAGAAAAGCGTCGTCTCTGAAGCCCTGGAAATCCAGCTGGCCATCGAACTGATCCAGCTTGGCGCCCGCCTGCAGTTGCTGGAAAGCGAAGTCTCCCTGTCGCGCGAGCGCCTGCTCAAGCTGTACAAGGAGCTGAAGGGCGTGTCGCCGCCAAAGGGCATGCTGCCGTTCTCGACCGACTGGTTCCTGACCTGGCAGCCGAACATCCACTCCTCGCTGTATATCAATATCTATAAGTTCCTGGTCGAGCACGCCGGCGCCACCGGCATCCAGGCCGTCATGAAGGCCTACAAGCTCTACCTCGAGCAGATGCCGCCGGAGCCGGGCGAAGAGCCGCTGCTGTCGCTGACCCGCGCCTGGACCCTGGTGCGCTTCTTCCAGGGCGGCATGCTGCAGCTGGCGCCTTGCTCGAAATGCAAGGGCAAGTACGTCGTCAACGCGCTCGACCTGAACAACGATTATCAGTGCGGCCTTTGCCACATGCCTTCGCGCGCCGGCAAGACCCGCAAGGCCAAGGACGCTGCCGCACTCGCCGGCAACTGATCCTTGATCAGCGTGAGCGCCGCTGCCCCGCGCCGCATCTGGCGGGCGCCCGCCGTCCGTGCGCTGCTCCTGCAAATCCTCGCTTTTCCCCTGACCCTGGCCACGGTGTGGCTGCTGGCGCGCGCCGGCCTGCTGCAATCCTTGAATACCCGGTCCTGGCTGCTCGTGACCCTGGTGCAGGGCGCCTGGGCCGCGGGCCTGTCCTGGCGCGCCGGCCTGGCCAGCTGGTGGCGCGCGATCCAGTTCCTGTTCCCGCCGGTGCTGTTCCTGGCGCGCGAAAGCGCCGATGCCTTGTCCCTGCCGCCGGCCGCCTTCCTGGCCATCTTCCTGTTCCTCCTGCTCTTGTATTGGTCGACCTTCCGCACCCAGGTCCCGTACTACCCGTCCGGCCGCCGCGTCTGGGAAGAGGTCGCGCGCCAGCTGCCGCAGGACCGGCCGCTGCGCATCATTGACATCGGCAGCGGCCTGGGCGGCCTGGTGCTGGACCTGGCGCGGCGCCGTCCCGATTGCGAGGTCAGCGGCATCGAGCTCGCCCCCTTGCCCTGGCTGGCCAGCAGCCTGCGCGCCAGGCTGGCGGGAGGCCGCGCCCGTTTCCTGCGCGGCGATTATGAAAACCTCAATTTCGGTAATTACGAGGTGGTGTTCGCCTACCTCTCGCCGGCCGCAATGGGCGGGCTGTGGCGCAAGGCCGCGGCCGAGATGCGTCCCGGCAGTGTACTTCTCAGTTACGAATTTGCCATCGCAGAGCGTGAGCCCGATGAGCGCGTTGTAACTATCGATAGCAGGAAAATTCTCTACATTTGGCACTTTTGAGCCACATTCCGGGCAGTTTTACTTGCCCGTAGTCCATTCTCAAGCTAATCTAGTTCCCTACGTAAATATTTCAACCGGGTATGTTCCCGGTCTCATAGATCGGGAGTCCCGTGTTTGTCATTATTGGTTACATCGTCGTCGTTGCGTCCGTAATTGGCGGTTTCGTGCTGAGCGGTGGCCACGTGGCCGCGCTCATGCAGCCGCTGGAGGTGCTGATGATCGGCGGCGCCGCGGTCGGCGCCTTCTTTGTCGGCAATACGCCGAAGGCGGTCAAGGCGACCATCGGCGCGCTGCCGAGCCTGTTCAAGGGCTCGAAGTACACGCGCGAGATGTACATGGAGCTGATGTCGCTGATGTTCGACGTCCTGTCCAAGGTCCGCAAGGAGGGCCTGATGTCGATCGAGGGCGATATCGAAAGTCCGGAGCAGAGCCCGGTGTTCTCGAAATACCCGATGGTGCTGGCTGACCACCATGTGGTCGAATTCATCACCGATTACCTGCGTTTGATGGTTTCCGGCAACATGGATGCCTTCCAGATCGAAAACCTGATGGACAACGAGATCGAGACCCACCATCATGAGGGCCACGTCCCGGCGCAGTGCATCGCCAAGCTGGGCGATGGCCTGCCGGCATTCGGCATCGTGGCCGCGGTGATGGGCGTGGTGCACACCATGGAATCGGTCGGCGCGCCGCCGGCCGAGCTGGGCATGCTGATCGCGCACGCGCTGGTCGGTACCTTCCTCGGCATCCTGCTGGCCTACGGCTTCGTCGGCCCGCTGGCCAGCCTGCTGGAGCAGAAACTGGAGGAATCGACCAAGATGTTCCAGACCGTGAAAGTCACGCTGCTGGCAAGCCTGAACGGCTACGCGCCGGCGCTGGCGGTCGAATTCGGGCGCAAGGTCCTGTACTCGACCGAGCGCCCGACCTTCGCCGAACTCGAAGACCACATCAAGAAAGCGAAGAGCAAGTAATGGCTGATGAAGGCCAGCGGCCGATTATCGTCAAGAAGATCAAGAAGGGCGGCCATGGACACCATGGCGGCGCCTGGAAGATCGCGTATGCCGACTTCGTGACGGCGATGATGGCCTTCTTCCTGCTCATGTGGCTGCTCGGTTCGACCACCAAGGGCGACATGGAAGGCATCGCCAACTACTTCAAGACGCCGCTGAAGGTGGCCATGCAGGGCGGTTCGGGCAGCGGCGACAGCGCCTCGATCCTGCAGGGCGGCGGCCAGGACCTGACGCGCCGTAACGGCCAGGTCAAGAAGGGCGATACCCCGGCGGACAAGAAAACCTACGACCTGAAAGCGGCGCGCGCAGCCCTCGAGCACGAAGAAGCCGAGCGCCTGGCGAAGCTGAAGCAGAAGATCGAGTCGACCATCGAGGCCAATCCGCAGCTGAAGAAGTACAAGAACCAGCTGCTGCTCGACGTCACCAGCGAAGGCCTGCGCATCCAGATCGTCGACGAGAAGAACCGCCCGATGTTCGAGAGCGCCAGGGCCGAGCTGCAGCCCTATACCCGCGACATCCTCGACGTGCTGGCGCTGGTGCTGAACGACGTGCCGAACAAACTGAGCCTGTCGGGCCATACCGATTCGACGCCTTACATGACGGCGAGCGGCTACACCAACTGGGAACTGTCGGCCGACCGCGCCAACGCCTCGCGCCGCGAACTGGTGCGCGGCGGCCTGGCCGACGACAAGATCCTGCGCGTGGTGGGCCTGGCGGCCGCCAACCACCTGGACCGCAAGGATCCGTTCAATCCGGTCAACCGCCGCATCAGCATCCTGGTGATGAACAAGCGCACCGAGGAAGCGGTGCTGCGCGACGGCGGCAGCGGCAGCAATTCGCTCGACGTCCCGGCCGATGCCGACGGCGCGGTGAAAGCGGTGGCGGCTGCAACCGGTGGCGGCCTGGCCGCGCCGGAGCAGGAAGCGGCGAAGTAGGGCGTGCGATAGTTCTGGAGGACTCAATGACAAGAAAAAAGATTTTAGGGTCGCACGTGAAGCGCCTGCTGTCGGGCGTTTCCGACCACGGCCGGCGCCACCTGAACGAGGTCGAGACCGACCTGGTGCAGACCACGCTGCTGCTCGAGGAAGCCGTCGAAAAGCTGACCTCCAGTTTCATGGCGATCCACCAGGCGGTGGATGCGCGCCAGCAGAGCATCAACCGCCTGCTGGCGGGCGAGGCGCCGTCGGCCGAGGAAAGCGAGAAGCTGACCGGCATGTCGGGCGAGATCGGCCTGCACGTGAACACGGCCATCACCAGCATGCAGTTCCAGGACATGACCAGCCAGCTGCTCGACCGCACGCTGCGCCGGGTGAGCGGCCTGCGCGAATTCCTGACCACGCTCAGCGAGCACGGCGCCGACATCGCGCCGGACAGCCACAGCGAGGAAATCGTCGAGCGCCTGGGCAAGGTGAGCATGGCGCTGGCGATCCAGTCGCTGGAGCTGCGCAGCATGCTGAGGAAGTCGGTGGAGCAGCGGCATCTCGAGAGTGGTGATGTCGAGCTGTTCTGATTTCGTCTGACTAAATAAACGCTAACTAACTAAAACCGGGGTCAGAGCCCCTTTTAAAAGAAGAACCGGGCTCTGACCCCTCTGGAGCACACATAACATGGCTAAAACGATTCTTGCGGTTGACGATTCCAGTTCCCTGCGCCAGATGGTGGCGTTCAGCCTGAAGGCCGCCGGCTACCAGGTGATCGAGGCGGTCGATGGCCAGGATGGCCTCGACAAGGCCAAGCAGCAGGCCGTCGACCTGGTCCTGACCGACCAGAACATGCCGAAGATGGATGGACTCACCCTGATCAAGTCGCTGCGCGGCCTGCCGACCTATGCCAAGGTGCCGATCCTGATGCTCACCACCGAATCGTCGGACGAGATGAAATCGAAGGGCCGTGCCGCCGGCGCGAATGGCTGGCTGGTCAAGCCCTTCGATCCGCAGCGCCTGATCGAGGTGGTCAAGAAAGTCATCGGCTAAGCCGATCAGCGACAAGCGATAAGCGACAATCATGACCATCGACATCAGCCAGTTCTACCAGGTCTTTTTCGACGAGGCGGAAGAGCTCCTCGCCGAGAAGGAGCGTCTGCTGCTGGCCGTCGATATCGCCGCGCCGGACGCGGAAGACCTGAACGCGATCTTCCGCACCGCCCATTCCATCAAGGGCGGGGCGTCGACCTTCGGCCTGAACGACATGAGCGAAGTGACCCACGTGCTGGAGTCGCTGCTGGACCGCATCCGCAAGGGCGAGATGTCCCTGACGGCGCAGCACGTGGACGCCTTCCTGGCGGCCAAGGATATCCTCAAGATGCAGCTCGACGGCCACCGCAACGGCGCGACGGTCGACCAGGAAGCCGTGGCCAACGTGCGCATGATGCTGCACGATCTGTCCGAAGGCGTCATCGTGGCCACGCACCAGCCGACCGTGCCATCCTTCCTGCACGCCGAGCAGAAGCAGGAAGTGCAGGAGGGCGCGCACCGCTACAAGATCGAGTTGCCGGACATCCCGCAGCGCGACGTGAATGCGCTGGTCGACGAACTCGGCCTGCTGGGCCGCGTGTCGGTCACGCCGCTGGCCGGCGGCCGCAGCGCCCTGATCATCATGACCCACGAGGGCCTGGATGACATCGTCGCGATCTGCTCCTTCGTGCTGGATCCCGATGACCTGAAGATTTTCGAAGCGCCGCCGCTCACCCCCGAGCAGCGCGCCATCGAGGCCGCAGAGCGTGCCCGCATCGAGGACGAGCAGGGCTACGGCTTCTTTGACCCGAACGAACCGGCCGAGGGTGAACAAGCCGAGCAGTCCGACGACGAGCGCGGCTACGGCTTCTTCCAGCCGATCGAACAGATCCGCCGCGAGGCCGGCATCGTGGCCGAAACGGCGAAGCCGGTCGTGGTGGAGAACCGCCCGGAAGCGCTGGAAGTGACCGAGGTCGCTGCCGAGAAGAAGGCCGCCAGGAAAAACATCGAGGGGGCGCCTGCAGGCTCCGAATCGAGCTCGATCCGCGTCTCGATCGAGAAGGTCGACCAGCTGATCAACCTGGTCGGCGAACTGGTGATCACCCAGGCCATGATCGAGCAGCGCAGCGACGGCCTCGATCCGATGGTCCACCAGCGCCTGCTGGCGTCGGTGTCCCAGTTGACCCGCAATACCCGCGACCTGCAGGAAGCGGTGATGTCGATCCGCATGATGCCGATGGACTTCGTGTTCTCGCGCTTCCCGCGCATGGTGCGCGACCTGGCCTCCAAGCTGGGCAAGAAGGTCGACTTCATCACCAACGGCGCGGCGACGGAACTGGACAAGGGCCTGATCGAGCGCATTGTCGATCCGCTGACCCACCTGGTGCGCAATTCGATCGACCACGGCATCGAGATGCCGGCCGCCCGCGTGGCCGCCGGCAAGTCGGAGTCGGGCCGCCTGTTCCTGTCCGCAGCCCACCAGGGCGGCAATATCGTGATCGAAGTCGCCGACGACGGCGGTGGCCTGAATCGCGAGCGCATCCTGGCCAAGGCGAAGCAGAACGGCCTGCCGGTTTCCGAGAACATGAGCGACGCCGATGTCTGGCAGCTGATCTTCGCGCCTGGCTTTTCGACCGCGGAAATCGTCACCGACGTGTCCGGACGCGGGGTCGGCATGGACGTCGTCAAGCGTAACATCACGCAGATGGGCGGCACCATCGACATCCGCTCGGCCAAGGGCTTCGGCACCACCATCCTGATTTCGCTGCCGCTGACGCTGGCGATCCTGGACGGCATGTCGATCCGCTCCGGCGAGGAGATCTACATCCTGCCGCTCGGCTTCGTGGTCGAGTCGCTGCAGCCGGCGAGAAGCGACGTCAAGGAGATCGCCGGCCAGGGCCGCGTGGTCAAGGTGCGCGGCGAGTACCTGCCCCTGATTCCGCTGTACCAGATGTTCAACATCGAGCCGCGCATCGTCGATCCGGCCGAAGGCATCCTCGTGATCCTCGAAGCGGAAGGGCGCAAGGCCGCGCTGTTCGTCGACGAACTGGTGGGGCAGCAGCAGGTCGTGGTGAAGAACCTCGAATCGAACTACCGCAAGGTGGCCGGGATCTCCGGCGCCACCATCCTCGGCGATGGCGGCGTGGCGCTGATCCTCGACGTGGCGGCGCTGCTGCGCTCTTCGCGTCAGCTGACGGACGATACCGTCGTCTCATAACATTGAAATCAACCTGAACTTAGGAACCGCCATGTCCAATCAACAGACCACCAAGCCCGCCGACGCGCGCGACGGCAGCGGCAGCGAATACCTCGCCTTCACCCTCGGCTCCGAGGAATACGGCATCGACATCCTGAAGGTGCAGGAGATCCGCGGCTACGAAGCCGTGACCCGCATCGCCAATGCCCCCGAATTCATCAAGGGCGTGATCAATCTGCGTGGCATCATCATTCCGGTGGTCGACATGCGCATCAAGTTCAACCTCGGCACCCCGACCTACGACCAGTTCACCGTCGTGATCATCCTGAACATCGGCGGCCGCATCATGGGCATGGTCGTGGACAGCGTGTCGGACGTCACCACCCTGACGCCGGACCAGATCAAGCCGGCGCCGGAAATGGGCACCGCCTTCAATTCCGACTACCTGATGGGCCTCGGCACCGTCGACGAGCGCATGCTGATCCTGATCGACATCGACCGTCTGATGTCGTCCAGCGAGATGGGCCTGATCGACAAGATGGCAGCGTAAGAACCGGAATCGCGGCGCAGGGCTGGCTTCATTTTTCACACCCAAGGGTAATAACGTGCCGCTTCATACCAAGCAGGAAACCGGCAAGGAATTCGAGTTCACGCGCGGCGACTTCGAGCGCGTGCGCGGGCTGATCTACCAGCGCGCCGGCATTTCGCTCGCCGACAGCAAGCAGGAAATGGTCTACAGCCGTCTCGCGCGCCGCCTGCGCGCGACCGGCATCGAGTCCTTCGTGCGCTATCTGGACGGCCTCGAAGCCGGAAAGATGCCGGCCGAGTGGGAATCCTTCACGAATGCGCTGACCACCAACCTGACCTCGTTCTTCCGCGAGGCCCATCACTTCCCGCTGCTGGCCGAGCATGCGCTCAAGGCGCGCCGCCAGCATCCGGGCACGCCGCTGACGATCTGGTGTTCCGCCAGCTCGACCGGCGAGGAACCCTACTCGATCGCGATGACCCTGTGCGAGGCGTTCAATACGCTGACGCCCCCGGTCTCCATCATCGCGACCGACATCGACACCAATGTGCTGGCGACCGCCAGCGCCGGCGTCTATCCGATCGAACGCCTCGACAAGCTCGAGGTCGAGCGCAAGCGCCGCTTTTTCCTGAAGGGGAAGGGCGCCCAGGAGGGACTGGTGCGGATTCGCCCCGAGCTGCGCAGCCTGGTCACTTTCCGCCAGCTCAACCTGCTGGCCGACGGCTGGGACCTGAAAGGTCCGTTCGACACGATCTTCTGCCGCAACGTGATGATCTACTTCGACAAGGCCACCCAGCGCAAGATCCTGTCGCGCTTCGTGCCCCTGATGAAGCCGGACGCACTGCTGTTCGCGGGCCATTCCGAGAATTTCCTGTATGTGTCCGACTCGCTGCGCCTGCGCGGCAAGACCGTGTACGAATTAGGTTAAAAGAAGCACCGCCATGGATACGAACAGCCAATTCGCCACCAACGTCTACTACGACCGCACCTTCGACTGCGACGCCGCCAAGATCCTGCCGGGCGAGTACTACTACACGCCCAAGGACATGCTGATCGTGACCGTGCTGGGCTCCTGCGTCTCGGCCTGCATCCGCGACCGCGTGAAAGGCCTGGGCGGCATGAACCACTTCATGCTGCCGGACGGCGGCGACCCGAACAATCCGGTCTCGGCCTCGATGCGCTACGGGACCTATGCGATGGAAGTGCTGATCAACGATCTGCTGAAGGCCGGCGCGCGCCGCGAGCACCTGGAAGCGAAAGTGTTCGGCGGCGGCGCCGTGCTGCGCGGCTTCTCGGCCATGAACGTGGGCGAGCGCAATGCCGCCTTCGTGATGCAGTTCCTGAAGACGGAACGCATTCCGGTGCTGGCCGAAGACCTGAACGACATCTACCCGCGCAAGGTGTACTTCTTCCCGCGCACCGGCAAGGTGCTGGTCAAGAAGCTGATGCAAACCCATAACGACACGCTGGCGAAGCGCGAGCTCGATTACGCCAGCCGCCTCAAGGTCGCCCCGGTGGGCGGCGACATCGACCTGTTCTGACGAAAGGGCCCGCCATGTTGGCAACTACGAACAACAAGATCAAGGTCGTGATCGTCGACGATTCCGCCCTGATCCGCAGCGTGATGACCGAGATCGTCAACTCGCAGCCGGACATGGAAGTGGTCGGCGTCGCGCCCGATCCGCTGGTTGCGCGCGACCTGATCAAGCGCACCAATCCCGACGTGCTCACGCTCGACGTCGAGATGCCGAAGATGGACGGCCTCGACTTCCTCGAAAAGCTGATGCGCCTGCGCCCGATGCCGGTGCTGATGGTGTCCTCGCTGACCGAGCGCGGCTCCGAGATCACCATGCGCGCGCTGGAACTGGGCGCCGTCGACTTCGTGACCAAGCCGAAGATCTCGATCCAGACCGGGATGCGCGAGTACACGGAACTCATCGCCGACAAGATCCGCGGCGCCGCCCGCGCGCGCCTGAAGCCGCGCACCCTGCACGCGCCGGCGCCCAGCGCCCAGCTGCCGCAGCTGCGCAGCCCGCTGACTTCGTCGGAAAAACTGATCATCATCGGCGCCTCCACCGGCGGCACCGAGGCGATCCGCGAATTCCTGATGCAGATGCCGTCCGACTGCCCGGGCATCCTGATCGCCCAGCACATGCCGGAAGGGTTCACGAGCTCCTTCGCCAAGCGTCTCGATTCGCTGTGCAAGATCAGCGTCAGCGAAGCCCAGGGCAACGAGCGCGTCCTGCCGGGCCACGCCTACATCGCGCCCGGCCATTCGCATCTGCTGCTGACCCGCTCCGGCGCCAACTACATGACCCGGATCGAGCAGACCGACCCGGTCAACCGCCACCGTCCTTCGGTGGACGTGCTGTTCCGTTCGGCTGCGCAGGCAGCCGGTAAAAATGCGGTCGGGGTGATCCTGACGGGCATGGGAAAAGACGGCGCACAGGGTATGCTGGAGATGAAGGGGGCGGGGGCTTACAATTTCGCCCAGGACGAGGCGTCCTGCGTCGTGTTCGGCATGCCGCGCGAGGCGATTGCGGTCGGCGCCACGCACGAAGTAGGCGCGCTGACAGCCTTGCCGGGTATGGTCCTTGGCCATCTTGCAACACACGGCGGCCGCGCGTTGCGCGTTTGATCCGCGAATACCGCTTTACCCTCGGTTTTATCGCCGCAGAGCAACAAAAATGCTATGCTTAGGCCTGCTTTCGCAGTGTCGAAGTCCAACCAACATACAGATAAAGTAACACGGAGTTTTTCATGGCTGATCCAAAGATGCGTTTTTTAGTTGTTGACGATTTCTCGACGATGCGTCGCATCGTGCGGAATCTGTTGAAGGAACTGGGTTACGCCAACGTTGACGAAGCCGAAGACGGCGTGATGGCCCTGGCCAAGCTGCGCAGCGAGCAGTTCGACTTCGTGGTGTCGGACTGGAACATGCCGAACATGGACGGCCTGACCATGCTGCAGAACATCCGTGCCGATCCCGCGCTGGCCGGCCTGCCGGTGCTGATGGTGACCGCCGAAGCGAAGAAGGAAAACATCATCGCGGCCGCGCAAGCGGGCGCCAATGGCTATGTGGTGAAGCCCTTCACCGCCGCCACCCTCGACGAAAAGCTGAACAAGATTTTCGAAAAGATGGGGAAGTAAAATGACTGAGCACACGGCCGACTCGGGCTCGAACGACGAGGTCCTGAGCCGGATCGGGCACATGACCCGCGCGCTCCACGAGAGCCTGCGCGGACTGGGCCTGGACAAGCTGATCGAAAAGGCTGCCAGCGACATCCCGGATGCGCGCGACCGCCTCGACTACGTGGCGCGCCTGTCGGAAGATGCCGCCAAGCGGGTGCTGGACGCGACCGACGCCGCGTCGCCGCTGCAGGACGGGATCGATGCTTCGGCCGTGGAACTGTCGGCTTCCTGGCAGTCGCTGCTGGACAGCGGCGAGGGCAGCGCCGAGTGGCGCGCGCTGGCCGAACGCACCATTGCATCGCTGGACGAATCGCGCAGCGCGGTCGGCGCCACCAAGGGCCACCTGATGGACATCATGATGGCCCAGGACTTCCAGGATCTGACCGGCCAGGTGATCAAGCGTATCACCGGCATCGCCCAGAACCTGGAAAAGCAGCTGGTGCAGATGCTGGTCGATTTCGCGCCGGCCGAGGTCAAGCGCGAGTTCGACAACAGCCTGCTGAACGGCCCGCAGATCAACCCCGAAGGCAATACCGAAGTAGTGGCCGACCAGGGCCAGGTCGACGACCTGCTCGACAGCCTCGGGTTCTGAGTTCCCCTGATGCGCCAGCGGACGGCGCATCATCCCCTGTTTTACCGGCGATTGTTATCAAATGCATCAGACCAACTTCATCGTCCGTGAACCTCTGCTCGATCCCAAGCAGCGTGTAATTGGTTATGAACTCTGCTGGCAGCAGCAGAACGGCAGGGAAGTGGGCCCGGCCGACCTTGAATCGCTGGTCGGTTTCGTCGCCGAGCACCTGGTCGACGCAGACCAGAACTGGCTGCTGCGCGACAAGCTGCTGTTCATCGACGCCGTCCCGGCCATGCTCTCGACCGACGCCCTGCACGCGCTGCCGCCGGAGCGCACCGTGCTGTCGATGAGCACCCGCGAACTCGCGAACAACGACACCCGCGCCGCCGTGCAGGCCCTGCGCGCCGGCGGCGTCGGCATCTCCCTGCGCGGCGCCAACCTGGACCTGCTGGGCAAGAACCTGTCCCCCGTCGCCTCCTACGCCGAAGTGCGCTTCACCGGCGCCGACGTCGCCACCCAGGCCCGCACCTATGCCGCGGCCAAGGCCTCGACCCTGCGCATGGTGGGCCGGCCGGTGGCCACCTGGGCCGACTTCGACGCCTGCGCCGCGCTCGGCCTGGACGCCTTCGTCGGCAAGCTGCACCTGACCCCGCGCGACGGCGGCAATACCAAGGGCATGAACCCGGCCCAGGCCATCATCCTGCAGCTGATGCAGATGGTGCAGAACAACGAGGACGTGCCCAAGATCGAGGCCGTGCTCAAGCGCGACCCGGCGCTGATCTACAAGCTCCTGCGCTTCATCAATTCCGCCGGCTTCGGCGCCGGCCGCCAGATCGAGTCGCTGCGCCAGGCGATCGCCATGCTCGGCTACGCGCCGCTGTACCGCTGGCTGGTGCTGCTGCTGGCCACCGCCAGCTCGAGCGGCTACTCGCCGGTGCTGATGGAAACCGCGGTCGTGCGCGCCCGCCTGTGCGAACTGCTGGGCCAGAAATTCCTGCCGCGCGCCGAAGGCGAATACCTGTTCGTGGCCGGCATGTTCTCGCTGCTGGACCGCCTGCTGGGCCTGCCGATGAAGGAAGTGCTGGACACCATCCAGCTGCCGGACGAGGTGGTGCGCGCGCTGCTGACGCGGGGCGGGGTCTATGGGCCTTACCTGGCGCTGGCCGAGGCTTGCGAGCTGAATTCGCAGCTGGTGGCGTCGATGGCGGCGTCGCTGGATATCAGCCCGCTTGACGTGAACAAGGCGCATTTGAGTGCGCTTGCCTGGGCGCAGAATGTGACGACCTGACTACCCGGTTGAGGTAGCAGCGAACAAAAGGCCAGTCAGCTGAATCGACTGGCCTTTTGTTTTGGGACTGGCGCGCTTACTTCCCCACGCTTACATCCCAAGCATCCAGACAAGGGCATAGGTCAGGAGCCCCACGCCCAGCAGCGCCAGCACGAAGACCGCGGCCAGCTTGCCGGCAGCGCCCAGGACCGCGCGCTTCTCCTTCCCCTTCTTCATCTCCTGGTCGTAATGCCACTTGATAGCGAAGAACATGCCCGTGCCTAGCACGAGTGCCTTGAAGGTAACGAAGACTACAGGGATCCAGTCCATGAATTTGCCGAATGCAGATGAGTGAGGAGAAAAACCAGGCGACTGCCATGCAAGGATGGTGTTGCTGCAGCTTCTGAGGCATTCTACCTAGAAGCAATATCCATACATCGAGACAAAATGTCCCAGTTGAGAACCATACAAGATGATCTGTTGCCCATCTGGTTGCCGCGATTGGCCAGGAACAAAGGGCCTCGCTTCTTGCAGATTGCGGATGCCTTGCAGGCGGCGGTGGCGGACGGATCGCTGAAACCGGGCGACCGTCTGCCTCCGCAGCGTCAGTTGGCGGCGCAGTTGGACGTCGACCTGACGACGATCACGCGCGCCTACGACGAAGCCAGGCGCCGCAACTTGCTGGAGGGCCGCGGCGCTCGAGGCACCTATGTCGCGGCGCCGAAAGCCGAATTGACCGCTGTCCTCGACCTGAGCATGAATACTCCGCCACCGCCGGACGGCGTGGACTTCGACGACATGCTGAAACAAGGTTTGTCGCAGGTACTGATGAGGGCAGACAATGCCTCGCTGATGACTTATCACCTGGGCGGGGGCAGCGACACCGACCGTCAGGCAGGCGCCGAGTGGCTGGCGCCGATGTTTGGAAAGCTGGATGCCGCGCAACTACTTGTCTGTCCGGGCGCGCAAGCCGCGATCGCCGCCTTGATGCTCGCGCTGACGGCGCCCGGCGACGTGATTCTGGCGGAGCCCATGACTTATCCCGGCCTGCGCGCGGCAGCGGCCCAATTCGGCCGGCGCCTCGTTGCGGTGGAGACGGACAAACACGGGATGCTGCCCGGGATGCTCGAGGAGGCCTGCCGCCGGCACAGGCCCGGGCTGGTCTACCTCAATCCGACCTTGCAGAATCCGACCGCCGGCACCATGCCGGAACGGCGGCGCAAGGAGCTCGCCGGCATCGCGAAGCGCTGCAATGTGCGCATCGTCGAGGACGATCCCTACTGGCTGCTTGCCGATGCCCCGCCGCCGCCCATTGCCAGGTTTGCCCCGGAACAGGTGGTCTACATCTCGACCCTGTCGAAATGCCTGACGCCCGGCTTGCGGGTCGCCTTCGTGCTCCTACGCGACCCGCGCGAACGCGAACGCTTCCTGGTCGCGCTCCGGTCGTTTGCGCTGATAGCCGCGCCCTTGAGCGCCGCACTCGCCACGCAGTGGATCCTCGACGGTTCGGCCGAGGGATTACTGGCAGGCGTACGCAAGGAGGCGCGCCTGCGGCAGCGGATGGCGCGAGATATTCTGGCGGGGCGGTACAACGGCTCGAATGACGGGCTGCATGTATGGCTCGCGTTGCCGGCGTACTGGACCGCCCCGCAGCTCGCGCGTGCAGCCGATCTCGAGGGCATCGCAGTCACGCCGGCCGAGGCATTCGCCACCAGCAGCGGCGCCGTGAATGCAATCCGGATCTCCTTGGGCAGCATCCAGGACCGTGGTCGCTTGCAGGCCGGTCTTCAACGGCTGTCGCAGCTGCTTGCGCGGCGGCCCGAGCCGTTCGAAAAACTCAGCGCTTCATCTGCACCTTGCTGACGGCGCGCTCCAGCCGCTGCTTCATCTGCATCGAAATATTCGAAATCCGGCACCCGACCTGCACCTGCTTCCCGAGAAGGAAGGTGTGGAAGGGCCGCAGCAGGCGCACTTCGAGGTCGGCGGTGATCGTCAGCGACGGTCCCAGCTCCAGTTCCACGCCTTCGATCTTCTTGCCGACATAGAACTCGTAGGACTGGTCCACTGTGGCGCGCAGGCCGACGCCGCTCAGCGAAAAATCATACAGCGGCAGTTCGAAGGGCTTCCCGAGCAGGCTGAAGCGGGCGCCGTAGCTGCCGCCCAGTGGGGATTCCAGGCGCGCCTCCGCGCGGCGGTTCAGGACCTGGCAGACCTCCGGCAGCGGCAGCTCGACGACCTGGACGCGGTCCGGCACGATGCTCCAGTTGGCGTCGAGCTCGAACTGGATCTTGGCGTTGCCGCCCAGCGAGGCGGCGAACACGGTCTTGCCTTCGGCGAGGAGGACGTCATAGGCCAGTTCGAGCCGGAAGGAACGGCGATCCGGATCGACGGCATCGATGCGCGCCATCACGAAGTCCTGGCCCATCGGGTAGACGGTGATGGCCTCGCCGGTCTGCGCCAGGGTCGACAAGGTGTCGAAGATCTGGAAGGCATCGGTCATGGTGTGCGAAGCCGCATTCGCCGGAATGCGGGCAACGGCGTCGGACATCTTGGGCACACCCTTCCGGATCTGCGTCGTGGCCAGGTCGGTCAAAATACTACTCCTTGAATCTTTTTACGTGATTTGGGTAAAAAGGCTTGCCCGGTAGATTCTAGCAAAGCAAGTTGCCAATATCTACAAGACAATTTCAAAAAAGAAAGTAGTGTGGCTTAGTTGAGCTCAAATCTCCAGATTATCGATCAACCGGGTATTGCCCAGCTTGGCGGCGCTCAGGACTACCAGTTGCTCACCGGCAAGATACTCCTCGCGCGTCGGCGGCTGCAGGTTCATGCGCCTGCGGATCGACACGTAATCCGGCTTCCAGCCGCGCGCTGCGAGGCGGTCCATCGCGTCCTGTTCCAGCGCCAGCAGGTCGGCGTGGCCACCGCGGGTCTGCTCGGCCACGTAGTTGAGCGTCTGGTAGAGGAAAGGCGCCTCGGCGCGTTCTTCCGTCGACAGGTAGCCATTACGCGAGGACAGGGCCAGGCCGTCCTCGGCGCGGAAGGTCTCGGCGCCGATGATCTCGGTCGGCATCGCGAGCTGGCGCGCCATGTTACGGATGATCATGAGTTGCTGGTAATCCTTCTTGCCGAACACGGCCACGCGCGGCTGCACGCAGGAGAACAGCTTGGTCACCACCGTGCACACGCCCGGGAACATCGCGGGACGGAACTCGCCTTCGAGGATATTGCCGAGGTCGTCAGGCGGCAAGACGCGGTATTCCTGCGGCTCCGGATAAAGATCCTTTTCGGTCGGCGCGAACAGTACATAGACGCCTTCCTTTTCCAGCTTCTCGACGTCGGCCTGGAAGGTGCGCGGGTATTTGTCGAAGTCCTCGTTCGGGCCGAACTGCAGGCGGTTGACGAAGATCGAGGCGACCACCGGGTCGCCGTGGCGGCGCGCCAGGCGCATCAGCGAGAGGTGGCCTTCATGCAGGTTGCCCATGGTCGGAACGAAGGCGGTGCGCAGTTGTCCGCGCAGCTGGTCGCGCAGTTCGTCGATGGTGGAGATGATTTTCATGGTGTCTTTGTAAAGCTCAGGCCGGCGAATAGGCCAACCGGACATAGATGGGCGCGAATGGTTCGGCCTGGGTAATTTCGATCAGGGTTTCCTTGGCCAGCTCGAGCATGGCCACGAAGTGCACGACCACGACAGGCACGCTGGCTTGTCCATGGAACAGTTCCGAGAATTCAATGAAGCGGTTCGATTGCAGTGTACGCAGGATCGCCGACATGTGCTCGCGCACCGACAGTTCCTCGCGGCCGATCCGGTGATGCTGGGTCAGCTTCGCGCGGCGCAGCACGTCCATCCAGGCGCGCTGCAAATCGTGCGGGTTGACGTGCGGCCAGCTAGGGGCCAAACCCTGTTCGACCGGCAGCGAGGGACGCTGGAAGTCGCGGTCGAGCTGGGGCAGGGAGCCAACTTGCTGGGCCGCCAGCTTGATCTGCTCGTATTCCAGCAGGCGCCGCACCAGTTCCGCGCGCGGGTCCCCTGCGTCCTCGATCAGCTCGTCCTGGCGCTTGGGGAGCAGCATGCGCGACTTGATCTCGATGAGCATGGCCGCCATCAGCAGGTACTCGGCCGCCAGTTCCAGGTTGCTCTTGCGGATCTGCTCGACGTATTCCAGGTATTGCAGGGTCACCTGCGCCATCGGGATGTCGAGGATGTTGAAGTTCTGCTTGCGGATCAGGTAGAGCAGCAGGTCCAGCGGACCTTCGAAGGCGTCGAGGAAGACTTCGAGCGCGTCGGGCGGGATGTACAGGTCGTTCGGCAGGCGCAGCAGCGGCTCGCCGTAGAGACGGGCGATGGCGGCCTCGGCCGCATCATGCGCCTCGAGGGAGGACTGCAGCTCGGCGTCAAGGATGGCGCCGTCGTCCGGCGTGGGATCGGCGCCTCCCTCGGGAGACGCCTGCTCGGGCACCATCGTCGTCAGCCTCTGCCGCCTGCTTTGCTCAGACCTTGGTCTGGTACGGATAAGCCTGCTGGCGCAGGCGCGATTCGGCGATGCGGCGCTGCTCGTCCAGCGACAGCGGCGACTTGTCCCACAGCAGGGAACGGCCTTCCACCTGGCGCTGGTCCATGCCCGGGGTTTTCTCTTTCAGGTCCTTGATGAACTTGGTGTGGTCGGATTCGTAATTCGAGTGTTTCGTGAACAGGCCCATGGTGCTCTTTACTTAAAGGAATAGGTGCAAACCTGAAATTCTAACGCTTACTTGTGCAGCGCGTTCAGCTGGCGGGCGATGATGTCGTGGTTGAGCCACAGCACCGGCGCAATCTTCTCGGCCGCGCCGTGGAACATCAGCGGGCCGGTGCCTTCCAGCACCAGCGAGGACAGGTGGTCGGTGATCAAGGCCTTCTTGTCCTGGTGCAGCGAAGTGATTTCATCCGAGGTGCCGATCATGAGGTCGGCCAGCTCCGGCGAGTTGTCCATCGGCCAGGCTTCGAAGTTGCGGAAGCCGGCGCTGGTCTCGGTCTGCAGATAGCTTTCCAGCTTGTCCAGGATGCCCTGCACCGTCTCGCCCTCGTTCAGCAGGGCCTGGCAGGCATCCCACTGCTGCTGGGCCCATGCGCCGCCGCCTTCCTTCTTGAGTGCGGTCAGCAGCGGGAACAGCGACAGTTCCACGCCGACGAAGATGTCCGACGAATTGGTGCGGATTTCCGGGCAGTTGAACACGGTCGCGGCCACGCCCTGTTTCCAGGCGGCTTCTGCGATCGACTCCAGGCGCATCTTGGCGTAGCCCTGGGTGTAGTTGGTGTAGGTCTGCCATTTGTATTCGTCGCCGATCAGCACTTCGGTGCCGTGGTAGCCGTAGGCGGTGTAGCGGACCTGGCCGCCCTTCGACTCGACGCGGGCGCGGATCGAGCTCGATGCGTCGATCAGGTACTTCAGCGTATTCGCCGAGACTTCGTCGAAGTTCATCAGGATCAGCTTGCCCAGGTCGCTGTCCAGCAGGGCGCGCGAGGACATAAAGCGGTCGCCGCGGCCTTTGTAGATGCGGTTGGCAATGGCCAGGAAAGCCTTGATGCGCGGAATGCCGCCGGCCATGGTGTGAGCGAAGAAGACGTTGGCGCCGTCCGGGATCAGCTTGTCGATCTCGGCCATCGACTGGCGGGCCGATTCCGTGAAGCGGGCCACGCCGGCCTGGCGGCAGAGTTCGATCTTGTCCCAGTCCAGCTTGTCTTCCTGCCAGCTCTTGAGGGTAATGCCGGACAGCATCTCGGTCGGGTTCTGTTCGCCCGCCGGTGCATCCATGTCGAAACCGGCCATCAGCGGCACATTGATGATGCGGCCGCCCAGCTTGTCTTCCGCTTCCGCATGCTCTTCCGCCGTCAGGGCGCGCAGGGTGCCGTCGTCGTTGCGGCGGCCCACGGTGATGCCCACGATGGTCATGCCGGCCTTGCGCGCTTCGTCGATCAGGCCGTTCGCGTAGCCACGGCCGAACAGCTCGCCGAACAGCACGAAGACGTCGCCTTGGCGGAACAGGTTCGCTTGCGGGATGTGTCGAAGGGCTTTGTATTCGGTCATTTTATTTTTCTACCACTCAAAAGTAAGAAACAGCGCATTATATGCCAGCGCTGCGCCCAGATTAATAGTCGATTAACGAATACGCATGCCAGGCTTGGCACCCGACACCGGCTCCAGCACATACAGGCCCGGATCGGCCTTCTCATCCTTGGCCGAAGCGCACAGCACCATCCCTTCCGAGATACCGAACTTCATCTTGCGCGGCGCCAGGTTGGCGACCATCACGGTCAGCTTGCCGATCAATTGCTCTGGCTGGTAGGCCGACTTGATGCCCGAGAAGACATTACGGTAGCGGCCTTCACCCAGGTCGAGCGTGAGGCGCAGCAGCTTGCTCGAACCTTCGACGTGCTCACAATTGACGATTTTCGCCACGCGCAGATCGATCCTGGTGAAGTCGTCGATCGAGATTTCCGGGGCCAGTTCTTCGATATCGCCGGCTTCGGCTGCCGGCAGGTCGGCTGCGGGGGCCGCTGCGGCTGGCTTTTCGGCAGCGGCCGGGGCTGCTGCCGGAGCGGCAACGGCAGGCGTAGCGACGCCCGGCTTGTCGAACAGGTCCTCGACCATCTTCGCGTCCACGCGCTGCATCAGGTGGCTGTAGGCGCCGATGGTGCGGCCCAGCATGCTGTTGTAGACCTTCTCGCCCTGGGTGTCTTCCCAAGTGAAGGCGGCATCGCCCAGGAATTCCTGCACGCGCGCGGCAACGTGCGGCAGCACCGGCGACATCATGATGCTCAGCTGGCGGAACAGGATCAGGGCGGTGGTGCAGACTTCGTGCAGCTCTTCGACCCTGGATTCATCCTTGGCCAGCAGCCAGGGCTTGTTTTCGTCGACGTACTGGTTGGCCACGTCGGCGATGGCCATGATTTCGCGCAGCGCCTTGCCGAACTCGCGCGCTTCGTAGCTGGCGGCAATCGTCGCCTGGCGCTCGCCGTGTTCGCCGTTCAGGGCGCGGGCAATCCACTGCTGGGCGTTATCGGACAGCGAAGCGGCCAGCTTGCCGTCGAACTTCTTGGCGATGAAGCCGGCGCAGCGGCTGGCGATGTTCACGTACTTGCCGATCAGGTCGCTGTTCACGCGGGCGACGAAGTCTTCGCCGGTGAAGTCCAGGTCTTCGACCTTGCTGTTCAGCTTGAATGCCAGGTAGTAGCGCAGCCACTCCGGATTCATCTTCAGTTCCAGGTAGCGCAGCGGCGAAATGCCGGTGCCGCGCGACTTCGACATCTTTTCGTTGTTCACGGTCAGGTGGCCGTGGACATTGACCTTCAGCTTGTCGATGACCGGGTGCTGCGAGAAATTCAGCATCGCCGGCCAGAACAGCAGGTGGAAGGAGACGATGTCCTTGCCGATGAAGTGGACCTGCTCGGCGGCCGGATCGTTCAGGAAGGCTTCGTAGTCGAGGCCTTTCTTTTCGAAGTAATTCTTCAGCGAGGCCAGGTAGCCGACCGGCGCGTCCAGCCAGACGTAGAAGAACTTGCCCGGCGCATCGGGAATCGGGATGCCGAAGTAGGGCGCGTCGCGGGAGATGTCCCAGTCGGCCAGCTTTTCGCCGTTCTCGCCCAGCCACTCGGACACTTTATTGACCATTTCCGGCTGCAGGCGGCCCGGGGTGTTCAGCCACTCCTTGAGGAACTGGAAGCAGCGCGGGTCGGACAGCTTGAAGAAGTACTGCTCGGACGGCTTCAGGATCGGGGTCGAGCCGGTGAACACCGAGTACGGATTGATCAGTTCGGTCGGCTGGTAGGCGGCGCCGCAGACTTCGCAGTTGTCGCCGTACTGGTCCTTGGCGTGGCAGACCGGGCACTCGCCCTTGATGTTGCGGTCGGCCAGGAACATGCCCTTGGTCGGGTCGTAGAAACGGTCGACGGTCTTGGTATAGATGAGGCCGGCATCACGCAGTTTGCAGTAGATGCCCTGCGACAGCTCGACGTTTTCCGGCGAATCGGTCGAATACCAGTTGTCGAAGGCGATGTGGAAGCCGTCCAGGTACTGGGCGCGGCCGGCGGCGATGCGGGCCACGAATTCCTGCGGCGTCACGCCTTCCTTCTCGGCGGCGATCATGATCGGGGTGCCGTGGGTATCGTCGGCGCCGACGAAGTGCACCGTGCGCTGTTGGCCATCGTCCTTCTGCATTCGCTGGAAGCGGACCCAGATGTCGGCCTGGATGTATTCCATCATGTGGCCGATGTGGAAGGCGGCGTTGGCGTAGGGCAGGGCGGTGGTGACGAACAGCTTGCGTGTCATGGTCGGAGAAAGGGGACGTTATATGAAAAAAGGCATTTTACCAGCGGATGACCCTGAACGCGCAGGGGGTAATCATGCACTTTGCCACTTGTACAAGCGTCGTTGCCCTGATTTACGCTAAACTCTTGCGCATCACATCCGGAGAATTCCATGAGCATCACTGCAGAAGACGTCAAAGCCGCACTGGCCGCCGTCATCGACCCGAATACCAATAAAGATTACGTCAGCACCCGTTCCGTCAAGAATATCCAGCTCGACGGCGGCAATGTCTCCCTCGACATCGAACTCGGCTACCCGGGCAAGAGCCAGGTCGGCCTGGTCCGCAACGCCGTCATCGAGGCGCTGCGCCAGCTGCCGGGCGTGCAGAATGTCAGCGTCAACGTCAGCTCGAAGATCATCTCGCACACCGTGCAGCGTGGCCTGAAGGTGATGCCGAACGTGAAGAACATCATCGCGGTCGCCTCGGGCAAGGGCGGCGTCGGCAAGTCGACCACCGCCGTCAACCTGGCGCTGGCCCTGGCCGCCGAGGGCGCCAGCGTCGGCGTGCTGGATGCCGACATCTACGGCCCTTCGCAGCCAACCATGTTGGGCATCAATGGCCGCCCGCAAAGCCTGGACGGCAAGACCATGGAGCCGCTGGAGAACCACGGCGTGCAGGTGTCTTCGATCGGTTTCCTCATCGATCCGGACGAGCCCATGGTCTGGCGCGGCCCGATGGTCACCCAGGCCCTGCAGCAGCTGCTGGAGCAGACCAACTGGCGCGAGCTGGACTACCTGATCGTCGACATGCCCCCGGGCACCGGCGACATCCAGCTGACCCTGTCGCAGAAAGTGCCGGTCACGGGCGCCGTGATCGTCACCACCCCGCAGGACATCGCCCTGCTGGATGCGCGCAAAGGTTTGAAAATGTTCGAGAAGGTCGGAATTCCGATCCTCGGCGTGGTCGAGAACATGAGCATGCACATCTGCTCGAACTGCGGCCATCACGAGGCGATCTTCGGCGAAGGCGGCGGCGAAAAGATGTGCGCCGACTTCGGCGTCGATTTCCTGGGACGTCTGCCGCTGCAGCTGTCGATTCGCGAGCAGGCGGATTCGGGCACGCCGACCGTGGTGGCGGAGCCGGATGGCGCCGTGGCCAATATTTATAAGGCGATTGCGCGCAAGGTGGCGGTGAAGGTGGCGGAGAAGGCGAAGGATATGAGTGCCAAGTTTCCGACTATCGTCGTCAAGAACGACTGATTGGCCGAACCGTCATCCTCGCGAAAGCGGGGATCCATACTGAGGTGATGTTGCACGCGACGTATGGATTCCCGCTTCCGCGGGAATGACGTGCAACAAATGCGCATCGACTCCCTCCGCACCCAACTCCGCACCCTCGGCGCCCTCCCGCTCCACGAAGACCGCATCCTGCGCGACTGGGTCAGGAACAGCGGGCACGAGCACGGCCGCCGACGCCCCGGCGACTTCCTGCCGAAACCGCTGCGCCAAGCCCTTCCCGACATCGACGCCCAGCTCGACGGCCTCGCCCGCATCCTCAGCACCCACCCGGCCGAAGACGGCTCCGCCCGCCTGCTGGTCGGCCTGCAGGACGGCCAGACGGTGGAATCGGTGCTGCTGCCGCGCGACGGCGTCTGCGTGTCGAGCCAGGTCGGTTGCGCGGTCGGCTGCCAGTTCTGCATGACGGGGCAGGGCGGCCTGGTGCGGCAGGTGACGAGCGGCGAGATCGTCGCCCAGGTGGTGCTGGCGCGCCGGCAGCGGCCCGTGAAAAAAGTCGTCTTCATGGGTATGGGCGAGCCGGCGCACAATCTCGACAACGTGATGGAAGCGATCGAGCTGCTGGGCGTTGAGGGGAATATCGCGCACAAGAATCTGGTGTTCTCGACCGTCGGCGACCCGCGCGTGTTCGAGCGCCTGCCGGCGGGACGCGTGAAGCCGGCGCTGGCGCTGTCGCTGCACACGACCAAACCCGCGCTGCGCGAACGCCTGCTGCCGCGTGCGCCGCGCCTGACGCCACAAGAACTGGTGGACGAGGGCGAGCGCTATGCGCGCCTGACCGGCTACCCGATCCAGTACCAGTGGACTTTACTGGAAGGCGTGAACGACGGCCAGGACGAGCTGGAGGCCCTCGCCGAACTCCTGCGCGGCAAGTACGCCGTGCTCAACATGATTCCGTATAACGCCAACGAAGGCTTGCCTTTCCAGCGGCCCGGCTGGGACAAGGCGGAGCGGATCGCGGCCTGGCTGTTCGAGCGCGGCATCCTCACCAAGCTGCGCGATTCGGCGGGGCAGGATGTCGATGGCGGTTGCGGGCAGTTGCGGGCGCGGGCTGCGCAGCCGGTCAAAGTTCATCGGCCAGCGTAATTACGCCACCCGCCCCACCTTCTCGACCCGCTGCCCCAACTGCTTCGCCCGCACCTGGTTGCGTCCCGCGTGCTTGGCCTCGTACATCAACTGGTCGGCCAGCGCGATCATGCCTTGCGGCGTGACGGCATGGCTGCCGCCGAACTCGGCGCCGACCACGCCGAAGCTGGCCGTGGTGCCCAGCGAGAGTCCGCCCTCGAGCTCGACGCGCTGGGCGGCGAAGGCGGCGCGCACGCGCTCGGCCAGTTCGAGGGCGCCGTCCAGGCGCGTCTCCGGAAGGATGATCAGGAATTCCTCGCCGCCGTAGCGCACCACCGTGTCGATGGCATCGCGCGTCATCGCCTGCACCAAGGTCGCGAAGCTGCGCAGCAGTTCGTCGCCGGCGTGGTGGCCATGGGTGTCGTTGATCTTCTTGAAGCCGTCGAGGTCGCACATGATCAGCGACAGGCTGAGGCGGTAGCGGCGGGCGCGCGCGATCTCGCCGTCGAGGAGGCCGGCGTTCAGGTGGCGGCGGTTGTACGAGCCGGTGAGCGGGTCGCGGATCGACAGGTTGGTCAGCACCTGCTGCGCCCAGTACTGTTCGCGCCACATGCGCGCATGGCGCTGGGCCACGGTCAGGCCGAACACGTTGGCGCCCACCAGCAGCATGGTCAGCGAGCTCAGGGCGCGCGTCTCGACCGCGTGCTGGGTCCAGGCCAGGGCGATGAAGGCCAGGCTGGCGCTGACCGTGATCGCGGCCGCGTGCAGCAGCCGGTTCGGGATCAGCACATGGATCACCATCGCCATCACCGCCCAGGCCATGGCGTGCAGCAGGATGTCGGCGGGGCGGTACCAGATCACGAGGAAATAACTGGCGGCCCAGCACAGTGTGAAGGCGCTGGCCGCGTGGCCGGTGGCCCGCACGGAGGCCGTGGGGCGGCGTGCGTAGAACAGGCAGGCGGCCGCGACGAAGGGAATCGCCAGGCGTGACAGCAGCGGTACGATGGCCTTGTCCAAGCCCAGCGCCGCGATGTCGGTGGCGCCGAACACGAGATAGAACAGCGAGCACAGCAGCAGCCCGCGGCGCAGGTCGCGCAGGATCGTGGCCGCCTGCTGGTGCAGGAAACCGGCTTCCGTGGCGGCATCGGAGAATTCTCCGCGCAGGGGCGCGATGGGAGCGATGCTCGGGTCGTTCGACATGAAGGGGCTTACGTCAGGACCAAACCAGAAAGGGTAGCTAAAAACTTAATTTCTGTAAAGTAATTACATGCAGGATGCGTAGCGGGGGCGGCGACTACGCCGGCGTCATGGCAAGGCTGTAAAATAGTCCCTTTAGCACATCGACTTTTTCACACCATGACCGTTCGCACCCGTTTCGCTCCCAGCCCGACCGGCTATCTCCACCTCGGCGGCGCCCGCACCGCGCTGTATTCGTGGGCCTATGCCCGCCACTTCGGCGGCACCTTCATCCTGCGCATCGAAGACACCGACCTGGAGCGTTCGACCCCGGAGGCGGTGCAGGCGATCCTGGACGGCATGAAGTGGCTGGGCCTGGAGCACGACGAAGGCCCGTTCTACCAGATGCAGCGCATGGACCGCTACCGCGAGGTCATCAAGACCATGCTGGACGCCGGCACCGCCTACCTGTGCTACTGCACCCCGGAAGAAGTCGAGGCGATGCGCGAGCGCATGCGCGCGGCCGGCGAGAAGCCGCGCTACGACGGCACCTGGCGTCCGGAAGAGGGCAAGCAGCTCCCGGAAGTTCCGGCGGACATCAAGCCGGTGGTCCGTTTCAAGAACCCGGAGGGCGGCGAAGTCACCTGGCACGACGTGGTCAAGGGTCCCATCACCATCGGCAACAAGGAACTCGACGACCTGATCATCGCGCGCGGCGACGGCACCCCGACCTACAACTTCTGCGTTGCGGTGGATGACTGGGACATGAAGATCACCCACGTGCTGCGCGGCGACGATCACGTGAACAACACGCCGCGCCAGATCAACATCCTGCGCGCGCTGGGCGCGGAACTGCCGCAGTACGGCCACCTGCCGATGATTCTCGGTCCGGACGGCCAGAAACTGTCGAAGCGTCACGGCGCAGTCAGCGTGATGCAGTATCCGGAGCAGGGCTTCCTGCCGGAGGCGATGCTGAATTACCTGGCGCGCCTGGGCTGGAGCCACGGCGACGACGAGATCTTCTCGATGCAGCAGTTCACCGAGTGGTTCAACCTCGAGCACCTGACCGCGTCGGCGGCCCAGTTCAACCCGGAAAAGCTGGCCTGGCTGAACAGCCACTATATCAAGCAGTCCGACAACGAGCGTCTGGCCGCGCTGGCGCGTCCGATCATGGAGCGCGAGGGCGCCCAGTTCGACGGCGCGCCCGATCTGGGCACGGTGCTGGGCCTGATGAAGGAACGCACCAACACCATCAACGAACTCGCCGATGCGGCGATGCTGTTCTTCCGCACGCCGAATCCCGATGCTGCGCTGCTGGCCCAGCACCTGACCGACGCCGTGCGCCCGGCGCTGGCGCAGTTCGCGGAGAAGCTGCAGACGGTGGAGTGGAGCAAGCCGGCGCTGTCCGCGGCGATGAAGGAAGTGCTGGCGGCGCACGGCCTGAAGATGCCGCAGCTGGCCATGCCGCTGCGCCTGCTGGTGACCGGCCAGTTGCAGACCCCGGCCATCGACGCGGTGCTGGAACTGTTCGGCCGCGACACCGTGCTGGCACGCCTGCAAAAAGGTCTGTAATCACCCTTGTTGGCTATTTGCGAAATGCAAGTCCCTCCGCTATAATGCTCGCACTTCAGCACTGCGGGGGTATAGCTCAGCTGGGAGAGCGCTTGCATGGCATGCAAGAGGTCAGCGGTTCGATCCCGCTTACCTCCACCAAGTTCTGAAGTATAGTTAGACGAGGTCAGACCCCACCCGTGAAAATCGGGATCTGACCCCGTAGAACGAATAGTCCAGGGTCCCCATCGTCTAGAGGCCTAGGACATCACCCTTTCACGGTGAGTACCGGGGTTCGAATCCCCGTGGGGACGCCAAGGTTGTGGCAGTATCGCAAAAACGATGCTGTGAGAAGTAAACGCAGTGTGTTATGATGCTGCGTTCCCGAAACGGGGGTATAGCTCAGCTGGGAGAGCGCTTGCATGGCATGCAAGAGGTCAGCGGTTCGATCCCGCTTACCTCCACCAAGTTTCAGGAAACGGTAGTAAAGCAGTCCAGGGTCCCCATCGTCTAGAGGCCTAGGACATCACCCTTTCACGGTGAGTACCGGGGTTCGAATCCCCGTGGGGACGCCAAAGATAATTGGATGGGGTCAGATCCCACCCGAGAAATTCGGGATCTGACCCCATGAAATAAGATGGATGCACACCCAGCAGTGCGCCATCGAGGCAGTAAAAGTAGTACAAACAGTTTTAGGTCCCCATCGTCTAGAGGCCTAGGACATCACCCTTTCACGGTGAGTACCGGGGTTCGAATCCCCGTGGGGACGCCAGCATCGCAAGGAGCCGCCTTGAGCGGCTCTTTTGTTGAGTGAGGCAGTAGTAGCGCCGCACTTTTGGGGGGTATAGCTCAGCTGGGAGAGCGCTTGCATGGCATGCAAGAGGTCAGCGGTTCGATCCCGCTTACCTCCACCAAGAATTAGCAGGAAAATAGTTTTAGGTCCCCATCGTCTAGAGGCCTAGGACATCACCCTTTCACGGTGAGTACCGGGGTTCGAATCCCCGTGGGGACGCCAGTCAAAAAACCGGAGCAGACCGTCCGCGCATGCGGAAAGGTGCTCCGGTTTTTCTATTCGGCCGTATCCTTTTCAAACGATCATGCCCGCCCAATTCCCCCGCACTCTCGCGATCTTTTGCAAAGTCGTCGACAACTACGGCGACATCGGCATTTGCTGGCGCCTCGCGCGTCAATTCCACGCCGAGCATGGCATCGCGGTCACTTTATGGGTCGACGACCTCGCGAGCTTCCGCCGCATCTGGCCGCAAGTCGATACGACGGCCGAGCTGCAGGACATCGGCGGCGTCACGGTGCGCCACTGGGCCGGCCAGGACGGGCAATTCGTCCCCGCCGATATTCCGGACGTTGTGATCGAATTCTTCGGCGTCGATATCCCGCCCGGCTATATCGAGGCAATGGCCCAGTGCCAGCCGCGCCCGGTCTGGATCAATTACGAAGGCTTGAGCGCCGAGGAGTGGGTCGAAGGCTGCCACCGGCTGCCGTCCATGCATCCGCGGCTGAAACTGACGAAGCACTTCTTCTTCCCGGGTTTTAACAAGAAGACCGGCGGCCTGCTGCGCGAGCGCGGCCTGGTCGAGGAATGCGCGCGTTTCCAGGCGGATCCGGCGGCAATGGCGGCATTCCTCGGGCGTTTCGGCGTGACGGAAGAGGAAATGGCATCGCTTAAAGTCAGCCTGTTCTGTTATCCGCATGCGCCGGTCAGCGAATTGTTCACCGTGTGGGAGCAGGGCGGAACAAAGGTGACCTGCCTGGTGCCGGAAGGGGTGGCGCGCGACAAGGTGCAGGCTTTCATCGGCGCCGAGGCGCATGCCGGTGCCCGTGCGACCCGCGGCGCGCTGACGGTGCGCGTGATTCCCTTCATGCCGCAAACGGATTACGATCGCCTGCTTTGGGCCTGCGATGTCAATGTCGTGCGCGGCGAGGACTCCTGGGTGCGCGCCCAATGGGCGGCCGGGCCCTTTGTCTGGCACATTTATCCGCAAGACGAAAACTTGCATCATGTTAAACTCCGCGCGTTCCTGCAAAAGTATGCGGTGGACGCACAGAGCCTGGTCGACTTTTCCCTGCGCTGGAACGATGCGCGCGAAGGACACATGGACGGCCTGTGGACGTCCCTGCAAGCCGAACTGCCAAGCTTGACGCGCCGTGCCCGTGAGTGGGAAACGCAGATGTTGGCGAACGGCGATTTAGTGAGCAATCTGCTGAATTTCGCCCGGTCGCTAAGGGTGAGTACTTAGTTAGGCGGCCGGAAAATAACGTGGTATGATGCTCGGTTACTGCAACTCCTTTTTTGGTTAAATAATACCTATGAAACCCGCAAAAGAAATTCGTGTCGGCAACATCATCATGGTCGATGCCAAGCCTTTCATCGTGCTGCGCTCTGACGTCAACGGCTCGAGCCGCACGGGCTTCACCTACAAATGGAAGATGAAGAATCTTCTGACCAACGCTCCGCTGGAAAACGTGTTCCGCGGCGACGACAAGTTCGACGTGGTCGTGCTGGACAAGAAGCCGGTGACCTACTCGTACTTCGCCGACCCGCTGTACGTCTTCATGGACGAAGAGTACAACCAGTACGAAATCGAAGAAGAGAACCTGGGCGAGGCCATCAACTACCTGAAAGACGGTATGGAATGCGAAGCCGTGTTCTATGACGGCAAGGCGATCTCGGTCGAACTGCCGATCACCATCGCTCGCCAGATCGTCTACACCGAGCCGGCCGTCAAGGGCAACACCTCGGGTAACGTGATGAAGGAAGCCCGCCTGGAAAACGCCATCGAGTCGAAGCAGTTCACCATCCAGGTGCCGCTGTTCGTCAACCAGGACGACACCATCGAAATCGATACCCGTACCGCCGAGTACAAGAAAGTCGTGCGTAACTAAGCACTGCTTCTCGAAAAAAACGCTGCTTCGGCAGCGTTTTTTTTTGCCTGGTTTTTTTATTCAAGCGCGGCAGCGCAGGCCATCCACCAGCAGGCCCACCATCTTGCGCGTCAGGGCCGTGTCTTCGTCGGGATTCGCCTTGCACAGCGTGGCCGCCGCGCGCAGCAGTTCGTCCGCCTCGAAGCCGGGACGGATCACATTCTGCTCGACCGCCGCCTGCAGCAGGGAGGATAGGGCGGGGCGCAGGCGCGCATAGAAATAATCCGGCAGCGCCGCATAGGCCGCGTGGTCCGAATGCAGCGCATTCGACAGCCCGCGCTTGGTCAGGATGAAGTCGACGTAGCGCTGCATCCAGCGCGCCAGCGCCTCGCCAGGCTCGTGCTCGGCCGCGATACTGGCCGCGGCATCCGCGCAATCGTCGATCTGGGATTTCATCACGGCGACGATCAGGTCGGCGCGCTGCGGAAAGTGGCGGTAGACCGTGCCGACGCCGACCCCGGCCCGCTCGGCGATTTCGCGCACCGGGGCATCGACGCCCGATTGCGCGAACACTTCCATGGCTGCCTGCAGCAGCGAACGCAGATTGCGCTGGGCGTCGACCCGCTTGGCGCGCGGCGCCTCGTCCGCCGGCGATGCGGCTTCTTCCTCGTTTGACTTCGTATTCATAAAAAATATCTATCAACCGGAACGACGTTCCGGTTATAATTCGGAATCGTGTTCCGCTTTAAGGGGATGATACCATGAACCAACCGCAAGTATGCATGTTCTGCCGCTATAGAAGAAGCCGCGGCGCCGGCCAGGAGGCCTGCTGCCCGGGCGAGGAACTGTCGCGCCAGACCAAAGACGCCGCCCGCACGCCGCAAGGGATGGGCCGGGCGATTCCAGAACGCCTCCGCTCGCCGAACCTGCCGCAACATCCGGCGCGCTAGCGCTATCTAATGCCGTGTCACATGAGCAACTTTACTGTTATGCTCATGCATTATCTGACATGGAGGCTTGTATGAAGCGCAGGGATTTCGTTCGGCTGGGTGTAGGGGCGGGTGTGGCGGCAAGTGTTGCGCCGGTGGCGGGTGCGGCAAACAGCCGGGGCGGCGCGAATTCCAGTATCCTGGACGTCGGCGTCCAGGAGCAGCAGGCCCAGATGGCGTCCGGCAAGCTGAGCTCGAAATCCCTGGTGCAGCAATACCTGGCGCGCATCGCCGCCGTCGACAAGGCCGGTCCGCGCATCAACGCTGTCATCGAACTGAATCCCGACGCCCTCGCCATCGCCGAGGAACTCGACCGCGAACGCAAAGCCGGCAAGCTGCGCGGCCCGCTGCACGGTATCCCTGTCCTCATCAAGGACAATATCGCCACCGCGGACAAGATGAGCACCACGGCCGGCTCGCTCGCCCTGGCCGGGGTCCGCGCCGGCAAGGACGCCTTCGTCGCCCGGAAGCTGCGCGAAGCGGGCGCCGTCATCATCGGCAAGACCAATCTGTCCGAGTGGGCCAACATGCGCTCCACGCATTCGGTCAGCGGCTGGAGCGGCCGCGGCGGCCAGACCCGCAATCCCTATGCGCTGGACCGCAACACCAGCGGCTCCAGTTCGGGCTCGGGCGCGGCCATGGCCGCCGGGCTGGCGACGCTGGCGATCGGCACCGAGACCGACGGCTCCATCGTTTCGCCCTCGTCGACCTGCGGCATCGTCGGCATCAAGCCGACCCTGGGCCTGGTCAGCCGCAGCGGCATCATCCCGATCGCGCACTCGCAGGACACGGCAGGCCCGATGACGCGCAGCGTGGCGGATGCGGCGCTGCTGCTGGGCGCGATCGCCGGCGTCGACGCCGACGATGCGGCCACCGGCGACGGCCAGGGCAGGGCAGCCGACTACGCCGCCGCCTTGCGCGCCGATGGCTTGAAGGGCAAGCGCATCGGCGTGGCCCGCAACTTCTTCGGCAGTAGCCCGGCCATCGACGCCGTGATCGAGAAGGAGCTGGCGGTCCTGAAGGCGCAGGGCGCGATCCTGGTCGATGTGCAGGTGCCGAACGTCGACAAGTACGGCGACAGCGAGCTCGAAGTGCTGCTGGCCGAGTTCCGCCCGGACCTCGAAGCGTATTTGCGCGACTATGCGCCGCATGCGCCGGTGAAAACCATGGCAGACATCATCGCCTTCAACGAGAAGAACGCCGGCCGCGAGCTGCAGCACTTCGGCCAGGAGCACCTGGTGGCGGCGCAAAAGAAGCCCGGCCTCGACGACAAGGCCTACCGCGAAGCCCTGGCCAACAACCACCGCTATTCGCGCGAAGAGGGCATCGACAAGATCCTCAAGGACGAGAAGCTCGACGCCCTGGTCGCGCCCACCGGCGGCACCGCCTGGCTGACCGACTACATCAACGGCGACCATTACGGCGGCAGCTTCTCCTCGCCGGCCGCGGTGGCGGGCTACCCGCACGTGACGGTGCCGGCCGGTTATGTGGCCGGCCTGCCGGTCGGGATCTCCTTCGTCGGCACCGCCTGGACCGAGGCCAGCCTGATCGGCATGGCCTACGCTTACGAGCAGGCCAGCCAGCGCCGCCGCGCGCCAAGCTTCCCTGCGACGGTCAACGTCAAGGCCTGAATGGAGTGAACAATGACTGACACGAAACTAAAGCAAGCCGCCGTCGACTTCCTGCAAATGACCGCCGCCGGCCAGGTCGAGCAAGCCTTCGAGCGCCACGCCGGCCCGCAGTTCCGCCATCACAATCCCTATTTCGCGAGCGACGCGGCCTCGATCAAGGCCGGCATGCTGGAGAATGCGGGGCGCTTCCCGGAGATGGTGTTCGAGGTGCAGCGCGCCATCGCCGACGGCGCCCTGGTGGCCGTCCATTCGCGCGCGCGGATGACGCAGGACGGTCTTGATGTCGCCATCGTCCACATTCTGCGCTTCGAAGACGGACGCATCGCCGAGATGTGGGATATCGGCCAGGCCCAGCCTGAGACGATGCCCAACGAACTCGGGATGTTTTAGCTAGGGTGGGCTAGGCGCGGACCCGGCTCAGCTGCTTGCCGAGCCGCTTGCCCAGCGCCAGCAGGGTGAGCGTGGGCGGCAGGCCCCAGGGTTCCGGGATCACCGAAGCGTCGCAGACGTAGAGGCCGGGCGTGGATGTCGCCAGGCCGGCGTCCACCTGCTCGCCGATGCGCAGGCTGCCGCCCGGGTGGGCCGCGAAGTGATGGCTGGCGAAGACGTGGTGCGCGCCTGCGCGGTCGAGGATGCTGCGCGCGATCGCGATGCCACGGTCGAACTTTTCGCGGTCGGCCGGCTGCAGGGTCTTGTCGACCCAGCGCTGGCCCACGCTGCCGCCGATCCCGTCGCGGATCTTGACCATGATGCTGAGCGTGCGTCGATGCGCCAGCAGGCGGTCGACACGGCCGGCCTGCAGCGCGAAGGCCTGGTACATGGCTTGCGGCAGGGTCAGGTCGGCCAGCGCGATGCCGTCCGCGTGCCAGCTGGCGCCGGCCGCCATCGGCACTTCGGCGCCGCCGATTTCGTCTGCACTGAGGTCATCCACGCTGCCCATCACCGCCACCACGGGATCGCTGAAGAAGGCGGCCGGTTTCAAAAGCAAACCCGAAGCGCGCAGCAGGCGCGGGCTGCCGATGCCGCCGGCGGCCAGCACCACGCGGCCGGCGCGCAGTCGCTGCGTTTCGCCATCCACCACCGCTTCCACGCCGATCGCGCGGCCTTCCTCGACCAGCACCCGCGTCACGCGCGCACGCTCGCGCAGGACGGCGCCGTGGCGCAGGGCTTCGTCGACGAAATCCCGCGCCGTCCACTTGGCGCCGTAAGGGCAGCCGGTCACGCAGCGCCAGCAGCCGCTGCGGCAGGATTCGGGCCGGATAAGTTTATCGAGCCTGGCCCAGGGCAGGGCAAGGCCACGCGCGGCCGCCATGATGCGGGCCGCCATCGGGCCGACCAGATTGTCGGGCAGCGGCGCCATCGGCAGCTCGGCGCGCAATTCTGCCAGCGCCGGATCGAGGTCGATGCCATGGGCGGCGAACATCGCCTTCGGCGGCGGCGCCGCGGTGGCGAAATTGATGGTGGAGGTGCCGCCCAGCGTGATCGCGCGCACCAGCAGCGAGGCGTCGCGGTGGATGAAGGCGCCCTTGCCGGGCACGGCGGCCATTGCCGCCATCTGGCCCAGGCTGCCGCGCAGCGGGGCGGCGCTGCCCTGTTCGAGCATGGCCACCCTGGCGCCGCCGCGCGCCAGTTCACGCGCGACGCTGGCTCCGCCGGGGCCGGTGCCGACGACGATCGCATCGAAGGAAGAGCGGGGAGTGTTGGACATGCGGCATGCTAACACCGCCTATGGTCCTTGTGCGGGCAGTAACCGCCGGGTGTAAATACTGTAAATACCGACAGAAACATTTGCTTACAAATGAATTGCTAGATTTACATGTGGTCGTTCGTACCGGCTTTGTTCAGGATTTATGCTGAAGGGAATTTAACAAAAATTCTCCCATGCAATCCTCTCTCAGCTTTCGTCCCCTGAGCGCTCCGCTGCCCGACAAGGTCTTGCTGGCCTTCCGCAAGGATGCCGGCTGGAGCAACCGCGACACCTCCGCCACCAGGGACGCCGGCCAGCCGGGCAGCCTGGTCCAGTGGGTTACGGTCGAGTCGGGCAAGAAGCGCATCGCCATCGCCCGCCTGGAACTGGCGCCGCCGCAATTCTGTTTCGTTTCGGATTTGATCGTGCTGCGCGAGTGCCGTGGCCGCGGCGTCGGTGAATGGTTCATGAAGGAGATCGAGCATCACTGCCTCGACCGGGGCATCCCGCGCGTGCTGCTGCAGCCGATGGCGGACAACCGTGCTTTCTACGAAAAGCTCGACTTCGTCGCCGACCCGCTGGTCGCCGGCTTCCTGAAGAAGGAAATCCGCCCGCGCCAGCGCCGCATGCTGCCTTTCTGAGACGCCGGCTTCAGCGCTGTCCGGCAGCCTGCTTGGCCTTGGTGAAGACCGGGCCCCACAATGGGTGACCGTGTTCGCCGGGCGCCAGGTCGAAGGACGGATCGAGGCGCAGTGCGCGGTCGAAGGCCTGGCGGCAGGGCGCCGGGCGCGAAGTGACGCAATAGCTGAAGGCCAGGTACTTCAGGGCAGTCAGGCGGGTATTCATCGGCCCGCTGTTGACGTCGCGCGCGGACAGGCGCCGGATCGCGCCATTGAAATCGCCCTCGTTGTACAGGCGGATGCCTTCGCGCAGGCCGCTTTCCTTTTGCCCGTCGGGGATACCGTCTCCGTCGCGGTCGCGCGGACGGCTGGCGGCCTCGCGCGGCGGGGACACTTCGCGCTCGACCTGCGGCGCGGGCCGCGGCGCCGACGCCTTCGGATGCGAGGGCGTGCGCGGGGCCTTCTGGTCGAAAATGGGAAGCTCGGCGCAGCCGCCCAGCAGCAGGGCGCCGGCGGCGGCAAGGACAAGGATGTGGTTTCGCTGCTTGGTCATGGAATGTGGCGTGCTCACCGTCGTTCGTCGCTGAAATCGACGGCGATCTGGCCGCCGCCGCCGCTGGTGTCGACTTCGAGCACGCGGTCGTGGAAATTCGGATTGGCGATGCGGATCGTATGCTTGCCGGGCGCCAGCACGAGGCGCTTGACCGGCGGGCTGACGCCGCGGTCGACGCCGTCGACGTAGACGACGCCCCAGGGCTGGATCTGCAGGCGGTAGGTGGCGGACGGGGCGACGCCCCGACGCGTAGGCGCGGAGACGGGGCCGCGGACGGGCGCCCCCGGCATGGCGGCGGCTTGCGGGACGGCTTCCCCGGAGCCGGCTGAGGCCAGCGGTCCGGCGCTATTGCCTGGCAGCGCCGCAGCGGATGCGGACGCCTGTAGCTCGGCCTGGGCCAGCGGCGGCGGCGCCGATGCCGCGTCGCTTCTGGCCTGCTCGCCGGACTGCGGCAGGGTCAGCACGATATGGTCGTAGGAGCCGGAGTCGCGCAGCTCGGCGAACAGGGCCAGCGCGACGGCCAGCAGCAGCGCACCGCCGCCCGCCGCAATGGCCCAGCGCTGCCAGCGCGACAGGCCGCCGATGCGCGCGCTGGATGGGGCCGGCTCGCGCATGAAGGACGGCATGGCGTCGCCGGTGGCCGCGAAAGGCGAGGGCGCCTTGACGGGTATCGGCGTCGGCGTCGGCATAGACGTCGGCATTGGTGCCGGGACCGGCACCGGCATCGGGATCGACATGTCTGCACCGGCTGCCGGCACGGTCGCCGACATGACTTTTACGCCCTGTGCGGCGGTAGCGAACGGTGCGTCCAGCGGCACCGGCGTCGGGCTCGGGGCAGGCGGCGGAGTCCGAACCGGGGCCGGAATCGGCAGCGGTACGATGGCCGGCGCCACCGGCCCCAGCGACACGATGCCGAGGATGTCGCGCAGCTCGTCTATGGTCTGCGGGCGCTCGGCCGGATCGCCGGCCATGCAGCGGTCGACCGCGGTGACCAGGGAATCGCTGTAGCCTTCGAGCTTGCGGCCGCGCAGCGGGCCGGCCGGTATCAGTTCGCGGGTGATCGCAAAATGCACGACCCGCGCCAGCGCCGTCATGTCGGCCGCTTCGTCGTGCGCGCTGTCGGCGAGCTCGGTCGGCAGCATCTTGGGTTCGCCATTGCCGTGGAAGACCACGGTGTCCGGCGTGATGGCCTGGCGCGGCGCGTGCACCGCGTACTGCAGTTCGAGCGACTGCAGGATCTGGCGGAAAATCTTGCGGCACCAGACTTCGTTGACCTGCGCGGGATCGTGTTCGACGATGTCCCTGACTGTGCGGCCTTCGAGGCCCTGCTGCTCGGGTCCGATGATGAGTGTGCTGGTCATTTTGCTAACCTATATTTGTAGCAAATCATGCCAGATTTACGGGGCCGGTGCCCCGCAGTGGTCTCAACCGTGCGCGCCTGTTACGCACGGTTACAACTCAGCAGTATTAGACGTCAATAAAGCGCATCTTGAAGTTGCGGCCCTTGACCGTGCCGAACTCCGGACCGAGCGGATTGCCGCCGTTCAGGCGTTCGAAGGCCTGTTCCGCCACGCGCCGGTCCAGCGCCACGTAGCTGAAGAATTCGCCGATCTGGATCTTGCCGACCTGGTCCTTGTGCAGGCCGGCGTCGCCGGTGAGGGCGCCCAGCAGGTCGCCGGGGCGCAGCTTGTCTTTCTTGCCGCCGGCAATCGACAGGGTCATCATCGGCGCCGGGCCGTCGGGATAGCTGTCTTCGCCCAGTTCCGCCAGCGGATGCCATTCGGCCGGCGCCTGCTGGTAGTCCTCGATCAGCTTCACCCATTTCTTCTCGTTGGGCGCGGCAAGGGTCAGCGCCTGGCCACTCTCGCCGGCGCGCCCGGTGCGGCCGATGCGGTGAACGTGCACTTCCGGGTCCTTGGAAACGTCGACGTTGATCACGGCTTCCATGCCGGCGACGTCGATGCCGCGCGCGGCGACGTCGGTGGCGCACAGCACGGTGCAGCTGCGGTTGGCGAACAGGGCCAGGGTCTCGTCGCGGTCGCGCTGCTCCATCTCGCCGTACAGCGCGCGCGCCGACCAGCCGTGCTCGCGCAGGTAGTCGGCCAGTTCCTTGCAGCGTGCCTTGGTATTGCAGAACAGGATCGCGGAGGCGGGACGGAAGTGGACCAGCAGGCGCGCAGCGGCCTCGAAACGGTTGTCGAAGCCGATTTCATAGAACTGCTGGGCGATGCGGGTCGGCTCGTGACGGGTCTCGACCGCGACTTCTTCCGGATTGTTCAGGAAGCGCCCGGTGGCTTCGCGGATATCGTCCGGATAGGTGGCCGAGAACAGCAGGGTCTGGCGGTGCGAGGGGCATTCGCGCACGATGGCCGCGATGTCGTCGTAGAAGCCCATGTCGGTCATGCGGTCGGCTTCGTCCAGCACCAGGGTGCGCAGGCGCGCCAGGTCGAGGGTGCGCTTGCCGATGTGATCCTGGATGCGGCCCGGCGTGCCGACCACGATGTGGGCGCCGAATTCGAGCGAGGCGATCTGCGGGCGCATCGGCATGCCGCCGGTGAGGGTCACGATCTTGACGTTGCCGATCCCGCGCGCCAGGCGCCGCAGCTCGTTCGCCACCTGGTCGGCCAGTTCGCGCGTCGGACACAGCACCATGCCCTGCACCGCGAACAGCGCCTGGTTCAGGCGCAGCAGCATGCCGATGCCGAAAGCGGCGGTCTTGCCGCTGCCGGTCTTCGCCTGCGCAATCAGGTCGCGCCCGCCCAGTGCCAGCGGCAGGGTCGCGGCCTGGACCGGGGTCATGTCGTGGTAGCCGAGCTGGGTCAGGTTGGCGAGGAAGGGGGCGGGGAGCTGGAGGGTGGCGAAGGAGGTGTCGGACATAAGGAGACCGTGGAGTGAAGTGTGGACATAAGCACGTCGTCCCCGCGCAGGCGGGGACCCAAGTTGACTTTCGTGGCGACTCGCCGAACTTGGATTCCCGCCTGCGCGGGAACGACGATGTAGTGGTATAGCTTACGCCGCCGGCTTCCAAACCGGCAAGCCGGTCAAATCCAGATCCGGATCCGACTTCCATACCGGCAGGCCGGAGGCGTCGGTCTCGTTCAAATCCAGCAGAGGAATCTGTTCCTGCTTGAGGGTGCTGCGGCGGGTGCGCTGGGCGGGGCGCTTCGGTTCGGGAGCAAGCGCCTCGTCCGCTGCGGCCGGCTCGAAGCCCGGCAGGTCGAAGGTGGCGTTGTCTTTCTTGTCTCTCATGCGCTGCGCTGGCCCAGAAAACAAAAGCCCGGCTCAAGAGTCGGGCTTCTGTCGTACAGTATTTGGTTGCGGGGACAGGATTTGAACCTGTGACCTTCGGGTTATGAGCCCGACGAGCTGCCAGACTGCTCCACCCCGCGTCTGAGAACGCTATTGTATCGCGTCCGGGCCTGAAGTGCAAATCAGGCTATTTGTTCAGCCGATGCGGAGCCGCCACAGCGAGGTCACTTCCTGCATGCGCGCCGCCGCCAGCGGGTCGTCCGGATCGGACGCCTTCGGATGCACGGGGCGGATATCGTGGCGTCCCGCGACCGCCAGTCCGGCGCCGGCGATCCAGCCCAGCAGCTGCTCGCGCGACCGCAGGCCCAGGTGCTCGGCTAGGTCGGACAGGATCAGCCAGCCCTCGCCTCCAATCAGCAGGTGCTCCTTCAGGCCGGCCAGGAAGCCGCGCAGCATGCGGCTGTCCGGATCGTAGACCGCGTACTCGATGGCGGAACTCGGCTTGCCCGGCAGCCAGGGCGGATTGCAGACCACCAGCCCGGCGCGGCCTTCCGGGAACAGGTCGGCCTTCACCACCTCGACCTGGCCCTGCAGGCCCAGGCGCTCGATGTTCGCGCGTGCGCAGCCGAGCGCGCGCTCGTCCATATCGGTTGCAATGAGCTTTTCCACCCCGCGATGCGCCAGCACCGCCGACAACACACCGGTACCGGCGCCGATGTCGAAGGCCAGTTTGTTCGATGCGCCGGCGGGCAGGGGCGCCTGCGCGACCAGTTCCACGTATTCGCCGCGCACCGGCGAGAACACGCCGTACCACGGGTGGATGCGCTCATCCAGCACAGGAATGAAGACGCCCTTGCGGCGCCACTCGTGCGCGCCGATCACGCCCAGCAGTTCGCGCAGCGAGGCGACGAAGGTTTCCGCGCCGGGGCCATAGGCCTCAAGGCAGGCTTCGCCGACCTCGGGCGCACGGCGCAGCGGGATCGTGTAGTCGGCCTCGAAGGGAATCAGCAGCATCGCCAGCGTGCGGGCCCGCTGCAGCTGGGCCAGGCGGTGGCGGTGGAACTGTTCGGTCAGGGTCGCCGGCTTTGCCGCTGCCTTGGCGCGCCTGGCGCGTCCGCCCTTGTGCTCGATGCGGCGCACCAGCGCCTGCAGCAGCTGGCGCGCGTTCTGGAAGTCGCCGCGCCACAGCAGGCCGGTGCCTTCCAGCGCCAGGCGGTAGGCGGTGTCGGCATTCATGGTGTCGTCTGCCAGCACGACTTTCTTCGGCGCCGGCCAGCCGCTTTCCGAGCGCCAGGCCGCCGAGCGTTCCTCGCCGTTCTCGATCCAGTGGATGCGTTCGATGTTCACGGACGCCCGATCAATGGTGGTGGTGCCAGTGGAGCTCGTTCGACTCGACGTAGGACTTCACGGCCTCCGGATTGCCGGTGGCGTGACGCTTGATCTCGCCGCATTCGCAGATGCCCTGGTAGGGCTGGATGTGCGAGCAGGCTGAGACTTTCTGCAGGGTGACCTTGACCGGCTTGGTGCATTTGGCGCACTTGAAGGTCAGGAAACGGGCGGGTTTGTTCATGGTTGGATGTGATATTGGTTACGTCGTCCCCGCGGAGGCGGGGACCCAAGTTGCACGCACGTCGGTAACGCATGCAGAACTTGGGTTCCCGCCTGCGCGGGAACGACGGGAAGGCGGGCATTTTAGCACTGGGGATACTATTGAACCGTGATCGCGCTACTCCCCCCACCAGCCGGCCGCACCAAGACCTTGGTCGAAATCCGCTCCGTCATCTCCTGCACGTGCGAAATGACGCCGACCTTGCGGCCCAGCGATTGCAGCGCGTCCAGCGCATCCATGGCCACGCCCAGCGTGTCGCTATCGAGGCTGCCGAAGCCTTCGTCGATGAACAGCGACTCGACCTTGACCCGGTTCGAAGACAGCGACG
Organism: Massilia sp. Bi118; assembly: GCF_918697865.1. GTDB lineage: Bacteria > Pseudomonadota > Gammaproteobacteria > Burkholderiales > Burkholderiaceae_D > Telluria. The sequence goes on along the minus strand of NZ_CAKKMV010000003.1, from coordinate 403,405 downwards.
CCAGGCCCAGCGCCAGGGCCAGCGAGACCAGGAAGGATTCGCCGCCCGACAGCGAGTTCACCGAGCGGATTTCGCCGCCCATGTCCTGGTCGCGCACCATCAGCGCCAGCGAGGGGCCGGCCTGGCTGGCCACGCGCTCCAGGCGGTAGCGGCGCGCCAGCTGGGCCAGGTGGATGTTGGCGTAGCCGAGCAGGACGTCCAGCGTGAACTGCTGGGCGTAGTTGCGGAATTTCTTGCCGTCGGCGGAACCGATCAGCTCCGCCATCCTGGCCCAGCGCTCCTCGATGGCGCGCTGGCGCTCGATCTCGTCCATCATCGAACGTGCGCGTTCGCGCCGCTGCTCGTCCTCGCGGATGCGCACGGCCAGGCTGGCGGCCGTCTCGTGCACCGTGCGGCGCTCGGCCTGCACGCTGTCGAGCAGGCGCGCGACGCTGTCGGCATTCGCCGGGGCCTCGGCCTCTTCTATCTCTGAAATAGCGGGCAGGGTAGCCTGCTGGCGCTCGTGCTGCTCACGCTGTCCGCGCCGCTCGGCCAGCACCGCGGACGCATGGCGCACGCGGCCGTCCAGTTCCAGCAAGGCTTCGCGCTCCTGGACGATGCGCGCCGCGCCCACCGCCAGCAGGCTGGCCAGCTGCTGCTCGTTCTCGACCGGTTCGAGCTCCGGGTCGCTGCCGGCAAAGTCCTCGATCCACTGCGCCAGGCGGGTCGCCGCATCGGCGGACGCGCCCTGCAGGTCGGCGATGCGGCCCAGCGCCTGGGCTTGCGCAGCGCGCACCCGCGCTTCCAGCTGGGCCGACTGCAGGCTCGCCGCCTGGCAGGCTGCCACCGACTGGCGCGCGGACGCCACCGCGGCGCCCAGCGCCTGCTCGACCTCGACCGCCTTGCGGCCCTCGAACAGGACGGCGCGTTCCTCGCGGCGTTCACGCAGGTCCGCATCGATGCGCTCGAAGTCCTGGCGGGCGGCATCACGCTGGCGCAGGGCTTGCGCAACACGCTCGTCCAGGGCCGACTGGCCGGCGGCCAGGGTGTCGATATTCGCGGCCAGGCGGGCCTGGAGCGCAGAGCGTTCCTGCCATTCGCGGGCCTGGGCTGCGCGTGCGCCGCGCCAGGCGGCCGGGTCCTGTTGCCAGGCGCGCTGCCAGCCGTCGCCACAGGCATCGCTCAGCACCGGGTCGAGTTCGGCCTGCAGCGCGGCCAGGCTGCCTGCCGCGGCATCACGGCGCGCGGACAGGCCGGCGATGTCGGCGTCCAGCTTCGCCAGCTGGCCCTGGGCGTTCTGCGCGCTTTGCAGCAGGCGCGCGTGTTCGGCGTTGACTTGGTCCCAGGCCTGCTGGGCGGCGTCGCGGGCCAGCCGGGCGCGGCCCAGGCCCTGGTCGCGCGCATCCAGCGCATCGAGGTCGGCGCGCAGGCGGGCGGCCTGGCCGGCGAACCAGGCCTGGCGTCCGGCTTCCGCGGGAGCATCCGCCGCCAGTTCACTGTCCTGCCATTCCTGTTCCAGCTGCTGAAGATCGGCGGCCAAGGCTTCGCGTTCGCGGCCGAGCTGCGCCAGCTTCTCGGCGGCGGTATCGAAAGCCGCGCGCTGTTCCGCCTGCAGGTTCAGGTTGTCGCGCTGCTCGCGGCGGCGCGCCGCCAGTTCCTCGGCCAGGCTCGCCAGCACCGCGTGCAGGCGTTCGTCCTGGTGGCGGTAGGGGTGGTCCTCGGCGCCGCAGACCGGGCAGGGATCGCCGTCGACCAGGGTCGCGCGCAGGCTTTCGACGCCGTCGGCGCAGGCCAGCTGGGCGCCCTTGAGCAGGCGCTCGGCCTGGACTGCCTGGGCGTCCAGCGCGATGCCGGCGGCGCGCGCGGCGTCCAGCGCTTCCTGCGCGGCCTTGCCGGCGGCAGTCGCCTGCTGCGCGCCGGCGTCCAGTTCTGCCAGGCGCTGGCGGGCGGTGCGCAAGACCTTCCAGGTCTGTTCCAGCGAAGCCAGGCGCTCGCGGCGCGCGTCCAGCTGGCGGCGTTCGCCGCGCAAGGCGTCGTCGTCGATCGCGGCCAGCGCTTCGCTCGCGGCGCGGCGGGCTTCGTCGCGGGTGGCCAGCAGCGCGGTTGCGGATTCGAGGGCCACGGCGGTGCGCTGGGCGGCATTGGCCGCCTGTTCGGCGCCGGCCCTGGCCTCGTTCAGGGCGGCCGCGGATCGGGCATCCTGGCGCGCTGCTTCCTCGGCCTGCACCAGGCGCTGTTCCCAGCGCGCCCACTGGCCGGCCAGGCCCTCGAGCGCGCGCTGGCGGTCCAGCCAGGCGATCGTGGCCTGCAGCGATTCGCGGGCGGCGGCCAGTTCACGGGCCTGGGCCTGCTGCGCCGCCTCCGCCTTCAGCGCTTCATCCAGGGCTTCGTCGCGCGCCGCACGCGCCTTGGCGTGCGCGGGCACCAAGGTGTCCAGGGTCGCATCCAGGGCCTTGGCGCGGTCCAGCTGCGGGCCGGCGGCGCGCAGGGATTCCTCGGCCGCTTCGAGCTTGCGCTCGGCCTCGATCTGGCCGCGCAGCGCTTCCTGCTGGGCAGCCAGCGCGCGCGCCAGTTCTTGCTCGCCGGCCGCCAGCTGGGACTGGGCCTGGCGCTGCTCGTCGGCCAGGCGCGCGAGGTCGGCCATCAGCGGCCGCGCCGGCTGCACGGCGTCCAAGGTCGCGAGGCGGCGGCGACGTTCGGCGGCGGCGTCCAGATCAGTCTTCGCGGCAGTCAGCGCAGCTTCGGCGCCGGTCTCCGCCGATTTCAGGCGCGCCAGCTCCTGGTGCCAGCGCAGGCGTTCTTCCAGCGCGGCGCGGCAGGCATCGACGGCCGCCAGCTGGGCGTTTGCCTGCGCATGCTGGGCTTCGAGTTCATCACGCTCGGCGGGCGACAGCGGCGCCTGGTCCTGCAGGCGCGAAGTCAGGCGCCGCATCGCTTCCTGTTCCTGGCGCCAGCGCTCGAAGGCGCGGCGCGAGATGTCGCTGTAGACCGCGCTGCCGGTCAGGGTCTCTAATAGTTCGCCGCGCTCGTTCTCGTCGGTGCGGAGAAAAGCCGAAAACTCGTTCTGCGCCAGCAGCACCGAGCGCGTGAACTGTTCGAAGGAGAGGCCGATGCGGCGCTCGATCTCGCCCAGCACCTCGGTCTTGGTCGCGCCGATCGGGTTCAGGTCCGGCAGGCGGTGCAGGCTCATGGTGACCGGCTGCAGGGCGCCGCCGGCGCGGTTGCGCGAGCGCCGCACGCTCCAGCGCGCGCGGTAGCGGCCCTCGTCGTTGCCGACGAAGTCGACTTCCGCATGGGCCTCGGCGGTGCCGCGCCGCAGCAGGGTGCGGCGGTCCTGCACCGACAGCATGTCGTCGCCGACGTCGGGCAGGAAGTTGCCGGCGCGCGGACCCTTGAGCAGGCGCGGGGTGGCGTCGTACAGGGCCAGGCAGAGGGCGTCGAGCAGGGTGCTCTTGCCGGCGCCGGTGGGGCCGCTGATGGCGAACAGGCCGCTCGACACCAGCGGCTCCTTCTCGAAGTCGACTTCGAACTCGCCGGCCAGCGAAGCCAGGTTTTTACCGCCGATGCGCAGGATCTTCACAGTTCCCCCCGCTCGCCTGCAATGAGCAATTCGGCAAAGGCGGCCAGCTGATCGTCCGGCGCATCCTCGCCGAAGCGCTGCTGCCACAGGCGGCGGAAGATGTCGTCCGGCTGCAGCTGGGCCAGCTGGTCGAGGCTCAGGGCGGTATCGACGCCCGGCATGGTGACGACTTTGCGGGTCGGCTCGATCTTCGCCAGGCGCACCGGCTTGCCCTCCAGCGCCGCCTCGACCTGGGCGCGCAGGCTGGGCTCGGGGCCGTCCAGCAGCACCCGCACTTCGAGATAGGGCTGTTCGTGCAACGGCGCTTCCGGCAGGTCCAGGCCCACCAGCTCGGCAATCACCTGTTTCAGGGGTGCCGGCTGGGCCGGCACGCGCAGCAGGTCGACCGCGCGCGGCACCTGCAGCGGCACGATCTCCTTCGCTTTGCCGCCGTCGAGGTCGATGCGCAGCACCTGGTGCTGGTAATTGATCTCGGCGAAGGACAGCGGCAGCGGGCTGCCGCAATAGCGCAGGTGCTCCTGCTTGCCGACCTTTTGCGCCAGGTGCAGGTGGCCCAGCGCGGCATAGGCGATGCCCGGATCGAACATCGACGAGGGCAGGGCTTCGGTGCCGCCGATCAGGATGCGGCGCTCGGAGTCCGGCGAGGCATCGCCGCCCACCATGTGGCAGTGGCCCATCGCGAGGATCGCTTCGCCATTCGCGCAGCGCGAGCGTGCCAGGTCATAGGCCTGCTGGTAGAGCAGGGCGATGCCGGACAGGTAGGCGTCGATAGCCGCATTTTCGGCCTCACTGCCCGCGTCGACGCGCGGCACGTCGCCGGGACGCAGGAAGGGAATCGCCACGCACCAGGCCTTCACCGCGCCGTCGCGGCCCGTCAGCGGCACCACCATGCGTTCGATGTCGATGGCGCCTTCCGCATCGCGCACCACGTGGCCGACCACACGGGTGCCGTGGGCTTCGAGCAGCGGCCCGGGCGCTTCCAGGCGGCCCGGCGAATCGTGGTTGCCGGCGACGATCACGATGTCCAGCTGCGGCATGCTTGCGCGCGCCTGCTGCAGGAAACGGTAGAGCTGGCGCTGCGAGGCCGCCGACGGGTTCGAGTTGTCGAAGATGTCACCCGCGATCAGCACGGCATCGGCCTGCTCGGCCACGATGGTCTCGAGCAGCCAGTCGAGGAAGCGCTGGTGTTCGTAGGTCCGGTCGAAATTGTGCAGGGTCTGGCCGAGATGCCAGTCGGAGGTGTGCAGCAGCCGCATGGGTTTCTTACAGGAGGTGGGATGAGTCAGGGCGCTCACTATAGCGCAGACCACAGGCCGCTGACAAAAGTTCTCGGACAGATGAGCAAGGTGGCAATACCTCTAATAAAATGAGCAAATGAGCGAACTCACCCTTAGCCTCGGCGCCGCGCGCGCCCTGCACCTGGCGGCCCAGGGCATGCTGCAGCCGCGCCGCGCCCGCGCTACCAAAGACGATGTGCTGGCCACGATCCAGCGCATGGGTGTGCTGCAGATCGACACCATCAGCGTGGTCGCGCGCAGCCCATACTTCGTGCTGTGGAGCCGGCTCGGCGATTACGAGCCGGCCTGGCTCGAGCAGCTGCTGGCCGAGGGCAGGCTGTTCGAATACTGGGCGCACGAGGCCTGCTTCGTCCCCGTCGAGGATTACGGCCTGTACCGCCACCGCATGCTGGACACCCACGCGATGGGCTGGAAGTCCGGCTCGTCCTGGATGAAGAGCCATGCCGGGCAGGTCGAGCGGGTGCTCGAGCACATCCGCGTGAATGGGCCGACCCGCGCGGCCGACTTCGAGCGCACCGATGGCAAGAGCGGCGGCTGGTGGGAGTGGAAGCCGGAGAAGCGCTCGCTGGAGGCGCTGTTTACGGCCGGCAAGGTCATGGTGGCGCGACGCCAGAATTTCCACCGCGTCTATGACCTGGCCGAGCGCGTGCTGCCCTGGGACGATGCGCAGACCCCATCCATGGACGAGGTCCGGCGCGAATTCGCACTGCGAGCGGTCAAGGCGCTGGGGCTGGCGAAGGCGGCCTGGATTCCGGATTACCACCGCACCCGGCCGCCGCATCTGCCGCTCGAAGCGCTGATCGAGGAAGGCCTGCTGCTGCGCGCCCGCGTCGAGGGCTGGAAAGAGCCGGTGTTCGTGCATGCCGACCATGCCGGCCTGCTGGAGCAGGCGGTAGAGGGGCGCCTGAATCCGACCGTGACCACGCTGCTGTCGCCCTTCGACCCCATCGTCTGGGACCGCCGCCGCGCGCTCGAGCTGTTCGGCTCCGATTACCGCCTGGAGTGCTACACCCCGGCCGAAAAGCGGCAGTATGGCTATTTCACGCTGCCGGTGCTGCGCCGCGGCCAGCTCATCGGACGGGTCGACGCCAAGGCGCACCGCGCGGCCGGGCTGTTCGAACTGAAATCCGTCGCTTTCGAGCCCGCGGTCCGGCGCTCCGGGGTGCGGCCCAGCGAGCGCCTGCTGCGCGACCTGGCGGCGGCGGTGGCGCGCTGCGCACGCTGGCACGGCTGCCCCGTGGTCGAGGTGGCGCGCACCGATCCCGCGGGCTTTGCCGCGCCTCTGCGAGACCTGCTTTCCATTCCGCAACAGGCTACCGCCTGATCGACATTCTCCACCCCCCACCCATGGGGGGAGGAGGCTTTGCGGTTTGTGCCAGATCAAACCCGCCCCCAGGACCCGTCCGTACACTAGGTGCTCTTTCAGGCCGATGACAACCACTACAGGGTCCCAGCCCTTCCTCAGGCCTGTTCAAAACATACGCCTCCCATCCAGGTTCCCGCCCCGACCATGCCGGTCAGGCTGAACTTTGTGTTGGCGAAAAACTGAGCGGAGACCGAATGCTGACGTCAACTTACACTCTCGTTGCCCTGTCCGTCGAACAGACCACCGTGCGCTCGGCGCTGCAGTCGCTGGTACACGCGCTGCATGCCCTGCCGGACGAGGATGGCGTCCTGGCGCCGGGCCAGGCGGCCCGGCTGTGCGCGGAACTGCGGCAAGTGGTCGACGATTGCCACTGGCGCAAGCTGGACAAGTTCCTGGTGCCGGCCCTGCGCCGCAATACCGAAGCGGCCGATGGCCTGCTGCACGATCTCGAACAGTTCAGCCGCGCCGCCGCCGATGCGCTGGCGGCGGCCGAGGCCTGCGTCGATGCAGGCCTGCGCGGCGTCGACCGCGACAGCTTCCAGGAGGCCATCGAGCGCTGCGCCGACGCCTTGCGCTGCCGTCTGGAGCGCGAGGAGCACGAGCTGTTTCCGCTGGCGCGCAGCCTGGTGCGCGGCGAAGCCTGGTTCGCGATCGCCAACCAGATGCTGGCCCACGACGCCGTGGCCCGCGAGCGGCGCGGGGCAGGGCGGCGCGGCTGCGTCGAGCCCATCGAGCCGCGCCGTGGACGCTTCGAGCCTCACGGCCATGGCCAGGGGCACGATCCGGCCGGCGCCGAATTCGGGCGGCGCTACGCCACGCTTTCCCTACTGCACTGATGCGCTGTCCGCACGCGCCAGTCCGGCGGCGCGAGGCCATCAGGTTTCTTGTTATGATGGCGATTTTGGAAGTGCGATTTCATCATGTTCGAGTTCCTATTCAAGCGGCCGGGCGACAACAAGCCCGGCGACAAGCAGCCGGCCGGACAGGAGGCGCAAGCGGAACAGGCCGCCTCCACGGGCGCAGCTGTTCCGGGCGCCGCCGCGACGCCGCAGCGCGCGCTGCAGGCCGAGAAGCTGAGCCAGATCCAGGGCGACGAGGCCGCCGCGGTGGAATTCGTCCTCCAATGCGAATTTTCCGAGCTGCGCCTGACCGCAGCCGAATTCATCCAGAGTCCCGAGCTGCTCGAGCGCGTCCATACCGCGATGCGCAATACCGACCGCCGCGTCGCCAAGCTGATGCAGTCGCGCCTGGACGCCCACCGGCACCGCGAAGCCGAGCGCCGGCGCGGCGAGACCATGCTCGAACAGGCGCGCTCGCTGCTCAAGGATGAGCTGCTGACGCCCAACCATGTTGCCGACCTCGACCGCAAGTGGGCGGTGATCGCCGCCCCTGAGCTGCAGGAAGAATTCGGTACCGTGCGGGCCGCGCTGGCCCAGCGCCTGGAAGCCCAGGTGCAGCTGCAGCGCGCCATGATCGACCGCCTGGCCGCGTTGCGCCGGCTGCCGTCCGAACCGCTGCCGGCCGCCGAGCTGGCGGCCAGGCTGGAGGCGCTCACGCAGGAACAGGCCCAGGCCCTGCAGGCCCCCGAGCACACCTCGCTGCCGCGCGGCCTGGTGGCCGAAGTCGGCCTGGAAGCCCAGAAGCTGCAGGCCAGCCTGCACGAAATCGAAGCCGGCCAGGCCGCGCTGGCGGCGCGCGAAGCCTTCCTTGCCGCCCAGCAGGAAAAACCCGCCGCCGAGCAGAACCCGGACGTGCTGCGCAAGGAATGGCAGCGCCTGCCGCAAGCCCGGCAGGGCGCGCAGGGGGAGGCCATGGCCGCGCTGCAGCAGCGCTTCGACGCCTTGCTGGCCAGCCTGCCGCAGCCGGAAGCGCGCAAGCCGCGCGAACCGAAAGAAACCCCGGCCGCCAAGCCGAAAGGCCAGGGCAAGGGCGAGGCCAGGAGCGAAGGCAGGGCGCGCGGCGCCGACCAGCATTTCCTCGACACCATGGATGCGATGGAAGCGGCCCTGCAGCAGGGTTCGCTGGGCACCGCCGCCGAACTCGACAAGGGGCTGAAGGAAGCGCGCGAGAAGAACATGCGGGGCATGCACCTGACGCCGGCCCAGTCCGACCGCCTGGCCCATGTGCGCGCCGAGCTCAAGCGCCTGTCCGACTGGGCGCGCTGGGGTGGCAACGTCTCGCGTGAGGAGCTGATCAAGAGCGTGGAAGCGCTGCCGACCCAGAACCTGACGATGAGCGAGCTGGCCAAGAAGGTCGGCACCATGCGCGAGCGCTGGAAGGCGCTCGACAGCCTGTCCGGCGCGGCCCCGAAAAGCCTGTGGGAGCGCTTCGACGCCGCATGCAGCGCGGCCTATGCGCCGGCGGCCGCCCACTTCCGCCACCTGGCCGACGAACGCCACGCCAACGCCGCGCGCGGCCAGGCCCTGATCGACGAAGCCAACGCCGAGATCGCGCGCCTGCAGTCCGGCGAAGCCGAATGGAAGCACGTGGCCGGCACCGTGCAGCGACTGCGCCTGGCCTGGAGCCACCTGGGCGCCATCGACCGCAAGGAAAAGAAACGTCTCGATTCGCTGTTCACCGACGCCCTGAACACCCTGCAAGGGCCGCTGGAAGAACAGCGCAAGGGCGAGATGGCGGAACGCGAGGAAATCATCGAGGCCGCCGCCGCGATCGACCCGCACGACCGCCACGCGCTCGACACCATGCGCGCCCTGCAGCAGCGCTGGCAGGAGCATGCGCGCGCGCTGCCGCTCGAGCGCAAGAGCGAACAGGCGCTGTGGCAGCGCTTCCGCGCAGTCTGTGACGAAGTGTTCCAGCGCCGCAAGGAAAGCATGCACGAGGCCGACATCGAGCGCCGCGCCCATGAAGCCGCCAAGGAAGCGATCAGCGCGCGACTCGAAGCCGCGGCCGCGGATGTGACCCCGGCCAGCGCCGGCAAGCTGCTGCGCGACGCCGCGGCCGAATGGCAGGCGATCGGCCCGGTGCCGCGCGCCCACGAGGCGCGGGTCGAGAAGCGCTACCACGCCGCGGTGGCCCAGATTCAGCACCAGCTGGAAGCCGCCCGGCGCGCCGCCAGCCTGGCCCAGGCCAGCCAGCTGCGCGACAAGCTGCGCCTGGTGCAGGCGCTGGAGCAGCAGGTTGCGAGCGGAGGCGGCGCCGGCGACGCCGATTGGGAAGCGCGCTGGAGCGCCTTGCCGCCGCTGGACGCCGACATGGAGCGCACCCTGCGTGCCCGCTTCGACGCGGCCTTGGGCGCGCTGCCGGAAGGCCGCGACGGCTATGCCCAGCTGCTGGAGCGCAACCGCGGCGCCTTGCTGAACGAGCTGCTGCGCGCAGAGATCCGCGCCGGCATCGACAGCGGCCCCGAGTTCGCGCGCGAGCGCCTGAAGCTGCAGGTCGAGGTGCTGCAGTCCTCGCTGAAGTCGGGTCACGGCGCGGGTCACGGCGCCGGCCACAGGGATGGCCAGAAGGGTGGGCAAGCGGGCGGCAGCGCCCAGCTGCGCGAACTGGCGGCGCTGCCGGCCCTGGTCGACGCCCGCACCGCGTCGCGCATCGAGCAGCTGTTCATGCGCCTGGCCCGGGAGGGCAAATGAGCGCGGGCTTTACGCAGTTCTTCAATGAAGTCAGGGTACAGCAGGACGATTTCGACCTCGGCGCGGAAGTGGCGCGGATGCGTGCGGGCGACCCGCGCATCGGCGCCGTCGTGTCCTTCATCGGCACGGTGCGCGACCTGAACGAGGGCGCCAGGGTCGCCGAGCTTGAGCTGGAGCACTATCCGAAAATGACGGAACGCGCGCTGCAGGACATCGTCGAACAGGCGCGCGCGCGCTGGCCCCTGTACGGCGCGCTGGTCGTGCACCGCGTCGGCCCGATGGCGCCGATGGAGCAGATCGTGCTGGTGGCGGTTAGCAGTGCCCACCGCGGCGAAGCCTTCGCGGCCTGCGAATTCATCATGGATTACCTGAAGACCGAGGCGCCGTTCTGGAAGAAGGAACAGACCCCGGCAGGCGCACGCTGGGTCGATGCCCGCGTCAGTGACGATGCCGCCCGGGCGAAGTGGGCTGCAGGTCGATCTGTGAAGCGTGCCGAACGATGAGCTGGCTTGCGGTTGGCGTTGGCGCCATGCTGGGCGCCTGGCTTCGGTGGGGCCTGAGCGTTGCACTTGGGCAATTGCACTCGCACATACAGCTTGGCACCCTGGTGGCCAATCTGGTCGGCGGCTACCTGATTGGACTGGCGCTGGGCTTCTTCGGTTCGTATCCCGGCCTGTCGCCCGAGTGGCGGCTGTTCGCGATCACCGGCTTCCTCGGCGGCCTGACCACCTTCTCCAGCTTTTCCGGTGAAGCCATGGTGCTGCTGCAACGGGGTGATTACGGCTGGGCGCTGGGGCATGCCGGCGCGCATTTGCTGGGCTCGATTGCCTGCTGCATCGCGGGATTCGCTACCTGGCGTGCCATCGCCTGATACCGAAAGGCTATTTACTCGCGCTCAAAGCGCGGCGATTGCAATCTGGCAAAGTCCATTTTTTCTTTGACCGGAGAACGCCATGCACCAGCACTCGACTGCTCGCCCCAGCAACGCTTTTGTCGGCGCCTCCTGGGGCGCCATGATCGTCGGCATGATCGCTTACCTGATCGGCCTGTGGAACGCGCAGATGCAGCTGAACGAGAAGGGTTATTACTTCACGATCCTGCTGTACGGCTGCTTTGCCGCCGTGTCCCTGCAGAAGACGCTGCGCGACCGTGCCGAAGGCCTGCCCGTGACCGGCATGTATGTCGGCATGTGCTGGGTGTCGCTGGGTGCGTCCGTCCTGCTGCTGAGCGTGGGCTTGTGGAACGCCACCCTGCTGCTGAGCGAAAAAGGCTTTTATGCCATGGCTTTCGTGTTGGTCCTGTTCGCTATCGTCGCGGTGCAGAAGAACGTTCGCGACCTGGCATTGACGGAACCGGCTCCGGCGCAGCTGAGGGAGTAAGGGCTTGGTTCATGGTTTTGTTGCGCACGCCGACACGTCCTGCTGCGTTTCCTTCAGCGACACGACCACGCCCTTTTCCACGACGAGCTCTTGGGTGACGGCATACAGGTCCTGCGTTTTTTGCGTATAGCAGCGGTAATCGAGCCTCGTCTTGAAGGTGCCGGTCAGCCATTCGGCAAGCACCGGCGCTTTCATGTCGGGATAAATCATTTGCAAAGGGATTTTGCCGCTGCACTTCATCAGGCCGGTCAGCCACAGCTTCCCGTGCTCGAGCTTGAACTCGCCGACCGGGCCGCCGATAGCGGAACAGCCGAACTCCTTTCGCCTGATTTCCCAGATCCTGTCGTTGGACGGCAGTTCGACCCAGCAGCAACTGGACGGAAAGATATGGCCGGTGCGCGCGCCATCGGCGTATTGATCGTGCAGCGGCTCAGTGGCCGCGGCGGGGGCAGCGGCCACCAGGCAGACAACAAGCAACAACAGGCGCCACATCCTTTCAAGGAAAGTTGGAATCTGCATCGGCGTGTCCGTTCTATTGAGTAGAACGCCGAGTCTAGCTGCAATCTTGCATTGACGACAAGCGCACATTCAAGGTGCATGAGGACAGCTCTCGATTCCGCATCTTGAAATATCGTTGCCGCATCCCTAACTTGGTTCCAACTCGAGAACCACCCAACCACTAAGGGATAAGAACATGCGGCAAGACAAATTGACGACCAAGCTCCAGGAAGCGCTGGCGGATGCCCAGAGCCTGGCGGTCGGCAACGACAACCAATACATCGAACCGGCGCACCTGCTGAGCGCCTTGCTGAACCAGGACGACGGCAGTGCGCGTTCGCTGCTGCAGCGCGCCGGCGTCAATGTCGGCGCGCTGTCGACCGCGCTGCGCAATGCGCTGGAGCGCCTGCCGAAGGTGTCCGGCACCGGCGGTGACGTCCAGGTCGGGCGCGAGCTGGTGCAGCTGCTGAACCTGGCCGACCGCGAGTCGCAGAAGCGCGGCGACCAGTTCCTGTCCAGCGAAATAATCCTGCTGGCGCTGCTGGAGGACAAGTCGGATGCCGGGCGCCTGGCGCGCGAGCATGGCCTGACGAAGAAGGCGCTGGAATCGGCCATCGCCGCCGTGCGCGGCAGCGACGCCTCGGTGAATTCCCAGGATGCCGAAGGCCAGCGTGAAGCGCTGAAAAAATACACCCTCGACCTGACCGAGCGCGCCCGCATGGGCAAGCTGGACCCGGTCATCGGCCGCGACGACGAGATCCGCCGCGCGATCCAGGTGCTGCAGCGCCGGACCAAGAACAACCCGGTGCTGATCGGCGAACCGGGCGTGGGCAAGACCGCGATCGTCGAGGGCCTGGCCCAGCGCATCGTGAATGGCGAAGTGCCCGATTCGCTGAAGGGCAAGCGCGTGCTCTCGCTCGACATGGCGGCGCTGCTGGCCGGCGCCAAGTTCCGCGGCGAGTTCGAGGAGCGCCTGAAGTCCGTGCTGAAGGAGCTCGCGCATGACGAAGGCATGACCATCGTCTTCATCGACGAGATCCACACCATGGTCGGCGCCGGCAAGGCCGAAGGCGCGATGGACGCGGGTAACATGCTCAAGCCGGCGCTGGCGCGCGGCGAGCTGCATTGCATCGGCGCGACCACCCTCGACGAGTACCGCAAGTACGTCGAGAAGGATGCCGCGCTGGAGCGCCGCTTCCAGAAGATCATGGTCGACGAGCCGAGCGTGGAGGCGACCATCGCCATCCTGCGCGGCTTGCAGGAGAAGTACGAGCTGCACCACAAGGTCGAGATAACCGACCCGGCGATCATCGCCGCGGCCGAGCTGTCGCACCGGTATATCACTGACCGCTTCCTGCCCGACAAGGCGATCGACCTGATCGACGAAGCGGCCTCGAAGATCAAGATCGAGATCGACTCCAAGCCGGAAGTGATGGACAAGCTGGACCGCCGCCTGATCCAGCTGAAGATCGAGCGTGAAGCCGTCAAGAAGGAAACCGACGAAGCATCGCAGCGCCGCCTCGAACTGATCAACGACGAGATCGCGCGCCTCGAGCGCGAGTACAACGACTTCGAAGAGATCCTGAAGGCCGAGAAGGCCGCGGTGCAGGGCACCACCCATATCAAGGAAGAGATCGAGCAGATCCGCCTGCAGATGGAGGAAGCCAAGCGCCAGTCCAACTGGCAGAAGGTCTCGGAGCTGCAGTACGGCCGCCTGCCGGAACTGGAGCGCCAGCTGAAGGATGCGGAAGCCGCGAGCGAGCAGGCCGACGGCGAAGCCGAGAAGCCGCGCCTGCTGCGCACCCAGGTCGGCGCCGAGGAGATCGCCGAAGTGGTCTCGCGCGCGACCGGCATTCCGGTGGCGCGCATGATGCAGGGCGAGCGCGACAAGCTGCTGCACATCGAGGAGAAGCTGCACGAGCGCGTGGTGGGCCAGGACGAGGCGATCGAAGCCGTGTCCGATGCGATCCGCCGTTCGCGCGCCGGCCTGGCCGATCCGAACCGTCCGTACGGCTCCTTCATGTTCCTGGGCCCGACCGGCGTCGGCAAGACGGAATTGTGCAAGGCGCTGGCCGCCTTCCTGTTCGATACCGAGGAGGCGCTGATCCGCATCGACATGAGCGAGTTCATGGAGAAGCATTCGGTGGCCAGGCTGATCGGCGCGCCGCCGGGCTATGTCGGCTATGAGGAGGGCGGCTACCTGACCGAAGCCGTGCGCCGCAAGCCCTACAGCGTGATCCTGCTCGACGAGATCGAGAAGGCCCACCCGGACGTCTTCAACGTCCTGCTGCAGGCGCTCGACGACGGCCGCATGACCGATGGCCAGGGCCGCACGGTGGACTTCAAGAACACGGTGATCGTCATGACCTCGAACCTGGGTTCGCACAAGATCCAGGCGATGGAGACCGACGAGCCGGCAGTGGTCAAGATGGCCGTGATGGCCGAGGTGCGCGGCCACTTCCGCCCCGAGTTCATCAACCGCATCGACGAGATCGTGGTCTTCCATGCGCTCGACGAGAAGAACATCGGCGACATCGCCCGCATCCAGCTGCGCAACCTGGAGCAGCGCCTCGAGAAGATGGAGATGAAGCTCGACCTGACCGACGCCGCCCTGCAGAAGATCGCGGAAGCCGGCTTCGACCCGGTCTACGGCGCCCGCCCGCTCAAGCGCGCGATTCAGCAGCAGATCGAGAATCCGCTGTCCAAGGCGATCCTGTCCGGGCGCTTCGGGCCGAAGGATACGATCCACGTGGGCGTCAATGGCAGCGAGCTGACGTTCGGCGCGGAGGCGGCGGTGGATCTGGCCAAGTAATATCTAGCGCAATATGTAGAAGCGCCCTGTCCGGGAAACCGGGCAGGGCGCTTTTTTGTTAACCCGTCGTCCCCGCGCAGGCGGGGATCCAAGTTGACTTTACTTCCGAGCCCGTGGCCGCTTCACCATACCACCCAACAGCGCCAACCCACCCAGCAACATCGCATAAGTCGACGGCTCCGGCACCGGCGCCAGCGGAATATTCTCCGACAGCAGGCTGCCGACCTTGCGTCCGCCGTCGCCGTCGAAGAAGTTGACCTTCAGGTGAGGCGAGGAGAAGTCGGTGGCGCCGCCGCCGAAGGTGAACTTGAAGACCATGTCGTCGGACAGCGCGATGTGCTGGCCCGAGAAGCACAGGCCGGAGCCGACATGGGCGCCGCCGCCGCAACCGTTCGCGTTCAGCTCATTGCTCGACAGCGTCCAGTTGGCCGCGCCGCCCGGCGCGGAGCTCAGGGTCACGTTGTCGAAGCTGCCGATGTCCTTCAGCTGCAGGGCGCCAATGGTGGTCGCCCCGGCCCAGTCTCCGGTGCGGTGGGCGGCGTCGATTTCGAGGGTCAGCACATTGCCCGTCCAGGACGATGTGAAGGTCACGCCCTGGAACTCCAGGGTGCCGGCCTGGGCCGAGGCCATGGCGCCGAGCGCCAGCAGCGATGCGAGCAAGGTCTTTCGGATCGTCGTTTTCACTTCCTTCTCCTTTTCTTTGAGTCTCGGGTGCCGGCCCTTCGCGTCCTGCGAACGGACCGGCGATACGGATGAGTCCGCGAACACAGGGTAGGGGTGGGAAGGCGATGCTCTCTGTTAAGTGGCTAACTCAGCCTTTGTAACAAATATATTGACGCCCGGAAGGAAGTTGAGGGCTCAAGGCACTGGGTCAAAGAAGGCAGGCTGCGTAGCGGCATGATGGGAAGGTTTCATGATGCGGAATAGAGTTCGCGGATATGAAAATTGCACAAAAAGGGCAGGCTCACCCATTTCCATTCTGAGAAATAATCTCCCGCATCATGAAAATGAGGGTGCAAGTCATTGAAAAAAAAGAAAATAAAAATAATCCTATGTCTTATATAAGAATATTTGTGCTGCGCACAACCCGGCTTAAGATATTCCCAAGGCCGCTTCCTTCCAACACAGCTTTCATCATTCATCATCAGGAGAATCAGCATGGCAACTCGTGAACAGCAAATCGCCGCCCTGCAGCAAGACTGGGACACCAATCCGCGCTGGAAGGGCGTGACCCGCAACTACACGGCGGAGGACGTCGTCCGCCTGCGCGGCTCGATCCAGGTCGAGCACACCATCGCCCGCCGCGGCGCCGAGAAGCTGTGGGACCTGGTCAATAACGAAGCCTACGTCAATGCCCTGGGCGCGCTGACCGGCAACCAGGCCATGCAGCAGGTGAAGGCCGGCCTGAAGGCGATCTACCTGTCGGGCTGGCAGGTCGCCGGCGACGCCAACCTGGCCGGCGAAATGTATCCGGACCAGTCGCTGTATCCGGCCAACTCGGTGCCGATGGTCGTCAAGCGCATCAACAATACCTTCCAGCGCGCCGACCAGATCCAGTGGTCAGAAGGCAAGGACGACGTCGACTTCTTCGCACCCATCGTGGCCGATGCGGAAGCCGGTTTCGGCGGCGTGCTGAACGCCTTCGAGCTGATGAAGTCCATGATCGATGCCGGCGCCGCCGGCGTCCACTTCGAAGACCAGCTGGCCTCCGTCAAGAAGTGCGGCCACATGGGCGGCAAGGTGCTGGTGCCGAGCCGCGAGCAGGTCGAGAAGCTGACCGCGGCCCGCCTGGCGGCCGACGTCATGGGCACGCCGACCCTGGTGATCGCCCGTACCGACGCTGAAGCGGCCGACCTGCTGACCTCGGACGTCGATCCGATCGACCAGCCTTTCTGCACCGGCGAGCGCACCGTCGAGGGCTTCTACCGGGTGCGTCCGGGCGTCGAGCAGGCGATTTCACGCGGCCTGGCCTATGCGCCTTTCGCTGACCTGGTCTGGTGCGAGACCGGCAAGCCGGACCTGGCCTTCGCCAAGCGCTTCGCCGAAGCCATCCACGAAAAATTCCCGGGCAAGATGCTGGCCTATAACTGCTCGCCTTCGTTCAACTGGAAGAAGAACCTGGACGACGCCACCATTGCCAGGTTCCAGAAGGAGTTGGGCGCGATGGGCTACAAGTTCCAGTTCATCACCCTGGCCGGCTTCCACTCCCTGAACTACGGCATGTTCAACCTGGCGCACGGCTATGCGCGCCGCGGCATGTCGGCCTTCGTCGAGCTGCAGGAAGCGGAATTCGCGGCCGCCGAGAAGGGCTTCACTGCGGTCAAGCACCAGCGCGAAGTCGGCACCGGCTACTTCGACGCCGTGACCCAGACCATCCAGCAGAACCAGAGCTCGACCACGGCGCTGCATGGCTCGACGGAAGATGAGCAATTCTTCGACGAGAAGAAGGTCGCGTAAGAAACGCTAGCTAAAAAGTTTTTCCCTCCGTTGTTCGCGGTGGCAGCCGCAGCGGTCAAAAGCCGCTGCGGCTTTTTTGTTGCCGGTTCATCTTTTCTTTTCGTAAGTAATTGATTTAATAAGGAAATTTTTTTTAAAAAAGATTGAACTAAGGAAGTTTCCTACGCTCAAAGGGGTACATTCTCTTTTTGCTGCTAGGAACTTTCTCATGAAAAAACTCGTTACTTTTGCTTCGGATATCCGTGTCAACGCCCTGCTGTGCGCCAGCGTCACCGTTCTCCTGACCGCCTGTGGCGGCGGCATGACCGACGCCGGCCAGCAAGCGCAGACTGCCGCTGCCGTCACCTCCAGCGCCGACACCACCGTCGCAAACAGTGCCGCCACCACGCCGAACGCTGCCGACGCAGCCGGCGCCCAGGCGACCGAAGCCGCTGCAGCCGGCAGCTTCGAACTGAGCGGTTACGATGGCAACCCGGCCTCGACCGGCGCCGCCTCGACTGAAGCGGCAGCACCGGCCGATGGCGCGCCGCGCCTGCTGGCGTCGATCTCGGCATCGAGCCCGACCATGAGCGCCGCGACCACCACCCCGGCCACCACCTATAACTATTATGTGTCGCCGACCGGCAACGACAGCGCCGCCGGCACCAAGGCAGCGCCGTTCAAGACCCTGGCGAAGGCAGCGAAGATGGCAACCAAGGCCGGCACCACCGTCTGGGTTGCTCCGGGCACCTACGCCGGCGGCATCAAGACCACCGCCAACGGCACCGCCGCGGCACGCATCTACTGGGTCTCGACCACCAAGTGGGGCGCGAAAGTCGTGCCGCCGTCGAGCTCCTCGAACAACAATGCCTGGGACAACCGCGGCAACTACGTCAGCATCATCGGCTTCGACGTCGACGGCACCAACTCGGGTTCGGGCACCAAGTGGACCCACGGCATCTACACCGGCGGTTCCTACGGCATGATCCAGGATAACCACATCCACCACCTGGCCCGCAGCGTCGCCTGCACCAGCGCCGGCGGCTCGGCCATCGGCGTGGACAGCTACTACCACGGCGTCAAGACCGACATCGTCAGCAACGTCGTCAACGACATCGGCCCGGCCGGCTGCACCTATGTCCAGGGTATCTACGTGAGCACCTCGGGCACGATCAAGAACAACCTGATCTATCGCGTGGGCGCGGTCGGTATCCACCTGTGGCACGACGCCACCGACGTGGTCATCACCAACAACACCGTGACGAGCTCGAACTTCGGCATGGTGGTGGGCGGCGGCGACTTCTATTACACGACGGCCGGCGCGAACAATGTCTATGTCGCCAACAACATCATTTACGACAACAAGTACGGTATTTCGGAACAGGGCAAGACCGGCACCGCCAACAAGTATGTCAACAACCTGGTGTTCCAGAACCCGACCTACGACATCTCGCTGCGCAACGGCTTGAAGGCCACCGGCACCGTCAGCTCGAACCCGCTGTTCAAGGCCTACTCGCGCACTGCGGCAACGCCGGACTATCACCTGACGACCAGTTCGCCGGCCATCGGCCGCGGCACCGCGACCAATGCCTACGCAACCGACCTGGACGGCAAGCCGCGTAACGCCTCGACCGGCTACGACATCGGCGCCTATCAGCATTAAACCCGAGCACTCACCGTCTCAGTTTTGCGCTCCCGGCCGGTTCTCTGGCTAGCCGGGTTTCAGCCCGCATGCCGCAAGGTGTGCGGGCTTTTTACATGAGCGCATGCATCTGGAGGATAATGGCGCCTTTCTTGCCTCATCCTTGGAATTACCATGTTCAGCTACCGCCACGCCTATCACGCGGGTAACCACGCCGATGTCCTGAAGCACTTCGTGCAGGTGCAATTGCACCAGTACATGAACCAGAAGGACGTGGCCTATACCTATATCGACACCCATTCCGGTGCCGGCGTGTACGCGCTCGACAGTGCGCAGGCGGTGAAGAGCGGGGAGTACCTGGAGGGCATTGCGCGCCTGTGGGAACGCGACGACCTGCCGGCGGCGCTGGCGGACTACGTCAAGCTGGTGCGCGGCATGAATCCTTCCGGCCGCCTGCGCTACTACCCGGGCTCGCCCTATGTTGCCGAGCAGGTGGCGCGTCCAGAAGACCGCCTGCGCCTGTTCGAGCTGCATCCGGCCGACACCAGGCTGCTGGTGGAGAATTTCCGCAAGCTGGAGGCGCACAAGGCGGAGCAGGGCGAGCGTGCGCGCGGACGGCGCATCCTCATTGATCATGCCGACGGTTTCCAGGGCCTGAAATCCCTGCTGCCGCCGCCTTCGCGCCGCGCGCTGGTGCTGATCGACCCGCCGTATGAAGTGAAACTCGACTACAAGCATGTGCGCGATGCGCTCGAGGAAGCGCTCGGTCGTTTCCCGTCGGGCATTTACGCGGTCTGGTATCCGGTGCTGCAGCGCATGGAGTCGCGCCAGTTTGCCGACCGCCTGAAGCGCCTGCCGGCCAAGGAGTGGCTGCACGTCACGCTGACGGTGGCGACGCCCGGCCCGGACGGCACCGGCATGCACAGCAGCGGCATGTTCATCCTGAATCCGCCTTACACGCTGGAAGCGACGCTGCGCGAAACCATGCCCTACCTGGTGCAGGTGCTGGGGCAGGATAGCGGCGCCACCTTCCGCATCGAAAAAGGCACCCAGGTCTCGGGGACGGCCAGCCCGCGCACCCTCGACACCGGCCCGCGCAAGCCGATCGGCAACGCGCGCCGCGCCAGCCCGCTGTCCGGCGCCGGCAGTCTGCGCCTGCCGGGCCAGCCCTTCGGCGACGGTCCGCGCAAGCGCCCGGGCCAGGGCGAGGCTGAAGGCTCCGCAGCGCCGGCCGCAGCACCGGCAAAGAAGCGTACCCCCGGTTTCCGCTACGCCGACCAGGCAAAACAGGCGACTGCCCCCGCACGCGGTCCCAAGCGCAAGGCGCCCGGCCGCGGCTGAACCATCCCGAACGTGGTCCCGGCGCAGCATCGTAACGATTTGATACGATGTCGAAATGTAAAGACTTCGAGTCTGTAGTATAGTCGAAGTGGTGCCAGGCCACGGTCTCGCCCCGGTTCGCACGTTTGCGGGCCGAAATTGTTTCTCAGGAGTTTTTACGATGCACGCGGATGCAACGGCAGTCACGTCCATGCCGTCCGAAGAATTTTTTCTGGCGCGCCAGCCCATACTCGGGCGCGACCAGAAGCTGGTGGCGTTCGAGCTGCTGTTTCGCGCCGCCCCGGAGCACGAGGACGCGCAACTGACCGACTACGCCGCCGCAACCGCCACCGTCATTTCCCACGCTTCGCAGCTGGGCATGGAACAGGTGGTGGGGGATCAGCTCGCCTTCGTCAATGTCGACGAAGTCGTGTTGATGAGCGATTTTGTCCGTTTCCTGCCGCCGGACCGGGTGATCCTCGAGATCCTGGAAACCGTGCTGCCGACCGAGGCCGTGCTGGCGCGTGTCCGGGAGCTGAAGGAGCTCGGCTTCAAGTTCGCCCTCGACGATGTTATAGGCCATTCCGAGCAGGTTAGCAAGCTGATCGACCTGGTGGATGTGATCAAGATCGACCTCAAGGGTGTCACTGTCGACGAGCTCACCCGCCTGGCCACCAGCCTGCGCGGCGCCCGCCAGAAACTGCTGGCGGAAAAGGTCGAGACGGTGGAGGAATTCCGCCTCTGCCTCGAGCTCGGCTTCGAATATTTCCAGGGCTATTATTTCGCGCGCCCGGCAATTTTGTCGGGCAAGAAGATCTCGCCCTCCGAACTGGTGGTGCTGCGCCTGCTCGAGCTGATCGGTTCGAACGCCGACAGTGCCGCCATCGAGGCTGCGGTCAAGCGCGATGCCTTGCTGAGCCTGAATCTGCTGCGCCTGGTGAACAGCCGCGCCGCCGGCCCCGACCGCCATATCGAATCGGTGTCGCAGGCTTTGGTGCAACTGGGGCGCAGCCAGCTGCAGCGCTGGCTGCAGATTCTGCTGTACAGCACGCCGGACGGCCGGGTCGAACTGAATTCGCCGCTGCTGCAGATGGCCACCACGCGCGGCCGCCTGCTCGAGCTGATGAGCCAGGCGCTGCGCCCGGGCGACATCGCCAGCGCCGAAACTGCCTTCACGATCGGCATGATGTCGCTGATGGATGCGCTGCTGGCGATCCCGATGGCGGCCATTCTCGACCGCGTCGACGTCTCGCAGGACGTGAAGGCCGCGCTGCTGGACCGCGCCGGCGATTACGGCGCGATGCTGAGCGTGGCCGAGGAGCTGGAAGGCAAGCAGGGCGGGCGCAGCCTGGCGCGCGCGCTGGACAAGCTGGGCCTGTCCGTCAAGCAGATCCGCGAGATCGAACTCGCGGCTTTCGATTGGGTGCGGGGCCTCGGCGCCGGTTCAAGGACGCATTAAGGGTTGAGGTGGGCACTTTGTGGCGCGGGCATTTAGCCCGCCCTACTGCCCACGCGCTCGTTATTGTCCCAGCAGCAGGAACACGGTCGGCTTCTTGTGGAAGTCCGGCCCCTTGTTCGCCGCCAGCGCCGCTTTCCACTTCGCCGCCGTCAGGGTGCGCACCGATTCGCTGGCCAGCGACAGGTCGGTGGCCACGCACATCAGCGTGCCCGGCTGGCAGGCGTTCACCAAGGCTTCCAGCATGGCCGCATTGCGGTAGGGCGTCTCGATCAGCAGCTGGGTTTGCTTCTCGGCGCGCGAGCGCTGTTCCAGTTGCTGGATGCGCTTGGTGCGCTGGGCCGGGTCGGTCGGCAGGTAGCCGTTGAAGGCGAAGCTCTGTCCGTTCAGGCCGCTTGCCATCACAGCCAGCAGCAGCGAGGACGGTCCGACCAGCGGTCGCACGGTAATGCCGTGCTGATGCGCCAGGCGCACCAGGTCGGCGCCCGGATCGGCTACCGCCGGCACCCCGGCTTCCGAGACCAGGCCGGCGTCATGTCCTTCCAGCAGCGGCGCCAGCAGGGCCGACAGGGCGGCGGGCGGCGTGTTCACGTTGAGTTCCGAGATCCTGATTTCCTGCAGAGGGCGCGCCAGCGGATGATCGACGGCGACCATTTTCAGGAAGGCGCGCGCAGTCTTGGCGTTCTCGGCCACGAAGTATTCCAGCTTCGAGGTGATTTCCTGCACCTGTGCCGGGAGGATGTTGGACAGGGCGTTCGGCGCCGCTTCGGTAGGGCCGAGGGTATTCGGGATCAGGTAGAGAGTGCCTGGCATGTTGTTGGTAGATTCTTGTTATTCGAAAAAGCGGACGCCCGCGCGGCGCAGCATGCCCGTCAGGGCGATCAGCGGCAGGCCGGTAAGGGCGGTCGGGTCGGTGCTATCGATGCGTTCGAGGATGGCGATGCCCAGTCCCTCGTTCTTGGCGCTGCCGGCGCAATCGTAGGGCTGCTCGATGCGCAGGTAGGCGTCGAGTTCCTGGTCGGACAGGTCACGGAAGGAAACGAAGGCCTGCACGTTCTCGACCTGGCAGGAGGCGTCGCGGCCGTCCCACAGGCATAGCGCCGTATGAAAAGTCACGCGGCGCCCGCGCATCTTCCGCAGCTGGGCCAGGGCCTTCGCATGGTCGCCGGGTTTGCCGATCTGTTCGCCGTCCAGCGTGGCGACCTGGTCCGAGCCGATCACGAGCGCGCCAGGGTGCTTGTCCGCGATCGCGGCGGCCTTTTCGCGCGCCAGGCGCAGGGCGGTCGCCTCGGGCGCTTCGCCGGGCAGCGGGGATTCGTCGATGTGGGGTGCGATCGCCTCGAAGGGCAGGCCAAGCCGGGACAGCAGTTCACGCCGGTAGGCGGAACTCGATGCCAGGATCAGGCGCAAGGATGTGCCGGCTGCGGCGGAACTTGGTATCATGTCGGCCAGTCCAATATTCATAAGCAAAACAAATAGATAGGCCTTCCCGGCAAGACAATCCGATGGTCCAGGCGGCCATGCCGGCGCCCGTGCGGACAGGAGGCCACAAAATACACGGATTCTTTGACTGAGCGGGAAGAAGCCTGTTATTATCGCAGGTTTTCCGGGGAAGCTTTTCCAAATGAGCGCTTTTGTCATCGACGCTTTTGAATTTTGTCGGAACAACGGCTATAAGGAAGGCGTCACGCCGGTGGCAGAGATGTCCCGCCTGGCAGCCGAGTGCGCCGACCCGTCCGGCCAGATCGCCTGGGCGATACAGGGAGGCCAGACCAGGCAGGGTTACCCGTCGATGACGCTGTCCGTCTCCGGCACCGTGCAGCTGGTCTGCCAGCGTTGCCTGGCTCCTTTCGGCTATGCGCTCGATTCGTCGACCATGCTGGTGCTG
This sequence comes from Massilia sp. Bi118, assembly GCF_918697865.1. Taxonomy (GTDB): domain Bacteria; phylum Pseudomonadota; class Gammaproteobacteria; order Burkholderiales; family Burkholderiaceae_D; genus Telluria. The sequence continues at coordinate 380,158 of NZ_CAKKMV010000003.1, read as the reverse complement.
GGAAAGAACGACGAAGATGCGGACGAGATCGAGGAAATCCTCGACGATGAAAGTATCGACGTGATCGTCGGCAGCCAAAGCTGCGACGTCATGCAGTTGCTGGAAGATGAAGCCCTGCTGGCCCTGCCGCAGGCACCGAAGCATGAGGTGTGCCCCGATACCAAGCTGATGGACTCCCTCAAGTCCGAAAAGGTATCGCCGTTCGCGGCACTGAAGAGCCTCAAATCAGAATAAAATAGCGGAATTAACAGGATGTTGCGTCATGGGCACCGCAAGCGGGTCCCATGACGCTCAAAAAAACGTGTCAAACGCGTGCAGCAGTCGAGTATGACAGTGGCAGTGAGCAGTAAGCAGCGTTAAACATGTCGGCAATGAAGTAATTGCCGCTGGGATACTCGATAAGCATGGTATTGCAAGTCGATTGTGTTAGAATTTTAGAACTTATGTTTAGGAGTCATCATGGCAGTTCAGCAGAATAAGAAGTCCCCGTCGAAGCGCGGCATGCACCGTTCGCACGATTTCCTGGTTGCACCGAATCTGGCCGTCGAGCCGACCACCGGTGAAACCCACCTGCGTCACCACATCAGCCCGAACGGTTTCTACCGTGGTCGCAAAGTGATCAAGACCAAGAACGACGAATAATCGTCGCCTTGCTGTTTTGTTCGATGAAAGCGGTGCAACGTATGTACAGTGCGTGGCGCCGCTTTCTCTTTTGCGATATTGATACCGGTTGCACGTCCGTGTATGCCGTCGTTTTCGATTCCGCCAGGTCCGGCCGGCAACCCGCCGTGCGAGGACATGCCGCCGCCCAATCCTGAGGCAGCGCGGTTCATTCCGAAAAATGACAATTACAATCTCCATTGACTGCATGGGCGGCGATCACGGCCCCTCAGTTACCATTCCTGGTGCGCTCGCCTTCCTCAAGCAACAGCCACAAGCCCAGCTGATCCTCGTCGGACTGGAAGAGCAGGTGCGCGCCGAACTCAAGAAGCACCACGCCGACAACAATCCGCGCCTGAGCGTCAAGCACGCCAGCGAAGTGGTGGCGATGGACGATCCGATCGAAGTGGCCCTGCGCCGCAAGAAGGATTCGTCGATGCGCGTGGCGATCGAACTGGTCAAGGATGGCCAGGCCGATGTCTGCGTCTCCGCCGGCAATACCGGCGCGCTGATGGCGATCTCGCGCTACGTCCTCAAGACCATGGCCGACGTCGACCGCCCGGCAATCTGCTCGATCCTGCCGAACCAGAAGGGCGGCCCGACCTATATGCTGGACCTGGGCGCCAACGTCGATTGCGAACCCCATCACCTGCACCAGTTCGCGATCATGGGCGCCGTGCTGTTCCAGGCCATGGAAAGGCGTCGCCCGAGCATCGGCCTGCTGAACGTCGGCACCGAGGAAATCAAGGGCAATGAAGTCGTGAAGGCGACCGCGCCTCTGCTGCGCGCCGATCACGAGCGCGGCGTGCTGAATTTCCACGGCAACGTCGAGGGCAACGACATCTTCAAGGGCACGGTCGACGTCGTCGTTTGCGACGGTTTCGTCGGCAACGTGACCCTGAAGGCGATCGAGGGCCTGTCGCGCTTCGTCAAGCAGACCCTGACCGAAAACCTGCTGTCCAAGCTGGGGGCGCTGCTGGCGATCAAATCGCTGAAAAAGCTGAATCCGGAAGCCTATAACGGTGCCGGCCTGCTGGGCCTGAAAGGCCTGGTGTTCAAGAGCCACGGCGGTGCGAATGCATTCGCTTTCGAGTGGGCAATTAAACGCGCCTATAATGCGGCACAATACAATGTGCAGGAGCAGCTGTCGGCCATGATTACCGAGCTGATGCCCCGCACACCTGACCCGCAAGCGCCAGGCTCAACCATTCAGCAGGGCTAAGTAATGACTGTGTACAGCAAAATCATCGGCACCGGCAGCTATCTGCCGGCCCAGCGCGTGACCAACGCCGACCTCGCGGCCCAGCTCGCGGCCAAGGGCATCGAGACCTCGGACGAGTGGATCGTGACCCGCAGCGGCATCCAGGCCCGGCACTACGCCGCGTCCGACGAGAGCGCCTCCGACCTGGCCGTCAAGGCGGCCGACAAGGCGCTCGAGGCCGCCGGCCTGAGCGCCGAGCAGATCGACCTGATCATCGTCGCCACATCGACCCCCGATTTCTACGGCAACTTCCCGAGCACCGCCTGCATCGTGCAGAACAAGCTGGGCATCCGCAACAACGGCGCCGCCTTCGACGTGGCCGCCGTCTGCAGCGGCTTCGTCTACGCGCTGTCGACCGCCGACGCCTTTATTAAAGCCGGGAATGCGAAGAACGTGCTGGTGATCGGCACCGAAGTGTTCTCGCGCATCCTCGACTTCAACGATCGCGGCACCTGCGTGCTGTTCGGCGACGGCGCCGGCGCGGTGGTGATGAGCGCCTCGAACGAGCCGGGCGTGCTGGCAGTGAAACTGCACGCCGACGGCAGCCATGGCGACATCCTGTGCGGCCCGAGCAACCCGACCAATGCCGCCATCTCCGGCCAGAAATTCCTGTACATGGATGGCCAGGCGGTGTTCAAGCTCGCGGTGACGGTGCTGGAAAAGGTCGCCAACGAAGCCCTGGAGCATGCGAAGATGCCGGCTTCCGATATCGACTGGCTGATCCCGCACCAGGCGAATATCCGCATCATGAACGGCACCGCTAAAAAGCTCGGCCTGCCGCCCGAGAAGATGGTCGTGACCGTCAACGAACATGGCAATACCTCGGCCGCATCGATCCCGCTGGCGCTCGACCAGGCGGTGCGCGACGGCCGCATCAAGCCCGGCCAGAACATCCTGATGGAAGGCGTGGGCGGCGGCTTTACCTGGGGCGCAGTTTTGGCGCGCATGTAATCTGAAAGGGGGATCGCAAACCTACTGCGCGTCGAATTTTCGCCCTGCGATGCTCGCCGTACCGTAAGTACGGCTGCGCTTCTCGGACGAAACTTCTTCCGCTCGCTACGGTTTTCGATTCCCCCTGATACTGTAAGGAGTATAAAAACAATGAGCAAATTTGCATTTCTCTTTACCGGCCAGGGCGCCCAGGCCGTCGGCATGCTGAACGGCTTCGCCGGCAACCCGGTCGTCGCACAAACCGTGGCCGAAGCCTCGGAAGCGCTGGGCCAGGACCTCGGCAAGCTGATCGCCGAAGGTCCGAAGGAAGACCTGGACCTGACCACCAACACCCAGCCGGTGATGCTGACCGCGGCCGTGGCCGTGTACCGCGCCTGGATCGCCGCCGGCGGTCCCAAGCCCGCCGTCGTCGCCGGCCACAGCCTGGGCGAATATTCGGCCCTGGTCGCCGCCGGCGTGATCGACTTCAAGGACGCGGTGCCGCTGGTGCGCTTCCGCGCCCAGTCCATGCAGGACGCGGTGCCGGTCGGGCAGGGCGGCATGGCCGTCATCCTGGGCCTGCAGGCCGATGCCGTGCGCGAGGTCTGCCTTGAAGCCGCCCAGGGTGAGATCGTCGAAGCCGTCAACTTCAACGAGCCGACCCAGATCGTGATCGCCGGCCATACCGCCGCAGTCGAGCGCGCCTGCGAAGTCGCCAAGGCCAAGGGCGCCAAGCGCGCCATGAAGCTGGCGGTGTCGGCGCCTTTCCACTCCTCGCTGCTGAAGCCGGCGTCGGACCGCCTGCGCGACTACATGGCCGGCCTGACTTTCCACTCGCCGCAGATCGACTTGATCAATAACGTCGACGTCGCTATCCTGCACGATCCGGCCGCGATCAAGGACGCCCTGGTGCGCCAGGCCGCAGGCGCGGTGCGCTGGGTCGAGACCATGCAGAAGATGGCCGCGGATGGCGTCACCCAGGTGATCGAATGCGCGCCCAGCAAGACCCTGATCGGCATGGCCAAGCGCATCGACCCGGTGCTGGTCGGCGAAGCCCTGGTCGACCAGGAGTCGCTCGAGCGCGTGCTGGCCTCCCTTTCCATGGGGTCAGACACCGGTGTCCAGGGTGGGGTCTGACCTCATCTGACTATAATAACAACTAACGTCAAGGATTAGCATGAACCTGCAAAACCAAGTCGCCCTCGTCACCGGCGCATCGCGCGGCATCGGCAAGGCCATCGCGCTCGAACTGGCCCGCCAGGGCGCCAAAGTGGTCGGCACCGCCACCACCGACGCCGGCGCCGAAGCCATCACCGCCTACCTCGCCGAATTCGGCGGCAAGGGCATGGTGCTGAACGTGACCGACGCCGCCCAGTGCGCGGCCACCATCGACGGCATCACCAGGGACGTCGGCAGCATCGGCATCCTGGTCAACAATGCCGGTATCACCCAGGACCAGCTGGCGATGCGCATGAAGGACGAAGAGTGGGACAGCGTGATCGCCACCAACCTGAGCGCCGTCGGCCGCCTGTCGCGCGCCGTGCTGCGCGGGATGATGAAGGCGAAGCAGGGGCGTATCATCAACATCACCTCGGTGGTGGCCTCGAGCGGCAACCCGGGCCAGATGAACTACGCGGCCGCCAAGGCGGGCGTGGAGGGCATGGGCCGCGCGCTGGCGCGCGAGATCGGCAGCCGCAACATCACCGTCAACTCGGTGGCGCCGGGCTTCATCGATACCGACATGACCAAGGCCCTGGGCGACAGCCAGCACGAAGCACTGCTGGGCCAGATTCCGCTGGGCCGCCTGGGCAAACCGGAAGACATCGCCCATGCAGTGGCCTTCCTGGCCGGTCCGCAGGCCGCCTACATCACGGGCACGACGCTGCACGTGAACGGCGGCATGTACATGAATTAAACCAGATCTCAGCTTTTAGCAGTAGTTTCGGCAGAAATAGCGTCAAACGCTGAAAATAGTTTTTCAACGCGCAAACCCTGATAAAATGCGCGCACTTTCCGCAACACATACCTAATGGAGCCATAACATGTCGGATATCGAACAACGCGTTAAAAAAATCGTCGCTGAGCAACTGGGCGTTGCGGAAGCAGACATCAAAATCGATTCCTCGTTCGTTGACGACCTCGGCGCTGATTCGCTGGACACCGTTGAACTGGTGATGGCACTGGAAGACGAATTCGAAATGGAAATCCCGGACGAGCAGGCCGAGAAGATCACCACCGTTCGTCAAGCCATCGAGTACGCACAAGCGCACGTCAAGGCCTAAGCTTTTAGTAATTCAGGAGAAACGCTTGAGTTCACGCAACCGTCGTGTCGTCGTAACTGGCCTGGGTTGCATTTCCCCGATCGGTAACACCATTGCCGAAGCGTGGGAAAGCGCCCTGGCGGGTAAATCGGGTATCGCCAACATCACCCGTTTCGACGCCTCGCAATTTTCGACCCGTTTCGCTGGCGAAGTGAAGAACTTCGTCGTCGAGGACTACCTGCCCGGCAAGGAAGGCCGCCATATGGATACCTTTATCCATTTCGGCATGGCTGCGGGCATCCAGGCCTTGCAGGATTCGGCCATCGAAGTCACCGAACAGAATGCCGACCGTATCGGCGTGATGATCGGTTCCGGCATCGGCGGTCTGCCGATGATCGAAGCGACCAAGGAAGAGTACGACGGCCGCGGCCCGCGCCGCATTTCGCCGTTCTTCGTCCCGGCCTCGATCATCAACATGATCTCGGGCGACCTGTCGATCAAGTTCGGCCTGCGCGGACCGAACCTGGCGATCGTCACCGCCTGCACCACCGGCCTCCACTGCATCGGCGCGGCGGCGCGCCTGATCGAGTACGGCGATGCCGACGTGATGATCGCCGGCGGCGCCGAGTCGACCGTCTCGCCGCTGGGCCTGGGCGGCTTCGCTTCGGCGCGTGCGCTGTCCGCGCGCAACGACGATCCGGCCACGGCTTCGCGTCCCTGGGACCGCGACCGCGACGGCTTCGTGCTGGGCGAGGGCGCCGGTGTGATGGTGCTCGAAGAGTACGAACACGCCAAGGCGCGCGGCGCCAAGATCTATGCGGAAGTCGTCGGCTTCGGCATGAGCGCGGATGCCAACCACATCACCGCTCCGCTGGAAGACGGTAGCGGCGCCTCGCGCTGCATGGTGTCGGCAATGCAGTACGCCGGCATCAACCCGGACCAGGTGCACTACGTGAATGCGCACGGCACCTCGACCCCGGTCGGCGACGTCGCTGAAGTGAAGGGCATCAAGCGCACGTTCGGCGACCACGCCGGCAAGCTGGTGGTCAACTCGACCAAGTCGATGACCGGCCACCTGCTGGGCGGCGCCGGCGGCCTCGAGTCCGTGTTCACCGTGCTTGCGATCCACAACCAGGTGTCGCCGCCGACGATCAACATCTTCAACCAGGATCCGGAATGCGACCTGGACTTCTGCGCCAACACGGCGCGGGACATGAAGATCGATTACGCGGTGAAGAACTCCTTCGGTTTCGGTGGCACCAACGGGACGCTGGTCTTCGCAAAGGTCTGACAGACTCCATCGAGCCTGAACCAAAAACGCCCATCTCTGTCTAAGGAGGTGGGCGTTTTGTTTTTTAACTTCACTTCTTTCCGATAGCCCATGTCGATAGCGGTTTCCGCCATCGTCGGGCCGTCGCGCATCCATCGATGCCTGCTCGCCGGCGCCGGCCTGTCCTTGTTTGCCGCCGCGTTCGCGGTAGGCGTGTCCGCATTCGCGCGTTTCCATTTCGGCCTCTTGCAGGCCCTGTTTCTGGCCGCCGCCGGCGCCGCGCTGATGCATGCCGGGTCGGGCAGGGCAAAGACGCACCGGATTGATATTTCTGGAACCGGCGAGGTGGTCCTGACGGTACAACAAGGGCTGCGCGAACGAAGTGCGGCCGCCGTGACCCTGTTGCCGGGTTCCGTCGTCTGGCCGCCGCTGATGCTGCTGCGGCTGGGCGCTTCAGGGACGGGCGGACGCGGCGGACGCGTGCTGGTGCTGCCGGTGTGGCGCGACAGCGTGGCGTCCGGCGCCTGGCGGGCGCTGGCGGTCGCGGTGCTGGCGCTCGGGCGGCGGGACATGAATCAGGGTTAGCGGGCCAAATTCAAGCAACAAGGACGTTCAGTGACAACCGAGCGCGAGTGTGATCAACTGCTGGTAGAGCGCGTCCAGGCTGGCGATCGCCGGGCGTTCGACCTGCTGGTGTCGAAATATCAGCGCCGGCTGATGCGGCTGGTGTCGCGGCTCGTGCACGACCCGGCCGAGGCGGAAGACGTGGTGCAGGAAACCTTTATCAAGGCTTTTCGCGCCTTGCGCCATTTCCGCGGCGATTCCGCGTTCTATACCTGGCTGTACCGGATCGGCATCAACACGGCGAAGAATTTTCTCGTCACGCAAGGCCGGCGTGCGCCGACCTCGACGGAAGCCGATGCGGAGCGCGCGGAAGGATTTGACGACGCCGACAGCTTGCGAGACATTAATACGCCAGAGTCCGTTTTGGCGAGCAAGCAGATTGCGTTCACGGTCAACGCAGCAATGGAGGCGCTGCCGCTGGAATTGCGGACCGCGATCGTCCTGCGCGAAATAGAAGGCTTAAGCTACGAGGAAATCTCCGAGGTGATGGCGTGTCCAATCGGTACGGTGCGCAGCAGGATATTCCGGGCGCGCGAAGTGATTGCCGAGAAATTGAGGCCCTTGCTCGATATTCCGGCTGACAAACGTCGGTAGCTGACAAAATAGAAGAGCGCTCCAAATGTGGAATTTTGCACCGGCGTAGGAACCCCGATGGACACGAACAAAAAAAACCGCGAATACATCTCGCTCCTGTTGGATGGCGAGATACCCGATACCGACCTGGAGCTGGCCATGGCCGCGCTCGACGGCCCGGAAGGCCAGCAGGCCTGGGATGCCTTCCACCATATCGGCGACGTTTTGCGCGCCGAGGCCACCGCCGAGCTGTCGCCGGACTTCGGCGCGCGGCTGGCCGCCCGGCTGGCGGACGAGCCCATGCCGACCAAGCGCGCGGCCGGCGCCGCCGAGCCGGCGGCGAGTCCGGCCATCGCCGGGCCGCGCTAGGGCCGGCCCGGGGCGGCCCGCTTCACGGCCGCCTTCCACTGCGCCGATTTCGCCCGGTCCATACCGTGGCGACAACGTTGGTATTTTGGCTTACCATTACATTAATTCAAGCCCGAACGCCCATAACCCCCATGACCAGCAAAACCGGAAACGCGATCCTCTCGGCCCTCATGTTTGCGGGCGCGAGTCTGCTATTCTCTCCCGCGGCCTTCGCCGCTCCCGCCGCCGCTGCCGCCGCAGCCCCTGTCGTCACCGCGCCGGTGATGGGGCTGCCCGATTTTGCCGACCTGGTCGACAAGGCCGGTCCGGCCGTGGTCAACATCCGCACCACCGAGCGCGTGAAGCTGGGGCAGGGCGGCGGGGCGGACGAGGAGATGCAGGAATTCCTGCGCCGCTTCTTCGGCGGCCAGATGCCGCCGCGCGGCGGGCGTGGCGGCCGCGGCACGCCGCAGCAGCCGCAGGAAGAGCAGGTCCAGCGCGGCGTCGGCTCCGGCTTCATCATTTCCGACGACGGCTATGTGATGACCAATGCGCACGTGGTCGAGGGCGCCGACGAAGTCACCGTCACGCTCACCGACCGCCGCGAATTCAAGGCCAAGGTGCTGGGCGCGGATACCCGCAGCGACGTCGCCCTGCTGAAAGTCGAGGCGCGCAACCTGCCTTCGCTGCGCATCGGCGATTCGAACAAGATCCGCGTGGGCGAGTGGGTGATCGCGATCGGCTCGCCGTTCAACCTGGAAAACACCGTCACCGCCGGCATCATCTCGGCCAAGGCGCGCGATACCGGCGAGTACCTGCCCCTGATCCAGAGCGACGTGGCGGTCAATCCCGGCAACTCGGGCGGTCCGCTGATCAATATGCGCGGCGAAGTCATCGGCATCAACTCGCAGATCGCGACCCTGTCCGGCGCCTATAACGGCATCTCCTTTGCCGTGCCGATCGACGAGGTGATGCGGGTTGCCGACCAGATCAAGAAAACCGGCAAGGTCACGCGCGGGCGCCTGGGGGTGCAGATCAGCGAAGTCACGCGCGACGTCGCCGAATCCCTGGGCCTGGGCCGCGCGCGCGGCGCCGAGGTGGCCATGGTCGAGCCGGGCGGACCGGCGGAAAAGGCCGGCGTCAAGGTCGGCGACATCATCCTGAAATTCAACGGCAAGGACATCGAGAAGAGCTCGGACCTGCCGCGCCAGGTCGGCGGCACCGCGGTCGGCAGCCGCGCCACCGTCAGCGTCTGGCGCCGCGGCCAGCAGCTCGACCTGCCGGTCACCATCGTCGAGCTGCAGGACGAGCAGGCGGCCGGCGCCAAGCCGCAGCCGAAGAAGAAGGCGCCGGAGCAGAGCACCAATGCGCTGGGCCTGCAGGTGTCCGACCTGACCGCGGCCGAAAAGCGCGAGCTGAAGATCGAGTCCGGCGTGCAGGTCGACTTCGCCGACGGCCGCGCCGCCGGCGCCGGCATCCAGGCCGGCGACCTGATCCTGCAGATCGACAATACCGAGGTGAACAGCGCAGCCCAGTTCAACGGCCTGGTGGCCAAGCGCGATCCGAAAAAGCCGGTGGCCCTGCTGGTGCGGCGCGAGAACGTCACGCGCTATGTCGTGATCAAGCCGCGCCAGTAAGGTTTATCGATGAGCCAGGCGATCCGTTTTACCCTGTACTCGCGCAGCTGGTGCCACCTCTGCGAGGACATGCTGGCGGCTCTGCGCGCCTTCATGGCGCACGAAGGGCTGCCCTTCAGCGTGGACGTGATCGACATCGACGCCAGCCCCGATCCGAGCCTGGTGGCGCGTTTCGACGAGCTGGTGCCGGTGCTGTTCGGCGAGGACCTCGATGCGCCGGAGCTGTGCCACTACTTCCTGGATGAAGCGACGCTGCGCCGTCACTTGGGGCTGACGCAGCCGGCCTGAACGCCAATCAGGCGGCGAGGGCGGGCGCGCCGGCTTCCTCGACGCCCAGCATGCATTCCATGAAGCGCCGCTTCACGAGGCTGCGCGGGCCTTCCCAGAACCCCTCCAAGCGCGCCACCGCCTGGCCGCCGGCCAGCACATCCAACGCAAGCGGCTGGCCCAGCAGCTCGCGGTGCACATAACTCGCGAAGCACTCCGCAAAATCGTCGTAGGGATTGGTCGCGCCGTACAGGCTGGCGAAATCGCTCTGCTCGAGGTCGGCGCAGGCGGCGACCAGGGCGTCGCCGCCGAGCTTGCGCTGTCCATAGAAATCCACCACGCCGCGGTATTCGAAGTCCGATTCCGGATGCGGCAGAAAGCGGCCATCCAGAACGCGCCAGCTCAGGTCCAGCCAGGAAAAGGCCTGCGCCGGCACCGGCGCCCACCACGCCGGCAGGAAGGAATAGCCCGCCGTCAGCACATGGCCGAATTCATGCAGCAGCAGGTATTGCATGGCGCCGGCGCGGGTGTCGCGTGCGGGCGTGGCGATCGTCGCCGAGAGCGTATAGTCGCCGTCAGGCAGGAAGGGGAGATTCTCTTTCCAGCTGGCCCAGGAATTCGCGCCATGCGGCGCTAGCATGCCGATGTCGAGCAGCACCACGCAGCCCAGGATCCGGCCCTCGGCGTCGGCGACGATGTCGGTGATGCCGGAGGAGCCCAGGCCATGGCCCAGGCAGACGCCGAGCAGCAGCGGTTCGATCAGTTCCAGCACGCTGGCCGGCATGCCGCAGATCGCCTCGCCCAGCTCCCGGCGCAGCGAAGGCGTAACCACCGCCGGCACCGGCACCGCATCGAGGCCGGAAGCCAGGTTCACCTTGTGCACGAGTTCGCACACTTCCGGCGGCAGCGCCAGGATGCGTTCGTGCAGAGGCAGGCGCTGGCGCGCTTTCCAGGTCTGCGGGTCAGGGGCGATAATCATGGCCGGCGCCTCGGGCAAGTAGAAGTTAAGGGTCTTGCATGCTTAACGGCTGCGCCGATAAATACTTGATGGCAGGCAATCCGGGCTTTCTGACCTGAAATCCGGTAAAATGCAGGGTTCGCTTTTTTAGACTGCCGCAGCGCCTGTTCAAGAGGCCTCGCCGCACTTTTTGGTTCTGAGTTTTGTTAATGAAAAACATACGTAACTTTTCCATCATTGCCCACATCGATCACGGTAAATCGACGCTGGCGGACCGCATCATCCAGTTGTGCGGCGGCCTGTCGGACCGCGAGATGGATGCGCAGGTGCTCGACTCGATGGACCTGGAGCGCGAGCGCGGCATTACCATCAAGGCCCAGACCGCGGCGCTGCAATACAAGGCGCGCGACGGCCAGACCTACAACCTGAACCTGATCGACACCCCGGGTCACGTCGACTTCTCCTACGAAGTCTCGCGCTCGCTGTCGGCTTGCGAAGGCGCGCTGCTGGTGGTCGACGCCTCGCAGGGCGTGGAAGCCCAGACCGTGGCCAACTGCTACACCGCGCTCGACCTGGGCGTGGAAGTGGTGCCCATCCTGAACAAGATCGACCTGCCGCACGCCGATCCGGACAACGCCAAGAAAGAAATCGAGGACGTGATCGGCATCGATGCGTCCGACGCCACCGTGTGCTCGGCCAAGACCGGCCTGGGCGTGGAAGACGTGCTGGAAACCCTGATCGCCAAGGTCCCGCCGCCGCAAGGCGATCCGGACGCGCCGCTGCAGGCATTGATCGTCGACTCCTGGTACGACCCCTATGTGGGCGTGGTGATGCTGGTGCGCGTGGTCAACGGCACCCTGCGTCCGAAGGAAAAGATCCTCTTGATGGCGACCGAATCGGTGAACCTGGTCGAGAACATCGGTATCTTCACGCCGCGCTCGGTCTCGCTGCCGGAACTGTCGGCCGGCCAGGTGGGCTTCATCATTGCCGGCATCAAGGAACTGACCGCCGCCAAGGTGGGCGACACCGTCACCCACGCCGCCAAGCCGGCGCCAAGCCCGCTGCCCGGCTTCAAGGAAGTCCAGCCGCAGGTGTTCGCCGGCCTGTTCCCGGTCGAGGCCAACCAGTACGACGCGCTGCGCGACTCGCTGGAAAAGCTGAAGCTGAACGACGCTGCCCTGATGTACGAGCCGGAGGTATCGCAGGCGCTGGGCTTCGGCTTCCGCTGTGGCTTCCTCGGCCTGCTGCACATGGAGATCGTGCAGGAGCGCCTGGAGCGCGAATTCGACATGGACCTGATCACCACGGCGCCGACCGTGGTCTACGAGGTCGAGATGCGCGACGGCACCATCATCCGCGTCGATAACCCGTCGAAGATGCCGGAACCGTCCAAGATCAACGAAGTGCGCGAGCCGATCGTCGACGTCAACCTGTACATGCCGCAGGAGTATGTCGGTTCGGTGATGACCCTGTGTAACGGCAAGCGCGGCATCCAGATGGACATGGCCTACCACGGCCGCCAGGTCAAGCTGCACTACGAAATCCCGATGGCCGAGATCGTGCTGGACTTCTTCGACCGCCTGAAGTCGACCTCGCGCGGCTATGCCTCGATGGACTACGAGTTCAAGGAAAACCGCGCCGCCGACGTCGTGAAAGTCGATATGCTGATCAACAGCGAGAAGGTCGATGCGCTGGCAATCATCGTGCACCGCGCCAACGCGCCTTACCGCGGCCGCCAGGTTGCAGCAAAAATGCGCGAACTGATCCCGCGCCAGATGTTCGACGTGGCGATCCAGGCCGCGATCGGCGCGACCATCATCTCGCGCGAAAACGTCAAGGCGCTGCGCAAGAACGTGCTGGCCAAGTGCTACGGCGGCGACGTCTCGCGCAAGAAGAAGCTGCTGGAAAAACAGAAGGCCGGCAAGAAGCGCATGAAGCAGGTCGGCTCGGTGGAGATCCCGCAAGAGGCCTTCCTGGCCATCCTGCAGGTGGAAGACAAATAAGAATACGGGAAGAATAACTCGCGATGAATCTGCAACCGATCCTCGGTAATTTTGCGTTGATCCTGTTCGTGGCCATGGTGGTCACGGGCGTCATCTGGTTCCTCGATGTGTTCGTGCTGTCCAGGCAGCGCCGTGCGAAAGCCGACGCCGCCCTGGCCGAGTACGACGCCCACCGCTCCAAGCTGACCGCGGACGGCATCAAGGTCGACAGCGGCAACCGCGCGGCGCTGGAAGCCTCGATCCTGCGCCAGCCGACCTGGGTCGAGTACTCGGGCAGCTTCTTCCCGGTCATCGCCCTGGTCTTCTTCCTGCGCTCCTTCCTGTTCGAGCCTTTCAAGATCCCGTCCTCGTCGATGGTGCCGACCCTGCTGGTGGGCGACCTGATCCTGGTGAACAAGTTCGACTACGGCATCCGCCTGCCGGTGATCAACAAGAAGATCGTCGACGTCGGCAACCCGCAGCGCGGCGACGTCATGGTGTTCAAATACCCGAAGGACATGAGCCAGGACTACATCAAGCGCGTCATTGGCGTCCCCGGTGATAAAATCACCTACGAGAACAAGCGCCTGACCGTGAACGGGGTACCGGTCCAGTACGAAGCCATGGACGACTACCTCGACGACGAGCGCCCCGTGTACCACAAGCAGTTCGTGGAAAAGCTGGCGAACGCGCCGCACCGTATCCTGAACATGGAAGGGCAGCGCACGATCAACCTGGCTGCGGTCGATCCGGACTTCCCGCATCACGAAAATTGCACCTATTCCTACGATAAATTTACCTGTATCGTACCGGAGGGCAATTATTTCATGATGGGCGATAACCGCGACAACAGCGCAGACAGCCGCTACTGGGGCTTCGTGCCTGACAAGAACATCGTCGGCAAGGCTGTGTTTGTCTGGATGAACTTCGGTAACCTGAAGCGCATCGGCGGTATCCACTGATCTTTCGGGGGCGCAGATGCGACAAGTAAAGTTGGGTAAGGAGGCCGGGTTTTCGCTGTCCGGCCTGATCGTGGTGCTGGTAGTGCTGGGTTTCCTGGCGGTGCTGGCGATGAAGGTGTTCCCGGCCTGGGCCGAATACCGCTCGATCAAGAATGCCATCGCGGCGGCCAAGGCGGCCGGCGGCGGCACCCACGAGATCCAGCAGGCCTTCGCCCGCAATGCCGAGATCAACAACATCACGGCGATTTCGCCCAAGGACCTGGTGATCACCCGCGACAATGGCCAGGCGGAAGTCAGCTTCGCCTACGAGAAGCGGATTCCCGTGGCTGGCAACCTCAGCCTGCTGTTCGATTTCGCCGGCACCACCGACCCGAGCGGCGAGGTGGCCGCCAAGGCCGAACCGGCCGCCAAGTAACAAACCGGGCAGGGCCCGGCTACATGAAATGACAATGAATCTTCAGTTATTGCAAACTCGCCTCGGTTATACGTTCCGGGACCCCAGCCTGCTCCAGCAGGCGCTGACCCACCGTAGCCACAGCAGCCTGCATAACGAACGCCTGGAGTTCCTTGGAGATTCGATCCTCAACTGCGTGGTCGCCTCGATCCTGTACGAGCGCTTCAAGGACCTGGCCGAGGGCGACCTGTCGCGCCTGCGCGCCAACCTGGTCAAGCAGCAGTCGCTGTACGAGATCGCGCAAAAGCTCGAGCTCTCGCAATTCCTGCGCCTCGGCGAGGGCGAACTGAAATCCGGCGGCTTTCGCCGTCCCTCGATCCTGGCCGACACGCTGGAAGCCCTGCTGGGCGCGATCTTCCTGGACAGCGGCTTCGACAGCGCGCGCGACGTGATCCGCGCCTTCTACATCCCGCTGCTGGACTCGGTCGACCCGCGCACCCTGGGCAAGGATGCCAAGACCCTGCTGCAGGAATTCCTGCAGAGCAAAAAGATCTCGCTGCCGACCTATAACGTGGTCGCGACCCATGGCGCCGCCCACAGCCAGGAATTCGAGATCGAGTGCCTGGTGCCCAAGCTCGGCATCCAGGTCTTCGGCCGCGGCGGCAGCCGTCGCGCCGGCGAGCAGGCGGCAGCCAGGCTGGCGCTCGAAGTCGCCGAGCAGGCGATGCAGAAGGCCCCCGGCGGCGCCCGCAAGAGCCGTCCGCGCTCGGCCCAACTGAAGCTGGCCGGCATTGCCACCGACCAGAGCGCCGAGCAGGCCGGCGCCCGGGGCGAACGCCCGCATTGATCGAATCACTTAGGAAACAAGCAGCATGAACACCGAGACCCACACCCCGCCAGGCTTCCGTTGCGGCTACATTGCCATCGTCGGCCGCCCGAACGTGGGCAAGTCGACCCTGATGAACGTGCTGATCGGCGCCAAGGTGTCGATCACCTCGCGCAAGGCCCAGACCACGCGCCACCGCATCACCGGCATCCAGACGCATGACGACGCCCAGTTCATCTACGTGGATACGCCCGGTTTCCAGACCCGCCATGCCAACGCGCTGAACAAGACGCTCAACAAGACCGTCTCGAACACCCTGACGGCCTCCGACGTGGTCCTGTTCCTGGTCGAAGCCGGCACCTTCGGCCCGGCCGACCAGCAGGTGCTGGACCTGCTGCCGAAGAATGTCCCGGTGATCCTGGTGATCAATAAATCGGATCGCATGAAGGACAAGGCCGAGCTGATGCCTTTCGCCGCGAAAGTGGCCGGCCTGCGCGACTTCACCGCCATCGTGCCGGTGTCCGCGAAGCTGCGTTTCCAGGTCGACTCGCTGGAAAAAGAGATCCAGCGCCACCTGCCGGAAAACCCGCCGATCTTCGGCGCCGACGACATCACCGACCGCAGCGAGAAATTCCTGGCCGCCGAGATCGTGCGCGAAAAAGTGTTCCGCCTGGTGGGCGACGAATTGCCCTACACCAGCACGGTGCTGATCGAGAAGTTCGAGCAGGAAGGCAACCTGCGCCGCATCTTCGCCGCCATCCTGGTCGAACGCGATACCCACAAGGCCATGCTCATCGGTAACAAGGGCGCGCGCCTGAAAGAGATCTCGACCCAGTCGCGCCTGGACATGGAAAAGCTGTTCGACGGCCCCGTGTACCTGGAAATCTGGGTCAAGGTGAAGTCCGGCTGGGCCGACAACGAAGCCGGCCTGCGCGCCTACGGCTACGAGTAAGCCGGTTCCCCACCGCATGGCCGGCCAGGACGAGCAGAACGGCACCACCCCCGCCCAGGCGCAGGAGGCTGCGGCTGTTTATGTCGTGCCCGCCCCCAAGGCCGAACGCCGCCGCGCTCCGGCGCGCGACGCCCGCGTGCTGGGCCAGCCTGGCTTCGTGCTGCACAGCTATCCCTACAAGGAAACCAGCCTCATCGTCGACATGTTTACGCGCGACCATGGGCGCATCGGCGTGGTGGCGAAGGGCGCCAAGCGGCCGTTCTCGAAGCTGCGCGGCGTGCTGCAGACTTTCCAGCCGCTGTCGATTTCCTTTTCCGGCAAGTCCGAACTGCGCACCCTGATCGACGCCGACTGGGTCGGCGGCATGCTGCCGGTGGAGAAGACCGCGCTGCTGTGCGGGTTCTACCTGAACGAACTGCTGGTCAAGCTGCTGGCGCGCGACGACCCGCATCCGAAGCTGTTCGACCACTACGTGGCGACGCTCAACGAATTGGCGCACAATGAACCTGTGCAGATCGTCTTGCGAAAGTTCGAAAGGGCCTTACTTAAGGAGACCGGGGTTGCCGCCGACCTGACGCGCGACACCGGGACCCGCGCGCGGGTCGAGCCGGACGGCGCCTATGTCGTCGATCCGGAGCGCGGTGCGCGCCGGGCGCAGGCGGGAGATGCCTGGCCTGTGGTCGCGGGCAAGACCCTGCTCGACATGGAAAACGAACACTACGGCGACCCGCAGACCCAGGCGCAAAGCAAGCAGTTGATGCGCTTCCTGCTGGCCTACCACCTCGGTGGCGCGCCCTTGAACACGCGCCAGATCCTTATCGACTTGATGCAATTATAAAAAACATGAGCTTCCTGCACCCGACCGGCCAGGTCATCGACCTCGGCGTCAACATCGACCACGTCGCCACCGTCCGCAATGCGCGCGGCACCGTGTACCCGGACCCGCTGCGCGCGGCCCTGCTGGCCGAGCAGGCCGGCGCCGACCTGATCACGCTGCACCTGCGCGAAGACCGCCGCCACATCAAGGATGCCGACGTGCTGGCGATCCGCCCGCAGCTGCTGACGCGCATGAACCTGGAAGCGGCGGTGACCCAGGAGATGATCGACTTCGCCTGCCAGGTCAGGCCGCAGGACGTCTGCCTGGTGCCCGAGCGCCGCGAAGAGGTGACCACCGAGGGCGGCCTGGACGTGATCCGCTACTACAAGGACGTCGAAGCCGCGGTGAAGCAGCTGGCCGGCGAGGGCATCCGTGTCTCGCTGTTCATCGACGCCGACGAACAGCAGATCGCCGCCGCCGCCGCGGTGGGCGCGCCCGTCATCGAGCTGCACACCGGCCGCTATGCCGAGGCCGAAGAGGAAGAAGAAATCGCGCGCGAGATCGCCCGCATCAAGCTGGGCGTGCGCGCCGGCGTGAAACATGGCCTGCGCGTGAACGCCGGCCACGGCCTGCACTACACCAACGTGCAGCCGATCGCCGCCATCCCCGAGATCCACGAGCTGAACATCGGCCACGCGATCGTCGCGCATGCGCTGTTCGTCGGCTGGGAGCACGCGGTGCGCGAGATGAAGGCCATCATGGTCGACGCGCGTCTTGGCGTCGCGCTCGGCAATCCGTCGGCGGAGACCTGAAAAGGGAGACCGCATGATCTACGGGATCGGCACCGACATCGTCCAGATCTCGCGCATCGAGGCTGCCCTCGCGCGCAACGGCGAACGCTTCGCCGAGAAGATCCTCGGACCGCAGGAAATGCAAAAATACCTCGCCCGCCGCGCCAAGCACGAAGTGCGCGGGCTGCGCTTCCTGGCCACGCGCTTTTCGGCCAAGGAGGCGTTCTCGAAGGCGATCGGGCTGGGCATGCACATGCCCATGACCTGGCGCTCGGCCCAGATGCTGAATGCGCCCAGCGGTAAACCCGTCATCGTCTGCAGCGGCGCGCTCGAAGAATTCATGCGCGAGAACCGTCTCTCGGCCCAGGTGACGATCAGCGACGAAGCCGAATATGGCGTCGCCTTCGTGATCGTGACCCAGGCGCCGGAGCACAAGGACTGATACTCAAGTGACCAAGGAAGTTCGATCAGATGAGCAGCCGGACCTGCCGGCCGCTGACGAAGTACATGAAGCCCCCGACGTGCGCGAGGCGCACGTCGCGTATGTCGCCGCCGGCGGCGCCGCGATGCCGGTCCACCCGGCCGAGCCGGAAGCGCCCTCGAAGCGTGCCCGCGCCGTGAAGAACCGCGCGAAAGCCGAAGGCCAGCCAGAGGGCTCGCCGCGCGCCCGGCCGGATGGCTGGCAGGCGATGAAGGAAGAGCTGAATGCCACGATCAGCAAGGATGCCGTCAGCAGCAAACCGGGCGCGGAGGTTCGCGAGCAGGTGCTGGCCACGGTCTCGAAGCTGCCTGGCCTGCCGGGCGTGTACCGCTATTTCGACGCCGAGGACAAGGTCCTCTACGTCGGCAAGGCGCGCAACCTGAAGAACCGCGTGTCGAGTTACTTCCAGAAGAACCTGTCCAGCCCGCGCATCGCGATGATGGTCTCGCAGATCGCGCGCCTGGAGACCACCGTCACGCACAGCGAGGCCGAGGCCCTGATCCTGGAAAACAACCTGATCAAGACCCTCAAGCCGCGCTACAACATCCTGTTCAGGGACGATAAAAGCTATCCCTACCTGAAGATCACGGGCGGCGAGGCCCCGCGCATGGCCTATTACCGCGGCGCGCTCGACAAGAAGAACCAGTACTTCGGTCCCTTCCCGAGCGCCTGGGCGGTCAAGGAATCGATGCAGCTGCTGCAGAAGGTGTTCAAGCTGCGCACCTGCGAGGACAGCGTCTTCCACAACCGCACGCGTCCCTGCCTGCTGCACCAGATCGGCCGCTGCAGCGGCCCCTGCGTGGATCTGATCGCGCCCGAGGACTACAGGCGCGACGTCGACAACGCCGCCAAGTTCCTGCGCGGGCGCCAGACCGAGGTGCTGGAAGACCTGAACGCGAAGATGCTCAGCTTTGCCGAGAACCTGAAGTTCGAGCAGGCGGCCTCGGTGCGCAACCAGATCCAGGCGCTGTCGAAGGTGCTGCACGCCCAGAGCATGGAGACGGTGGGCGACGCCGACGTCGACATCATCGCCGTGGTGGTGCAGGGCGGCCGCGCCTGCGTCAACCTGGCGATGGTGCGCGGCGGCCGCCATCTCGGCGACCGCGCCTACTTCCCGACCCAGGTCGGCGAGGCGCTCGAAGAGAGTTCGATCGAAGTCGAAGTGCTGGCCGCCTTCCTGGCCCAGCACTACGGCGACAAGTTCATCCCCGGCACCTTCATCCTCAACACTTTCTTCGACATGCCGGAGCTGATCGCCGCGCTGACCGAGCAGTGCGGCCACCGCATCAACCTGGTGTTCCAGCCGCAGGGCCAGCGCCGCCAGTGGCTGGAGCTGGCGCAGAAGGGCGCCGAGATCTCGCTGGCGCGCCTGCTGTCCGAGCAGGGCTCGCAGCAGGCCCGCACGCGCGCGCTGGCGGACGCGCTGGGCCTGGAGTCCGACGACTTGGACGAGTTGCGCATCGAGTGCTTCGACATCAGCCACACGGCCGGCGAGGCGACCCAGGCCTCCTGCGTGGTCTTCCATCACCACCAGATGCAGAACGGCGAATACCGCCGCTACAACATCAACGACATCACGCCGGGCGACGATTACGCCGCCATGCGCCAGGTGCTGATGCGGCGCTACGAGAAGGTCGCGGGCGGCGAGGGCGTGATGCCGGACATCGCCCTGATCGACGGCGGCAAGGGCCAGGTCGAGATGGCGCGCCAGGTATTCTCGGAACTGGGGCTGGACGTCGGTAATATCGTCGGCGTTGCGAAAGGAGAAGGGCGTCGGGTCGGCCTCGAGACCCTGATCTTCGCCGACGGCCGCGACCCGCAGGAACTGGGCAAGGAGTCGGCGGCGCTGATGCTGGTGGCGATGATCCGCGACGAAGCCCACCGCTTCGCCATCACCGGCATGCGCGCCAAGCGCGCCAAGGCCCGCCAGGCCTCGCGCCTGGAGGAGATCGAGGGCATCGGCGCCAAGCGCCGCCAGAAGCTGCTGGCGCGCTTCGGCGGCCTGCGCGGGGTGATCGACGCAAGTGTCGAGGACCTGATGTCGGTCGAGGGGATTTCGAGTACCTTGGCGGAAGAGATTTATCGGCAGCTGCACTAATCGTCGTTCCCGCGCTTCCACCGTCGTTCCCGCGCTTCCACCGTCGTCCCCGCGCTTCCACCGTCGTTCCCGCGCTTCCACCGTCGTCCCCGCGCTTCCACCGTCATCCCCGCGCAGGCGGGGATCCAAGTTTGCACGCATTTCGATAGCTCACGCAGAACTTGGGTCCCCGCCTTCGCGGGAACGACGGTGGTTCTGCTGAGTTCAACTGGTTCAAAATGCAAGAGCCATGTAGACTAGCGGCGCCATCTCACCGACTGAGTTTTATGCCTTTTAACATCCCGATTCTCCTGACCTGGTTACGCGTCGCACTGATTCCCCTGGTCGTTGGCGTCTACTATCTTCCCGAACACTGGCTGCACGTCAGCGACCAGAACATGGCCGCGACCATCGTCTTCATCGTTGCCGCCGTCACCGACTGGTTCGACGGCTACCTGGCGCGGCGCTGGAACCAGACCTCGGCCTTCGGCGCCTTCCTCGACCCGGTCGCGGACAAGCTGATGGTCGCCGGCGCGCTGCTGGTGCTGGTACAACTGGGACGGGTCAACGCCGTCATCGCCTTCATCATCGTCGGTCGCGAGATCACCATCTCGGCGCTGCGCGAGTGGATGGCCGAGATCGGCGCCCGCAAGTCGGTGGCCGTCAGCTCGCTCGGCAAGATCAAGACCGCGGTGCAGATGGTCGCAATCCCGATGCTGCTGTTCCACGATCCGATCTTCACCGTGCTCGACATGCACATCGCGGGGGAGGTGCTGTTGTGGATCGCCGGCGTACTGACGGTCTGGTCGATGTTCTATTATCTGCGCCGCGCCTGGCCGCTGATCAAGGAAAAATCGGGCGCGCTGTAAGATTTCTACTGAGCCATCCTTGACACAGTGCTCAGCATCTCTATAATGCCTGCCTGTTGCGAGACATTGCAGCAAACGAAACGAAGCGGGAGTAGCTCAGTTGGTAGAGCGCAACCTTGCCAAGGTTGAGGTCGAGAGTTCGAGACTCTTCTCCCGCTCCAAAGTTTGCTAGTGATAGATGCAATAAGTTATAATCGCAAGTTCCAGCGACGCGGGAGTAGCTCAGTTGGTAGAGCGCAACCTTGCCAAGGTTGAGGTCGAGAGTTCGAGACTCTTCTCCCGCTCCAGTACTGCTGGTGGCGTAGTAAATAGTAAGACTCCATGCGGGAGTAGCTCAGTTGGTAGAGCGCAACCTTGCCAAGGTTGAGGTCGAGAGTTCGAGACTCTTCTCCCGCTCCAGTGTTTTACGCATGATGTGATGAACTCCTAAGCGGGAGTAGCTCAGTTGGTAGAGCGCAACCTTGCCAAGGTTGAGGTCGAGAGTTCGAGACTCTTCTCCCGCTCCAGTGTTTTACGCATGATGTGATGAACTCCTAAGCGGGAGTAGCTCAGTTGGTAGAGCGCAACCTTGCCAAGGTTGAGGTCGAGAGTTCGAGACTCTTCTCCCGCTCCAGTGTTTTACGCATGATGTGATGAACTCCTAAGCGGGAGTAGCTCAGTTGGTAGAGCGCAACCTTGCCAAGGTTGAGGTCGAGAGTTCGAGACTCTTCTCCCGCTCCAGAATTCAGGGAAGTTCTTCGCTTCCCGTGTTGATGTGGTAGATAACCCGCCAGGTCAGCATCGTCAAGTCTCCTCGGGCGAGGTAGCAAAGCGGTTATGCAGCGGCCTGCAAAGCCGTCTAGACGGGTTCGACTCCCGTCCTCGCCTCCAAATTCTCCCAGTAGGACAGCGTTTCACTCCCTGTTCAGCTCGTTTGGACACCACATGGAATTTGTGGTGCACCACACGCGTTGACGGCCAACTGGCCGTCTAGATCCCCGTTTTGCGCAGACGACCCGCGACGTAGATCAACTCTATGACGCTCTGTAAGGTACACGATGCGCGGGCCATGGCGACCATCGTTAAACGTCCAGACGGGTTTCAGCTCCGTATAGGCCAGGTAGGCGGCATGCTCATACCACAGGACGAACAGCCGTTCTGGCCAGGCTCCAGCGGCGCCGGGTGCCAGGGACCGCCATGACTGGACGTGCGCCATCCCGTATCACGCGCTCGGGAGGCCTGGCGTATTCGCAGCAACGGTCCTGTTAATGAACTTGATTCGATCGCTCGGACCGCGCCTTATCTTCCGCATGAAAGCGTGGTCCCTGGTTCATACGCACTGGTTCGCCCGCGCTGCCGGCTAGGACGCCACGAAAGGGAAAGGATTCCTGGTCATGGCGACGGACACGATGTAGGCGAAGACCCCCAGCGCCGCCAGTAGGGCAACAGCACGGAGCCACAGGCTCGGCCCGTATTTCAGGGCCACCGAGCCGAGCACAATATAGGCCACGAGCGCAAGAACTTTCGCCGTCAGCCAGGGGAACCGTCCCGGGTACTGGTGCGACCAGCCGACCAAGCCCAGGGCCGACACAAGGAGTAGCGTGTCGACGAGGTGCGGCAACGTCTTCACCCATCGCCGCGTCAGCATTGGCGAGCCCGTCAGCATCCAAGCTCCCCGCAGCAAAAAAAAGCTGCCCGACAGTGCTGCGCAGCTCATGTGGAAATGTTTCAGCAGTAAATAGTCCATGAAAGGAATTGTAGAGGTGCCCGTCCTTCGCCGCTGTCGGCACGACGGGTTAGAGGGCCTACGCATTCCGCACTATTTCGGACGAGGCTCTTCTGTAAGAGTCGTACCTTTTATCTGTGCCCAAAGATCCTTTCCAGGCACAATGTCGAGTTCGCGGAGCGAGCGCATCGTGATCCGCGCGAGCAGAGGTGTCGAACCGACGATCAGCTGCACCAGCACCTGGCCAGGGCTGTCGGCAGCCGTGATGGCGGTCACCTTGGCAGGCAGCAGGTTGATGATACTGCTGCCTTGCGGTCGTTCGGTTGCCAGGCTGACATCGCGCGCCAGGATGCGACAGCGCATGCGGGTGCCGACCGGTTCCGGACGTCGCCCGACCAGCAGGTGTCCCCCTGCGAAGCCGAGACGTGACAATGCGTCTGCTTCATGTCCGGCGACGACCGTGTCGAGAACGACGCCGGCGTCGCGTGCGAAAGCGGGCGGCAGGTCCGCGCGCGCCATCGCTTCGCTCAGCGGCCCACTGGCGGCCACCTTGCCTTCGTCCAGCAGCACGAGGTGATCGGCCAGGCGCGCCACCTCTTCAGGTGAATGGCTCACGTAGAGGATCGGAATCGCGAAAATGTCGTGCAGCCGTTCGAGATACGGGAGGATTTCCTGCTTACGACGGAAGTCGAGGGCAGCCAACGGTTCGTCCATCAGCAGGAGGCGCGGCGATGCCAGCAGGGCGCGCGCAACCGCGACCCGCTGGCGCTCGCCGCCGGACAGTGCGGCTGGAGAGCGGTCAAGTAGTCCGCTGATGCCGAGTACATCGGCGACCGGCGCCAGCTCGAAACGGCGCTCCCAGGCGGCGACGCGCTTCAGGCCGAATTCGAGGTTCCCGCGTACCGACAGGTGGGTGAACAGGCTGGCTTCCTGGAACACATAGCCAAGCCCACGCCGGTGCACCGGCAGGAACACACGGTGCGCATCGTCCTGCCAGACTTCGTCGCCGAAGGCCACGTAGGCGCCGGCAACCCTTTCCAGTCCTGCGATCACGCGCAGGCAGGTGGTCTTTCCCGACCCGGAATGACCGAACAGGGCGGTGACGCCTTTCCTTGGCAGGTCGAGATCGAGTTCCATGGCGAAGCCGGCGCTGCGGCCGCTTGCGCCCGGTCGGCGGTCCAGTTTGAACGCGACGCGCAGGCCCGCCATCAGCACCGCCCGCGGATCGACGGCGGATACAGGGTGTACAGCGCGAACAGGACCACGAAGCTGAACGCGAGCATGCCGCCCGCCAGCCAGTGCGCCTGGGTATATTCCATCGCTTCGACGTGGTCGTAGAGCTGGACCGAGACCACGCGCGTCCGGTCCGGGATATTCCCGCCTATCATCAGCACCACGCCGAATTCACCGACGGTATGCGCGAAGCCCAACAGGGCCCCGGATACGAAACCCGGGCGGGCGAGCGGCACCGCCACCGACCAGAACCGGTCCCAGGCGTTGGCGCCCAGAGTCGCCGCTGCTTCGAGCGGACGCTCGCCGATCGCCTCGAACGCGTTCTGCAGCGGCTGGACGGTAAATGGCAGCGAATACACGACCGACGCCAGTACCAGCCCATTGAAGGTAAAGGGCAGCGGTGCCAGGTTGAGCAGCGCGCACAAGCGTCCGAGCGGGCCCGCCGGACCCATGCCGAGCAGCAGGTAGAAACCCAGAACGCTGGGCGGCAGGACGATCGGTAGTGCGACGATGGCGCCGATTGCCGGCTTGCATCGCGATGCTGTACGCGCCAGCCACCAGGCCAGCGGCGTGGCGACCAGCAGGAGCAAGAGGGTGACGACGCTGGCCAGCCTGAGTGTGAGCCAGACTGCGGCAAGATCCGCTGAAATGCCTGCATTCCACAGCGATGCGCGATTGATCACGTGTTCCATGTCTCAGCGCTCGTAGCCGTAGGAACGGATGATGTCGACTGCCTTGCGCGATTTCAGGTAATCCATGAGCGCGCGGGCTGCAGGGTTGGCGGCGCCCGGGGCAAGCAGCATCGCGTCCTGGCGGATCGGCGCATGGAAGCTGGCCGGCACGATCCAGCCCGAACCGCCGATGAGGCGGCCATCGTGCCAGACCTGGGAAAGCGCGACGAACCCGAGCTCGGCGTTTCCTGTGGCGACGAACTGGTAAGCCTGGGCGATGTTCGCGCCCTGGACCAGCTTTGGCTGCAAGGACCTGCCCAGCTTCAGGTTCGCGATTGCCTCCATCGCGGCGGCGCCGTAGGGCGCCAGCTTCGGACTGGCGATCGCGAGATGGGAAAAACGCCCCTCGCTCAAGACCCGGCCCTGGCCGTCGACCACGCCGGGACGTGAGGACCACACGACCAGCCTGCCGGTCGCGTACGTGAGGCGGGTTCCCGGTACGGAGAGCTGGAGGGCTTCGAGCCTGGCCGGCGTCGCTTCATCGGCCGCCACCAGTACGTCGAACGGCGCGCCGTTGGCAATCTGGGTCTGGAAGGCGCCAGTCGCGCCGAACGCCATAATGGCTTTGTGGCGAGTATCCTTTTCGAATTCGGCGGCGATGCGCTGCATCGGCGCGGCAAAGTTGGCGGCAACGGCGGCCCGCACCTCGCCCGCATGCGCATAAGGCGCGAACAGGGCGGCAAGCGCCAGCGCGAGATACGGACGGAACGGCATCATGGGCCACAAGATACAGAAAGCGCGCGATCCGGCGCCGCTGCGGCCCACCTGGACAGCGCCGCTTCGTCCGATTCGCGCGCATCCACCCAGCGGTCGCCCTGCGCGGTGCTTTCCTTCTTCCAGAACGGTGCGCGGGTCTTCAGGTAATCCATCACGAATTCGCAGGCAGCGAAGGCTTCGCTGCGGTGGCGCGCGGCCACGGCCGCCAGCACGATCTGTTCGCAGCCGCGCAGCGGGCCGACACGGTGCACGACCAGCACGTCGACCAGTGCCCAGCGCTGGTGGGCTTGCGCCACAATATCCTCAAGCGCGGCTTCGGTCATGCCGGGGTAATGCTCGAGTTCCATGAGCGAGACTTGCCGGCCTTCGTTCATTTCCCTGACCGTGCCCACGAAGGCGACCGTGGCACCGGCGTCCGGATGGCCGGCACGCAGGCGCACCAGTTCTGTGGAGAGGTCGAAGTCCTCGTATTGCACCCGTACCGCCACCTCAGCCTCCGGTGACCGGTGGGAAGAAGGCCACTTCGGCGCCGGAGCGCACGGGGCTGGATGCATCGGCCATGCGCTGGTCGACCGCGATCCGGAAGGCCGCGCCGTCGGCAAGGGCCTCGGCCCAGATGCCGCCGCGCAGGCGCAGGGCCGCGAGAATGTCCTGCACGCAGCTGCAGGTAGCGGGAAGGGTGACCTGCTCGGCGGAGAGGCCCAGCACTTCGCGCAGGCCGGCAAAATAGCGCAGTTGGAGTTGCATGCTCAATGGGAGTAGATAAGCTGAGCATGCATTGTAGTCAGCGAACGCCGCAGGCGCCGTCGGCATGACGGCGTAGTGCCGCTAGTTCTTCCGGCATATTCCCTGCCTGCGCCGGTAGCGTCATCCTGTCGGCATTCCACATTCCCGCGATCCCGCCATGTACCCCGATCTCCAGCACCACCTGTCTGCGCGCCGCCATGTTTCCCTGCGGCGGCTGCAAGCGCCCGGGCCGGATTCCGAGACGCTGCATGCCATCGCCGAGGCGGCCGCGCATGCGCCGGATCACGGCCGGCTGCACCCCTGGCGCTTCATCCTGGTTCCGCCGCACCAGCGTGCCGGGCTGGGGGCTGCTTTCGTCGATGCGCTGGTGGTGCGCGACCCGGCCTGCGGCGACGAGGCGCGCGCCGCGGCCCATGCGAAAGCCTTCCATGCACCCTGCCTGGTCGTGGCCATCCTCGTGGACGATCCCGCCGCAAACGTGCCGCGCGAAGAGAAGCTGGTGTCGCTTGGCTGTGCGATCCAGAACATGCTGGTCGCGGCGCAGGCGCGCTGTTTCGCCAGCGGGCTGGCCAGCGGCGCCGGCATGCAGGCGTCAGCACTGCGCAGGCTGCTGGCGCTTGGCGCGCACGAGCAGGCCATCTGCTTCATCGGCTTTGGGAGTGCCGACGCGGTCGCGCCGGCGCGCCCGCGTCCGGGCCCCGAGCACTATTTTTCCAGTCTCTAGTCACGCGCTGCGCCCCGGCACGCCCTGCGGACGGCCGATGGATTGCGCCAGCAGCAGGTATTCGCCGCCGGCCATGCCGACACTTGCGGAAAGCAGGTTCCTCGCCAGCCATCCCCGCGCGGCCGCGACCAGCCCCTGCATCTTGCAGAAGCGGTCCACGTGCTCGCACAGGGCCGCCGTGTTCAGCGCCGACAGCACCGTCGTATCTTCCGCGCGCAGGCAGCCCCCCTGCGCGGTACAGGCGACATAGAGCAGGTTCAGCGGTGCCAGCGGCAGCTGATCCAGCGCCGACAATTGCACGCGGATGTCCAGTGGCGACACCATGGACAGCAGGCGCGTGCAGCGGTCGTAGCGATACGTGCCGCAGGCAAGGGCGACGTAGACGCCGATGCCCTCGGTACTGCTGCCAGACTGCTCGGGAGAGGTCTCCAGCGCTGCCCCACCCACTGCCGCATGCAATAGCCTGGCGACATCGCCGATCGGCAGCTCGATCGGTGAGATCCGGCGCGTCGCCGGAAACCGGCGCAAGATGTCGACCAGCACCTTGGCGGCAACCAGCTTCCTGTTGCGCAGGTTGAGCGGATCCGCCAGCAGGCCTGGAGATGGAGAGGTTTCCATGATCTCTATTGCACCAGCGGCGACTGGCTACCCTCGAGCGTGACGCCTTCAATATGCGCGCGCCCGACCAGTATCTGCAGGTACTGGTGCACGCCGCGCTGCCAGGCCGCGGTGGCCAGATAATCGGCAATCTGCGACCTGACCGCCTCGAAAGGCTGCAGCACGCCGTCGATGCGGCGCACCACTTCCACGATGTGCAGGCCGAAGCGGGTTTCCACCAGCTTGTTGGCCAGCTCCCCGGCGCCGAGCCGGAACAGCACATCGTCGAACTCCGGTACGCAGGCGCCGCGGGCCAGCTGGCCCAGGCTGCCGCCGAGCGCGCCGGACGAACAGTTCGAGTACTGCGCGGCCAGTTCGCCGAAGCGTCCCGGCTCGGCCTGGATGGCCGCCAGCACCTGCTCGGCGGTGTCGCGCACCAGCTCCAGCGGCACGCTGGGCGTGACCTGGAACAGGATGTGGCGGGCCTCGACCAGTTCGCCGCGGGTGAACTGGCGCGGGTGGTTGCGGTAATAGGTCAGGCAGGCCGCCAGGTCCGCTTCCGGCACCTTGACCTCCTGCGCGATCAGCGCTTCGATGCGCGCGTCGTCGTCCTCGCCCTGCACGCCCAGGCGTGCGGCCTCCTGCAACAGCACGGTGCGCAGCACGATTTCGTGCACCGACTGCTTGAGCGGGTTGGCGGCGCCCTGGTGATGCGGCAGTTCCTGTTCGATCAGGGCGTCGTCGATGTCGACGCCATTGACGGTGATACCCATGACGATCTCCTTGTAGCGCGTTCGATCAGCGCGGACGGACCAGCTGGAAGGCGCGGCCCAGGTAAGTCACGGCGCCGAAGCCGCTCCAGACGTGCACCAGGCGGGTGAACGGGAAGATCACGAACAGCGACATTCCCATGAACAGGTGCAGCTTGAACACCAGCGGCGCATCGACGATGAAGCCGGCGGCGTCGCCGCGGAGGGTGACGATGTGCTGCGCCCAGCTCATCAGCAGGACCATCATGTGGCCGTCGAGGTGGCCGGCAGAGACAAAGATCGACGACAGGCCCAGCAGCAGGGTGCCGAGGATCCACAGCAGCACGACCTTGTCCTTCAGCGTGGTGGCGGCGCGCAGGCGCTCGTTGCCGAGGCGGCGCGCCAGCAGCAGCAGGATGCCGATCAGGCACAGGCTGCCCATCAGGCCGCCGGCGGCCATGGCGAAGATCTGCTTGGCGCCGTGGCTGACGCCCAGGGTGTCCCAGACCCACACCGGAGTCAGCAGGCCGACGGCGTGGCCGCCCAGCAGGCCGATGATCCCGATGTGGAACAGGATGCTGCCGAGGCGCAGGTTGCCGCGGTGTAGCACCTGGGTCGATTCCGAACGCCAGGTGTACTGCTCGCGGTCGAAGCGGATCAGGCTGCCGAGCAGGAAGACCGCCAGGGCGATGTAGGGATAGATCCCGAATAAGAACTGATGCAGGTAATTCATGATGGTCTCCTGGTCCGCTCAGGCGCGGGCCGGCTGCGCCGGACGCGTGCCGCGGGGGTAGAAATTGATCGGCTGCGTGCCGTTGGCATTCGGCTTGAGCAGGGGTTCGACACCGTCGGCGCCCGGTCCGAAGGTTTCGAGCGCTTCGTCCATGTCCTTGATGGGCGGTTCGCTGAGCGCTTCGGCCGCTACCGGCGACAGGCTTTCCAGCACCGCGAACACATGGGCATACAGGCTGCCGTTGGCGGCCAGCTTCCTGCCGATATGGGCCAGCACGTGCACCGCGTCGCCCAGCAGGCGGCCGGCGGCTTCCTCGCCGCCGAGCTGCGACAGGAATTCGAGGAACAGCGGCACGAAGTCGGGCAGTTCGTCGCCCGTCATCTCCAGGCCGTGCTTCTTGTATTCTTCCATCAGGTCGACCATGGCCTGGCCGCGGTCGCGCGACTCGCCGTGGATGTGTTCGAACAGGTGCAGCGAATGGGTCGGCGTGCGGTCGAAGGTCTGCACGTATTCCTGCTGCAGCGCGATCAGTTCGCTGTCCGCCAGGTGCGCGAACAGCGGCGCCAGGCGCGCCTGGATCTGCGGCTGTCCGGCGAGCGCCACCTGCAGCTCGGGCAGGGCGGCCAGCAGTTCCGGCTCGGGGTAGGTCAGCAGCGCCGACATGATCCGGTAGTGTTGCATGTCAGTTTGCATGTCAGGCTCCTTCCGTTTCTTTCTTCTTGCGCGACTTCGGCATCGAGACGAAGAAGGTCGAACCCTGCTTCTTCTTGCCGAACAGCGAGGCGTCGCTGACGCCGTCCGAGCAGCCGTTACCGAAGGAGAAGCCGCACGAACCCTTTTCGTTGAAGCTGTCCTCGGCCATTTCCTTGTGGCTGCTGGGGATCACGAAGCGGTCTTCGTAGTTCGCGATCGCCATGATGTGGTACATGTCCTCGACCACCGGTTTGGTCAGGCCGACCTCGTCGAGCACTTCGAGGTCCTCGACGCTGTCCACCGACTTGGCGCGCATGTAGGCGCGCATCGCCAGCATGCGGTCCAGCGCGTGCACCACCGGTTCTTCCTTGCCCGCGGTGAGCAGGTTGGCCAGGTAGCGCACCGGAATGCGCAGGCTCTTCGTGTCCGGCAGGATGCCGTTCATGCCCATCTTGCCCGATTCGGCCGCGGCCTGGATCGGCGACAGCGGCGGGATGTACCACACCATCGGCAGCGTGCGGTATTCCGGGTGCAGCGGGAAGGCGATCTTCCATTCGACCGCCATCTTGTACACCGGCGAGCGCTTGGCCGATTCCAGCCAGGAGTCCGGAATGCCCTGGCGGCGGGCCTCTTCGATCACTTTCGGATCGTGCGGGTCGAGGAACAGGTCGAGCTGCGCTTCGTACAGGTCCTGCTCGTTCGGGACCGAGGCGGCGGCCTCGATCCTGTCGGCGTCGTACAGCAGCACGCCCAGGTAGCGGATGCGGCCCACGCAGGTTTCCGAGCACACCGTCGGCTGGCCCGCTTCGATGCGCGGGTAGCAGAAGGTGCACTTCTCGGCCTTGCCCGAAGACCAGTTGTAATAGATTTTCTTGTACGGGCAGCCGGAGATGCACATGCGCCAGCCGCGGCATTTGTCCTGGTCGATCAGCACGATGCCGTCGTCTTCGCGCTTGTACACCGAGCCGGACGGGCAGGACGCGACGCAGGCGGGGTTCAGGCAATGCTCGCACAGGCGCGGCAGGTACATCATGAAGGTGTTCTCGAAGGTCGAGTACATCTCTTTCTGCACGTTGTCGAACAGCTTGTCCTTGCTGCGCTTGGCGAATTCGCCGCCCAGGTCGTCCTCCCAGTTCGGGCCCCACTCGATCTTGTCCATCTTCTTGCCGGTCAGGATCGACACCGGGCGCGCGGTCGGCGGCGTTTCCGACAGCGGCGCATTCTGCAGGCGCTCGTAATCGTAGGTGAAGGGCTCGTAGTACTCGTCGATGGCCGGCAGGTTCGGGTTGGCGAAGATGTTCGCCAGGATCTTCAGGCGGCTGCCCTGGCGCGGCTCGATCCTGCCGTCGGCCTTGCGTTTCCAGCCGCCGTTCCACTTGTCCTGGTTCTCCCATTCCTTCGGGTAGCCGACGCCCGGCTTGGTCTCGACGTTGTTGAACCAGGCGTACTCGACGCCGTCGCGGCTGGTCCAGACGTTCTTGCAGGTCACCGAGCAGGTGTGGCAGCCGATGCATTTGTCCAGGTTCAGGACCATGCCGATTTGTGCTCTGATTTTCATTTCAATTCCTCGCTAATTCTTCACGCGCCGCATCAGGCGTTCTTCGGTGCCGGCATGCTCGCCAGCGCGGGTTCGCGCTCGTCCTCGCGTACCTTCTTCGGTGCCGGTTTCGTCGACGCGGGGGCCGGGCCGCGCGTGATCTCGTCGCTGTTCGGACGGGATTCGTCGCGGGCGCCTTCCATCCAGTCCACGTCGCGCATCTTGCGCACCACCACGAATTCGTCGCGGTTCGAGCCCACCGTGCCGTAGTAGTTGAAGCCGTAGGCCAGCTGGGCATAGCCGCCGATCATGTGGGTCGGCTTGGTCACCGCGCGGGTCACCGAGTTGTGGATGCCGCCGCGCTTCTTCGACATCTCGGCGCCCGGCACGTTGACGATCTTTTCCTGGGCGTGGTACATCAGCGTCATGCCTTCCGGGACGCGCTGGCTGACGACCGCGCGGGCGGTCAGGGTACCGTTGACGTTGAAGACCTCGATCCAGTCGTTGTCCTCGATGCCTGCGGCCTTGGCGTCGATCTCCGACAGCCACACGTGCGGGCCGCCGCGCGACAAGGTCAGCATGCGCATGTTGTCCGAGTAGGTCGAGTGGATGCCCCATTTCTGGTGCGGCGTGATGAAGTTCAGCGCCAGCTCCTTGTTACCGTTCGGACGGCGGTTCATGATCGCCTCGGTGGTCTTGGTATTGATGGCCGCCTTGTACACGCACAGTCCCTCGCCGAAGTCGCGCATCCACAGATGGTCCTGGTAGAACTGCTGGCGGCCGGTCAGGGTGCGGAACGGAATCAGCTCGTGCACGTTGGTGTAGCAGGCGTTGTAGCTGACTTCCTCGCTTTCCAGGCCCGACCAGGTAGGCGAGGAGATGATCTTGCGCGGTTGCGCCTGCACGTCGCGGAAGCGGATGCTGTCGTGCTCGCGCGGGATCGCCAGGTGGGTGTGATCGCGGCCGGTGATCTTCGACAGCGCATCCCAGGCTTTCACTGCCACGTGGCCATTGGTCTCGGGCGCCAGCGTCAGGATCATCTCGGCCGCGTCGATCGCGGTGTCGAGGCGCGGCTGGCCCTTGGACACGCCTTCTTCCAGCACGGTGCGGTTGATGCCGCGCAGAACGTCGACCTCATGCCCGGTCTTCCAGGCGATGCCCTTGCCGCCGTTGCCGACGTTCTCGAGCAGCGGACCGATCGAGGTGAATTTCTTGTGGATCTGGCGGTAGTCGCGCTCGATCACGGTCATGCTCGGCATGGTCTTGCCCGGCACCGGATCGCACTCGCCCAGGCGCCAGTCTTTCGGGTCGAAGGGCTGGCCCAGTTCACCCGGGGTATCGTGCAGCAGCGGGGTCAGGACCAGGTCCTTGCGGGTGCCCAGGTGCTGGCCGCCGATCTCGGAGAACTTGGCGGCGATGCCCTTGTAGATTTCCCAGTCCGACTTCGATTCCCACAGTGGCTGCACGGCTTCGGACAGCGGGTGGATGAAGGGGTGCATGTCGGAGGTGTTCAGGTCGTCCTTCTCGTACCAGGTGGCGGTCGGCAGCACGATGTCGCCGTACAGGCAGGTGGTCGACATGCGGAAGTCGAGCACCACCAGCAGGTCCAGCTTGCCTTCGGCGGCCGGGCGCACCTTGATGTCGCGCGGCTTGATGCAATCGTCCTCGTCGCTCATCAGGGCGTTCTGGGTGCCGAGCAGGTACTTCAGGAAGTACTCGTGGCCCTTGCCCGAGCTGCCCAGGATGTTGGAGCGCCACACGAACATATTGCGCGGGAAATTGGCGGGATTGTCCGGATCGTCGCAGGAGAAGTTCAGCTTGCCGTCCTTGATCTGGCTGACGGCATACTGCACCGGGTCCTGGCCGGCGCTTTCCGCGGCGCGCACCACTTCCACCGGGTTGGTTTCCAGCTGCGGCGCCGACGGCAGCCAGCCCATGCGCTCGGCCTTGGCGTTGTAGTCGATCAGCGCCATTTCTTCCAGCTTGCCGTCGGCGGTCGGGCACAGGATCTCGGCGGTGTGCAGCTTCTCGTGGCGCCACTGGCTGGTGTGGGCGTAGAAGAAGGAGGTCGAATTCATCTGGCGCATCGGACGGTTCCAGTCCTGCGCGAAGGCGAGCGGTGTCCAGCCGGTCTGCGGGCGCAGCTTTTCCTGGCCGACGTAGTGAGCCCAGCCGCCGCCGCTCTGGCCGATGCAGCCGCACATCATCAGCATGTTGATGATGCCGCGGTAGGTCATGTCCATGTGGTACCAGTGGTTCAGCGCCGCGCCGACGATCACCATCGACTTGCCGCGGGTGCGGTCGGCGTTGTCGGCGAACTCGCGCGCCACCGTGATCACGTCGGCAGCCTTGACGCCGGTGTGCTTGACCTGCCATGCCGGGGTATAGGGGACGTCGTCCTCGTAGCTCTTCGCCGCGTTCGGGCAGATGCCGCGGTCGACGCCGTAGTTGGCCATCGACAGGTCGAACACGGTGGTGACGAGGGCGGTGCTGCCGTCGGCCAGTTCGATTTTCTTGACGGGCACGTTACGCAGCAGCAGGTCGTCGGCGTCCTTGCCGCCGAAGTAGGGGAAGCCCACCGGCACGATGGCGTCGTTGGCGTCGTTGGCGCCGATCAGCGACAGCTGCGGGTCGATGTCCTCGCGGCTGGAGCCTTCCTTCTGCTCCAGGTTCCACTTGCCCGACTCACCCCAGCGGAAGCCGATCGAGCCGCTCGGGGCGACGATCCGGCCGCTGGCCTGGTCGATGACCAGGGTCTTCCATTCCGGGTTGTTGCTCTCGTCCAGGTGGTTGGCGAGGTGCGAGGCGCGCAGGAAGTAGTCCGGCACCAGGGTGCCGTCGCGTTCCTTGAGCATCACCAGCATCGGGAAGTCGGTGTACTGCTTGGCGTAGTCGCGGAAATAGGCCGACTTGCCGGTCGCATGGAATTCTTTCATGATGACGTGGCCCATGGCCATCGCCAGCGCGGCGTCGGTGCCCTGCTTGGGCGCCAGCCAGATGTCGCCGAACTTGGCCATTTCGCCGAAGTCGGAGGACACCGCCACCGTCTTGGTACCCTTGTAGCGCACTTCGGTGTAGAAGTGGGCGTCCGGGGTACGGGTCATCGGGACGTTCGAGCCCCACACCATCAGGTAGGTCGAGTTGTACCAGTCGGCCGATTCGGGCACGTCGGTCTGCTCGCCCCATACCTGCGGGCTGGCCGGCGGCAGGTCGCAGTACCAGTCGTAGAAGCTCATGGCGACGCCGCCGATCAGGCTCAGGTAGCGGGTACCGGCGGCGTAGCTGACCATGGACATCGCGGGAATCGGCGAGAAGCCGATGATGCGGTCCGGGCCGAACTTGTCGATGGTATAGGCGTTGGCGGCGGCGATGATCTCGTTGACTTCGTCCCACTTGGCGCGCACGAAGCCGCCCTGGCCGCGGATCGACTTGTAGCTGGCGGCGCGCACCGGGTCCTGGCTGATGTATTCCCAGGCGCCGACCGGATCGCGGGTGAGGCGCGCCTCGCGCCACATCTGCATCAGGCGGCCGCGCACCATCGGATGCTTGACGCGCTGGGCCGAGTACACGTACCAGGAGTAGCTGGCGCCGCGCGGGCAGCCGCGTGGCTCGTGGTTGGGCAGGTCGGGGCGGGTGCGCGGGTAGTCGGTCTGCTGGGTTTCCCAGGTGATCAAGCCGTTCTTGACGTAGACCTTCCAGCTGCACGAGCCGGTGCAGTTCACGCCGTGGGTCGAGCGCACGATCTTATCGTGCTGCCAGCGCTGGCGATAAGCTTTTTCCCAGGTGCGGTCTTCGTTGACCACTTCGCCGTGGCCGTTCGAGAAGGTTTGCTTGGGGCTGCCGAAAAATTTCAGTCGGTCCAGAAAGTGACTCATGATTCCTCCAATTGACTGAGGACAGTCTACGGTTGGGCAGAGGTATTGAATATTCGTAAGAAGGCGGTCGCGCGGCGGATTAGGGAGTAGTCCGACTAGTCCTTTGGAACTACGTGGCGCCTGAAACACGACGGCCGCCGCAGGTTGCCCTGGCGGCGGCCGTGTGCTCCGGGCGACTGGTCAGGCCGTCAGCAGGGCATGTCCGCACCCTTGCGGGCGTAGAACCACCAGGTCACGGCGATGCAGCTGACGTAGAAGCCGATGAAGCACCACAGCGCGGCGTCGGCGCTGCCGGTCAGGGCGATCGAGGTGCCGTAGCTCTTGGGGATGAAGAAGGCGCCGTAGGCGGCGATCGCCGAGGTGAAGCCCAGCACGGCGGCGGCTTCCTTGTTGGCGTTGACGACGGCCTGGGCCTTCACGGCTTCCGGCTGCTTGCTGGCGGCGCGCTGGTGCAGGGTCATGAAGATGACCGGGATCATGCGGAAGGTCGAGGCATTGCCGACCCCGGTGCAGGCGAACAGCAGCAGGAACATGCCGAAGAAGCCCATGAAGCTGCCCGGGTTCCCTGCATGCGGCAGGAAATGCAGCACGCCCAGCACGGCCGCGATCATCGCGGCGAAGGTCCAGACGGTTACACGGGCGCCGCCCAGCTTGTCGGAGACATAACCGCCGGCCACGCGCGCCAGGGCGCTGACCAGCGGGCCGACGAAGGCGTACTGCAGCGGATTCACCTGCGGGAACAGGGTGCTGGTCAGCAGCGGGAAGGCCGCCGAATAACCGATGAAGGAGCCGAAGGTGCCGACGTAGAGCCAGCACATCAGCCAGTTATGCTTGCGCTTGAAGATCACGGCCTGCTCGGCGAACGAGGCCTTGGCCGAGGCCAGGTCGTTCATGCCGAACCAGGCGGCCAGCGTCGACATGATAATGAAGGGCACCCAGACGAAGCCGGCGTTCTGCAGCCAGACCTGCTTGGTCTGGGCCGCCTTGACCCAGGTCTGCGGCTCGCCGCCGAACACGGCCGCGGTGATCACCAGTGGCACCACGAACTGCACGGCCGACACACCGAGGTTGCCAAGGCCGGCGTTCATGCCGAGGGCGTAGCCTTTCTGGGCCTTCGGGTAGAAGAAGCTGATGTTGGCCATCGAGGAGGCGAAGTTGCCGCCGCCGAAGCCGCACAGCAGGGACAGCACCAGCATGGTCGGGTAGCTGGTGTGCGGATCCTGCACGGCAAAGCCGATGCCCAGCGCCGGGACCAGCAGCGAGGCGGTCGAGATGGCGGTCCACTTGCGGCCGCCGAAGATCGGCACCATGAAGGAATAGAAGATGCGCAGGGTGGCGCCGGACAGTCCCGGCACCGCCGCCAGCCAGAACAGCTGGTTGGTGCTGTACTTGAAGCCGATGCTCGGCAGATTGACCACGACCACGCTCCACACCATCCAGATGGCGAAGGCCAGCATCAGGGCCGGGATCGAGATCCAGAGGTTGCGGTTGGCGGTCGGCTTGCCGCGGCTTTGCCAGAAACCGGGAACTTCGGGTTCCCAGGTCGATATCATGTATTTGCTCACGATTTCTCCTGTGTGAGGGTTGGTTGTCGTATCGGGTGGGGTCAAGCGGCCTTGCGCAGCGGCGCGGCCGGGGCGGCGTTGCCGGCGGCAGGCGTGCTGCGGCCGGGCTTGAACGAGAAATGCATCCAGACCAGCGAGACGCAGACGGTGCCGTACAGCAGCATGAAGGAGCTGGAGCGGATGCCGGTCAGGTCGACGATGGCGCCGAACATGATCGGCAGGATGAAGCCGCCCAGGCCGCCGGCCAGGCCGACCACGCCCGAGACGGCGCCGATGTTGTCGCTGAAATCATCGGCGATGAAGCGGAACACCGAGGCCTTGCCGATTGCCATCGCGACGCCGACCACGAACAGCAGAGCGGTGAAGGCGACCGGACCGAGGCCGATGTGCATGTCCATCGCGCCGCCCACGGTCTTGACGCTCATCGTGGTCTGCGGATAGGACAGGATGAAAAAGCAGACCCAGCACACCCACATGACGGCCCAGGTCACCTTGTAGGCGCCGTATTTGTCCGCGATCCAGCCGCCGAGCGCGCGCAGCACGCCGCCGGGCAGCGAGAAGCAGGCGGCCAGCAGGGCGGCCAGCTTGAGGTCGAAGCCATACTCGCCGACGTAGTACTTGGTCATCCACAAGGCCAGCGCCACGTAGCCGCCGAACACTACCGAGTAGTACTGGCAGTAGCGCCACACGCGTGGATCCTTCAGCACCCGCATCTGCCGGGCGAAGCTTTCGCCCGATGGCGCCTTGTGCGACGGGTCGGAATACGAACCGAACCAGAACAGCAGGGCGGTGGCGACCATCACAAGCGAGTACACCTTGGGCAGCGCCTGCCAGCCGGCGGCGGCAATGATCGCGGGCGCCACGAACTTGGTCAGGGCCGAGCCCGAGTTGCCGGCGCCGAATACGCCCATCGCGAAACCGCGGCGCTCCTTGCCGAACCAGCGCGCGACATACGGGGTGCCGACCGAGAACGAGCCGCCGGCCAGGCCGACGAACAGGCCCAGTACCAGGAAATGCCAGTACGCGGTGGCGTAGCTGATCAGCCAGATGGGCAGGGCGCAGGCCAGCATCAGCGCGAAGAACACGATGCGCCCGCCGAAGCGGTCGGTCCAGATGCCGAGCGGGACCCGCACCAGCGCGCCGCTCAGGACCGGGGTGGCGACCAGCAGGCCGAATTCGGTCTCGTTCAGGCCCAGCTTGGCCTTGATTGGAATGCCCAGGACCGCGAACATCATCCAGATCGCGAAACAGATCGTGAACGCGAACGTACTGCTGACCAGGACCGCAATCGGTCTTCTATCGGTGCTCATTTTTTCCTCCGTGGAATGCACTTCTCGATAGATGCAAGCTTACGCATGGCCCGCGCGCCCAACTATTGGCCGGAGGAGTGTTTTCGAGAGGGCAATAGACCTAGACAGGGCCAACGGATGGGCTAGCGAGCCTAGTCACAAAGGCGTAGGATGGCGGCTCTTCACCTTCGTACGGACCTGAGCGCATGCACCACCCCCTGAGCCCGGAACAGCTGAGCAGCATCATTGACATCGCCGAGAACGCGGTCGTGTGCACCGACGAGCAGCACCGCATCATCTTCTTCAACCAGGGCGCGGAGCGGGTGTTCGGCTGGAGCGCCGCCGAGGCGATCGGCAAGGACCTGGCGCTGCTGCTGCCGGCGCGCTTCCGCCCCGGCCACGACGAGCGCATGGCGTCGTTCGAGCATGGCCAGCGCACCGCCAGGCGCATGGGCGAGCGCGGCACCATCTATGCGCTGCGCAAGGACGGCACCGAGTTCCCGGCCGAGGCCACGATCTCGAAGTCTGCGGCCGGCGGCAGGCGGATCCTCACCGCGATCCTGCAGGACATTTCGGAGCGCAAGTCCTACGAGCGCGAACTCGAACTGGCCAAGGAAAAGGCGGAAGCGGCGATGCAGGCCAAGAGCATGTTCCTGGCCAACATGAGCCATGAAATCCGTACGCCGCTGAACGCCGTGATCGGCATGACCAGCCTGCTCCTGCACACCGGCATCGACGACGAGCAGCGCGACTACACGGAAACCATCCGCGCCAGCGGCGAGTCGCTGCTGGCCATCATCAACGACCTGCTCGACTATTCCAAGCTGGAGGTCGGGCGCCTCGATCTGGAACGCCATGCCTTCGAAGTGCGACGCTGCGTCGAGGAGGCGCTCGACCTGCTGGCCACCAGCGCCAGCGAAAAGAACCTGGACCTGGCCTACATGATCGAGCCGGGCGTGCCGGCCACCATCCTTGCCGACGCCACCCGGCTGCGCCAGGTGCTGGTCAACCTGCTGTCGAATGCGATCAAGTTCACCCACCACGGCGAGGTCGTGGTCACGGTGTCGGCGGAGGCGCAGGAGGGCGGCGGCTACCGGCTGGCCTTCGCGGTACGGGACACCGGCATCGGCATCCCGCCGCACCGGCAGGAGGACGTGTTCTCGTCCTTCACCCAGGTCGATGCCTCGACCACCCGCAAGTACGGCGGCACCGGCCTGGGCCTGACCATCAGCCGGCGCCTGGCCGAGATGATGGGCGGCAGCCTCACGCTCGAGAGCGAGGTCGGGCGCGGCTCGACCTTCACGCTCATGGTGCTGGCCGACGCCTTCGACGAGCAACTGGCCGAGAACGTGCTGCGCGATCGCGCGGCCACGGTGCGCGGGCGGCGTATTCTGATCGTCGACGACAACGCCACCAACCGCCGCATCCTGATGAAGCAGGCCCTGCTGTGGGGAATGGAACCGCTGGCCGCGGCCTCGGCGGTCGAGGCCATCGACCTGGTGCGCGACGGCCATCCCTTCGATGTCGCCGTGCTCGACATGCAGATGCCCGACATGGACGGCGCCCGCCTGGCGGCCGAGCTGCGCAAGCACCGCGACCGCGAGGCGCTGCCGCTGGTGCTGCTGACCTCGGTGGGCCAGCGCCAGCGCAAGGCCGGCGAGATGGGCGCGTTCTCGGCCTGGCTAAACAAGCCGATCAAGCCGGCGGCGCTGCTCGAGGCCCTGCAGCAGGTGCTGGGCGAGCGCAAGGTGGCGCCCCGTGCGCTGCCCGCGACGAAGGAGGCGGCCGCGCCGCGCGGGCCCCTGAGCATCCTGGTCGCAGAAGACAATACGATCAACCAGAAGGTGATCCGCCAGCTGCTGCGCCACCTCGGCTACCGCGCCGACGTGGTCGCCAACGGCCTGGAAGCCGTCGAGGCGCTCGAGCGCCAGGACTACCAGGTCATCCTGATGGACATGCAGATGCCGGAAATGGACGGGCTGGAAGCCACGCGCCGGCTGCGCCAACGTTTTCGCGGCGCGAACGCGCCCTGGATCATTGCCATGACCGCGAACGCCATGCCGGGCGACCGCGAACGCTGCCTGGATGCGGGCATGAACGACTACGTGCCGAAGCCGATCGAACTGGAGGTGCTGGAAACGGCGCTGGCCGCCGCCGCGGCGCACGTGGCTGCGCGCAGGCGCGACGAGGAGTTGCTCGATCCGGCCCGCATCGAGCAGCTGCGCGCGATCGACGACGAGGCCTCGCTGCTGGACGAAGTGATCGCGTCCTTCGTCGGCGAAGTGCCGCAGCTGCTGCACAAGCTCGCCCACGCGGTGCGCGAGCAGGACGGCCAGCTGCTGGCCTCGACCGCGCACTACCTGCGCTCGAGCATCGCCTTCGTCGGCGCCAACCGCATGCGGCTGCCGTGCACCAACCTCGAACTGATGGGCAAGGGACAGACCTTTGACGGCGCCGTGGAGCAGCTGGCGGACCTGACGCGCGCCTACGACGAAGCCAGGACCGCGCTGCTGGCGCTGCGATCCGCCTGACGCCTACCGCTCGGGACCGCTGGTCAGACCCTGCTCGACGGCAAACACGGCGGCCTGGACCCGGCTGGACAGGCCGAGCTTCTTGAGGATGTTCTGGACGTGGATCTTGACCGTGCTTTCGGCCAGGTCGAGCACGCGTGCAATCAGCTTGTTGCTTTCGCCACGCGCCAGGCAGGCCAGGATCTCGCGCTCGCGCGGGGTCAGCTTGTCGAGTTCCGACGGCGGGGCGGGCGCCTTGGGTTCGCGCTGCTTCTGCAGCTGGGCGACCAGCTTCGCCGCCATCGATTCCGCCAGCACCGATTCGCCGGCTGCGGCGCGCTCGATCGCGCGGACCAGGTAGTCGGCGTCGATATTCTTGATCAGGTAGCCGCGCGCGCCGGCCTGCAGCGCGCTGGCGAGGTCTTCTCCTTCCTCGGACACGGTCAGCATGATGACCGCGGCCTCCGGCCAGCCCTGCAGGATCAGCTGCAGGGTTTCGACGCCGGTCATGCCGGGCATGTGGAGGTCGAGCAGGATGACGTCCGGCTTGAGCTGCATGGCCCGCTTGACCCCATCCACGCCGTCCGAGGCCTCGCCGACCACGGTGAAACGGGGGTTGCGCTGCAGCAACGATCGCACGCCGCTGCGGAACAGCGTGTGGTCGTCGACCAGCAGGACACTGATCGTGTCGGTTGAGGCGCCCATGTCATACTCCAATCGTGCTCAGGCCGCCCGCCGCTGCTCGCGCGCGACATGCAGGCCGATGGTGGTGCCAGCGCCGGGGCGGGACTCGATAACCAGCTCGGCGTTGATGTGCTCGGCCCGCTCTTGCATGATGTGCAAGCCAACCCGGCGATCGCTTTCATCGGACCCGGCGCTGGAATCGAAGCCGACGCCATTATCGCTGATCGATAAGGAAAAGTCTTGTCCGTCGACCACATGCACGTCGACCCGGTCGGCCTGGGCATGCTTGCGGATGTTGGACAGCGCTTCCTGAACGATGAACAGGATCTGCAGCTGTTCTTCGCGCGCAAACGGCAGGCTGCCGGCGCCCTCGGCGGCAAAGCGCGCGTCGATGCCGGTCTGGTCGCGGAACTTGCGCACCGCCTTGCGCAGCGCGCTGTTGAGGTCGTCTTCTTCCAGGCGGCTGCGAAAATTCTGCAGCAGTTCGCGCACGTCCTCGTAGCTTTCCTTTACCCCGGCGCGCAGGGCCGGGACGATATCGGCCGCTTCCTGCTGCTGGCCGTGGCGCAGCGAGTCGTCCAGCATCTGCACCTGCAGGTTGAGGAAATTCAAGCCTTGGGCAATGCTGTCGTGCAGGCCGCGGGCGACCATGTTGCGCTCTTCCGAGATGGCCATCTCGCGCTCGCGCGCCGCCAGGCGCAGGTTCTCGATCGCCGTGCCCAGCAGCCGGCCCAGGGTGTCGAGCAGCGCCTGTTCCTGGTCGCGGAAGCGCCGTTCGGCGCGGAAGTGCAGGGTGAACACACCAAGATGCTGGTCCTGGTCGAATATCTGGAACACCGAGACCGTGCCGAAGCCATTGCGCGCGCATGGGGTGCCGGCAGCGTCCGGCATCGCGCGCAGCCAGTGCACCACGGGCTGCCGTTCGACCGCCGCCTCGCCGCACAGGCAATCGCCGAGCGGCATGCAGCGCTCGGCCTCGGCCATTGCCTCGGGCAGGCCCTGCTGGGCCACCAGGTGGACCTTCTCGTTGCCCGCTTCAACCAGGCGCACCGAACCGCCGTCCGCCCCGAAGTACTGGAGTATCCGTTCGAGGAAGCCTTCGCACATCGGCTCCAGCGTCTGGCGCGCCTGCAGGAAGGCGGCGCTGTCGTAGAGCAGGGCCAGTTCGCGGTTCTGGTTCTCCAGCGCGGCCGTCTTTTCCCTGACCTTGTCCTCCAGGCTGCCGTAGACGCGCTCGAGGCGGTCGGCCATCTGGTTGAAACCGGTCGCGAGCTGCCCGAACTCGTCCTTGCTGTCGGCTTCGAGCCGCACGCCGAAGTCGGCGTCGGCCATGCTGCGCATGCCGGCGTGCAGGCGTTCGACCGGCCGCACGATCAGGCTGAACATCAGGTAGACCAGCGCCACGGTGCCGCCCACGCCCAGCGCCATCAGCGCCAGCTGCGAGGAACGCAGCCAGAAAGTGCGCACTTCGTTG
Source organism: Massilia sp. Bi118 (assembly GCF_918697865.1). Taxonomy (GTDB): domain Bacteria; phylum Pseudomonadota; class Gammaproteobacteria; order Burkholderiales; family Burkholderiaceae_D; genus Telluria. The sequence goes on along the minus strand of NZ_CAKKMV010000003.1, from coordinate 337,655 downwards.
TCGCTTTCGATCAGGCGCACGATGCCGTCGATCTCGTCGACGTAGTCGTCGATCACGCCCAGGAAGCGCCGCAGCGTGAGCACGCGCTGCTCGCCGCGCGCCTCCAGCACCCGCAGGGCCAGCGGGCGGATCTCGCGCCGCCAGCGCTCGGACGCCCCGGCGAAGCTGTTGCGGACGGCGGCCGTGGGGGGCAGGCCGAGCGGCCGTTGCGGGTCGCCCTGGGCCACCAGCGCCAGGGTGGCGTCGATCGAGGCGATCTGGGCCAGAGCCGCCCCGCCGAAGCCGGCATCCGGGGTATGCACCTCCCGTCCCAGCAGCATGGCGAGCCGGTATTCCTGCTTGCGCAGGCTGCCGGTCTCGTTGATGGCGGCGCCGGCGCCTTCGAGCTGCCAGGACAGCCACAGGGTGGCGCCGATCGCCGCCAGCGCCAGCAGCAGGAAGCCGACCAGTGCGCCGGCGATCCGGGTCGACAGACGCAGGTGGCCGGGAATCGGCGGGTAGGCGGGCGTGGCGCCGGCAGCCGTGTCGCTCATGCGGCGGCTTCCAGCGGCTGCACCAGGTTCAGGAATTCCTGCTTGCGCGGCGAATAGGCGAGCAGGGAGCCGGTGTCGATGTCGAAATACCAGCCATGCAGGGCGAGCTTGCCGGCCTCCACGCGGCGGCGGATCCATGGGTAACCCATCAAGTTATCCAGTGAGTGCAGGATGCTGGCGAGTTCGGCGGCGCGGCAGCGGCCCGCCTCGTGCTTGTGCGGGAGCGCACGCAGCACCTCGGCGCGGACCGGCTCGGCCAGTTTCATCCAGCGCGCGACGAAATCGGTCTCCTCGGTGACGCGGCCACCCTGCATCAGGGCGCGGATGCCGCCGCAGCGCGCGTGGCCGAGCACCACGATGCGCGCCACGTCGAGGCCGCAGACCGCGAACTCGATGGCCGAGGTGACGCCGGGCGAAGCATCCGCCGAGAAAGGCGGGACCAGGTTGGCGATGTTGCGGACCACGAAGATGTCGCCCGGGTCGCAGCCCATCAGCAGGGCCGGATCGACGCGCGCGTCGCAGCAGCCGATCAGCAGCGTGGTTGGATGCTGGCCGCTGCGCAGGCTGTCGAGTGCCGCCGGTTCGCGCAGGTACTGCTGCTGGAAGCGGCCGAAGCCGCGGATGAAGCGTTCGATGTCCTCCATCTCAGCCTCCGGTCTGGGCCATGAAACGGACGATCTTTTCCGGCCGCGCCGTGAAATCGTGCTTTTGCGGCTTGAGTTCGATCGCCTGCCGGATCGCCGCGTCCAGCTCGGCGTCGCTGGCGCCGCCGCGCAGCAGCGGCCGGAACTCGAATTTTTCTTCCTGGCCCAGGCACAGGTAGAGGGTGCCGTCCACCGACAGGCGCACGCGGTTGCAGGTGGCGCAGAAATGCTGCGACATGGGGGTGATGAAGCCGATGCTGCTCTTGCCGTCGCGCGTGGCCAGGTAGCGCGCCGGACCGCCCCCGAGTTCCGCGGCCTGGGGCACCAGGTCGAACCTTTCCGTCAGGCGGGCCTGGACCTCGCGCAGGTCGAGGTAGGCGGTATTGCGTCCAGTTTCGCCCATCGGCATCACTTCGATCAGGCGCAGCACGAAGGCGTTGTCGATGCAGAACTGCGCCATGCGCTCGATCTCGCCGTCGTTGACGCCGCGCATGGCGACCATGTTGATCTTGATCGGGTCGAAACCGGCGTGCTTGCCGGCCATGATGCCGTCCATGATCTGCAGGTAGCTGTCGCGGCCGGTAATGCTGTGCATGCAAGCGCGGTCCAGGCTGTCGAGGCTGACGTTGATGCGGCCCACGCCGGCCGCGCGCAGGGCCGCGGCGTGGCGGCCCAGCTGCGTGGCATTGGTCGACATCGAGAGGTCGGCGATCCCCTCGATGGCCGCCAGGCGTCCGGCGAGCTGGGTCACGTGGCGGCGCAGCAGGGGCTCGCCGCCGGTCAGGCGCAGCCGGCGCGTGCCGAGCCGGGCGAAGGCCCGGACCAGGCGCTCGATCTCGTCGAAGCGCAGCCAGTGCTCGGGTTCCTCGAAACCCTTGAAGCCGGTCGGGATGCAATAACTGCAACGCAGGTCGCAACGGTCGGTCACGGACAGTCGCAGGTATTCGATCGATCGGCCAAAACGGTCGCGCAACATGCGTGCTCCAATGGGGTGTGAATGGCCTAGATTCTACGGGAGCGCCTGCCGCGTGAGAGTCGGCATGAGGTAGGAGCCGGCCTAGTCATTTCGGTCTATTTGCGCAGCCGGGACGTCTCGATGCCGACCACGGCCGTGCCCATGAGCAGTGCGGCGCCGCAGGCCGCCAGCCAGGCCAGCGGCCCGGAGGACGGAATCAGGCCCAGATCGCCGGCGAAGAACAGCGACAGCGTGACCGCCATCGGGATCGCCAGTTGGACTCCCTTGCGCGCGCGACGGCGCTGGCGCAGACCCGCGCCGTGCAGCCGCTCAGCTCCCACAGCAGCCTCCGCAGCAGCCGACAGTGGGCGCGCCCCGCATGTCGCCATAGCCGGCCTGCGCCGCGGCCGCCACGATGGCCTCCGGCGAAGTCAGGGTTTCGTCGAAGGCCACCTGGATCTGGCGGCTGCCCGGCGACATGTCGATGCCTTGCACGCCCGGCAGGACGCACAGCGAGTTGGTGATGCGCTCGACATCAGCAAAGGCGAGGGGTGTCGACAGTTGAAAGCGTTGTTGCATGATGTTTCCTTTCGTTGAAGTGGCGGGGCGCTCAGCCGCAGGCCCCGATGTAATGGCATTCGGCACAGCGGGTGCAGCCGTCGACCTTGGCAAGGGCGCGCGCGCCGCATTCCGGGCAGTTGCGCTCGAGCGGGCGTGGGGCCGCGGCGGGCGCCGCGTGGGCCTGGGCGGGCCGCGGCTGGTTCCCCGCGCGGTCTGCCAGTTCGCGGTCGAGCTGCTCGACCGGCACCTGGTTGCCGTAAGGGTCGAGGAAGCCGCGCTTGATCAGCATCCGCTGCAGCATGAAGGCGATTGCCGCGACTTCCGAATCGTGGTACACCGGCACCTGCACGCCGTCCTCGCGGGTCAGGTGGCCGCAGCGCACCGGGCCCTTTTCCCAGACGACTTCGCGCATGTCGGCCAGCGCCTTCGCGATCGAACTTCCGGCGCGCGCAGCCAGCGACAGCAGGCGCATGGTCGAGGTGATCCACTGGTGGCCTTCGTTGCGCTGGTTGGCCGGCATGAAGAATTCGAAGGGACGCTCGATTTCGACCTCGCGCCCGTCCAGCACGCCCTGCACGCGGATGAAGCTGACCGTCAGGTAGAGCGCCTTCTTGCCTTCCTGGGTGCCGTATTCGACCTTGGAGGTCACGGATTCGAGTTCTCCCAGTGGACGGCTGTCGAAGCGCTTGCGCAGCGGGTCGATGTCGGTCGGGCGCAGCGGGGCGGGATCCGGCGCCGGCCGCTGCTCCGGCGACAGGCTCAGCACGCTGCCGGTGACGGCGTTCGGGCGATAGGTCGCAAGGCCCTTGAGACCGGCGCGCCAGGCGTCGGTGTAGAGGTCCTGGAAATCCTCATAGGGGTAATCTGCGGGAACGTTGACGGTCTTCGAGATCGCGGTGTCGACGTAGGGCTGGACCGCTTCCATCATGCGCAGGTGGTCCTGCGCCGCCATCTGCAAAGCGGTGACGAACTGCGGCGGCAGCGCTGCGGGGTCGGAAACGTCGTGTCCGAGGTGACGGTACAGGCGCCAGGCGTGGTCGGCGACCTCGTACACGCGGGTGCTGTCGTCCGGCATGCGCTTCTTGCGCAGGTAGGTCCAGGAAAAGGCCGGCTCGATGCCGTTCGAGGCGTTGTCGGCGAACGCCAGCGAGATCGTGCCGGTCGGGGCGATCGACAGCAGGTGCGAGTTGCGGATGCCGTGGCGGGCGATCGCCTCGCGCAGTTCGTCCGGCAGGCGCTGCACGAACTGGCCGGCCAGGTAGGCGCCGGCATCGAACAGCGGGAATGCGCCTTTTTCCCTGGCCAGTGCGACCGAGGCGGCATAGGCCGTGTCGCGCAGCTCGCGCGCGACCTGCGCGGCCAGCGCGCGGCCGGCCTCGGCGTCGTAGCGCAGGCCGAGCATCACCAGTGCGCTGCCCAGGCCCAGGAAGCCGAGCCCGATGCGGCGCTTGCCGCGGCCTTCGGCAGCCTGCTGGGGCAGCGGCCACTCGGTGGCGTCGAGCGCGAGGTCGAGCATGCGCACGCCGATGGCGGCGACTTCGCGGAAGGTGGCGAAGTCGAAGCGCGCTTCCGGCGTGAAGGGATCGAGCACGAAGCGCGTGAGGTTGAGCGAGCCGAGGTCGCAGCAGCCGTAGGGCGGCAGCGGCTGTTCTCCGCAGGGATTGGTCGCGGCCAGGCGCTCGGCGTAGTACAGGTTGTTCTCGGCGTTGATGCGGTCGATGAACAGCACGCCCGGCTCGGCGTGATCGTAAGTCGAACGCATCACCTTGTCCCACAGGGTGCGCGCAGGCACCCGGCGGTAGACCCACCAGCCATCCTCGCGCAGGTAGCCGCCGGCGGCCCGGTCTTCGGGCGAGGGTTCGGCCGGATGCGCGAGCTCGACCTCGGCGTCTTCGAGCACCGCGTTCATGAACGCGTCGCTCACGCCGACCGACAGGTTGAAGTTGCTGAAAGCGCCGCCGTCCTTGGCGGCGATGAAGCGCTCGATGTCCGGATGGTCGATGCGCAGCACGCCCATCTGGGCGCCGCGCCGGGCGCCGGCCGATTCGACGGTCCGGCAGGAGGCGTCGAACACCTCCATGTAGGACACCGGGCCGGAAGCGCGCGACAGCGTCCCCTTGACCAGGCTGCCGGCGGGACGGATGGCGCTGAAGTCGTAGCCGACACCGCCGCCGCGGCGCATCGTCTCGGCGGCTTCCGCCACCGCGGCGTAGATGCCGGGCAGGCCGTCGTGCTCGCCGCTGATGGCGTCGCCGACCGGCTGCACGAAGCAGTTCATCAGGGTCGCTTTCATGCCCAGGCCGGCGGCGGAGTTGATGCGGCCCGCCGGCACGAAGCCGTGGTCCTGGGCCCACAGGAAGCGCTGTTCCATTTCGAGGCGCAAGGGTTCGGCCTCGTGGGCGGCAAGGGCGCGCGCGACGCGGGCGCGCACCTCGGCGACGGTGGTCTCGTCGCCCCGGGCGTATTTTTCGCGCAGGACGTCGACCGACACGTCCTGCGTCGGGAGGTGGGTGCTGAATAGTTTATCGTTCGCGTTCATGGTTGTCCGGGTTAGGGCGATCCGTGCGGATCGGGTGGCTGGTCTCGCTTGTCGTGCACTATCCGCCGGCTGCGCGTGACGCGCCTTGAACTGGTTGAAGCAAAGCGCAACTGCCCGGCATCGGATGCGCGGTCACCTCGTCCGCAAGCTGTTGCGCCAGCGCTGCCGCCTGCTCCGGGTCGTACTGGGCGTGGTAGCGTTTCCTGACGCCGTGTTCCGCCAGCTGCCAGTGCAGCGTCGGCGTCACGCCATGCCGGGCCAGGCAGTTGCGCGTGCATTCGAGCGGGCAGCCGTCGATCGCCAGCACCGGGCGGCCGGACTTGGCCAGCTTGACCAGCGAGGGCACGTCGCCGCCGACGCCGGCGATGCAGGACATCTCGGCGACTTCGCGGCGGTCCAGGTCGAGGGCAATATGGTTTGCCAGTTGCGCCGCGCTGGAACAGCCGGAGCAGGAATATACGAGGGGGAAAACGGTGCGGTCTTTGCCCATGATGGTTCTCCGGTTCAGGTTCAGGTTTGGGCGCGCCGCGGGCCGCGGGCGCGCCGGCGCAGGTGCGCGAGCAGGCGGCGGGGATGCAGCCGCGCCGGATCGAAGGGCGTGCCGTCGATCGCGTCGAGGGTGTTCTTGATCAGGAGGCCCAGCTCGGTGTCGCCTTCCATGACCAGGCGCCGGCTGAAGAACAGCGTGTCCGGGTCTTCCTTGCGCGCGGCCAGCAGGGCCAGGTCACGCAGAGTGGCGCTGATGACCAGGTCGGCTGCGCCACCGGGCGCGAGCGCCTCGAAGCGCGCGCCACGCCAGCGGAAGTCGAAGGACAGGCCGAGGTCTGTCACCGTCAGGCGCAGGCGCCGGCCGGCCAGCGCATCGCGGGTGTCAGGCTCGAGGTGCCTCGCCAGCGCGGCGTTCAGGCCCTGGGCGAAGAACCAGGAGCCGGGCAGCGGCGGCAGCAGGGAGAACAGGCGGATGGGGACAGGTTTGTTCATGCCGCATGCCGCTCCATGCCTGGTTTGCCATGCCAGAAACCGTTGCAGGAGCCGCCGGGCATCAGCGGCGCCATGCGCTCGTGCGCCTCGCGGCCGCCGATCTCGCCGGCTATCGCGGCCCGGAACAGGGCGGTAAGCTCGCCCATGTGGGCCGCCTGGGGGCTCAGGCGCACGACCCCGACGCCCAGGACGCGCATGGCGTCCAGTTCCTCGACCAGGTTGCAGACCTGGGCCGCCTGGGTCTGGATCCCGTTCAGCACCAGGAAGGGCTGGCCTTCCTGGGTCTGCATCAGCATGCCGTCCGGGTGGGCGATGCAGCTGAAGCGGCAGTCGTCCTTCGGCAGGTTCTGCTGGCGGGCGGTGAGGCAGCGCGCCGAAAAGGCGAGCGGCATGCGGCCGTAGGCGAACACCTCGGTTTCCAGGCCGGCGGAGAAGCCGGCGCGCATTGCCGCCAGGCCCTGGGCCGGCATCTCGAAGGGCACGACCCAGCGCACCGCGCCGGCATCGGCCATAAGCTTCAGGGACGGGTTGTTGTACATGTTCAGGTGCGGTCCGGCGACGAACGGCCGTCCTTCCATGTAGCCGACTGCGCCCATGTCGTTGGCCTCGACCAGGAAGCGGCCGTTGTCCGCGATCCGGCGCAGCGCGTTCAGGTCGGCGCCGGATTCGATCAGCACCTGGGTCGACAGCACGACCTGCTTGCCGGCGCCGGCCAGGCGCTCGGCCAGCGCCAGCCAGTACGCCAGGCGCAGCTCGTGGCGGCGCGAGCAGACGGTCTCGCCGAGGTAGACGATGTCGAGCGGCGCCCCGGCCATGCCGTCGTAGAAGTCGAAGACCGTCTCGCGCGGCCAGTAGTACTGCAGGGGTCCCAAAGCGATTTTCATGTTCATTTCCATGGGCGGTGGTAGGCGCCAAGGGTGTGCTGCTGGCCCTCGGCGACCTTGTTCAGCTCCGCCATCCAGGCCGGCTTGACGGAGTAGCGCTGGCGCTCGGCCAGGCAGTTGTCGATCGCCTCGCGCCAGACGCGTGTCACTTGAGCGACATAGGCCGGACTGCGCTGGCGGCCTTCGATCTTGACCGCGCGCGCGCCGAGCGCCGCCAGGCGGGGCAGGATCTCGAGCGTGTTCAGGCTGGTCGGTTCCTCGATCGCGTAATAGGTCTCGCCGGCGACGTCAAAGCGGCCCTTGCACAAGGTCGGATAGCCGGCCTGCTCGCCGTCGCCGTAGCGGTCGATCAGCACCTCGTTCAGGCGCGATTCCAGTCCCTTCGGGGTCTGCTGCCAGCGCACCGCCTTCGCCGGCGAGCAGACGCCGTGGGTATTCGGCGACTCGCCGGTCACATACGAGGACAGCTGGCAGCGGCCCTCGACCATGACGCACAGGCTGCCGAAGCCGAACACCTCGATCTCGACCGGCGTGTTGGCGATGACCTGTTCGACCTGGGGCAGGGACAGCACCCGCGGCAGCACCGCGCGCGCGATGCCGAAGTGGCGGTGGTAGAAGTTGATCGCCTCGTGGCTGGTGGCCGAGCCCTGCACGGAAAGATGCAGGCGCAACTGCGGATGGACGCGCGCGGCGTATTCCATGAGGCCGGGGTCGGCCAGGATCACGGCGTCGATGCCGTTGTCGGCCGCACGGTCGACCGCGCGGCGCCAGATGTCCCAGCCGTCCGGCTGTGGATAGGTGTTCAGGGCCAGGAAGATCTTGCGGCCGCGCGCCTGGGCGTAGCGGATGCCTTCGGCGATGGCGGCTTCGCTGAAATTCAGCCCGGCAAAGTTACGGGCGTTGGTGGCGTCGCGAAAGCCCAGGTAGACGCAATCGGCGCCGTGGTCGATGGCGGCTTTCAGGGCCGGCAGGCTGCCGGCCGGGCAGACGAGTTCGAGGTGTGGTCGTGGTTCGGAGTCGCTCATTGCTTGAAGGAGGGGCAGTTCATGATGGCCGGACTATAGGCCTGCCGCCTCCATCCGTCCTTAAACCGGTTCAAGGTTCAGGAAAACGCCAGGGCCTGGCCCTGCGCGTCGAACGCGAGGAAGCGCTCGACCGCGCCGCGGTGCACGCTGCCGATCATCGAGCGCAGCGCCAGCTCGACCTGTTGTTCCGACGGCGCCTGTCCTTCCGGGCCGGCCAGCGCGGTCGCGAACACGACGTCCCATGGCTGGCCGGTGACGCGTGACTCTTCGGCCAGGGCCGGGAAATCCGCCAGCTCGCCGATCTCCTTGTCGACGCACATGACCGGGGCCAGTGCGCCGCCCCTGCCTTCGCGGAAGCGCCGTTCCTGCCCCGGGCTGTGGGTGTGCGGGAGTTCGGCGACGCCGAACACGAACAGGAGGCGCTGGGCTTCCGGCTGGGCGCGCGCGGCGGCCAGGAAATCGTCGAAACAGGAAAGAGTGGTGGTGTTGTGCATGATTTGGGGGCAAGGAAGTGGCTCAGCGCGCGTTATAGCGGCCGGGACGGTGGTTGATGGCCAGGGTGAGGTTCAGGACCGCGGTGCCCAGCAGCGAATACAGCCAGGGGCGCGGCGCGATGATGCGCAGCGCAGTCAGCAGGATGAACGTATCGATCGCCAGCTGCACCAGCCCGGCGCGCCAGCCGCGCTTTTCCTGCAGCCACAGGCAGAGGACGTTGAAGCCGCCCAGGCTGGCCTGGTGGCGGAACAGCATCAGCAGGCCGGTGCCGATCAGGATGCCGCCCATGCAGGCCGCGTACCAGGGCTGGATGGATTCCAGGCCCAGCATGCGCGGCAGGTGGTCGGCGACGGTGGAAAACAGCAGCGCGGCGCCGAGCGTCTTGAGCGTGAAGGCCCAGCCCAGGCGGCTGATCGAAAACAGGTAGAACGGCAGGCTCAGTGCCGCGAACACCGCGCCGAAGGGCAGGCCGGTGGCGTGGTGCAGCAGCAGGCACAGGCCGGCGACGCCGCCGGTGACAAGGCCAGCCTTGGCCATCAGGGCCACGCCGAGCGAGGCCAGCATGCTCCCGGCGACCAGCGCCTGGGCATCGTCGAACAGCGTGTGGGCGGCCGCCGTGCGCACCGGCGCCGCCGCGGGAGGATGAATGCTTGCCATGTCTGGTGATCGTTCATGTGACAGTGCCCTCATTGTAGAAAGCGCCGCCGCGCCTGGCTGTCTGCACGAAGGCCTAAGCGGGCTAGTTATTCCTGCCTATCCCAATGCGCACCGGCCGGGAGGACAATGTCAGGACGATAACGAGAGGAGTAGCCCGTGCACGCCGTCGACCCCCGCAGGTTCCTGCGCCAGATGCCGCTGTTTTCCGACCTCCACGAGGAGGAACTGGGCGCCATCGCGGCCTCCGCCACCGAGCTGCATGTGCCGCGCGGAAGACCCATCTTCGAGCGCGGCGACCCTTGCGCCGGGTTTCATTCGGTGGTGTACGGCCAGGTCAAGCTGGGTTTCGTGTCGGCCCAGGGCCAGGAGAAGATCGTCGAGATCCTCGGACCGGGCCAGAGCTTCGGCGAAGCGGTGATGTTCATGGAGAAGCCCCATATCGTCAGTGCGACCGCGCTCGAGGACAGCATGCTGCTGCACGTCGGGAAGAGCGGCCTGTTCGAGCAGCTGGACCGCCATCCGGCGCTGGCGCGGCGCATGCTGGCCGGGATCAGCCGCCGCATGCACGGGCTGATCGCCGACGTCGAAGCCTATACGCTGCATACCGGCGGCCAGCGCGTGGTCGGCTACCTGCTCAAGGACGGTCCCGCCAGCGGCGAGCGGCTCACGCTCTCGGTGAGCAAGCGCTCGATCGCCTCGCGCCTGAACATCACGCCGGAATACTTCTCGCGCGTGCTGCACGAGCTTTCGGTGCGCGAGTTGATCCGCGTCGAGGGCCGCGACATCCATATCCTCGACGCCGACCGTCTGCGCAGCTACGAAGGCTGACGCAGCAGCCGGCGATGGCGCAGCAGCGGCCATCCCAGACCTAGCGCGAGCAGCAGGCAGTCGGCGGCCAGCAGGAGGCCCGCCGGACGCGCCAGCACGGGCCAGCGGCAGGCCAGCATGGCCAGCCCCACGGCGCCGGCATGGCAGCGGAACTGCAGGCGGATGCGCGGCGCCGGCGCCAGTTCCGCGGTCTTCGGAATCCGTGTGCCCGGCTGCGCCCGCTCCTGCATGTGGTACCAGAGCAGGAAGGGCACGATCTTGAACAGCATCGCGTCCACCAGCGTCATCGCGAAGCCGCCCAGGAAGGCGACGCCGGCGAACAGCGTACCGGCCTCCGGGGCCTCGCCGGGCCAGCCGAAGGCCGAGCCGGCGGCCGCCAGCGAAACCATGGCGAAACGCCAGTATGCGGTGGTAGGGTCCGGCGTACGGCGCCGCCGCGCCAGCAGCCGCCAGCTGGCCGCGATCCATAGTGCGGCGCCGGCGGCGAGGGCGGCTGCAAGCCAGCCGCGCCAGCCGGCCTCGAACCAGCGTGCGGCCGCCCATGCGGCCAGCGCCAGCGCGAACCCCGGCGCCAGCCAGCGCACCAGGCGCGCCGGATAGGGCGAGGTTCCCTGGAACATCGGCAGCACCTGGAAGGATACCGCCACCACCAGCAGGACGACCCAGCCGCCCAGGCCGAGCGCGGCATGGACGTCCGTCAGCCTCAATGCCGGCAGCGCCGGGCCCCCGGCCAGCCAGGCCGCCAGCGCCAGGCCGGCGCACACGGTTGCCGCCAGCGCGGCGGCGGCGGTGCGCATGCCGCGCAGGATGTGGGCGACGGCGGGGAGAACCGCCGCCCGCTGCCACAGGCTGGGAAGGACGCAGGCCAGCAGCAGCGCAAACGCGGCCGCCAGCGTTCCCGCGGCGGCCGCGAACAGCGCCGCCGCGCCGGTGGCGAAGGCCAGCGCCAGCAGCAGGGTGCCGGCGCCCAGCAGCGGACAGCTCCAGCGCGCCCATGCGGTCCGGCGCAAGGACAGCCCGGCCACCACCGGCAGCATCTGCAGCAGTGAGCCGGCCATCGTCATGGTCAGGAAGCCGAGCGTGAGCAGGTGCACGAGGGCCAGCGTGGCGCCGTGCCAGCGCGACGAAAGGGCGTCGGCGCCATGCCAGGCCAGAACCAGGCCTGCGGCCACGCCGAACCAGGGAGCGGCCAGCAGGAAGCCCAGCGGCAGCCCGGGGCCGGGCGACAGTTCAAGATCGAGCGCCCGTCTCACGCGCCGCTCTTCCGGATGGTGACGCGGCAGCCGTCCGGCTCCCAGCGCGCCGCCGCGGTGTAGCCGTTGCGGGCGAGGATGCGGTACAGCGGATGCGGTTCGCGCTCGAGGATCAGTTCCAGCGTGGCGCCGCCGTCGACGAGGTCGAGCGCTTCGAGCGCCCGCTCCATTGGCTCCGGCGGCTGCAGGCCGCGCAGGTCGAGGACGCGCGGGGCGTTCATGCCGCCGCTCCGGCCGGCTCGACCAGGCTGGACAGCGGCACCCGGTCGAGCACGTCGAGGAAGCTGAAGGTCGCCGCCCGGAAGACACGCTTCAGGCAGCAGCTCCCCGCCAGCGGGCAGGTGCTCGGCTCGCCGCCGAGGCAGCCCACCACGTGCAGGTCGGGCTCGGTGCAGCGCACCACATCGCCGACCATGATCTCGCAGGCGGGGCGCGCCAGGCGGATCCCGCCGGCCCGGCCGCGCACGGTCTGGACGAAGCCGGCGCGGCCGAGCTGGTTGACGACCTTGGTCAGGTGGTTGTGGGAGATCCCGTGCAGGGTCGCCACCTGGTCGGTGGTGGCCAGCCGGTCGTGGTGGGCGCCCAGGTACATCAGCACCCGCATGGCGTAGTCGGTGTGGTCGGTAAGGCGCATGCTGGCTCCTTGGTCGGAAATGGACGCCGGCCGCACGCGGCAGGCCGGCGTCCGTGGGTCAGGCCTTGGTGGTCGGGGCGCCGCTGGCGACCGCCACCTCGGCCAGCGCCGGCTTGCGGCGCGCCAGGCGCAGCACGAACAGGGCCAGGCACAGCACGCCGACGCTGAACACGATGTCGCCCGGGACGCGCAGCCACACCATGTTCTCCATGAAGGCCGAATGGATCACCTCGGGTGAGCGGGCGTACCACATGCCCTTGCTGATGCTGGCGGCGGCCTGGTAGATGCCGGCCGGGACCAGGGCCATGAAGACCATCATCGCCAGGCCGATATTCAGCAGCCAGAACATCGGCTTGAGCAGGGCATCGGACCAGGCCAGGCGCTCGGACAGGCCGCGCAGGCAGAACAGCATCAGGCCGATGCCGAGCATGCCGTAGACGCCGAACAGCGCGGCGTGGCCGTGGGCGGCGGTCATGTTCAGTCCCTGCATGTAATACAGCGCGATCGGCGTGTTGATGGCGAAGCCCAGCAGGCCGGCGCCGACCATGTTCCAGAAGCCGACCGCGATGAAGCACAGGATCGCCCATTTATAGCTCTTGACCCAGGGCGCGGCTTTGGAGCGCTGGTAGTTGCGGTAGGCTTCGACGCCGATCATCGACAGCGGCACCACTTCGAGGGCGGAGAACATGCCGCCGATCGCGATCACGGAAGTCGGGGTGCCGGTCCAGTACAGGTGGTGCAGGGTGCCGAGGATGCCGCCGAACAGGAACACGATGGTTTCGAGCACGATGGCGCTGTTGGCGGTGGCGGCGCGGATCAGGCCCAGGCGCGAGAACAGCAGGGCGATGACGGCGGTGGCGAACACTTCGAAGAAGCCTTCGACCCACAGGTGCACCAGCCACCATCTCCAGTACTCGATCATCGCGTAGTGGGTGTGCTGGCCCCAGGCCAGGGAGCTGGCGTAGAAGCCGCCGATGCACAGCGCGGCCAGGAACACCATGGCGATCAGGCCGCGGCTCTCCGACGGTTTTTTCAGCGCCGGCCACAGGCCGCGGCCCAGCAGGAAGGCCCAGAACAGCAGGCCGGCGAACAGCAGGTACTGCCAGATGCGGCCCATGCTGGTGAATTCCAGACCCTGGTTGCCGAGCCAGAAGCTGAAATCGACGCCGCGGTGCTGCAAGGTGCCGAGCCAGCCGGTGAGGGTGGAGCCGGCGACGATGAACAGCAGCGCGTAGAACAGCACGTCGGTGCCCAGCTTCTGGAACTTCGGCTCGCGGCCGGAGATGGCGGGGGCGATGTACAGGCCGGTGGCCAGCCAGGCGGTGGCGATCCACAGCACGGCGAACTGGGTGTGGACGGTGCGGCTGACGGTGTAGGGCAGCACGTCGGCCAGCGGGAAGCCGAAGAAGCTGTGGCCTTCGACCGAATAGTGCGCGGTGATGACGCCCATGCCGACCTGGGCCAGGATCAAGGCCACCACGACCATGAAGTATTTTTTGGTCGCCTTCATCGAAGGCGTGGCTTTCAGGCTGAACAGCGGGTCGGCTTTTGGCGGCGCCGGATCGTCCTCTTCCTTGTGCGCGGAATGGAACAGGATCATGGCGGCAATCGCGCCGATCATCAGGATCACGCTGGCGATCGACCAGATGCCGGTGCCGGCGCTGGGGGTATTGCCGACCAGCGGCTCATGCGGCCAGTTGCTGGTATAGGACAGGCCGGGTTCGCCCGGGCGGTCGGTGGCGGCGGCCCAGGCCGACCAGAAGAAGAAGCCGGTCAGCGCGGCGCGCTGGTCCGCTTCCGGCAGCGAGCCTGCGTTCATGGCGTACTGCTCGCGCAGCTTGTCCAGCTTCGGATCGGTGCCGAACAGGCTGGCGTAATGCGCCGCTACTTCCTGCACGGCGCGGGCGCGCTCGGCGCCGATCGTCAAGGCACCGCTGGCGGCGTCATAAGTGTTGTGGCGCAGCTCGCCGCGCACCAGGGCGTCGATGCGCGCGCGGGCGCCGGCGTCGAGCTGGGCATAGGCAGTATGGTGGTCGCGCTGCGCCAGGCCCTCCTGCAGGGCCAGGGCTTCGCGGTGCAGCCAGTCGGCCGACCAGTCTGGGGCCACGTAGCTGCCGTGGCCCCAGACGGTGCCGAGCTGCTGGCCGCCGGCCGACAGCCAGGCTTGCTGGCCGAGCCGAACCTGGTCGCCGGTGTACAGGGTATGGCCGCCGGTGTCGACGATGGATGCCGGGATGGGCGGGGCCTTCAGGTAGATCTCCCTTCCCACCATCAGCAGGGTGGCAAACGAGAGTACGCAGATGACCGCGAGCCAGCCCCAGAGTTTGCGTGTCGCATGCATAAACTAGATCCTTCACGGGTAATTGATCGGTGGCGCCGGACAGCGCCCACGGCATATTCTGCGTCCAGCTCTGCATTTGTTGCATATGGAATGCAGCTTTATTTGAATTCCTTGATCCAGTTTAGGAATGCCGGCGCGGCGGTGTCCGAAGGCGTGGCGGGCTAGTTCCTTTGGCGGATTGTGGGGCTGGCGCGGGCGGTCTAACATGCGTTGCAAATGCAGCTTTAGGAGAACACACATGGCGCTCATGAGCATCGAAGAAGCACGCCCCACACCGGCGCCGGGCCGCGCCCGGGCCCTGTTTGCACTTGGCTTCCGGCCCTTTTACCTGCTGGCAGCGGCTTTCGCGGCGCTCAGCGTGCCGCTGTGGATCGCGGCGCTCGCGGGATGGAAGGTCCCGGCCCGTATCGACGTGCTGTGGCACATGCATGAAATGGTGTACGGCTTCGCGGTCGCCGTCATCGTCGGCTTCCTCTATACCGCGGGCTACAACTGGACCAGGCTGTGGACGCCGCGCGGCCGGCAGCTGGCGGCAATCGCAGCGGTCTGGGTCGCCGGCCGGATCGCCATGCTGGCCGCGCCGCCGCTGATGGCAGCGTTCGTGGATGCCGCTTTCCTGCCGCTTGCCGCGCTTCCCCTCTACCGGGTGCTGAAGCAGTCCGGCAACCGCCGCAACATGTTCCTGGTGGTCCTGCTCGGCTTGCTGGCGCTGTCGAACGTCCTGTACCACGCCGCCGCGCTGGGCTGGCTGCATCTCGACCCGCTGGCGCCGGTCCACGGCGCCATCGTGCTGATCGTGGCGATCGAGGCGGTGATTGGCGGCCGCGTGATCCCCATGTTCACCGCCAACGCCGTGCCCGGGACCAAGCCGGTGCAGGATGCCCGGCGCGACAAGGCCGCGCTGGCGCTGACCGTGCTGGCGGGCGCCGCCTGGACCGCCGGCCTGCCGGCGCCGTTCACCGCGGCGCTGGCGCTGGCGGCAGCGGCAGCCCAGGCCCTGCGACTGGCCGGCTGGAAGCCATGGCGCACCTGGCGCAACCCGCTGCTGTGGATCCTCCACCTGTCGTATGCCTGGATTCCGCTCGGTTTCGTGGCGCTGGCGCTGGCCCAGTACGGTGTCGTCGCGCCGAGCGCCGCGCTGCACCTGCTGACCGTCGGCTCGCTGGCCGGCCTGGTGATCGGCATGATCACACGCACCGCCCTCGGCCACACCGGCCGGCCGCTGAAGGCAGGCCGCGCCGAGACGCTGATGTACGTGCTGGCGCAGGGCGCCGTGCTGGCCCGCTTCGCGGCCGCGGTGGCGCCGTCCTCGCGCATGCCCTGGCTGGTAGCGGCCGCCGTGTGCTGGAGCGCCTGCTTCCTGACTTACCTCGCGGCCTATCTGCCGCTGCTGATTGCCCCGCGCCCCGATGGCCGCGAAGGCTGAACCAACCACAGGCTTCATATGCATCCCACCGTCGATTTCGATCCCGAGCTGATTTCCCGCATGAGCCAGCGCGGGCCCCGCTACACCTCCTATCCCACCGCCGACCGCTTCAGCGCCGGCTTTTCCGCGATCGACTTCGCGGCGGCGGCCTGGGGCGGCATGCCCGGCCGCCCGCTCTCGCTTTACGTGCACGTGCCGTTCTGCGAGTCCCTGTGCTATTACTGCGCCTGCAACAAGATCATCACGCACGACCGCAGCAAGGCAGCGAAATACCTCGGCTACCTGGTGCGCGAGATCGACATGCAGGCCAGCCTGTTTGCCGCCTGCGGCCCGGTCGAACAGCTGCACTTCGGCGGCGGCACCCCGACTTACCTGAGTGACGCGCAGATGGGCGCGCTGATGGATTTCCTGCGCAGCCGCTTTGAATTCGCCGACGACGAAGCCGGCGAATACTCGATCGAGATCGATCCGCGCACGGTCGATGCCGGGCGCATCCACTCCCTGCGGCGCCAGGGTTTCAACCGCCTGAGCCTCGGCGTGCAGGACTTCGACGAGGACGTGCAGCGCGCCGTCAACCGCGTGCAGCCGGAAGCGATGACGCGCGACGCGATTGCGGCGGCGCGGGCGGCGGGCTTCCGTTCGGTCAGCATCGACCTGATCTACGGCCTGCCGCTGCAGAACCTGGCGACCATGTCGCGGACGCTGGACAAGGTCATCGACGCCGCGCCGGACCGGATCTCGGTGTACAACTACGCGCACATGCCTCAGATGTTCAAGTCCCAGAAGCTGATCCGCGACGAGGACCTGCCCGACGGCGCGACCAAGCTCGCGATGCTGGGCCTGTGCATCGAACGCCTGTGCGCGGCGGGCTACGTCTACATCGGCATGGACCATTTTGCGAGACCGGACGACGAGCTCGCGCTCGCGCAGCGCAATGGCACCCTGCACCGCAATTTCCAGGGCTATTCGACGCATGCGGCGATCGACACCGTCGCCTGCGGCGTGTCGGCGATCAGCGCCGTCAACGGCACCTACAGCCAGAACGAAAAATCCCTCGAGGCGTATTACGCGCGCCTGGACGAAGGCGTGCTGCCCGTCGCGCGCGGGTTCCGCCTGTCGGCCGACGATCTCGCGCGGCGCGACATCATCCAGCAGCTGATGTGCAATTTCGAGCTGGACTTCGGTGCATTGGAACAGCGCTGGGGAATCGACTTCAGCGCCGGATTCGCGGCCGAGCTGGCGCAGCTGGCGGCGCTCGG
The DNA here is from genome assembly GCF_918697865.1 of Massilia sp. Bi118. Taxonomy (GTDB): domain Bacteria; phylum Pseudomonadota; class Gammaproteobacteria; order Burkholderiales; family Burkholderiaceae_D; genus Telluria. The sequence continues at coordinate 320,640 of NZ_CAKKMV010000003.1, read as the reverse complement.
CGCCGAGGGCCTGCTCGAACTGCGGCCGGACGGGCTCCAGGTCAGCCGCAAGGGGCGGCTGCTGATCCGCAACGTGTGCATGGTGTTCGACAAGTACTTCGGCATGCCGGAAGCCGTGCCGCTGCAGCGCCTGCGTTATTCGAGGACGATCTGAAATCCGGTTGGGGCGCCTGGCTCCGCAAGCTTGGTCCCGGATTGATCACCGGCCCAGCGGACGACGATCCCAGCGGGAGAAATTGGAAGCGGTAGGTTTCGTGCGCCAGGTCCTGGATACAACGAGAATCTGATTCCCCGACTGTCGCTGCAAGTGGCGTCTCAAGGCATTCGTCGCGCATGCCTGAACCGGGCATAACGGTTCAGCAAGTCGTTGATCAGCTGTTCCTGCGTATACCCAGTGACGTCGTGTTGCTGATCGCCTTCGGAGCTGTAGGCCATTGCCCGGTAGTGCCGGGTATCGGGATTCCCGGCCTTTGACTCGGCCCAGGCGAAATTCGGTGCGAGAAAGCTGCGTGCGCGGATCGTGTAGCGGAAGGTCCCCCGGTCGCCGTGCGGCACATCGAGGTCGAGACGGCCGTCGCTTTCCGTGAGTGCGGGCGCCAGCCCGCTTTCATGCAACTGTGCGGCTACCGCCGCGAGCGCGGTGTGTCCGGGCCCGCCAAGAAAGGCTGCGATGTCGGACTGCTTGTAGAAGCTGGTGATGCTGGACAGGCGCTGCTGCCAGCTCAGGCTGACCTCCGGCGGTGTGTCGGCGGCGATCGACAGGTCGATCGCCGACCCCTCCGATTCCGTCTGCAGGGCGCGCAGCAAGCCGTAACACATGAGCAGCATCACCACCGCGAAAGGCAACGCACTCGCCAGGGCGGCGGTTTGCAGTGCCTGCAGACCGCCTGCCAGGAGCAGCACGGCCGCCACCAGCCCTGCGCAGACAGCCCAGAAGATGCGCTGCCAGACGGGCGGATTCGGCGCCGCGCCCGACGTGATCATGTCGATGACCAGGGCGCCCGAATCGGCCGAGGTGACAAAAAATGTAATGACCAGCATCGTTGCGAGTCCCGAAGCGATCGTCGACAGCGGCAGTTGCTCGAGCACTTCGAACAAGGCGACCGGGAGATTATCGGCGACGGTCTGGACGATGGGCGCCACACCGCCGAGGTCGAGCCGGATCGCGGTGTTGCCGAAAACCGTCATCCACAGGAAAGTGAAAAGGACCGGCACCAGCAGCACGCTGCCGACGAATTCGCGGATCGTGCGCCCGCGCGAGATCCGGGCGATGAACATGCCGACGAAAGGCGACCACGAAATCCACCAGCCCCAGTAGAACAGCGTCCACTTGCCGAGCCAGGCATTGGGCTCGTAGGCATACATGCGGAAAGTGCGCTGCACGACTTCGCCCAGGTAGGTGCCGATGTTCTGCACATAGGCTTCGAGCAGGAATACCGTCGAACCCACTGCGAGGACGAACAGGAGGAGCGCGATGGCCAGGATGATGTTGAGCTCCGACAGCCGCTTTACCCCCTTGTCCAGTCCCGTTCCTGCCGAGAGCGTGGCCATGCCGGTGATGACGGCGATCAGGATGATCTGCACCTGCGGATTGACCGGCAGCCCGAACAGATGGGCGAAGCCCGCGTTCACCTGCAGTACGCCGAAGCCCAGCGAGGTCGCCACGCCGAACATCGTGCCCAATACCGCGAAAATGTCGATCGCGTGGCCTGCCGGTCCGTGGATGTGTTTGCCGATCAGGGGAAAGAGGCTCGACCGCAAGGTAAGCGGCAGGCCGCGCCGGAAGGCGAAGTAGGCGAGCGCCAGGCCGACCACGATGTAGATCGCCCAGGCATGTAGTCCCCAGTGGAAGAAGGTCAGCACCATCGCCTGGCGCGCGGCGTCGATCGTGCGTCCTTGTCCCACCGGGGGTAAAGCATAGTGCTGGATCGGCTCTGCAACTCCGAAGAACAGCAGCCCGATGCCCATGCCGGCGCTGAACAGCATGGCGAGCCAGGACAGGTAGCTGTATTCGGGCTCGCTGTCATCGGGTCCGAGCTTGACGTCGCCGTAACGGCTCAACATCAGGAAAATCACGAAGATCAGGAAGAACGCAACGGACAGGATGTAGAACCAGCCGAAATCGCGCACGATACCGGCCTGGAGCGTATCGAACAGGCTGCCGATACGTCGCGGGAACAGCGCCGCGGCGGCGGCGAAAGCGAGGATCAGTACCGCCGACACGAAGAATACAGGCGGATTCACCTGGATCCAGCGACGTCCGCCTGTGGCTGCGGTTTCATTTGGCGAGGAGTCTGTCATTGTATGAATCTTCCGGTCAAGGTGCGGGCACCCGTTTTCGTACGGTATTCATGGCGCCTGATGGCTATCTTACTGGAGCGCCGTGCCAAATCCGTGTGCGCGGCCCCACCAATGAGCGAGAAACATTTGTGCAAATAAAGAATTTACGTGAAAATTCCCGGCGCTTGCCATGATTCCCGACCTCCCCAACCAATGAACGCACCTGATTCCCGACCCGATTCTCCTTCGCTGAAAGCAGCGATTGCCCACCGCTTCAGTCTGCTGGACGACAAGGCCGACGATGCCGACATCGACCGTGGCATCCGTGCCGGCGTGGAACTGCAGGGCGCCACGCCATGGATCCTGATGCTGGCGATCCTCATCGCGTCCATCGGCTTGAATACCAATTCGACTGCCGTGATCATCGGCGCCATGCTCGTGTCGCCGCTCATGGGGCCGATCGTCGGACTCGGCTACGGCATCGGCATCTTCGACTTTCCGCTGATCCGGCGTTCGCTGGTGAACCTGGCGATCGCGGCCGGTATCAGTCTGCTGACGTCGACCCTTTACTTCCTGGTCACGCCGCTGGCGGAAGCGCAGTCCGAACTGCTCGCACGCACCACGCCCTCGCTGTGGGACGTGTTGATCGCGCTGGCCGGCGGCCTGGCCGGGATCATTGGACAGACGCGGCGCGAGAAGTCGAATGTGATTCCGGGCGTGGCGATCGCCACCGCACTGATGCCGCCCCTGTGCACGGCAGGCTACGGCCTGGCGAATGGCCAATGGCCGGTCTTCGCCGGGGCCTTTTATCTGTTCTCGATTAACTGTGTGTTCATCGCATTCTCCTCGGTCATCGTGATCGACTTCTTGCGGTTGCCGCATCGCAAGTTCGTCGAGCCAGGCCGCGAGCGCAGGGTCAAACGCGCCTTGCTGGCCATCGTCCTGATCACGGGACTGCCCAGCATTTATCTCGCCGTGCGCCTGGTTGACAACGAAGTTTTCAGCAGCCGCGCGCGCGATTTCGTACGCAGGGAATTCAGGGGGGCGAAGGTACATGTGCTCGAGACGCGCATCGCGCCGGGGACGCGCGACGTCGAAGTGACGCTGATCGGCCCGCGACTTACGGAGCCAGCCATCAAGGCCATCGAGGGGCGCATGGCAAATGCGGGACTACGCGAAGCGAAACTGTTCGTCCACCAGGCCGAAGGAGCAGACAACAAGATCGACGTCGGGATGCTGAAGGCGGACATCCTGGCTGACATCGTTCGCAACAACCAGCAGGCGCTGCAGGAAAAGGAGGTGGCGCTCGCGACGCTCAAGGAGGAGCTCGACAGGGAGCGCGAATGGAAGGCGCAGGCGAATGCCGTGGCCCTGGAATTCGAGGCCCAGTATCCGCAATGCGGAAACACCCTGGTTGGGCGCGCCTGGTCCGCCGACGGCGGAGCGGCGAAGCCGGTTCCCTTCCTGAATGCGGACTGCCGCCGCATGCCGAAGAAGAGCGAGGTGGCGCGCGTCGGCGACTGGCTGAAGGTGCGAACCGGCAGCGGTGATGCCAAGGTGCTGATGGCGGCGAGCCGCCAGCGCATCGTTCGCAAGAACGACGAGCGCAGCGGCACATGAGCTTTGGCGTCCGGCGAAGTCGTGCTGTCGTCGATGGGATGGCAAATCGGCTATACTTTCGACGGGTGCTTACACAATGTCGTGTAGCAGGGATGCGTCAGGTCGGGCCGCCGCGCGTCATTCGCTCGCCCATGAAGAACCTCGATTTCCCATTCCCGAACACCTTCCCCGTATCGCAGGGGAGGGCCGCATGACCATCGTCCAGCGCGCTCTATCGCAGACATTCACCCGCTTCTTCGAATCGGAAAAGGCCGGCGGCATTGTATTGATCGCGTGCACGGCCATCTCGCTGTTGCTGGCAAATTCGCCGCTTGGCCAGGATTACCTGCACTTCTGGCACCTGCAAGTCGCTGGATTGAGCATGGAACTCTGGGTCAACGACGCATTGATGGCGATTTTCTTCCTGCTCATCGGACTGGAGCTGGAGCGCGAGTTGTACTGTGGCGAGTTGTCGAATTTCCGCAATGCGCTTCTGCCCATCCTGGCCGCAGCAGGAGGCATCGCCGCCCCCGCACTGATCCATTTCATGTGGAATCATGGCCTGCCCAGCCAGGCTGGGGTGGGAATTCCGATGGCCACCGACATCGCCTTCGCCCTTGGCGTGCTGGCGCTGCTCGGCAAGCGCGTGCCTGCCTCGCTCAAGGTCTTCCTGACTGCGCTCGCCGTCATGGACGACCTGGGCGCCATCGTCGTCATTGCATTGTTCTACACCAATGGGCTTTCGCTGGCCTACCTTGGCGGTGCGCTCGGCGTGTTCGCCGTGCTTCTCCTGATGAACAAACGGCTGCGCATTGTCGCGTTGGCGCCTTACCTTGCCGGCGGCGCGCTGATGTGGTTCCTGATGCTGAAGTCCGGTGTACACGCGACGATTGCGGGCGTGCTGCTGGCGTTCGCCATCCCGTTTTCCAGCACCCAGGACGATGCACGCTCGCCTTCGCACCGGCTCGAACATGTCCTGCACTTTCCGGTTGCCTTCCTCATCCTCCCGATCTTTGCGCTTGCCAATACCGGCATCGTGATCGGGACGGGCTGGGTGGAGGACCTGATGTCGCCCAACAGTCTTGGCATCATCGCCGGACTCGTGCTCGGCAAGCCGCTCGGCATCACGCTGACCTGCCTTGCCGCGGTCCTGCTCGGCCTGTGCCGACTCCCGCTCGACCTGAGCTGGCGTCATGTGGCCGGGGCGGGCATCCTGGGCGGTATCGGATTTACGATGTCGATCTTCATCACGAACCTGGCATTCACCGCCGACCCGGGCATTGTCAACGCGTCGAAGATGGCGATTCTGGTCGCGTCGCTTACAGCGGGTCTGGCCGGCTTTACCTGGCTCAAACTGTTCGGACAGCCCACTGCTGCTGACGTCGATACCGGCACCATGGACTTCGACGATACGGATCCGGGGACGCAGCGGCGTTAGGCCAATGCGACTGATAGGGCAGGGTGGGGACCTGTTCTGACGCTTTGTGAGGGGCTGAAAGAGCGAACTGACGCGGTGCAAACCGCGGTTCTGGGCTAACTCTTGTTTTGTAAAAGGAGAAAAACGGCTTGCAACGCCGTCTACACCATATGGCCAGCTCAGCTGGTAGTGCGCCCGGCTGACGCTTGACAGCGTCGGCATCGCGGATCATCGCCATATGGGCGAACCGTCCATCGCGTACCTCGTAGACCACATACCGACGACCTCAAAGGACGCTCCGCTGGGCTCGACGATTCATGGCGCACTCCCGGCGCCAGTATCCACCCTCCCGGCGCGTTGGCAATCCCCACACTTTTCGTCGCAATCTGCGGCCTGGACGCGCTTCTGCCACGCGTCGCGTGAATTGCCTTTTCGACACTTTTCCATTGGCCCGTTCGGACCAAGCATTCGTCATGATCTTGTCTTTTGAGGTAGGTAATATGCAACGCCAATAGGAATTCCTGTTTGCATTATTCACCTTGCCTTTGCACGGGGGTGTGGCGCCAGGGTTTCAAGATTGACAATTTTGTAAAACCTATTACTTTTTTTAGCACATTAAGTTTTGTCAAAGACTTCAACTTTCCACAAGGAAATGCGCCCTTTGGTCGCAAGCTCCCTGATAGATGAAGAAATTGTATTTGCATGAATAAATTTATTAATGCATCTTGCACAACGGGCACAAAAGTTTCAAAACGTATAACAACGAAGAGGCTCAGGTCATGAACGGAAAAAATCAGGTTGGCAAGCAAGGTTTGCCCCGTCGCGCACTGCTCGCGATGGCATTGGCGGCAATCAATTTTGGTGCCTTGGCGCAAGACTTCAAGCAGGATCATCGCGAATTCGAAGCCACGCTATACGCACCGTACGCGGGCGACACGCAAGGCAGCCGCAGCTTTACCCTCAGTTTTTCCTATCCCTTCGTTGAAAGCGCCCAGGACATTACCTGGCGCCTCGAACTGCTCGATGCGCGGGGCAACATCGTGCAGCGCTGGCAGGGCATCGAACGCCTGACCGGCGCGCCGCGCAAGGTCAACATCGACTGGGCCGCACGCAACGGCGACCCAAGCCTGGCCGATGGCGTCTACACGGTGCGCATGGCCGCGGTGGCCAGGCCGACGACCGACGAGGGCCCCGACACGAGCGCCGAGGGCATCGACGCCGTCCTCGCCGCCGCCGAAGACGCCGAAGTACAGACATGGGATATCGTCGTCGGCGAGCCGTCGGTGGCAGATACGTCCGGCATGTCGGCGCTCCGCGCGCGGACGACCAGCGCCGCCAGCACCAGCAGCACCAGCACCGTGAACGGCATGGTGCAGGAGACGAACACGCGCGCTTCGGTGGCAGCCATGACCTCGCTGCCCTTCACGGTCTATTACGGCAACCTGCACAGCCAGACCAACCACAGCGACGGCGGCGGCGCCCTGGCGAGCTGCTCGGGCGCCCAGAATCCCCAGGCGGGCACCGCCGGCGGCCCGGCCGAGGCCTACGCCTATGCGAAGAACAAGGGCCTGGACTTCCTGATGGCCTCCGAGCATAACCACATGTACGACGGCTCCGACGGCACCAATACCGGCGCCGACGCCGCCAAGGCGCGCGCGCTGTACCAGTCGGGCCTGAAGGCGGCCGCCGATTTCAATGCGGCCAACCCGAACTTCCTCGGCGTCTACGGCCTGGAATGGGGCGTGATCAATAACGGCGGTCACATGAACATCTTCAACTCGCCGGACCTGCTGGAGTGGGAATACAACAGCAGCGGCGCGCTGATCGGCGACACGTTCACGGCCAAGGGCGACTACGCCGGCCTGTACACGCTGATGGCCCAGCGCGGCTGGGTCGGCCAGTTCAATCACCCTTCCAGCAGCGGCCAGTTCCTCGTCAATGGCAAGGCGCTCGGCTATACGGCGGACGGCGACACCGCGATGGCCTTGTGCGAAGTGCTCAACACCTCGGCCTTCTCGGTCAACACGACGGAAACGGAAACGGGCCGCAGCAGCTACGAGGGCGCCTGCAACAAGGCGCTCGAGGCGGGTTTCCACATCGCGTTCACGAGCGACCAGGATAACCACTGCGCCAACTGGGGCGCGTCCTACACCAACCGCACCGGTATCCTGATCCCGGCCGGCGCCGCGTTCACCAACGCCAGCTTTATCGAGGCCATCAAGGCGCGCCGCGTGTTCGCGACCATGGACAAGGCTTCGCAACTGATCCTCACCAGCAAGGGCAACGGTGCGACGGTGGGCGAGACCCATATGATGGGCGAGCGCATCACCAATTACGGCTCGCTTGCCTTGACCGCGAACTATTCGAATACCAATGGCAAGTCGGCCTCGACGGTGACCTTCTACGAAGGCGTGCCGGGCCGCAATGGCACCGTCACCGTGCTGGGAACGGGCGCATCGCAGGCGTTCACCCCGACCCTTGGCGAGCATTTCTACTACGCCAAAGTGACCCAGAACGACGGCAACATCCTGTGGTCGGCGCCGATCTGGGTGACCCAGGTGGCGGGCAGCGGCGATCTGGTGCTCCCGACTGTCAGCGCCGGCGTCTCCGGCAGCAGTGGCAACATCACGCTGTCGGCCAACGCCAGCGACGACAAGGGCGTGACCGTGGTCGAGTTCTATGTCGACGGCAACCTGATCGCGGGCACCGGCGTGACCCCCTATTCGGCCACGCTCGATTCGACCAAACTGTCGAACGGCAGCCACACCCTGGTCGCCTGGGCTTACGACGCGTCCAATAATATCGGCAAGTCGGCCCCGGTCGCCTTCACGGTCAGCAATACGATCTTCGACCCGATTGCACCTAGCGTCTCCGCCAGCGTGACGGGTAGCGCTGGCCGCATCAGCCTCAACGCCACGGCCACCGACAACGTCGGCGTGACCAAGGTCGAGTTCTATCTCGACGGCAGCCTGGTCGGTTCCAGCACGGCGGCGCCGTACACGCTGGCCTACGACTCCACGCTGCTGACCAAAGGCAGCCACAGCCTCGTGACCAAGGCCTACGACGCCTCCAACAATATCGGCACGTCGAGTGCCTTTGCATTCACGGTCGACAATACGGCAGGCACGCCCGCCCCCGGTTCTGCCCACCTGGTGATCAGCCAGATTTATGGCGCCGGCGGTAATAACAACGCAGCGCTCAAGAACGATTACATCGAAATCTTCAACCCGACCTCGGCGCCGGTATCTTTGAGCGGCCTGAGCGTGCAATATGCCTCGTCGGGGGGCACGTCGTGGACCAATAACACGGCGCTACCGGCGAAGACACTGCAACCTGGGCAATATTTCCTGATTTCGGAATTTTCGGGCGGCGCCAACGGGTCCGCACTCCCTGCTGCGGATGCGACGGGCGCGATCAATATGTCCGGAACGGCCGGCAAGGTGGCCCTGGTCAAGGGCACGACTGCATTGCCCGCCTCCGCGACGCCGACGAGCGCGAACGTGATCGACTGGGTGGCATTCGGCAGCGGCGCAACGCCTGCCGAGGGTGGTGCGCCTACCGCGACGCTGTCGCCGGCGACGGCGGCCTTCCGCACCAATGCATGCGTCGATACCGACAACAACAGCAAGGATTTCACGGTCATGCCGGTGGCGCCGCGTAATACGTCGACGCCGCTCCATAGCTGCGTTACCGATGTCACTGCCAGCTTCGGGGTGACCAGCGTGGGTCCGGTCTACAACCGTGCCACCCAGAAGTTCAGCGTGACCTATACCTTGACCAACAAGACGGCGGCAAGCATCAGCGGCCCGGTCAGCGTTGAGTTCGACAACCTGACGACGGGCGTCTCGATCGACAACGCCTCGGGCACCCACAGCGGCGCGCCGTACGTGACCTTCCCCAATGGCGCGTTCGCGCCGGGTCAAGCCGCATCGGTCACGGTCATCTTCTCCAACCCTAGCAAAGGCTCGATCGGCTACAAGGCCGTCATCTACTCCGGCACTCTCTAAGGAAATCACATGTTCAACATTCAAAAACACCTGCGTCATGTCGTGCTGGCACTGGGCCTGGCTGCCGCGAGCCTGACGGCCGGCGCCACCGTGCTGCCGACTTACCACATCGGCATCGCCGATACCGCCACCGCGGACATCGCCTACATCGATCTCGTGTTTGGCAGCATCGACGGCGCCGCCCCTGTGACGGCGACGCTGTCTCACTTTACCGGCACGCCACTTGTCGAGCTCGACCGTCAGGGCGCGGTCGGCGGGACATCGGACAGTTTTGTTATCGGCAACGCCGGCGCCTACAACGATCTGTACCTCGCGGTCAGCGGTCCGTTTGCGTTCGACCTGAATTTCTCGGAAGAATTCCTCGGATTCGTCAGCGCTTTTGACAGCAATAGCTACTTCTCGATAGCGCTGTACGACTCGAACTCCGCCCCCATCGGCGATCCGAATGGCGTGCTGAACTTCTCGCTGTCGAAGACGGGCGTCGACCTTGCTTCGACCTCCTCGCTGCTGAGCCTGACCGAGGTGCCGGAACCGACCGACTGGATGCTGATGCTGACCGGCCTGGTCTTCGTGGTCACCATGACGCGCCGGAACGGCCGCGCCAGCGCGCGGGCGACAGCGTAAGCGTAACGGTAGGGCCGGCGGCGCCGACCCTTACCCATCTTCAGCGGCGCGGAGCAGGAATACCTGCTCCGCGTAATCCCCGCGCAGAACCAACATAGACCTCGCCAAGCTTCGCCTCATTGCACAGCGCCCGGGACAGGACGATTGCGCTGGAGAGCGTTTCGGCAGTCGTCCCGTTCCTGCATACGAATTGCCACGCAATGCATGCGCGCGAGGTGCCGGCGAAAAGCGCGTCCGGCACGGCATCGGGACGCCGTGTAAAGCCGGCAATATAACTGGCCTTGGGCTCCAGCGTCGTGGTCACCAGGATCGCGCCCGGCTTGGCGAATTCACCCAGCCGCTGGAACAGGTCGGCGCCTGCATCCTCCGAAACCTGCAGAATCAGATCGCAGTCTTTCAAGTGATGGAGCTCGAGGGTGCCGGACAGCAGGAACATGCGCTGGTCGCCGGCGCTCGCGATGCCCTCGTCGAGCAGGATGCGCTCGACTTCGAACAGCGTGACGGGAATGCCGGCGTTCAGAAAATTCACGGCCAGGCTGACGCCAGAGGTGCCGGCGCCGATGATCCCGACGCGTGCGGCAAGCGGCGGCTTGCCGCACCCTCGCGTGGCGCGTGCGACTATGTCGCAGGTTTCGTCGTTCATTTTGCGCATCGTTCTTCCTTGTTTCGCTCAGAACTGGTTCATCGTGTTGTGCTTGCCGGATGCCTTCAGCGCGGCCTCGCCGCTGAAGTATTCCTTGTGATCGTCGCCCAGGTCCGAGCCGGACATGTTCTGGTGCTTGACGCAGGCGATCCCCTGGCGGATCTCCTTGCGCTGCACGCCGGCCACATAGCCGAGCATCGCCTGGTCGCCAAAGTATTCCTTCGCCAGGTTATCGGTCGACAGCGCGGCGGTATGGTAGGTCGGCAGCGTGATCAGGTGGTGGAAGATCCCCGCTTCACGCGCGGCATCGGCCTGGAAGGTGCGGATGCGTTCGTCGGCAACGCGCGCCAGTTCCGAGGCGTCGTATTCGGCGCTCATCAGCTGCGAACGCTCGTAGGCGGACAGGTCGGCGCCCTCGGCCTTCATGCTGTCGAAGACCTGCTGGCGGAAATTCAGCGTCCAGTTGAAGGACGGGCTGTTGTTGTACACCAGCTTGGCGTTCGGGATGCGCTTGCGGATTTCCTTGACCATGCCGCCGATTTGCGCGATGTGCGGCTTTTCGGTTTCGATCCACAGCAGATCCGCGCCGTTCTGCAGCGAGGTAATGCAGTCGAGCACGCAGCGTGCCTCGCCGGTGCCTTCGCGGAACTGGAACAGGTTGCTCGGCAGGCGCTTCGGACGCAGCAGCTTGCCGTCGCGCTTGATGACCACGTCGCCGTTCGCCATGTCCTCGGTCGACACCTCCTCGACGTCCAGGAAGCTGTTGTACTGGTCGCCCAGGTCGCCCGGTTCCCGGGTATAGGCGATCTGCTTGGTGAGTCCGGCGCCCAGCGAGTCGGTGCGCGCCACGATGATGCCGTCGTCCACGCCCAGTTCGAGGAAGGCGTAGCGCACCGCGCGGATCTTCGCCAGGAAATCCTCATGCGGCACGGTGACCTTGCCGTCCTGGTGGCCGCACTGCTTCTCGTCCGACACCTGGTTTTCGATCTGGATGCAGCAGGCGCCGGCCTCGATCATCTGCTTGGCCATCAGGTAGGTTGCCTCGGCATTGCCAAAGCCGGCATCGATGTCGGCAATGATAGGCACCACGTGGGTGACGAAGTTGTCGATCTTGTCCTGGATCGCCTGGCGGGCCGCGCCTTCCGCGCTATCCAGCTGCCGGAACAATCCGCCGAGCTCGCGCGCATCCGCCTGGCGCAGGAAGGTGTACAGCTCCTTGATCAGCGCGGCCACCGCGGTCTTCTCATGCATCGACTGGTCAGGCAGGGGACCGAATTCGGAGCGCAGCGCGGCCACCATCCAGCCCGACAGATACAGGTAACGCCGGTCGGTATTGTTGAAGTGCTTCTTGATGGAGATGAGTTTTTGCTGGCCGATGAAGCCGTGCCAGCATCCCAGCGACTGGGTGTACATGGACGGATCGGCGTCGTAGTTCGCCATGTCGCGGCGCATGATGCCGGCCGTGTAGCGGGCGATATCGAGGCCGGTCTGGAAGCGGTTCTGCGCGCGCATGCGGGCCGCGGATTCCGGATTGATCGCATCCCATCCGCTGCCTTGCTGCTGTTTGAGACCGGTGATGGACTGGATATCGTTTTGGTACTGAGACATGATGAACTCCATGAAAAGTGATTCGAAACTGGTGGAAGCTGCATGGGTTCATCATAAGTGACTTAAGTACTTGCATCTTATGTCTTATATAAGAGTTGAAATAGAATATTAGCCATAAATATCAAAGGCTTATGAATGCCTTATCGCAATGTGGAACAATATTTTGCGGAATGGAATTGCGCTACGCTGAAGTTCTGCTCGTCATTTCATAATGTGGAGCCGGGTTCGACTGGATGAAAAGGCAACCCCTCGGATCAAGTTGTGCAAGGTGCCCGATCCGCTGCCGGTAAAGTGTATACTCGGCATTTTGCCGATGTCGTTCCATGGCTGCTGATCACCAAGACAGAATCTCCTCGCTGGCCGGCCGCGCGCGCAGCGCAACTTCCCGCCACGTGGCCGCGGCCCTGCTGTCGCTGGCCGCAATGCTGGCCGCCGATCCCGTGCTGGCGCAAACGGCCAGGCCGGCAGCGCCGGCGGCCCCAGCCGCACCGCTCAAGCTCGACACCGTCACCGTGCAGCGCAGCGACATCCAGCAGACGGTCGAGGCGGCAGGCAAACTCCAGCTCCGCAAATGGGCTGACGCCTACGCCCAGATCGGCGGACAGGTGAAGGACGTGTCGGTCGCCATCGGCGACACGGTCCAGGCCGACCAGCCCCTGCTCGAAATCAGCCCGATCCAGCAAGCCACCAAGGTCGAAAGCAACCGCGCCCAGATGGCCAGGCTGCAGGCCGAACTCGCCGACCAGCGCGCACAGCATGATTTCGCCCAGCTGCAGTTCAAGCGCCAGACCCAGCTGAAAGCGCAGAACGCGACGCGCGAGGAAGCCTTCGAATCGGCGCGGATGAACGCCTCGTCCGCCAGCGCGCGCCTCGACGCGATCACCGCCCAGATCCACGAACTCGAAGCGAGCTTGAAGATCGACGAGGAAGCGCGCCAGAAAACGCTGGTCAAGGCGCCGATCGGCGGGACCGTGGTGGCGCTGGCCGCGCGCAAGGGACAGATGCTCGGCGCCGCGCAGGTCGCCGCGCCGCTGCTCCGGATTGCCGACCTGTCGGAAATGACGGTGGCTGCGCGGGTGGCGGAAAGCGATGTGACGCGCTTGCGGCCGGGCATGGCGGCGAGTTTCACGACCCCCGGCTATCCCGGTAAGCACTGGTCGGGCAAGCTGCGCCAGGTCATTCCCGTTCCGGCCGATGACACGGGCGAACAGGGCAAGCAGGCCTTCTATATTGTCCTGTTCGAGGTAAAGAACCCTGATCACGAACTGATGAGCGGCATGAGCGCCCAGGTGCAGTTCGTGGTTGCGCAGGCGCGCGATGCCTTGCTGCTGCCGGCGAACTGCCTGGGCGCGCCGGACGAGAACGGCCAGGTCAAGGTCAACGTGGTGGACGCCGGCCAGCGCGTCAGCAGCCGCAAGGTGAAGGTCGGCCTGCAGAATGCGCAGCAGGCGCAGATCCTTTCCGGCCTGGCTGCCGGCGACAAGGTGCTGGTCGGTCCCGTGCCCGCCGGGCTGGCGGCGCCGGCCGCGTTCGAGGCCGGCACGAAGCCGGCCGTGGCATCGGGTTCCTGAGGCAGGCCATGACGTATCGCGCCTTGACCTCGTCTCTCCTGGCTTGCGCCGTGCTGGCAGGATGCGCCAGCCGCGCCCCGATCGCGGAGCCGCCGCCCAAGGTCGACCTGCCTGCCGGCTGGACGGCCGCTGGAACCCCGGACCATCCGGCGTGGCCCGACAAGAACTGGTGGCAGCGCTTCGGCAGCCCTGAACTGACGCAGCTGGTCGATGAGGGCCAGTCCAGCAACCTGGAACTCGCGGGCGCACTCGCGCGCGTGCGGCAGGCGGAGGCCGAGGCGCGCATTGCCGGCGTGTCGCTGCTGCCCAACGCAACGTTCTACAGCGACGCCAACCGCGCGGTGCCGCTCCGAAGCGGCAGCGCCAGCACCTCCGCCGACAGCGGCGTGCAGGTCTCCTACGAAGTCGATTTCTGGGGCAGGAACAAGGCGGGCGTGGCGTCGGCGGAAGCCTCGCTCGAGGCCAACCGCTTCGACCGCCAGACCGTGGCCCTGACGGTCACCAGCGGCATCGTCTCGACCTATCTGCAGGTGCTGTCGCTGCGTGACCGGCTTGCCGTCGCGCGCGGGCACGTCGCGAATGCCGAGCATGTCCTGACCCTGGTGGAAGCGCAGAAGAACGCCGGCGCAGCTTCCTCGCTCGACCTGGCGCGCCAGCGCTCCGCCGTGGCGCAGCAGAAATCGAAGATACCGGACCTGGTGCAGCAGGAGCGCGAAGCACAGGCGGCCCTGGCCATCCTGCTCGGCAAGACGCCGCAAACCTTCTCCGTCGGCCAGCAGGGACTGGACTCGATCAGGCTGCCGGAGGTGTCTCCTGGCTTGCCGTCCGAGCTGCTGTCGCGCCGGCCCGATATCCACCGTGCCGAAGCGAACCTGGCCGCCGCCAATGCCAACGTCGCCGTCGCGCGGGCCAACCTGCTCCCCAGCATTCGCCTGACCGGCGCGATGGGCACGCAGAGCAGCGCCTTGCTGTCGCTGCTGAACGCGCCGAATCTGCTCGCCAATGTCAGCGCCTCGCTGGTCGCGCCGATCTTCGACGGCGGGCGGCTGAAGCGGGAACGCGATCTCGCCGTCGCCCGCAAACAGGAACTGATCCAGGTGTATCGCGCGACCGTGATTGCCGCCTTGTCGGAAGTCGATACGGCGCTGGGCCAGATCCGCAGCCTGGACGAGCAGCGGCGCCTGATGACGGCGGAACTGGAGCAGGCGCGCCAGGCCTACGAACTGGCGGAAATCCGCTACAAGGCCGGGGCCGAGGACCTGATGACGGTCCTCGATACCCAGCGCGCCTTGTCGGACGTGCAGAACGATATCGGCATCCTGAAACTCAGGCGCCTGCAGGCGACGGTGTCCTTGTACAAGGCGCTGGGCGGTGGCTGGCAGGATGCAAAAACCTGAGCGGTTCCAGCGGGTCGCCCTCAGCAGACAGGAAACACCACCCGCGCACGCAGCCCTTGCGTGCCGTCGGGTTTCTCCATCAGCGAAATGGCGGCCCCGATCTGGTTCGCGATCGATAGAGTGATCGCCAGCCCCAGGCCGGATCCGATCTCGCCGCTGCCGAGCACGCGGTAGAACGGATCGAACACGCGGTCCCGTTCGTGCGCGGGGATGCCGGCGCCGGTGTCGTCGATGTCGAGAATGACGCCGTCTTCGCTGTCCGCCACGCTGATGTCGACTCTTCCGCCCTGCGGGGTATAGCGGATTGCGTTGTCGACCAGGTTCTTGACGAGAATGCGGATATCCATGGGGCGCCCGGCGACCAGCGGATCGGCATCGCCGACCATCCCGAGGTCGATCGCCTTGGCTTCCGCCAGCGGCACCAGGTCTTCGAGGCATTCCTGGATCGCCTTCTTCAGCGGCACCCGTGTCAGCTGCTTGTCTCCGGACTCCTGGGTGCGTGCCAGCGCCAGCAACTGGTCGAGCAGGATCCGGGTGCGCGACAGTCCCGCGGACAGCGCCTCCAGGCGTGCCCGCGCCTCGCCGGGCATCTCGCTTGCCGCCAGCCTTTCGGCCTGCAGCGACATGGCGGTCATGGGCGAGCGCAGCTCGTGCGCCGCATCGGCGATGAAGCGCCGTTGCAGCGTCAGCGCGCGGACCGTCCGCGCGATCAGCTTGTTGATCTCGGTGACGAAGGGCCAGACTTCCGACGGCAGCTCGGCGCGGTCGAGTTCCCCGAGGTCGTGTTCGCGCCGTGCGCCGAGCTGGGCGGCAAGCCGCTGCAGCGGCAGGAACATCGTGCGCACCAGCAGCGCCGCCATCAGCACCAGCACCACGCCCAGGAACAGGATAGGCATGACGGTCCGCAGGGCGCTCGAGCGGGCCGCGGCGTCGCGCACCGCCGTCTGCTGCGCGACCGCGACCCGCACCCCCTTGGCGTTGGTGCGCACGAACACGCGCCAGGTCTCGGTGCCGATGGTGACCGTCTGCAGGCCGTCGGGCAGGGAAGGGGAGAAGTTGGGCGGGCGCTCGGTGCGGGGCAAAGGACCGCCTGGCGCCGCGATGAAGCGCACCACGAGCCGGGCGTCGAAGTCGACGTCGCCCACCCGTTCTCGCGCCATCGGCGAAGTGGGGGCGGCGTCCAGCCTGCTGATCAGATAACCGACCTGGCGCAGCTGCGTGTCCTGGTTGCGGTGGGCGTCGTCGGTGGCGGCAATGTAGGAATAGACCCCGGCGACGGCCGCGCCGACCAGGATCGCCGTCGAGATCCACAGCGACAGCCTGAAGCGCAGCGATGCCTTCAGCGGTCCTTCGCGACCATCCATCCCACGCCCCGCACGTTCTTGATGATGTCGCTGCCCAGCTTCTTGCGCAGCGAGTGGATCAGGAATTCGATCGCGTTGCTTTCGACTTCCTCGTTCCAGCCGTAGACGCGATTCTCCAGGTCCGAACGGGAGAGGATGGCGCCGGGCCGTACCAGCAAGGCCTGCAGGAGCGGGAACTCGCGCGCCGTCAGGCGTACCGCCGCCGTGCCGATGCGCGCCTCGTGCGTTGCCGGATCGAGTTCGACGATGCCGTTGCCGAGGACCGTGCTGGTGCTGCCGTCCTTGCGCCGGGTCAGCGCGCGCATCCGCGCCAGCAGTTCGCTCATCGCGAACGGCTTCACCAGGTAATCGTCGGCGCCGCCGTCCAGGCCCGCCACGCGGTCTTCGGTGGCCTCGCGCGCCGTGAGCACCAGCACCGGTACGTCGTTGCGCGCCTTGCGGATCGCGTGCAGCACCGCCATGCCGTCGATGCGCGGCAGGTTCAGGTCGAGCAGGACCAGTTCGTACTCGAGGGTCCGCAGCGCCGTCAGCGCCGCCTCGCCGTCGCGCACCCAGTCCGCCGCGTAGCTGGCATCGCGCAGCGCATGCTGCACGACGCTGCCGATCATGGGGTCGTCTTCCACCAGCAGCACTCTCATCGCCCGGCTCCCGCACCGGTCGTCAGGGGACGGTCGAAGATCTCGGCGGCGACCCGCGCCAGGTCGTTCATGCCGGCGCCGGCAGCCATGTGCGAGGTCAGCCAGCGGGCCTGCCCGCCGTCGCGCAGCAGCTCGTCGATCAGCTTGCACGCCTCCGGAAAATCCGGATCGTCCGAACGCGCGGCCAGACGCGCCAGGTCGTCGCGCACCACCTGTTCGATGGTGTGCTCCGTGCCCGTGCATGGGTCGATCCACTTGCCCTGGACGCCCTCCTTGGCGGCGTTGAAGCGGTTCCAGTTATACAGCTCGCGCGCGTTCCCGCCCGGCCAGGCGCCGGGCTGCTGCGCCATTTCGATGCACAGCTCCCGCGCATAGCAGGCCAGCGCCGCGGCATAGCCCGGGTGGAGCGGGGTGTCGAGCACGCGCAATTCGATGGTGCCGTATTCCGGCTTGGGCCGGACGTCCCAATAGAAATCCTTGATGCTGTTGACGATGCCGTGCTGGGCGAGGCGATCGAAATGGTCCGAGAATTCCTGCCAGTTGCGCACGTCCGCCGGCATGATGCCGCTCATCGGGAAGGCCCCGACCACGTTGCTGCGGGCGCTGCAGAAGCCGGAATCCTCCCCCTGCCAGCACGGCGAGTTGGCCGACAGCGCGATGAACAGCGGCGCGCGCTGGGTCAGCCAGGCGCCCACCCGCACCGCTTCGTCGGCATTCGGCATCCCGATGTGGACGTGCATGCCGAACACCGTGAACAGCTTGGCCAGGTAGCCGTACTTCTTGGCCGACGCGCGGTAGCGGTCCTTCGGATAGATGCGCTGCTCGTTCCACTTCTGGAAGGGATGGGCGCCGCCGCCGGAAATCGCCGCGCCCACCGCAAAGGCGGCCCGCTGCACGCTGGTGCGGATTTCCTCGACCTGCTCGGCGGCCTCGCGATAGCTGCCCAGCACCGAGGTCGCGACTTCCAGCATCGAGGTCGTGATCTCGGGCGTCGCCACCCAGTCCTTTTTCTGCTTGTCGAGCAGGAGCAGGATATCGGGGGCGGCCGGCAGCAGGTCGTAAGTGAGGCGGTCGAGCACCATCAGCTCCAGCTCGATCCCCATGCTGCCGAGGCGCGAGTTGGCGAAGGGTGGCAGGAAGGCCGGGCCGGCGCCCGCCACCGCGCGTGCCTGCGCGGCTTCGCTGTCGGACATCGTCGTTGCTTCTGTCATTGTTCGCTCCCTTCATGTGTTTCGCCGGCCAGCCGCAGGCCGACCCAGGTAATCGCGGGCGCCACCAGCACGTTCAGGGCCAGCATCGCCTGCATCAGGCGCGTTGCGGTGTCGCTCAGGTAGGCGGCGTTGGACATCGAGCTGTCGACGACCAGGGTGCTGAAGCTTACCAGCGAGCAGGCACAAAGTGCGATCGCATTCTTCTTGCGTGTGCTCCAGGCCTGGCCGGGCACGAGCGCGACCCGCGTCACCGCGGCCCGCATCGCGAACAGGACCAGCGCCATCAGCAGCACTGTCCAGTGCAGCACCTGGTCGAACTGGACCAGCGCGGCCGACATCATGAACAGCAGCGCATAGCCGATATCCTGCACCGTCCTGAGCTGGGCCTGGAAGACGTTCTCGCGCTTTTCCGCGTTCCGCAGCAGTAAGCCCATCAGCAGCAGCGACAGCAGAGCGCTCGATGCCGTCACCGAGCACAGGCCCAGGTCCAGCATCAGGGTCGCCAGCAGGATGCCGGGGCGCAGGCCGGCCTCCGCCCGCGAAATCCTGGACGCCGCCTTGTACACGCCGTAGCACACCAGCGCGATCGCCGCGCCCAGCAGCAGCTTGCCGCCCTGGTGCAGCAGCTGGTCGGCGAACGGCACTTCGTCCGTCACCCCGTGGCTGCGGACCCAGGCCAGGGAAATCGACAGCGCCACCAGCGCCACCAGCTGGCTCAGGCCGACCGCATTGGCGGCGGCATAGGTCGCGACGCCGCTGGCGTTATGGTCGGCCACCATCGACGTAAACACCACCGGATTGATGGCGATGAGGATGGAGGCGATGAAGGCCGCTTCGCTCCAGCTGACGCCGAACGGGACCAGCAGCGCGACGGCGCAGGCTCCGCGCAGCACGCAGCCCAGCAGCAGCGACGCACCCTGGGCGCGGCTGCGCCACAGCCATACCAGGTCCATCTTGCGGCCGGCCTCGAACAGCACCAGGGCCGAGGCGGCATTCAGCAGCTCCTGGAAATAAGTCAGCAGCGCAGTGTCGACCAGGCCGAAGCCGCTGATGCCGAGGATCAGCCCGGCCGCGACGGCGCCGTACAGCCGGGGCACGCCGCGCCGTTGCAGCAGCACGCCGAACATCTGGGCCAGCAACAGGCCGGCGCCGATGATGGCCAGCGGCGAAAAGAAGAACAGCGGCAGGGTAGAGGTGTCATTCATAGGCCGCCGCCCACTGCATCGCGATCGCCTCGAGCTCGCGCTCGACGACCGGCTTGATCTTGCCCGCGGCGGCCATGCCGTCGCCCTGGTGCGGCGGCAAGGGCGTGGTGACCCGCAGCCGCACGGTCGTGGCGTCGCCTTTCAAAGGCATCCACAGCTGGCCGATCACCTGGCCGCCCTCGACCCAGCTGGCGAGGAACTTGGCGCCGCTGGGCAGGTTGGCCGGCATGTCCAGCATCTTGAACTGGGTCAGCCATTTCGCCTCCGGATATTGCCTGCTCAGTTGCAGGTGCATCGCGGCGCGCTGCTCCAGCCGGCTGTCGTTCGGGCTATAGGACAGGTGCAGCTTGGTCTGGCCCGGCAGCGGATTGCCCGCCTGGAGACACAGGCCGCCCGACTCGAGGGCGAGGCCCTGCGAACCGATCTCGCCGGGCCGCGTGCCGAGCAGCCGCGGCCAGATGGGCCGCATGCGGGCGGCGTCGGCGCTGTCCGCGGCGGCGCTCCTGAACTGCGGCTGCGACGCCGCTTCCAGCAGCAGCTTCCAGCGTCCCTCCTGCCAGCGGCGGGTCGCGGGGCGGGGGTTCGGATTCCAGCGCCATTCGGTCGCCTCCCAGCCGTCCTTGCCGTCGCGCCGCAGGATCAACAGGCGCTCCTCGCCGCCGGCGCGCATGTGCAGGGTCTGTGCGGTCCAGCGCCGGTCCCAGACGCTGCGGGGCACGGTCGGCTGCAAGCCCGCCTGGGCCCAATGCCACCAGCGCGCCTGGCTGCTGAGGCAGGACGGCGCGGCGCCGTCGCGCCAGCTCCAGCGCTGGATGTGCAAACGGTTTTGCCATGCGCAGGACGATTCGGCGCCGGGCCATGGCTTGCCGGCCCCGGCGCTCGCAAGCGGCTCGCAGGCCCATGGATTTTGCTGGGCCAGCGCGTGGAAGTCGCCGACGACGTCCGGCTGCGCTTTCGCTTTCGCGGCATGGCGGTGCTTCGGCGCGGCGATCGCTGGCAGGCTGCACGCCGCCGCAAGCAGGGCAAGCAGGCAGGCGAGCGGGATGGTCGGTCGTTTTGTCGATGTCATGAGAGTAAAAGTTAGGCCCGTTGAAACAACTGATGAGCGTGATTAACGCATGGTATGGACTGACACTTAGCGAAGACTTAGAGCGCCTAACAAAGCCTCCATGGCGGCGTTGCATCGTCTCGCCGTACTAGCGTACTGTCTTCGTGGTCCGCCACTGCGGCGATGCGCCTTGCCCTGAAGGTTTTGTTAGGCGCTCTTAGCGGCGGGCTGCGCCGCAAAAGTTTCCAGGCGCTAAGGGTTTGCTAAGTATGGCTGACTACGATGGCCGAGTTCGCTTGCCACCTCGACGACATGAAATTCTTTGCTTCCCTGTACCTGGCGCTGGCGCTATTGGCGGTGCCCCCATCCTCCGTCCAAGCCAGGGAAAAGCACGTTTCCACAGTAAAAAAGGCGAAAACCGCAAGGAAGCACCGGGCCGCCAAGCCGCCGCGGCGGCGCCCGGCAAGGACGCCGCATGCCGCGCGTCTGGCGGCGCTCAGGTCGAGCGCCGTCCTGATCCTCGATGCAAAGACGGGAAAGGTGCTGTACGGGAAGCATGCGGACGTGGCGATGCCGATCGCGTCGCTGACCAAGCTGATGACGGCGCTGGTCGTGCTGGAAGCCGGGCAGGACATGAGCGAAAAGCTGACCGTCACCGGCGCGGACGTCGACCGCCTGAAGTATTCCTCATCGAGGCTGCGGGTCGGCACCAGCCTGTCGCGCACGGCCATGCTGCACATCGCCCTGATGAGTTCCGAGAACCGGGCGGCCTCGGCCCTGGGCCGCAACTTCCCGGGCGGCACCGCCGGCTTTGTCGCGGCGATGAACGCGAAGGCGCGCCAGCTGGGCATGCGGAGCACCCGTTATGTGGAGCCGACCGGCCTGTCGAGCGCAAATGTCTCGAGCCCGCAGGATCTGGCGAAGCTGGTGATCGCCGCCGAACGGCACACGCTCATACGGCGCTATTCGACGGACCGCGAGCATACGATCAGGCAGGGCCGGCAGCAGACCGTGTACCACAACACCAACCGCCTGACGGCCAACCGCAGCTGGAGGATACGCCTGCAGAAGACCGGCTATATCTCGGAGGCCGGCCGCTGCATGGT
Source organism: Massilia sp. Bi118 (assembly GCF_918697865.1). GTDB lineage: Bacteria > Pseudomonadota > Gammaproteobacteria > Burkholderiales > Burkholderiaceae_D > Telluria. Next base: position 298,922 of record NZ_CAKKMV010000003.1, on the reverse strand, counting down.
CCTGCACGCCCTGGTCCGGGGGCGGCCGACCATCATGGTCTTCCTCGACGCGCAGGGCAAGTTTTCGCGTGCCGCGGACGCCAACCGGGTGCGCGCCTGGCTGGCAAGTTCCAGGTTTTCGGCGCACGGGTGAACGGACCCGGCGCCGGTTTTGCACAAGATACATTTGCACAAATGTATAAAAGTTGTTAAGATGTAAGCTTCTTCCAGGGAATCCTGCATCCCTGCCTGACGCGTCGGCATCGCCCGGCCGCGTCTTCACTTCCTGGCAATCGACGTGTGTGCGCAACTGCGCCGCCCGGTCCCGATTGTGTTCGCCTTGCGCCGGCATTGCCGGCACACCCACCAGGCCGGCGCCGCAGCGCCGGGCACATCGCTCTGAAAGGACGAAGACGATGACTATCGCTTTTCCGCAAAGACTGGCCGCGCGCCTGTCTCCTGATAATTTTGTACTTGCAACCGATCTCGACGGCACGCTGCTGGCCGGCGGCGTCGAAGGCAGGCGCCAGGTGCGCGAGCTGTTTTCCGCCGCACAGGCAGGCAGGCGCCTGGTGTTCGTGACCGGACGCGGCCTCGAATCCATCCTGCCGCTGTTGAGCGACCCGACGATTCCAGCGCCGGATTACATCATCGCCGACGTCGGCGCCACCATCGTGCATGGCGACCTGCGCCCGGTCGACGAACTGCAGCAGGAAACCGCCGCCCGCTGGCCGGGCTCGCAGGCGGTGCTGAAGGCGCTGGCCGGCTTCCCGGGCCTGCGGCGCCAGAGCGTGCCCCAGGAGCGCCGCTGCTCTTTCCTGGCCAGCGAGGAGAGCGTCACGCCCGCGCTGCGCGCCGCCGTCGATGCGCTCGGCTGCGACCTGCTGCTCTCGGCCGGCTGCTACCTCGACGTGCTGCCGCGCGGCGTCAGCAAGGGGGCGGCGGTGCTGCGCCTGGCCGAGGCGGCCGGCATCGATCCGGCGACCATCGTCGTTGCCGGCGATACCCTCAACGATCTGTCGATGTTCGAAACCGGCCTGCGCGGCATCGTCGTCGGCGGCGCCGAGCCGGCGCTGGCCGAGCGCGTGCGCAAACGTCCGCTGGTGCATATCGCCGGCGAAGTCGGCTGCGACGGCATCCTCGAGGGACTCGCGCACCATGGCGCGCTGGTGCCAAAGGCCGATCCGGCGCCGGCGATCCCGTCCGGAACGGCCGAGCTGGTCATGGTGTACCACCGCCTGCCGTATGACGAAGTAGTCGAGGATGGCGTGCTGCGCCATCGCCGTCCGCGCAGTCCGAACGGGATCATCCCGACCCTGCTGCGCTTCTTCGCCGGCGCGCGCGCGGGTTCCTGGGTCGCCTGGTCGCAACAGGCTTGCCGCGATCCCGAGGGCTTCGTCACCCATGTCCATGTCGACCGCGAACGCTATCCGAACCTGCAGGCGGCGCGCATCCCCTTGAGCGCCGACGATGTCGACGTGTTCTACAAGAAGTTTTCGAAGGAAGCCTTCTGGCCCATCATCTTCTCCTTCCCGGACAAGGCCGAGTTCAATCAGGCGCACTGGGAGCGCTTCCTGGAGGTGAACCGCCTGTTCGCCGAGCAGACCGCGCGCGAGGCGGGCGAGGGCGCCACCGTCTGGGTGCATGACTACAACCTGTGGATGGTGCCGGCTTTCCTGCGGCCGCTGCGTCCCGACCTGCGCATCGCCTTCTTCCACCATACCGCCTTCCCGGCCAGCGACGTCTTCAATATCCTGCCGTGGCGGCGCGACATCATCGGCAGCCTGCTCCAGTGCGACTACGTCGGCTTCCACATTCCGCGCTATGTGGAGAACTTCGTCGACGCCGTGCGCTCCTTCGCGCCGGTCGACGTCGTGGACACGGCGCCGTGCGCACCGCGCTTCCTGACCTATGGCTGCGCGCTCGGGGTCGACAGCATGACGACCGCCATCGACGTCGGCGGCCGCCGCGTGCACCTGGGCGCCCATCCGGTCGGCACCGATGCCGGCATGATCGAGCGCCTGGCCCTGGGCCCGGAGGTGGCCCGCCAGACCGCCGCCATCCGCGATTACCTTGGCGGTGCAACCGGCATCGTGTCGATCGAAAGGCTCGACTACGTGAAGGGAACGCTCGAAAAGCTGCAGGCCTTCGAACGGCTGCTCGAGCAGCACCCGGAACACATCGGCAAGGTCACGCTGCTGAACATCATCACGCCGGCCGCGCCGGGGATGGAAATCTATGAAAGCCTGCGCGTTGAGGTCGACCGCACGGTGGGACGGATCAACGGCCGCTTCTCGACGCTGAACTGGGTGCCGGTGCGCTACTTCTACCGCTCGCTGCCCTTCGACGAGGTGATCGCGCATTACGCGGCCTGCGAGGTGGCATGGATCACGCCGCTGCGCGACGGCCTGAACCTGGTCGCGAAGGAATTCGTCGCCGCGAAGAAGGCGACCGGCGGCTCGGGCGTGCTGATCCTGTCGGAATTCGCCGGCGCGGCGGTCGAGCTGCATGGTGCGGTGCTGACCAATCCCTACGATGGCAAGGCCATGACGGCGGCGCTGCACCAGGCCCTGACCATGGGAGAGGATGAGCGCGCCTACCGGACCGGACGCATGGCAATGATCGTCGCCGAGCATGACGTCACGCGCTGGGGCAACGATTTCCTCGCCGCGGTGGAGGGCGCCGGCGCCACGGCGGCGGTCGAAGCCAGGGCAGCATAAGGGCGGGAGACATGGATTACACGATACTCAACAACGACTTCACGGCGTGGGCAGTCGCCATCTGCATCGGCGTAGGCGTCAGCGCGGCGCTGCGCGTCGTCCTGGGACTGGTCGTGCGGCGCCTGGACAGGTTCGCGCAGACCACCGACACCTACCTGGATGACCTGGCGGTCAAGGTCCTGGGCGCCACCCATCCGCTGTTCATGCTGCTGATGGGGGCGTACGCGGGTGCGCAATGGCTGGCCTTGCCGGAAAAGACCGCGCTCCTGCTGGGGCGGCTGGCCATCGCCGTGCTCCTGCTCCAGGTCGCGCGCTGGGGCGACGTCGGCGTGCGCGACTGGATGCACCACTACCGCAACCGGCGCAGCTTCGACGACGCCGCCAGCACCACGTCCACCGCGGCGCTGGGCTTCGTCGCGCGCACCGCGCTGTGGCTGCTCATCGTGCTGATGATCCTCGATAACTTCGGGGTCAACATCACGACCCTGGTCGCCAGCCTCGGCATCGGCGGCATTGCCGTGGCGCTGGCCCTGCAGAACATCCTCGGCGACCTGTTCTCGTCGCTGTCGATCGTGCTGGACAAGCCCTTCGTGGTCGGCGACTTCATCATCGTCGACGATATCCTCGGCACGGTGGCCTACGTGGGCCTGAAAACCACCCGGATCCGCAGCCTGAGCGGCGAGCAGGTGGTGTTCTCGAACAGCGACCTGCTCAAGAGCCGGATCCGCAATTACAAACATATGGAGACGCGCCGCGCCGTGTTCGAAACCCGGGTAGCCTACGGAACGACCAGGCAGCAGCTGCTGGCGATTCCCGCCATCCTGCGCGAGGCCGTGGAGGCGCAGGCGCAGGCCAGCTTCGACCGCGCCCATTTCCGGTCCTACGGCGGCTTCTCGCTCGAGTTCGAAACCGTGTATTACGTGAAGACGCCGGACTACGGGGTCTACATGGACGTGCAGCAGGCGATCAATATCGCCCTGTTCGAACGCTTCGAGCAGGAAGGAATCGCCTTCGCGCTCCCGACCCAGAACGTGCTTTTTTCCAATGCAAATAGCGGCAAGGAAATGGAAGCCTCGTAGGGGGCGGCCGGCGCGCGGCGCGCGTGCGCAGCTTGTATTGACAAGTTATCCATGGCAGGATGGGCCATCCTGAGCTCGCACATATGCCAGACGAACCTGTCCCCGATCACGAACGGATCCTCGACGGCCCGGTAAGCGAAGCCTGCTATCGCGCAGTGTTCGAGCATTGTTCCGACGCCATGCTGCTGACGGAGCTGGATGGGCGCATCCTGTCCGCGAATGCGGCTGCCTGCCGGCTGTTCGGCTATACGAGGGCGGAATTGCTGGCGCTCGAGCTCAGCCGGGTGCTCGACAGCAGCGACCCCAGTGTGGCGCAGGCGCTTGCGCGGCGCGCCGCCGGCGGCGAGATGACGGCCGAGCTGGGCTTCGTGCGCAGCGGCGGCGAGCGCTTCCAGGCCCGTGTCGCCTCCAGGGTGTTCACGGACGATGGCGGCAAGGCCATGGCCAGCCTGGTCGTGCACGATATCAGCGACCGCAAGCATGCCGAAGCGCTGTTGCGCGAGAGCGAGCAGCGCTTCCGCCTTTTATACGAGAATGCGCCGATCGGGATCGGCCACATCGACCTGGGCGGCAAATGGACCTACGTCAACCAGGCCTTCGCGGCGATCGCCGGCTACGCGCCGCAGGAACTGGTCGGCCGCAGCAATCTCGAGCTGGCGCCGCCCGACGAGCGCGAGCGCAGCCGCCAGTTCACCGACCAGTTGCTCGCCGGCGCGATCGAAATCCAGCGCGACCGCCGGCTGCTGCGCAAGGACGGCAGCACGCGCTGGATCCGCCTGACGGCCAAGATGCTGCGCAACGAAGCCGGCCAGCCGCTGTACGGGATCGTCCTGTTCTTCGACATCACCGACGCCATGCATGCGGAGGAGGCATTGCGGCGCAGCGAGGAAAGGTTCCGGACCACCTTCGAGCATGCGCCGCTCGGGATTGCCGAATGCGCGGCGGACGGCCGCTTCGTCGCCGCCAATGCGACCCTGCAGGAAATGCTCGGCTATACCCTGGCCGAGCTGGAAAGCCTGGCGAACCAGGACATCACCCATCCGGCCGACCAGGAAACGGCCATCCAGAACTTCCACAAGCTGCTGACCGGCCGGCAGACGGTGACGGTGGCGGAGCAGCGCTACCTGCGCAAGGACCGTTCGCAACTGTGGGTGAACGTCACGGTCTCGCTGCGCGGCAGCGGCGATGGCCCGCGCCTGCTCGCCATCATCGAAGACGTCACCGCGCGCAAGAAGTCCGAGGAAGCCTTGCGCGGCGCCGTCGAGTATTCCTATCACCTGGCGAGCCACGACAACCTGACCGGGCTGGCCAACCGCGCGAGTTTCAACGAACGCCTGAAGGACGCGCTCAAGTACGCCCAGCGCGACCAGCACCTGGTGGCGGTGCACGTGCTCGACCTGGACCGCTTCAAGTCGATCAACGATACCCTCGGCCACCATGCCGGCGACCTGCTGCTGAAGGAGGTCGCGCGCCGCCTCAAGGCCAACATCCGCGAAACCGACCTTGCCGCGCGGCTTGGCGGCGACGAGTTCGTGATCGTCCAGACCCATTTGTCCGAAGCGGCCGCAGCCGAAGTGTTGGCGGACAAGATCCTCGTCGAGCTGAGCCATCCCTATCACCTGGACGGGCACGAGGTCTACAGCGGCACCAGCATGGGCATCGCGCTCTTTCCGGACGATGCGCAGGAGTCCGACGAGCTGTTGCGGCTGGCCGACCTGGCCCTGTACGAAGCCAAGAACCAGGGACGCCTGAACTACCAGATGTACCGCGAGGCGCTCGCCACGGTTGCCAAGGAGGCCAAGCGCTTCGAGCGCGAGCTGCAGCGCGCCTTGCGCGAGGACGAATTGTGCCTGCATTACCAGCCGCAATACGACCTCGACAGCGGCCGCATCGTCGGCATCGAAGCGCTGATCCGCTGGCTGCACCCGGAGCGGGGCCTGCTGAACGCGGCCAATTTTATCCAGGAAGTGGAAAGTGCCAACCTGATGCTGCCGGTCGGCGAATGGGCGCTGCGCACCGCCTGCACCGCCCAGGCCGGCTGGGTGCGGGCAGGGCTGGTGGTGCCGCTGACGCTGAACGTTTCGTCGAAGCAGGTGCGCCATCCGCGTTTCCTGGCGATCTTGAACAAGGTGCTTGACGACACCGGGCTGCCGCCCTCGCTGCTGCGCCTGGAATTGCGCGAAAGCGTGCTGCTGGACCCGAAATTTCCCGCCAATACGCTGCGCGACATGCGCAAACGCGGTGTGCGCCTGGGGCTGGACGACTTCGGCGCCGAGCTGGCGGCCTTGTCGTCGCTGCAGAAATTCCCGCTCGATATTGTCAAGCCCGGCCAGGAGCTGGTGCGCCGCCTGTCGCGCGACGACAATGAATCGGCCATCCTGACGGCGCTGGTCGGGGTGGCGCGCGACGCCAGGATCACGGTCTGCGCCGACGGCATCGAAACGCCCGACCAGCTGGCGGCCGTCAAGCACCTGGGCTTCAATTGCGGGCAGGGTTATCTGCTCAGTCCGCCGGTGGGCGTAAGCGAGATGGGGCGCCTGGTCGCCGCCGAACTGGGCGCTTGAACAACTCAGCCTTGGTACAATAATCCCACCATGACCAAGACCACCATCTCCCTCGTCCTCTGCGTGACCCTGTCCGCCGCGCTGTCCGCCTGCAACAGCAAGACCTCCGCCAACGAAAAGAACTTCGGCGTGACGGTCACCCAGTACTTCGACAAGAAAGGCGAGATGTGCCTCGACCCCGTCAAATGGCCGGTCGACGTCTACGAAGTCGATATACGCCAGCAGAAAATGTACCCGGACAACGTTGCCGGCCAGATGGCGGCGCTGGAAGCGGCGGGCCTGGCCAGGGCCGAAGACGTGGACCTGCCGGAGACGAAGACGAAGGTCAGGCGCTACACCATGGCCGACGCCGCGAAGCCTTTCCTGCGCGAGAAGGCCGGTCGGGCGCCGCGGCTGTGCTGGGGCCGCAAGTCCCTGGACAAGGTCGTGCGCTGGGCGGACCCGGTCAAGAAAAGCGGACAGGAAGAGTCGGCCGTGATCTACACCTACCAGCTGTCGGACGTGGCCGCCTGGGCCAGGCTGCCGAAGGTCAAGGAGGCTTTCCCCGAGCTCGGGCGCAACGTCGACGGCGAGCACAAGCAGAAGGAAAAGCTGTACGTCAAACTGACCGAAAAAGGCTGGGAAGCCTACGGCTTGAACGACTGAGTTCAGCAGCCCGCGCCATCCGCATAGTTGGCGCTGCTGGTCCCGCTCGCGGGCGCATACACCAGGCGGCAGGCGGGATGCTGCGGATCGGCGGCGATGACGCCGGCCACGCGGGTATCGTAGTGATCCGTGAGCCCCGCGGCGACGAGGATGCCGGCGCTGGTCGGGTAGCCCGCCCCGTTCATCTCGACCTCACCGAGCACGGTGGCCGCAGCCGGCGAGCCCGCCAGCATCCATTTCAGGTGATAAATCTGCGCCGATTCGTTGACGGCGTGGCGCGCCAGCTCCATCTTGGCGATGCGGGCGCTGCGCATCGTATCCATATACCTGGGCAAGGCGACCGCCGACAAGGCGCCGACGATGGTGATCACGGCGGTCAGTTCCACGAGCGTAAAGCCGCCCTGGGGTTTCGGCATGCGCACGATTTCGCTCCCCGATAAATGCATTATTTGCATGCATTTTAAATAACTATCGAGTCGCCTGGCGCGCGCTTGCCTGCCGGCGCGCTTACTGCGGCATCAGCACGGTATCGATCACGTTGATCACGCCGTTGGCCTGGGCGACGTCGTAGGTGCTGATGTTGGCAGCATGTCCGCCTTCGTCCATGACCTGAATGTTGCGGCTGCCGTTCATCGTGAAGCTCAGGCTGCCCCCGCTGGCGGTCGCCAGCTTCGCTTTCCCACCCTGTTTCACGATCTCTCTTTGCAGCGCCGCGAAGTCATACCTGCCCGGCACCACGTGGTAGCTCAGCACCCTGGTCAGCATCGCCTTGTTGTCCGGCTTGAGCAGGCCGTCGACCGTGCCCGCCGGCAGGCGCGCGAAGGCGCTGTCGGTCGGCGCGAAGACGGTGTACGGGCCATTGCCCTTGAGCGTGTCGACCAGGCCCGCCGCCTTCACCGCCGCGACGAGCGTCCTGTGGTCGGCCGAGTTCATGGCATTGTCGACGATGTCCTTGCTGGGGAACATCGGCTGGCCGCCCACCATGGTCGTGTTTTCGTGGGCGCTTGCGCCGAGCGGGATTGCCAGGACGGCAGAGGCGATGAGGGCGAGTACTGCTTTGTGGGTGTGATGCATGGCGTATCTCCTTGTTGTGCTTGGTGTTGCATATACGAACGATGATCTGCGTTCGGATTCAAAAAATTTTCTGAATCCGATTCGCTCGCGCCTGCGTATATGGACTGGGAACCACGAAACACAGGGCAACAATCTGCAGAACTCATCGATAATTTACTCAAATATTTTCGTAAATCTATCGTGCGCAGGCTGTTTTGGTGGGAATATCGTTCTATTGACCAAGAAGTATCATCAATAACATCAAATCAAGGAGATGAGAATGGCAACGAGTAAACAGCGAATGAAGGCTGCGGCCGCGCTTGCGGCCGGCGCGGCATTGATGGCGGCGGCGCTGCCGGCGGGCGCTTCCAGCCACCGCGAGGCGCCTTTCCTGACCAACGCGCCCAAGGTCGACGGCACCGACTTCTACATGTTCCGCAGCTACGCATCCGGCCGCCAGGACTACGTGACGCTGATCGCCAACTTCATCCCCTTCCAGGACCCGCAAGGCGGCCCGAACTTCTACCAGTTCGACCAGAATGCCCTGTATGAGATCCACGTCGACAACAACGGCGACGCCAAGGAAGACATCTCCTTCCAGTTCCGCTTCAAGAACACCTCCAAGCACACGGCCCTGACGATCGGCGGCAAGCAGGTGATGATCCCGCTGATCAATTCGTCGACAATTCAAGGAGTCAATCCGCCCTCGCTGAACGTGCGCGAGACCTATACGATCGACATGGTGAAGGGCGACCGCCGCGGCGGCACCCGTACCCGTCTGGCCGGCACCGGCGGCGCCAGCGAATTCGACAAACCGGTCGATAACATCGGCGAGAAGACCTTCGGCGGCGCGGGCGGCTACGAGACCTACGCCAACCAGCACATCTACGACCTCAATATTCCGGGCTGCGGTACCGGCCGCGTGTTCGTCGGCCAGCGCAAGGAACCCTTCTATATCGCAGTCGGCAAGATCTTCGACCTGTTCAACCTGAACCCGCTCGGCGCTGAAGTCAGCGGCAACAAGAACGACCTGGAAGGCAAGAACGTCAGCTCGATCGCCCTCGAAATCCCGATCGCCTGCCTGACCGCGGGCGGCGAGCCTGTCATCGGCGCCTACGCCACCGCCAGCATGCGCCAGGGCCGCTTGCTGAACCCAACCCCGGCTTCCGGCATCAACAATGCCGCGAAAGAGGGCGGGGCCTGGTCGCAGGTGTCGCGCGTCGGCATGCCGCTGGTGAACGAAGTCGTGATCGGCATGGACGACAAGGACCGCTTCAACACCTCGAAGCCGAAGGACGACGCACAGTTCATCAATTACGTGACCAACCCCGTGCTGCCGGCTGTCGTCGAGACCCTGTTCCCGTCGGCGAAGGCGCCCACCAACTTCCCGCGCAACGACCTGGTGACCGTGTTCCTGAAAGGCCTGCCGGGCGTGAACCAGCCGAAGAACGTGGTCGCTTCCGAGATGCTGCGCCTGAACACTAGCATCGCGCCGACCCCGCAGGCGTCGCAGAACCAGCTCGGCGTGGCAGGCGGCGACAATGCCGGCTTCCCGAACGGACGCCGCCCCGCCGACGACGTGGTCGACGCCTCGCTGCGCGTGGCGATGGGCGCGCTGTGCGTGCTGACCGGCGCCAACGACGCCCTGGGCGTCGGCTGCAAGCCGGGCGACGCGCCTGCCGGCGGCCTGAAACTGACCGACGGCGTACGCAAGACCGCGACCGACTTCAAGGCGGCCTTCCCCTACCTGAATGCCCCGCTGCCGGGTAATCAATAAGCCGAGGAGACCATTATGAAGAAGCTGCAAACGAAGCGGGGCCGCTTGCCGGTGCTGGCGCTGGCGCTCGCGCTGGCCGCCACACTCGGCGCCTGCCACCACAGCGACGACGACGACATGGGCTCGAAGCCGCCGGTGGCGGAAACGCCGAATCCGCCGCCGGCCATGACCGACGCCTTTTTCGCCTACGTCAGCCAGATCGTGGCGACCGCCAGCGATACGGCGGAACCGGCATCGACGGACGGCGTGACGGCCACGGCGCCGGAAAACACCGAGCCCCAGCCTTTGCCGGCGTCCTGAGGCCATGCGGCTGGACGCTTTGAGAAGGCTGTTGCCGCTGGCGCTGCTGCCGGCCTCCATGTGCTGCGGCGCCGCGCCCCACATTCCGGCCGACGGCGGCCAGGTGGTGGAGCGCCTGCCCAGCCGCACCGATCCGGTGCAGCGCGAATTGCTGCGCCTGCGCGCTGAGCTGAGCCGCCGGCCGGGCGACCTCGGACTGGCAGCCACGCTGGCGCGGCGCTACATCGAGCAGGCGCGCATCGAAGGCGATCCGCGCTATCTCGGTTACGCCGAGGCCGCGCTGGCGCCGTGGTGGAAGCAGAATCAGCCGCCCGAGCAGGTGCTGGTCCTGCGTGCGACCCTGCGCCAGAGCACCCACCAGTTCGGGGCGGCGCTGGCCGACCTCGATCTGGCGGTCAAGCGCGACAGCGACAACGTGCAGGCCTGGCTCACCCGCGCCACGGTGCAGATGGTGACCGGTGACCTGGCCGCGGCGCGCGGCAGCTGCATGCGCCTGTATTCGCGCGCGCCGGCGCTGGTGGTGCAGACCTGTTTGTCCAGCGTCGGCAGCATTTCCGGCGACGCTGCCGCCAGCTACCGGCGCCTGCTCGAGCTGCAGGCGCGCCGGCCGCCGGACACGCCGGATATTGGCATCTGGGTCCAGACCCTGCTGGCCGAAATGGCGGCGCGGGCCGGCGACGCCGCCGCCGCCGAAGGGCACTTCCGCAAGGCGCTGGCGCTCGGTAGGCCCGACAGCTACCTGCTGGGCGCCTGGGCCGATTTCCTGCTCGATCATGGGCGCGCCCCTGAAGTGGCGCGCCTGCTGAAGGACAAGACCAGGGTGGATGCGCTGCTGCTGCGCTACGCGCTGGCCTTGACAGCGATGAAGTCGCCCGAGGCGGCGGCGCAGACCGCGGCCCTGGGCGCCCGTTTCGATGCGGCGCAGCTGCGCGGCGATACCGTGCACCGGCGCGAGCAGGCACGCTTCGAGCTCGCCCTGCGCGGCAATGCGGCGGCGGCGGTGCGTCTGGCCAAGGCCAATTGGGCGGTACAGAAGGAACCGGCCGACCTGCGCATCCTGGCCGACTGCGCGCTCGCCAGCGGCGACCTTGATGCCGCGCGCCTGGTGCGCGACTGGCTGCGGACTTCCCGTATCGAAGACCGGCGCATCGCCGCCACCGCCGCACGCCTGCGGGTGCCGGCATGAGCGCCGTGCGCCGCGTTTTCCTGGGCTTGATGGCGCTTGCTATGCTGTTGCCGGCGGCGCCGGCCTGGGCGCACAAGCCGAGCGACAGCTACCTGACCCTGGACGTCGAACAGCGCCAGGTGAGGGGACAATGGGATATCGCGCTGCGCGACCTCGACATGGCCATCGGCCTGGACGGCGACGGCAACGGCGAACTGACCTGGAACGAGGTCCGCAGCCGCCAGGATGCGATCGCCGCCTATGCGCTGGCCCGGCTGAAGCTCGCCGCCGGCGGCGCGCCATGTCCGCTGCGTTCAAGCGCCATGCTGCTGGACGAGCATAGCGACGGCGCCTACGCGGTACTGCGCTTCACCGGCAGCTGCGCCGCCGATGTCGCCGATCTGGACGTGGATTACCGGCTGCTGTTCGACATCGACCCCCAGCACAAGGGCCTGCTCCAGCTGCGCCATGGCGGCCAGACTTCGACCGCGATCTTCGCGCCGGACAGCGCGCACCAGACGCTGCGCGTGAGCGATGCCTCGGCGCTGCGCCAGTTCGGCGACTACGTCCGGCACGGCATCTGGCATATCTGGATCGGCTTCGACCACATCCTGTTCCTGCTGTCGCTGCTGCTGCCGGCGGTGCTGGTCTACCGCGACGGCCGCTGGCAGGGCCGGGACACGTTCCGCGCCGCCGCCATCGACGTCCTCAGGATCGTCACGGCCTTCACGCTGGCCCACTCGATCACGCTGACGCTCGCGACCCTGGGCGTCGTAACCCTGCCTTCGCGCCTGGTCGAATCGGCGATCGCCGCCTCGGTCGTGCTGGCGGCGTTGAACAATATCTGGCCGCTGTTCCATGGACGGCGCGCGCTGGTGGCTTTCGGCTTCGGCCTGATCCACGGCTTCGGCTTCGCCAGCGTGCTGCTCGACCTCGGCTTGCCCAGGGCCTCGCTGCTGCTGTCGCTGGTCGGCTTCAACGCCGGGGTGGAGATCGGTCAGCTGACGATCGTCCTGCTGTTCCTGCCTTTGGCTTTCCTGGCGCGGAACACGGTGCTGTACCGCCGGGGCATGCTGGGCGCAGGGTCGTCGCTGATCCTTTTGCTTGCCTTGGTGTGGCTGGCGGAGCGGGGGCTGGACGTGAAACTGCTGGCGTGATCGCTCACGCCGCGCGGTTCACAGGCGCGTCCAGCTGCCCTTGTACAGCACCGGCCCGGTCGGCGCGTCCGGATTCGGCGAGCCGCCCTTCGGTTCCAGGCTGATCGCGAGGAGCATGACGTCCGGACCGATGGCGCGCTGGTCGAGCGCCAGCTCGGCGCTGCGGTTATCAGGCAGGATGCCGAGCGAACGCGGTTTGCCGTCGCGGGCGATCGCCCACAGCTGCAGCGTGCGGTCGTCCGGCACATGCACATCCTGCGCCACCCGGACATGCAGGCGCTTGCGCGCCGGGTCGGCGCTCACCACGAGGGCAGTGCGCGCCTGTTCGTCGGCCAGGGCGGCGACCTGCTGCGGCAGCGGCGCCTCGCCGCGTCCGGCCAGCAGTACGCCCAGCACCACGGCAATGGCGCCGGCGCCCAGCGCCATTCCGGCCCAGGGCCGCGCCGCGCCGAGGCGCCAGAACTGCCACCACGGCGCCGCCTGCGACGATGCCGACGACGGCTGCAGGCGGCGCTCGATGCCGGTCCAGACGCGCGCCGGCGGCGTGACCGGCCGGCCCATTTCGGCCAGGCCCGCAAGGCGGCCCTGCCAGGTGAAGACAAGGACGCGCAGCTCCGCATCCTCGCGCAGCCAGGTTTCGAAGCGCCGCCGCGCAGGGCCGCGCAAGGTGCCGAGCGTGTATTCGGCCGCCAGCCTTTCGCGCAGGACCGCGTTGTTCCGGATATTCATGCAGCCCCTCCTTTCGTCAGGCAGTCGCGCAGGCGTTCGAGGCCGCGGCGAATCCAGGTCTTGACCGTCCCCAGCGGCTGGCTGAGCTGGGCCGCGACTTCCGTGTGCGACAAGTCATGCAAGTAGGCCATGCCGATCGCCTGGCGCTGGCGCGCCGCCAGTTTCTCCATGCAGCCTGCCAGGGCCAGCGCGTCCTGTGACAGCTGCACGCGTTCCTGAGGTCCGGCGGCGGCATCCTGCAAGGCCTCGACCAGGTCAAAGTCGCGCGGCGCCAGCTCGGTTTCCAGGCTGGCCTGCATGCGCCGGCGCAGGTCCAGCGCCTTGTTGCGCACGATGGTCGCCATCCAGGTCAGCGGTGCGGACAAGTGGACCTGGTAGCTGGACGCCGCGTGCCAGATCGCCACGAAGGCATCCTGCAAGGCTTCCTCCGCCAGCTCATCCTTCCTCAGGATGCGCAGGGCAAAGCCGAACAGCCTCGCCGAGCTGGCGTCGTAGAGTTTGCGGAATGCCGCCCTGTCGCCGAGCGCCACCGCGGCAAGCAGGCGGTGCAAGTGCTCGTTTTCGTCGAAGTCCCTGCTCACGGCGACCTTATCATTGATTTAATGAAATCATTGTAGCGCATCAATGTAAGTCTTTATACGTGCGGGATCCGGAATCGGATTCAGATGCGCGCGCTCAGTCCAGGCTGAGGGTTGGTGCGTTCTGGGATGGGCGGGCGTCGACGGGCAGGTCGACAGTGAAGGTGGTGCCGCGTTCCTGGCTGCTGTCGAGCCCGACACTGCCGCCATGGCTCTCCGCCACGGCGCGCACATAGGGTAGGCCGATGCCCCAGCCTTGCTTGTCGTTGGTTCTTGCGGATTCCGCCCTGCGGTACATCTGGAAGATGCATTCCTGTTCGTCGGGCGGGATCGGCGGGCCCTCGTTGTGGACCGACAGCAGCATGCGTCCGTAAGCTTCATCGAGCGTGATCGTGATCGGCGTGCCGGCACTACCGTACTTGAGCGCGTTGCTGACCAGGTTTTCCAGGACACGCTTGAGGGCTGGCCGGTCCCAGTATCCCTTGACCGGGCGTTCGGTCACATGGAGGCGCGCGCCGTAAGTTGCGGGGGCGTCGGCCCGGATTTCCCTCAGCACCTCGCAGATGTCGAAGCTGGTCAGGGTCAGCTCGATGTTCTGGCCGCTATGGAAGCGCATCGTGTGCAGCAGCTCGTCGATCATGCTCCCCATCCGTTGCGCGCTCGACAAGGCCTTCGCCGCGACGGACTTGATCCGCGCCGGATCGTCGATGAGGCGGATCAACTCGAGCGCCGTCACCGTCTCGCTCAGCGGGCCCCGCAAATCATGCGTCAGGGCCGCCGCAAAGCGCTCGCGAAAGCCGCTGTGCACCAGCGAAAAGGCCTCGACGGCTTCCTGGATGCCGGAATCGATCGAGCTATTGATGGTATGCGTCTCGTCGAAGTCGAGCTGTACGTTTTCGCGCCGCAGGACGTGGAAGATCGCCCCGCGGAAGAGCTGGTATTCCTCGATCAGGGCGGAGTGATTGTAGGCGGTGATGCGCGCACGTTCTCCGCCATGTTCGGCGGCCACCGTGGTGCCGTCGACGGCGGAGGTGCGTGGCGTGCCCGGGCTGATGCTCTCGACGATGTTGTCGTAGAAGGCCGGCATGGTATTGATGAGGAAGGGCGGCTGCACGTCGCGGGCTTCGAACACCCGTTCCCTGACCCATTGCTCCCAGGTCTGCAGCACCTCATCGCGGAGCTCGAGCATGCGCCTGGCGTTCGCCGACAGCGCAGCTATTGCTCGGTTCTGGTCATCTGCAAGCGTCATGAGCTTCCCGGATCGATGGGCGAGTTTGCGCCATCATACAGGCAGCAGCTTGCGCTACCGGCAAATTTGCAATTTCCGCCCAAACGGATTTAACAATGGCATCAAGTGCGGAGCAGGGCCACCACGGTATCGATCTTGTAGGGCTTGGGCGTGTAGAGATAGGGCCGCTCGCGATTCGCCAGCAGCGAGGGCACCGTATAGCCCGAGGCCAGCACGACCTTGACTTTCGGGTACATCTCGCGGATGGCGTCTGCCATCTGCAAGCCGGTCATGCCGGGCATGACCACATCGGAAAAGACCGCATCGATGTCCTTGTCGTCGGCAAGCATTTGCATGGCCACGTGACCGGAGTAGGCCACCACCACCTCGAGGCCGTGGGCGGCCAGCAGGGCGGCGGCCATGTCGGCCAGGTCCTGCTCGTCGTCGACCACCAGCACTTTGCGCAGCAGGGCAGGGGATGCCCCGTCCATGCCTGCATCCTCATCGAAATGCCGGGCGACACCGGGCGGCTTTCCGTCCTTGCTGGCCCAGCCTGTATTCCAGATGCCTTGCATATCGTTCTCGCGCCTTGATCAAAACCTTATTTTAACGAATTTGCCAGACATCGCGCGCGAATATGTTGCGATAAAGGACATTGTATTGCTAAATTGGCATGTTTCGATTTCTTGCAGCGTGTGGGGAACGTCAATCGTGCGCTCATGGCGTCTTTTGTCGTCCTGGATTACATTGAAAACATTGACGAAGAGGTGGTGCGATGCTGAACCTGTTCAACGATTTCGAACCCAGGCTACTCCTGCATGCCGGAATACTTGTGCTGGGACTCGCCACGTTTGTCGGCGCCATCCTGGCCAGCCGATGTCCTCGCTGCAACTGGCTCGAGTGGATAGGCGAGCGCCGCGACGCGGACGATACGGAGTAACACTTAGGCTCGCTAATAATTTCCTGTTGTCAAACTTTTCTGTGCTAAGCTGGTTCCTTGCTTTACGTAAAGCCAGTCGCATTTTCCCGCCTGCCCAGACTCCGCAGGATTAAGCTTTCTTCTCTCATGGCACGCGCAGTGCCGCTTAATCCCATGACTTCCCCGACAAACGATGCGCAAAAACGCATCCTCCTCATCGACGACAACGTCGATGCCGCCTCGATGATGCAAGCCCTGCTGACCGCCTTCGGCTTCACGGTCGAAACCGCCAATAGCGGCGCGCAAGGTCTCGCGCTGGCGCAGATCTTCCTCCCGCAGGTGATCTTCCTCGACCTGGGCATGCCGGTGATGAACGGCTATGAAGTGGCGACGGCGCTCAGGAAGCTGCCCGCACTCGCCGACGTCTTCCTGCTGGCGCTGACCGGCTGGAACGACCAGGGGACGCGCGCCGCCGTGATTGCCGCCGGCTTCGACCGGCACCTGGTGAAGCCGCCCGATTTCGAGCAGATCCGCGCCATCCTCGCGCAGCATTTCGAGGCCAGGGCCACGGTCTGAGGACAGGCAGGGCCCGGCTTGTTGCGTTTGACGCAGTACTCCATGCGCCATTCATATTTTGACAACATTTTTTTGTAGGCGAAGATCGTTTCGGCTAGCATCTACGGCATTGCCTGATTATTAACCAATCGCGCTGCCAACCGTGAACCGACACCCCATCGCACCAGCCCTCGCGCTGGCCATCGTCTTGTTTTCCGTCGTCGCAGCCGGCCCGTCCCATGGCCAGGCAGCCGCCGACCTGAAGACCCTCCGCGGCGCCGACATGGCCCGCATCAACGAGCAACTGGAACGCGAGCTCAAGGAAAAAGAAGAAGCCCAGGCGCGCCGGGCGAAGGAAGAGGCCGAGCGGGCCGCGCGCCTGCTGGCCATCACGCAGACGGGCGCGAAGCCGGCGGCGCGGACGCAGGCGGCAAACGGGCAGGCGCAGGCGGACGCACCGGCGCCGGCCGCGCTGGCGCCGGTCCGGCCGGAGCAGCGCCTGGCACTGGTAATCGGCAATAGCGGCTACAAGACCGGGCCGCTGACCAATCCGGTCAACGATGCGCGCGCGATGGCGGTGCGCCTGCAGCAGCTGGGCTTCAGCGTCATCAAGAAGGAAAACGCCTCGCGAGAGGAGATGATGGCGGCGGTGCGCGACTTCGGCGTGCAGCTCGCGAACGGCGGCGTCGGCCTGTTCTATTACGCCGGCCACGGCGTGCAGTCGAAGGGCGCCAACTACCTGGTGCCGGTCGACGCCGACATCCGCAACGAGGACGAACTCTCGACCCGCGCCTACAACGCCAACGAGGTGCTGGAAAAGATGGACACGGCCAAGAACCGGATCAATGTCGTCATCCTCGACGCCTGCCGCGACAACCCCTTCGCGCGCAGCTTCCGCTCCGGCAGCCGCGGCCTGGCCGGCATGGACCAGGCGCCCAGCGGCACCCTGGTCGCCTATGCGACTTCGCCCGGTTCGACGGCCTCGGACGGCCTCGGCGCCAACGGCCTGTACACGGAGCAGCTGCTGCAGGCGATGAACGAGCCCGGGGTCAAGCTGGAAGAAGTGTTCAAGCGCGTGCGCGTGGGCGTGAAGGAACGCTCCGAAGGAAAGCAGCTGCCCTGGGAGATGTCGTCCGTGACCGGCGACTTCTATTTCAACCCGACCCCCGACCAGGCCGCGGAGATGGCCGCTGCCGCCGTGGCCTATGCATCGCGCCAGGGCGGCGGCGCGGCGCCGGTGGCGGCTGTCGCCACGGCGGGGCGCTCGGCGCTGATGCCGGTGCTTATCTCGCGCAAGCTGATCGAGCAATACCAGATGAACGCCAGCGCGCCGCTGGCCGGCGACACGCGCATGGCGACCTTCTCGCCGAACGGCGCCTACTTCCTGCTGGCGAACGCCGACCGCCAGATGCGCCTCTGGCACGCGGACACCGGCCTGGCCGTGCCCGGCCTCCCGCGCCTGAACGCACCCATCGCCACGGCGCACGGCGAGAGCCTGGCCGGTATCAACGCGGAAGGCGAAGCGGTGGTGCGCGACCTCGACAACGCGGAGCAGCACCGCCTGCTGGACAAGCTGCCGAAGGGCAGCCAGCGCCTGATCCTGTCGCCGGACGGCCGGCGCGTGCTGGTGCTGCACCGGGACAAAGGCCTGCTGCTGTTCAGGCGCGACACGCAGGAGCAGGTTGCGGAGCTGGATTCCGTCAGCGGCGATTTGCAGTACGCGTTCTCGCCGGACGGCAAGCGCCTGATCGTCTGGGGCGACCGCGACTCGAACATGAAACTGTACGATCTTGACACCGGCAAGCGCATCGAGCGCCTCAGCGCGCACTGGGACCCGCCCTCCGTGCTGCGCTTCAGCCAGGACGGCAAGAGCTTCGTCAGCGTGGCGGCCAAGGACAAGGCCATCGTCTGGCGTACCAGCGACGGCGAGGTGATGGGCAAGTTCGAGCTGGGCAAGGGCGGTCCGATGGCGAAGGAAGTCGAGCTCCTGAACGAGGGCCGCCAGCTGCTGGTCTACGCGCCGGTCGACGCCACGCTGCCCGGCGCCGCGCCCGAGTTGAGCCTGTGGGACGTCAAGAGCGGCGCCCGTGTCGCGACCCTGCTGCCGGCCAGCGTACCGCTGAAATCCTTCCGCGTCGTCGCCGAGCGCCACCGGCTGTTCGTGAACGGCGGCGAGGACCTGCGCGTGTACGACCTGAAGACGCTGCAGCGCACCCACCAGCTGGCGGGCATGGAGCTGGTCGACCTGTCGGCCGACGCGCGGCGCCTGCTGGTACGCAACGGCGACGAGATTCGCCTGATGGATGCCGACAGCCTGACGGTGGTGGCGCGGCTGCGCGGCCAGGTCAGCGCCTTTGCCGCCGCCAGGGGCAAGCTGTTCGCCACCAGCACCAGCGACGGTCTGCTGACCCTGTGGAACTTCGACACCGCGGAACAGGTGGGCCAGCTCAAGGGCCACCTCGACACCGTGAAGAAGGTGGTGTTCTCGGACGATGGCCGGCGCCTGGCCAGCCTGGGCGCGGACAATACCGTCAAGTTGTGGGCGCTGCCCGAGGTCAAGGACCGCCAGATGATCGTCAAGAATCAGCTGGAGTCGACCGCCGAATACGTGAAGCGCGTGGCGAACTGGAATTCGCCCTATACCACGCTGGTCACGCTGGATGCCTACGATGCCGACAGCGCGCTGTTCAACGTGCGCTTCGGCGAACTGAGCGCCGCCATTCCGCTGGACCGGGAAGCGGCCAAGAAGCTGGTCGGCCAGCGCCAGGCCGTGCTGTCGGCGCGCCTGAAATTCTTCGACAGCGAACAGCTGGTGATCGCGGACGCAAAGCTGAGCAGCGTCGCTTCTTCAGCGCCCGAGTAAGGACGCATCGTCCTTCACGGCCTGCGCGCCGGCGGGCCGGCCCAGCGCCTGGCCGATCGCCGCGCTGGCCAGCGCCACCTGGGCCGCATCCTGGCGCAGCATCCGCAGGCGCCGCCGCAGCGGTCCCCAGCCCGGCCAGGCGGGGTCCTGGCGCGCCGTTTTATCAAGCATGGCGTCCACTGTCTGGGGCGCCGCCCCCAGACTGGTGCGCACCGCGGCAAGCCCGTTCCTCAGCATGGCCTCGACCTCGGCGCGCGGCATGTTCTCCGCATAGCGCTGCAGCAGCAGGCGCAGCGCCGCCATGTGCGCGACCAGCAGGTAGTTCTGCACCGTGAAGCGGTTCAGCTCCCTGGGCGCGCGCCGCTTGTCCGCCGGTTCGTCCAGCATGCGCCCGAGCGCCCCGCTGAGCGTCGCGAGGCTGTCCATGAAGCGCTTGCGGCTGACCCGGTAATGGAAATCGTCGGCGACGTCGCCGAGCAGGAGGGCAGCGCCGTCGCCGACGTATTTGCGGTTGGCCTCGAGCACCTCGTCCACCAGGCGCGGCAGGTCCTGGTACTCCCAGCTCGGCAGCACATAGCTGAAGAAGGTGGCGATCAGGGTGCCGAGCAGCGTGTCCAGCAGGCGCTCGCCGATGGCGCCGGCGTGCGGCACCGTCAGGCCGATCAGCAGCAGCGCCTGCATGCTGGCGGCGATCGCGGTGTAGCGGTACTTCACGTAGAGGAAGGTCGGTCCGGCGGCGGTGGCGACGAACAGGAAGCCGAACAGGATCGCCGGCGCGTGCACGAAACGCAGGATCACGGCGGTCAGCAGGCAGCCGATCAGGGTGCCGACCAGGCGGTCGGCGCGGCGCTGGCGGGTGATGCTGAAGCTGGGCTTGAGGACCACGGCGATGGTCAGGGCGATCCAGTAGCCGTGCGTCTGCCAGGGCAGCCATTCGCTCGAGACCAGGCCCACCGAGATCGCCATCGCCACCCGCAGCGCGTAGCGGAAGGTCGGCGAGGTCCAGCGCAGGTTGGCCAGCAGGATGCCGAGGCTGTAGCGCTGCTGGGTGAGGAAGGGCGTCAGGTCGGCGCCGGCCACCATCGGCAGCGCGCCCTGCGGCGCCTGGCCGGCGGCGTGCAGGCGGGCGATCATCGCGATCGTCTCGCGGATCTTGTTGGAGGTGGCGCGCAGCACGGCCTGGGCCTCGGCCGCTTCGCCTTCGCCGGGGGGCAGGGCGCGCAGGGCGCCGGCGAGCGCGCGCAGCTCGTCTTCGTAGTCGACGGTCCGCTGCGAAGCCCGGCCGCGCGTCATCGCATACGCCACCGATTCGATATCGCGCGCCGCCTTGCCGATCAAGTCGCCCAGCAGCGGCAGCACGCTGCTGCCGGCGAAATGCTGGCGCAGCAGGATGTAATCGGTGTGGGTGGCCAGCACCAGTTCATACAGGTCGAACATGGCGTAGTGCACCTGCACCAGCACCTCCTCGTCCTTCGCCGGCCTGCCGCGCAGGATCAGGTCGCGCGAGGCCTGCTGGCGTTCGGCCAGCGTGCTTTGCTGGCGCACCAGCTTTTCCATCTGCGCGGACAGCGGCTGCGCGATGTCGTAGCAGCCGGCCTTGGTGCTGGTATAGGCCGCGAGTTCATAGAGTGCTTCGGCCAGCACCTGCTGCTTCAGGCGGCGCTGCAGGATCCACACGACCATCATCGCATACGCCATGTAGCCGGCGCCGCCCAGGAAGAACAGCGCGCCCTGGTGCAGGGCCTGCAGCGGCGTCGCCGCCTCTTCGCTCGACAGCATCATCACGAACAGGGCCACGAACTGCAGCGGCATCGCCTTCCTGCCGTACACCACCATCATGCTGGCCAGGAAGCTGACCAGCACGATCACGCTGCGCAGCAGCCAGGGCACCGGCGAACACAGGCCCACCACCAGCGCGACCAGCGAGCAAAACAGCACGCCGGCCAGCATCTCGTTGAACTTGTGGCGCAAGGGGCTGGGCAAGTCCATCAGGCTGGTGCACAGCGCGCCGATCGCTACCGCCATGGCGCTGGGCAGGCCGGCGATGAAGTAGGTGAGGTAGGCAAGGCCGACGATGCCGGTGGCGATCCGCAGGCCGGTGTAGAAATAGTGACTGAACAGGAAGGTGCGCGGGGCGAGGGCGTAGTGCATGGGATCGGATCGCAGCTGTGATCACGATTATAACGCCGCGGCCCGCACCCCACAGCGCGCCTGGACCAAGCATGCAAGCTCATGAATTTAAAGCTAACACGCGTATTTACCGATCGAAGAAATCATGGGTCACGACATCAAGACCGTCAAAGAGGCCGGCGCCCTGGTGCGGCACACCTGGCGCGCCGCCTCGGGCTTTTTCCTCAGCATCGAACTCCTGCTGATGCTGCTGGTGGCCTTCGCCGCCGTCGGCGGCGTCTGGCTGGCGGTCATGGGCTCGCCGCTTTGCCTGCTGCCCTTCGGCCTTGCGGGCGCTTATCTGGTGGCGCGCCCTGTGCTGCACCTGAAGCGCATCCTCGCCTGGCCCTTCATGTGAGCCGGCGGCGGCCCGCCGCTGGCCTTCACTCGCGCAGGGGCAGGACCAGGGCGCTCAGCTGCCCGGGATACTGCTGCAGCAGCCAGCGCGCCTTTTCGCGGAAGACCGGATCGTCGCGGTAGGCGCGCGCCGCCGCCAGCATGTTCTGCATCGCATGCCGGTTGACGCCGTCCGGCGAGCCTTCCTTGGCGTCGATTTCCGGATAGGGCCACTTCTCGCCGTTCACATGGCGCGCGACGAAGCGGTACCCCTGCCTGATGGTGTGCGCATCCTCGTTCTGCTGCCAGAGGTTCACTCCCATCAGTTCACCATAGCGGCCCAGATTGCCGAAGGCCTCGAGCGCGAAGTTGACGTAGCCAGACGGGCGGGTGCGCTCCAGCTCCGCGACCAGCTTGCCCTCGCGGTCGATCTGGCCGGGGATGCGGCGGATCCTGGCGATGTCGAGTTCGCGCCTGGCGACTGCCGGCTGATTCGTGTACAGGGCATACGCCACCACCTGGGCCCCGTACCAGGTGCCGTGGTTGTTGTGCGCATTGCTCTCCTCGAAGCCGTTACGGCTGCCCAGCAGCCAGTCCAGGTAGGCGCGGTACCAGGCGCGTACATCCGCGTTCTCCGCATCCGTCAGCGCGCGCGCCGGCTGGATCAGGGCCAGGCTGTCCATCACGTCGATCAGGTTGCGGCTGGTGATGATGCCGATGCCGCGGCCGTTCACCCGGCCGGGAATCGCCTGGCCGTAGTCGAGGTTCGGATTCATGCGCGTTGCCGGCGCCAGGAACCAGGCCCGCGCCAGTTCGCCGGCCTTGTCGGCGTATTTCTGCTCGCCGGTGAAATACCAGGCCAGCGCCAGCACCGTGACGTCGCGCGAAAACTTGCCGATGCGGGAGGCATCCGTGGCGTCGGTCGAGGAAGCGGGATTGTGCTGGCCGTCCTTGCGGATGTAGGGCAGGCCATCCTTCTTCGAGGGATCGGGCCACCAGTAGGGACCGAAGCTGAAGAAGTCGTGCTTGTCGCCGCTGGCCGGCGCCAGGCTCTTGTCGACCACGCTGTAGCGGGGATGCGTGAGCGCGGCGTCGGCCTGTTTCAGCAGGCTGTCGTAGGACGGCAGGTAAAGCGGATCGCGCGCGGCGACGCGCTGCTTGGCCAGGGCCAGCGCCGCCGGATCGTAAGTGTAGAACTGCGAGGGCGCGGCGGCCTGCGCGGGGCCGGCCAGGCCCACGCTCAGGCAAACGCCCAGGCAGGCGGCCAGCACGGCCGCACGCAGGGTCGAAGCTATCATGAAGTCTCCTCGGGCAGGCTTCAGAAGGTGTAGGTCGCGCGCGCCACGAAGGTACGGCCGAGCGGGCTGCCTTCACCGCTGGCATAGCCTTCGTTGCGGTAGTTGGCGGCCGGCGGATCGCGGTCGAACACGTTGTTCACGCCTGCCATGAGCTTCCAGTGGCGCTGGCCGGAATAGGTCAGCGACCAGTTGAAGACCGTGTACGGATCGATCACGTGGTAGAACTGCGTGCCGCTGTTCCGGTCTTCGAAGCTCTGCTTGTACTGCTCGTTCAGGGTCGAGGTCCAGGCACCGCCCGGGCTCTTCCACTTGATCGACGCGCCGTACTTCCAGCGGAAGTTCTGCACGTTGGCGTCCAGCGGGCCGAACTTGTTGACGCTCGAGATCCACTCGCCGTCACGGTCCACCTGGGTTTCGAAGCGGTGGATGTAGGTGCCGTCCAGCTGGGCGCCGAAGGTGCCCCAGCGCGTTTTCGGGAAGGTGTAGGTGGTGGTAATGTCGATGCCGTCCGTGCGCAGCCCGCCCAGGTTGGTCTGGCGGTCGTCGATGTACAGCAGGTTCTTGTTGGCGTCGCGGATGAACAGGTCAGCGTAGGTCGGGTCGGTGAAGAAGGTCGGCTGGGCGATCTGGCCGATCATGTCGCGCAGCTTGACGTTGAAGTAGTCGAGCGAGACCAGCAGCGAGCGGGTCGGCGTGAGCACGAGGCCGAAGTTGAAGGTGGTCGAGCGTTCCGGGCCGACGTTCGGATTGGCGCCCGTGTTGATCGGCTGGCGCGCGGCGCAGACGACGGCCGGGTCATACCCGGGTAGCGCGGTGCCGTTGGTATTGCCGCCGGGACGGCCGCCCGGGCACAGCAGCGGGTCGTTGTAGCTCAGGCTCGTGATGCCGGTGCGGCCGTCGACGGCGCCGAAGTAGCGCTGGCTCAGGGTCGGCGCGCGGAAGCCGGTGCCGGCCGCGCCGCGCAGCATCCAGGTATTGCCCGGCTTGTAGCGGAAGCTGACTTTCGGATTCGTGGTCGAGCCGAAATCGCTGTAGTGGTCGGTGCGTACCGCGAAGTCGACGTCGAGCGCCTTCGTGAAGGGCATGTCGAGTTCGATGTAGGCGGCCGTCACGTTGCGCGAGGCATGCTGGTTGACGGCGGCGGTGTTGCCGGTCTGGCCACCGGACAGCGCCACGGTTTCCGGAATCGAATGGTAGGTGAAATCGTGCCAGGCGCTGGCGCCCACGGCCAGCGACATCGCGCCGCCCGCCAGGGGCATGAGCTCACGGTTGGCGGTCAGGTCGATGCCGTTCAGGCGGGTCACGCCTGCATCGGCGGTCTGGCCATTGGTCGAGAGGCCGTCCAGGTAGGCGAGGCCGTTCTCGTCCTGCAGGCCGAAGGGGTTGAGCGAGCCGTCGGCGACGCCGGCCAGCAGGCCGTAGCTGTTGACGAAGCCCGAACGGAAGGTCACACGGGATGTGTACAGCGCGCTCCACAGGCCGGCGCGGTAGTCCCAGGCGCCGATGCGGCCCTCGTCCTCGATGGTCGCACGCGCGGTGCGGGTGTTGTAGTCCAGGACGGTCGGGCCGAGGTCGCCGATCAGCGACCAGGCCAGGGTCAGGGTCTGGTTGGTGATGCCGGGCATGGCCGGGGTGATGCCCCGGCCCGGGTAGTACTTGCTGGCCGGGGTGATGGTCAGCGCCGGGAAGCCCGCGATCGAGGCATTGATGCCGAAGGTCGGGTTCTTGACGGGACGGTTGTAGATATTCGAATACAGCAGGGTGGCGGACAGCTTGTGGTCCGGGTTCAGCATCAGGCTGCCCTTGGTGAAGAAGGACGCCTGCTGGTGCTCCTTGGTCAGCGTGAGGCTGTTGGCGCTGTAGGTGGCCGAACAGGTATTGCTGGTGCCCGGGGTGGTGTACGGTTCCACGCAGCCGGTCGCGTAGTACGGGTTGCCGGCGTTCTTGGTCGAGCCGTTGACCAGGGTGACGTTGGCCGGCACGGCATTGGTGCCCTTGGTCAGCTTGGGCGGCGCGAAGCCGGCGCTGATCCGGTTCTCGTCCGAGGTGATGTTCGGGCGCGCCGACTGCGCCAGTTCGTTCTGGTGATTCAGGTCGCCCGTGACGTAGATGTTCCAGCCGTCGGCGGCCAGGTCGCCCTTGCCGAAGATGAAGTTGAAGCCCGTGGACTGGCCGCCGCCCGCCCGTTGCGGCGTGGTGCCCTTGGCGGTGATGGATGCGCCCTTGTAGGCCTTTTTGGTGACGAAGTTGATCACGCCGCCGATCGCGTCGCTGCCGTAGATCGAGGACGCGCCGTCGCGCAGCACCTCGGTGCGGTCGAGCGCGCTGACCGGGATGTTGTTCGGGTCGATCGAGTTGTCCGAGACGCGCTTCCCATCCAGCAGGACCAGGGTGCGCGAGCCGCCGATGCCGCGCATGTTGGCGCTGTTGCCGTTGCCCGAGGTGGTGTTCAGCGTGTAGTCCGATGCGGTCGACATCGACATCAGGATGTCTTCGATGGTCAGCATGCCTTGCGCCAGCCAGTCCTCGGCCTTGACCACCGTAACAGGCAGGGCCTGGTCCGCCACCGAGCGCTTGATGCTCGAGCCGGTGACTTCCACTTTCTGCATCGTCGGATCGGGCTGCGATGCCTGCGCGCCGGCGTCCATGCCGGCCAGCGCCAGGGCCACCGCGGCCGGTAATGTCTTCAGCAGCTGCGCTGCGTGTCGTTTGTCGTGCTTGTCCAAAGCTTGTCTCCTCGTTGTTGTAGATGTCGTTGTATGCGTTGCCGGCTGCCGGTGCGGCTTACTCCCACAGCACCGGCTGGCGGATGAAGAAGTTGCGCACCACTTCGTCCACCGAAGAATCCGCGGGCAGGGTGCGCCATAGGTCCAGGTAGTCGGGGCGGTGCAGCGCGCGGCCCGCGAACAGCAGGCTGGCCTGGCGCATCGGCCACTCCCGGTCGAACATGAGGTCCGGCGGCAGCGGCCATTGCGACTTGTCGCGGATGTAGGGCACCATCCAGGCCATGGCCTTGCCGATGCCGATGCCGCGGCCGTCCGGCGTCGTGTAGGTCCACAGATCGTCGCCCGGGGTGGACAGGACTTCGCACAGCGCCGCGAGTGCTTCGAGGTCGAACAGCGCATAGCCATACGGCTTGGTGCGCTTCAGCTCCAGCGGCAGGCTGCCGTCCGCCGCCAGCTGCGTGGGCAGCAGCACCTTCTTGTAGCGCTCGCGCGCATAGGCGAGCAGCGCCTCGTCGCCGATGAGGCGGGCGAAGGCAGCCACCTGCAGCAGCCAGCAGCTGCCGTGGTTGTTTTTGGCGTCGCGCTCCTGCTGGCCATTGCGGCTGTGGACCAGCCAGTCCAGGTAGGCGGTGAACCATGCCTTGATGCGGTCGCCCTCGGCAGGCGGCAGCGCATGGCCGGCCTCCAGCACCTCGATGGCGCGCGCCACCTCGACCAGGTGCACGGTGTCGATGATGCCGATGCCGCGGCCTTTGCTGCGGCCGAAGACGGCCTGTGCGTATTCCAGGTTCGGGTTGAGCCGGGTGGCCGGATCGACGAACCAGGCGCGCAGGTGGGCGACCGCATGGCCGGCATAGCGCTTGTCGCCGGTGATCTTCCAGGCGGCCACCAGTTCCGGCACCTGCACCGCGAAGCGCAGCAGGGCCTGGCGGTGTGCGACGAAGTTGTCCGGGTTGCTCAGGCCGTCGCGCTGGATGTAGGGTCCGCCGGGGTGGGCGGGATCAGGCCACCAGTAGTCGCCTTCGGAATAAAAGTCGTGCGGACCGCCGCTGCTGCGCGGCGCCGGAAAGGCCGTGATGGTGTGCGCCGCCTGGCCGAGGTCGGCCTGGGCGGCGCGCAGGATGCGTGCGCGATCGAGTTGCGCAGCGACGGGGGCGGCCGGGTCCGTGCCGGGCCGCGCGGCTGCTGCCAGACAGCTCCCCAGCAACGCTGCCGCCATCAGCCATTTCGCTGCGCGACGCCGTGTTTCGACAGATTTATGAAATCGTTTAACAAGCCGCAATGCCATTCTTCCGAAACTCCCGCTCCAAGAGAAACCGTTCTCTTACCCGATATTTACATGAACTTTTTAAAATGTAGGAAAACGTTTAACTAAAAGGTATAGGAATTTTTTTCGCTAGTCAACAATTCGTGAAAGCGATTCGGTGCTACGAGACGGTGGAGGGGGTGGGGACTTGCGCGTGCAATGCCGGGACAGGGTGGACGGCATCGAGAAAGGCGCACCATGGCGAGCGCACGGTGCGGCGGGTGCTGCTAAAAATGGGGTATCCGGAACCGAAGCGATTCAGGCGGCCTGGCGTTCAGGCGTCAGCCGGCAAGTTCACCAGCAGCCGCGGATCGAGTGCCCGCATGCGCGGTTCGACATAGTAGCCGCCGGCCTCGACATACTTCAGGCAGCAACGCCCGCAGACCTCGCACTGGAGGACGCTGCAGCGGTTGTAGGGATAATGCCGCCAGGCGATCGGCGCCTCGGCCGACCAGTAATTCGTCCCGGCCGGATGGTATTCCTCGTAGGTCGCTTCGATGTAGGGATCCTCGACCAGGGTGCCAAGCGTCTGCATCTGCTGCTCGGGGAAGCCGGCTGGAATGCGCGTCCATTCGCGGCAGGCGTCGATGGCGCAGTCGCAGTCGCGGGTGACCGCCGCCGATGTTGTCGCCAGTTGCATCAATTCGTCGAATTGCAGTTTTTTCTCGGTGCTCATGGCAGGAGTATGCCATGCCGCCGCTTTCCGTTTGCGCCACCGCATGGACGGCTCAAGCCACGCGCGTACCATTCTCTTCGGCGAGGTAGCAAAGAGGTTATGCAGCGGCTTGCAAAGCCGCGTAGACAGGTTCGATTCCTGTCCTCGCCTCCAGGACATCATGATCGGCCCACCACTGCGTGGGCCGATCTTTTTTCGCTTTCCGCACGCACGCGTTGACTTCGCCAACACCTCTGCTATAGTTCTCGGCATAAATTTGGCAACGTTTCCAATCTGCCGTCCCATACAGGAGATGAACACCATGGCTCTCGCCACCCGGCTGCGGCTGCGCAGTGCATTCCCCATCCTGCTGGCCGCCGCATTCAGCGCCTTGCCGGCCGCCGCCGCACCTGTCAAAGGAGAGGGCCCCACGGTCCAGGCCTGGCTCACCACCGGCGACCAGGCCAAACTGCTCTCCCGCGAAGCCGACGCCAGCTTCAGCAGCGCGATGGTCAAGATGGCCGCTGGCACGCCGGTGATCGAGGTCGACCCCGGCACCAGTTACCAGCAGATCGCCGGCTTCGGCGCGGCCATCACCGACGCCTCGGCCTGGCTGATCCAGCAGAAGATGACGGGCCCACAGCGCGAGGCCCTGATGCGTGAGCTGTTCGGCCGGGGGCAGGGGAAGACGACGGGCATCGGCCTGTCCTTCACCCGCCTGACCATCGGCGCCTCCGACTTTTCGCGCACCCACTACAGCTTCGACGACATGCCGCCCGGCCAGAGCGATCCGCAGCTGCAGCACTTCTCGATCGACGCCCAGCGCGACACCGTGCTGCCTGCCGTGAAGGCGGCGCTCAAGGTCAATCCACAGCTGAAGGTGATGGCCTCGCCCTGGAGCGCGCCGGGCTGGATGAAGAGCAGCGACAGCCTGGTCAAAGGCACGCTGAAGCCCGAAGCCTACGATGCCTTCGCGCGCTACCTGAACCGCTACGTCGATGCGATGAAGGCCGAGGGCGTCGCCATCTCCGCGCTGACGCTGCAGAACGAGCCGCACTTCGAGCCCGGCGACTATCCCGGCATGCGCGTCGACCCGGCCAAGCGCGCCGCTTTCATCGGCGGCCATCTCGGCCCGCTGCTGGCGCGCGCGAATCCCGGCACCGCGATCTTCGACTGGGACCACAACTGGGACGAGCCGGATTCGCCGGCCACCGTGCTGGCCGACCCGCAAGCGGCAAAGTACGTGAGCGGCGTTGCCTGGCACTGCTACGCCGGCAAGTCGGACGTGCAAACCAGGCTGCACGACAAATACCCGGCCAAGGACACCTGGTTTACCGAGTGCTCGGGCGGGCGCTGGTCGCCGGACTGGTCCAGGAACCTGCAGTACTTCACCAAAACCCTGGTGATCGACACCACCCGCGGCTGGGCGCGCGGCGTGCTGTTCTGGAACCTGGCGCTGGACGAGAACGACGGTCCGCACCTGGGCGGCTGCAAGGACTGCCGCGGCGTCGTCACCATCGATTCCAGGACCGGCGCCGTCACCCGCAACGTCGAGTATTACGCGCTGGCCCATGCCAGCCGCTTCGTGCTGCCGGGCGCGCGCCGCATCGCCTCGAGCGAAGCGTCTGAAGGCGTGGCCAACGTCGCTTTCCGCAATCCGGACGGCGGCGTCGTGCTGCTGCTGGCGAACGGCGAGGCCGCGGCGCGCACGGTCGCGGTCAAGGTGGGCAAGGCATCCTTCCGCTACACGCTGCCGGGGGCCAGCGTCGCCACGCTGGTCTGGAAATAAATCGCGGAAGGTGCGTGAGCTGTTGCGCACACGCACCTTCGCTATTGACATTGAAATTCGAGCAAGCTGATAATGACAACACAGCATTTGGCAACGTTTCCAATCCCGGGCGTCAGGGGACTGGACGGGAAGCCAGCTGCGATGAAGGCTGACTACCGAGTCGAACCGATGAGCGGAAACGGATGCCCCTTGAATTGGCAACGTTTCCATTTTTAAGCTCACGATTTGGCAACGTTTCCACAACCGGACCATAAAAACATTCAGGAGACAGAAACATGGCTCACCCAAGCCCCCGCCGCGTCCACCCGCTGTCCGTCACCCCGATCGCCGCTGCTTGCGCCGCGCTGCTGTGGGGCGGCGCCGCGATGGCCCAGGACAGCACCCAGGACGGCGCGCCCTCGCAGGTGGTCGTCACCGGCATTCGCGGCAGTATCGAGAGCTCGATCGCCATCAAGAAGGATGCCGACAACATCGTCGAGGCTATCACCGCGGAAGACATCGGCAAGCTGCCGGACGTGTCGATCGCCGAATCGATCGCGCGCCTGCCGGGCCTGACCGCCCAGCGCGTTGCCGGCCGCGCCCAGGTGATCTCGCTGCGCGGCCTGGCGCCGGACTTCGGCGTGACCCTGCTGAACGGCCGCGAGCAGACGTCCACCAGCAACGACCGCAGCGCCGAATTCGACCAGTACCCGTCCGAGCTGCTGGGCGGCGTGACCGTGTACAAGACGCCCGACGCCTCGATGACGGCGGCCGGCCTGTCCGGCACCATCGACCTGCGCGCCGTGCGTCCGCTGGACCGCCGCGGCCGCACCATCGCCGTCAACCTGCGCGGCGAGCATAACGGCAACGGCAAACTGAATAACGGCTGGTCGGACAATGGCGGCCGCGCGTCGATCTCCTACATCGACCAGTTCATGAACAACACCCTGGGCATCGCGGTCGGCTATGCCCACCTGGATTCGCCGGGCCAGCAGAAGGAATACAAGTCCTGGTGGTGGGGTAACAACAACAAGCTCCCGCCGGGGAACGAGGACGTGACTGCGCTGAAGGGTGCCGAAGTCACGGCTACCTCTCGCAAGCAGGTGCGCGACGGCCTGATGGCGGTCATCGACTACAAGCCGAACCGCGATGTGCGCTCGGTCCTCGACCTGTACTACTCGCAGTTCGACCAGAAGGAAATCATGCGCGGCATGATGTGGAACTCGGCCGATTCCGTGAGCTACCTGAATCCGCAGATCCAGTCCATCGGCGGCACCCGCCTGCTGACCGGCGGCGCCCTGGTCAACATGGAGCCGATCGTCCGCAACGACTACAACACCCGCAAGGACAAGCTGTTCGCGGCGGGCTGGAACAATGCGGTCAAACTGGCCGACCGCTGGTCGGCCGACAGCGATCTGTCGTATTCCTCGGCCAAGCGCAAGGAGATGACTTCCGAAACCTATGCAGGCCTGGGCAAGGCCGGATCGGGCGCGGCCGATAACAATTTCGGTTTCCAGATCCCGGTTGGCGCCGGCCTGCCGCAGTTCACCCCAAGCATGGATTTCGCCAATCCGAACATCATCAAGCTGGCCGACGTCGGCGGCTGGGGCCACGACGCCACCCAGCACCACCCGATCGTCGAGGACACGCTCGGCAACGTGAAGCTGAACGTCAAGCGCGAGATGGACGGCTTCCTTCGTGATTTCCAGGCTGGACTGAGCTACACCAGGCGCGAGAAGTCGCACGAGGACGTGTCCCAGCGCTTCGCCCTGAAGAACGACCGCGCCCTCACGAGCGTGCCGGCCAACCTGATCCAGCCGACCACCTCGCTGGCCTGGGCCGGGATTCCGGGCGTGCTGAGCTTCGATTCCCTGAGCGCGCTGAATACCCTTTACGACAAGATGCCGCTCGATACCGACGTCGCCCAGCAGGACTGGTCGGTGCGCGAGAAGCAGACGGTGGGCTTCGTCCGCTTCGGCATCGATACCGAGCTCGGTACGGTACCGGTGCGCGGCAACGCCGGCGTGCAGTACGTGCATGTCAATCAGGACGCGGACGGCAAGACCAATAACGGCGGCGTCATCACCGACCTGCACGGCGGCGCCTCCTACCACGACGTGCTGCCCAGCCTGAACCTGAACTTCGACCTCGGCAACTACGTGCACGACACCTACCTTCGCTTTGGCGCCGCCAAGACCGTGGCGCGTCCGCGCATGTCGGACATGCGCGCCGGAATCGCGGCCGGCGTGGATGCCACCACCCGCATGTGGAACGGCAGCGGCGGCAATACCAGGCTGGAGCCGTGGCGCGCCAACTCCTACGACCTCTCGCTGGAACACTACATCAGCAAGGGCAGCTACGTGTCGGCCGCGTACTTCTTCAAGGACCTGAAGAATTACATCTACAACCGCCAGCAGGAGTTCGACTACAGCGGCTATCCGAACAGCAGCACGGTGATCCCGATCCAGAGCATCGGCACCATCAACCAGCCGGCCAACGGGCAGGGCGGCTTCGTGCGCGGCATCGAGCTGACCGCGTCGATGCAGCTGAACATGCTGTGGAACCGCCTGGACGGCTTCGGCCTGCAGGCCAGCGCCTCTGGCACCGACAGCTCGATCCACCCAAATGGTCCGGGGACCAAGGAAAAGCTGCCCGGCCTGTCCGGCGTGGTGGCGAACCTGACCGCCTTCTATGAGAAGAACGGCTTCTCGGCGCGTATCTCGGAACGCTACCGCTCCGCCTACCGCGGCGAGGTCACCGGCCTGTTCGCCCAGCGCGCCTTCAGCGAGATCCGCGCCGAGCGCCAGATCGACGTCCAGATCGGCTACGAGTTCCAGGAAGGCCGCTTCAAGAACCTGGGTCTGCTGCTGCAGGCGAACAACCTGCACAACCAACCCTACCAGACCATGCAGGGCAGCCCGTTCAGCAGTGGCGCCTACGCACCGGAGCGTTACACTACCTACGGCCGCCAGATCCTGCTCGGCCTGAACTACAAGCTGTGAACCACCGGGAGACCAGATTGACGACTAAACGATTTGCAATGCGGCTGCTGTGCGCCGCCCTGATGACGGCCGCGGGCGGCACGGCGCTGGCCGCCAACAGCCAGTGGCAGGTCTACACCACGGCCCAGGGCGCGGGTGAGCGCTTCGTGCCGCAGACCCTGGGCGCGGCGCGCCCGGCCACGCAGCCGATGGAGACCGAGATTGCGGTGTTCGTGGATACCCGGCGCAGCTTCCAGGAAGTGTTCGGCTTCGGCGGCGCCGTCACCGACGCCACCGCCGAGACCTATGCCAAGCTGACGCCGGCCCAGCAGAAGGCCTTCCTGGCCGCCTACTTCGACCCGAAGCAGGGCCTGGGTTACAGCATCCTGCGCGCCACCATCCACAGCTCGGACTTCAGCAGCGGCAGCTACACCTATGTGAAGGATGGCGACCGCGCGCTGGCCTCTTTCAGTATCGACCACGACATGAAGTACCGCGTGCCGCTGATGCGCCAGGCCCTGGCGGCAGGCGGCAGCTACGGCACGCAGATGCGGGTGTTCGCCTCGCCCTGGAGCGCGCCCGCCTGGATGAAGTCAAACGGCAGCATGGTCGGCGGCGGCACCCTGCTGCCGGAGTTCCGCGACACCTGGGCCCAGTACATCGTCAAGTTCGTCAAGGCCTATGAAAAGGCCGGCATCCCGCTGTGGGGCCTGTCGATCCAGAACGAGCCGATGGCCAGGCAGAAGTGGGAATCGATGATCTACACCGCCGAGGACGAGACCCGCTTCCTCGGCGATCACCTCGGCCCGGCCCTGAGCGCGGCCGGCCTGCAGGACAAGAAGGTGATCGTATGGGACCACAACCGGGACCTGCTGCCGCAGCGCGCCGCCCACATCCTGGCGGACAAGAAGGCGCGCCCCTACATCTGGGGCGTCGGCTATCACTGGTACGAGACCTGGGCCAAAGGTGAGCCCATGCACCGCAACC
The DNA here is from genome assembly GCF_918697865.1 of Massilia sp. Bi118. Lineage (GTDB taxonomy): Bacteria > Pseudomonadota > Gammaproteobacteria > Burkholderiales > Burkholderiaceae_D > Telluria. The sequence goes on along the minus strand of NZ_CAKKMV010000003.1, from coordinate 265,385 downwards.
TGGCCGCCGTGCACGAGGCCTGGCCGGACGTGCCGTTCCTGCTGACGGAGTCGTCGATCGAGCACTTCGACCCGACGCAGATGCAGTCCTGGGCCAACGGCGAGCGTTACGGCAGCGAGATCCTGGCCGACCTGAATGCCGGCTCGAGCGGCTGGGTCGACTGGAACATGCTGCTCGACAGCCGCGGTGGTCCCAACCACGTCGGCAACTACTGCTTCGCGCTGCTGCATGCAAGCGACGACGGCCAGCTGATTTATACCCCGAGCTACGCCTACATGGGCCACTTCACCCGCTACATCCGGCCGAAAGCGCGCCGCGTGAGCGCCGCCACCAGCCGCAGCACGCTGGATGCGACCGCCTTCCGCAACCTGGATGGCAGCCTGGCGGTGGTGGTGATGAACAAGACCGCGCAGCCGCAGCATTACCGTCTGATCGTCGACGGCAAGGAAGTCGCGGTCGACATCCCGGCCCACGCGATCCAGACCGCGGTGCGTTAAAGCGCCGGCTGAAAAGCTGCTGCGTCCGGGCCCGGCTTGCAGTATGCTTGGGCCCGGGAGGGGAAACTCAGTGTCGACAATCAAGGACGTAGCGCGCATGGCCGGCGTCGGCCTGGGCACCGCGTCGCGCGTGGTGCGCGGCAAGGGCTCGGTGTCGCCGGCGAAGCTGGAGCGCGTGCGCAAGGCCATCGCCACGCTGGGATACCGTCCCTCGCACGCGGCGCGCTCGCTACTGTACGGCACGAGCCGCATGATCGGGGTCTACATCCCGCTGATGTCGGGCACCTTCTACACGGCGATGCTGCAGATCGTCGACGCCGAACTGCGCAGCGCCGGCCTGCACATGATGGTCGCCTTCGGTGTCGAACGCGAAGGCGCGCGCCAGCAGGCGATCGACGGCGTCGGCTTCCTGTTCGAACGCGGCTGCGACGGCGTAATCGTGCTCACCAGCCCCCTGCTGGAAGAAGACCTGGAAGCCCTCGGCCCCAGGCGCGGCAAGCTGGTCCTGCTCAATCACAGCTTCGACAGCATCCCCGAACAATGCTTCACGGTCGACCACCGCCTGGGCGGCCGGCTAGCGGCGCGCGCGCTGCTGGACCATGCGCACCGCGAGATCGCCGTGATCGCCGGGCCTGCGGGCGTGGCCGACAATATCGACCGCATCGCCGGCTTCATGCACGAACTGGAAGAGGGAGGTATCGACCCTTCCAGCCTGTGGACGGCGGAGCGCGACTTTTCTTCGGATGGCGGCTGGTCGGCGGCGCAGGCGCTGCTGGCTTCAGGACGGTCCTTCACCGCGGTGTTCTGCGCCAACGACGAGATGGCGATGGGCGCGCTGGCCTGCTTCCACGAAGCCGGCATCCGCGTGCCGCAGGACGTGTCCGTGATCGGCTACGACGACGTGCCCAGCGCCGCCTACTCGGCGCCGCGCCTGAGCTCCGTCCACATCCCGTGGAGGGAGATGACCCGCAGCGGGGTCGCGGCGCTGCTCAATCTTTGCTATGGCTTCGAGCGGCCGCTGACGCGGACTTTTCCGGTGAGTGTGAGTTTAAGGGCTTCGCTGGCACGGCCGTCGCGCGGATAGGAAACCGTCGTTCCCGCTAGCCCCTCGTCGTCCCCGCGAAGGCGGGGACCCAAGTTTGCTGGCGTCTCGACTGCTCGAAGAGAACTTGGGTTCCCGCCTTCGCGGGAACGACGGTGGGAAGCGGGAACGACGGTCAGTCCATTCCCCGCCACACAATCCTGTTCCGCCCCCCATGCTTGGCCCGGTAAAGCTGCACATCCGCCGCCTCGAACAGCTCGGCCGCCGTCTCGGCGCCGTTGCCGCCCAGGGTCGCGCCGCCGACGCTCGCCGTCAGCCACGCCGACACCCCGGAGGCCGCATGCGGCAGCTGCAGCTCGGCGATGGCCGCCAGGATCCCGTCCAATACATGCCGCGCCTGTAGCGCATCCGTGTCCGGCAGCAGCAGCACGATCTCCTCGCCGCCGTAGCGCGCCGCCAGGTCGGCCGGGCGGCGCAGGCCGGCGCTCGACGCGCGCGCCACCGCGCGCAGGGCGCGGTCGCCGGCCGGGTGGCCGTAGTGGTCGTTGTACTGCTTGAAGGCGTCGATGTCGAGCAGGGCCAGCGACAGCGGGCGGCCGTTGCGCTGGGCGCGCTGCCATTCCACCGCGTACAGCTCGTCGAAGCGGCGGCGGTTGGCCAGCTCGGTCAGGCCGTCGACGTTGGCCAGGCGCTCGAGCATGCGGCGCTGGCGCACCAGCTGCAGGTGCAGGGCCACGCGCGCCATCACCACCGTCGCGTTGTAGGGTTTGGCGATGTAGTCGGCGGCGCCCAACTTGAGGCCGTTGGCTTCGTCCTCCGGTCGGTTCAGGCCGGAGACGAAGATCACGGTGATGTGCGCGGTCTGCGGATCGGCGCGCAGGCGGCGCAGGACTTCGTAGCCGTCCATGTCCGGCATCATCACGTCCAGCAGCACCAGGTCGGGCGCATGGCGCTGGGCGCGTTCCAGCGCCTGCTCGCCGTTCTTCGCCAGCAGCACCGTGTATTCGGGCTTCAGCAAATCGGCCAGCACCTGGCGGCTGATCGGGTCGTCGTCGGCGATCAGGACTTTTTGTGGTTCGAGATTCATGCCTGCAGCTCCTCCAGTCCTTGTTCCAGTTTCTCGAGCACTGCCAGCGCGCTGCCGTACTCGATCTCGTCGACCGCCCTGCGCAGCGCCGCCAGCTGCGCGGCGTGCTCCTCGCCCGGCAGCGCCGCCTGCAGCTCGGCCAGCGCGTCCTCGGCGCGGGCGTCGTCGGCGCGCAGGTAATCCGCCAGGCGCGCCAGCTGCGCGCGGGCGTCGAGCCTGGCCGCGGGCAGGGCCGGCGCGGCGCCGGCGGCACGCCCCAGGCCGTCGATTACGGCGTCGAGGCTCAGCGAGAGTTCCGGCGCCAGCAGCGGCAGGCGTTCGCGGCGGCCGGCGCGCAGTTCCTGTTCGAGGTCGCCGGCGATGCGCGCCAGGGTATCCGCGCCGATGTAGGTGGCGCCGGAACGCAGGTTGTGCGCCAGGCCGAGCAGGACCTCGTCGGCGCCGCCGGCCATGGCCTCGCGGATGACGCGCGGGGCGTCGCCATATTCGCGCACGAAGCTGGCGAGGCGGCGGCGCAGGCGCGCCGGTTCGCCGCCGGCGCTCGCCAGGGCCTGCTGCCAGTCGACGCCGGCCAGCGGCGGCAGCGGCGCATCGCTAGCCGCGCCAGCGTCCGCCGGATCCACCGGGCGGACCGGCAGCGCGCGCCCCAGCAGCCGCTCCGGGGCGATCCAGCGCAGCAGGGCGCGGAACAGCAGGTCGGGATCGATCGGCTTGACCACGTGGTCGTTCATGCCGGCCGCCAGGCTCTTTTCGCGGTCGCCGGACAGGGCGTTCGCGGTCATGGCGACGACCGGCAGGGCGGCGCGGCCGGGCAGGGCGCGGATCTCGCGGGTCGCGCTCAGGCCGTCGAGCACCGGCATCTGGATGTCCATCAGGACCAGGTCGTAATCCCCGTCGCGCACCATCGCCACCGCCTCGGCGCCGTCGGCGGCGACGTCCACGCGCATGCGCGCGGCGGCCAGGAAGTCGAGCGCCACTTCACGGTTGTTGGCGTTGTCGTCCACCAGCAGGATGCGGGCGCCATCGAGACGCGTGAGGTCGGATGCAGTGGCGCCGGTGTTCGGCGATGCCGGCGCCAGTTCCGGGTGTAGGGCGCGCAGCACGCTGTGGTGCAGCAGGGCCGGGTTCACCGGCTTGGTCAGGAAGCCGTCCAGCGGAATGTCTCCCTGTTCCTGCAGCACGCCTTCGCGGCTGCAGACGCTGACCATCAGGATGGCCGGCGTGGCCCCGAGGCGCGCATCGCCGCGGATGCGGCGGATGGTCTCGACGCCATCCCAGCCCGGCATCAGGTAATCCATCAGCACCAGTTCGTAGGGCCGGCCGGCTTCCGCCGCCTGGGCCAGCAGTTCCAGCGCGGCTTCGCCGGACGCCGCGGCGCCGGCACGGATGCCATAGGCGCCCAGCATCTCGAGCAGGGCCTCGCGCGCGCTGGCGCTGTCGTCCACCACCAGCACGCGGGCCTGGCCGAGGGCGGCGGCGGTGGCCGCCGCCAGCTGGGGCGCGTCTTCGGCGCCGAGGCCGAGCGTGACCGTGAAGCTGAAGCGGCTGCCGGCGCCCGGCGTGCTGGTGACGCTGATGGCGCCGCCCATCAGCTCGACCAGCTGCTTCGAGATGCTCAGGCCCAGGCCGGTGCCGCCGTACTTGCGGGTGATCGAACTGTCGGCCTGGGTGAAGGCCTGGAACAGGCCGGCCAGCTGCTCGCCGCTCATGCCGATGCCGGTATCGCTGACCGAGAAACGCAGGCGCGCCTTGCCCGCGCGCGCGTCGACCGGCTCCACCAGTTCGACCGCGACCACGATCTCGCCGCGCTCGGTGAACTTGACGGCGTTGTTGGTGAGATTGATCAGCACCTGGCCCAGGCGCAGCGGATCGCCGACCAGCTGCGGCGGCACTTCGGGCGCCACGCGGAACACCAGTTCGACCTGCTTGGCATCCGACTTGATGGCGGCGATGCCGGCCAGGTGCTCGAGCAGGCCGTCGAGCGCGAACGGGGTCGCTTCGACCGTCATGCGGCCGGCCTCGATTTTCGAGAAGTCGAGGATGTCGTTGATGATGCCCAGCAGGTGCTCGCCGGCGCCGAGGATCTTGCCGAGGTAGTTGCGCAGCTTCGGATTCGGCTCCGTCATCAGGGCCAGGCGGCTCATGCCGAGGATGGCGTTCATCGGGGTGCGGATCTCATGGCTCATGTTGGCCATGAACTCGGCCTTCATGCGGGCCGCGGCCTCGGCGCGCAGGGTGGCGTCGCGGCTGGCGCGGCTGCGCAGGCCGACGATGCGCAGGAAGGCGATCATGTCGAGCGCCGCGCCGAACTGCACGGCGTGCATGTTCCAGAAGGTCGGCGCCGCGCCGGCATGCGATACCTTGGTCATGATGGCCGCGCCGCTGAAACTGATGGTCCAGCCGACCAGCAGCCAGATGCCGACCGGGTCGCGTGCGCGCGCCAGGCGGAAGGCGCCCGGCAGGCCGAACAGGGTCGGGAAGATGCCCAGCGTGCTGACCATCAGGATCAGGAATTCGTCGTGGATGAGGTCGAGGCCGAAGGCGGCCGCCAGCAGGATGCACAGCACCGCGCAGCTTTTCATCACGCGCGAGAAGAGGCGGCTTTTTCCCGGCCGCGCCAGCACGTGCTCGACGAACAGATAGGCGCTGCAGGAGCAGACCATGGCCGCGATGCCGCTCATGTGCAGCGCGCCCCACATGTTCCCGGGCCACAGGTACTGGCCGCCCACGCCGTACAGGGCGGCCGAATAGATGGCCAGGCTGCCGACGTACAGCGCATATTTCGCGTACAGCGTTTCGCGCAGGTGGGCCCATTGCGCCAGGCTGTAGACCACCAGGAACAGGCTGAGGCCGGACAGCAGGCCTTGCAGGATCTGCTCGTTCATCGCGCTGCGGTACGAGGCCTCGGGTTTGCGCAGGCGCACCGGCAGGATCTTCGGCGCCTCGGTGTCGATGCGCAGCAGGACCTCGTAGCGCACGCCCGGCGTCAGCGCCAGGCGGAAGGCCGGGTTGCCCGGGCCGAGGGCGCCGTCCGGCTTGACGCCGGCGCCGCCCACCGCATGGCGCAGGATGCGGCCCTCGCTCACCAGCCACAGGTCGGCGCGGGTGATCAGGCCATAGGCGACGTCCAGCACCCAGTCGCCGTCGCCGTAGACCGGCTGCAGCGGGATGCGCAGCCAGGCGCGTCCCTTCTGCACGCCGATGCTGGCGAAGGGCGAGTCCGGCGCCCTGAAGCGCTCGGGGGCCTTGAGCAGGGTGTCCACCTCGAGCCGGTAGCTGGGGTCGACCAGCACGCTCACCGCCGGCCAGGCGTCGACGTCCGGATGGCGGTCGTCGAGCGCCAGCGGGGCCGGCGCCGCGGCCCGGGCGCCGCTTGCCAGCAGCATCAGCACAGACAGAAGGAAGGCGGCGGTCCAGGTTCGCATGGCGGGTCTTTCTTAGAAGCGGTAGTCGAAGCGCAGGTCGGCGGTGCGCGGGGCGCTGGGCAGCGCCATGCCGAAACTGTTGACGGTGGTCGGGCGCACGGCATTCTCGAGATTGCGCACGCGGGCCTGCAGGGTCCACGGCGCGCCCGGCGGTTCCCAGGCCAGGCGCAGGTCGGACTCGGTGTGGCCCGGCACCCAGTACCGCAGGGCCTGGGTCGGCACGGTCAGCAGGCTGCGGCTGCCGGCGCGCGTGTGCAGGCCGGCCACCAGCGCGCCGCCGGACAGGTCGAAGCGGTGCTCCCAGCCCAGCGACAGGGTGCGCGTGGGCGTGCGGTCCAGCTTCACGCCGGCCCAGGAGTGCACGCCGTCCGGCGAATAGCGGGCGTAATGCGCATCGGTGAAAGTCAGCGCGTAGTCGATGCGGTCGCGCGGCGTGAGGCGGACCTGGCCCTCGGCTTCGAGGCCGTTGACCACCGCCTGGCCGGCATTGCTGGTCACGTAGACCGGCGAGCCGCCATGGAAGGCTACCGCCGACAGCTGCAGGTTGCGGTAGTCGTAATGGAAGGCGGCCAGGTTCAGGCTGGCGCGCTTCTGCCAGAAGCGGGTCTTCAGGCCGGCCTCCCAGGAGGTCACGGTTTCGGGCGCGTACACCAGGTCGGCGGCCGGCACCTGGCTCAGGGCATTGCAGCGCACGCCCAGCTGTTCTTCGCCGGCGACGCAGCCGTCGTTGAAGCCGCCCGCCTTGAAGCCGGTAGCAACGGCGCCGTACAGCAGGGTGGACGGGGCCAGGTCGTAGTCGGCGCCGAGGCGCCAGGTGGTCTTGTGGGTCGATAGTTCGCCGTGGACCAGGGCGCGCAGGTCGGTGGCCGCATTGAAGCTGCGGGCCTGCTGGTAGCTGGTGGTGCCGACGCGCGACTTGCCGTCCTGGTTGACGCGGGCGCCGGCGGTCAGGCGCAAGCCGTCGCTGACGGCGTAGGTAGCCTGGCCGAACACGGCGCGGCTGCGCGACACCGAAGGCACGATGTCCCACACGTAGTAGGGCGTCAAGCCGATCGGCTCCATGTCGCGGTAGACGTAGTGGTTGTTCGCGTCTTCGCGGAACCAGTACAGGCCGCCCTGGGCGCTCAGGCGGCCGCCGGCCTTGGTGGCGAAGCGCAGCTCGTGCGAGTCCTGGTTGTAGTCGCCGCTGAAATCGTGGCGCAGGCCGATCGCGAAAGTGGGGACGACGCGGTAATAATAGTTGTACAGGTAGGTGGACGAGAAATCGCGGTGCGCGCCGAGATACGTCGCGGTCACGAGGCCCAGGTCCCAGCTCAGCTCTGCCGACAGCGCAGACATGGTCTTGTGCGTGTAGCCCTGCTCGGGCTGCATGTTCGGCGCGATGAAGGCGTTGGTCAGGCGCTGCGCGGCCGGGGCGTCGATCCACACCGGATTACCTTGCGCGGCGCCGCGGTAGAAGTTGGTGTCGGGCAGGCTATCGTCGTTGCTGGCATCGTTCTGCTGGCGCTCGTAGCGCAGCAGCAGGCCGCCGTCCTTGCCGAGATTGAGCTTGGCCGACAGGCGCGCGGCCCAGTCGTCGCGTTCCATGCCCAGATGCCAGGGCGTGCCCTGGCCGTTGCGCAGGAAGGAGTCGCGCTGGTTCGAGGCCACTGCCGCGCGCAGCGCCAGCGCACCGTTCACCGGGACGTTGACCGTGGCGCCCAGCTTGCGGCTGTTGTAGGTGCCGGCTTCGGCATGGGCCTCGCCCTCGAAGTACGGGGTCGGGGCCTTGCTGATCACATGCACCACGCCGGCCGTCGTGTTGCGGCCGTAGAGCGTGCCCTGGGGCCCGCGCAGGACTTCGATGCGGTCGACGTCGAAGAAGGAGACGGTCTGGCTTTGCGGACGCGCCACGTACACGCCGTCGACCATGAAGGCGGCCGAAGGATCGCCTTTTTCGGTGTTGTCGGCGTTCGAGACGCCGCGGATGGTAATGCGCAGGCCGTCGTTGCCGTATTCCAGATAGGTGTTCGGCAGGCGGTCGCCGATCGCCATCGGGTCGTCGAGGCCGAGCTTGTTCAGCTCCTCGCCGCCGAGCACGCTCATCGCCACCGGGGTCTTCGATTCCGGGGCGGCGGTGCGTTGCGCGGTGACGATCACTTCGGGAATGGACTGGGCCTGGGCCGCGCTCCAGGCGATGCTGGCCAATGCGGCGGCCAGCAGGGTGAGGTTCGTGCGAACCTGGTGCTGCTTGTTCATGACATCCCTATAACTGCTTGATTTTTTGAGTATTCTTTTATGTATCGCGTCTGCCTGTGTTGCCTGGCAGAAATGCTTATTGCATACACTTAGCCTGCCAGTCTAGCATTTGGTGCTTGTGCGCAATAGTGCTGTGTAACCACAGTGCAGGGAATTTGTGACTGGCGCGCACAAATGAGACAGCCTGCCCGGCTGCCTTGCACAGCGGGGCGGCTTGAGGGATGAAGCCAGGTCGCGTCAGCGTCCTTGCAGAAGGTCCGCGCGCGGATAGCCCCAGTCTGGCACCGGATGCGGGCAGGGTTTCGCGTCCTGGCCGCCATAGTGCATAGTCGAAAAGTTGCGGCTGCCCGGCTCGCCCCAGCGCAGGTCGGTCGCCACGCCCTCCGCCAGCGAGGGCGCGCGCGCGAAACGCATCCAGGCATTCACCCGGCAGTCGCGCCCGGCCGTTTGGCGCAGCGTGGCCAGCGGCTGGCGGTCCTCCGCCTGCCAGGCGATCTGCGGCGGCGCATCCTCGAGCGCCGGGCCGGCGATGCGCGCGGGGCAGTGCGACACCGGGCTCAAGCCCGGCGCAATGCTCAGCATGCCGCGCCGCAGGTGCACCGTGCCCGCGCCGCCGGCGCCGGTCCTGGCCACCGTCACGAAGGACCAGCACAGCGGATTCGCGGGGTAGGCCGACAGCGCCGTGTCCAGCAGGCGCTCGCCCGCATCGATGCGTTTCACTTCGGCGGCGACGATGGCGCGCGCCTGCTGCAGCGACAGCGCCTGCAGGCCGACCCAGGCCAGGCAGCACGCGAGGCCGGCGGCCAGCGCCCTGCGTCCGCGTTCCGAACGGGCTTCGCCGTGGTGTTCGTCGTTACGCCGCTGGACCCAGGCCAGCAGCAAACCGAGCGCAAACAGGCCAAGCAGCGATCCCCATTGCAGGAAGCCGAGCAGGGTGGCGGCCAGCGGCACCAGCGCGATCACGGCCAGCCACAGCAGGCGCAGCGGCCGGCTGCGTACCAGGGCCGCCAGCGGCACGCCGAAAGCGATCCAGAACACCGGCTCGACGATGAACACGAGGTCGCCGTAATACCAGTTCGGATCGAAGGGCCAGAAGGGATGGACGCCATACACGTTCAGGCTGTCCATGCCGATATGCAGCGCCAGCCCGGCGAAGGAGGCCAGCACCGCGCCCCAGCGCGCCGGACTGCTTGCCGCCTGCAGGCGCCGTGCCGCCGGCCACAGCAGCCAGACCAGGCCCAGCAGCAGGGTAGCCTCGAACAGCGCGGCGATCAGGGTATGCGTGTGGCCGCGGTGGTGCAGCAGGTAGCCCAGCGGCGCATCGAGCAGGGGCGTGAGCACCAGGTCGAGGTCGGGGAAATTGCTGGCCAGGCAGCCGATAATGAGCAGCATGCGCGAACGGGTGCGGCCGCTGTCAGGATTTGCTTCGGCGGGCAGGCTGCGGTCGATCAGGGCGCCGATGCCAAGGCCGACGACGGAGTGGGTAAGATTATCCATTGTGCAATCTTACCCGTATTGCAAGCCACACGCGCTCAGCTTGTGCCAGGCGGCAGAGCCAGCACCCCGGCATAGCCCTCGGGCAGCGCCAGCGGCAGGCAGCGGCAGCCCGCCAGCTCGGCATCGCCATCCGCGCTCCATTCGATGAGTTCGCGGCCCAGGTATTTCAGGCGCGCCTCGCGTTCGCTCCAGGCCCGCGCGAAGGCCTCCGCGCGCCCGGGCGCGGGCAGGGCAGCGAGGGCCGCCGTCACTTCCGGTCCGAGGTAGTCGCGCGCCACCGGCTCCCAGTCGGGAATGTCCATGACCAGTGTGACGTCGATGCCGACCGGAGCCTGCAGGGAAATCGCGGCCAGCGACAGCGCGCCGTCGTGGCTGATGGCGACCCAGGCGCGTTGCTGCCCTGAGGCTGTGTCGAGCAGGGCGTAGGGCACCTGGCCCTCGGGCGTGTGCAGGACGATGCGCTGCGGCGGCAGGCCGCTCAGGGCCGCGAGTTCGGCCATGATCGCTTCCCGGATCGCACGGCGCGCCGCTTCGCGCTCGGGCTGGCCCTGGATGCCGATCACGGCGACGCCATCCGCTGCGCAAGAATTTGCAACTAACCGACGAGAGGCGGGCAGACCACCGAACCCCTGGCCGCCAGGCGCCGAGGGCGGCGCCACGGACGAGGAAGCGCCCGCAAGCCGCCACTGCACCGGTATCATCGTCATCCCCTCAATCCCGTTGCGGCGCAGCCGGCAAGCCATTCCACCCGGTCGCCGCAGGGATATGCTCGCCCTTCATCACCAGGGTCAGGGGGCCGATGCGGGCATTGTCGCCGACCTTCGCGCTGTACAGCACCGCACTGCGCGGGCCGATATACACCTTGCTGCCGATGTCGACGCGGTCGATCTTCATCACGCGGTCTTCGAACAAGTGGGTCTGCGGGCAGGACAGGGCATTCAGCTCGCTGTGGTCGCCGATGTGCACGCAGTCGAATTCCGTGATGTCGGTGGTGTCCATGTACACGCCCTTGCCGATGCGGCAGCCGAGCAGGTTGAAGGCCAGCGGCAACCAGGGCGTGCCGCGCAGGTAGCGCATGAAGTTGGGTACGGCGATGCCCTCGTACAGGTTGGTCACGCCCTCGGACAGCCAGACGAAGGGCGTCCACATGGGTTCCGCGCGCTTCTTGTAGCGGCCCAGCAGCAGCCATTTGAAGGCCAGCACGAACACGTAGTTGCCGATGCCGTAGACCAGGCCGATCAGGGCGAGGTACCAGACCACCTCGCCCCAGCGCCCCGCGCCGGCCAGCGGCATCAGGTCCAGCACCACGGTGTAGCCGACCGCGATCACCACCGCGTGCGGCGCCACGATGCGGAAGGCCTCCACCAGCGCACGGCCCAGGCGGCGCGCCATCGACGGCCGGTAGGTCAGGTGTTCGGGGTAGCCGCTGACCTGTTCGCGCGCCGGCAGGTGGATGGGCGGTGAGCCGAGCCAGGTGTCGCCGCCCGTCATGCGCTCGTTGGCCGGCGCGTGCGTGTGCACGCCCACCAGCACGCCTTCGGGCAGCACGGTGCCGTCCGGGATGTAGCTGCCGTTGCCGACGAAAGAACGGTTCGAGACCACGGTCGGCTCCATCGTCATCCAGCCGCCGTCGATCTGTTCGTCGCCCAGCATCACGGCGTCGGCAATGAAAGTCTCGTCGCCGAGGGTCAGCATGTCGGGCACCACGCCCAGGGCCGTCGAGATCTCGGCGTCGCGGCCCACCCTGGCGCCCAGCAGGCGGTACCAGAAGGGCGCGAACACGGTCGCGTAGATGCCGTGCAGGACGTTCAGGCTGGATTCCTGGATGTGCGAGACCAGCCACTTCTTGCAGTAGGTGTTCGAGTGCACGGCCGAGCGGCCCGGCTGCAGGCGCGGCAGGAAGCCCCAGCGGATCGCCGCCGACACCAGCATGGTCAGCGCGATCAGCACGGCGCTGGCCGGCAGCGCCAGCACGAAGTAGCGCGCCAGCTGTTCATGGATCGTGTCCGCGCGGACCATCGCCAGCGCGCCGCGCTCGTCGAACCAGTCGATCAGCACGAAGCTGGGGAAGACCGGCATGAAGAACAGGGTCGCCACCAGCAGGATGCCGAACACGAAGAACAGCGCTTCGCCAAGCAGGCGCGCGCGGCTTGCGATCGGGCGCGGCGGCAGGGTCGAGGGGTCGAAGGCGCCGGCATCGCGCGCGGGCGAGCCTGCCCACACGCGGCCGTCGAGCACCGCCATGCCATCGGCGAGCGCCGACTGGCCTTCCAGATGGCCGCGGCGGCCAACCCGTGTATTCCCTTCGAGGATGGCATACGAGGAGACGCAGGCATCGTCGTCCAGCACGATGGGACCCAGCAGCAGGCGCCCGCGCTCGACGCGCGCGTTCTCGAAATTGACGCCGTTGCCGATGCTGACGTTGTCGCCGAGCGTGAACAGGTCCGGCGAACGCAGGGTCATCGAACCGATCACGACGTCCTTGCCGATCTTCGCGCCCAGCAGGCGCAGCCACCAGCCGTACAGCGAAGAGCCGGCCAGCAGATAGGTCGGCGCCGCTTCGACCAGGCGGTCGGCCAGCCACCAGCGGTAATAAGTCATGCCCCACAGTGGATAGCTGCCGGGTGTCAAGCGGCCGGCCACCAGCCATTTGCCGGCGGCGGCGAACACGAACTCCATCACGGTGGCGAGCAGGAAGACCCCGATCGAGGCCGCGATCGCGCGCGCGATCGAGTCGCCGGGATCGCCGGTCATGAAGTGGTAGGTGAAGAAGGGCGCCAGCCACTGCGCCATGCGCAAGGTGACCAGCACCGGCACCGCGGCCAGCTGGCCAATCCCGCAGGCCCAGCGCCGTGCGTTTGGCGGCGGGGCCCAGTCCTGCTCGACGCGGGCGGTGCCGGCGGCCTGGTCGAGGCTGGACGCGATGGCGCCGATTCTCCGGTGCTGGTAGATGTCGCGCACCGTCATGTGGGCGAAGGCCGGGTCCTTGCGCAAGGCCGTCGCCAGGCGCGCGGCGAAGAAGGAGTGGCCGCCGAGGTCGGAGAAGAAGTCCAGCTCGCGCCGGATCGGCTGGCCCGGGAACAGCTGGGCGAGCGCCGCGAACAGGGCTTCTTCGGCCGGGGTTTCCGGGACATCCGATTCGGCGGCGTCGCTGGGCAGCGGTGCGCTCAGTGCCGTGGCCTTCAAGGCCTTGCGGTCGATCTTGCCCGAGGTCAGGCGTGGCATCACCGTCAGCACTTCGAAGCGGCTCGGCACCATGTAGGGCGGCAGGCGTTCGGCCAGGGCTTTACGCAGCGTCGGCGCGGCCAGCTGTTCGTTGGTGGCGCCCGCGGCGGGCACGAGATAGGCCACCAGGCGGTCGATGCCATCGTCCTTTCGGAGCAGCACCGCGGTGGTGCCGATGCCGTCCTGCTGGGCCAGCACCGCTTCGATTTCGCCCAGCTCGACGCGGAAGCCGCGGATCTTGACCTGGTCGTCGGTGCGGCCCAGGCAGACCACCTGGCCGTCCGGCTCGATGCGCGCGAGGTCGCCGGTGCGGTACAGGCGCAGGTCGTCGGGGCCGGCGGTCCAGGGATTCGGCTGGAATTTTTCCGCGGTCAGGTCGGGCCGGCCCAGGTAGCCGCTCGACAGGCCGGGGCCGATGATGCACAGCTCGCCGGTGTCGCCGCGCGGCAGGATTTGCAGGCCCTTCTCCGTATCGGTGGAGATCACCAGCAGCCCGTAGTTCGGCAGCGGATTGCCGATCGTGATCAGCTTGCCCGGTTCGAGGCGCGCCAGGCTCGCCGACACGGTGGCCTCGGTCGGGCCGTAGGTGTTGAACATCTGGCGGCCGGGCCTGGAGAAGCGCTCGACCACGGTTTCCGGGCACATCTCGCCGCCCAGGTTGATGATGCGCAGGCTGGGCACGTCCTCGGCGAACAGGGCCAGCAGGGTCGGCACCGCGTGCAGCACCGTAACGCCGTTCTCGTTCAGCAGGCGCGGCAAGGCTTCCGGATCGGCGGCCGTCTCCTTCGGCCCGAGCCAGAGCGTAGCGCCGACCAGGTAGGAAATCCAGATCTCTTCGAAGGACATGTCGAAGGCGACCGAGAAGCCCTGGTAGACGGTATCGGAAGCAGCCACGCCCAGCACTTCGTTCTCGCTGCGCAGGAAGTGGCAGATGCTGCGCTGGTCGATCAGGATGCCTTTCGGCTTGCCGGTCGAGCCGGAGGTGTAGATGACGTAGGCCGGCGCGCTGCCGCTGACCTTCCCGCGGCGCTGGATCTCATAGCCTTCGGGCGCCGGCGCCAGCAGGCTTTCCGCGGTGTGGATGGGGCGGTCGACGCCGGCCAGGCGCTCGCCCATGCGCTCGCTGCTGACCAGGGCCGGCGAACCGGCATCTTCCATGCAGACCAGCAGGCGCTCGACCGGGGTGTCCTCGTCCACCGGGAGCCAGGCCGCGCCGGCCTTGGCGATCGCAGCCTGCATGACGAGCAGGTCGGCGCCGCGCGGCATCCACAGGCCGACGATGTCGCCGGGCTGGATCCCGGCCTCGATCAGGCGCGAGCAGGCCAGGCTGGCCAGTTCGTCGAGTTCGCGGTAGCTGAGCCGCCGTTCGCCGGCGACCAGCGCCGTCTGCTCCGGCGTGCGGCGCGCGCTGGCTTCCAGCAGGTCGGCCAGGATTTCGTCGCGCAGCAGCTCGGGCTGGTGCGGGCCGTAAAGGACATCGGGATGCCGTGTCAGGTGGGAAATGTCATTCATCGACGGCAGATGAGGGCAAACAAGGGGGCAAACAAGAGCGGGCACATGGGCGCAGCGTACAACATTTTGTGGGAATCCAGCGGCACGTTTACCCATTTTTACCTGGGCATCCGATTCGCCCTCGTTTTTGATCTAGATCAAGGACTTTGATTGTCTTACGTCTATACAATCAACGCAGCAGATGTTGCTGTATGGAAATAAAGGAAGTCCCGTGCGTACCAACCTGCCGGTCACCGGCATCGAATACCTTCTCCAGGATGGCCAGTCCATCGTCTCCAAGACCGACACCAGGGGCCGCATCACCTACGTCAACCCGACCTTCGTCGAGGTCAGCGGCTTCGGGCTCGATGAGCTGATCGGCAAGGCCCACAATCTCGTGCGCCATCCGGACATGCCGCCGGAAGCCTTCGCCGACCTGTGGCAGACGCTGAAGGCCGGCCTGCCGTGGACGGGGGTGATCAAGAACCGCCGCAAGAACGGCGACTTTTATTGGGTGGTCGCGAACGTCGTGCCGATCAAGGAGCAGGGCGCGACGGTCGGCTACATGTCGGTGCGCACCCGTCCCGCACGCGAGCAGGTGAAGGAAGCCGAAGAACTGTACCGGCGTTTCCGCACCGGCGAAGCGAAGGGCCTGGCGATCCGCCGCGGCGCCGTCGTCCGCACCGGCTGGTGGGCGCGCCTGCTGGCCCTGCGCAACCTGCCGCTGGGCCGCCGGCTCGGCCTGATGCTGGGTGCGCAGTCGGCGCTGCTGGTGGCGCTGGCAGCGGCTGTCGACGGCGCCGTGTGGCGCGTGCTGGCCGGCGCCGGCGCGCTGCTCACGCTGCTGGCATGGAGCGAACTGCAGCGCGCCATCGTGCGCCCGCTGCGCCAGGCCGAAGACGCCGTGCATGCGCTGGCCGGCGGCGACCTTTCTCATCTGCCCCCGGCGGGCCGCGACGACGAAGTCGGTCACCTGCTGCTGGCGCTGCGCCAGCTGAAGCTCAACCTGACCGCCATCGTCGGCGACGTCCGCGCGAATGTCGCCTCGATCGAAGCGGCTTCGCGCGGCATCGCGGCCGGCAACCAGGACCTGGCCCGCCGCACAGAGGCCCAGGCCGCCAGCCTGGAACAGACCGCGGCCAGCCTGGCCCAGGTGGCCGCGGCGGCCGGCAGCAATACCGACGGCGCAGTGCGTGCCGACAGCCTGGTGGGCGCCGCCGCCGGCGTGGCCGACCGCGCCGGATCCTCGGTGCAGCAGGTGGGCGCGACCATGGGCCAGATCAGCGGCTCGGCCACGCGCATCGTCGACATCATCGGCCTGATCGACGGCATCGCCTTCCAGACCAATATCCTGGCGCTGAACGCGGCCGTCGAGGCGGCCCGCGCCGGCGAACAGGGACGGGGCTTTGCGGTGGTCGCCGGCGAGGTGCGGAGTCTGGCGCAGCGCTCGGCCAGTGCGGCCAAGGAGATCAAGCTGCTGATCGAGGATTCGGTCGCCAAGGTCGGACAGGGCAACGAGTACGTCGGCGCCGCCGGCCAGACCATGCGCGAAGTGGTGGCCTCGGTGCAGGATGCCGCGCGCATCATGCACGGGATCACGCTGGCCTCGCGCGAGCAGCACGAGGGGATTGCGCAGGCGGATGCCGCGATGCGCGCGCTGGATCGGATCACGCGCGAGAATGCGGCGCTGGTCGAGGAAGCGGCTGCGGCCTCAGGCAACGTGGCCGAGCAGGCAAGTCACCTGGTGCAGGCGCTGTCGGTGTTCAAGACGGCGGCCTAGGCCGCGCCGGCGGCAATTTCGCGCTGCAGTTTTTTGGTCAGCTTCGCGAACACCAGCTCGTAGGAGCGGCGCAGCAGCCGTGCCGCTTCCTGGTCGGACAAATCCGCCTCCCTGTCGACATGCACCCACCTGGCGCGCGCCAGGTAGGGCGCCGGAATGATCCCCGGACGATCGGTGAGTTCCAGGAAGCGGTCGTCGTCGACCTTGAAGCTGATGCCTTCGGCAGGCGCCGTGTTGCCCGTCACCGCGAACATTCGCGGCGACCTCGGAAAATTTTGATGCACGTCAAAGATTTTGCTGATCTAGATCAATAGACTCCTCGCATAAACTACGCTGCCCCTCGGCGGCGGCCGCAAGGAGTTCCCACATGACGCAATTGTTCGAAGTACCGGCCAAAGTCCTGGCCTTCCAGCCCACCGTCGATTTCGACGCCGGCCTGATTTCCCGCCTCAGCAAATCCGGGCCGCGCTATACCTCCTACCCGACCGCGGACCGCTTCTCGGACAGTTTCGGCTACCGCGACTACCTGCACGCCGTGGCCGACCGCCGCACCCGCGGCAATGCCCGTCCGCTCTCGCTCTACCTGCACATTCCCTTCTGCGACACGGTCTGCTACTACTGCGCCTGCAACAAGATCGTCACGAAGAAGCGAGAAAAGGCCGCCACCTACCTGGCCTACCTGAAGCGCGAAGTGGCCATGCAGGGCGGGCTGTTCGCAGGGATGAACGACATCGAACAACTGCATTTCGGCGGTGGCACCCCGACCTACCTGAGCGACGCGCAGATGGGCGAGCTGATGGACCACCTGCGCCGCTGCTTCCGCTTCGCGCCCGACAATGTGGGCGAGTACTCGATCGAAGTCGATCCGCGCACGGTGTCCGCCGAGCGCGTGCACAGCCTGCGGGCGCAGGGCTTCAACCGCATCAGCCTGGGCGTGCAGGACTTCGATGCCGAGGTGCAGAAGGCCGTCAACCGCATCCAGCCGGAAGCGGAGACGCGCGCCATCATCGCCGCCGCGCGCGATGCCGGCTTCCGCTCGGTCAGCATCGACCTGATCTACGGCCTGCCGAAGCAGAGCCCGGCGACCATGGCGGCGACCCTCGAAAAGGTGGTGGCCGCGGACCCGGACCGCATCGCCGTCTACCACTACGCCCATCTGCCGCACCTGTTCAAGCCGCAGCGGCGCATCCTCGATGAGGACATGCCGGACAGCGACGCCAAGCTGCAGATGCTCCAGCTGTGCATCGAGCGCCTCGGCGCCGCCGGCTACGTCTACATCGGCATGGACCATTTCGCCAAGCCCGAGGACGATCTCGCCATCGCCCAGCGCCAGGGCCGCCTGCACCGCAACTTCCAGGGCTATTCGACGCATGCGGACACGGACCTGGTGTCCTGCGGCGTGTCCGCCATCGGCGCGGTGGGCGCGACCTACAGCCAGAACGTCAAGACCCTCGATGCCTACTACGATGCGCTCGACCGCAACGAGCTGCCAGTGGCACGCGGCGCCCGCCTGAACATGGACGACGTCCTGCGCCGCACCGTCATCCAGAAACTGATGTGCCAGTTCGAGCTGTCGATCTCCGCCATCGAACAGGCCTTCCCGGTCGTGTTCCGCCAGCACTTCGCCGCTGAACTGGTGCAGCTGAAGGCGATGGAAGAGGACGGTCTGGTGGGCGTGGACGGCGACTGGATCGGTGTTTCCCCGCGTGGCCGCCTGCTGATCCGCAATGTGTGCATGGTCTTCGACCGCCACCTGGCTACGCGCAGCGCCGGGCCGCGCTATTCGAAGACCCTGTGAGATGGGCATCGCGCTGCTTCCTGTGTTCATGGTCGGCCTGCTGGGCAGCGTGCATTGCGCCGGCATGTGCGGCGGGATCGTGGGGGCGCTGTCGGTGGCGCCTGCCCGCGGACGGGCCGTGCCGGTGCCGGTACGGCTTGTGCCGCCGGCGCGGCCGGCACTGGTGAACGTGCTGGCCTATAACGCCGGCCGCATAGCCAGCTACATGCTGGCCGGCGCACTGGCGGGCGGGATCGGACAGGGCGCGGGTGCGCTTTCCCGGCTGCCCGCATTGCAGACGGGCGCCTACTGGATGGCCAACCTGATGCTGGCGCTGCTCGGCCTTTATCTGATGGATGCCTGGCGTGGCCTGGCGCGCCTGGAGCAGGGCGGCCGGATCCTGTGGCGCCGCGTCCAGCCGCTGCTGCGGCATGTACGGCCATCGAATGGCGCCGGTTCTGGTCCGGCCAGGATGCTGGCGGCCGGCGCTCTGTGGGGCTGGCTGCCTTGCGGGATGGTCTACAGCGTGCTCGTGACGGCCATGCTGTCGGGTTCCGCCGCTGGCGGCGCACTGGTCATGCTGGCCTTCGGCCTCGGCACGCTGCCGATGCTGCTCGGTCTCGGGCTGCTGGGCGCGCGCCTGCGCGCGGGCCTGCGCCTGCGCGGCGTGCGCCTTGCCTGCGGTGCGCTGGTGCTGGGCTTCGGCCTGCTGGGCCTCGCGCGCGCGGCCGGCGGCCTGCCGCACAGCTGGCTCGAGACCTTCTGCGTGACGCCGGGAGCGGCGGCATGAATGCGGTGAGCGAGTTCGCGGCCTGCTACCACTGCGGCCAGCCGGCCGTCGACGGCGCGCGCTGGCAGGCGATCGTCAGCGGCGAGCCTCGTACCATGTGCTGCCCCGGCTGCGCGGCGGCGGCCCAGGCGATCGCGGACGCCGGCCTGGACGACTACTACGGCAGCCGTGCCGGCTATGCGGCCACCGCCGCCGAGGGCGATGCGCCTGAACTGAAGCTCTACGACGAGATGGGCCTGGACGGCGACGCCGAGTTCACCGTCGAAGGCCTGCGCTGCGCCGCCTGCGTGTGGCTGATCGAGCGCCGCGTGGCCGCGCTGCCGGGCATGCAGTCCGTGGTGCTGAACGTCGCCACCGAGCGCCTGCACGTGCGCTGGGATGCCGCCGGCTGCCGTCCCAGCGATATCCTGCTGGCCCTGCGCGCCATCGGCTACACCGCCTATCCCTACGACGCCAGCCGCCACGGCGCCCAGCTCGAGCGCGCCCGCAAGTCCCTGCTGCGGCGCCTGTTCGTGGCAGGGCTGGCCATGATGCAGGTGATGATGTACGCCGTTCCCGTCTACCTGGCCACAGACGGCACCATGGACGCCGACATGGCGGCGCTGATGGGCTGGGCCTCCTTCCTGCTGACCCTTCCCGCGGTGACTTATTGCGCCTGGCCTTTCATGCGCGGCGCCTGGATGGACCTGCGGCGCGGCCTGCCGGGCATGGACGTGCCGGTGGCGCTGGGCATCCTGGCCGCCTTTGCCGGCAGCGCCGTCTCGCTGGTGCGCGGCCAGGGCGAGGTCTGGTTCGATTCGATCAACATGTTCGTGTTCCTGCTGCTGGGCAGCCGCTGGCTCGAGCTCGACGCCCGCCGCAAGGCCGCGCGCGCGCTCGAAGGCCTGCAGCATGCGGCGCCGGCCACCGCCTTGCTGCTGGCGGATTGGCCGGCGTCCGTCGAGGCGGAGACGGTGGCGGCCAGCAGCCTGCGTCCCGGCGACGTGATCCTGGTGCCGCCGGGCCAGACCGTGGCGGCGGACGGCGTCATCCTCGAGGGCCGCACGGAAGTCGACCTGGCCCTGCTGACCGGCGAGAGCCGCACCCGCGCCATGGGGCCGGGCGAGCAGCTGCCCGGCGGCGCCGTCAACGTGGCGCAGGCGGTGACGCTGCGCGTGGCCAGCAGCGCCGCCGACAGCACGCTGGCGATGCTGGTACGCCTGAGCGAACGCGCGGGCCAGGACAAGCCGCGGCTGGCGCAATGGGCAGACCGCGTCGGCGCATGGTTCGTGCTGGTGCTGCTGGCGCTAACCGTGGCCGTATTCGCGTTCTGGCAGCTCGCCGATCCGGCGCGCGCCTGGCCGGCTGCGATTGCGGTGCTGGTCGTGTCCTGTCCCTGCGCGTTGTCGCTGGCGACGCCGACCGCGCTGGCGGCCGCGCTCGAGCGCCTGCTGCGACATGGCGTGCTGGCGGTGAAGCCGCATGTGCTGGAGACCCTGGAGCGCGCGACGCACGTGGTGTTCGACAAGACGGGCACCCTGACCCGCGGCCGCCCGTTGCTGCGCGGGACCGTGGCGCTGGGCGTGGCGGATGGCGCCGACTGCCTGGGCATCGCCGCGGCGCTGGAAGCCGGCAGCGCGCATCCGCTGGCGGCGGCCTTGCGCGATGCGCTGGCTGCATCCGGCGCCACGGCGCTGACGGCGCGGGCCATCGACAACGTGGTCGGGCAGGGTGTCGAGGGCGAAGTGGCCGGCTTGCGCTACCGCCTCGGCAACGCCGCTTTCGTGGCCGGACTGGCGTGCGGCGAGGCCCCGCCCGGCGCCGGCGCCGGCGCCGGCGCCACCGTGGTCTGGCTGGGCGGCAGCGGACGCTGGCTGGCGCGCTTCGACCTGGTCGACGCCCTGCGCCCGGAAGCGCCGGCCCTGGTGCGCGCGCTGCAGGCGAAGGGAAAGACCGTGCTGCTGCTGTCCGGCGACGATGTGGAAGCGGTGCAGGCGGTGGCGTCGCAACTCGGCATCCGCGATGCGCGCGGCCGCCAGCTCCCGCAGGACAAGCTGGACGCCGTGCGCGCCCTGCAGGCCGGGGGCGCGGTGGTGGCGATGGTCGGCGACGGCATCAACGACGCCGCCGTGCTGGGCGGCGCAGACGTCTCCTTCGCAATGGGCCAGGGCGCCCAGCTGGCGCAGCTGCATGCCGACTGCGTGCTGCTTGGCGATGGATTGGCGCCGCTGGAGGAAGCGCTGCGCACGGCCTCCGCCTGCGTGCGCGTCATCCGCCAGAACCTGGGCTGGGCGATGCTGTACAACCTGGTGGCGATTCCGTCGGCGGCCAGCGGCCTGCTGAATCCCTGGTTGTCCGCGATCGGCATGACGGGCAGCTCGGCGCTGGTGGTCCTGAATGCCTTGCGGCTGAGGAGGGGAGGCTGATGGAAGCCTTGTATCTGCTGATTCCGCTGAGCGTGATCCTGGTGGCGTTTGCGCTGTGGGTGTTCTTCGGGGCGGCGGAGAGCGGGCAGTTCGAGGATCTGGACGGGCCGGCGCTGCGGATTTTGAATGATGATGATTAGCTGCGGCTCACATCGACGGCCCGCGCCCCGTATGCTGCTCCTGCTCGATCTCCTCCTGGCACCCGATGCAGGTCTGCACCGTCGGCGTCGCCACCAGCCTCGCCTCCGGAATCTCCACCCCGCAGCGCGCGCAAATCCCGTAGCCGCCCGCTTCCAGCCGCCCGAGCGCGGCATCGATCTCGTGCAGCAGATTGGTCTCGTGCTCGGCCAGGTGTTCCTCGTTATGGCTCAGCATTTCCCCAGCCGGGGCGTCGTCGTTCGAGCCCATGTGGGCCATCGGCGAGATCGCCGGGCGGTCGTCGGTGTCGCCGTCGGTGCGGGCGTGGATGGTGGCCAGCATGTCCTCGCGATCCTTGCGCAGGCGCGTGCCGATTTGGTCGTGCAGTTCTGATGAGATGGGCGGCATGGGAATTCCTATCAACGATTGAAAGATCGTCCGCTTTCAGCAACACCAAGTAGGAACTTATCTCCTACCGCAACCCATTCTGAACATTTTGATTCACATCAAGGATTTTCCACGTTCAGAAACACACACTCTTGATGTCGTTCATTTCTTCTTATTCAGGAGTGCATCTTGGACAGCAGTCTAAACTACAACTACAAAATCGTGCGCCAGTTTGCCATCGCCACCGTGGTCTGGGGTGTGATCGGCATGCTGGCCGGCGTGTGGATCGCGGCCCAGCTGGCCTGGCCCGCGCTGAACTTCGACATCCCGTGGCTGACCTATGGCCGCCTGCGTCCGCTGCACACGAATGCCGTCATCTTTGCCTTCGGCATCTGCGGCCTGTTCGCCACCTCCTACTACGTCGTGCAGCGCACCTGCCAGGTCCGGCTGTTTTCGGACAAGCTGGCCGCCTTCACCTTCTGGGGCTGGCAGGCGGTGCTGGTGTCGGCCGCGATCACGCTGCCGATGGGCTTCACGCGCGGCAAGGAGTACGCCGAGCTGGAATGGCCGATCGCCATCCTGATCGCCATCGTGTGGGTGGCCTACGCGGTGGTCTTCTTCGGCACCATCGTCAAGCGCCGGGTGCAGCACATCTACGTGGCCAACTGGTTCTTCGGCGGCTACATCATCGCGGTGGCGGTGCTGCACATCGTGAACGGCATGTCCATGCCGGCTTCCTTCATGAAGTCGTACTCGATGTACGCCGGCGTACAGGACGCGATGATCCAGTGGTGGTACGGCCATAACGCGGTCGGCTTCATCCTCACCGCCGGCTACCTCGGCATGGTCTATTACTTCATCCCCAAGCAGGCCGATCGTCCTGTGTACTCCTACCGCCTGTCGATCGTGCACTTCTGGGCCCTGATCTTCACCTACATGTGGGCCGGCCCGCACCACCTGCACTACACCGCGCTGCCCGACTGGACCCAGTCGATCGGCATGGTGTTCTCGCTGATCCTGCTGGCGCCTTCCTGGGGCGGCATGATCAACGGGATGATGACCCTGTCGGGCGCCTGGCACAAGCTGCGCTCGGACCCCATCCTCAAGTTCATGATCGTCTCGCTGTCCTTCTATGGCATGGCCACCTTCGAGGGCCCGATGATGTCGATCAAGACCATCAACTCGCTGTCCCACTACACCGACTGGGGCATCGCCCACGTCCACGGCGGCGCGCTGGGCTGGGTCGGCTTCATTACCATGGGCTCCCTGTACTACCTGATTCCGCGCCTGGCCGGCAAGAAGCAGATGGCCAGCGTGGCGCTGATCGAAACCCACTTCTGGCTCGGCACCATCGGCATCGTGCTCTACATCGCCGCGATGTGGATCGCCGGCGTCATGCAGGGCCTGATGTGGCGCGCCGTGAACCCGGACGGCACGCTGACCTACACCTTCGTCGAAGGCGTCAAGGCGACCTATCCCTACTACGTGATCCGCTTCGGCGGCGGCCTGATGTACCTGAGCGGCATGTGCCTGATGGCCTACAACACCTGGCTGACGATGCGCGGCACGGCATCCGTGGATGCGCGCATCCCTGGCTTGACACCGCACGCGCCGGCCGCCGCCGTCCCCGAACACGCATAAAGAAAGCAGGATAACCATCATGAAACCTGGCATTAGAAAATTCAGTCACGAATGGATCGAGAAGAACCCCTGGTTGCTGATCGGCCTGGTGCTGGTCGTGATCTCCTTCGGCGGCCTGGTCGAGATCGTGCCGCTGTTCTTCCAGAAGTCGACCACCGAGCCGGTCGCCGGCCTCAAACCCTATTCGGCGCTGCGCCTGGCCGGGCGCGACATCTACATCCGCGAGGGCTGCTACAACTGCCACTCGCAGATGATCCGTCCCTTCCGCGCGGAGACCGAACGTTACGGCCATTACTCGGTGGCGGGCGAATTCGTCTACGACCATCCCTTCCAGTGGGGCTCGAAGCGCACCGGCCCGGACCTGGCGCGGGTCGGCGGCCGCTACTCGGACGAGTGGCACCGCACCCACCTCGACAACCCGCGCGACGTGGTGCCGGAATCGAACATGCCGGGCTACCCATGGCTGGCGACGACGAAGCTGGACCCGCAATCCATCGTGCCGAAGATGCGCGCGATGCAGCGCCTGAGCGTGCCGTATTCCGAGAAGGACGTGCAGGACGCGCCGGCCGAGCTGGAAGGCAAGAGCGAGCAGGATGCGCTGATCGCCTACCTGCAGGGCCTGGGCACGCAAATCAAGACGAGGAACTGAGATGGAACTCCAATACCTTTTTGACGACGCAAGCCGCATCATGACCGTGATCAGCTTCGCCACTTTCACCGGCATCCTGGCCTGGACCTTCCTGCGCAAGGAGCGCGACTTCGCCCAGGCGGCAGGGCTGCCTTTTGCGAACGACGTGCAGGAGGCCGAAGATCATGTCTGACTTCACGAGCGGTTTCTGGAACTGGTACGTGGCCTTGATCACGGTGCTGTCCATCCTCGGCTGCGGCATCCTGTTGTGGTCCCAGTCCAGGTACAAGGTCAGGCTGGGGGCGGACGGCCAGCCCGAGAAGACCACCGGCCATGTCTGGGACGAGGACCTGACGGAGCTGAACACCCCGATGCCGCGCTGGTGGATGGGACTGTTCTACCTGACCATCGTGTTCGCGATCGGCTACCTGGTGCTCTACCCGGGCCTCGGCACGTACGCGGGCAAGCTGGGATGGAAGTCGAGCGCCGCCTACCAGCGCGAGGTGAAGCAGGCGAACGCCGACTACGGCCCGCTGTTCGACAAATACCTGAAGCAGAACATCAAGACGGTGGCGCGCGACCCGCAGGCGCAGGCGATCGGCGAGCGCCTGTTCCTGAACTACTGCGCGCAATGCCACGGTTCCGACGCGCGCGGCAACAAGGGCTATCCGAACCTGACGGACAAGGACTGGCTCTACGGCGGCGAACCCTCGGTCATCAAGGAGACCATCATGAAGGGCCGCAACGGCCAGATGCCGCCCATGGGCGCGGCCCTCGGTGCAGACAGCGATGTCGAGAACGTGGCGCATTACGTGCGGAGTTTGTCCGGCTTGACCGCGGACCCGGTGAAGGTCGCCTTCGGCAAGCCGAAGTTCGGCGCCTGCGCGGCCTGCCATGGCGCCGATGCACACGGCAACCAGGCGCTGGGCGCGCCCAACCTGACGGACAAGGTCTGGCTCTACGGCGGCAGCGCGGAAACCGTCATGGAAACCATCCGCAAGGGCCGCAACAACACCATGCCGGCCTGGGGCGAGTTCCTCGGCGAAGGCAAGTCGCACGTGCTGGCGGCTTATGTCTGGGGCCTGTCGAACGAGGACCAGCTGAAATGAATGCGCCGGAACCGGCGGTCAAGGAGACCGTCATCAAGATGTACGCCGCGCGCGAGGAGATCCACCCGCGCGAGGTGAAGGGCCGCTACGCCACGCTGCGCTGGGCCTGCGTCTGGCTGACCCAGGTCCTGTTCTACGGACTCCCATGGCTGCAGATGCACGGGCGCCAGGCGGTGCTGTTCGACCTCGGCGCCCGCAAGTTCCACCTGTTCGGCCTGGTGCTGTGGCCCCAGGATTTCATCTACCTGGCCGGCCTGCTGATCATCTGCGCCTACGGCCTGTTCCTGGTGACGACGGTGGCGGGACGGGTCTGGTGCGGCTACGCCTGCCCGCAGACGGTCTACACCGAGATCTTCCTGTGGATCGAGCGCCGCATCGAAGGCAATCGCAGCGCGCGCATCCGCCTCGACCGCCAGCCGTGGACGGTGGAGAAGCTGACCAAGCGCGGCGCCAAGCACCTGGCCTGGGGAGCGGTCGCGCTGTGGACCGGCTTTTCTTTCGTCGGCTACTTCACGCCGGTGCGCCAGCTGGCCCACGAGGCGCTGGGCTTTTCGCTCGGCCCGTGGGAAGCCTTCTGGGTGCTGTTCTACGGCTTCGCCACCTACGGCAACGCCGGCTGGATGCGCGAGCAGGTCTGCAAGTACATGTGCCCCTACGCTCGCTTCCAGAGCGCGATGTTCGACCGCGACACCCTGATCGTCAGCTACGACGTCGCGCGCGGCGAACCGCGCGGTGCGGCGCATGCGGAAGGGAAGGGCGACTGCATCGATTGCAGTATGTGCGTGCAGGTCTGCCCGACCGGTATCGACATCCGCAAGGGCCTGCAATACGAATGCATCGGCTGCGCCGCCTGCATCGACGCCTGTGACAGCGTGATGGACAAGGTGGCCAAGCCGCATGGCCTGATCCGCTACGCGACGGAGAATGCGCTGGCCGGGCGCTGGTCCGCGGCGCAGATCAGGCGCCGGCTGCTGCGCCCGCGGGTGATCGGCTATGGCCTCGTGTTCGTGGCCATCGGGGTGGCCTTTTCAAGCGCGCTGGCGCTGCGCACCCCCTTGAAACTCGACGTGATCCGCGACCGCGGCGCCATGGGGCGCGAAGTCGAGGATGGCATGATCGAGAACGTCTACCGCCTGCAGGTGATGAACACCGCCGAGCGCGCGCACCTGTACCGCATCGAGGTGGACGGCATCCCGACCGCCGGCATCGCCGACGAGGACGTGGTCGAACTGGCCGGCGCCTCCACGCGCGCGGTGCCGGTGCGCGTGCGCGTCAACCCCGGCAAGGCTGCCGGCGGCTCGCATCCGATCCGCTTCACCCTCAGCGCGCTGGACGATCCTTCGCTGCGCGTGAGCGAGAAAGCGGTCTTCATCGTCCCCAGATAATGGAAAACCCATGAACATCACCCGGATTCCCACCCAGGCCGCGCCCTGGTACACGCATCGCTGGCCCTGGTTCCTCATGATCGGCCCGGCCGCCGTGCTGGTCGGCGGCGCGGTCGCCACCTGGCTGGCGCTGGGTCACCCGGACGCCATGGTGGTCGACGACTACTACAAGCAGGGCAAGGCCATCAACCAGGACCTGCGCCGCGACCGCGTGGCGAGCGCGATGGGCCTGGCCCTGCAACTGCGCTACGAGGGCGGGCGCCTGCACGGCCGCATCGACAGCTCCGGCCGGCCGCTGGCGGCGCCGTTCACGATTCGGTTCGCCCACCCCACCCTGCCGCAGCGCGACCTGAGCCTGCTGGTCAGGCCGGACGCCGGCGGCGCGTTCTCCGTCTCGCTGCCGGTACTGGAGCAGACCCACTGGCAGGTGGTCGTCGAGGGCAACCGGCGCGACTGGCGCCTGGCGAGGAGCTGGGACTGGCCGCGGCAGCATGAGCTGGCGCTGGTCGCCGACCGGCCCTGAGCCCTCGTCGCAGGCTGTGTTCGCGGCTGCACATACTGCGCGAGCGGATCGCGCTAAAGTCTGGCATCGGCCAAGTCGGCCTTCGGAGACGCCCATGGATTCGATCAACCAGCAGCAGCCTGAACAGAACCGCCGTGACCTCGATGGCGTGGAAGCCATCAAACGCGTGCAGGACATGGTGGACGACGCCACGTCCTGCTTCTTCCGCACCGACGGCGCCATCGGCCCCAGTCGCGGCGTGCGTCCGATGAGCGTGCGCGAGGTGGACGACACCGGCCATCTCTGGTTCCTCAGCGCCAGCGACAGCCACAAGAACCTGGAGCTGGCGGCCAGTCCGGCCGTGACCCTGCACTTCCAGGCCGGCGCACACGCCGGTTTCCTCGAGCTGGAAGGCCGCGCCGAGGTGCTGACCGACCGTGCGCGCATCAAGGACCTGTGGAATTTTATGCTGCGCACCTGGTTCACGGAAGGTGAGGACGACCCGCGCATCACCGTCATCCGCTTCGTGCCGGAACGCGGCTACTACTGGGACAACAAGCATGGCAACGCCATCGCCGGCGCCAAGGTGGCGGTCGGCGCGGCGATCGGCAAGACGCTCGACGATTCGATCGAGGGGCAGCTGCGCTTCTGAGCCCGCCGGCAGGCGGCCGGCCAGGGCATCGGCGCGATCATCCAGCGCCGGGTGGCGCGCCGGAAGCAGGCCCGAGCCCGCCGAAGTTCAGCCGGTACTGGCGGGCGCTCAAGCCCAGGTGCTTGACGAAGGCCGCGCGCATGGCGGCGGCGCTGCCGAAACCGCAGCGGTGCGCAACGGTCTTGAGCGGCGTGTCGCCCGTTTCGAGCAGAACGCGGGCGGCGTCGATGCGTGCGCGCTCAACGAATTCGCCGGGTGTCACACCGGCGTCGCGCAGGAACACGCGCCCGAAGTTCCGCTCGCTCATGGCCGCCACGCCGGCCAGGCGCTGTACCGAGAGGTCGGCGCCGAGATTCGCCAGCACGAACTGCTGCACCGTCTGCAGCGGCGAGGCCTGGTCCACGTAGGGCGCCAGGAAAGGGCTGAACTGGGACTGGCCGCCGCTGCGCTGGGTGAACACGACCAGGCGTTTGGCCACGTTCAGCGAGAGTTCCGCGCCATGGTCTTCGTAAAGCAGATAGAGCGACATGTCAATGCCGGCCGTCACGCCGGCCGAGGTGTACACCTGCCCATCCTTGACAAAGATGCGGTCCGGCGCGACCGCGATGCGCGGGAAACGCGCGGCCAGCCTGGTGGCGTCGTTCCAGTGGGTCGTCGCCTGCCGCCCGTCGAGCAGGCCGGCATGGGCCAGCAGAAAAGCGCCGTTGCAGACCGAGGCGATGCGCGCGCTGCGCCTGCTCATGGCGCATAGCCAGGCGCTGAGCGCCGGGTCGCGGGGCCGGCGCGGCAGTTCAGGACCGCCCGCCACCATCAGTAGGTCGACACCTTCGTTCACATCGTGGCACAGCGCGTCCGGCAGGACAGCCATGCCGTTCGAGCAGCGCAGCAATCCCGGTTCGGTACCGAGCACGCGCAGCGTGTAATGCTCCGCCGGCGCGAGGAAACGGTTGGCCTCCGCAAACGCGTCCATCGGACCGCTCAGGTCGAGCGCCTGGACGCCGGGAAAGGCGAGGATGGCGATACTGGGCACGGGTTCTCCTTCGGTTGCCTGCACTATAGCGCGGCGCCGGCGCCGTGTCGGTCCGCGGCCGCGAGACTGGCGCGATTCGCGCCATGCTTGGCGCTTTTGCGTGCTTTTCCGCCGCGCCGGGGCCTTTCCCGGGCCGGACAATCACTGCTCTTTCAACACGGTCGTCACGATCGACAGGAGCAGACGATGGACAATCTGGCGGAACGCGTAGGGCCCGCATTTTCGGTGGACGGCATGTTGTGGGCGCGGAAAGAAACGCGCAGGGCGATCGCGGCGATCGCCGCGCAGGTGCGTCCCGGCATGGTGGAAGAAGATGCGGTCGACCTGGCCAGGCGGGTGATCCAGGCCCAGGGCCATGCACTGAGCTGGCATCCGGCCCGGGTGCGCTTCGGGCCCAATACGATCGTCCCGATGAAGCGGGCCTCGACGCCCGGCGTGGTTCTGCAGGAGAACGATATCTTCTTCATCGATATCGCTCCGCGGGTCGATGACTGGGAAGGCGACGGCGGCGCCTCCTTCGTGGTCGGCAGCCATCCGGCGTACGCACGCTGCGCCCGCGATGCCGAGCGCCTGTTCCACGAGGTGCGCAAGCTGTGGCAGACGCGGCGACCAAGCGGCGCGGCGCTCTACGAATTCGCCGCCGCGCGGGCCTGCGCGATGGGCTGGGAGCTCAATTTCGACCTGCCGGGCCACCGCGTGTCCGATTTTCCGCACGCGGCCATCCATACCGGCGCGCTGGCAAGCTACGAGGCGACGCCCTCGGCCATGCGCTGGATACTCGAGATCCACCTGCTCGATCCGACGCGCCGCTTCGGCGCCTTTTTCGAAGACATGCTGCTCGACGACGGCGACTACGGCATGCCGGCCCCCTGAACGCGCACTGCGGCGCTCAGGCCGGCCGTGCCAGCCCCGCCAGCCGGCGGCAGTCCTCCGCAATGCGCTCCACACCGACATTGGTCACGCCCAGCAGCAGTCCTTGCCGGCGCGGAGGCTGTTCGTACCACGGCGACAGCGGCGTCGGCGCGAGCCCGAGCCGGCGCGCACGCACGGCAATCTCGACATCGGACGCCGCGCCATGCAGCCGCGCCACGACCGCCATGCCGGCCGTGGCCTGCACCTCGATTGCACCCGCGACTTCGTCGCGCAAGCCCTGCAGCAAGGCCGCGCGCCGCGCCGCGTAAAGGCGTTTCATCCGGCGCAGGTGACGCAGG
Source organism: Massilia sp. Bi118 (assembly GCF_918697865.1). Taxonomy (GTDB): domain Bacteria; phylum Pseudomonadota; class Gammaproteobacteria; order Burkholderiales; family Burkholderiaceae_D; genus Telluria. Next base: position 235,448 of record NZ_CAKKMV010000003.1, on the reverse strand, counting down.
TAGTGACCGTCCTGCATGAAGACCGCCACCGCGGCCTGGACCATGCCGGCAGGCGCGGGCGCCAGGCAAGCCATCAGGTCGCCGAAGCGGCGCACCAGCATTGGCGGCACGACCAGGAAGCCCAGGCGCAAGGCCGGACTGATGGTCTTGCTGAAAGTCCCGATATGCAGCACCCGCCCGTCTTGGTCGAGCGAGGCCAGGGCCGGGGCCGCCCGTCCCTCCAGCTGGAGCTCGCTCAGGTAATCGTCCTCGACGATCCACCCACCGTTGTGCTGTGCCCATTCCAGCAGCGCCAGCCGGCGCGACAGCGACATCGTCATGCCGAGCGGCGCTTGCTGGCCCGGCGTCACCACGGCCAGCGTCGCACCTGGCGCGAGCCGTGCACCGGCGGCCACGTCCAGCCCCTCGTCGTCGACCGGAACGGCCACCGCCCGCATGCCTGCCAGGCCCAGCGCCGTGCGGGTGAGCGGGAAGCCCGGCTCCTCCATCCACGCTTGCCCGCCTTCGAGTCCGAGTCCGCGGATGGCGAGGTTCAGGGCGCCGGAGAAGCCCGCCGTGATCAGCACCTGGGACGGGCTGCAGCGCAGTCCGCGCGCGATGCCCAGATAGGCCGCCACTTCCTTGCGCAGGGCCGGGTCGCCGCGCGGATCCGGATACCCGACCGGGCCTGCGGCGCTGCGCTTCGCCTCCTGCGCGAGGATGCGCGACCACAAGGCGGCAGGAAACGCGTCCTGTGCGGGAACGCCCATCTGGAAGGGCAGGGGCGTGGAACCGAAATCATGAAACAGGTCCGGCATCGGCGGGGCTTCCACGGACCAGGGAGAGACCGGCGCCGTGGAGCGGCGCTCGGTCACGCGGGTGCCGGCGGCGCCCAGACCGAGCGCAAGCTGCTCGTCGATCAAGCGCTCATAAGCCAGGCGCACGGTACCGCGCGAAACGCCGAGCTGGACCGCCAGGTCGCGCCACGAGGGCAGCTTGGCGTTGGCAGGAATTTGCCCCGATTCGATGGCCGCGCGGATCGTCAGGTAGATCTGGGAGGCGAGAGGAATCTTCTTGCCGCGGTCGAGGCTGATGGAAAGCTGGGTCATCGCCGATGGTACATTAAAAAACCCGATTCTTGGCACTGTTTTTTGACCACGCGATGCGCGATCCTTCTCTTTTGGCTTCATTCATTCCAGGAGAAAACAGATGACACAGCGCATGGACTACAACACCGCAACGCCCGCCGGCATGAAAGCCCTCGGCGGCGTGTACGGGCATATCCTGCAATCCGGCTTGCCGAAGGTCCTGGTCGACCTCGTTTACCTGCGCGTCTCGCAGATCAATGGCTGCGCCTTTTGCATCGACATGCATTCGCGCGACCTGCTGAAAGAAGATGTCACGATCGACAAGCTGGTGCTGGTGCCGGGCTGGCGCGAGGCCGAGGCCCTGTTCAGCAGCGCCGAGCGCGCCGCGCTGGCCTGGGCCGAAACCGTCACGCGCGTGGCCGATACCGGCGTGCCGGACGCCGAGTACCAGGCAGCTGCCGCCGTGTTCGACCAGAAGCAGCTGGCCGACCTGACGATCGCGATCGGGCTGATGAACGCCTACAACCGCATGGCGATCAGCTTCCGTGCCGTGCCGGCGGCGGCCAGGTGAGCGGGGCGGGGTCATGGACACCGACATCGCCGGCGTGCGCATACCGGACAGCCGGCTCGCGCGCGAAATCACCCAGCTGATCCGCGACAGCGAGAGCGAGCTGCTGTTCCAGCATTCGGTACGGGTCTATTACTGGGGCGCTCTGAGCGGGAGGCGGCAGGGCCTGCAATTCGATCCTGAGCTGCTGTACGCGGCAGCCATGTTCCACGATATCGGCATCGCGCCGCACTACCACGCCAGCCAGCAGCGTTTCGAGGTGGATGGCGCGAATGCGGCGCGCGATTTCTTGCGCGGTCACGGGATACCCGAGAGCGAGGTCGAGAAGGTCTGGCTGGCGATCGCCCTGCATACCACGCCGGGAATCCCGGAGCACATGCATCCGGAGATCGCCCTGCTGCAGGCGGGCGCAGGGATGGACGTCGCGGGCCGCCAGTACGAAAAGTTCAGCGCCGACGAACGCGAGGCCGTGCTGGCCGCCCACCCGCGCGGCCCGGCGTTCGGACACCGGATCATCGACGCCTTCCATTGCGGATTGAAGCACCGGCCCGCCAGCACCTTCGGTACCTTCAACGACGATTTCCTCGCCTTCAAGGATCCGGGATTCCAGCGTGCCGACATGTGCGGCATCATCCTCGGCTCATGTTGGGAGCGGACAGAGGCCTAACCCACCACCACTTCGCTCATCTGCACCACCGGCTTCTGGTTCGTATAGTTGGGAATATCGCCCATGATTTCCTTCGTATGCGGCCCGAAGCCGGCCTGGAAATCCTCCACCGAATCGCAGAACAAATGCCCCATCGCGATGTAGGGCGCGTTCGGGTCGGACGCGCCCTTGGCGAGCGCCTTGTCGACCGTGTAGAACTTGCAGTAGTCTCCCATCAGCTGCTTCACCATCGGCATGTGCCGGTCGCGGTAATAGGCGTCGTCGAAATGCGCGTCCGGGCCGTTCGGGTACATCACGCTTACCTTGATCATCGTCGTCTCCTTCTTGTGGTTGGCTCAGTGGTGCATGGCATCGTGCACCGATGCCGCGCGCTTTTCAAGTTCACATGCATATAGCAGGAATTCGTCGTTCAGGCATCGATTCCCGCAACTCATCCCAATATAGCTTGAACATTGCTTTTGATTGAGGGTAAATTATCCGAAAGGAAATATTCCTGGACAACTTTTTGGAGAACCCGGATGCTATCGATCAAGCAGTTGAACAAGACCTACGCCAATGGCGTCAAGGCCATCAACAACGTCAGCCTCGAGATCCCGAACGGGATGTTCGGCCTGCTCGGCCCGAACGGCGCCGGCAAGTCTTCGCTGATGCGCACCATCGCGACGCTGCAGGATCCCGACAGCGGCAGCATTCACTTCAACGGCATCGACGTCCTGAAGAACAAGGAAGGCCTGCTGCGCCAGCTGGGCTACCTGCCGCAGGACTTCGGCGTCTATCCGAAAGTCAGCGCCGAAAAGCTGCTGAACCACTTCGCGGTCCTCAAGGGCCTGACGGGCAAGGGCGAGCGCAAGGAGGCGGTCGAAGGCCTGCTGCACCAGACCAATTTGTGGGACGCGCGCAAGCGCCAGCTCGGCACCTTCTCCGGCGGCATGCGCCAGCGCTTCGGCATCGCCCAGGCCCTGCTCGGCGCGCCGCGCCTGGTGATCGTCGACGAGCCGACCGCCGGCCTCGATCCCGATGAGCGCAACCGCTTCCTCAACCTGCTGGCCAAGATCGGCGAGCAGGTGGTGGTGATCCTGTCCACCCACATCGTCGAAGACGTGACCGACCTGTGCCCGCGCATGGCGATGATCGCCAAAGGCACGGTGCTGCTGCAGGGCGAGCCCCAGGCCGCCATCGACACGCTGAAGAACCGCGTGTGGCGCCGCACGGTCAGCCAGGAAGCGCTGCCGGAATACCAGGAGCGCTTCAACGTGCTGTCGACGCGCCTGGTGGCGGGCCGGCCGCAGATCAATGTGTACGCCGAGTCGCAGCCCGACGACGGTTTCGTCAGCGTCGAGCCGGACCTCGAAGACGTCTATTTCCTCCAGATCCGCAACGCCGGCCGTGCTTCGGCCACGGCGCCGGCCGCGGCTGCGCCCAACGCACCGGCCATGGCATAAGGAGCGGCCATGTTGAGAGAATTCTTCAGTTTCGAGCTGGGCACCCAGCTGCGCCAGCCCCTGCTGTGGGTGTGCGCCCTGATCTTCGGCGCGCTGGCCTTCGGCGCCACCACCACCGACGCGATCCAGGTCGGCGGCAGCATCGGCAACGTGAACCGCAACGCGCCTGTCGTCGTCGCCCAGTTGCTGGGCGCCTTCAGCCTGATGTCGATGTTCGTGGTGACCATTTTCATTGCCGGCACCGTGCTGCGCGACAGCGAAGTCGGCATCTCCGACATGCTGTTCGCCACACCCATGAAGAAGCGCGACTACCTGGTCGGCCGCTTCTCCGCCGGCCTGGTGGCCTGCCTGTTCATCTTCGCCGTCATCGTGATCGGCATGATGATCGGCCCGCAGATGCCCTGGGTGGATCCGCAGCGGGTCGGGCCTTTCCCTGGCCACGCCTACCTGTGGGCGCTGGGCGTGCTGGTCGTGCCCAACCTGTTCTTCATCGGCGCGCTGCTGATGCTGCTGGCTTCGACCACGCGCTCGATCATGCTGGTCTACGTGGGCGTGCTGGCCTTCTTCGTGCTGTGGATCGTGGCCGGCAAATTCACCCAGAACATCGACAACGAGTGGATCGCCGTGCTGGCCGACCCCTTCGGCATCCGCGCCCTGGGCCGCGCCACCCGTTACTTTTCCACCGCCGAGGCCAATGCCGGGCTGCCGGCGATCGCCGGCTACATGCTGGCCAACCGCGTGGTCTGGACCGCGGTCGCGCTGGCCCTGTTCGGCCTGACCCTGGTCCTGTTCAAGCCGCAGCGCGCCGGCACCGGCAAGCGCCTGTTCGGCAAGGCCAGGCCGCTGCCGGCTTCCTCGCCGGTGCCCGCGCACATCGCGCTGCCGCGCATCGAGCCGCGCTTCACGGGCGCCACGCGCTGGACCCAGTGCTGGCACATCCTCGCCTTCGACGCCGTGGCGGTGTTCAAGAGCGTGCCTTTCCTCGTGATGCTGCTGTTCGGCGTGCTGAACATGGTCGGCGCCGGCTCCCAGATGGGCAAGATGTTCGGCACAGACGTCTATCCGATGACCCACCTGATGGTCGAGCTGCTGAGCGGCAGCTTCAACTTCTTCCTGCTCATCATCGTCACCTTCTACGCCGGTGAGCTGATCTTCAAGGAGCGCCAGGTCAGGATCGCCGACGTCAACGACGCCATGCCGGTGCCGAACTGGGCACCGCTGGTGGCCAAGAGCCTGGCGCTGATGGGCGTGGTGCTGGCCTTCCTGCTCGCCGGCAGCCTGGCCGCCGTCTGCATCCAGCTGGTGAAGGGCGGGGCGCCGGTCGAGGGGCTGCTCTACCTGAAGGGCGTCCTGATTGCCGGCCTGCCTTTCGCCCTCATGGGTTTGATTGCCGTGGTCCTGCAGGTGGTGACGAACAACAAGTTCATCGGCTACCTCTTGATGATCCTGCTGCTGGTGTCGCAGATCGTCGCCGGCGTCATGCACCTGGACCACAACCTGATGAACATCGCCGGCCTGCCGCGCACGCCGTATTCGGACATGAACGGCTACGGCCACTTCATCACCGGGTGGGCCTGGTTCGCGCTGTACTGGAGCCTGTTCACGGTGGCGGCCCTGATCGTGGCCCAGTCCTTCTGGGTGCGCGGCCTGTCGCTGGACTGGCGCTCGCGCGTGCGCGAAGCCGGCCGCCGCCTGACGGGCGGGTCCGGCGTGGCGCTGGCCCTGTGCCTGGCGGCGTTTGCCGGCGTGGGCGGCTGGATCTTCCACAACACGAACACCCTGGCGCACTACGAAGCCGGCGACGTGGCCATGGACAAGCGCGCGGACTACGAGAAGATCTATCGCAAGTACAAGGACCTGCCGCACGCGAAGATCACCGACGTCAACGCCGCGGTGGACATCTATCCGGACCAGCGGCGGGTCCAGATCCGCGGTCACTACGTCCTGCAGAACAAGACCGCCCAGCCGCTCGACACCCTGCGGCTGCAGTTCAATCCGGACGTCCAGACCACCCTGTCCGGACTGCCCGAGCACAAGGTCGAACTGGATGACAAGAAGTTCGGCTTCCGCATCATCAAGCTGGCGCAGGCCTTGCCGCCGGGCGGGCGCCTGCCGCTGGACTTCATGGTCGGCGTGCGCCGGCCCGGCTTCCAGAATAACGGCGAAGCCGACACGATCAATTACAACGGTACCTTCTTCAACAACCGCGCCTTCTTCCCGCTGATCGGCTACCAGCCGGACCAGGAGCTGCGGGACCGCAACGAGCGGCGCAAGCGCGGCCTGGGCGAGCCGGAGCGCATGGCCAAACTGGAAGACCAGGCGGCGCGCGCCAACTCGATGTTCGGCGCGGACGCGGACTGGATCAATTTCGAGACCACCGTCTCGACCAGCGGCGACCAGGTCGCGCTGGCGCCGGGCTACCTGCAGAAGTCGTGGAAGGAAAACGGCCGCAACTACTTCCAGTACAAGATGGACCAGAAGATGATGCCCTTCTTTGCCTACCTGTCGGCCAACTGGCAGGTCAAGAAGGGCGACTGGCACGGCATCCCGATCGAGATCTACCACGACCCCAAGCACCGTTATAACGTGGACCGCATGATCGAGGCCACGCAAAAGGCGCTGGACTATTACACGACCCAGTTCACGCCTTACCAGCACAAGCAGGTGCGCATCCTGGAGTTCCCGAACTACGCCAGCTTCGCCCAGTCCTTCGCGAACACGATCCCGTTCTCGGAATCGATCGGCTTCATCGCCGACCTTCGCGACAAGGAAGACATCGACTACGTCTTCTACGTGACGGCCCACGAGATGGCGCACCAGTGGTGGGGCCACCAGGTCACCGCCGCCAATGTGCAGGGATCGAGCATGCTGATCGAATCGCTGTCGCAGTACTCGGCGCTGATGGTGATGGAGAAGGAATATGGCCGCCACCAGATGCGCCGCTTCCTGCGCTATGAACTGGACCGCTACCTCAGCTCGCGCGGCAGCGAAGCGATCGAGGAACTGCCGCTGGTGCGCGTGGAAAACCAGCAGTACATCCACTACCGCAAGGGCAGCCTGGTCTTCTACCGCCTGCGCGACGAGATCGGCGAAGAGGCGCTCAACCGCGCATTGAAACGCTTCTTGCAGGACAAGGGCTACCAGGAGTCGCCGTTCACGACCTCCGCCGAACTGGTATCGTATATTCGTCAGGAAGCGCCCACCGACAAACAGGCCCTCATCACCGACCTGTTCGAGAAAATCGTCTTCTACGATAACCGCGTGCTTGACGCCAGCGCGAAGAAGCGCGCCGACGGCCAGTGGGACGTGACCATGAAGCTGCACCTGGCGAAGATGGAGGCGGACGGCAAGGGCAAGGAGACGCCACGCACCTACGACGAGCCGGTGGAGATCGGCGTGTTCGCGCGCGCCAAGGGAGCCAGGGAGGCGGACGAGAAGGTGCTGCTGCTGGAGAAGCGGGTGCTGAGCGGGGCGAACCCGGTGGTGACCGTGACGGTGAAAGAGCAGCCCTTCGAGGTCGGCGTCGATCCGTATAACAAGATGATCGACCGGGTGTCGCGCGATAATCGCAAGGAAGTTAGCGTCGACTGAGCGACTGGATCCGAGGATGTGAAAAGAGCCCACGAATTTGCGTTCGTGGGCTCTTTTCTCTTTAATTCAAGCCTGTGGGTGCTTGAAGCCGTGCTGCTATTGCGGCAGCGGCTGTGATGCATTCTGCGTGACAGGGCTATCCTTTTCGTCCAGGGCAGCGACAATTGCTCTCACGCCGGCGCCCAGACCTTCTCCGAACTCATGCCTGGAGAACTTCGGCGCCAGGACATTCCGCATGATTTCTAAGGATTTCTCCTCAGTCAAGGCCGATGCCAGTCCGCTGCCAACGGAAATCCGGATCCGCTTCAGGTCGCGAGGATTTTCAGCGGCAACTACGAGCAGAACGCCGTCATTGACATTTTTCCGCCCCAGGCCCCAAGCGTTCGCAACACGGAGACTGTACTCGTCTATATGTTCAGGAAATGTTGACTTTACCAACAGAACCGCAACCTGATGCCGCGACCGCGCTTCATAATCCGTTAGCAAGGCTTCAAGTTCCGAAACCTGGGTGGCATTCAGCATGTCGATCGAATCGTTGACGTGTGCGCTGAAATGAGGAACTGGCGCCACCGAAGCAGCCTGCACCGTTACTTCTTTTACCGGCGCGGTAGAGGTTGCGACCGGCGCAGGAGGCGCGGCGACGACGGCTGCCTCCTTCCGTTGGGCGCTCGGATGGGTGAGAATGAAACCAATCGCACCCACCGCTGTAAATGTAAGCGTACCGACCAATAGGCCGACACCCCAACGCGACCATTTTTTCTGAACCCGGTCAAACTCTTCGACGCTTTCCCACTCGCGTGCCTTCCAGGCCAGTTCGCGGCCTTTGAATCCGAGCCAGAGCGCGACAAGCGGGCCAACGTAGGGAATTACCACCAACAGACCAATCCAGGTTCGATTCCCGATAGCCCAAATCCAGTTCAGGAGGAACGGGCCCCAACTCCAGCCTTTGACGCCTTCTGGAACCTCGTTTCTGTTCCAGCCGACACTGGCGATATTCAATTCGGTATTCATGCTAAAGATGCGCCGATATGGTTATTGCGGAGCAAGGCTTATGCTGTGTTTTTCCATCCATTCCGCCGGCTTGGCCCTGTAGTAACCAAAAGCGTCGAACAGCGCAACGAGGCCGGGTATTCCGGTTATAAAAAAGACCAGGAAAATAAAGCCGCCTTTGCGGCCACCCAGGTAAAACCGGTGTATGCCGAGGCCACCGATAAGGAGCGCCAGTAAAATTGCAGTCTTTTTTGAAGGGAGCTTTTTCGAGTGATTCATTTTGTGTATCCGGGCTAAAGGCATTAGTTTGTAAGCTTCGAAGGCTCAGCCCTCGACAAAGTTGAGGGAATCCAGGCGCTGCTTGACGCGATCCATATATTCGATTCCGAGAATGACGCTTTCGGCATTGCCGGTACTTTTCTGGATGACCACATAAGCGGCGTACTCATCGCGCTTTTTTATCTCTTTGCCGCCCACATAATAGGTGCAGGTCGCCGTGAACTTCGCGAGGACCGCCGGTTCAGGTTTTGCATACTCATAAGCGGCTGTGCCGCGGCTGATCACATCCAGTTTTGTATCCGTGACCGTTTCGCAAATACCTTTTCCGGTCGAGGCCAGGAGGTAATTCGTGATGACTTCTTCCACTCGACTATCGGTGGTGCCGTTGCCTGAGGAAGCAAGCAGATAGATGCCCATCCATCCGAATGCCATCCATCGCACTGCTTTGCTGTATCCATTTCTCAAGGTAAACCACGCAGCCAGCACCGGAATAAAAATGATTGCCAGGATCAACAATATTGAGGGCTTGCGGTGCGGAATGGCGCCATTTTCTCCAAATGCAGGTGCATCGGCGCTCGCAACTGGAGTAGAAGTTGAGGTGTTCATAAGAAAATATTAGTGGAAATTTATAAAAATGAAGAACAGCAAGCAGGCTCTTCTTTATAGAGATACGAATTGTCGCATGGCAATAATTTTCTCCGGTAGGAAGGCGCTTGTTTTTTTATTTGATGTTGTTCCGGAACCTCGATATATTTACAACGTTGTCGTTTAATATCGGATGGCATATTTGTCTGCCGTTGCTCGAACTGGCGGGGATAAATCGGGGAGCTGAAAAGGCGCCCGCAAGCCCGACTGAAGTGGTTAATGGATTGATTTTCGATAACAATGAACGCGTCTTTGACAGACACAGGGATCCTGGGGCCCGGACCGTCAAGCGCTCGCGGGAACGCCGTATGCTCCGTCCCGGTCTGCCGCCCCCTGTCAGTTCCGCCGCCGCTCCGGTATCATTCGGGGATGAATCAGAATCCCTTCCAACCCTTCGTCATTGGCGTTGCCGGCGGCAGCGGCAGCGGCAAATCCACGGTGACCCAGCAGGTGCTGGCGTCCTTCGGCGCCGAGATGGTGTCGGTCGTGATGCAGGACGACTACTACAACGACCAGTCCGAACTCACCCCCGAAGTCCGCCGCAAGCAAAATTACGACCACCCGGACGCCTTCGACTGGCCGCTGATGGTGCAGCACGTTCGCGCCTTGCGCAATGGCGAAACGATCGCCATGCCGGAGTACGACTTCACGATCGACAACCGTTCCAGCAAGACCATTCCGGTCAAGCCGGCCCCGGTCATCGTGATCGAAGGCCTGTTTGCCCTCTACGATGCGGACTTGCGCAAGATGATGTCGCTGAAGATCTTCGTCGATACCGCCCCGGACGTGCGCTTCATCCGCCGCATGCAGCGGGATATCGCCGAGCGCGGCCGCACGACGGAGAGCATCGTCAACCAGTACCTGGAAACGGTGCGTCCGATGCACAAGCAGTTCATCGAACCGACCAAGCGCCACGCCGATGTCATCCTGCCGCACGGCGCGAATGGTCCGGCCGTCGACGTGATCACCACCAAGGTGGCCAGCGTCATCGGCAAACTTGGGCAGCCCTAGTTTACAGCCCTGATCAGGCCATCGGGCTGCACTGCTCGGTGCCGGCCGCCATCGCTTTCAGGCGCGCCGGGTCGAGCAGGGTGACCTCGCGCTTGTCGATCGTCAGCAAGCCCATTTTCTTGAAGCGCGACAGCAGGCGGCTGATGCTCTCGATCGTCAGGCCCAGGTAGTTGCCGATGTCTTCGCGCGACATGCGCAGCGCGAACTGGGTGGGCGAGTAGCCGCGCGCGGCGTAGCGGGCCGATTTGTTGACCAGGAAGACCGCGAAGCGCTGTTCCGCCCGCATATTGCCGAGCAGCAGCATGGCGTTCTGCTCGCGCGTGATCTCGCTGCTCATCATGCGGTGGAAGTGGCGCAGCAGCGTCGGCACCTGGCCGAACAGCTCTTCCAGGTTGCCGAAGGGGATCTCGCAGACTTCGCTGTCCTCGAGCGCGACCGCATCGCAGTGGTGGCGTTCGCTGCTGATCGCGTCCATGCCCAGCAGTTCGCCGGCCATCTGGAAGCCCGTGATCTGGGTTTCGCCGGCGGCGTTCACCTGGTAAGTCTTGAAATGCCCGAAGCGCACCGCGTACAGGTTGCGGAAGGGATCGCCCTTGCGGTACAGGTGCTCGTCGCGCGCCACGCGGCGGCGGCGGCCGATGATCTTGTCGAGGCGGTCGATGTCCGCATCCTCGAGGCCCATCGGCAGGCAAAGCTGGTGCATGCTGCAGGCCGCGCAGCTGGCCTTCAGGGTTTGCACATTCAGCGGTTTGTCGTCATTGGGGAAGCTGATGGCCTGGATCATCGGTCGGTGAAGGCGGATGGCTGTCAATATCCGTGATTATACGGTCGCTGTTCAAGGACCGGGCGGCTTGCCGGCGGAACAGTTGAACGTCTGTTCACATGATGTCGCATTTTGACCGCAGGCCAGCCTTGCCACCCTGGCAATCGTGCGCACCCCGGCGCGTGCTAGATTCTGCACACAACAATAAGGGGAGCTCACATGTTCGGCTTGGCGGCGTTGGACCTGGCGCGCCTGCAGTTCGCGTTCACGATGTCCTTCCACATCCTGTTTCCCGCGATCACCATCGGCCTGGCCAGCTACCTGGCCGTGCTGGAGCTGTGCTGGCTGAAGACCAGGCGCCAGGTCTTCGTCGACCTGTACCAGTTCTGGCTGCGGATCTTCGCCGTGACCTTCGGCATGGGCGTGGTCTCCGGCATCGTGATGGCTTACCAGTTCGGCACCAACTGGAGCTATTTTTCCGAATACGCCGGCGCCATCACCGGGCCGCTGCTGGCCTACGAGGTGCTGACAGCCTTCTTCCTGGAAGCCGGCTTCCTGGGCGTGATGCTGTTCGGCTGGACCAAGGTCGGGCCCGGGCTGCACTTCCTTGCCACCTGCATGGTTGCGCTCGGCACCCTGATCTCCGCCACCTGGATTCTCGGCTCGAACAGCTGGATGCAGACGCCGCAGGGCTACGCCATCGTCGAGGGGCGCATGGTGCCGGTCGACTGGCTCAGGATCATCTTCAACCCGTCCTTCCCCTACCGGCTGGTGCACATGTCGATCGCCGCTTTCCTGTCGACGGCGCTGTTCGTGGGCGCGTCGGCCGCCTGGCACCTGTTGAAAGGGCGGAGCAACGCCGCGGTGCGCACCATGCTGTCGATGGCGATGTGGATGGTGCTGATCGTCGCGCCGATCCAGGCCGTGGTCGGGGACATGCACGGCCTGAACACCTTGCAGCACCAGCCGGCCAAGATCGCTGCGCTCGAGGGACACTGGGAGAACGAAGGCGACAAGCCCTTGCCGCTGCTGCTGTTCGGCATTCCCTCCATGAAGGACGAGGAAACCAAATTCGCACTTGGCATACCGCGCGTCGGCAGCTGGATCCTGACCCACAGCTGGGGCGGCCAGATCAAGGGCCTCAAGGAATTTCCGAAGGATGAGCGGCCCAACTCCCTGATCCTGTTCTGGAGCTTCCGCGCGATGGTCGGCCTGGGCCTCCTGATGATTGCGCTGGGCGCCTGGAGCCTGTGGCTGCGCTTCAAAAAGCGCCTCTACGACAGCCGCGGCTTTTTGAAAATGGCGCTATGGATGGGGCCGGCGGGCCTGCTGGCGGTGCTGGCCGGCTGGATCACCACCGAGGTCGGGCGCCAGCCCTGGATCGTCTACGGCGTGCTGCGCACGACCGACGGCGCCTCGAAGATTTCCGCCGGGCCGCTGGCGCTGTCGCTGGCGCTGTTCGTGGTCGCCTACCTGTTCGTATTCGGCGTCGGCATCGCCTATGTGCTGCGGCTGGTGCGCAAGGGCCCGCAAGCCTTCGACACCACGCGTGCGGCCCAGGGCGGGCCGGGCAGGGGACGCACGCCGGCGCGGCCCCTGTCGGTGCCGGAAGCCGAGGCCTCGGCCAACGAAGACAACATGACGTGACTATGGACATCGACATCACCGCGGTCTGGGCCGGCATCATCTTCTTCTCCGTCTTCATGTACGTGGTGCTGGACGGCTTCGACCTCGGCATCGGCATGCTCTATCCCTTCGTTCCGGCCAAACGGGACCGCGATACGATGATGAATTCGGTGGCGCCGATCTGGGACGGCAACGAGACCTGGCTGGTGCTGGGCGGCGAGGGCCTGCTGGCGGCCTTCCCGGTGGCCTACGCGGTGATCCTGCCCGGCCTCTACCTGCCGCTGATCTTCATGCTGCTCGGCCTGATCTTCCGCGGCGTCGCCTTCGAATTCCGCTTCAAGGCCAACGACCGCGAACGGCCCATCTGGGACCTGGCCTTCATCGGCGGGTCGATGACGGCGGCCTTCTTCCAGGGCGTGTCGCTGGGCGCCTTCCTTTCCGGGATCCCGGTGTCGGGGCGCAGCTATGCGGGCGGGCCGCTGGACTGGTTCGCGCCTTTCCCGCTGGCGGCCGGCTGCGGGGTCATGATCGCCTATGCGCTGCTAGGCGCGACCTGGCTGGTGATGAAGACCGGCGGCGAGCTGCACGAACGCATGCGGAAGCTGGCGCGGCCCTTCACCTGGCTGCTGCTGGCGGCCATCGCCGTCGTCAGCGTGTGGACCCCGCTGTCCCAGCACCAGGTGGCCGAGCGCTGGTTCAGCTTTCCGAACCTGCTGATCCTGTCGCCGGTGCCGCTGCTGGTGGCCGCTTCCCTGGTCTGGCTGCTGTGGTCGCTGAAGCGCAATCCGTCCTGGCAGCCCTTCGCCGCCGCGCTGGCGCTGGTGCTGCTGGGCTTTACGGGCATGGCGATCAGCATCTGGCCGCACATCGTCCCGCCCTTCATCACGATCTGGGAAGCGGCCGCACCGCCTGCCACCCAGAGCTTCGCCCTGGTCGGCACGCTGATCGTGCTGCCCCTGATCCTGGCCTATACGGGCTGGGCCTATTACGTGTTTCGCGGCAAGGTGATCGATACCGAGGGCTACCACTGATGAACACGCTCTGGATGCGCAGGCTGGGCTGGATGCTGGGTCTCTGGCTGCTCGGGGTGGCGGCGCTGGCGGGCGTCGCCTGGCTGTTGCGGGTGCTCATGCATGCGGCCGGCATGAAGTAGAAGCTTCAACCGTGCGCGCCTCTTGGGTTACGTAGGACTACACTTTCAGTGCAGATTTGCTAACGGGAGAACCGCTCAGTGCCACAGGAGAACACGTCCTTACAAACGATCGCCTTGCCCTTGTCCGATGAGGACCAGGCGCGGGCCGACTTTTACGCGCTGATCGCACGCCTGATGCTGGCGCCGCCGAACGCCGGCCTGCTCAAGGCCCTGGCCGACGCCGACCCGGTCCACGCCGATGGCCTCGCCGAAGCGGGGCAGGCTCTCGAAGACGCCTGGCTGAAACTGAGCCAGGCCGCCAGCGTGATGGATGCGGCGGCCGTCGCCGATGAATTCTCGGCCCTCTTCATCAGCACCGGCAATCCGCTGCTGAATCCCTACGGCTCCTTCTACGTGGCGGGCCACCTGAACGACGTGCCGCTGGCCGAACTGCGCCAGGACCTGGGCCGCCTGGGCATCGCGCGGGCGCGCGGCGTCGGCGAGTTCGAGGACCACCTGGGCGCCCTGTGCGAGACCATGCGCGTGCTGATTTCCGGCGCGCCGGGCATCGCGCGCCAGCCGCTCGAAGAACAGCAGCACCTCTTCACGGCCCATATCCAGCCCTGGTACGCAGCCTGCCTGCTTGACATCGCCGCCGCGGAGCCGGCCAATTTCTACCGGGTGGTGGCGGCCTTCGTGGGCGCCTTCCTCGGGGTCGAGGCCCTTGCGTTTGCAATGTGGCAGCCGGCCGATTCAACCATTGCCGCATGAGGAACATCATGGCCAAGAACGAACAGACTCCCGACCCCGCCCGCCGCAGCCTGCTGAAGGCGGCGCCGCTGGGCGCCCTGGCCGTGGTGGCCGCCCGCGCCAGCGCCGCCGAGACGGCGCCGCCGCCCGCGCCCGTTCCGGAAGAAGCCGCCAAGCCCAAGGGCTACCACGAGACCGAACACATCCGCCGTTACTACGCGACGGCCGCCTACTGGTAATCAGAGCAAAGAGGAACAACCATGACCCTGGTGAAGACTTCGCGCGACAACGGCCTGAAACGTCGCAAATTCCTGGTCGGCGCCGGCGTCACGGCCGGCGCCGCGGCAGTCGCGCGCCACCTGCCGCTGAACGTGATCGAGCCGGCCAGCGCGGCCGACCCGGCGCCGGGCGCGAATACGGCGCCGAAAACCGAGATCAAGCACACCGTCTGCAGCCACTGCTCGGTCGGTTGCTCAGTGGAGGCGGTGGTCAGCAACGGGGTCTGGGTGCGCCAGGAAGCGGCCTTCGATTCGCCCATCAACATGGGCGCCCACTGCGCCAAGGGCGCCTCGGTGCGCGAGCACGGTTTCGGCGAGCACCGCCTGCGCTATCCGATGAAGCTCGTGAACGGCAAGTACGAGCGCATCTCCTGGGACCAGGCGATCAACGAAATCGGCGACAAGCTGCTGGCGCTGCGCCAGAAGTCCGGCCCGGACGCGCTGATGCTGATCGGCAGCTCCAAGCACAACAACGAGCAGTCCTACCTGCTGCGCAAATGGATTTCCTTCTGGGGCAGCAACAACTGCGACCACCAGGCGCGCATCTGCCACTCGACCACGGTGGCGGGCGTGGCCCAGACCTTCGGCTACGGCGCAATGACGAACTCCTTCAACGACCTGCACTACAGCAAGGCCGTGATGTTCATCGGTTCGAATCCGGCCGAGGCCCACCCGATCTCGATGCTGCACTTCCTGCACGCCAAGGAGCTGGGCGCCAAGATGATCGTGATCGATCCGCGGTTCACGCGCACCGCGCGCTTCGCCCACCACTATGTGCGGGTCCGGCCCGGCACCGACATCCCGCTGGTGTGGGGCATTCTCTGGCACATCTTCGAGAACGGCTGGGAAGACAAGGAATACATTGCCGCCCGCACCAACGGCATGGACGACGTTCGCAAGGAAGTCGCGAAATGGACCCCGGACAAGGTCACCGACGTTACCGGGGTGCCGGAATCCGCGGTGCGGATGGCGGCCGAGATGCTGGCCAAGAACAAGCCATCCTCGGTGGTCTGGTGCATGGGTATCACCCAGCACCACGTCGGCACCGCCAATGTGCGCGCCCTGTGCATCCTGCAGCTGGCGCTGGGGAATATCGGCGTGCCGGGCGGCGGCGCCAACATCTACCGCGGCCACGACAACGTGCAGGGCGCCACCGACGTCGGCCCGAACGGCGAATCGCTGCCGGGCTACTACGGCATCGCGGAGGGCGCGTGGAAGCACTTCGCCAACGTCTGGGGCGTCGACTACGAGTGGATCAAGTCGCGCTTCGGCTCCAAGGAACTGATGGAGAAGCCGGGCATCACGGTCTCGCGCTGGTTTGACGCCGTCAATGAAGAGAACCAGTACGTCGACCAGCCGAGCAACCTGCGCGCCGTGATCTACTGGGGCCACGCGCCGAACAGCCAGACCCGCCTGCCGGACATGAAGGCGGCCATGCAGAAGCTCGACATGCTGGTCGTGATCGACCCTTATCCGAGCATGACGGCGTCCATGCACGGGCGCCAGGACGGTGTCTACCTGCTGCCGGCGGCTTCGCAGTTCGAGACCCAGGGCTCGGTGACGGCCTCGAACCGCTCGATCCAGTGGCGCGAGCGTGTGATCCAGCCCCTGTTCGAGTGCAAGACCGACCACGAGATCATGTACCTGTTCGCGAAAAAGTTCGGCTTCGCGGAACAGCTGTGCAAGAACATCAAGGTGGTCAACAACGAGCCGGTGATCGAGGACATCCTCCGCGAAATCAACCGCTCCTGCTGGACCATCGGCTATACGGGCTGCTCGCCGGAGCGCCTCAAGCTGCACATGGAGAACAAGCACACCTTCAATCCGACCACCATGCGCGCCGACGACGGCCCGTGCAAGGGCGACTATTACGGCTTGCCGTGGCCGTGCTGGGGCACGCCGGAGATGAAGCACCCGGGCACGCCCATCCTGTACGACATCCACAAATCGGTGGCCGAGGGCGGCCTGCCGTTCCGCGCCAACTGGGGCGTCGAGCACAACGGCGAGAGCCTGCTGGCGGCCGACGGCTCGACCAACAAGGACAGCGAACTGGACGTCGGCTATCCGGAATTCGACCACGTGTTCATGAAAAAGCTGGGCTGGTGGGCCGACCTCACGCCGGAAGAGCAGGCTGCCGCCGAGGGCAAGAACTGGAAGACCGACCTTTCGGGCGGCATCATCCGGGTGGTCATCGCCCACGGCTGTGCACCCTGGGGCAATGCGCGAGCGCGCTGCAATGTCTGGAACTTCCCGGACCCGGTGCCGACCCACCGCGAGCCGATCATGTCGCCGCGGCGCGACCTGGTGGCCAAGTACCCGACCTACGACGACAAGGCCGCCTTCTGGCGCCTGCCGACGCTGTACAAATCGGTGCAGCAGGTCGACTTCTCGAAGGACTATCCGCTCATCATGACCTCCGGCCGCCTGGTCGAATTCGAAGGCGGCGGCGAGGAGACCCGTTCGAATCCCTGGCTGGCCGAGCTGCAGCAGAACATGTTCTGCGAGGTGAACCCCGAGGACGCGGCCCAGATCGGCGTCAAGCTGGGCGATTTCATCTGGGTCCAGACCCCGACCGGGGCCAACCTCAAGATGATGGCGATGGTGACCCAGCGCGTGCCCCAGGGCCTGGTGTGGATGCCTTTCCACTTCGGCGGCTGGTGGATGGGCGAGGACCTGGAAAAGCATTATCCGGAAGGCGGCGCCCCGGCCGTGCGCGGCGAGGCCGTCAACACCGGCTGGACCTACGGCTATGACGCCGTGACGATGATGCAGGAAACCAAAGTGTCGATGTGCCGCCTGGTGCGCGCTTGACCGTCGTCCCCGCGCAGGCGGGGACCCAAGTTTTGGGAGAATGAAATGGCCGCAAGGATGAAATTTATTTGCGACACGGAGCGCTGCATCGACTGCAACGGCTGCGTGACGGCCTGCAAGAACGAGAACGAGACGCCCTGGGGCGTGAACCGGCGCCGCGTGGTGACCATCAACGACGGCGTTCCCGGCGAGCGTTCGATCTCGATGGCCTGCATGCACTGCACCGACGCGCCCTGCCTGGCGGTGTGTCCGGTCAACTGCATCTACCACACCGAGGATGGCATCGTGCTGCACTCGAAGGACCAGTGCATCGGCTGCGGCTACTGCTACTACGCCTGTCCCTTCGGCGCCCCGCAGTTCCCGGAAACCGGCCTGTTCAACCACCGCGGCAAGATGGACAAGTGCACCTTCTGCGCCGGCGGCCCCGAACCGGACACCTCCGAAGCCGAATTCAAGAAGTATGGCCGCAACCGTATCGCCGAGGGCAAGCTGCCGGCCTGCGCCGAGATGTGCGGCACCAAGGCCCTGGTCGCCGGTGACGCCGGCCTGATCGCCGACATCTACCGCCAGCGCGTCGAGACCCGCGGCTACGGCCCGGAACTGTGGGGCTGGAAGATCGCCTACGGCAAACCGAAGCGTGGCGGCGAGATCAAGGCCACCGGCAACGGGCCGCGCGAGAACCAGAACCTGAAGGATTCCCAGAACGACGAGGGGAGGCTGCCGACATGAAGCGACTCATCCTGATGCTGATTCCACTGGCGCTGCTGGCCGGCTGCCTCGAGGTCGACCAGCACCCGCACTGGGTCAAGGGCCAGTACGCGGGCAAGAAGGACGACCTGCCGTTCCAGACCTACTTCCACCACGACCGGCTGTCCTGGTGGGGCACGATCAGCAACCGCAACCAGCACCAGAACGAATACAACCGGGCCAATCCCTGAGGAGCCGAGCATGCGAGCTTTCTTCCTGTGTATTCTCATGGCGCTGAGCCTGTCCCCGGCCTGGGCCGGCGTGCCCAACAACCGCGCGCAGCCGGCCTATGCCGAAGAGCAGACCATCCTGCAGGCCGAGCACGACGCGCGCGCGCCGGAGCCGGGCCTGGCCTCGAAGGATTCCGGCCGCGTGCACATCGACCGCCATTACCTCGGCCAGTACGGCAATAAAGAGGGCACCGTCATCGTCCAGCGCGGCGGCAACGAATGGCGGGTGCTGCGCAACGGCCCGCTGGCGACCCTGTCCGGCGTCATCCTCGTGCTGGCGCTGCTGGCCGTGTTCCTGGTCGCCAAGGTGGTCGGCAAGATCAAGGCCGACGAGCCGGACACGGGGCGGCGCATCCGCCGCTTCACGGACTGGGAGCGCCACATCCACTGGGCCACCGCCATCAGCTTCATCATCCTGGCCGTGACCGGGCTGGTGATCCTGTTCGGCAAGAAGCTGCTGATCCCGCTGCTCGGGCACGACATCTTCGCCTTCATCGCCTACGTCTTCAAATACCTGCACAATTTCATCGGTCCGCTGTTCATCGTGTGCTCGGTGCTGATGTTCTTTACCTTTCTGCGGCGGAATTTCTTCAGGCGCATCGACTGGCTGTGGTTCCGCAAGGCGGGGGGCATGCTGACCCATGAGCACGTGCCGGCCGGCTTCTTCAACGCCGGCGAGAAGAGCTGGTTCTGGTTCGGGGTGACCCTGCTGGGACTGGTGATGTCGATCAGCGGCCTGATCCTGGATTTCATCGCCTTCGGCCAGACCCGCTACGTGCTGCAGGTCGCCAATTACCTGCACCTGATCGGCGCCACCTTGTATATTGCCGCCGCCATGGGCCACATCTACATCGGCACCTGGGGCACCCCGGGCGCCTATCACGCGATGCGCCACGGCGACGTCGACGAAGCCTGGGCCCGTGCCCACCACGGCGTCTGGCTCGACGAAGTGAAGGCGGGCGTGCCGGTCGGCACCTTCGACAAGCGCGCGCCCCCTCCCGACCATCCGCCCGCGGGCGGGGCGCCGGACAATGTGCCGCCGGGAGTACGCCCATGAAAGCATCAGTTTTTCTTATGCATGCAGGCGCCGCGGCGCTGCTCCTGAGCGCGGCCGGCTGCAGCAAGCACGGCGACCAATCCATGCGCGAGACCAAGTACCCGGGCATGGTCACGGCCGGCGGCGGCACCAGCGGCCAGGTGATGGCGCGTAACGGCGGACCGAAGACCGACGCGACTTATGCGGGCGGCACCCCCGGCATCGCCGGCGGCGCGGGCGGCAACACCGCGGGCGCGGGCACCGGCGGCAGTACGCGCGAAACCGGGCAGGGGCCGAGCAGCGGCGTCTCGACGCCGTCCAGCGGCACGGCGGCGCAGACCGGCGCCACCGAAAAGCCATCCGGCGACAGCGGCAACAACCCGGTGAAGCCCGACGCCACGCCGGCGCCGCAGCCGGCCGCCGCCCACCGCGACCCGGGCGCGAACAGCGCGGCGCCGGGCCGCTGACGGCAGGAGACTGAAGCCATGAGAACGCATCGAACATTCAAGACGCACAGTGGGCGGCACCCAGCGCTGAAGGCGGCCTTGCTGATTGCAGGCCTGCTGATCGCCAGCGTCGCCTGGGCGGCGCTGCCGCCGCCGACCCCGGCCCAGCAGCAGGCTGCGGCCGCCAAGAAGGCCAAGGCGGACGAACAGGCCGCCAAGGACAAGCTGAGCCTGGCCGCAACCATGGATGCGGTCACCGCCCACTATCGGGCGCGCGCGGCCAAGGAAGGCTGGAAGACCCATCCGGCGGTGGCGGTGGTAGCCGCGGCGCCGGCTGCCGGGGCCGCGGCCGTCACCGCGGCCGGGCCCGCGGCCGTCACCGCGGCCGGGCCCGCCAGCCCGCCGCCCGCGGGGTCTCAGGGCGCCGGCAACACGACGCCCGCCGGCCAGGCTGGCGTCGATCCGGCGGTCAAGAGCGAGAAGCTGGGCACGGCGCCACCGAGCGAAGACGTCAAGAAATTCCAGACCAGGGCCCAGCCGAAAAACGCCGAGCCGACGGTCCAGAAAGGCACGCCGACCGACGTGAGCAAGAAGTGAACAGGAACATGCGATGAAAATGGGCAGCATGCCGATCGCGGTGCTGATGCAGCGCCGCAGTGTCAAGCACATCTGGGCGGACGAGGCCTGGGAAGCGGTGGGCGTCGTGCCCGACCGCGGCAATTTGCCGCCTGTACAGGTGCTGAGCCAGTCGCCAGAGCGCGACTATTACCTGGTTTCGGGCCTGGAGCTGGAGCTGTATTCGGACGACAACGAAGGCTATTTCGAGAACGTGATGTCGCCGGAATCCAAGGTATTCGTGCTGTGGCGCATGGAGGACGGCCGGGCGATGCCGGTGCGGGCCTCGGTCAGCTACGTCGAAGGCACCCGCATGTTCGACAACGGCGAAAACGCCGACGGCGTGACCATGCCGGCCGATATCTACGCCTGGGTGGCCGGCTACCTGCGCGAGCACTACCAGCCCAAGCCGCGTCGCGGCCGGCAGCACGGATAAGGACAGCATGGCCGACGAAGGTTTCCTGCGCCGCTGGGCGCGCCGCAAGAGCGAGGTTCGGGAAGGGCGCGAGCCCGAGCCGGCGCCGGTGGCCGAGGCGCCCCTGGATGCCGCCGGGTTTGCAGCGCCGGCTGCGGTGCCCGTGCAGGCGCCGCTGGAAGGCGCCGCCGAGGCGCAGCCTTTGCCGGCCGAGCACACGCTGCCAACCATGGACGATGTCGCCGCGCTGGATGCCGATTCCGACTTCTCGGGCTTCGTTGCCCGCGGCGTCGACCAGGCCGTGCGCCGCAGCGCGCTCAAGAAACTGTTTGCCGACCCGCATTTCAAGGTGATGGACAGGCTGGACGTCTACATCGACGACTACACCAAGGCCAGCCCCATGTCCGAGGCGATGCTGGCCTCGCTGAACCATGCGAAAAGCGCGTTCATGAAGATGGTCGAGGACGAACCTGCAGAACCACAACCAGAACAACCACCTGAACAAGAGACACAATGAATATCCGTTTCATCGAAGGGCAGGGCGCCGATCCCGCCCAGGAGGCCAGGAATCTGCTGGCCCGGGTCGCCGCCGTCGCCGCCCTCGGCACCATCGAACCGCCCGAGGCGCTCGACACCGTCGGCTATCATTCGACCGGCCGCACCCTGGTCATCGGCAGCAGCGCGCAGGCGCTGCCCTGGGCCGACCGCCTGGCCGGCGGCCTGAACGTGACCGTGCTGCTGCTGGACGAAGAAGCGCATGAGGAAAAGCGGCCGCCGCTGCGCATTTACCCGGTCTTCAATGCGCGCGCCGTCGTGCTGAGCGGCTGGCTGGGCGCGTTCCAGGCCACCTGGCAGGCGCCGGGTCGCGCGCCCGAGCATGGCAAGTTCGACCTGGTGCTGGACCTCGGCGCCGCGCCGCAGATCGCCACCCATCAGCGTCCGCACGGCTATGTCTTCCCCGGTCCCGACGAAGCCGAACGCACGCAAGCCGTCGAGCAGCTGCTGGACATGGTCGGCGAATTCGAGAAGCCGAAGTATTTCGCCTATAAAGAGCGCTTGTGTGCGCACAGCCGCAACCAGCTGGTCGGCTGCAATGCCTGCGTCGAAATCTGCTCGGCCGGCGCCATCGAAGGCGCGGGCGACCTGATCAAGGTGAACCCCTATCTGTGCGCCGGCTGCGGCGCTTGCACCACGGTCTGCCCGACCGGCGCCATCTCCTATGCTTATCCATCGGCCAGCCACACGGGCGGGCGCATCAAGACCGTGCTGCAGGCCTATGCGGAGGCCGGCGGCCAGGAACCGGTCCTGCTGCTGCACGGTCTGGAAGGCGCGGCGCTGCTGGCCCAGCTGGGGGATGCCGTCCCCGGCCGCCTGCTGCCGCTCGGCCTGCACCACACGGCCTCCACCGGCATCGACGTCTGGCTAAGCGCGCTGGCCTATGGCGCGGCCGGGGTCACCGTGCTCATGACCGAGGCCGAAGCGCCTCAGTACGCGGCTGCGCTGGGCCAGCAGATGGAGATCGCCCAGGCCATCCTCGACGGGCTTGGCTATGCCGGTCCGCACCTGCAGCTGCTGCGCGCCAGCAGTCCGGACGAGCTGACGGTGGCGCTGCAGCACGCGCCGCGCGGCCAGGCGCCGGCCCAGCGTGCCGGCTTCAACATCGCAGCCGATAAACGCAACACGCTCGACTACGCGCTGGATCACCTGGTGAAGTACGCCCCGACCAAGGTGGCGGAGATCCCACTGCCGCCGGGCGCCCCTTTTGGCACGCTGGCGGTGGACAGCGCCGCCTGCAGCTTGTGCATGTCCTGCGTCGGCGCTTGCCCGAGCTCCGCGCTGATGGACGGCCAGAACGCGCCCCAGCTGCGCTTCGTCGAGAAGAACTGCGTGCAGTGCGGCCTGTGCGCGACCACTTGTCCGGAAGACGCGATCCGCCTGGCGCCGCGGATGAACCTCACGGAGACGCGCAAGCAGACAGTGGTGCTGAACGAAACCCAGCCCTTCCACTGCATCCGCTGCAGCAAGCCCTTCGGCACCTTGAAGATGGTCGAAACCATGCTGGCGCGCCTGGCCTCCCACCCGGCCTTCGCCGGCAACCTCGACCGCATGCGCATGTGCGGCGACTGCCGCGTGATCGACATGATGAGGCCGAAGGACGAGGTCAACATCGGCGAGATAAAACGTCTGTAACCCTGCCGTCAGCAAGCCATGGCAAAATGTTCGCAATAGAACATAAAAGGAGACGACCATGGCCCAGACGCCCTACGAGCGCTTCATCCAGGCGCGCGACTTCCTGCAGCAGCACCGCCTTGACTACGACACCGCCTACCGCGACTACCGCGCCCCGGAACTCGACGAGTTCAACTGGGCGCTGGACTTCTTCGACGTCCAGGCTCGCGATAACCAGACCCCGGCCCTATGGGTGGTCGAGGAAGACGGCAGCGAGCGCAAGATCAGCTACGCCGACATGGCGGCCAGATCGAGCCAGGTCGCGAACTGGCTGCGCGACCAGGGCGTCCGCCGCGGCGACCGCGTGCTGCTCATGCTGCCGAATCGCGTCGAGCTGTGGGAAATCATGCTGGCCGGGATCAAGCTGGGCGCGGTGCTGGTGCCGACCACGATGCTGGTCTCGCCGGCCGACCTCGAAGACCGCCTGCAGCGCGGCCATATCCGCCACGTGATCGCGCAATCCTCGGAAGCGCACAAGTTCGAGACCCTGCCAGGCGACTATACCCGCATCGCGGTCGGCGGCGCGGCCGAGGGCTGGACCGGATTCACCGACAGCGGCAAAGCGGACCGGCAGTTCACGCCGGATGGCTCTACGCGCGCCACCGATCCGCTGCTGCTCTATTTCACCTCCGGCACGACCGCCAAGCCCAAACTTGTGCTGCACAGCCAGCAGAGCTACCCGGTCGGCCACCTGTCGACCATGTACTGGATCGGCCTGAAGCAGGGCGACGTCCACTGGAACATCAGCTCGCCCGGCTGGGCCAAGCATGCCTGGAGTTGCTTCTTTGCGCCCTGGAATGCCGGCGCCACCATCTTCGTCTACAACTACGAACGCTTCTCGGCGCGCGCCTGCCTGGACGTGATCTGCCGCTGCGGCGTCACCTCGCTGTGCGCGCCGCCCACCGTGTGGCGCATGATGATCAAGGAAGACCTGACGGCCTGGCGCCCGCCGCTGCGCGAGCTGGTCGGCGCCGGCGAACCGCTGAACCCGGAAGTCATCGAACAGGTCGAGCGCGCCTGGGGCATCCGCATCCGCGACGGCTTCGGCCAGTCGGAGACGACCTGCCAGATCGGCAATCCGCCCGGCCAGCTGGTCAAGCCGGGCTCGATGGGCCGCCCGCTGCCGGGCTACCAGGTGACCCTGCTCGACATCGACGAACAGCCGGCGCAAGAGGGCGAGATCGCGCTGGTGCTGGCGCCGTCACCGTTGGGCCTGATGCTGTGCTACGAAGGCGACGAGGCCAAGACCGCCGACGTCATGCGCGGCGGGCACTACCATACCGGCGACACCGCGACCGTCGACGAAGACGGCTACTACTTCTACGTTGGCCGCAACGACGACGTGTTCAAGTCCTCCGACTACCGCATCAGCCCCTTCGAACTGGAGAGCGTGCTGATCGAGCATCCGGACGTGCTGGAAGCGGCCATCGTGCCCAGCCCCGATCCGCTGCGCCTGTCGGTGCCCAAGGCTTTCATCACCTTGCGGCCGGGCGTGGAGCCGACCCGCGAGCTGGCCGGGGCCATCTTTGCCTTTGCGCGCGAGCGGCTGTCGGCGTACAAGCGGATTCGCCGACTGGAATTCACTGAGCTGCCGAAGACGATCTCGGGCAAGATCCGGCGGGTCGAGTTGCGCAAGGCCGAGCAGGCGGGTGGGCGTGAGGGGACGGAGTTCCGCGAGGAGGATTTCGCCGGCTGAGGAATAAGGGTGACAAAGAGTGTAATTTTGCAAACTCCGATGTGCTAAGGTGCTTGCGTACCGCCGAGTACCGCTCCACATTTCATTTCAGCTAACGGAGTTCCTGCATGCCGCTACGTCACCCGATCCGCTTGACCGCCATTTCCGCTGCATTATTGCTGTCCGATGCCGCGATTGCGCAGAGCCCACTCAGGGTCGAAAACGAGTCGCGGGACGCCGCAGCAGCTTTCGTCGGCACTGAGAACTTCATGATCGGCCGCATCGGCCGTGACTGCATGCCGGTGCTGAGTCGCATGGAGACGCCGCAGCAATTCGTTCGGGCCTGGCAGAAGCGCAATGCCAAGTACTATGTGGCCACCATCAAATATATGAAGCAGCGGCTTGACGAAGCACTGGCCGAGGGCGGTACGGCGAAACGCGATACCGTCCTCACCGCCTACGTGACAAACCTCCAGCGCAATGGCGATGCGGCGGCCAAGGATTGGCTCAGCCGCGGCGAGCAGAAGCAAGCATGTGAACGCGCAGTCGCTACAATCGAGAGCGGGGCCGCCGACATCACGCCCAAGATCCGGATGTTTGATGAACTGGAGGCGATGGCCGATTGGGCGCAGCGGCATTAGCAGACCTGCGTGGATGCGCAGCCTTTAAGAGCGGCACATGCACCGTCTGCAACCTGCCAGGAGTGGCCGTTCGGATGGATTTATCTGAAAGCGAATAAGCGAGTGGCAAGCTATGACTTCGATAATTGAGTCCCGAATTATTGCCTCACAAGAATTAATTTGGTCGCTTTCAAACGGCATGGAAAAGCCATTCTGCATCAAAGTTGCCGAACCATATCAAATCGACGCCAGCACCTGGGTTTGCTCGATTTTGTTGGATGGGTTAGAGGAGCATCCGCGAAACATCTATGGAGTCAGCTCTCTTCAAGCCTTATGCCAAGCAGTAAATCATGTTGGGGACTTCTTCGGGCATCTAATGAACAAGGGAGAGAAGTTTATTTATCCCCAAGACCGAACCGTATTTGACAAGCAGTTTCTATCGTCGATATTTAGGCTAAATATCGCTGTAGGTTGATAAAAGCGGATCCATGGATGTCACATACCTGAGGTCCGCAACGGGTCGTAATCGGACACTGCAATAGGTCTACTATCGGCCCAAAGGCGGACACAAACAACTGTAATCAAGGGATTACCAGTTATGTGCAACGGCACCAAACCTTCAGCCCAAACGCCGCAACGCCAGCAATGCGCGAACCAACGCCCCACATTGCATCCAGGTTGAGCCACGCTCACGGCAAGAACTGCAAGCCGAGATAACGATACACGGCCCAAGCGATCCCAATCGGCCAGCAGTGTCGTAAGAATATGCAAGACCGCAAGCAGCGCAGTCACAATCATCGTCTGCGCCAACACCCGCCACGTCGGCATGCATGGCGCCATGCACAGTCCAAGCATGAGGGGCACCGGCATCAACCCTGCCCAAGCGTGGTCGCCTTCAGGAAGGACCATGAGGCCAGCCTGGACGGCGGAATCCGCTCTGGAAGGCGCGGGCGGCGGCGACTGAGCAGCTTGAACAGGGCTTAGTTGCAATCGGTGATCGCGTGCGGCACAAAAGTGCTTTTCGGTCAATAATAGGCATCCTCTTCGTTCATCCATCGCCCACGCATCCGCAATGAGTTCATCCGCAAAAAATTACGAAGTCAGGAAGTCCCCGGTCCACGGCAACGGCGTGTTTGCCTTGCGCCCGATCGGCGCGGGGGAACGCATCATCGAATACCGCGGCGAACGCATCAGCTGGGACCATGCGACCGAGCGCGCAGCCGAGCGTGGCGGCCCGATCAACCACACCTTCTATTTCAGCCTGGCAGACGGAAACGTCATCGACGGCGGCCGACGCGGCAACGATGCGCGCTGGATCAACCACGCCTGCGAGCCGAACTGCGAAGCCTACGAGGAAGACGGGCGGGTCTACATCCACGCCCTGCGCGACATCGACGAGGGCGAGGAGCTCAACTACAACTACGCGCTGATCTACGACGAGCGGCACACGCCGGCGCTCAAGCGCCAGTTCGCCTGCCGCTGCGGCACGCCTGGCTGCAGCGGGACCATGCTGGCGCCGAAGCGCCGCTCGCGCGCGAAAAGCGAAAGGTCTTCATGAAACCAGTCGTCCGCAGCCTGCTCGAGACCGACCTGTACAAGTTCACGATGTGGCAGGCCTTCCTGCACATGCATCCGGGCGCCATCGGCGAATACGAATTCAAGTGCCGCAACACGCCGGCCTATCCGCTGGCCGAGCTGAAGGATGAGGTCGAGCGCGAGCTGGACCACCTGTGCGAACTGATGTTCAGCGAGGACGAGGTCGATTACCTGCGTTCGCTGCGCTTCATCAAGAGCGATTTCGCCGACTACCTGACCCTGTTCCGCTTCCAGCGCAAGTTCATCCACGTCGAGACCGACGGCCCGCACCTGCGCATCCGCGCCACCGGCCCCATCGTGCACGTGATGGGCTTCGAGATCTTCGTGCTCTACATCGTCAACGAGCTGTATTTCCGCCGTTTCGACCAGGCCGCCGCACTGGAAGAAGGACGCAGGCGCCTGGCGCAGAAGGTCGAGGAATTCCGCGCCTTCGATGCCGAGCCCAAGCGCCTGAACCCCTTCGACTTCTTCGACTTCGGCGTGCGCCGCCGCTTTTCCGGCGAATGGCACGAGGAAGTCGTGGAGACCCTGGCGCGCGAGCTGCCGCAGTTCTTCAAGGGCACTTCGAACGTCTACCTGGCCAAGAAGTTCAACCTGGTGCCGATCGGGACCATGGCCCATGAATACATGCAGGCCTTCCAGTCCTTCGACGTGCGCCTGCGCGACTTCCAGAAGAAGGCGCTCGAGGACTGGGTGCAGGAATACCGCGGCGACCTCGGCACCGCGCTCACCGACGTGGTCGGCATGGATGCCTTCCTGCGCGACTTCGACCTCTATTTCGCCAAGCTGTTCGACGGCCTGCGCCACGATTCCGGCGACCCGGTCGAGTGGGGCGAGAAGGCGATCGCCCATTACGCCAAGCTGCGCATCGACGCCCGCACCAAGCGCCTGGTGTTCTCCGATGCGCTGACGGTGCCGAAGGCGCTGAATCTGTACCGCCACTTTGCCGACCGCGTGCAGCTGGGCTTCGGCATCGGCACCAAGCTCACCAACGACACCCAGTACGAGCCGCTCAACATCGTCATGAAGCTCACGCGCTGCAACGGCCAGCCGGTGGCCAAGCTGTCCGACAGTCCGGGCAAGGGCATGGGAACCGACGAGACCTTCATCGCCTATCTGCGGCAGGTGTTCGACCAGCATATTTGAGGGAAATGCGATGAAACTCGACGGACGCAGTGCAATCGTGACCGGCGCGGCCGGCGGCATCGGCCTCGCCACCGCGCGCCGCCTGCTGCGGGAGGGCGCCAGCGTGCTGCTGGCCGACCTCGACCAGGCCAGGCTGGACGCCGCCGCTGCCCAGCTGGCGGCAGACACGGAAGCCGCGCCCGAGCGCATCGCCACCATCGTCTGCGACGTCGCCAACGAGGACCAGGTCGCCGCCGCGGCCGATGCGGCCATCGCCAAATTCGGCCACTGGGACATCGTGATCAACAACGCCGGCCTGATGATCTTCAAGGCCATCGAAGACCAGACCGTCGAGGACTGGCAGCGCATCCTCGGCGTCGACCTGCTCGGCGCCTTCCTCTTCATCAAGCAGGCCTTCCTCAAGATGAAAGGCGGCGGGGCGGTGGTCAACGTCTCCAGCGTGCACGCGGTCGAGACCGAACCCCTGGTCGCGCCTTATGCGGCGGCCAAGACGGCGCTGCTGTCGCTGACGCGCTCGGCCGCGCTGGAGGGCAAGCCCAAGGGCGTGCGCGTGAACGCCGTGCTGCCGGGCGCGGTCGACACGCCCATGCTCTGGGATAACCCCAACGTGCGCTCGGGCGCGGAAGTCATCAACAAGGCCGAGGTCGGCACCCCCGACGACATCGCCGCCGCGATCGCCTTCCTGTGTGGCGACGATGCCGCCTTCATCCTGGGCGCCGGGCTGCGCGTGGACGGCGGGCGCCTGGTGCGCTTATGAGCGCTTAAGAAAGTCCGCAGGGCAAGGCGGGGCAACGCCGCCATGTGGGCTTTATTAAGCGCTCATCGCAGACAGCGCTTGCACATCCCTCCATAGCACCTATCCTGCATAGGACGGCGCCAGCCGGCGCCCTGGCGAGTGGAGGCGAAAGATGACCAATATGAAGAACGAAGTGGTCGCTGCATTCAAGGCCACGCTGCGGGGACCGGTGCTGCAGCCGGGCGACCCCAATTACGACGATGCGCGCGCGATCTGGAACGCCATGATCGAGCGCCGTCCCGCCCTGATCGTGCGCTGCGCCGGCACCGCCGATGTGGTGGCGGCGGTGAATTTCGCGCGCGACAACGGCTTGCCGCTGGCGGTCAAGGGTGGCGGCCACAACATCGCCGGCAGTGCGCTGTGCGAAGACGGCATGGTGATCGACCTGTCAGGCATGCGCGACGTCCACGTCGACCCGCGCGCGCGCCTGGCCTGGGTCAGCGGCGGCGCGCTGCTGTCCGACGTCGACCATGAAACCCAGTCCTGTGGCCTGGCGGTCCCCCTGGGCATCAACTCCACCACCGGCGCCGCCGGCCTGACGCTTGGCGGCGGCTTCGGCTGGCTGAGCCGCATGCACGGGCTGGCGGTCGACAACCTGGTCGGCGCCGAGGTCGTCACCGCGGACGGCAAGCGTCACTGGGCCAGCGCGCAGGACGAACCGGACCTGTTCTGGGCGATCCGCGGCGGCGGCGGCAATTTTGGCGTGGTCACGCTTTTCCAGTTCGCCCTGCATCCGGTCGGACCCGAGGTCACCGCCGGGCTGGTCGTGTTCCCGGCCGCGCAGGCGCGCGAGGTGATGCGCCGCTACCGCGATTTCGTCGACGTCCTGCCGGACGACGCCAGCGTCTGGGCCGTGCTGCGCCAGGCGCCGCCGCTGCCTTTCCTGGCGCCCGAGGTGCACGGCACCGCGATCGTCGCCCTGGCCGTGTTTTCGCCCAAGGCGCCGGATGCGGTAGCGCCCTTGCTCGAGCAGATCCGCAATTTCGGCCAACCCGGCGTCCAGCCGGTGGGCGAGCACGTCGGCGCGATGCCCTACGAAGCCTGGCAGAAGGCCTTCGACCCGCTGCTGGCCCCGGGCGCGCGCAACTACTGGAAATCGCACAATTTCACGCGCCTGTCCGACGAGGCCATCGACGTCGTGCTGCGCTACGCCGGAGCGGTGCCGACGCCGCACTGCGAGATCTTCCTCGGCCTGATCGGCGGCAAGGCCAACGCGCGGGCGCCTGTGGACACCGCCTACCCGCACCGCAACGTGCAGTTCGCGATGAACGTGCACGGGCGCTGGATCGACGCCGCCGACGACGACAAGGTGGTGTCGTGGGCGCGCGAATTCTTCACGGCCGCGGCGCCGCACGCCGCCGGCAGCGTCTACATCAACTTCCTGACCCAGGACGAGGGCGCGCGCATCCACGAGGCCTACGGTCCCAACTACGCGCGCCTGGTCGGCATCAAGCAGCGCTACGATCCCGACAACCTGTTCCGCTTCAACCACAACATCCGTCCTGACGCATGACGCGTCGGACTGATGCCCGGGGCGCTGGCTTTCAAGCCGGCGCTCCGGGACCTCCCTGAGTCTCCAGAGGATCGATGCTAAACTAGCCCGATGGTTTCCACCGTCGATCTTCACCTGCGCAGCTACGGCGAATTCACCGCGCCCGACCGCCACGACTACGGCCAGCTGGTGCTGCCGCTGAACGGCGCGCTGCTGCTCGAGGTCGAAGGGCGCCAGGGCATGCTGGACCCGCTGCGCGCCGGTTTCGTCGCGCCCGGCGCCTGGCATGCCCAGCACGGCGATGCCAGCAACCGCTCGATCATCGTCGACATCGGCGCCGAGGCGCTGGCGCCCGGCGCCGGCGAGCGTTTGTTCGAGCGCCCGTTCGCGCCGCTCGGCCCGGCCTCCCGAAAACTGATCGAATTCATGGCGCTGATGAGCGACAGCGGCGCCGCGCCGCCTGCGGTGGTGCAGGGCTGGGTGCCGCTGCTGCTCGATACCCTGACGCTCGACAGCCCGCGCCCGGCCTCGAAGCTGGCCGCGCTGCTGGCCCGCATCGAGGCCGCGCCCGGCCAGCCGTGGACCACCGGATCGATGGCGCAGGCGCTGGGCAGCAGCGTCAGCCGCCTGCACGCGCTGTTCCGCGAGGAGCACGACACCACGCCGCATGCCTGGCTGCTCGGCCGCCGCCTCGACCTGGCGCGCGAGTGGCTGGCGGGCACCGCCACGCCGATCGCCGAGATCGCGCTGCGCGCCGGTTTTTCCGAGCAAAGCGCGCTGACGCGGGCGCTGCGCAAGGCCACCGGGATGACGCCGGCGGCTTACCGGCGCCAGCACCGCCCGGCATAAAGGACGCCAGGAGAACAGGTCAAATCCCCGCGAGTTGAGGTCAAGACATAGCCGGGCCGTCCCACGCATCATGGCGGCTCGGAGGAAAAGCATGCTTACACGAAATCACTGGCTCGGCATCGGCGCGAGCATCCTGGCAGGCGCCTTCTGGGGCCTGGTCTTTCTCACCCCCGAGCTGACGCGCGGCTTCTCGCCGCTGCAGCTCTCGGCCGGCCGCTATCTGGCCTATGGCCTGGTCGCGGCCGCGCTGTTGGCGCCCTCGTGGCGGCGCGTGCGGCCCATGCTGGGCTGGCGCGACTGGCGCACCCTGGGCTGGCTCAGCTTCGCCGGCAACATCATCTATTACGTGTTCCTGGCGAACGCGGTGCAGCTGGGCGGGGTGGCGATGACTTCCTTGATCATCGGCCTGCTGCCGGTGACGGTCACGCTGGCCGGGCGGCGCGATGCCGATGCCGCGCCCATGCTGCGCCTGCTGCCTTCGCTGGCGCTGGGCGTCGCCGGCCTGGTCTGCATCAGCTGGCAGTCGCTGTCGAATCCCCAGCATGGCTCGATGGCGGGTTCGCTCCTCGGCCTGCTGTGTGCGGCGGGCGCGCTGGTGTCCTGGACCCTGTACGCGGTCGGCAACAGCCGTGCGCTGACCCGGCTACATGGGGTGTCGGCGCATGACTGGAGTCTGCTGGTGGGCGTGGTCACCGGGGCGCAGGCGCTGCTGCTGGCGGTGCCGGCTTTCATGCTGAACCCGGGCCTGCACTCGTCTTCGTCCTGGTGGTATTTCGGCGGCGTGGTCACGACGGTCGCGATCCTGTGCTCGGTGG
The DNA here is from genome assembly GCF_918697865.1 of Massilia sp. Bi118. GTDB lineage: Bacteria > Pseudomonadota > Gammaproteobacteria > Burkholderiales > Burkholderiaceae_D > Telluria. The sequence goes on along the minus strand of NZ_CAKKMV010000003.1, from coordinate 203,121 downwards.
TCGGCAACGCGCTGTGGAACCACGCCAGCCGCCTGCTGCCGCTGACCATGACCGGGCAGATGATCGTCTTCGAGACCCTGTTCGCGCTGCTGTACGGTTTTATTTGGGAGCAGCGCCTGCCCACCGGGCTGGAATGGCTGGCGATGGCGTTGCTGATCGCGGGTGTGCTGAGCTGCGCGTCGGCGCACCGCGAGCGTTCGGCCGACGCCGTGGCCGTACTTACCTGAGTACGTCCAGCGCCGCGAACTGCGCCACCGCGAAATCGACGAAGGCACGCAGGCGCGGCGGCATGTGGCGGCTGCTCGGAAGCACCAGCTGGACCGGCAGCGGCTCCGGCTCGTAATCGTCCAGCACCCGTTGCAACAGGCCGGCACGCAGCAGCGGCTCGACCTGGTAGGACAGGGCGCGGGCGATGCCGAAGCCGTCGCAGGCCGCGCCCAATACCGCCTCGACATCGTTCACCCGCAGGCGCGGGCTGTAGCGCACCACGTGCTCGCGCGCGCCGGCCCTGAAACGCCATTCGGCGACGCTGCGCACCGAAGTCGACATGATCAGCTCGTGGTTCGCCAGGTCGGCCGGCTCGAGCGGCGTGCCGCGCCGCTCGAGGTAGGCGGGACTGGCCACCGTCACCCTTGCCACCTTTCCCAGCGGGCGCGCGACCACGCTCATGCTTGATACGGCGCCAATGCGCACCGCGGCGTCGATGCCTTCCTCGATCAGGTCGACGTTCCGGTCCGACAGCAGCAGCTCGACCTGCACCTCGGGCTGCGCGGCGAGGAAGCGCGTCGCCACCGGCGCGACGTGCCTGCGCCCGAACACGTTGGGCGCGGCGACGCGCAACAGGCCGCGCGGCGTGCCGGCGGCTTCCGGCAGCAGGGCGGCGTCGTAGTCGGCCAGCAGGCGGCGTGCCTGTTCGGCCAGGCGCAGGCCTGCCTCGGTCGGGGTCAGGCGGCGCGTGCTGCGCTCCAGCAGGCGGGCGCCGGCGCGCGCTTCCAGCGCACCCAGCACGCGCGTGACGGCGGCCGGCGAACGGCCCAGCTTGCGCGCGGCGGCGGCCATGCTGCCGGTGTCGAGGATGGCGACCAGGATCTGCAGTTCGTCGAATCTGTCCATTATTGCGCCAAGTGAAATGCTGAATTGCGATTATGCCGGATTTACGGGGTAGTGCAATCGGCCTAGCATGAGGGTTCCAACTACCTTCAAAGAGACCATCATGGACCAGCCCCGACGCATCCTCCACGGCACCCGCCTGTCCGGCCACACGCACCGGGTCATGCTCTTCCTGCACCTGCTGGGCCTGGCATACGAGTTTGCCGACAGCCCGGCCGCGGTGCGCGACACGCCCGCGTTCCGCCGCCTGAATCCGCTCGGGCAGATCCCGGTGCTCGAAGACGGCGAACTGGCGCTGGCGGACAGCAATGCCATCCTCGTCTATCTCGCCAAACGCTACGCGGCGGGGACCAACTGGCTTCCGGAGGACCCGGTCCAGGCGGCGCGCGTGCAGCGCTGGCTGTCGATGGCGGCCGGCGAGATCGCCTACGGCCCGGCCAGCGCCCGCATCAACGCGCGCTTCTACGACACCGGGGTGCCGGCGGCGCTGAGCCAGCGTCTTGCGGCCCGGGTGCTGGGCGCGATGGAGGGCGAGCTGGCAGCGCATCCCTGGTTGGCCGGTCTTGAACCGAGCATCGCCGATGTCGCCTGCTATGCTTACATTGCCCATGCGCCCGAAGGCGGCATCGAGCTCGCGCCTTATCCGCAGGTTCGCGCCTGGATCGCAAGGGTGCAGGCCTTGCCAAACTTCGTGCCGATGCCCGACGCGTGAGGCAGCCATGAGCGGAGAACGTATCGAGCAGCCTTTCCACGCCGGCGAACTGCAGGCCCAGCGCCTGGCCGGCACCGCACCGGCCGCCGCGCCGATCCGCGCCTTCATGCCGGAGCAGCACCGGGCCTTCTTTCCCTTGCTGCGCTTCGTCTGCGTGGCCGTGCCGGATGACGTGGGCTGGCCGCTGGCGACTCTGGTCGAGGGCGCGCCCGGCTTTGCCAGCTCGCCCGATCCGGCGCGGCTCGTGGTCGGCGCCATGCCGCCGCCCGCCGATCCGGTACGGGCGCGGTTAAGAGAAGGGGCGCCCGCAGGACTGCTCGGCATCGACCTGGCCACGCGCCGGCGCAACCGCCTGAACGGCATCGTCGCGCAAGTGAGCGAGGAGGGCTTCGCGGTCGACGTGGTCCAGTCCTTCGGTAACTGCCCGCGCTATATCCAGGTGCGCGAGTTGATACCTCTGGCGCGCGAGGCCGGCCCGGTGACCGTATTCGATGAAGCGCTGCCGGCGCGGGCGCGCGAGCTGCTGGCAAACAGCGGCACGCTGTTCGTGGCCAGCGCCAGCGGCGCCAATGCGGAAGGCGCCGCGGCGGGCCTGGACATCTCGCACCGCGGCGGCCCGCCCGGCTTCGCGCGGCTGGCGGGGAGCGTGCTGACGATCCCCGACTACAACGGCAACCGCTACTTCAACACGCTGGGGAATTTCATCGCCGAGCCGCGCGCCGCCATCGTGCTGGCGGATTTCAAGACCGGGGACATGCTGCAGCTGCAAGGTCTCGTCGAGATCGACTGGAGCGCGGCCGACCCGGACCGGCAGCCACCGGTCGAGCGGGTCTGGCGCTTCCGCATCGTGCGCGGCGTGCTGCGGGAAGGCGCCTTCGGCCTCGGCTCAGAGCTGGCGTAGCGCCCACAGCCAGGCCGGCATGGTCGCCGCGCACAGGAGGCTGGACAGCAGGATCGCCGAGTTCACGCGCTGCGCGCCCTGGCCGCCCGGCTTGACCACGAAGGCGGCGTTGATGCCGACCGGGCAGGAGGCCAGCACGACCAGCACCATCGCCGCCGCCATCGGCAGATCGAACACGAACACGGACAAGACCGTCACGCCCAGCGGCAGCAGGACCAGCTTGGCCAGCACGATGGCGAAGGTAGCGCTCCAGCGGCCGGGCTTGAGCGCTGCCACCGAGGCGCCCAGCGACAGCAGCGCGCAGGGCAGGGCCGCGCCGCCCAGCATGTCGAGCGCGCGCAGCAGCGGCGCCGGCAGCCCGATCCGGGCCAGGTTCAGCGCAAGGCCCAGCAGCAGTGCGGCGACGATGGGATTCCTGAGGGTGTTCAGCACCGGCTTGAGCCAGCCCTGCGGCGCCGCCTCCTCGTTCAGGTGGTAGAGCGTGAAGCAGAACAGGCTGTGGAAGGCGATCACGGGATAGGCGAACTGCAGGCTGTCGTCGCCCAGCACCTGCACCAGCACGGGCACGCCGACGAACACGGTGTTCGAATAGGTGGCCGCCAGGGCCGTGGCCGCGCCGTCGCCGCCGCGTTTCGCCATCCAGCGCGCCGCCAGGAACAGCAGGCCCAGCGGCAGGTAGAAGGCGCACAGGACTTTCCAGGACAGCGAAGGCGGAATGCCGGTGCGCCAGGCGCTGGTGAACAGCAGGCAGGGCACCAGGAATCTGGCGGTCAGTTCGGTGACGCCGGCGTGCCAGGACGCGCGCAGCCAGGGCAGGCGAACGAGCAGGGCGCCGAGGCCGGCGAGCAGGAAGACCGGCAGCAGTTGGGTAAAGAACATCGGCGCAGGGAAAGTCGGGCTTACCGTATTCTAAACGATGTGTTGCTTTCGGGACACACGTTACATTTCGCGTATTTCTTTCTGTATGTACCTTGGTATGCTAGAAGACTAGCTGCACAGAAATATAGAAACAGGAAAACGATAATGAGACACTCCCTGCCTTCCACCCGCTTCCGCCGCCTGCGCGTGCTGTCCCTGCTGGCCGCCGTCGTGGCGCTTGCCAGCATTAGCCTGGCGCATGCCGCCACGCCGGCGCATGACGGCCAGGCCGTCGCGCCGGTCGTCAGCAGCCGCTGATCAGCCTTCGCGCTTCAAACGCCACAACTGCGTCGGCAGCGCTGCCGGTGCGTCCGGCTTGAAGAAAGCCGAGTCCTGGATGTGCGAGGTCGTCACGTAGATCGTGCCGTCCGGCCCCTGTGAAAAGGTGTCCGGCCAGCGCAGGCGCTCGTCCTGCACCACGGTCTGGATGGCGGCCTGCGGTCCTTCGGCCAGATTGCGCAGCTTGATCGCGTTGTCCTGCACCGAAGTCAGGTACATGTCCTCGGTGCCGCGCGCGATCAGCAGGCCGTCATTGACGCCGTTGGTGCCGTAGTGCTCGACCTGGCCCGACACGTCTTCGCCTTTCAGGCCGGCGCCCGTGAGCGCATCCGCAGGGATGCGGTACAGCTGATCGCCCTTGATCGCCTGCCAGTACAGGTATTTGCCGTCGGATGACAGCTCGATGCCGTCGGCCGAGAACTCGACGCCGCGGCCGTCCGGGCGGCGCAATTCCTTGCCATCCGCCTTGACGTTCAAGCCCTTCTTCATCTGCGTGGACGGGTGGCCGTCCAGCACGCGCGCCGTCTTGCCGGCCGCGATATCGACCACCAGCAGCGCGCCCTTGACGCCGGAATCGGTGATGAAAGCGTATTTGCCGTCGTTCGAGAAGCGCACGTCGTTCAGGTAGGAGCCCTGCGGCGCGGCGTTTTCGTCGAAGGCGATGACCTGGGCGACCTTGTCGCTGGCGAGGTCGATGCGCACCAGCTTCGGTCCCTTGTCCACCATGTGCGACTGGGCCGGCGCGGCCGGGTCCAGCACCCACAGGCTGCCGCGCTGGTCGGCCACCACGCTCTGCACGCAGACCCAATGGTCGTTCGGCGTGATCTCATCCTTCTTGGCGTTGCGCCAGGCGTTCCATTCTTCGTCAGGGTAGGGCACCACTTCGCCGTCCTTCAGTTCCGCCACCGAGACCGCCGTGTCCTCGGTCCAGCGCGGGAAGTTGACGAAGATGCGATTGGTTTCCGAGACCGAGACGCCGGTCACCTGGTGGCCGAAATCCGCGACCAGTTCAATTGTTGCCGTCGTGCTTGCTGTCATGCTGGGTCCTTTCCTGTTGCGTTGGACGTAAAGGGGTCAGGCAGCCCGGCGGCTGCGCTGCACTTTCTTGGGTTCGGGGACGTCGCGGGCGAGGCGCTGCTGCAGCATGGCCAGCACTGCCGCTTCCTCAGGCTGCAGGTCCTGCAGGTCTTCGGCCAGCTTTTCCTCGGCGCGCGCCAGCAGGCCCTCGACCATGGTGCCGTCCATGTAGGAGTCCAGCACCGCCGGGTGGACGTAGCACTTGCGGCACACCGAGGGCGTGTTGCCGAGCTTTTCGGCCACGGTCTCGATGGCGCGCACGACGTTTTTCTTGGCCTGGGCCTCGGAATCGAACTTCTCGAATTCCTGCAGCGCGATCGCGGCCAGTACCGTGCCCGACCAGGTGCGGAAATCCTTGGCGGTATAGTCCTCGCCGGAGATCTCGCGCAGGTAGTCGTTGACGTCGGCGGAGTTGACCGTGTGCGGCTGCTTCTCGTCGTCGAGATATTCGAACAGGTCCTGGCCCGGCAGGTCGCGCGAGCGCTGGATGATGCGCGCCAGCCGCCGGTCGTTGACCTTGACGTCGTGCCAGACGCCGCTCTTGCCGCGGAAGCGGAACTCGACCTCGCTGCCGTCGATCTTGACGTGGCGGTTGCGCAAGGTCGTCAGGCCGTAGGACTTGTTTTCGCGGGCGTATTCGTCGTTCCCGATCCGCATCATGGTCGCCTCGAGCAGGTAGACGATGGTCGCCAGCACCTTCTCGCGCGGCAGGCCGGGCAGGCTGAGGGCGCGGTCGACTTCCTTGCGGATCTGCGGCAGGGCCTTGCCGAACTTGATCATGCGCTCGTACTTCACCTCGTCGCGCACCTCGCGCCATTTCGGGTGGTAGCGGTACTGCTTGCGCCCGCGCGCATCGCGCCCGGTGGCCTGCAGGTGCCCATTCGCCTGCGGGCAGATCCAGACGTCAAGCCAGGCGGGCGGAATGGCCAGCGACTTGATGCGCTTCAGGGTCGCTTCATCGTCGACGGTTTCGCCGCGCGCGTCGATATAGCGAAAGCCATCCTTCTCGGGCTCGCGGCGGATGCCGGGGCGGTCGTCGAGGACGTAGCGCAGGCCGGCCGCTTTCGCAGCGGTGGGCGGGTCGCTGTTCGGTATCGCGTCGGCGTCCGCGGCGCGTTCTTCGGGGTCGATGTCGCTCTTCATGCTGCTCCCGTTCGTGGTGCAGGCGGGCGTAGGGTGGGCACCCCTGTGCCCACCAGAGGAGAGCAAAGTCTACGCTGCTCCCGAATCCGCCCACCGTACGGGAGCGCACTTTCGCCGCGCCATCGGCGCCGCATGTGCGTTACGATTGCCCGTGTAGAAATGACAAGGGGCCGTTTTGATCAGCCGACGGAAGGTATTGACACTGGCGCTGGGCGCGGCCAGCGGCGGCAGCGCGCGCGCAGCGCACGGCAGGCCGGCGCCGCTGCACATCGTGACCGCACACCTGCCGCCGCTCGTGATGGCGCCCGGCGGCAAGCAGGCGGGCGCCCTGCGCGAGCTCGTCGACGCCCTGTGCCGCCGCCTCGACCTGGCGCCGGAGCTTGCTTTCGTGCCCTGGCGGCGCGCACTCTACCTGGCCACGAGCATGCCGCACACCGCGATTTTCCCGCTGACCCGGCTGGCGGAACGGGAAGCCCAGTTCCGCTGGCTGGCGCCGCTTTACGAGGAAAACTATATCTTCATGGCCCAGCAGGGCAGTGCCTTCGACGTGCAGCACCCGCAGAAAATGACCGGCAAGCGCATTGCCCTGCTGCGCGGCGCGGCCCAGTCCGCCATTCTGCGCGAACTGGGTTTTCGGCACCTGGTGGAGGCCTCGTCCATCGACGAAGTCCACCGCTTCCTGTTGGCAGGCATGGCCGACGCAGTCTTTGGCGAGCGCGCCATTATCCACAGTTCGCTGCTCATGCGCGGCGAGGAAAAGAACTTCCGGCTCGGACCGCCCGTGCGTTCGACCAGTGCGTGGCTGGCAGGTTCGCTCGATTTCACCGAGGCCGAGGTAAGGCGCTATGGCACCGCAATGGCGGAACTGGTAGCGGATGGCACGCAGAAAAGAATTTTCAGACAGTACGGACTCGCCTGAAATGTCGGCGTCCATGGCAGTCCTGGCTGTCGACCATCTTTACACTTGCAGCTGAGCTTTCCCAGTCGGCTGAGCCAAGCGCTTGATTTTACAGAAAATTTCCTCGTGGGCACGATTGTTGCATACATCCAATTTATATTGCATTAATCTAATTGGAGTATCTCATGTCGAAAACTGCCCTCATCGCGCTGCTGATCGCCGCGTCCACCTTTGCCGGTTCCGCCCAGGCCGGCTTGATCGGCGTGAAATCCGTCGTGATCACCAATGCCAGGAGCGACTATCTGCAGGTCGCCGAATTCCAGGCTTTCGAAACCGGCACCGGCAAGAACGTCGCGCTGGCCAGCGCAGGCGCGACGGCCAGTACCACCTCCGGCTGGTGGGACGGCAATTCCACGCCCGGCAAGGCAATCGACGGCGCCTATTCCGACCTCAGCTTTCCGAACATGTACCACAACGCCAATTGGACGACCGGCAACCTGACCATTACCCTGAACGGAACGCATGAGCTGGATAGCTTCTCGATCTACGGCCGTTCCGACTGCTGCAGCACCCGCGACGTTTACAACCTGTCCTTCTACGGCGCCAGCGGCGATCTGCTGTACACCGCGCCGTCCGCCAATGCGGCCAACAACAGCCATATGGTGAACGTGTTGCTGCCGAATACCGATGTGCCGGAGCCGGCCTCGGTCGCCCTGATGGGCCTGGGCCTGGCAGGCCTGGCGGCGCGCCGCAAGCGACAGGCGCGCGGCTGATCAGGACTCGCGGTAGCGCGCTTCGACCAGGTCGATCTCGCGCAGCAGCTTGCGCGCCACCTCATCCGAAATCTCGCGCCGCCGCCCCAGCCGCAAAATCGTATCGCGCTCGGCCCGCAGCGCAATCAGGCGGTATTCCCGCTCGGCCTGGCGCGCCGCCTGGACGTCGGGACCGGCGGCTTCGCCCAGCTGGATATTGCGCAGCCGGTTGCGGTACAGGCCGGCCACCGTGCCCCAGGCATGCGCATGCAGCTCGGCGTCCGGATCGCCCGCATGCGAGCGGCCTGCGCGTTCCACGGCCTCGACCGCCGCCGTCACCGATGCATGCCGCGCCCGGTCCTCTTCCTGCTCGGCCTCGGCCTCGGGCGGTACTTCCAGCCCGCGCAGCAGGCGCGGCAGGGCCACGCTGGCGAGCAGCAGGGAGACCACGATCACCGCGCTGGCCAGCAGGATCGCCAGCTGGCGGCCGGGGAAGGGCGAGCCGTCTTCCAGCGCCAGCGGCAGGGTCATCACGCCGGCCATGGTCAGCGCGCCGCGCACGCCGGCAAAGGAAGTGGCCAGGATCAGCCGCATGCGCGGCTTGAACACCTGCTGGCCGAGGCGGCGCCGGTTCAGGATGGTCAGGCGCAGTGACACCCAGACCCAGACGAAGCGCAGCACCACCAGGCCCAGGCTGAGCGCCAGCGCATTCCCCGCCAGCCACCAGGGGTCGAGGGGCGCGCCGCCGCCCGGCGGATGCAGGGCCTCGCGCGCGATGTCCGGCAGCTGTTCGCCCAGCAGCACGAACATCACGCCGTTCAGTGAAAATTGCAGGGTGTCCCAGATGACGTTGCGGCGGATGCGGGTCGAGGGCGAGGCCGAGCCGCTCAGCTCCACATAGCTCATCGCGATGCCGGCCGCCACCGCCGCCAGGATGCCCGAGGCGCCGATGTGCTCGGCCGCCAGGTAGGCGCCGAAGGGCGTCAGCAGGTTGATCAGGATCGGCATGCCGTCGTCCTCGCCAAAGCGCCGCAGCAGGGCGCCGTGGGCACGGCTCACGGCCCAGGTAACGAGCACGCCGGCGGCGATGCCGGCCAGCGCCACCCATAGGAAGGTCAGGCCGGCCCTGGTGGGCGAAAAGCTGCCGGTGACGGCGGCCGCCACGGCGAAGCGGAAGCACACCAGGCCGCTGGCGTCGTTGAGCAGGGATTCGCCTTCGATGATGTGCATCAGGCGCGGCGGCACCGGGATCCGGCTGGTGATGGCGGACACCGCCACCGGGTCGGTGGGCGCGACGATGGCCGCCAGCGCGAAGGCGACCGGCAGCGGCATCGAGGGAATCAACCAGTGCACCAGGTAGCCGGCGCCGATGACGGTGAACAGCACCAGGCCGAGGGCCAGCTCGATGATGGTGCCCTTGTCGCGGAACAGGCCGACCTTGGGGATGCGCCAGCCGTCCAGGAACAGCAGCGGCGGCAGGAACAGCAGGAAGAAGATGTCCGGTTCCAGCGTGACCCCATGGCGGAACACGCCCGAGATCACGGCGCCCAGCGCGATCTGGATCAGCGGCAGCGGCACGCCGAAGGGCAGTATCCGTCCCACCCAGCCGCTGGCGACCACCGCCAGCAGCATGGCCAGGACGACTTCGACCGATTCCATCCCCGTACCTCCTTATCAAAACCCGATGATAAGGGATGAAACGGAAGAGCGTGGCCCGCTAGCCCGTGGCGGTCTCAGGGCTGGCCCGCGGTCCCGGTCTGGCCCAGGGTCTCGGCCATGCGCACCAGCTTCACGAACTCGGCGCGGTAGCCTTCCGGATCGTCGCTGCGCGCCGTGTTGGCCAACTCGGCGATGCGGTCGTAGCCGTAATCCGCCAGCTGCGGCTCGCCGCGCAGGCGCTGGCCGAAGGCGGCCACGGCGATGGCGAAGCGCTGGTCGGCTGGCGCCGCATCCAGGCTCCTGCGGGCCGCCGCCGCATGCACCGGGTGCGCGATCTCGCGGCTGGTCGATTTGCCCGGCAGCTTGTAGCGCAGCTTCACGAAGCACAGCTCGTCGCCATGCTTGCCGCTGGCTTTCGCCTTCTCCTTCTTGCCGTAGCGGAGAGAATCGGCCAGCTTACCGGCATCAGCGGCCGGCGTGATCTCGTAGATCGCGGTGACGGTGTGACCGGCACCCATGTCGCCGGCGTCGACCTTGTCGTCCTTGAAATCCTGGCGCTGCAGCATGCGGGTTTCGTAGCCGACCAGGCGGTAGGCCGCCACTTGCTCGGGATTGAATTCGACCTGGATCTTGACGTCGTTTGCGATCGGGAACATGGTCGAGCCCAGCTCCTCGCCCAGCGCCTTGCGCGCTTCCAGCAGCGAGTCGATGTAGGCGGCATTGCCGTTGCCCGACTGGGCCAGGCGCTGCATCAGGGCGTCGTTCAGGTTGCCGGTGCCGACACCGAAGATCGACAGGTAGACGCCGCTCTTGCGCTTGTCCACGATGAAGCGTTCGAGCTGCTTCGGGTCGGTCATGCCGAGGTTGAAATCGCCGTCGGTGGCCAGGATCACACGGTTCACCGCTTTCGCATCGAAGTGGCGCTCGGCCATTTCATAGGCGCGCTGCAGGCCGGCGCCGCCCGCGGTGCCGCCGCCGCCGCGCAGCGAGTCGATCGCATCGAGGATCCTGCCCTTGTCCTTGCCCTGGGTCGGTTCCAGCACCACACGGGTGCCGTCCGCATAGCTGACGATGGCGACGGTGTCTTCGTCGCGCAGCTGCTGGGCGAACAGGCGGAAGCCCTGTTTCAGCAGGGGCAGGCGGTCGGGCGGCATCATCGAGCCTGAAACGTCGACCAGCAGCACCACGTTGGCGCGCGGCCGCGCCGCGGTCTTGCTCATTACAGTCTTATTATCGTAACCGCGTATGGCGATATGGACCAATTGGGTGCCGGCCTTCCACGGATTCGGCAGCACCTCGGTGCTCACCGAGAACGGCTCCGAAGCGCTGCGCGGGCCGGCGTAGTGGTAGGGGAAGTAATTCACCATCTCTTCGACGCGCACCGCATCCGGTGCCGGCAGGCGGCCGTCGGACAGGGCGCGGCGCACGAAGGCATAGGAGGCGGTGTCGACGTCGGCGCTGAAGGTGGAGACCGGCTGCTCGCTCACCAGCACCGTCTTGTTGGCTTCCTTGTCCGGGAACTTGTCCGCACCCTGGGGCACGACGATGGCGATGCCTGGCGGGATATAGGGCGGTGGCGGGGCGTACATCATCGGCGCCGGGGCGGTGCGGCGGTAGGCCTGCGCAATGGAGGAACCGGTCACCGTCACCGAGGACGGCGCTGCCGGCGCGGGCGGCGCCACCATGACCGGCGCCCGCGGCGAGCTCGCATCGGCGACCACGTTCTTCTCGACCGTGATCTCCTGCTGGGGCGGATTGGAGGTGCTGCAGGCGGCCAGCACCAGGGCGAGGAGCGGTAAGGCGCCGGCGGCGGCGGTTGCGGGTTTCATCGGAGGCCTCGTAGAAGTTATTGTGCCGCTAACTTGCTACAAAGCCATCGAACTGGCAATCGCCGTTACAACTTGAATATCTTTTCGGCCGCCTCAACCCTTTATCTTGGCCTCGGCCGCGGCCGCCAGGATATCGGACAGCTGGGTCGTATTGACCGGCTTGACCAGGTAGTGATCGAAGCCGGCCGCCATCGAGGCATCGCGGTCCTGCTGGCGGCCGTAGCCGGTCATCGCGATCAGGGTGCTGCCCGCGGCCTGGGGCAGCACGCGCAGGCGGCGCGCCAGTTCGTTGCCGTCGAAGTCGGGCAGGCCGATGTCGAGCAGGCAGACGTCCGGGGCCATGGCCCTGGCCAGCTCCAGCGCGTCGCCGGCGCAGTACGCGACCTCGACCTCGTGGCCGGCCGAATGCAGGAACAGCTGCAGGGTGTGGACGGCGTCGACATTGTCGTCCACCAGCAGAATGCGCAGCGGCACCGCGCCCTCGGGCAGCGCTTCGCCGGAGGGCTGCGGCGCCAGCACCACGTCCTGGGTGTAGCGCGGCAGGCGCACCGTGAAGGTCGAGCCCTTGCCCAGGCCCGCGCTGGCCGCCTGCACGGTGCCGCCGTGCAGCTCGACCAGGCTCTTGACCAGCGCCAGGCCCAGGCCGAGGCCGCCCTGCGAGCGGTCCGGGGTGCGCTCGGCCTGGGTGAACAGGTCGAACACGCGGTCCACCAGCGCGGGTTCCATGCCGATGCCGTCGTCGAGCACCGTCAGCACATAATAGCCAAGCTCAGCCTCGCCCTCGGCTTCCAGGCGCACGCGTAGGGTGCCGCCTTCCGGCGTGTACTTGGTCGAGTTGTTCAGCAGGTTGGCGACCACCTGCACCAGGCGCTTGTGGTCGCCCTTGACGTGGGCCGGGCTGGGCGGCAGTTCGACCACCAGGCGGTGGCGCCGCGCCGTGATCAAGGGGCGGATCTGCTCGGCGGCGTCGTCGACCACGCGCTTCATGTCCAGCACTTGCGTCGACAGCGAGACCAGGCCGCGCGTCACGCGCGAGACGTCCAGCAGGTCGTCGACCAGGCTGGTCATGTGGTCCACCTGGCGCACGATGATCGAGCAGGTCTGGGTGATCTGGGCGTTATCCGAGTGCAGCAGCTTCAATAAGTGCGCCCCGGTGCTGATCGGCGCCAGCGGGTTGCGCAGCTCGTGCGCCAGCATCGCCAGGAATTCGTCTTTCCTCTGGTCGGCGGCGCGCAGCTCGCGCTCGGCCAGCGAGCGCGCCGACTCCTTCTTCTGCAGCGAGGCGGCCATCCGGTCCAGCGCCTGGGCCAGGTTGCCGATCTCCTCGTGGGCGTAGTCGATGCCGGAGCGGGCGTCGAGGTCGCCGGCGGCGATGCGCTCGGCGGTGCCCATCAGCTTGCGCACGCGCTGCACGATCAGCACGTCGCCGACCAGCCAGGCCGCGAGCAGGGCCAGCATGGTGGTGGCGGCCAGGCCCAGCAGCGACATCAGCTGGTCGTGGCGCGCGGCCGAGGTGATGGTCTCGGTCGGGATGCCGATGGTGACGGTGTAGTCGGTCAGGGCCGGCGCGCCGACGCGGGCGAAGGTGTGCAGGCGCTCGACGCCGTCCTCGCCGCGGATGGTGACGGCGCGCTGGCCGGCGGTGGCCTGGGCTTCCAGCGTGGCCGGCGAGAGACGCGTGCCGAAATAGCGCTCCGGGTCGGGGCGGCGCGAGATGATGCTGCCGCGCGCGTCGGCGGTGGCCAGCACGGAGCCCGGCGGCAGGTTGATGTCGTTGATGAAGGTGTCGAGGCCTTCCAGGTCCATCGCGGCGAACACCACGGCCAGCACCTTGCCGCTGCGGTCGATGACCGGGTAGGTGAGGTTGATCGTGTGCTTCTTGATGACGCGCCCGAACACGTAGTCGCCGGCGATGAAGCGGCGTTCGGAAATCGCGCGGCGGAAGTGGCTGCGGTCGCCCAGGTTCACGGGATGGAGCAGGGGCACGGCGGAGCAGGTGACGTCGCCGTTCAGCTGGATCAGGCCGAAGTTGACGAAGCCCTCGTTGCGGTCGAGGACATCCGACAGCAGCGAGGTGCACTTGGCGGTATCGCCCATCAGGTCGGGCACGCTGGCCAGGTCGACCAGGATCTGGCGTGCGCCTTCGATCGACTGGGCTTCGTTGGCCGCCGCCATGCCGGTCAGGCGGCGCAGGTTTTCCTCGGACGCCTTGATGGCGTGCTCGCGCTCGCGGATGCCCGACAGGATCGTCATCACTGCGAGCGGCATCATCGCCAGCGCAACCAGCAGCATCAAGCGGCTGCGCAAACTGTTCAGCCGAAATCGGCCTTTACCACGGCCCAACCCAGATGTCATTGTTCTCTTTACACTGCCTTGTAGGCATCACCAAATTCTATGATCCTGCGGATGCCGTCGCGCAGCGTCGCCACGTCGTCGGAAATGTAGCCCAGGCGGATAAAGCCCGGTACACCCAGCGCGTCGCCGGGCATGATGGCCACTTTCTGTTCTTCGATCAGCCGCTCTGCGAAGCCGACGGTGTCCATCGTCAGGCTGCGCACGTCCCCCCACAGGTACGGTCCGGAAGCCGGCGCGTGCATCTCTATCCAGGGGACCTCGGCAAACAGCTTCACCGCCAGATCGCGCCGCTGGCGGTATTCCGCCATCATCTCGTGGGGCGCGCCGGTGGCGAAGGCGACGTCGGCCGCCACCTGCGACAGGTGGGGCGCGGCGGCCGTGATCGGACCCTGCAGCGTCTGCATCGCGTTGACCACTTCGGCGGGGGCCAGCGCGAAGCCGACCCGCCAGCCCATCATGGCGTAGCTCTGCGAAGCCGAGAAGATGGTGATGACGCCGATCTTCCGCCAGTCGCACAAGGCCGCCAGGCTGGTGTGTGCGCCATCGAAGATCAGGTGCTCGTAACTTTCGTCGACGATCACCTTTGCTCCAATACGTTCCACCCAGGCACGAATGTGTTCCAGTTCGCCGCGAGTGTACACCTTGCCGGTCGGGTTGTGCGGGTTATTGATGATCACGACCCTGGGGGTTTCCAGGCTTTCCAGGAACTGTGGCGTGAAGGCGTCGGGCAGTTCCGCGAGGATGGGGCGCAGGCCCAGCAGCTGCGAGGTGGCGACGTAGGCCGGCCAGTGCGGCTTGAAGATCAGGACGCTGTCGCCGGGGTTGGTGATGGTGTACAGCGCTTCGTACAGCGCCTGCTTGGCGCCGTTGGTGACGATGATCTCGTCGGCGGTGGCGGCGATGCCGTTTTCCTTCGACAGCTTGTCGGCAAGGCGGCTGCGCACATCGAGGGCGCCGACCACGCTGGTATAAGGCATGGTGCGCTCGCGTTCGACCGCGGCGGCGACCGCGTCCAGCACCGGGCGCGGCGCCGGGAAGTGCGAGATCGCGATCGAGAAATCGATGACCGGCACACCTTCCGCGCGCAGGCTCTCCACGCGGCCATGCATGGCGGTGGTAGCGAGGGGGCGGGAGTTGGCGATCCTGGCCGAGATATGCATTCTGGTCTGTCTCCGTAACTATCTGATATTGCAGGAAATTTGGCGTTACACCGTAGAGTGTTTCCTGATTGTACTAGTTTTAAAAATTCATGACGCACGGGACACATATGTAACTGCCGGGCAATCCGGACGGGAAACCGGCGCATGCGCGAGCGCCGCGCCGCGGACGTTTCTGGTACGGTGGGCCTGAAGGATCATTGTTGGAGGAAACCATGCAAAACCCCATCGTTCGCACTTTCAAGCAGCTGTCATCCGCCGAACAGGCGCGCCAGGAGCTGCTGGCGGCCGGCGTTTCGGCCGACGACGTGAAAATCGATATGCTCATTTATGAAACCGGCGCCGTGCAGGGCAATTTCACCGTGGGCGACAACCCGGACGTGAAAGGCAAGACCGCCTACACGCACACCTACGCGCCCACGGCGCAGGACGACGTGCGCGACTGCATGATCGTCGTGAACGCGCTTGACGACGGCCTGGCGCAGCGCGCGGAGGCGATCCTGGAGCGGCATGGGGCGCTGGATCCGGATCCGGCGCATCGGCATTAATCGATACGTCGCTCCCGCGAAAGCGGGAGCCCATACCGAGCACCCGAAGTTGTACGGTCGGATACGGTATGGTAATTTTGAAGGACGTGATTTCTTTACTTCAGCATGGAGGGAATAGTGCTGGGGGCACTATTCCCGCTTTCGCGGGAATGACGATAGAGCGGAGAACTGCATGAGCGCCATCCATCTCGAACCCAGCGACGCCCTGCTCATCATCGACATGCAGGTCGACTTCCTCCCCGGCGGCGCCCTCGGCGTCGACGCCGGGCACGAGGTCGTCGCGCCGATCAACCACCTTATCGAGCTGTTCCGCGAGCAGGGCCTGCCCATCGTCGCCTCGCGCGACTGGCATCCGGAGAATCACTGCTCCTTCGCGGCCCAGGGCGGGCCGTGGCCGCCGCACTGCGTGGCCGGCACGCCGGGCGCCGAGTTCACCGCCGAACTGGCGCTGCCGGACGACGCCATCGTCGTCTCCAAGGCCGACACCGCGGCGCAGGACGCCTATTCGGCCTTCAATGGCACCAACCTGGCGGGCGAGCTGCGGGCGCGCGGCGTCGGACGGGTGACGGTGTGCGGCCTGGCCACCGATTACTGCGTGCTGAACACCGTCACCGATGCGCTGGAAGAGGGTTTCGACGCCATCATCGTGCCCGAGGCGATGCGTGCCGTGGATGCCGAAGCGGGTGATGGCAGGCGGGCGATGGACCGCATGGTGGCGCGTGGGGCGGTGCCGGTGCGTCTGGGTGAGGTGGGGATGACGGCGTTGTCGGTTGCGTGACCGGGTAGGTGGCGCGTCAATGGACGGTAGGGTGGGCACCCCGTGCCCACGCGGAAGCCGGCATCACGTCGACTTCACGCGCAGCAGGTATAACATGCCGGCCACGTCGGCGCCGTGCTCCTTGCGCAGCACGGCATCACGCGTTTCCACCACATCGAAACCAGCCGCCGCGCAGGCGCGCACATAGGCCGGCGCGTGCGCAAAGCGGTTCGAAGCCGTGATCGCATAGCCGGCGACGGCATCCCGATCCGGCGCGAGCGACTCCACCGAAAACGCAAACCAGCCACCCGGCCGCAGCGCCTGCGCCACGCGCTCGAACAGCGGCGCTAGCTCGCCGAAATACACCAGCACGTCGGCGGCCAGCACCAGCTCCCATTCCGCCCGCCGGCCTGCCAGCCAGCTCACGATGTCGGCGCAGGCCAGTTCGTCATACAGGCCGGTCGTGCGGGCCTTTTCCAGCATCTTCTCCGACAGATCGACCCCGGCGAGATGCCGCGCCATCGGCCGCAGCAGCGGCGCGCACAGGCCGGTGCCGCAGCCCAGGTCCAGCGCCGATGCCAGAGCCGGTTGCGGTCCCAGGCGATCGTGCAGCATGGCCGTTAACAGCGCCGGCGTGCGGTAATCCAGCACCCCGACCAGGTGGCGGTCGAAATGGCTGGCGTACTGGTCGAACAGGCCCTTGACGTAATCCGCGGGCGCCGAGGAGGGCAGCGCGCCGTCGCCCAATGCCGCCAGCGCGAAGGCGATGCCGGCCGGGTCGGCGCCCAGTTCGCGCGCGCGGCGGTAAGAATGCAGCGCGTCCTCGCGGCGGTCCAGCGCGCGCAGGACGTTGGCGCGGTAGTGCTCGGCCATTGCATAATCGGGGCGCAGCTGGAGCGCCTGTTCGTAGCTGTCCAGGGATTGTTCCAGCATGCCGGACTTCTTGAGGGCGGCGCCGCGCGCGCACCAGATCTCGGCCTGCCTGGCCGCCGGCGCGGCGGCCAGGGTGCGGTCGTAGGCCGCCACCGCTTCCGGGTGCCGCTCCAGCGCCTGCAGGGCATTCCCCAGCGCCTGCAGGGCGTCCGCATAGCCGGCGCGCATCGCCAGGGCCTGCTCGGCGCTGGCGGCGCCATCGGCATGGCGGCCCAGATCGTTCAAGACAATCGCGCGGTGGCACCAGGCTTCAGGATAGCCGGCTTGCAGGGCCAGCGCGCGCTCGTAGCTGTCCAGCGCCTCGGGCTGGCGTCCAAGGCGGCGCAGGGTGTTGCCGCGGTTGTTCCAGGCGAGCGCATAGCGCGGGTCGAGGCGCAATGCGGCATCGATGCTGTCCAGCGCCGCAGCATGCTGGCCGAGGTCGTTCAGCGCCGCGCCCAGGTTGGCATGGGCGCGGGCCTGCTGTGGATCGACCAGGAGCGCGGCGCGGATCAGGTCCACCGCGAGCGCGGGATCGCCGAGCTGGCGTTCGATCACCCCGCTCAGGTGCAGGGCGTCGAACTGCTGCGGGTCGCGCTCCAGTACCTGCCCGTAGAGGGCGCGCGCCTGCTCCAGCCGGCCCTGCTGGTGCAGGGCGACGGCCTGGCGGAGCAGGGCGTTCAGGTCCAGGCGAACTCCATGCTCAGCTCCAGCTGAGATCCGCCCTGGACAGCGGCAGCTCGCGCACCCGCTTGCCGGTGGCCGCGAAGATCGCGTTGCAGACGGCCGGCGCCAGCGGCGGGAACACCGGCTCGCCCAGGCCCGTGACCGGATAGTCGGTCTTCAGGAAGTGGGTCTCGATCCTCGATGGCGTGTCCGGCATGCGCAGCATCGGGTAATCGTGGAAGTTGCTCTGCACGATGCGGCCCTTCTCGATGTTCAGCGCCGGGTACATCAGCGTGGACAGGCCATCGATCACCGAACCCTGCACCTGGTTCTCGGCGCCGGACAGGTTGACGATCTGGGCGCCGATGTCGGTCACGACCACCACGCGGTCCACCTTCAGCTGGCCTTCCTTCGACACCGTGACCTCGGCCACCTCCGCCACATAGCCGCGGTGGCTGAAGTGGAAGGCCACGCCGGCGCCCTGGCCGCGCGCGAACTTGCGCTTGCCCCAGCCGGACTTCTCGGCCACGGCCTTGAGCACATTGCGCATGCGCGCCACGTTGTAGGGCACGCCGCGCTCGCCGGTGCCGGCCACCATGTCCTTGTCGCCCAGGATCTCGAGGCGGAATTCGATCGGATCGCGGCCGGCGGCATGCGCCAGTTCGTCGATGAAGCTGTGGAAGACCCAGGCGAACACGTTCGAACCCGGCGCGCGCCACGGTCCCATCGGGATGCGGCATTCGAGCGGGGTCTGCTCGAGCAGGCAGTTCGGCGCCCAGCGGCCGGGGAATTCGTCGCCCGACAGGTTGCCGCCGCTGCCCGGCCGCAGCACGCTGCCGGTGCTGCCGTCGCTTTCCTTCTGTTCGACGCGGTTGGCGAAGGTGACGAAGTGGTTGTGCCAGGCCACCAGCTTGCCCTGCTCGTCGACGCCGCCGCGCAGGAAGTGGAAACCGCCGGCGCGGAAGTGGTCGTGCTGCAGGTCGTCTTCGCGCATCCAGGTCAGCTTGACCGGCGCCTTGACCTTCTGCGCGATGGCGACCGCATCGACGATGAAGTCCGACGACAGCCGGCGCCCAAAGCCGCCGCCGCTGCGCGTGATGTGCAGCGTGATCTTTTCTTTCGGGAGGTTGAAGGTGCTGGCCACCAGCGCCTGGCCGGCGCCCGGGTTCTGGGTCGGCACCCACAGTTCCACGCTGCCGTCCTTCGGATCGATCGACGCCGTGCAGTTCTGCGGCTCCATGCTGGCGTGCGAGATGAAGGGGTAGACGTAGGCCGCCTCCACGGTGCGGGCGGCGCCCGACAGCGCGGTCTCGATGTCGCCGTCGCGGCGCATCGTGGCCACGCCAGGCTGCTTGGCTGCAGCCTGGGCCTGGGCCAGGAAGCCCGACCAGCTGTGGTGCGCGCCTTCGCCTTCGTCCCACTGCACCACCAGCTTCTTGCGTGCGCGGATCGCGTTCCAGGTACTGTTCGCGACGATCGCCACGCCCGGACGCAGGCCGTTCAGGTTGTCGGTGCCCTCGACGATGAAGGCGTCCTTCACGCCCGGCATGGCCTTGATCGCGTCCAGGTTGGCCGAGACCGGGCGCCCGCCCAGCACCGGGCACTTGACGTACACGGCGTAGAGCATGCCGGGCAACTGGACGTCGATGCCGAACAGCGGCTTGCCGGAGACGACCTTGTCGTTGTCGACGCCCCCGACGCGGGTGCCGAGCAGTTTATAGGCGGCCGGATCCTTCAGTTTCACGCCTTTCGCGTCCGGCACCGGGAGCCTTGATGCCGCCTTCACCAGTTCGCCGTAGCCGAGACGGCGGCGGCTGGCATCGTGCAGCACGGCGCCGCGTTCGGCGCGGCATTCGGCGGCCGGCACGCCCCAGGCCTGGCTGGCCGCCTGGACCAGTATGGTGCGCGCGGTGGCGCCCAGGCGGTGGAAGTTCTCGTAATTGGTAGGCGTCGAGGTCGAACCGCCGGCGCCCTGCGAACCATAGGCCGGGTTCAGGTCGCCCTGGACCACGCGCACGTCCTTCCAGTCGACTTCGAGCTCTTCCGCGATCACCATCGGCAGCGAGGTCTTGATGCCCTGGCCGATTTCCGGCTGCTTGGACACCAGGGTCACCGTGCCGTCCTGGGCGATGCGGATGAAGACGTTGGGCGAGAATTCGGCAGCCGCCGCATTGGCGCCTGCGCCGGCCTGGCCCTGGGCGAGGGCGGCGATCGCGCCATTGCCGAAGACGCCGAGCGCCAGCAGCGAGCCCCCGGCCGCGGACTGGCGCAGGAAGCTGCGGCGCGCATTCGAGACCGGCGCGGATTTCAGATCGTCGTGGCGGGCGCTCATTTCTTGCCCTTTCCGGTCGAGGCGGCGGACGCGCTCGATGCGATATCGGCGGCGCGCTGGATGCCGGCGCGGATGCGGACATAGGTGGCGCAGCGGCACAGGTTGCCGGCCATGGCATCGTCGATCTGGGCCTCGGTCGGGCGCGGATGCTGCTTGAGCAGGGCGCAGGCGCTCATGATCTGGCCGGACTGGCAGTAGCCGCACTGGGGCACGTCGAGTTCCTGCCAGGCTTGCTGCAGCGGGTGCGCGGCTTTGGCGTCGAGTCCCTCGATGGTGGTGATCTTGCGCTTGCCGATGCTGGACACAGACAACTGGCAGGCGCGCGCCGGCTGGCCGTCCACGTGAACGGTGCAGGCGCCGCAAGCGCCCACGCCGCAGCCGTACTTGGTGCCGACCAGGCCCATGGTGTCGCGCAGGGCCCACAGCAGGGGCGTATCGGCTTCGACGTCGACCGGCTGCGCCTTGCCGTTGACGTTCAACGTGTATTTACTCATGTGTTGTTTAGGTTATTGCCAGAACAGAACAACACAATCGTAAACCAAAGCAGGCCGTCAAGACCAAGGTTTTATTACAATCCGCCGGGGTAGGTCTCCGGCGGCTCCTCCGAATGCCAGCCGCCGCCCGCATCGAGGGGCGTGACTGCCGTGGTGCGGTCGATGTGGATCACGGCGTCGAACTGCACCGCCATCTGCGCCGAAAAATAATGGCTCTGGCGCTCGGTGCGCGGTAGATAGATGACGCCGATCGCCCGTTCCAGGCGGCGCTGCATCAGGGCTTCGCGGGCGGGGTTATCCCCGCGCAGCGGGAGCAGGAAGCGCTCGATGCCGGTGTTGTGCAGCAGTTCCTCGTAGCTGCCCGGCATGCCGGGACGCACCTGCTTGTGCTCGGCAGGGCCGTCCCATTCCGAGGCTGCCGTCACATAGCCTTCATAAGTCGAAAAGCCGATCAGGCGGGTCTGGCCGTCGTAGGCCTTGCGCGCCAGTTCGCCGACGTTCCACTCGCCCAGTTCGCCGACCTCGGTGGCGCGGGCGTCGCCGATGTGGGAGTTGTGTTCCCAGACCACGATCCTGGCCGGCTCGCCATCCTTTGAGAGGTGCTGGGCCAGGGCATCCAGTGTCTCGGCCATGTGGCTGTCGCGCAGGTTCCAGGACGAGACGCGGCCGCGGAACATGGTCCGGTAGTATTCCTCGGCATTCTTGACCAGGCGCGCGTTCTGCTGGGCGTGGAAGAAGGCGTCGGCGCTGCCGTCCTTTTGCGAGTACTCGTAGGCGCGCTGCTGCAGCTGGTTCAGCTGCTCGATCACGCCTTCCTCGCAGGAGGCGGACAAATTCATGTTGGCCGAATAGCCGTAGTGCTGGCTGTCTTCATAATAGTGGTCGAAGCAGGCATAGCGTTCGCGCGCCACCCTGGCCGCCTGCGGATCGACCTTGTCGAGGTAGGCCAGCACTTCGCGCAGCGAGGTGAACAGGCTGTACAGGTCGAGACCGTAGAAGCCGACCTGCTTGCCATCGGCCTGCTTCCGGTTGCGCTCGCGCAGCCATTCGACGAAGGCGGAAACGTCCGTATTCCGCCACATCCAGTTCGGGAAGCGCTCGAAGCCGGAGAGGGCGGCGTTGGCGTCGCCATCCTCTCCCTGCCCGCGGACGTAGCGGTTGACGCGGTAGGCATCCGGCCAGTCGGCCTCGACGGCCACGGCGTGGAAGCCCTTCTCCTCGATCAGCCTCTGGGTGATCCGCGCGCGCTCCTCGTAGAACTCGTGGGTGCCGTGGGTGGCTTCGCCCAGCAGCACGAAGCGGGCGTCGCCGACCAGGTCCAGCAGTGCGTCGTAGTCGCGCGGGCCGCCGTTCAGGGGGACGGCGGCCGCGCGAATGGCGTCAAGGGGATCGAGGTTCGCCATGATGGGCTGGCTTGCCTCAATGCAGGAAGCGGCTGGTCCAGCTGGACTGGGCGGCCTCGCGCGGCAGCGAGCCGCGCTCGATGAAGGACCGCATGCGCGCCAGGTCCTCGTCCATCTTGGACTTCGGATCGGAGCCGAGCAGCAGGGCCAGGCCATGGCCGAGGGCGCCGGCCGGCGGCGTATAGGCCATGCGCACGGTGACCAGGGTGCCGCCGCGGTGGCGTTCGAACTGGATCGAGCCGCTGTTCGGGATTTCGGCGCCGGCTTCGCTGCGCCATGCCAGGCGGTGCGGGCGGCTCTGCTCGGTCAGCACGGAATTCCATTCGAATCTGGAGCCGCCCGGGCCCTTCACGCTCCAGTGCGATCGGCGGTGGCCGAGGTCGCGCACTTCCGTTACGTGGGACATGTAGCGCGGGAAGTTCTCGTAATTCGCGAACTGTTCGTAGACCACGTCCGGCGACGCCTCGATGTGGATGGTCTTCTCGAAGTCGATGGTCTGGTCCATGCTCAGGTTGCGCGCCAGGTCCTTGCCCATGCCGAGACCGGCTGCGCCGCGGCCCGCCAGGGTGCGCAGCGGCTGGTTGGCGGCCCCGCGCGCCAGCAGGGCGGCGCCGGCCAGGCCGAGTACGGCGCTCATCGGCGAACGGCGCATGATGCCCAGCAGGGCCAGCAGGCCGCCGCCCACCAGCGCGGTATTGCGCATCGTCGGGCCCCAGGCGCCTTCGCTGTCGCCGCGTACTTCCTCCGCCATGCGCTTGCCGAGGCGGCCGGCGCTCTTGCGGGTGTCGTCGTAGAAGTCGACGGCGCTGTCGGCGGCGCGGCTCACGGCCTTGCTGACGCTGCTGCGGGCGTTCGAATAGGTGTCGCTGTCCTGCAGGTCGTCGGCGCTGCTCTTTGCCTTCGAGATCGCATCCTCGGCCATATCGCTGGCGGCGCTGGCGGCGCGGCTCATCGCGTCCCTGGCGGTCGACAGTGCGCTCGAGATCGCCGAGCCGATGCTGCCGTCCGGCTTCGCGGCTTCGATGGCATCGTCGGCGGCAGCGCCCATGCGGCTGCCGGCGCCACGCCAGACATTGCCGAGGGCGCTGGAAGTGCGCGAGCCGGCGTTGCGCACGGCGGCGGCCGACTGGGCGCGGCGTGCGCCGCCGCGGTCGGGGTCGAGCATGTACATCAACAGGGCGCCGGCGGCGGCGCCGCCCAGCCATTTGGCAAGTTCAAGCCCGGTGTCCGTCGTCGTCGTGCTTGTCGTCGGCAGTCGTTGCATGATTCGGTCCTCCATGTGGTTGTTGTCGTTCGGCCGTCCGCGCATGCCAGGCGTCGGCCAGCAGATCCTGCACTTCCTCGTCGCTGGTCTGGTCGAAGGCGTCGTACCACTGGCCCACGGAGCGGAACAGGGGCGGCGCCGACAGGCACACCAGATGGTCGACCTCCGGCTCGAGCAGGGCCAGTGTCTGCGGCGGCGCCACCGGCACCGCTAGCACCAGCTTCCCCGGGCCGAGGCCGCGCGCCACGCGGATCGCCGCCAGCATGGTCGAGCCGGTGGCGACACCGTCGTCGACCAGGATCGCAGTGCGCCCAAGCAGGCTCAGCGGTTCGCGCGCGCCGCGGTAGGCCCGCTCGCGCCGCTGCAGCTCCCCCAGCTCGCGCTGCGTGACCGCCTCGACCTGCTCGGCCGTGACGCCCATCAGGCCGGGCACGCCCGCCTGCAGCACCCGCACGCCGCCGCTGCCGACCGCGCCCATGGCGTATTCCTCGTGATTCGGCAAACCCAGCTTTCTGACGAGGAGGATATCGAGTTCGATGGCGAGCCGCTGTGCGATGGCGAACGCAACGGGCACACCGCCGCGCGGCAGCGCCAGCACGATGGCGTCCGCGCGGCCCGCGTACTCACGCAAGTCCCGGGCCAGCAATTTGCCGGCCTGGGTGCGGTCCTTGAAGCGGCGAAACTCTGCCATGCCTGGTCGTGCCCTCGCTACTGGATGGTCAGACGCTTGGCCGCGCCACCCTGCTTCTTGGGCAGCGTCAGCATCAGGATCCCGTTTTCGAGCCTGGCCTCGGCGCCGGCGTCGTCGACCTCGGACGGCAGCGTGAAGCTGCGCTGGTACCTGCGCGTCGAACGTTCAGAATACACTACCTGTTCGCCCTCACGCTGTTCGTTTGCCTGCTGACATTCCCCCTCGATCGTGACGCGCTGGCCGTCGATCGAGACCTTGACGTCGTCCTTCTTGACGCCCGGCAGCTCGGCTTGCACTTCGAAGGTTTTCTCGGTCTCGCTGAGGTCGAGACGCGGCATGGCCAGGCCATCGTCGGTCCAGCGGCCGCCCTGGGCCAGGGGTGCGAGGAAATCCTGGAACATGCTCTCGACCATACGGCCGAACTGGTCGTCCATGGGGCCGCCGCGCAGGGTGGATAGCGGGCTGTTGCCTCTCCTGATCAGGTTCATGATGAGACCTCCCTTTGTAATGGATGAATTACATGGCGGGCGATGCAAAGCATGCCGCCACTCTTTTTATAGGGCGTACGAGAACCGTTTTCAAGCGGGGTGCAGGCAATATTGATGCCCGCCAGCCGGCGGGCACTTCGCGGGAATTCGCCGGCTCAGCCGAGATTGCGGCTGTGGAAGCGCAGGTGGTCTTCGACGAAGGTCGAAATGA
Source organism: Massilia sp. Bi118 (assembly GCF_918697865.1). Classification (GTDB taxonomy): domain Bacteria; phylum Pseudomonadota; class Gammaproteobacteria; order Burkholderiales; family Burkholderiaceae_D; genus Telluria. The sequence goes on along the minus strand of NZ_CAKKMV010000003.1, from coordinate 178,565 downwards.
AGTAATAGCCGTGGTCGTAGCCGGCGTGGCGGCGCAGTTCGAGCGGCTGGCCGGCGGCGCGGCAGGCTTCCTCGAGGGCTTCCGGGTACAGCTGCTCGGCGAGGAACTTGTCGGCCAGGCCTTGGTCGACCAGGATGCCGTCCGGGAAGACGGCGCGGCCCGCATCCTTGATCAGTTCGGTAGCGTCGTGGGCGCGCCAGGCGGACTGTTCTGCGCCGAGGTAGCCGCCGAATGCCTTCTGGCCCCAGGGGCAGCGGGTCGGTGCGGCGATCGGCGCGAAGGCCGAGACCGAGCGGAACAGGTCCGGGTGGCGCAGCGCCAGGGTCAGCGCGCCGTGCCCGCCCATCGAGTGGCCGAAGATGCCGACCCGCTGCGGATCGGCGGGGAGGGTGGCCAGCGCCAGTTCGCGCAGCTCGAGGATATAGCTCTCCATGCGGTAGTGGCGCGACCATGGCTCGGCGGTGGCGTCGAGATAGAAGCCGGCGCCGGCGCCGAAGTCCCAGTTGTCCGTCTCGCCGGGGACACCGGCGCCGCGCGGGCTGGTGTCGGGCGCGACCAGGATGATGCCCAGCTCGGCGGCGACCCGCTGGGCGCCGGCCTTGATCATGAAGGTCTCTTCGGTGCAGGTCAGACCGGCCAGGTAGAACAGCACCGGCAGCCGTTTGCCTTCGGCGCCGGGCGGCAGGTAGACGGAAAAGCGCATCGGCAACCCGATCGCGCTCGAGGCGTGCTGGTAGAAGCGCTGCACGCCGCCGAAGCAGGCGTGTTCGCTGAGCATATTTAATTGGGCAAGCTCGGTCATTTTCTTCCTCTTCAGGTGAGCAATAACGCAAGTATGCCTGCTGCGCGCTCGCCGTGCACGGGGCAATCACACGAAGCCCGGGCTGATGTAAAGCGCCCAGGGCAAGGCGCACCGTCGAAGACAGTACGCTAGTACGCCGAGACGGTGCAACGCCGCCATGGGCGCTTTACACCAGCCCGAAAGCGCCGAGCAGGGCGCCGGCCGCGAGTACCCACAACAGATGCAGCCGCGTACGCCAGATCACCGCCCCGGCCGCCACCGCCAGCAGCGGCAGGCGCCAGCCGGCGGCGCCGACCGAGCTGCCGAGGATCCAGGCGGTCGACAGCAGCAGGGCGATCACCACCGGCGCCATGCCTTGCTTGAAGGCGCGCACGGCGCGCAGCTCGCGGTTGCGGTGGCCCCAGCGCGCGGCCGCGTAGGTGATGATGGTGGAGGGCGTCATGATGCCGACCATGGTGACCAGCACCCCGAACAGGGCGGCGCCCAGGCTGCCGGCGTTCAAGCCCACGTGCCAGCCCATCAGGGCGACGAACAGCACGTTCGGCCCGGGCGCGGCCTGGGCCAGGGCGATGGCGGCGTTGAACTGGTCCTGGGTCAGCCAGGCATGCTGCTCGACCAGGAAGCGGTGCATCTCGGAGGAGGTCGAGATTGCGCCGCCGATCGACATCATCGACAGCAGCAGGAAGTGGCCGAACAGGTTCAGCCAGTCGGACCAGGCCAGGGTCAGGTGCAGGGTCTCGGGCGCCGCGCTCATGCCTTGAGCCTGCGCCAGGTGAGGATGCAGCCGAGCCCGCCGAGGCCGGCCAATACATAGAGCAGCGGACACTTCAGCAGTGCGACCAGCACGAAGCCGAGGGCGGCGATGGCCACGCACCAGGACATGGGCAAGGGGCTGCGCTTCAGGGCCACGGCCAGTTTCAGGCCGGCGGCGCCGATCAGGCCGGCCGAGACGGCGGCCATGCCGCGCAGGGCGCCGGCCACCTGCGGGCTGTCGGCGAAACGGTCGTGCAGCACGGCCAGGCCCAGCACCAGCACCAGCGGCAGGGCCAGCAGGCCGGCCAGTGCGGCCAGGGCGCCGGGCAGGCCGAACCAGCGGCCGCCTATCATCAGCGACAGGTTGACCACATTCGGGCCCGGCATGATCTGGGCGACGGCCCAGTCCTCGATGAATTCTTCCTGCGTCAGCCAGCGCTTGCGCTCGACCAGTTCGCGCTGGACGACCGCGAGCACGCCGCCGAAACCCTGCAGGGCCAGCCAGGTGAAGGAGCTAAAAAGATCGGTCAGGGACTGCGGACGGGGCGGAGAGACGGGCTCTACCGGCGATGGGTGCGGCGGTTTGCTCATGGCGCGATTATCGCGCCACACCCCTTGAGCTGTCCATGCGGAGTGCTACTTAGCCGCCGCCGATGCCGCGCATGACGCGGCCCGTGCCTTCGCATTCCGGGCACTGCTTGCCGTCGGCGAGCTTGCCGCTGCCGCCGCAGGTTTCGCACAGGTCCTCGCCCGCGCCCGGGGTGCCCGGTTCGGCTTCGTCGCCCGGTTTCATGTCGGGATCGGGAGTCGTGGTCATGGGGGCCTCGCTGGTGGTGGATGACGCGACCATTCTAGGCCGGGCGGCGCGGAGGCGGCGCACGCGCTCACGTGTGCGATACTGCATTGGCGGCAAGCGGCCGCGATCACAGATCGGGAGGACCGATGGACCAAATTCGTAGCAGCCAGCGTCAGGACCTGCACCGCCGCGAGATCGTCAATGCCGGCATCAAGCTGCAAGAACGCGCCGGCACCGTGTCCGCCGTCGAATTCCTGCGCTCGCAAGACATTGCTTCTTCAGTAATTGAACGGGTATTGGGCGAGCCGGAACGCCGCCGTGCAATTGCTGCCTGAGCCTTTACCAGGCGCATATGGTTATGCACAAAAGTTTCCTGCGCACATCTTGCAAAAATATTTGAATTGTGCGCCTCTTGACTTCGTAAACCATTGATTTTGTGGTCTTCAAAAGCTGCACGTGCAATGGGCAACTTGTTGAAAGCCGCATCAATCCTTGCTTCCGGCATGTCAAGGGGGTGTTTTTCCACATGCTTGTCCACAGTTTTTGTGGATATCTGTACAAGCCTTCGCGGCATATTTGGCTTGCTTAAGTCTACTGGATAAATGTACAGTTCTGTCATCAACAGAACTGTCGTCCCATGCCCGATACCGCCGACCCCAGCCTTGCCGAGCCCGCGCTCGCGGACCCCTATGCGTCCCTGAATCCCGAACAGCGCGCGGCGGTCGAGCATGACGTCGGCGCCGCGGGATCGCGGCCCTTGCTGGTGGTCGCCGGCGCCGGTTCGGGCAAGACCAATACGCTGGCACACCGCGTTGCGCGCCTGATCCAGTCAGGCGCCGACCCGCAGCGCATTCTATTATTGACGTTTTCGCGGCGCGCCGCCAACGAGATGGTGCAGCGCGCCGGCGGCGTTTTGCAGCGCATCTTCGGCACCTCCGCGCAGGCCGTGGCCGCGCTGCCCTGGGCCGGCACCTTCCACGCCATCGGCGCGCGCCTGTTGCGCGAGTACGCGGGCCGGATCGGGCTGGAAGCCTCCTTCACCATCCACGACCGCAGCGATTCCGAAGACCTGATGGGCATGGTGCGCCAGGACATCGGCCTTACCGGCGGCCAGAAGCGGTTTCCGTTAAAAGGAACTTGTCTGGCGATCTATTCGCGCGTCGTGAACAGCCGCGACAGCCTCGGCGAGGTGCTGCAGTCGACCTTCCCCTGGTGCAGCGAGTGGGAAGAGGAACTGAAACGCCTGTTCGGCGCCTATGTCGACGCCAAGCAGGAACAGAACGTGCTCGATTACGACGACCTGCTGCTGTTCTGGTCCGAGATGGCGGCCGACCCGGAGCTGGGGCTGGAGCTGGGTGCGCTGTTCGACCACGTGCTGGTCGACGAATATCAGGACACCAACCGCCTGCAGGCCGCCATCATCCAGGGCATGAAGCCGGACGGGCGGGGCGTGATGGTGGCCGGTGACGACGCGCAAAGCATTTATTCCTTCCGCGGCGCGACGGTGCGCAACATCCTCGATTTTCCGCAGGCTTTCTCGCAGCCGGCGCGCGTGATCACGCTGGATCGCAATTACCGCTCGACCCAGCCCATCCTGGACGCGTCGAACGCGGTGATCGCGGCGGCGCTGGAACGGCATGCGAAGACGCTGTGGACCGATAAGGCATCGACGGCAAAGCCGCAGCTGGTGCTGATCCCGGACGAGGCCGAGCAGGCGCGCTGGGTCTGCAACCAGGTGCTGGCGCAAAGGGAAAGCGGCACGAAGCTGACCCAGCAGGCGGTGCTGTTCCGCGCCGCCAGCCACAGCGCGGCGCTGGAGCTGGAACTGGTGCGCCGGAACATCCCCTTCGTGAAGTTCGGCGGCCTGAAGTTCCTGGAGGCGGCGCATATCAAGGACATCCTGGCGGTGCTGCGCTTTGCCCAGAACCCGAGCGGGCGCCTGGCCGGCTTCCGCGTCGCCCAGCTGATCCCCGGCATCGGCCCGGCCACCGCGGCGCGCCTGCTGGATGCGGTGAGCGAGGCCGCCGAGCCGACCGCCGCCGTGGAAGCCTTCGAGGCGCCGGCGCGCGCGCAAGGCGACTGGGAGCCCTTCGTGGCGCTGTTCCGCACCCTGCGCGCGCCGGGGCTGCGCTGGCCGATGGACATCGAGCTGGTGAAGAACTGGTACCTGCCGCACCTGGAACGCCTGTACGACGACGCGCCGGTGCGCGCGGCCGACCTGGAACAGCTGGTGCAACTGGCCGGCGGCTACGGCTCGCGCGAGAGTTTCCTGACCGAGCTGACGCTGGACCCGCCCGACGCGACCAGCGACCGCGCCGGTCCGCCGCTGCTGGACGAGGACTACCTGATCCTGTCGACTATCCATTCGGCCAAGGGGCAGGAGTGGAAGGCCGTGCACGTGCTGAACGTGATCGACGGCTGCATCCCCTCCGACATGGCGACCGGCAGCGCCGACGACATCGAGGAAGAGCGGCGCCTGCTCTACGTGGCGATGACGCGCGCCAGGGAGCAACTGCACCTGGTGCTGCCGAACCGCTTCTTCATCAAGCAGCAGGCGCAGATGGGCGATCGCCACGTGTATGCCCAGCGCACCCGTTTCATCAGCCCGGCCATGCTCAAGCATTTCGAGGAATGCAGCTGGGTGAACGCGGAAACGCCGCACAGCCGCAAGCCGATGCCGACCGAGGTGAGAATGCTGGTGAGAGACAGGGCAAGAAACGCATGGAAATAAGGCTGAAATGAGGCTAGTCCAAACGAGTTATCCCCCGTGTCCTACACGTGTAGGAATTTGCCTCATAGCCATATCCTGCACAAAACTAAGGCGCGTGTAAGTCCTTGATTTGTATAGGCTTAAAATTTGCCTGTTGAACGGGCAATTTGTTGAAACCCGCACCAATACTGCGCTCCCGGCTTGTCAAGAGGCGCTTGTCCACACAGTTATCCACATTTCCTGTGGATATGAAAATAAAGGCTGAGGAATCAAGGATTTAGGCGCTGATCTTGAGAAAGGTCTTAGCATTTTCGTAAGGCCAATTGTTCTGGATGGCCATGGACTCCGCGTTATTTCTGCGTGAAAGAAAATTTCAGCTTGCGGGTCAAGGTGAAAAATTCTTTCATTGAGGCAAGTGATCGCGCAGGCGGCGCAGCGTGTCCAGTGCGCCGGCAGGGAAGCCGATATCGCGCGCCGATGGCACTTCCGGCTCGCGTGGATTGATCCTGATCAGCGGTGCGCCCAGGCTTTCGCACATCCTCCGCACCGAAGGCACGTTGGTGCCGGCGCCGAGTTCGATCACCACCAGCTTCTCCACTTGCCTGAGCCAGGTATCGAAACAGCCGTACTGGGCCTCGGTGCGCGCCTCCAGCCAACTGCCGTCGTTGAACATCAGCACGTTCGGCCGCGCCAGGGCGCCGCAGCGAGGGCAGGCAGGCAGGGGCGGGCGCATCAGGCAGCCGGCGGGGTCGATCCGCGGCTGGACAGCGTCGGCGGGCCAGATGGCATCGCCGCAGGGCCGGCTGCATTGCAGGTGGTGAATCGAGCCGTGGCATTCGACCAGCTGTGCATCGCTGAAACCTGCGCGCTGGAACTGGCCGTCGACATTGCTGGTGAAGACGAAGGCGCCATGAAGCCGGCGCGCGCCCAGCTCGCGCAGGATCGTAAAACCTTCGTGCGGCACGGTATCCCGGTACAAGGCCAGCCGGTGACCATAAAAACCCCAGGCCAGTTCCGGATGCCGCGCAAAGCTGTGCGGATTCGCGATCTCGACGAAGCGGATGCCGAGCTTCGCCAGCGGCGGGTAGGCGCGCCAGAAACCGTGGTCGCCGCGGAAGTCGGGCAGGCCGGAATCGACGCCGATGCCGGCGCCGGCGCCGATCAGGAGCGCGTCGGCATCCCTGAGCAGGCGGGCGGCGCGCCCGATCGCAGCGTCCAGGCCAATGTCAGCCATGACCCTCTCCCGCCTCGATGCGCTGCTTCAAATGATCGAGCTCGATCAGGAAGCGCTCGGCCGCGATCACCGGCGGCCAGGGCTCCCAGGGCCGGCAGCGGTAGCGCTCGGCCAGCGGATCCTCTTCCAGCACGGCGGCGCGGATACGCAGGGTATTGCGCACTTCCTCCACCTTCCAGCCGACCACGTGCACGGCTTCGCTGGCGGCCGCCAGGCGGTCGGCCTGCTTGTGCTTTGCGTGTTCGGTGGGACTCCAGGCCGGAAGGCCGTAGCGCAGGAAGACCATCTGTTCCAGGCGCTGGGTCAATTCCTTGAACCCTTCCCCCAGGAAGGGCTTCAAAGGAGAGACGGCGTCGAAGCCGAGCAAGCCTTCCTCGGCGTCGTGCAGCAGTTCGCGCAATTCGACCACGGGCGCCAGCGGCGTTGGGGAAGCGGCGCGGCGCAGCAGCATCACGCAGATCGAATGCTGGGCCACGGACAGCGGCAGCGGCCAGGCCGAGTGCCCGCCCCAGCGGTAGGTGCGGGCCAGGCCCAGGGCCAGGTCGGCGTCGTCCCAGTCGAAAGGGGTAGGATTGAGCAGGTCAAGGCGCTTGCCGGAAGGCATGCGAACCCAGGCGCGTATCGTCATGCGGGAATTTTACATTGATATGGACGAACACCTGCCGCCCGGCAGACACTACACTTGAACGCTGCGCGGACATGGGAGGCGGGATGAGCGAGCATGCAAGAGGTAGGGCTGGCCGGCGCATCGATTGCGACGTACTGGTGGTGGGCGGCGGCATCAACGGCGCCGGCATCGCGCGCGACGCCAGCGGTCGCGGGCTGCGCGTGGTGCTCTGCGAAAAGGACGACCTGGCCCAGCACACCTCCTCGGCGTCGAGCAAGCTGATACACGGCGGCCTGCGCTACCTCGAGCAATATCACTTCGGCCTGGTGCGCAAGGCCCTGGCCGAGCGCGAAGTGCTGCTGAAGAGCGGCCCGCATATCATTCGCCCGCTGCGCTTCGTGATGCCGATTGCTCCCGGCGCCGGCATGCGGCCGGCCTGGATGATCCGCGCCGGCCTCTTCCTCTACGATCACCTGGCGCGCCGCGATTTCCTGCCCGGCTCCGAGGCGCTGTCGCTGCAGGAGCACCCGGCCGGCGCGCCGCTGCAGCCGCAGTTCAGGCGCGCCTTCGCTTATTCCGACGCATGGGTCGACGATGCCCGGCTGGTGGTGTTGGCCGCCATCGACGCCCGCGAGCGCGGCGCCACCATCCTGACGCGCACGCGCTGCACGCAACTGGAGCGCGAGGCCCAGCGCTGGACCGCCACCCTGCAGGGCGCCGGCGAGGAACTGCGGGTGCAGGCGCGCTGCGTGGTGAACGCGGCCGGTCCCTGGGCCGCCAGCTTCCTCGGCCTGGCGGCGGGCAGGACGGGGGCTCGCGCGCTGCGCCTGGTGAAGGGCAGCCACATCGTGGTGCCGCGCCTGTTCACCCACGACAGCGCCTATATCCTGCAGCAGCCGGACGGCCGCATCGTGTTCGCGATTCCCTACGAGGGGCAGTTCACCCTGGTCGGCACCACCGACGTCGACTACCAGGGCGACCTCGACCGGGTCGCGATCGGCGATGCGGAAGTCGATTACCTGTGCGATGCCGTCAACCGCGCCTTCACCCGGCGCATCGGGCCCGAGGACCTGGTGTGGAGCTATGCCGGCGTGCGTCCGCTGATCGGCGAGGAGGGTGGCAGCGCATCGAGCACTAGCCGCGACTACCGCCTGGAGACCGACCGCAACGGCGCGCCGCTATTGTCGGTCTTCGGCGGCAAGGTGACGACCTTCCGCAAGCTGGCCGAGCAGGCCGTGGACTGGATCGCGCCCGCGCTGGGACGGCGCGTGCCCGGCTGGACCGACCAGGCCTGCCTGCCCGGCGGCGACCTGTTCGGACGCCAGCCCAGCGCCCGCGCGGTGCGCGATTTCGAGGCCTGGACCCGCACCCGCCAGCAGCAGTACGCCGCGCTGCCGCCCGCGCTGGTGGCCCGCTACGCACGCGCCTACGGCAGCCGGCTGGGCGCGATGCTGGGCCATTACCGCAGCCGCGCGGACCTGGGCGAAGAGATCGTGCCGGGCCTGTTCGAGATCGAGGCCGACTGGCTGGCCAGGCACGAGTGGGCGCACACGGCGGAGGACATCCTGTGGCGCCGCACCAAGCTGGGACTCTTCGTATCGCCGGCGCGGCGGCCGGATGCCGCGCGCCGGCTGGAGGCGTGGCTGGCGGCGTGGGCGGCACGGCGCGGGACTTCCGCACCGGCCGCCTTCATGCGAGCGATTGATTGATCAGCCGCCGTTCTGCTTCAGCCACGCATCGATCTCAGGCAGCCGCGCCGCATTGGTCTTGATGCGGTCCTGGATCGCCGCGATCGCCGCATCGACGTCGCCGCGCGAGGTCGGCGCCAGGTTGGCCTGGCCGTAGCCTTGCAACTTGGCGATCGTCGCCGGATTCGAAGAACCCATGGCCAGGCGCGCGAAGTAGCGGCTGCGCGAGCTGGCGTCGACGCGCTGGTTGATCTTCTCCACATGCGCCAGCGCGAAGTCGAGCGCCATGTCCGGGTAGCGCTGGGCCACCGCCGAGATCATCGCGGCGCTGTTGGTCAGGCCCGGTTCGTCGGTCAGCGCCATGTCGAGGGCGCGCTGGGCCAGCGCCTTGTCTTCGGCGATGGCGAGCAGGGTGTACAGGCGGTCGCGCAGCAGCGGATTCGTCTCTGCGCGGGCGCGGGCGTGCAGGCCGTCCCAGGTGGCGGCGTCGGCGTGCTGGGCGACCACCGCCAGCACCGTCTTGCGCAGCGGGCCCGGCACCGCGGACGCATCCTTGTCCATCGCGGCGTAGCGGCGGCGCGCCTCGGCGATCACGGTCGGGTCACCGAGTTCGCTCAGGGTGTCGATCAGCTGTTCGCGCAGGTTGGCGATGGCCGGGGCCTCGCCGCTGCGGGCTTCCCAGCCGGTCTGCGCCATCACCGGCGCCAGGCGCCCGATCGCAAAGGCGTCCAGGCGCTGGCGGCGCGCCTTGTCGTCCCCATAGCGCCAGTGCAGGCCCTCGAACACGTGGCCGATGCGGCTCCAGACCTGCGGGTCGGCGCCCACCGGCGTGGCCTTGACCAGTTCCAGCGCGCTCGATGCCGGCTGCAGGCCGGCCAGGCCCAGCGCCGAGCTGTCCGACAGCAGGCCAAGCTGGTCGATCGGCGCCAGCGTCGCGAAAGCCTGCGCCAGCTGGGCGAATTCCTTCGGTGCGTAGAGGGTGCGGTAATAGCCGCTCTGGCCGGCGTTGACGATCACGGCGCCGCAGCCCGGCAGCACGATGCTGCCCTTGCCGCCGGCGACCAGGGTCGAGGCCTGCTTGCCGTTACCGGCGACTTGCGCGATCACCGGCACGCGCCAGGCCAGCGGCTTCTTCTCGGGCAGGTCGCGCGAGAACTCGCCCTGCACCAGCGGTACGGTGGTCGAACCGTTGCGGCAAACCGGCTCGCCGACGCGGATCAGCGGCACGCCAGGCTGCAGCGTGAAGTCGTGGGCGATCGCGGTCACCGGCTTGCGCGCCGCCTTCTCGATCTGCTTCCACAGGTCGTCGGACACGGTATTGCCGTAGGCGTGGGCCTTCATGTAGCTGCGCACGCCGCTGCGCCAGGCGTTCTCGCCCACATAGGCTTCGAGCATGTGGATGACGGCTTCGCCCTTCTGGTAGGTGATCTCGTCGAAGGCCTGGTTGGCCTGCTCGACGGTCTCGATGTGCTGCACCACCGGGTGGGTGGTGGCGACCGAGTCGCGCTGCATGGCGCCGTCGCGGCTGCCGACGGTGCCCAGGCGGGTATTCCATTCCGGGTGCAGGCGCTCGGTCATGCGGCTTTCCATCCACGAGGCGAAGCCTTCGTTCAGCCACAGGTCGTCCCACCAGCGCATCGTGACCAGGTCGCCGAACCACTGGTGCGCCATCTCGTGGGCCGCGGTGGAGAAGATCCCCTGGCGGTCGTGCTGGGTCGAGCTGGCCGGGTCGAACAGCAGCGCGTACTCGAAGGTGAAGATGGCGCCCCAGTTTTCCATCGCACCGAAGAACTGGCTGCGGCCTGGACCGGCGATGTTGTCCAGCTTGGGCAGCGGGTAGCGCACGCCGAAGTAGTCGTTGTACTCGCGCAGGATGTCCTTCGACGAGTCGAGCGCGAACTTCGCCTGGTCGATGGCGCCGCGGCGCGTCACTACGCCCAGCTCGGTGCCTTGCTCCTTCGCGGTGGCGCGCTCGAAGTCGCCTACACCGAGGAAGAGCAGGTAGGTCGACATCTTCGGCGACTTCGCGAAGCTCACCTTCTGACGGCCGTCCGGCAGCGTGGCCGTGTGCGCGGCCGGCATGTTACTGACCGCCATCTGGCCGGCAGGGACCGTGACGTCCAGCGTGAAGGTCGCCTTGTAGGCCGGCTCGTCCCAGGACGGGATCATGCGGCGCGCGTCTGAATTTTCAAATTGGGTGTACAGGGCGCGCTGCTGCTTGCCGTCCGCGCCGGGATAATCCAGCGAGAACAGGCCGACGGCCTGGGTGCCGATCACGCCGCTGTAATCCAGCGTCAGCTTGTACAGGCCGGGTGCGAGCGGCTTGTCGAAGGCGAAGCTGGCGGTCTGGGCGTCGGCGGCGATGCTGGTCTTCGCCGTCTGCGCGGCGCCGCCGGCGGCCGGCGCGATCGTCACTTCCTTGAAGCTCAGGTCGGCCGCGTTGAGCGTGACGCTATCGGTGGCCTTGGTGACGGTGAGCGTAATGACGGCTTTGGCGTCGAAGCGTCCCCTGGCGGCGTCGGGCGTCAGCGCGATGTCGTAATGGCTGGGGATCACGCCGCGCGGCAGCTGGGTGGTCGCTTCCTGGCTTGCCGCCGGCTTCGGGGCCGCGGTTGCGTATTGAACGGGAAGGGTGGCGAACGCGAGGGCGATGGCGGTGGAGAGCAGGCTGCGGTGCATGGTGTCTCGATAAAAGGGGAAGGTCAAGCTGCGAATCTACGTTCAAGATGCTACCCTGTCAATCTGTACAACCGTTACCTGGAGAAGACGCATGAAGCTGTACACCAGCCACCGCACCCCGAACCCGCGGCGCGTGCTCATGTTCATCGCCGAAAAGGGCATCACCGGCATCGAGCTGGTGCAGGTCGACCTGTTCAAGGGCGAGCACAGGAGCGAGGGCTTCACCGGCATGAACCCGATGGCGCAGATCCCGGTGCTGGAACTGGACGACGGCCGCGAGCTGGCCGAGACCCGCGCCATCTGCACCTATCTCGAGGGCCTCTACCCGCAGCACAACCTGATGGGTGAGGGCTTCGAAGAGCGCGCCTTCATCGAGATGGCGGACCGCCGCGCCGAGCTGCAGCTGTTCCTGAAAGCCGCCAACTGCATCCGCCACACGCATCCGGGCCTGGCGCCGCTGGAGCAGCCGCAGTTCGCCGACTTCGGCGCCTCGCAGGGACAGAAGATGCGCGATACCGCGCGCTGGCTGGACGGGGTGCTGGCGCGCCAGGCCTTCGTGGCGGGGGACCGGTTCACGATTGCCGATATCACGGCGTTCTGCGCGCTGGAGTTTGCGCGCGGGCTGATGAAGTTCAGGGCGGGGGAGGAGGGGTTTGGGAATTTGCAGGCCTGGCGGGATCGGGTGGCCGAGCGGCCGAGTGCGCAAGTGGTTTGATGAGGGAGCGGTAGCACGTCGTTCCCGCGAAGGCGGGAACCCAAGTTGTACGCGCTGACGTAACGCATGCAAACTTGGGTCCCCGCCTGCGCGGGGACGACGGTTTTAAGGCTAACGGTTTTACCCCACCCGCTTGTACCAGGGCCGGTCCCCCTCGATCGCCTGATACGTCCCCGCATACGCATCCGCCACCGACAGCGTGCGGTCCAGGCACAGCACCCCGAAGCGCGCCAGGCTGTCATGGAACAGCCGCAGCACGCGCTGGCGCAGCACCGGGCCGAAGTCGCCCAGCGCGTGGCAGCACAGAATCGCCTGGAACTCGTTGAAGGAGGCGTCCGTCACCAGGCTGTATTGCGACCAGGTGATGCGGCGGCGCAGGTCGGCGCGCAGGCGGGCGCATTTGCCGTCCGGGCCGTCCCCGATCTCGAAGAAGGACAGCAGGTCGCCGCGGCCGCCGCTGTCCAAGTGGCGCTGGCGCGCTTCTTCGAGCTCGGCCAGCGGCAGGCAGGCGTCGTGCATCTGTGCCACCAGTTCCTCGTTGGCGAGGGTGGCGTGGATGTCGAGCTTGCCCATCACGCCTTCCTCGGCCAGCACGATGGCCAGGGTCCACGCTTCGCCCACGCCGGCGCAGTCGGCCAGCCAGACCCGCGGCACCGGCCAGCCGCGCAGCGAAGGCGCCAGCACCCCGCGCAGGCGGGACGCGTGGCCGACGCAGTCGAACAGCGGGCTTGGTGCCACCGACAGCGCGCGCAGCAGGCTGGACGCGGCCCTGGGATCGTGCAGCGCCCGTTCCTGCAGGCCGGACAGGGTGGAAGCGCCGCCCTCGCGCATGGCCTGGTTCAGCTTCGCGCGCAGGGCCGCGCGGTCATAGGCGCGGAAGTCGTAGCCGAAGCGCTGGAAGATCGCTTCCAGCAGCAGCTCCGTTTCCAGCTCTTCGATCGCGAGTCCGGCCGCAAGGCCGGTCCACGCATTCATGGCGCGCCCTTCAATGCAACCACACCCGCATCATCGACAGCAGCTGGGCCACATCCACCGGCTTGGTGATGTAGTCCGAGGCGCCGGCGGCGATGCACTTGTCGCGGTCGCCCTTCATCGCTTTCGCGGTCAGGGTGATGATGGGCAGCGACTTGAACTTCGGGATGCGGCGGATGGCCCGCATCGTGTCGTAGCCGTCCATCTCCGGCATCATGATGTCCATCAGGACGATCTCGATGCTCGGGTCCTTCTCCAGCACCTCGATGCCGTCGCGGCCGTTCTCGGCGAAGAGCACCTGCATCTGCTGGCGCTCCAGCAGCGAGGACAGCGCGAAGATGTTGCGCAGGTCGTCGTCGACGATCAGCACCTTGCGGCCGGCCAGGCCGCCGTCGGCCGCGTGGATCTCTTCCAGGATCCGGCGCTGCAGGTCGGGCAGGCTGGCGTGCGAGCGGTGCAGGAACAGCGCGGTCTCGTCCAGCAGGCGCTCCGGCGAGCGGGCATCCTTGACCACGATGGTCTTGGCGTAGCGCTTGAGCTTCGTGACTTCCTTGCGGCCCAGTTCCGCGGCCGTGTAGATCACGATCGGCAGGTCGCGCAAGGCCGGCAGCTTGCCGATCTGGTCGAGCAGCTCGAAGCCCGAGATGTCCGGCAGGGTCAGGTCCAGCACCATGCAGTCGAAGTGCTGGCCGGACAGGGCTTCCAGCGCCGCGGCGCCGGTTTCCACCGTGACGATGCGCACGTCGGAATCGCCGATCAGGCCGACGATCGATTCGCGCTGGGCCATGTCGTCCTCGACCACCAGCAGCGAGCGCTTGCCGCCCATCAGGAACTTCTGGATGCGGGTGAATTCCTCATTCAGCATCTCGCGGCTGACCGGCTTGTTGATGTAGCTGATCGCGCCCTGGCGCAGCGCGCGCTCGCGCTCGCGCATCGCCGACAGCACGTGCACCGGGATGTGGCGGGTGCCCGGGTCGCGCTTCAGGCGCTCCAGCACCGTCAGGCCGTCGATGTCGGGCAAGTCGATGTCGAGCAGGATCGCGGCCGGCTGGAAGTCGCGCGCCAGCGACAGCGCGGAATCGCCGCGGTGGGTCACGATGCCCTTGAAGTTCTTCTCGCGGGCGAAGTCGAGCAGGGTCTTGGCGAAGCGCTCGTCATCCTCGACGATCAGCACCGAGGGGTCGCCCGGCACGATCAGGCCGCGGTCGTCCAGCATGCTGGCGTATTCGACCAGGCCGCTCGAGGGATCGGACACGGCGAGGGCCGTGCCGACCGCGGTCGCGGTGTCGGTTTCCACTTCCAGCAGCAGCGCCGGGGCCGGGGCGGCCAGCGTGACCGGCTGCTGCGGCGGGGCCAGGCGCGCCGGCTGCGGCTGGCGGGTCTGCTCGTAGTTGATGAAGCCGGCGCGGTTGTACGGCAGGTAAAGCGTGAAGGTCGAGCCGATGTTGACCGTCGATTCGACGCGGATCTCGCCGCCCAGCAGGCGCGCCAGTTCGCGCGAAATCGACAGGCCCAGGCCGGTGCCGCCGTATTTGCGCGCGGTCGAGCCGTCGGCCTGCTGGAAGGCTTCGAAGATCAGTTGCAGCTTGTCGGACGGGATGCCGACGCCGGTGTCGCTGACCGAGAAGGCCAGCACCGCATCGGCATGCAGCAGGTGCGGGTGGTCGGCGGTCCAGCCGCTGGTGACCAGGCTGATGTTCAGCGACACCTGGCCGTGGCTGGTGAACTTGAACGCGTTCGACAGCAGGTTTTTCAGGACCTGCTGCAGGCGCGTCGTATCCGTCATCAGCGCGGTCGGCAGGTTGTCCGCCAGCTCGACCCCGAAGCCGAGGTGCTTGGCTTCGGCCATGTGGCGGAAGGTGCGGTCCACGTAGTTGCGCAGGGCCGAGAAGCGGTACTCGGACACGTCCAGCGTGACGGTGCCGGACTCGATCTTCGACAGGTCGAGAATGTCGTTAATCAGGGTCAGCAGGTCGGAGCCGGAGCCGTGGATGGTCTTCGCGAATTCCACCTGCTTCATCGACAGGTTGCCCTCGGGGTTATCCGACAGCTGCTGCGCCAGGATCAGCAGCGAATTCAGGGGCGTACGCAGTTCGTGCGACATATTCGCCAGGAACTCGGACTTGTACTTCGAGGACAGGGCCAGCTGGGTCGCTTTTTCTTCCAGCGCCAGTTTCGCCTGTTCCACCTCGCGGTTCTTGCGTTCCACCTCGATGTTCTGCTCGGACAGCAGGCGCGCTTTCTCCGCCAGCTCCTGGTTGGTCTGCTGCAGTTCCTGCGCCAGCGACTGCGACTGGGTCAGCAGCGATTCGGTACGGCTGTTCGCCTCGATGGTGTTCAGCACCACGCCGATCGATTCCATCAGCTGGTCGAGGAAGGACAGGTGGGTCTCGGTAAATCGGTCCAGCGAGGCGATCTCGATGACCGCCTTGACCTGCTGTTCGAACAGGATAGGCAGCACCACGATGTTGGTCGGCGGCGCCGCGCCCAGGCCCGAGGAGACCTGGATGTAGTCGCGCGGGACGTCGGTCAGCCAGATGCGGGTCTTCTCCAGCGCGCACTGGCCCACCAGGCCTTCGCCCGGCAGGAAGGAGGTCGGCAGCTTGCGGCTGGAACGGTAGCCGTAGGAGGCGATCAGGCGCAGGCGCGCATCGTTGCCCTCCGAGTCCATCATGTAGAACACGCCGTGGTGGGCGGTAATCAAGGGCGCCAGTTCCGACAGGATCAGCTTGGTCACCGCGCCGAGGTCGCGCTGGCCCTGCAGCAGGCGGGTGAAGCGCGCCAGGTTGGTCTTCAGCCAGTCCTGCTGCGCGTTCTTCTGCGTGGTCTCCTTCAGGTTACGGATCATCTCGTTGATGTTGTCCTTCAGGTAGGACATCTCGCCGCGCGCTTCCACCTGAATCGAACGCGAAAGGTCGCCGCGGGTCACCGCCGTCGCGACTTCACCGATCGCACGCATCTGGTTGGTCAGGTTCGCCGCCAGCTGGTTCACGTTCTCGGTCAAGTCCTTCCAGGTACCCGCAACGCCGGACACGTTTGCCTGGCCGCCCAGCTTGCCCTCGGTACCCACCTCCCGCGCCACCCGGGTCACCTCGGAAGCGAAGGAGGACAGCTGGTCCACCATCACGTTGATGGTGTCCTTCAGTTCGAGAATCTCGCCCTTCACGTCCACGGTAATCTTCTTGGACAGGTCACCGCGCGCCACCGCGGTCGTCACCGCCGCGATGTTACGCACCTGGCCCGTCAGGTTGGAGGCCATGAAGTTCACGTTATCGGTCAAGTCCTTCCAGGTGCCGCCGACGCCCGGCACGTAGGCCTGGCCGCCCAGCTTGCCCTCGGTACCCACCTCACGCGCCACACGCGTCACCTCGGATGCGAAGGAGGACAACTGGTCCACCATCACGTTAATCGTGTTCTTCAGTTCGAGAATCTCGCCCTTCACGTCCACGGTAATCTTCTTGGACAGGTCGCCGTTCGCCACCGCGGTCGTCACGTCCGCGATGTTACGCACCTGGCCGGTCAGGTTACCCGCCATCGAGTTCACGCCGTCGGTCAAGTCCTTCCAGGTGCCGGCGACGCCAGGCACGTTCGCCTGGCCGCCCAGGCGGCCCTCGGTACCCACCTCTCGGGCGACTCGGGTCACCTCGGATGCGAAGGAGTTCAGCTGGTCCACCATCACGTTGATGGTGTTCTTCAGCTCCAGAATCTCGCCCTTCACGTCCACCGTAATCTTCTTGGACAAGTCGCCGTTCGCCACCGCGGTCGTCACGTCCGCGATGTTACGCACCTGGCCGGTCAGGTTACCCGCCATCGAGTTCACCGAGTCGGTCAAGTCCTTCCAGGTACCGGCGACGCCCTTCACCTGCGCCTGGCCGCCCAGCTTGCCCTCGGTACCCACCTCACGCGCCACACGCGTCACCTCGGATGCGAAGGAGGACAACTGGTCCACCATGACGTTAATCGTGTTCTTCAGTTCGAGAATCTCGCCCTTTACGTCCACGGTAATCTTCTTGGACAGGTCGCCGTTCGCCACCGCGGTCGTCACCGCCGCGATGTTACGGACCTGGCCCGTCAGGTTGGACGCCATGAAGTTCACGTTGTCCGTCAAGTCCTTCCAGGTGCCGCCGACGCCCGGCACGTAGGCCTGGCCGCCCAGCTTGCCTTCCGTACCCACCTCACGCGCCACGCGCGTCACCTCGGATGCGAAGGAACGCAGCTGGTCCACCATCACGTTGATGGTGTCCTTCAGCTGCAGGATCTCGCCGCGCACGTCCACGGTAATCTTCTTCGACAAGTCGCCGTTCGCCACCGCGGTGGTCACCTCCGCGATGTTACGCACCTGCGAGGTCAGGTTACCCGCCATCGAGTTCACCGAGTCGGTCAAGTCCTTCCAGGTACCCGCGACGCCCGGCACGTAGGCCTGGCCGCCCAGCTTGCCCTCGGTACCCACCTCGCGCGCCACGCGCGTCACCTCGGAGGAGAAGGAGGACAGCTGTTCCACCATCGTGTTGGCGGTGGTCGCCGCGCGCAGATACTGGCCCTTCAGCGGGTGCCCATCAACCTCCAGTGCCATCGTCTGCGACAGGTCGCCCTTCGCCACCGCGCCGATGACGCGCGCCATTTCGGTGGTCGGGCGCACCAGGTCGTCGATCAGGGTGTTGACCGAACTGATGATGGTTGACCAGCCGCCTACCACGCCCGGCACGTCCGCGCGCTGGGTCAGGTGGCCTTCGCGGCCCACGACGCGCGACACTTCCGTCACCGTCTCGACCATTTTCTGCTTGGTTTCGATGATGTCGTTCAGGGTGTCGGCAATCTTGCCGGACACGCCGGTCCAGTCGGAAGGCATGCGCACGGAGAAGTCGCCCTTTTTCAGCGCCATCAGCGTGGAAAGCAGCAGCTTGACATCCAGCTGTTCAGCCATGTCAGTCATGTTATTCATTGACTTGGGTTCCTCGAGGTAGAGAAGGAGTAGAGCGGGGCGGACATGTATTGTTAAATGTCAGAAACTCGTAAAGATACTCTTGTGTCTGATCAAGTCAAGCTAAGGCAAGTAAAAAATGGCAACACTGTTACGCGCCTGCCATAAACTTGCACATTTGCAATTTTCGATAGACAATCCGCGCGAGCTTAGCGAATTCTGAAAACGAGGGGCGCACGATTGACGAGGCCGCAACAGCCGTTGTTGTAGCAATCCGACAACTTCTGCACGGAGATTGCCGGCACGAAGATGATTAAAAGAATAATTTTTCGTGCTTTTCAGTTACAACTCATCTAGCATGGCGGGTATGTAACGAATATTGACAGCGCGGGGTAAGCCATGATGACCGTCGAACTTGACGAGCTGATGCATTGCGACACGGCGTCGAGCTGGGGAGAGGCGCTGTTTTCCCTGGGCCGGCACTACGGTTTCGAGAAAGTCCTGTTCGCGATGTCGGGTTCGCGCCATGCGCGCCTCGAACATGCGTTTTTCCAGACGAATTATCCAAGACCCTGGCGGGACCGCTACGAGGCCGAGCGCCTCGCCTACGTCGACCCGCTGGTCAGCCATTGCCTGGCGAGCACGCTGCCGCTGGTGTGGCAGGGCGACACCTTCCGCAGCCCGGCGCAGCGCGCCATGTATGAAGAGGGCTGCGCCTACGGCATCCGCGCCGGCGTCACCTTTCCCATCCACGGGCCGACCGGCGAGTTCGGCATGCTCAGCTTTGCTTGCGATTCACCACGCGAAGTAGCGAGCCTGCTGCCGGAACTGGCCCTGGTGCGCGACCACGCCTTCGCCTCCGGCGTGCGCTTTTGTCCGCCGGCCACGCACGAAGCCGCGCCAAGGCTTACGCCGCGCGAACTCGAGGTCCTGAACTGGGTAATGGTGGGGAAATCTTCGTGGGAGATTTCAAAGATTACCGGCTGCTCCGAGGCGACGGTGAATTTCCACATGGGCAATATTCGCCAGAAATTCAACGTCAACACCCGGCAGCAGGCGGTAGTGCGCGCGATCTCGCTGGGGCTGATTACCCCAGAAGATCACCATCGTTGAGTTTGCCGTTCACATACAGCTTCAGCAGCAGGGCGACCGGGGCCGGAATGGCCAGGCCCGTCTCGAAGCGGCTGCCGCTCGATTGCGTCACGCCGAAGCGCCCCCAGAATTTCTCCTGACTTTCCCGCTTGCTGATGCGGTACTTCTTCAGTTCGCTGACGGTTGGAGCCAGCGCTGCCTGGAATTTTGCATTGCCTGCTTCGGGCTCCCGCAGGCTTGCTTCGGTAACGAAATCATTAGCCATCGCCGCTCCTCCTTCGTAAAGGTTGTAAAGATGTGTGGAAGACAAGTATTCCATGCATCATTCATCCGGCGACCTAGCAATATTGATAGTTCCTGCAGGAACTCCCCCACAGGGAGGGGGAAGTGTTGTTCCGCTATTTGAGCTACCGCAAACCTTATGCTTTGGGGCTTGATTTTCGCGTCAATTCTTGCCACAGGAAAGTATAGGTCAGCGCCCACATGGTGGCGGTCTGCTCATTGTTCGCCGCGCCGGCATGCCCGCCCTCCGTGTTTTCCCAGTACAGCACATCGTGCGCCTGCTCCTGCATCAGCGCCGCCATCTTGCGCGCGTGGCCGGGATGGACGCGGTCGTCGCGGGTCGAGGTGGTGAACAGCACCCGCGGATAGCGCTTGTGCCGGGACACCTGGTGATAGGGCGAGTACTTGCCGATGTAGGCCCACTGCTCAGGATCGTCCGGGTCGCCGTACTCGCCCATCCAGGATGCGCCGGCCAGCAGCTGGTGATAGCGCCGCATGTCGAGCAGCGGCACCTGGCAGACCACGGCGCCGAACAGTTCCGGACGCTGGGTCAGCGCGGCGCCGACCAGCAGGCCGCCATTGCTGCCGCCCATGATGCCCAGGTGTTCCGGGCTGGTGAGCTTGCGCGCGGCGAGGTCTTCGGCCACCGCGAGGAAATCGTCGAAGGCCTGCTGGCGTCGATGTTGCAATGCGGCCTGGTGCCAGCGCGGTCCGAACTCGCCGCCGCCGCGGATATTCGCCAGCACATACACGCCGCCGCGCGCCAGCCAGGCCTCGCCGGTGACGCCGCTGTAGAAGGGCGTGAGCGAGACCTCGAAGCCGCCGTAGCCGTACAACAGGGTCGGATTGGCGCCATCCATCGGCGTGTCCTCCCGCATCACCACGAAATAGGGGATGCGCGCGCCGTCCGTGGACACCGCCTCGAACTGGGCGACCGTGCAGGGGCTGGCGTCGAAAAAGGCCGGCATGGCCTTCAGCAGCTCGCGCTCGTCGCTGCCGGCACGCGCCAGGTAGAGCGTGCTCGGGGTCAGGAAGTCGGTCACGGTCAGGAAGTATTCATCGGACGCGATCTCGTCGAGACCCGACACGCCGAGCGCACCCATGCCCGGCGCCGCGACTTCGCGCCGCTGCCAGGCGCCATCGGCATGGCGCAGCTCGACGATGCGGTTCTTGACCTTGTCCAGCACCGTCAGCAGGATGGCGCCGCGGGTCACGCCGATGCCGTCCAGCGAAGTCGTTGCGGTGGGCGTGAACAGCGGCTGGAAATCGCGCGCGCCGTTCAGGAAATCCTGGAAGCCGATCGCCAGCAATGCGCCCTGCGGCCAGGCCGCGCCGCCCACCTCCCAATCCGAGCGCAGCTGGACCAGCAGCTGGTCGCGCACCGTGAAGGCGTCGGCATCCTCGGGCTTGCCGACCTTCGTCAGTACACCGCTGTCGGCGTCGCGCACGAACAGTTCGCTGCTGTAGAAGCCGATCTGGCGCTGCACGAACTGGTGCTCGTGGCCGGGGGTGTAGTCGAACCAGGCGGAGGCGGACAGGTCGTCCTCTTGCGCTTCGTAGACCGGGCGGGCCTCCGCCAGCGGCGTGCCGCGCTTCCACGCCTTGACCACGCGCGGATAGCCCGAACTGGTCAGGGAGCCGGGACCGAAATCGGTGGCCACGAACACGGCGTCGCGATCGATCCAGCTGGCGCCGCCCTTGGCTTCCGGCAGATTGAAGCCGTCGGCGATGAAGGACATGCTTTCGAGGTCGAATTCGCGCAACACATGGGCGTCGCCGACGCCGCGCGACAGCGAGACCAGGCAGCGCCCGCCCTGCGGTTTCAGGAAGGAGGCGCCGGCCCAGACCCAGTTCTCGTTCTCGTCGCGCGCCAGCCGGTCGAGGTCGAGCACCGTCTCCCACTGTGGCGCCGGTTTGCGGTATTCGTCCATCGTGGTGCGGCGCCAGATGCCGCGCTCATGGTCGGCGTCGCGCCAGAAGTTGTAGCAGCGGCCTTCGTACAGGCTCACGTAGGGAATGCGGTCCTTCGAGTCGAGAATGGTTTTCAGGCGCGCGCGCAGGGGCGCATAGCCGGGCGCCGCGGCCAGTTCGGCTTCGGTGTCGGCATTGCGTGCGCCGACCCAGCCGAGCGCGCGTTCGGAGGCGACGTCCTCCAGCCAGAGATAGGGGTCTTGTGTCATTGGATCTGTCCTTATTGCCGGGCTCTCGCCAATTGGAGCCGATTGCGTAATACTAGCAATTATTAAAAATTCGACCACGACAGGACATGGCTGAAGCGAGCACGCGCAACATGGGGAAGACCGTCGGCGCCAGCGGCCCGGTGCGCATCGCTTTGTGGGGCGCGGGCCTGTGGCTGGCGCTGATGGTGGGCGCGGCACTGCACCTGGGCGCCACCCGCACCGTCGACGACGATGCGCGGCGCCGCTTCGACAGCATCGCCCAGGGCGCGCGCCAGCGCCTGGACGGCGCCGTGCAATCCTACGCCAGGGTCGTGCGCAACCTCGGCGCCCTGTTCGATGCGAACGGCGGCGAGGTCTCGCGCCTGCAGTTCCACCGCTATGTCGAATCGCTGGACGTACCCGCGAACTATCCGGCCATCGAATCGCTCAACTACGGCGTCCACCTCAAGGATGCGCAACGCGACGCCTTCGTGGCGGCGGTGCGCGCGGACCGCAGCCTGGACCCGCGCGGCTACCCGGACTTCGACATTCAGCCCCCGGGACGCCGTCCCGATTATCTGGTGCTGAGCTACCTGGAGCCGATGATGGCGTCCCGGCTCGGGATCGACATGATCGCCAACCGGCCGGGCGTGGCGCACGCACTGGAGGAAGCGCGCGACCGCGCGGAGCTGCTGGCCTCCGCCAGGCCGCTGAAGATCGCCGTGCCGCGCCCCGTCCTTGCCCTGACCTTGCGCTTTCCGGTCTACCGCGGAGGCGCCGTGCCGGACGGTGTCGAAGCGCGCCGCGCCGCCTATGCCGGCTCGGTCGGGATCGGCTTTTCGATTCCGACCCTGGTGCGGCAGGCGCTGGAAGGCATGGGCCATCATCCGGTGGCGCTGCAGCTCTACCTGGCGGCCGATCCCGAATCGGCGGTTGGACGCTCGCTGAACATCATGCCGGCCGATACCCTGCTGTACGACAGCGCCGCCGAGCGCCCGGCCGGCGCGGCCGGACAGGGTGAGGTATTCCAGTCCGTGCTGCCGGTCCGCTTCCAGGGCAAGCTGTGGAAGGCGCATTTCGTGGTCGGGCGGGCCGAGCTGGTCGACGGGTTCGGCGCCTGGTTCCCGCGCCTGGTCTTCTTCGCCGGCTTCGGCGCCACGCTGCTGATCTACGCGCTGTTCCTGAAGCTGTACTGGTCGCGGCGCCAGGCAGTGGAGCAGCGCGTGCTGCTCGACCTGGTGCTGGACAACGTCGACGCCTACGTCTACATGAAGGACAGCGAGCACCGCTTCAGCTACGTGAACGCCAAGACGGCGGAGGCGGCCGGCCTGCGCGCGGAGCAGATGATCGGCAAGCGCGACCGCGAAGTCATGCTGCCGGGCGCTAGCGAGGCAATCCGGGAGGTCGAGCACAGCGTGCTGGAAACGGGGCAGGGCCGCTCCGTGCAGAACGAGGTCCGGCTGGCCGACGGCAGCGTGCGCCAGCTGTGGAGCGTGAAGGTGCCGGTGCGCGCCGAAGGCGAGGTGACCGCGATGCTGTGCGTGTCCACCGACGTCACCGAGCTGCACCAGCTGAGGGCCAGGGCCGATGCCGCCAGCCAGGCCAAGACCGACTTCCTGTCCAACATGAGCCACGAGATCCGCACGCCGATGAACAGCATCATCGGCATGTCCTGGCTGGCGCTCAAGCAGGCCGCCGAGCCGCGCCAGCGCGATTACCTGCAGAAGATCCACCACTCGGCCCAGCACCTGCTCGGCATCATCAACCACATCCTCGACTTTTCCAAGATCGAGGCCGGGCGCATCGAGCTGGAGCTGCTCGACTTCACCTTGGAGGCCCTGATGCACAATCTCGCTAACCAGCTGGGCGAGGCCGCGCAAGCCAAGGGGCTGGCGCTCGAATTCGAGATCGCGCCCGAGTTGCGGCACCCGCTGCGCGGCGATCCGCTGCGGCTTGAACAGGTGCTGCTGAATTTCACCTCGAATGCGATCAAGTTTTCCGAGCACGGGACCATCCTGGTGCGAGCCGAAACGGTGCGCAGCGCGGGCGCGGACATGCTGGTGCGCTTCGAAGTGCGCGACAGCGGGATCGGCATCGCCGCGCAGGAGCTTCCGCATCTGTTCACGCCATTCCACCAGGCCGACCCCTCGACCACGCGGCGCTATGGCGGCACCGGCCTCGGACTGGTGATCAGCAAGCAGCTGGCCGAGCTGATGGGCGGCGACGTCGGGGTCGAGAGCACGCCGGGCAAAGGCAGCACCTTCTGGTTCACTGCGCGCCTGGCGGGCATCGCCGATGCGGCGGCGCCGCACGCGGCGCCGCCGGCCGGCGCCCCGGCGGTGCTCGCCGGTCCGGGCGCGCTGGCCGGCAGCAGCATCCTGCTGGTCGAAGACAACGCCTTCAACCAGCAGGTCGCGCGCGAGCTGCTGGAAGACGCCGGCGCCGGCGTGGTCGTGGCCGGCAACGGCAGCGAAGCGCTGGCACTGATGCGCGCGCCGGGCGCCGCTTTCGACTGCGTGCTGATGGACGTGCAGATGCCGGTGATGGACGGTTTCGAGGCTACCCGCCGCATCCGCGCCGACGCCGCCTTGAAGGACACCCGCGTGATCGCGATGACGGCCAACGCCGGCCTCGAAGACCAGGCGCGCTGCCAGGCCGCCGGCATGGACGAATTCGTGACCAAGCCGGTGGCGCCCGAGGCCCTGGTGGCGACCGTCGCCCGCGCGCTGGGGCGCAGCGTGCAGCATGCGCTGACCGCGGCCGTGCCGCCGGCGCCGGCGGCCGCGGCCGCGCTGCTGGACATGGCCGTGCTGTCCGAAACCTTTGGCGGCAATCCGGACAAGATGCGTAAATATGCCTTCATGTTCCTGGAGACCGCGCGCGAAGGCCTGCTGGAGATCGACCGCGCCCTCGCTTCCGGCGAGGTCGGTCGCGCCGCGGCGGTCGCGCACCGCATCAAGTCCTCGGCGCGCACGGTGGGTGCGCTGCGCTTCGGCGACGTCTGCGCCGACCTCGAATCCCAGCGCGAGCACGGCGCGATCGCGCAGGCGCGTTCGCTGGCCGCACGCCTGCGCGCGCTGCTGGCGCGGCTGGAACGCCACATTGCCGCGGAACTTGGCGCACGCCAGCAGGATCAGAAGGTATAAAACGCGGCAGTAATCTTGTTCGGCAGACCCCCTTGGTAGTATGCTGCGGGGGTCTACTTGAAGTCTCCCATCATGCGCTCCCCGATCTCTCCCGGCCTCCTCATCCTGCACGGCAACCAGATGGAATTGCTGCGCGCCGCCGTCTTCGACTGGCTGCGTGCGAACCCGCTCGGCCCGCTCGAGGAGGAAATCATCCTCGTACAGTCCAACGGCGTGGCCGAATGGCTGAAGATCGCGCTGGCCGAGGAGCTGGGCGTGTGCGCGGCCACCCGCGTGGCGCTGCCGGCGCGCTTCCAGTGGGAGGCCTACCGCGGCATGCTGGGGCCGGAGCGGGTGCCGCGCCGCTCGCCCTTCGACAAGGACGCGCTCACCTGGCGCCTGATGCGCCTGCTGCCCGAGCTGCTGGCCAAGGACAAGTTCGCGCCGCTGCGCCACTTCCTGTCCGACGGCGATCCCGAGCGCCGCCTGCAGCTGGCCGAGCGCCTGTCCGATCTGTATGACCAGTATCAGGTCTACCGCGCGGACTGGCTGACCGACTGGGCCCAGGGCGAGGACCAGCTGCGCCGTCCCGGCGGCGAACCGGTGCCCCTGGCGCCCGACCAGTGCTGGCAGGCCCAGCTCTGGCGCGAGATCCACGAGAGCCTGCCGCCCGAGCGCCGCTGGTCCGGCCGCGCCACCATCCACCAGCAGTTCATGGCCGCGGTCGAGGATGGGCGCCAGCCGGCCCAGCGCCTGCCGCGCCGCGTGGTGCTGTTCGGGATGTCGACCCTGCCTTACCAGACCATCGAGGCGATGGCAGGGCTGTCGCGCTACACCCAGGTGCTGCTGGCGGTGCCGAATCCCTGCCAGTACCACTGGGGCGACATCATCGAGGGCCGTGAGCTGCTGACGGCCGCCTACCGCCGCCACCAGTCGCGCAACGGCAGCAACCTGGCCGAAGTGCCGGTCGAGGAACTGCACGCGCACAGTCACCCGCTGCTGGCCAGCTGGGGGCGCCAGGGCCGCGACTTCGTGCGCATGCTGGACGAATTCGACGGCGGGCAGGGCGCCAAATTCGGCAATATGCGGGTCGACCTGTTCAACGAGGGCGACGAGGGCAGCTTGCTGTCGCAGGTGCAGGCGGCGGTGCGCGACCTGCTGCCGCTCAGCGAGCATCCGCATGTGCCGCCGGATCCCGAGGATCGTTCGATCGAATTCCACATCGCCCACAGCGCCCAGCGCGAGGTCGAGGTGCTGCACGACCAGCTGCTGTCCTGGTTCGCCAAGGATTCGGATTTGCGGCCGCGCGACATCGTGGTGATGGTGCCGGACATCGACACCTTCTCGGCGGCCGTGCACGCGGTGTTCGACCAGCACAAGCGCAGCGATCCGCGCTACATCCCCTTCGAGATCGGCGACGTCAAGGACCGTAGCGTGAACCCGCTGCTGGTGGCGATGGAATGGCTGCTGCGCCTGCCGCAGCAGCGCTGCCGCCAGAGCGAGGTGCGCGACCTGCTGGACGTGCCGGCGCTGGCCGCGCGCTTCGGCCTGGATGAGGATGACTTGCCGACCCTGGGGCGCTGGATCGAGGGCGCCAGCGTGCGCTGGGGCCTGGACCAGAAGCACCGCGCCGGCCTGGGCCTGGGCTCGGCGGGGGAGCAGAATTCCTGGCTGTTCGGCATCCGCCGCATGCTGCTGGGCTATGCCACCGGCGCCGGCCCCAGCTACGGCGAGATCGAGCCCTATGCCGAAGTCGGCGGGCTGGACGCGGCCCTGGCCGGCGCCCTGGCCGAACTGGTGGAAAGCCTGCTGGCCTGGCGCGAGCAGCTGGACGCGGTCCTGACGCCGGCCGAGTGGGGCCAGCGCGCGCGCGCCCTGATGGCGCGCTTCTTCCGCGCCCGCGACGACGAAGACCGCATGATGCTGAACCAGCTCGAGGAAGCGCTGCAGTGCTGGCTGGAGATCTGCGAGAACGCGCTGTTCGACGAAGCGGTGCCGCTGGGCGTGATGCGCGAGGCCTGGCTGGCGGAACTCGACCAGCCGGCGCTGAGCCACCAGTTCGTCTCTGGCGGCGTGACCTTCTGCACCCTGATGCCGATGCGCGCCGTGCCCTTCAAGGTGGTCTGCCTGCTGGGCATGAACGACGGCGACTTCCCGCGCCGCGGCCACCAGTCCGACTTCGATCTGCTGGCCTTGCCGGGCATGGGACGTCCGGGCGACCGCTCGCGCCGCGACGACGACCGCTACCTGATGCTGGAAGCGCTGCTGGCCGCGCGCGAAAAACTGTACGTCAGCTGGGTCGGCCGCAACGTGCGCGACAACACCGAGCAGCCGGCCTCGGTGCTGGTCTCGCAGCTGCGCGACTACCTCAAGAATGGCTGGGACCTCGATCTCGACGAGCGCACCACGGTGCACGCACTCCAGCCTTTCTCGCGCCGCTACTTCGAGGAAGGCGGCCTGCTGACCTATGCCGGCGAATGGCGCTCGGCGCACAAGCCGGGCGAGGAAGCGGGCGGTGACGACGCGAGCGAAGCCGATTCGCTGCCGCCCTATGAACTGGAAGAAGGCTTCCGCCTGAAGCTGGGCGAGCTGCTCTCCTTTTTGCGCCAGCCCGCGCGCTACTTCTTCCGGCGCCGCCTCGGCGTGAATTTCGGCAGCAACGAGGTAGTGGGCGAGGACGAGGAACCGTTCTCGCTGGACGCCCTCGAACGCTACTTCCTGGAAGACGCGCTGCTGGACGACAGCGGCAGCCCGGAAACGCAGAACGAGGTGCGCCAGGTGCTGGACGCGCGGGCCCAGCGCCTGGTGCGGGAGGGCAGGCTGCCGATCGGCCTGGTGGGCCGCCAGTGGCAGCAGCAGCTGGTCGAGGAACTGGTGCCGGTGCGGCGCAGCTGGCTGGCGCTGGGCGCGCGCTATCCGACCCCGGCGCCCAAGCAGGTGGTGAGCCTCGAATTGAGCGGGGTATTGCTCGACGACTGGATCGACAAGCTGCGCAGCAACGAGGGCGAAACCGTGTGGCTGCTGCAGATCTCCTCGAAAGTCCTTGACCGCAAAGGCGCGCCGCGCGGCGACAAGCTGATCGGACCCTGGCTGCGCCAGCTCGCCGCAGCCGCCATGGGCCAGCGCATCACCGGCTACCTGGTGGCGCGCGACGCCACGCTGCAACTGGATGCGATCGATCCGGGCATCGCGCACGCGGCGCTGGAAAATATCGTGGCGCTGTGGCGCGCCAACCTGGACCGTCCGCTGGCGGTGGCCTGCAAGACCGCGCTGGCCCACCTGGCCGACAAGGACAGCGCGCGCGAGGTCTACGACGGCGGCTTCGAAATCAATGGCGAAGTCGACGACCCCGTTCTTTCGCGCCTGTGGCCCGAATTCGCCGTGCTGCGCGCGGCCGGCGACTGGCCGCGCACCGCCGAGTCCCTGTACGGCCCGCTGGCCATCTGGCTGCGCGAGCGTGTCCATGTGACGAAATTCGGCAGCGAAGAAGGGGGCAAGGAAGCATGAGCCAACTCCTCCAGCCGCTCGAATTCCCGCTGCACGGCTCGCGCCTGATCGAGGCCAGCGCCGGCACCGGTAAAACCTGGACCATCGCCGCGCTGTATCTGCGCCTGGTGCTCGGTCACGGGGAGGAAAACGCCTTCGCCAGGCCGCTGCTGCCGCCCGAGATCCTGGTGATGACCTTCACCCGCGCCGCCACGCGCGAACTGTCGAACCGCGTGCGCGAGCGCCTGGTGCAGGCGGCCGCCTTCTTCCGCGGCGAAGAATACGTCGACGATCCCTACCTGGAAGCCCTGGCCGACAGCTACGACGACGAGGCCGCGCGCCTGGTCGCGGCCCACCGCCTGGTGCTGGCCGCCGAGACCATGGACGAGGCGGCGATCTTCACCATCGACGCCTGGTGCCAGCGCATGCTGCGCGAGCACGCCTTCGACAGCGGCAGCCTGTTCGACGAAGAGCTGGTCGGCGACGAGCGCGCCCTGTTCGAGGACGCCGCCAACGACTACTGGCGCCAGCACGTCTATCCGCTGGGCGGCCATGCGCTGAAATCGCTGCTCGCGGTCTGGAAAGACGTCGACGCCCTGAAAGCGGCGGCGCGCGAGCTGGTCAAGCGCGCCGAGCTGCTGGGACCGGACTGCGTGGACGAGGAGGGCAGGCCCAACGACATGGAAGCGCTGGGCGCCGTCATCGCCGGCGTCGAGCGGGCGCAGAAGGGCAAGCTGGCGCGCCTGAAGGAAGGCTGGCGCGAGCGCGCGGACGCAATGGAAAGCTGGATCGCCTCGCACCGCGCAGTGCAGCCGAAATGCTTCAGCGGCGTCAAGATGAAGCCGGATTCGCTGGTGAAGTGGTTCGAGGCCCTGCGGTCCTGGGCCGATGATCCGTCGCTGGTCATGCCGGACCTCGGCGATACGGCCTGGCGCCGCCTGACCCCGGCCGGCATCCTTGACGCCTTCGCCAAGGACTTCAGCGCCGCCGTGCCCGAATGCTTCGAGCATACCGGGGCGCTGAAGGAAGCGCTGGACGGGATCGAGCCGATGGCGCACGCGCTGCTGCGCCACGCCGCCTGCAATATCGCGCGCCGCATGATCGATTTGAAGCGCCGCAACCGCCAGTTCGGTTTCGCCGACATGCTGGCGCGCCTGAAGAACGCGCTCGAAGGCGCGAACGGCGAGGCGCTGCGCAAGCGTATCCTCGACCAGTTTCCGGTGGCGATGGTCGACGAATTCCAGGACACCTCGCCCGACCAGTACCGCATCTTCGACCTGCTGTACCGCGTGCTCGACAACGACCCCACGCACGGCCTGTTCCTGATCGGCGACCCCAAGCAGTCGATCTACGGCTTCCGCGGCGCGGACATCCACAGCTACCTGTCGGCGCGGCGCGACACCAGCGGGCGCCACTACCAGCTGGGCACCAACTACCGTTCGACCGAGCAGGTGGTGGCGGCCGTGAACCGCCTGTTCGAGTATGCCGAACAGGGTTACGCGGCGGGCGCCTTCCGCTTCAAGAAAGATGGCGAGAATCCGCTGCCCTTCGAGGCGGTGGACGCGAAAGGACGCAGGCAGGAGCTGGTCGGCGTCGACGGCCCCTTCCAGGCACTGGCGGTGGCGTCGACCCCGCGCGAAGACCTGCGCACCGACGACTACCGCGACTTCTTCGCCCACCACTGCGCCGAGCACATCGTCACGCTGCTGAACGACCCGCAGGCCGGCTTCCAGGACGACGAAGGCACCTTCAAGCGCCTGATGCCGGCCGATATCGCGGTGCTGGTGCGCGACCGCCGCGAAGCCTCGGCGATCCGGCGCGCGCTGGTGCAGCGCCGCGTCGCCAGCGTCTACCTGTCCGACCAGGACTCGGTGGTCGAGAGCCAGGAAGCGGTGGACGTGCTGCGCTGGCTGCAGGCGGTCGCGAGTCCGCTCGACGGCACCCTTGCGCGCACCGCCTTCGCCACCGCCACCTGCGCGCTGCCGCTGCCCGAGCTGGCCCGTTTGTCGAGCGACGAACTGGCCTGGGAAGAGCGGGTCGAACAGCTGAAGAACCTGCACCAGACCTGGCAGCGTCAGGGCGTGCTGGCGATGCTGCGCCGTTTCATCCACGAGCTGGGACTGCCGGCCAAGCTGCTGGGCGCCAGCGGCGGCGAGCGCCGCCTGACGAATTTGCTGCACCTGGCCGAGCTGCTGCAGGAAGCCAGCCGCGAGCTGGATGGCGAGCAGGCCCTGATCCGCTGGTTCGCCGAGCAGGTGGAAGGGCTGGGCGAGGGGGGCGACGAACGCGTGCTGCGCCTGGAAAGCGACGCCGAGCTGGTCAAGGTGGTCACGGTGCACAAGTCGAAGGGCCTGGAATACCCGCTGGTCTACCTGCCTTTCGCCGTCACCGCCCGCAAGACCGACCGCCGCAACCGCGCCTTCTTCGAGTACGTGCACGAGGATGGCGGCCGCCGCATCGACCTCGGGCTGAGCGAGGATGCCTTGAAGGCCGTCGACCGCGCGCGCATCGAGGAGGATTTGCGCCTGCTCTACGTGGCGCTGACGCGCGCCCGGCACTTCCTGTGGCTGGGCGTGGCCGCGGTGGCGGCCGGCCGCAAGGGCGAGAACCGCCTGCACGAATCGGCGCTGGGCTATCTGCTGACCGGCGGCGAGCCGGTGCAGGCCAGCGCCATGCAGGAACGCTGGGAGCTTCTCCGCGGCGGCCTCGACGCGATCGAGCTGCACACGCTGGACGCCCCGGAAGGCTGTACGCGGCTGGTCCGCACCGACGTGCGGCCCGAGCTGGTCGAGGCCCCGGCCTTTGCCGGCCAGTTCGAGCGCAACTGGGCGGTCGGCTCCTTCACCTCGCTGACCCGCCACACGGTGGCCGCGCCGACGCGGCCGCAGGAAGAGAATCTGCTGGAAGAGGAAGAGCCCGGCACGGTCGAAGTCCAGAAGGCGGACGACGCGCCCTGGCACCGCTTCCCGCGCGGCGCCACGCCCGGCAACTTCCTGCACGAGCAATTGGAGTGGATGGCGCAGGAAGGCTTCAGCCGCATCGACGAGGACGAGTTCATCAAGCGCCTGCACCAGCGCATCGTGCGCGCCGGCTGGGGCAACCGGGTCGATGACGCCATGGCCTGGCTCGACGCGCTGGTCACGCTGCCGTTGCCGCCGACCGGCTGCGCGCTGTCTGACCTCGAGGAAGTGCTGCCGGAGATGGAGTTCTGGTTCCCCAGCCACGGCCTGGACGTGGGCGCGCTGGACCGCCTGTGCCGCCGGCACCTGCTGGGCGCGACCCCGCGTCCGACCCTGCCGGAACGCCAGCTGCACGGCATGCTGAAGGGTTTTACGGACCTGGTGTTCGAATGCCAGGGCCGCTACTGGGTGCTGGACTACAAGTCGAACGCGCTGGGACATGGCGACGCCGCCTACACCGGGCCGGCGATGGCGGCGGCGATGGCCGAGCACCGCTACGACATCCAGGGCGCGATCTACCTGCTGGCCCTGCACCGCCTGCTGCGCGCGCGCCTGGGCGAGGCCTATGACCCGGCCGAACAGCTGGGCGGCGCCGTGTTCCTGTTCCTGCGCGGGATCGGCAACGAGTTCACGCGCGGCTGCTACCTGATCGAGCCGGACATGGCCCTGCTCGACGGACTCGATGGGCTGCTGGCAAATGAGTAAGAAAGACACCGATATGCTGGACCCCGACAGGATCGACATCTTCTGGTTCGAGGTGGAACGCCTCACCGAGGCCGGCGAATTGCGCCGCCTGTCCGGCGCCTTCGCCCGCTTCATGGCTTCGCTGGGACCGGCGCCGGCGCCGCTGCTGCTGGCCTCCCTGGTGCTGTCCGAGCTCGAAGGGCGCGGCCACAGCTGCCTGCTGCTGGCGGACCTGGCCAGCGACGCCGCCGGCCTGCTCGGCCTGCCGGCGGAAGAGTGGACCGAACTGGCCGCCGCCATCAAGCCGCTGCCGAAGAATGCGAAAGCCTGGATGACCCAGCTGAGCGGCTGCGAGCAGGTGTGGCGCGTCGGCGACCTCGATTACGGCCAGCCGCTGGTGCTGGATGGCGAGGGCGACGATGGCCGGCTCTACCTGCGCCGCTACTGGCGCGACGAGACGGTGATCGCGTCCAGCGTGCGCGAACGCGCCCGCGCGCAGCAGCCGGTCGATGTGCCCGTCGTCCGGGAATGGCTGGACCTGCTGTTCGCCTCCCAGCGCGCTGCCGAAAAGCCGGACTGGCAAAAGCTGGCCTGCGCCATCGCCCTGCGCGGCAGGATGGCCATCATCACCGGCGGCCCCGGCACCGGCAAGACCTACACGGTAGCGCGCCTGCTGGCGCTGCTGTTCGCGACCGCGCCGGACGCCGCCCGCCAGCGCATCGCCCTGGCCGCGCCCACTGGCAAGGCGGCCGCGCGCCTGAAGCAGTCGATCGACAAGGCCTTGAATGAACTGGCGGACAAGGTCGGCGGGCAGCTGCCGCTGCGCGAACTCACCGCCCGCATGGGCGCCGCCCGCACCCTCCACAGCCTGCTGGGCGCACGCCCGGACAGCCGCGCCTTTGCCCACCACCGCGGCAATCCACTCGACGTCGACGTGCTGATCGTCGACGAAGCCTCGATGGTCCACCTGGAGATGATGGCCTCGCTGCTGGACGCGCTGCCGCCAACGGCCACCCTGATCCTGCTGGGCGACAAGGACCAGCTGGCCTCGGTGGAAGCCGGCGCGGTGCTGGGCGACCTGTGCGCCGACGCCCAGGCCGGCAATTACGACGCCGCCACGGTGGACTACGTGCGCGAAGCCAGCGGCGAAGACATCCCGCCGGACTATGTGCACGAGGGCGGCGCGCTGGCCCAGCAGACCGTCATGCTGCGCCACAGCCGGCGCTTCGGCGGCCCGATCGGACAGCTGGCGCTGGCGGTCAACGCCGGCGACGCCGACGCTGCGGCCGCCGTGTTGCGCGAGCGCGGCGCACTCGAAGTCGAAGTCGCGCACGCGCTGCGCTGGATCGAGCACGCCCAGCAGCAGCACGCGATCGCGCTGGCGCTGGAAGGCTACCGGCCCTATCTGCGCCTGCTTGGCGAAGGGCCGCAGGGGGCTCACGAAGACTGGGTGCGCATGGTGCTGCAGCGCTTCGAAGCCTTCCGCATCCTGTGCGCGGTGCGCGAGGGCGAGTGGGGCGTCGAAGGCCTGAACACGGCGATCGAGCAGCGCCTCGACGGCGTCGGCCTGATCCGCCGCAGCGGCGACTGGTATGTCGGCCGTCCTGTCATGGTGACCCGCAACGATTACTCGACCAACGTCTTCAACGGCGACATCGGCCTGACCCTGGCCGACCCGGCCCGTCCCGGCTCCCTGCGCGTCTACTTCCTGGAGGGCGACAAGGTCCGCAGCGTCCTGGCCACCCGCCTGCGCCACGTGGAGACCGCCTACGCGATGACGGTCCACAAATCCCAGGGCTCGGAATTCGCGCACACGGTGCTAGCGCTGCCGAAAGAGGGCGGCGCGGTACTGGCGCGGGAGCTGGTGTACACGGGGATCACGCGGGCGAGCCGGGAGTTTACTTTGCTGACGCCGGTGCCATCCGTGCTGGGGGAGGCGATTCAGAAGCGGACGCATCGGGCTAGTGGGCTTCGAGGCATGATCGAACGCTAGGCCGCCTGAACACGTCGGCAGCGTGTAAACGTCGTCCCCGCGGAGGCGGGGACCCAAGTTCGGCGCGGGCCACGAGCATATTCCTTGGCCACTTACGCGAACTTGGATTCCCGCCTTCGCGGGAACGACGAGCTAGCGATTATTTGCGCCAGTCTTTGCTTTCCCGATAGCAACAATGTTAAAGTTGCCGTCTGGGAACTCTGGAGACTGCGCCATGTTGATCTTTGTCGGTTTTTTGGTCGTGATGCTGGCCGTGTTCGGCGGCTTCGTGCTGCAGGATGGGCATCTGGCCGCGCTGTTCCAGCCTTATGAACTGCTGATGATCTTCGGCGGCGCCATGGGCGCCTTCGTGATCGCCAACGACCGCAAGGCGATCTCCCTGACCTGGCACAGCATCCCGACCCTGTTCCACGGCTCGCGCTATACCCGCGAGCTCTACATGTCGCTGATGGCGCTGATGTTCGACGTGCTGACCAAGGTGCGGCGCGAAGGCCTGATGTCGCTCGAGGACGATATCGACGCGCCCTATGAAAGTCCGGTCTTCGGCAGGTATCGCCTGGTGCTGATGGACGACCACCTGCTCGACTTCATCACCGACTACCTGCGCCTGCTGGTGTCCGGCACCATGAATTCCTACCAGCTGGAAAACCTGATGGATTGCGAGATCGAGACCTACCAGGAAGACTCGGACATCCCGGTGCAGGCGATCCACAAGCTGGCCGACGGCATGCCGGCCTTCGGCATCGTCGCCGCAGTGATGGGCGTGGTCCATACCATGGGCTCGATCGGGCGTCCGCCGGCGGAGCTGGGCAGCCTGATCGCGGCGGCCCTGGTCGGCACCTTCCTCGGCATCCTGCTGTCCTATGGCCTGGTGGCGCCCTTGGCCAGCCTGCTGCACCGCCGCCACCAGGAAGTGGTCAAGGCCCTGCAGTGCGTGAAAGTGACCCTGCTGGCCAGCATGAACGGTTATGCGCCGACCATTGCGGTCGAGTTCGGGCGCAAGGTCATCTCGGCGACCGAAAGGCCGAGCTTTGCCGAGCTGGAAGGGCATGTGCGGCAGCTGAAGGCACGCTGATCCGCCGAGGCCCCGCCCTGGAATGCAAAAAGCCGCGACGGGTTGCCGTCGCGGCTTTTTTGTTTGAAGCGGATCGGCTGGCGATCAGCGATGACGGCGGTGACGCGTCACCGGCGCATGCTTGAAGCGGCTGGTGCGGCCGCTCGAGGCCTTGACGCGGCCGCCGGCGGATGCCTTGATGCGCGGACCGCCGACGGCGGCCTTGATGCGCGAGCTGACGCGTGCGCGCACCGGGCTGGTCGCGACCGGGGCGGCGTCGCCCAGCACGTGGCGGCGGATGTTCAGGGCGTCCAGGATGCGCACCGAGGAGGCGCCGGCGTTCAGCAGCACCAGGGTGGCGTTCTTGCCGGCCGCTTTGATGCGCATGATCAGGCAGCGGCCTGCTTCCTGGGTGTAGCCGGTCTTCGACAGGCCGATATCCCAGCCTTTGGCGCCGACCAGGCGGTTGGTGTTGTGGTACTCGACTTCGCGGCCCTTGATGTTGATCAGGTCCTTGGACGAGGTCGTAATGCGGGTGATCTCGGCATAGTTCGAGGCCGCGGTCGCCATCTTGACCAGGTCGGTCGCGGACGACTTGTTATGCGGGCTCAGGCCGGTCGGTTCTTCGATCACGGTCTGGGTCATGCCCAGCGCCGCGATCTTGCGCTTCACGGCGATGCGGAAAGCGTCCATGCCGCCCGGGTAGGTGCGGCCGAGGGCGGCGGCGGCGCGGTTGTCCGAGGACATCAGGGCCAGCTGCAGCACGTCGCGGCGCGGGATGGTCGCGCCGACCGGCACCCGCGAGCTGCTGTGCTTGAGCATGTCGACGTCCTGCTTTTCGATCTCGATCGGCTCGTTCATGTCCTGATGGGCATCGAGCACGACCATGGCGGTCATCAGCTTGGTCAGCGAGGCGATGGGCACGACGGCAGCCGAGTTCTTTTCGAACAGGACCTTGCCGGTGTCGTCTTCGACGACCAGTACCGACTGCGATCCGAAAGGCACGGCGAGGGCGGCCGCGCTGGAAATCGTCATCAGCACGGCAGCGAGGAATTTTTTGATCATGTGTATGTGTGGGTACGTTTAAATGGTCGGGCGCCGGACGGCGGCGGAGCATCAAATCGTTCAGTTAGACCAATAGCGGCCAGCTATATGGGAACTATTTATTGGCAGAATACCGATGCAATGACATAGATCAATGTCATCGGGGGAAAATCAAATACCAACGGAAAGATTCTACAAGAAAAAAAGGCCTCGCGTGATCGCAAGGCCTTATTTGTGAACGGATATTTGAAATTTGTCTAAAAGAAATCTCTAAAAAGCGACTCAGCTTTATTTTCCGTCGGTAAATCCTGTATATCCATACAGTCTTAATGCGTCAGGATTTACTATCCTTTATTTAGACTGGTAGATCTTGTCGAATTCGCCGCCGTCGTCGAAATGGCGTTTCTGCGCCGCGCGCCAGCCGCCGAATACATCGTCGACCGTGAACAGCTTGACCGGCTTGTAGTTGGCCGCGAACTGCTTCATGACTTTCTCGCTGCGCACACGCAGGTAGTGCCTGGCCCCGATCGCCTGGCCGGCTTCCGAGTACAGGAAGTTCAGGTAGCCGGTGGCCTGCTTGCGCGTACCCTTGCGGTCGACCACCTTGTCGATGATCGCCACCGGGGTTTCCGCCAGCACGGAAATCGACGGGTAGACCACCTCGAAGTTGTCGCCGAACTCGGCGCGCACCAGGTTGACCTCGTTCTCGAAGGTCACCAGGGCGTCGCCGATCTGGCGCTGGGTGAAGGTGGTGGTGGCGGCGCGTCCGCCGGCGTCCAGCACCGGCACGTTCTTGAAGATCTTGCCGACCAGCTCGCGCGCCTGGGCTTCGTTGCCGCCTTTCTTGAGCACCGAGCCCCAGGCCGCCAGGTAAGTGTAGCGGCCATTGCCCGCGGTTTTCGGGTTCGGGATCACGACCTTGACGCCGGACTTGGCCAGGTCGGTCCAGTCATGGATGCCTTTCGGGTTGCCCTTGCGGACCAGGAACACCATGGTCGAATAATAGGGCGAGGCATTGTTCGGGAATTTCTTGCTCCAGTCCTTGGCGACCAGGCCGCGGTCGGCCAGCATGTCGATGTCGTTGGCCTGGTTCAGGGTCACCACCGAGGCTTCCAGGCCATCGGCGACCGCGCGCGCCTGCTTGCTGGAGCCGCCGTGCGACTGCTTGATGACGACAGTCTCGCCGGTGTTCTTCTTCCAGTCGGCGATGAAGGCCGGGTTCACGTCCTTGTACAGTTCGCGCGCGACGTCGTAGGAAACGTTCAGCAGCTCGACTTCGGCGGCCTGTGCAGCGAAGGGGAGGGCGGCGCCCAGAGCCAGGGTAAGCGCCAGCAGGTGGCGGCGCAGCGGAGAGTGGGTTCGGACCATTGTTTGTTCTTCCTTGTAGAGACCTGTGGAAACCAGGGCCATCATCTACGAAGAAATATCGGAACAAAAGTACATTTTTATCATATGCTTAGAAGCTCTATGCCCGACGCATGGCTGGGCAGCACGATTGCACGCTTTGGGTTATAGTCCGGCCTGCCGAACCACCGCTTTTAGACCGACAGTACATGGGTATTGACATCCGCCAGGCAACACCGAACGACGCGCCGGAAGCATGCGCGCTGCTGCGCCGTTCGATCGAAGAAGGCTGCGCCGCCGATCACGGCGCGCGCGCGGAGATCCTCCAGGCCTGGCTGAGCAACAAGACGCTGCAGAATGTCACGGCCTGGTTTTCCTCGCCCAGCAATTTTGCCGTGGTCGCGGTCGACGGCCAGCAACTGGCCGGCATGGCGCTGCTGACCCAGGCCGGCAAGCTGGCCCTGTGCTACGTGATGCCGGGGCAACTGCACCAGGGTATAGGCCGCGCCATGGTGCAGGCCGTCGAAGCCCGCGCCCGCTGCTGGGACATCGCCAAGCTGCACATGCACAGCCCGGCGTCGAGCAGTGGCTTTTTCGAGCGGCTCGGCTATGTAAACGCCGGCAAGGATAAAGCCTGCTTCGGCCTCGAATGCGATTTCCTCTGGAAGCAGCTGAATGCCGTCGAAGCGCCTGCCAGCAAGCGTTATTGCAGCTGCAGCGGCAAATAATCCGGAATACGCATGAATTCCGCCGTGTTGCGTGAAACATTCGCTAACACGTGCTCATCTTCTTTCCTGGAATCTATTGAGATATAGTACGCGGGTTCCAATGATGAGTTTGTTATGGCTTCCCGCAGAGATTTCCTTCACCACGGCTTGCGCCTCACCGCACTCGGCCTGGTCGCAACGCCGCTGATCGACGCCGGCGCGGCTGCGCGCGGCGCTTCCAGCCAGGCGACACCCGACACCGACATTGCTCCGCCCCCCGACCTGTTCGATGCGCAGGTGGTCGACCTCGACTTCTGGGTCAAGCCGCGCACCCTGTCCGTGGTCCGTCCGGCCAGCGGCGAGCGCACCAGGGTCCTGTACTGGAAGGATGGCGAGGTCATCGACTCGGCCTACCAGGAACTGTGCCACATGCTGCGCGACGTGAACGGCAAGGCCAGCATGGCCATCGATCCCAAGCTGATCGAGACCCTGTGGGCGTCCCAGGCCTTCGTCGCGCGCTACGGCCTCGACAAGCCGCTGGAGATCCTGTCCGGCTACCGCACCCCGGACTCCAACAAGCGCCTGATCGAGCAGGGCGTGCCGGCCGCGCGCCAGTCCCTGCACATGTCCGGCAAGGCCGCCGACATCCGCATCGCCGGGCTGACCGAGGAAGTGCTGGGCGGCCTGGTGCGCAGCTTCCGGCAGGGCGGGGTCGGTTTCTATTACCGTTCCGGCCCTAAAGGCGGCTGGATTCATGCGGACACCGGCCTGAACCGTACCTGGAAAGGTTGATTCCTCAGAGGATAGGCGGCGCACCCCCGTCCGCATTTTTGCTATCTTGGCTTGCCTGTCAAACTTTCCGAAGGAGGACATGATGGCAACCATGAACGCACCCACCATGGAACGGCGGCACCTGCCCGAGCGGCGGGCGACCGTGCGCGAAGGGCATACGGCGATGTCCGCGGTCGACTACATTGCCATGGCCCTGCTGATCATCGGCGGCCTGAACTGGGCGATGGTCGGCCTGTTCGACGTCGACGTCGTCGCCAGCCTGTTCGGCGCCGGCAGCCCGGCCAGCCGCCTGGTCTATGTGCTGGTCGGCATCTCGGCGCTTTACTCGATCTGGACGGCCACCAAGATGGGCCGGCACCGGACGCCAGGCTGAGTTGGCGGCCACGGCGCCACAGCGGGCCCTGCGGATCGGACTGATCTCGGATACGCACGGCCTGCTGCGTCCGGAAGCCCTGGATTTCCTGGCGGGCAGCGACCACATCGTGCACGGCGGCGACATCGGCAATCCGGAGATTCTCGAGTGCCTGGCAGCGATCGCGCCCCTGACCGTGGTGCGCGGGAACAACGATACCGCTGCGTGGGCGAAGACCATCCCGGATACCGCCCGCATCGCGCCCGGCGGCGTGCCGGTCTACGTGATCCACGACCTCAAGGAACTGGACCTCGACCCGCTGGCGGCGGGCCTGCGCGTGGTGGTGTCCGGGCATTCGCACAAGCCCGCCTGCGTGGAGCGCGGCGGCGTGCTGTACGTGAACCCGGGCAGTGCCGGGCGGCGGCGCTTCAGCCTGCCGATCGCGGCGGGCGAACTGCTCATCGACAAGGGGCAGGTGGCGGCGCGGCTGGTAACGCTGGCATGAACGCCTTCTTGCGCCCACCGGCATCCATGGCTTAGCATGTGCGGCCTTGCCATCCCACTATCAGACACCAAGCCATCATGAGCCAAGATTCGACCAAGGACAGCGCCGAGCGCCCCCGTTTCCGTCCTGTGCCCTGGACCCCGCTGGAAACCCCGCAGGATGTCGAACTCTGGATCGATGCGCACAACCGCACCATGCAGGAAATGATCGGCCCGCAGGAGACCGGGGTCGGCGTGCGCTTCACGCTGGCGCCGGGCGGCGACGTCTACCTGCAGACCACGGGCGATGCCGTGCTGCTCGACGTCGAGCCGGACGCCGGCTGGATCGCGCCGCTGATCATGGCCGCCACCCATGCCGAGCAGCCGGCCGGCCAGGTCTGGATACTGCCCGAAGACAAGCTGGTGCAGCTGCTGCTGGGCCTGTCGACCCTGGTCGAGAGCACGCTGATCGTCACCGGCCACAATTTCAAGCATAGCCGCAGGCTATATTGATAGGCGAATAATTCCCTTTTCGCATGATCGTGTTTCGGTTATAAATCAGGCTCTGCTGCTTGAAAGGAATGCGATGCAAAAGGGTTCCCCAAACAATTTTCGCAGGACTATTTTGGCCAGCGCCGCCGCGGCCGCCGCCATGCTGGCGCTGCCGGCCCACGCCGCCGACCTGCTGGACAATGCCAGGGCGCGCGGCACGCTGCGCATCGCCCTCGAGGGAACCTACCCGCCCTTCAACTTCAAGGACCCGAAGACCGGCCAGCTGACCGGCTACGACGTCGACGTCGCCAGGCTGGTGGCGGGCAAGCTGGGCCTGAAGCCGGAATTCGTGACCACCGAGTGGGCCTCGATCCTGGCCGGCCTGGGCGCCGGCAAGTACGACGTCATCATCAGCCAGGTCAACGTCACGCCC
Organism: Massilia sp. Bi118; assembly: GCF_918697865.1. Taxonomy (GTDB): domain Bacteria; phylum Pseudomonadota; class Gammaproteobacteria; order Burkholderiales; family Burkholderiaceae_D; genus Telluria. The sequence goes on along the minus strand of NZ_CAKKMV010000003.1, from coordinate 138,206 downwards.
AAGCGCGAGCAGGCCTTCGATTTCTCCACCCCCTATACCTATTCGACGCCGCAGCTGATCGTGCGCCGCAACGAGCGCATCGACTACAAGAAGCTGGAAGACCTGAAGGGCAAGAAGGTCGGGGTCGGGCAGGGCAGCGTGTTCGAGCAGCAGGCCAAGGCCATGCCGGGCATCGAGGTGAAGAGCTACCCGGCGGCCCCGGAAAACCTGCAGGACCTCGCCTTCGGCCGTATCGACGCGGCCCTGAACGACAGCCTGATGGTCGGCTACCTGCTGAAGTCCTCGCAGCTGCCGATCCGCGCCGGCGCGCGCGTGGGCGCGGTCGAGCGCACCGCGGTCGCCTTCCAGAAGGGGAATCCGAAATTCCGCGCCGCCGTCGACAAGGCGCTCGGGGAAGTCCGCGCCGACGGCAGCCTGAAGGCCGCTTCGCTGAAGTGGTTCGGCGTCGACGCCACGCGCGCGCCCTAAGCCCTAGATGGAATTCCAGGAACTGCTGGACTTGCTGCGCGAGTCCGCGCCGGTCATGCTGCGCGGCGCGGGCCTCACACTGCTGCTGGCGGTATCGGCCATGCTGGGCGGCCTGGTGCTCGGCTTGCCGGCGGCCCTGATGCGGGTCTCGCCCTGGGCGCTGCTGCGCTGGCCGGCGGCGGTCTACGTCAGCGCCTTCCGCGGCACCCCGCTGCTGGTACAGCTGTTCGTCGTCTACTACGGCCTGCCCAGCATCGGCATCGAGTTCACGCCGGTGACGGCGGGCGTGCTGACCCTGTCGCTGAACGCCGGCGCCTACCTGTCCGAAAGCCTGCGCGGCGCCATCCTGGCCATCGCCCAGGGCCAGTGGCGGGCCGCCTACAGCCTCGGCCTGGGCTGGGGCCAGACCCTGGGCCACGTGGTGCTGCCGCAGGCGCTGCGCGTGGCGGTGCCCTCGATGAGCAATACCCTGATCAGCCTGATCAAGGACACCTCGCTGGTTTCGGTGATCACCATGACTGAGCTCATGCTTGTCACCAAAGAATTGATCTCCGTCACATTCCGTCCATTGCCGCTCTACGTCGCAGCGGCGATCATCTACTGGATCCTGAGCCTGTTCTTCGAAGGCCTGCAGCGCCGGGCCGAGCGGCGCCTCAACCGGGCGCATCAGCAACACTGAAGCAGTATCGGATCGACAACGTCTTTGCGGCATGCTAGGCTTTTCTGAAAAGCAATAGAATCCGGGCAACTCAACCAAGCGAAGCGGGGTGAGATGGACATGGACGTGCAACAGCTCGACAGCGGCGTCAGCCCCGAGCGCCTGCGCCACGAGCAGGAACAGGCGCATTTCAACGAACTCTACCTGCTGGCCCCGGTCGGCTATTTCGTGGTGGCCTTCGACGGCCGCATCCTGCAGGCGAACGTGGCCGGCGCCCAGTTGATCGGCGTCCCGCGCGGGGCGGCGGGCGGACACCGCTTCCACGACTTCGTGCGGCGCAACTGGCGCGAGGAGTTCGACATCTTCTTCGAATCCGCCATCAACAGCCGCGCGCCGCGCCGCCAGCGCATCGAGATGACCTGCGCCGACCATGGCGCGCCCGGCCCGGTGCTGCTGCTGGCCAGCGCCGACGGCAGCGGCCAGGCCTGCCGCATCGTGGTCGAACCGGTCGACGGCAACCTGGCCGCGCTCGAACGCTCCGAGGAACGCTTCCGCCGCATCGTCCACTGCGCCGACGAAGGCATCTGGGAGATCGACGCGCTCGGCTTCATCACCTTCGTCAACCCGAAGATGGCGGCCCTGCTGGACTGCGAGATCGAGGGCCTGCTCGAGCAGCCGCTGGTGCGCTTCATGGACGAGGAGGGCCGCGCGCGCTTCGAGGCCCACGATGTGCGCCGCCAGCATGCGCGCGGCGAGCGCGTCGAACTCAAGTTCGTCCGCTGCGACGGCAGCGAGCTGTGGACCAGCGCCGCCACCACGCCCATCTTCGACGTCGCCGGCAACTACCTCGGCACCCTGGCCCTGGTCAGCGACATCACGCGCCAGCGCGCCTCCGCCGAGCGGATCTGGCACCAGGCGAACTTCGACGAGCTGACCGGCCTGCCGAACCGCCACATGTTCCGCGACCGCCTGGCCCAGGAGATGCGCAAGGCCGACCGCGGCGCCACCTTCGTGGCCCTGCTGTACATCGACCTCGACCACTTCAAGGAAGTCAACGACCGCCTCGGCCACGCCGTCGGCGACACCCTGCTGGCCGAGGCCGCGCGCCGCGTGAAGGCCTGCGTGCGCGCCACCGACACCCTGGCGCGCCTGGGCGGCGACGAGTTCACCGTGATCCTGTCCGGGCTGGAGCGGGTCGGCAGCGTCGACCGCATCGCCCAGTCCATCGTCGATGCACTGGCGCGGCCGTTCGACCTGGCCGGCGAACTGGCCGAGATCTCGGCCTCGGTCGGCATCGCCCTGTATCCGGCCGATGCGCGCGAGCTGCCGGACCTGCTGTCGCATGCGGACCAGGCCATGTACGCATCGAAGAACGCCGGCCGCAACCGCTACAGCTACTTCACCCAGGACCTGCAGGAAGCGGCGATGGCGCGCCAGGCGATCGCGCTCGAACTGCGCGAGGCGATCGTCCAGCAGCAGTTCGAGATCCTGTACCAGCCCATCGTCTCGCTGCGGACGGGGGCCGTGCACAAGGCCGAGGCCCTGCTGCGCTGGCGCCATCCGACCCGCGGCCTGCTGGCGCCGGCCCATTTCATCCCGTTCGCGGAATCGAGCGGCATGATCGTCGAGATCGGCGACTGGGTGTTCCGCGAAGCCGCGCGCCAGGTCCAGTGCTGGCAGCGCAGCATCGCCGCGGACTTCCAGGTGAGCGTGAACAAATCGCCGGTGCAGTTCCGGCGCGACGGCGGCCAGTACCAGGGCTGGCTCGACTACCTGCGCGAGATGGAACTGCCGTCGCAGAGCATCGTGGTGGAAATCAGCGAAGGCGCGCTGCAGGGCGGCGCCGACGCGCTACTGGGCCGGCTGGCGCAATACCGCATGCTGGGCCTGCAGGTGGCGCTGGACCACTTTGGCACCGGCTACGCCTCGCTGTCGCATTTGAAACGCTACGACATCGACTTCGTGAAGATCGACCCATCTCTGGCGCAGACGCTGGACGGGGAGGGCGGGGAGCTGGCGCTGTACGAGGCGATCGTCGCCATGGCGCACAAGCTGGGTCTGAAGGTAGTGGCGGAAGGGGTGGAAACGGCGGCGCAGCGCGCGCTGCTGGTGGATGCCGGCTGCGATTACGCGCAGGGGTATATGTTCGGGCATCCGATGACGGCGCAGGAGCTGGAAAAGCTCGCCCTGCGCCGCACCGGCTGAATTACATGTTCGGGTAATTCGGCCCGCCGCCACCTTCCGGCGTGACCCACACGATGTTCTGCGTCGGATCCTTGATGTCGCAGGTCTTGCAGTGCACGCAGTTCTGCGCATTGATCTGCAGGCGGTCCTTGCCCTCGTCCGTCTTCACGAACTCGTACACGCCCGCCGGGCAGTAGCGCTGTTCCGGGCCGGCGTACTTGGCCAGGTTGACCTCGACCGGGATCGCCGGGTTCTTCAAGGTCAGGTGCACCGGCTGGTCTTCCGCGTGGTTGGTGTTCGAGATGAACACCGAGGACAGGCGGTCGAAGGTCAGCTTGCCGTCCGGCTTCGGGTACACGATGGGCTTGAAGTCAGAGGCCGGGCGCAGGCATTCGTGGTCGGCGTGCTTGTGGTGCAGGGTCCACGGCGCCTTGCCCTTGAACAGGATCTGGTCGATGCCGACCATGATCGTGCCCAGGTAGAGGCCCTTGCTCATCCACGGCTTGAAGTTGCGCGCCACGTGCAGTTCTTCGTGCAGCCAGGACTGCTCGAAGGCGGCCGGGTAGCTCGCCAGTTCGTCGTGCTGGCGGCCTTCGCCCAGCGCCGCAAAGGCGGCGTCGGCGGCCAGCATGCCGGTCTTGATGGCGGCGTGGCTGCCCTTGATGCGGCTGGTGTTCAGGAAGCCGGCGTCGCAGCCGATCAGGGCGCCGCCCGGGAACACGGTCTTCGGCAGCGACTGCAGGCCGCCCGCGGTGATCGCGCGCGCGCCGTAGGAGATGCGCTTGCCGCCTTCGAAGAACTTGCGGATTTCCGGGTGCGTCTTGTAGCGCTGGAATTCTTCGTAGGGAGACAGGTAAGGGTTCTGGTAGGACAGGCCGACCACGAAGCCGACCGCGACCTGGTTGTTTTCCAGGTGGTACATGAAGGAGCCACCGTAGGTGTCGTTGTCGAGCGGCCAGCCGGCGGTGTGGATCACCAGGCCAGGCTTGTGCATCGCCGGGTCGATCTCCCACAGTTCCTTGATGCCGATGCCGTAGGTCTGCGGATCCTTGCCTTTGTTCAGGTCATACTTGGCCATCAGCTGCTTGCCCAGGTGGCCGCGCGAGCCTTCAGCGAACATCGTGTACTTGGCATGCAGTTCCATGCCCAGCTGGAACGCGTCAGTCGGTTCGCCATGGCGGTTCACGCCCATGTTGCCGGTGGCGACGCCCTTGACGGAGCCGTCGTCGTTGTACAGGACTTCAGCAGCCGGGAAGCCCGGGAAGATTTCCACGCCCAGGGCTTCGGCCTGCTGACCCAGCCAGCGCACCACGTTGGCCAGCGAAATCACGTAGTTGCCGTGATTGGTCAGGGCCTTCGGCACCATGAAGCTGGGCGTGGCGGTGGCCTTGGTCTCGGTCAGGAACAGCACGCGGTCTTCGGTCACCGGGGTATTCAAGGGTGCGCCGAGTTCCTTCCAGTTCGGGAAGAGTTCGTCCAGCGCGCGCGGATCCATCACCGCGCCCGACAGGATGTGGGCGCCCAGCTCGCCGCCTTTTTCGAGCACGCAGACCGAGACCTCGCGGCCCTGTTCCGAAGCCAGTTGCTTCAGGCGGATCGCCGCCGACAGGCCGGCAGGACCGCCGCCGACGATGACGACGTCGTATTCCATCGCTTCGCGCGGACCGTATTGTTCGATGAGGGAGTTGGGCTGAGTCATGTTTTAGTTGTGTTAGAAAAATTTAAGCACGAGTGTGCACTTTTTTGCTCATGATTGCAACGCAGCGCGCTATTGTAGGGCAGATATTAGATGCGGCAATCTAATCGCGGCGAAATGGGTGAAGTATGTAATCATTATGTCGTCGCAACAGAATATAGTTCGGTAAAGAGGAGCGCAAACGTGGGCATAGAAGTCAACTTCGAAGGCAAGATCGCAATGGTGACCGGGGCGTCCAGCGGACTGGGCGCGCGCTTCGCGAAGGCCCTGGCCGGGGCCGGGGCGCAGGTGGTGCTGGCCTCGCGCCGCATCGAGCGCCTGAAGGAATTGCGCGCGGAGATCGAGGCGGATGGCGGCGCCGCCCACGTGGTGGCGCTGGACGTCACCGACCTCGCCAGCATCAAGGCGGCGATCGCCCATGCCGAGACCGAGGCGGGCCCGATCGACATCCTCGTCAACAACTCGGGCGTGTCGAACACCCAGCGCCTGCTGGACGTCACCGAGGACGACTACAACTACATCATGGACACCAACCTGCGCGGCGCCTTCTTCATGGCCCAGCAGTGCGCCAAGCGCATGATCCAGCGCGCCAAGGGCGATCCGAAGAAGCAGCACCGCATCGTCAACATCGCCTCGGTGGCGGGCCTGCGCGTGCTGCCGCAGATCGGCGTCTACTGCATGAGCAAGGCCGGCGTTATCCAGATGACCAAGGCCATGGCGGTCGAATGGGGCCGCTACGGCATCAACGTGAATGCCATCTGCCCCGGCTACATCGCCACCGAGATGAACGAGGACTACTTCGACACCGAGCAGGGCAGGAAGCTGATCGAGATGCTGCCGCGCCGCCGCATCGGCAAGCCGGAGGACCTCGACGGCCTGCTCCTGCTGCTGGCGGCCGAGGAAGCCCACTTTATCAACGGCACCATCATCACCGCCGACGATGGCATGACGGCCCAATGAGCGGCGCAACTGCGGCGCTGGTCATGATCCACGGGCTGCTGGGTTCCGGCAGCTACTACGATCCGAAAGCGTTTTTGCTCGGCCTGGACCTGCGTACCCCGGACCTGCTCGGCTATGGCACGAACCGCAGCGTGGACCTGGGCATCGACCTGCACGCCCAGGCCGAGGAAGTCGCGCGCGTGCTGCGCGAGGAAGTCGGCGAGCCGGCCTGGCTGCTGGGCCACAGCACCGGCGGCGCCGTCATGATGCTGGCGGCGGACCTGGCGCCGGAGCTGGTGCGCGGCCTGATCAGCGTCGAGGGCAATTTCACCTTGAAGGATGCGTTCTGGTGCTCGCGCATTGCGCCCATGCCGGAGGCCGACTGGGCAGCCGAATATGGCGCCATGGAAGACGACCCGGCGGCCTGGCTCGAAAAGATAGGCATCGAAGCCAGCGACGAGCGCATCGCCATGACGCGCGAGATCCTGGAAAACCAGCCTTACTCGACCATCCAGGCGATGGCGCGCTCGGTCCTCGAGGTGACCGGCTCGGCCGCGTACCTGGAGGGTGTGCGGCGCGTGCTCGGAACCGGCGTGCCGCTCTACCTGCTGGGCGGCGAACAGTCGGCGGCCGGCTGGGACATCCCCGAATGGGTGCTGGCGCTGGCCTCGCAGAGCCTGGTGCAGCCGAAGGCCGGGCACATGATGATGCTGGAGGATCCGGCGGCCTTCTGCGGCATCGTCGACGGCATCGTGCGGGGGCACTCTCCCGGCTGAGAGCATACAATGCCTGTTTTTTTCAACAGAAGCAGGCAACGATGAACATCGAGAAGTCAAACCGGAAGTTAATGCACACCATGCGCCAGGCCATCCGCTGGGGCGACATGGACGTGCTCGGCCACGTCAACAACACGATCTATTTCCGCTACATGGAAACCGGCCGGATCGCCTTCCTGGAAGACCTGAACGGCAAGTTCGACGCCAAAGGGCAGGGGCCGGTGATCGTCACCGCCTACTGCACCTTCATCAAGCAGCTCAAGTATCCTGGCGAGATCGAGGTCCGCACCTATGCGGGCGGACCGGGCCGCTCGAGCTTCGAGGTCACGCACGAGATCAGCCTGGTTGATGCCGAAGGCAAGGCCGACGTCGTCTATGCGGAAGGTGGCGGCAAGGTCGTGTGGATCGACTTCCAGGCGGAGAAGTCGGTGGCGCTGCCGGAGCGGATCAGGAGTCAGTTGCCGGAGGCTTGACACTGCACGGGTGGGCACGCCTTGCCCACCCGGACACTTGCTTCAGTGCGCCAGGCAGGATGGAATACGAATTATCACGCCACACTCTTCAGGGCCTGTAACTTTTTCTGCAAACCCTGGACGAACAACAGATCCGTAACACTGTCTTCCATGTCCTCTTGTTCGGCTTCCAGCAGAGCCTTTTCGTGTCGTTTCAGGCTCAATATCAGATAGCTGATTTCTTTGTCGGTCAGGTCTAGTGTTTTCATGATCGTTTCGTTATAGGGGCACCACGAGATCGATGCCGCTCGGGTTGAAGGTGATTGTCGCCACCAGCGACAAGAACGCCGATACCGGCATCTGCCGCACCACGGATAATGTGCAATGGCCGGGAGGTTGGCCATCGTAAACCAATTGGAGACCCGCAGGGATAGGGCGCCCCTGTTCAATGCCCCACCAGTGGATTTTCTTGATTTTTTTCTTCTCGACTTCCCCAGCCAGGGCTGGGTCATACAGCGTCAGCCCTTCCGGGATCATGCGCTGAAGGAAAAGCGATATGCCCTGGCCGGGAGCAACCATCATCGTCTCCCTGAGCGTATCGGGGATCCTGCCTTCCTCGGCAAGGCCAAGGTCCAGGAAGCGCAGGTATTCTACATTCGGCTTGGATGCGGCACCGGAGCGGAATACCTCCCGCTCCAGGTCGATGTCCATGCCCCAAAGCACGGTGCCGGGGACGGGAAATATCGATTCGTCTGTCATGGTCAGCTCCACGATTGACAGCATGCCCAGGTCCAGCACGTCGAAACATGGGCAATAGAGATATCCTTAGACTTTCAACAGAGGCTATAGTTTTTTCGCAAAACGCCGGCTTGCGGCAGCAGACGGACAATGCAGAGCTGCGGTCCTGCAGGTCGAAGCGCCAATGGTATTACTATGCAGGCGGTCAGGATTGGTGTTTCGCAACGTGATCGGGAAAATCTCGCCGTTCACGACCTGTTGGGCAGTCCGGCCAGCTAGCGCGCCACACCCACCAGCTTGTGCACCAGCTCCGAAGAAGTCGACGCCGAAAACTTCTTCATCAGCTTGGCCCGGTGCATCTCCACCGTACGCGGCGACAGGTCGGTCTCGCGAGCAATCACCTTGCTGGTCTTGCCCTCGACCAGCAGGGCCGCGATCTCGCGTTCGCGCGGGGTCAGCGCGGCCGTTACCGGACGCTTCTCGCTCACGTCTTCGAAGGTCCATACGCCGGCGCCCAGCGGTTGCTGCGGGTCGAGCGCGCGGCCCGTCACGTGGCACCAGAACAGTTCGCCGCTGGCACGGCGCATGATGCGCTCGTCCGAGTAGCGGCCTTTGGCATTCATGATGGGCACGATGCGGTCGCCGGTGCGCAGGAACTCGTCCTCGGTCGGGTACAGCACCTCGAAGGACTTGCCGTCCAGGTGGGCGCAGTCGTAGCCGAACATGTCCGCCAGCGCGTGGTTGCAGGCCTGGATGATCCGGTTGACGGAGATGCACATGCCGACCGGCGCATGCTGGAAAATCATCTCGTAATCGATGGCGTATGATGCGCTCATTTATGGGCCGGTATTTCTACGGTATTGTGCTTTACAGAGCGCTATTTTATTCTCGAATTCTACTCTGCTGTACAGATCACTTACTAAAGGGACGGGTATGAATAAAGTTTATCCAGATGCGCGGTCCGCACTCGAAGGCGTCGTCCAGGACGGCCAGACCATCGCCGTCGGCGGCTTCGGCCTGTGCGGCATTCCGGAAGCGCTGATCGCCGCGCTGCGCGATTCCGGCGTCAAGAACCTGACGGCCATCTCGAACAATGCCGGCGTCGACGACTTCGGCCTCGGCCAGCTGCTGACCACGCGCCAGATCAAGAAGATGATCGCGTCCTACGTCGGCGAGAACAAGGAGTTCGCGCGCCAGTACCTGGCCGGCGAGCTCGAGCTCGAATTCACGCCGCAGGGCACCCTGGCCGAGAAGCTGCGCGCCGGCGGCGCCGGCATCCCGGCCTTCTTCACCAAGACCGGCTACGGCACCATCGTCGCCGAGGGCAAGGAGACCCGCGAATTCGACGGCGAAATGTACGTGATGGAACGCGCGCTGAACCCGGACGTCGCCCTGGTCAAGGCCTGGAAGGCCGACCGCGCCGGCAACCTGGTGTTCCGCAAGACCTCGCGCAACTTCAACCCGAACGTCGCCACCGCCGGCAAGGTCTGCATCGTCGAAGTGGAACAGCTGGTCGAGACCGGCGAGATCGATCCGGACCAGGTGCACCTGCCGAGCATCTTCGTGCACCGCATCGTTCACAACCCGACGCCGGAAAAGCGCATCGAACAGCGCACCGTGCGCGCAAGCTAAGACCAGGAGACTACGAACATGGCATGGACTCGTGATGAAATGGCCGCGCGCGCGGCAAAGGAACTGCAGGACGGTTTCTATGTGAACCTGGGTATCGGCCTGCCGACCCTGGTGGCGAACTACGTCCCAAAGGACGTCGAAGTCTTTCTGCAGTCGGAAAACGGCCTGCTGGGCATCGGTCCCTTCCCGACGGACGCGGAAGTCGACGCCGACCTGATCAACGCCGGCAAGCAGACCGTGACGGCGCTTCCGGGCGCAGCCTACTTCAGCTCGGCCGATTCCTTCGGCATGATCCGTGGCGGCAAGATCAACCTGGCGATCCTGGGCGCAATGCAGGTCTCGGAAAAGGGTGACCTGGCCAACTGGATGATCCCGGGCAAAATGGTCAAGGGCATGGGCGGTGCGATGGACCTGGTGGCCGGCGTCAAGCGCGTGGTGGTGCTGATGGAGCACGTCGCCACCGCCAAGGACGGCAGCATCTCGCACAAGCTGCTGAAAAAGTGCGACCTGCCGCTGACCGGCGTGGGCGTGGTCGACCGCATCATCACCGACCTGGGCGTGATCGACGTTACTGACACCGGCCTCAAGCTGGTGGAGCTGGCGCCGGGCGTGACCAGGGAGCAGGTGGTGGAAGCGACGACCGCGGAGCTGGATGTCAGCGGCGTCTGAACCCGGTCTGCCTCAACAAAGAAAAGCCGCCCTTGAGGCGGCTTTTCTTATTTCAGGGTCCAGACGTACTGGACAGGTTGCATGCTCTTTACCGGCACGCCGTCCTCTAGCGCGGGGCGGAAGTTGCATAAGGCAAGGGCGCCGCGTGCGGCTTCGTCCAGGCTGGCGTAACCGCTCGATTTCCTAACCGAAACGTCGAGGACGGTACCGCGTTCGTCGAGCATGAAGCCGAGCGTTACCGTACCCTGGTGTCCAGCGGTGATATCGTCTTTCGGATAATGCGGCTTGCGGCAAGTATTGAAATCGACGACGGCTGCCTGCCTTACTCCCACCGGGTGTGCGGAAGCGGTGGCACGGCTCACCGGCGCATGCGCGCTGGCCGCGCACACCACGGCCAGACCCAGCACCGGGATCGCCGCCTTCCAGTTCAGGGCCTGCACGTCCGGGCGCAGCAGGCGGCGGATGCGGCCCATGAGGTCGCCGCCGTTCGCGGCCTGCGCCAGGTGGTGGCTGGAGAACTGCAGCTTTTCCAGTTCCGACAGCGCCAGCGCCAGGCGGCGCGGCTCGCCCAGGTGGCGGGCGGCGAAGTCGTCGGCGATCTGTTCGCGCTCGGCGCGGATACGGCGCGACAGCCACCAAACCGCCGGATGATAGAACAGCAGGGTCTCGATCACGTTCTGCAGCAGGTTGACCAGGTAGTCGTGGCGGCGCACGTGGCCGAGCTCGTGCACCAGCAGGGCTTCCAGCAGATGCGGCGGCATGCCGGCGACCAGGCTGGCCGGCACCAGCACGACCGGGCGCCACCAGCCGGCCGTGATCGGGCTGGTCAGGCCGTCGACCACGCGCAGCCGTACTTCGCGGCCGAGGCCGCAGCGCTCGGCCAGGCGCGACAGGCGTTCCTGCCAGGCCGCATCCGAAGCCTGGATGCGGGCGGCGCGGCCGATCCATAGCAGGCCGACCGCCATGCGCAGGCTCAGGGCGCCGGCGCAGCCCGCCCACAAGGCGACGATCCAGCCCAGGTTGCGGCCCAGCCATGGCAACAGCCCGGCCGCATCCGGTGCGGCTGCCATGGCGGCGGCGCCGCTGCGGAACAGCTTGCCGCTCTCGGCACCCGTCCCGGACTTCAGCAGCAGCGCCAGGTCGACCGTCGGCCAGGCCAGGCAGAGCAGCAGGCCGGCGCAAGCCACCGCATAACGCGTTTCCGGGCGCGCATTGCGCAAGGCCGTCAACAGCACGGCCACAATGCAGCCGAGCAGTGCGCCCTGCCAGACGAAATGGACCAGGGTCCAGCCGACCGCGGCGATCAGGGCCGGGGCGCTCATTGCTTGTCCTCGCCCTTCAGCAGTTCTTCGATTTCCTCCCGCTCCTTTTTCGAGATGCCGCTCTTGAGTGCCGCCAGCACAAGGGCTTTGGCCGAGCCGGAAAAGGCGCGCTGCACCAGGTCCTTCAGCAGATTGGTCTGCAAAGATTCCTGGGCCTGGGCCGGCGCATATACGTGAGACCGTTCGCTCTCGTCGCGGATCAGCAAACCCTTGGCATGCATGATCTGCATCAGGCGCAGCACGGTGGCGTAGGTCACGTCGGGACGGGTCTTGAGAATCTCGTCGTGGACCTGGCGCGCGGTGCCCGAGCCCAGCGGCCACAGCACCTGCAGCAGGTCGAGTTCAGCCGGCGTCGGCTTGGAAGGGGCAGGGGATTTGGCCATGGTGGATCCTCGTGAAGCTGAATATACGCACGCGTAGACTAGCCCTTCTAGATTGTCCTGTCTACCAAAATATTTATCGAACTGCTATTGCCGGAACGAGCACAACCGGAATAGCATAGACATCATTGTCTACATTATCGAGGATGCCGATGAAGCTGCGAAACATGCGCCTGGCATGGCGCCTGCTGGCCCGCGAGCCCGTCTATTCCGCCGTCGCCGTGCTCGGCCTGGCGGTGGCGCTGGCCGCCTGCTTCCTGCTGTTCGGACTGGTCCGCTACGCCTGGACCTACAACGACGCCATCGCCGGCGCCGACGGCATATACGTGGTAAAGGAGCGCCGCAATCTGTTCCCGCGCGCGACCTGGGGGCCCAGCGCGCCGGCGCCGCTGGCGGGCAAGGCTGTCGCTACCGGGCTGGCGCGCGCGGCGACCGGCGCCCGCTCGCAACAGGTCGGGGCGCGGGTCGAGGCGCGTTTCGTGCAGCTCACGGTATCCGTGGTGGACGCGAATTACCTGTCCTTCTTCGGCCTGCGCGCCATCGCCGGCAACGCCGACGCCGCGCTGGCCCGTCCCGACGCCCTGGTGCTGAGCCGCGCCGAAGCCGAGCGTCTGTTCGGCACCGCGGATGCGCTGGGCAAGGTGGTCACGATCGCCGGCAGTCCCTTCATGGTACGCGCCATCCTGGCCGACCTGCCGGCGAATACCAGCCCGGCTTTCGGCGCGCTGCTCGGCAAGGGCGTGCACAGCTGGGATCCGCCGCCCAAGTCTACCCAGGACGCCTGGTTCCGGCGCGAAAGCCTTTACCTGCGGCCGGCGCCGGGCGTCACGGCCGCGCAACTGCAGGCGGCGCTGGAAAGCACGGTCGCCGCCGAGCGCGACGCCAGCCTGCCGGCGCGGCTCAGGGAGGGCCGGCCGACGCCCTTGACGAATATCGGCGTGACGCAGCTGTCCGGGATTTATTTCGACCAGGACCTGGCGGCGGGCGGCAGCGCGTCCAGTTCCGGCAACCCGGCGGCGATCGCCGGCCTGGCCCTGCTGGGCGTGCTGATCCTGGTGCTGGCGGCCACTAATTACGTGAACCTGGCGGCGGTGCGCACCACGGCGCGCCGGCGCGAGATCGCGGTACGCAAGACACTCGGCATTTCCGGCGCCGGCCTGGCCGGGCAGTTCGCGGCCGAGGCGTTGTTGGTGGGCGCCGGCTCGACCCTGCTCGGCTTCCTGCTGGCCTGGCTCAGCATACCCCTGTTCTCCGAACTGGTCGCGGTGCCGCTGGCGGCCGCCTTCGGGCCCGGCGCCTGGGCGCTGATGGCCGCGATCGGCATCGAGACCGGCTTGCTGTCCGGTCTGTATCCGGCCTGGCTGGCGGCGCGGGTGCCGGCCAGCGTCGCGCTCGGCGGACGCGACGGCGAAACCCTCGATGGCGTGCGCCTGCGCCGCATCCTGACGGTGGCGCAGTTCGCGGCCGCGATCGGGCTGGTTGCCGCCAGCTTGTCGGTGTGGTGGCAGGCCCACTATGCCAGCGGCGCCGATCCCGGCTTCGACCCTTCGTCCCAGCTGGTGCTGGAACTGCCGGGCCAACGCGGCGGGCAGCCGGGCGGCGCGGCGCACGCGTTCAAGGCCGAGCTGGAACGCCTGCCCATGGTCGAGGGCGCCACGGCAATGTCCGAAGCGATCGGCCGCGACGAGGTCACGATCACCCTCGCCGTCAGCATGCGCGACGGCAGCACGCTGCCGATCGAGGGCAAGAAGGTCGGCGCCAACTTCTTCCAGGTATTCGGCCTGCGTCCGCTCGAGGGCCGGCTGTTTTCGCGCGAGGGCGAGGAAGGCGTAGTGCTGAATGCGCGCGCCGCCTACGCGCTCGGCTTCGCCACGCCGGAAGCGGCGGTCGGCCAGATCGTCGACAAGAACAAGCGCGTGATCGGCATCGCCCCGGAGCTGCGCTTCACCACCTTGCGCCAGAAACCCGGACCGATCATGTACCTGCAGAGCGAGGACGGCGGTGTGCTGACCGTGCGCGTGCGCGGCCCGCTGCCGGCGGCGCGCGCCGCCATCGAAGCGCTGTGGGCGCGCCACTTCCCGGACGACGCCCCCGACATCGAAAGCGCATCCGCTGTCTTCGCAAGCAATTACGCCGACGACCTGCGCCAGGCCAGGCTGCTGGCCCTCGCCAGCCTGGTGGCGACGGCGCTGGCCTGCTTCGGCATCTACGTATTGTCGAGCTACACCATCCGCCGCCGCGCCCGCGAATTCGTGCTGCGCAAGCTGCACGGCGCGAGCCCGCGCCATATAGGCCTGCTGGTGGCGCGCGAATGGCTGGCGCTGCTGGCCGCGGGCGCGCTGCTGGCGCTGGCGCCGGCCTGGCTGTGGACCGAGCGCTATCTTGCCGGCTTTGTCGAGCGCGCGCCGATGGGCTGGTGGCCGCTGGTGCTGGCTTGCGCCGGCGTCGGCGCGGTTGCCCTGGCCGGCTGCGTGCGCCAGGCGGTGGCGGCGATGCGGGTGTCGCCGGCCCTGGCTCTGCGCGATCAATGATTTCTCACTGATGGAGTATTCATGCTGAAACTGAAGCCTTTCCTGCCTGTCCTTGTCGCAAGCCTGATGGCGGCCGCTGCCCTGGCCTTGCCGACCGGCTCGGCGCTTGCCTCGACCATTCCGGACTATCCCTTCGTGCACGTGAACGGCAGCACCTTCCGCATGGAGATGCCGGATATCGCTTCGCTCGACTTCCAGGTGGTGGCGGCCGGCGCCGACCCGGTTGCGGCGCGCGCGGAGATCGACGCCCGCATGGCCGAGGTGCGCGAACTGTTGCAGAAGCTGAGCATCGACCCCGAGGACATGCAGGTGCGCGAGGTGCGCCAGGGTGTACGCAAGGAGCGCGCCGCCGACGGCACCCCGGTGTACGAACTGAGCTGCGACGTGAAGATCAACCTGCGCAATGTGGCCAACTGGCCGGCGCTGGCCGGCGGCCTGCTGGGCAAGCCCAATCTCGACAGCTTCGCCGCGGATTTCGACCTCAGCACCATGGACAAGGTGACCGATGAGATGGTCGGCGAGGCGATCGCGGACGCGCGCCATCACGCCGAGGTGATGGCGACGGCAGCCGGGCGCCGTCTCGGGCCGGCGATGGCGATGACCCCGGACGCCCTGAAGAAACTGGGCACCAACCTGGGGCTGGAGCGCGACGAGTTCAGGCCGGAACGCAAGGCCAGCCGCCGTGTCGCCAACCAGAGCGCCGCGGAGATCGACCGCGACGTCTTCATGATGGTCCAGGTGCTCAAGCTGCGCCAGTCGGTCGACATGGTCTACCGTCTCGACAACGCCGCCCCCGCCAGGGCGCGCGCGGCAAAGAAACCCTGAGCGCGGCGCGACCCAAATCCCGCATGGCTGGTCCAAGGAATATGATCCCGGACCCAAGCCATGGCGAACCCCGCTGATATCGCGGACGATCCCGACCCAGCCGGCCCGCGGCGTCCCTTCGCCGCCGAGCTGTGGGCGGTCACGCAGCATTACCGCTGGCGCATCGGCGCCTCGGTGCTGCTGCTGATCGTCGCCAAGATCGCCACGGTGGCGGTGCCGCTGGTGCTCAAGCGCATCATCGACGCCTTTTCCCAGCCCGCGCTGCCGGCCAGCCTGCCGATCTACCTGCTGGCCGGCTATGCCTTGCTGCGCTTCGCCTCGACCCTGTTCAACGAGTGGCGCGACCTGCTGTTCGCGCGCGTCACGCTCAGCACGGTTTCCAGCTTCGCCCAGAAGACCTTCGCCCATCTGCATGCGCTGGGGCCGCGCTTCCATGCCCGGCGCCAGGTCGGCAGCCTGCTGCCGGACATCGACCGCGGCACCAACGGCATCGCCTTCCTGCTCGGGGTCGGGCTGTTCACCATCGTCCCGACCCTGGTCGAGATCGGGCTGGTGCTGGTGGTCATGCTGCGCCGCTACCACCCGGCGTTTTCCGCGATCATCGTCGCCACCTTTTTCGCCTACGCCGGCTTCACTCTGGTCTTCACGGCCAGGCGCACGATCTACCAGCGGCGCGTCAACAAGCTCGACTCGCGCGCCAAGGGCCAGCTGGCGGACAGCCTGATCAATGCGGACACGGTCAAGTACTTCGGCAACGAAGCTTTCGAGGGACAAAAATTCTCGGGCATCATGGACCACTGGCTGGTGGCCGGGGTCGGCAACCAGCGCGCCCTGTTCACCCTGCACGTGGGGCAGAGCTTCGTGATCGCCATCGGCGTGGCCGCCATCATGCTGTTTGCCGGCCAGGCCGTGATGGATCACCGCATGAGCGTGGGCGACCTGGTGCTGATCAACGCCTACGCGCTGCAGGTCTGCCTGCCGCTGAACGCGCTCGGCTTCGTCTACCGCGAGGCGCGCGACGCCCGCGTCAACGCCGAGCGCCTGTTCGCCCTGCTGCGAGAGCGCCCCGAAATGCCGGACCCGCCCGATGCGCCGGTCCTGCATCCGGGCGCCGGCGAGGTCGTGTTCGAGCACGTCAGCTTCCATTACGACCCCGAGCGGCCGGTGCTGTTCGACGTCAGCTTCCGCATCCCACCCGGCACGACCCTGGCCGTGGTCGGGCGCAGCGGCTCGGGCAAGTCGACCCTGGCCCGGCTGCTGCTGCGCCTGTACGACCCGAATGCCGGCCGCGTGATGATCGACGGCCAGGACATCCGCCACCGCAGCCCTTCCAGCGTGCGCCATGCGATCGGGGTGGTGCCCCAGGACGCCGCGCTGTTCAACGACACGATCGGCAACAACATCGCCTACGCGCGCATCAGCGCCGGCAGGGAAGAGGTGGTAGCGGCGGCGCGGGCGGCGCAGCTGGACGAGCTGATCTCGGCCCTGCCGGAGGGCTACGACAGCCCGGTGGGCGAGCGCGGCGTGATGTTTTCGGGCGGCGAGAGGCAGCGCATCGGCATTGCCCGCGCGATTCTGAAGAATCCGCCCATCCTGATCTTCGACGAGGCGACCTCGGCGCTCGACTCGGTGTCCGAGTACGCGATCACGCAGGAGCTGGAACGCCTGGCGCGCAACCGCAGCACCCTGATCATCGCGCACCGGCTGTCGACCATCGTCAACGCCGACGCCATCATCGTCATGGAAAACGGGCGCATCGTCGAGCGCGGCACCCATGCGGAGCTGCTGGAGCAGGAGGGGGCGTATGCGCAGCTGTGGCTGCTGCAGCAGAGGGTGGAAAAGGAGAATTAACGTCGTTCCCGTGCAGGCGGAAACCCATACTGAGTAACCGACGTCCGTCTATCCAAGGCACTGCAGTGCTACCGACATACCGAATTCTGTCATCCAGCATGGATTCCCGCTTTCGCCGGAATGACGGCTAACTCTCCAGCTTCGCCAGCTTGCCCAGGCAACGCCGCTGGAAATTGTCCAGCCCCTCGGTCACCAGGCTGTCGTCCTCGGCCAGCACCCCGGCGTCGATCAGCAGGCGCAGCTTGGCGATGCGGTCGCCCAGCGCCAGCGCTTCGGCCAGGTGGTCGGCGCCCGGTTCGCCGGCGTGGGCGATGGCCTGGGCGACTTCCTGCGGGAAGTTCCAGTGCGCCGCGATGGCGGCGGACAGCTGGCGGCTGCCGGCCAGCAGGCGGGCGCCGAAGGCGCTGGAACCCGGAATGCGGCCATCAAGGCAGACGCGGTCGGCCAGGCGAAAGGCCACCACCAGGCCCACGTTCTGCATCAGGCCGGCCAGGTAGGCCTCGAACACGCCGGTGCTCAGGCCCGGCGCCATCAAGCTGGCGGCGAGAGCGCAGCTGACCGACTGGTTCCAGACCTGGGGCGCGGCCTCGCGCGCGAAGCCGTCGGCCTGCATGTTGATGAGGGGACGGAAGGCGACCCGCGCCAGTAGCATGCGCAAGCCGTTCTGGCCGAGCATCATGATGGCGGCTTCGACGTTCTTGACCGGGGCGATCGGGCGGTAATAGGCGCTGTTGGCTTCGCGGATGACCTCCGCCACCAGCACCACGTCCTGCGCCACCTGGCGTGCCAGTTCCTGGATCGAGGCGTCCTCGTCGTTCAGGCTGGCCAGCAGTTTGGGAATCGCTTCGGGCACGCGCGGCACCAGGCCGGCAGCTTCGCCCGGCTGCAGGCCCAGGATCCGGACTTCGTCGAGGATGCGGGTCTCGACCTCGGCCGGGGCGGCGTAACCGCGCGCCGCCGTCAGCCAGCGGTAATAGGTGGACTCGATCTCGGCGGCGAGGTCGGCGGCCTGCTCGTCGGCAGTGGCGGCCTGGGGGCCGGCCGTACGGCCGGCCGGCGTGGCGGCTGTGTTGTCTGCACTGCCACGCAAGCGGTTGATCCAATTCTTCATAGGGTGGATTCTAACCGCAAAAAAAGACGCCGGGCGAACCCGGCGTCTGAACGAGGAGACTCAGGCCGAAAGGAATCAGGCGGTCTCGTGCATTGCTTCCTGGCGCAGCGTGCCCTCGTCAACCGATGGGTTGATCAATTCGGCGCGCATGCGGTCCTTGTCCAACTCGCCCTCCCACTTCGACACGACGATCGCGGCGACGCCGTTACCGATGATGTTGGTCAGGGCGCGGCATTCGCTCATGAATTTGTCGATGCCCAGGATCAGGACCATGCCCGCCACCGGGATGGTCGGCACCGCGGCAAGGGTCGCAGCAAGGGTAATGAAGCCCGCGCCGGTAATGCCCGAGGCGCCTTTCGAGGTCAGCATCGCCACCAGCAGCACCGTCAGTTCCTGGGTCAGGGTCAGTTCGGTGTTGGTGGCCTGCGCCACGAACAGGGCGGCCATCGTCATGTAGATATTCGTGCCGTCCAGGTTGAACGAGTAGCCGGTCGGGACCACCAGGCCAACCACCGATTTTCCGCAGCCGAGCTTTTCCAGCTTGCGCATCAGTGCGGGCAGGGCGCTTTCCGACGAGCTGGTGCCCAGAACGATCAGCAGCTCTTCCTTGATGTAGTTGAGATAGCGGAAGATCGAGAAGCCGGTCATGCGGGCAATGAGGCCCAGCACGATCACGATGAACAGGAAGCTGGTCAGGTAGAAGGAACCGACCAGCGAGGCCAGCGGGACCAGCGCCTTGACGCCGTACTTGCCGATCGTGAAGGCCATCGCGCCGAAGGCGCCGATCGGGGCCGCCTTCATGATGATGTTCACCACGCCGAAGATGGCGTGCGACAGGGCTTCGATGCCGCGGGTGATCGGACGGCCGCGCTCGCCCATCAGCGACAGCGCGAAGCCGAACAGGATCGCAACGAACAGCACCTGCAGGATTTCACCCTTGGCGAAGGCATCCACGAAGGTGCTCGGGATGATGTTCATCAGGAAATCGACGGTCGACAGCGAATGGGTCTTCGCGGTGTACTGGGCGATCGAAGCGGTGTCGATGGTGGCCGGGTTGACGTTGAAGCCGGCGCCCGGCTTGAGCAGGTTGGCGACGATCAGGCCGATCGCCAGCGCGAAGGTCGATACGATTTCGAAGTAGATCAGGGCCTTGCCGCCGACGCGGCCGACCTTCTTGATGTCCTGCATGCCGGCAATACCGGCGACCACGGTACAGAAGATCACCGGTGCGATGATCATCTTGATCAGCTTGACGAAGCCGTCTCCCAGCGGCTTCATCGCAGTGGCCAGGCCCGGATCGAAGATGCCCAGCAGGACGCCGACGATAATCGCGAACAGGACCTGGATATACAGTACTTTATAGAATGGTTTTTTCATGATCGGGCTTCATGAGTAAATGATAGTGCCGTCATCATTACTGAAAATATCTGCACCAGCTATTGTGGAAAACCGCAACGCCGGCACGCATAACCGATCCTACGCTTCCTGAATGTCAGGGGGCGCTCAGTTCCGCCTCTCGGTTCCGCCGATAGACCGCGCCGCCCTTCATGACGAAGCTCACCTTGCGCAGTGCCGCGATGTCGGCGGTCGGGTCGCCTTCGACCGCGACCACGTCGGCCAGGCTGCCCGGTTGCAGCGCGCCCAGGTCCTTCCTGCCGAGGATGCCGGCGGCAACCGTGGTGGCGGCGCGCAGGGCTTCGGTCGGCGTCATGCCCAGGCGCACCATCCACTCCAGCTCGCGCTCGTTGGTGCCGTGGGTGAACACGCCGACGTCGCTGCCGTTCCCGATGATCACGCCCAGCTTGCGCGCCAGCCGGAAGGCGCGCGCCGCTTCCTGCATGCCCGGGGTCGGTGCGCCGCCGCGCACGTGCTTCTGGAAGTATTCGCCGATCGCTTCGGGCGCCGTCAGCGTCGGCACGTAGGCGGTGCGGCGCTCGACCATCAGCCTGAAGGTCGCCTCGCTGGCGCCGTAGCCGTGCTCGATGCTGTCGACGCCTGCCAGCACGGCCAGGCGGATCGCGTCGTCGCTGCTGGCATGGGCCGCCACCTTGCGTCCCGTGACGTGGGCGGCCGCGACCATCGCCTTCATCTCTTCGAGCGTGAAGGTAGGGCGGGTGCTGCCGTCGATGCCGGTGCGGTAGTCGGCGTAGAACTTGATCCAGTCGGCGCCATGCGAGGACTGCTCGCGCACGGCTTTGGTCGCTTCAATGACGCCGGTGGCCTGCTGGGCGCCGTAGGGGATCTCCATGTCCGGACGGTAGCTGCGCTCGGCCGGGCCGTAGCTGGCGGTGGCGACGATGGCGCGGGTGGCGACCAGCAGGCGCGGGCCCGGCACCTGTCCCTCTTCGATGGCGCGCTTGATGCCGACGTCGGCGTAGTCGACGCCCTCGGTGCCGAGGTCGCGCAGGGTGGTGAAGCCGGCCTGCAGGGTGTCGGCGGCGTGGCGCACGGCCAGTGCGATGCGGTAGGCCGGCGCTTCCTTGATCACCTGGTCGTCCCAGGTGGTCTCGTTATACGGGTGCAGCAGCACGTGCGAGTGCAGGTCGATCAGGCCGGGGATCAGGGTCTTGCCGGGCAGGGCGATGCGTTCGGCGTCGCTTGGGACCGTCATCTTGTCCGCCGGGCCGACGGCCTGGATGCGGCCCTGGGCGACCAGCACGCTCCAGCCGGCGTGCGCGGCGCCGTCGCCGGTCCAGACCCTGTCCGCGGTGATCAGGACCGGGCCTGGCGGCGCAACTTGGGGAGCGGACTGGGCCTGGCCGAAAGCGGCGAGGGCGGTGAATAGGGAAAGGACGAGCTGCTTGGCGCGGATCCGCATGTGTGTCTTCCTCTTGTCTTTATTAAATGGAAAGACGACATCATAGCTAGAGTTTGCCAAGAGTAAAGCGATGGACTAAGGCATCTCAGCTCATTCGAAGGACTGGCCCCATACAACTTTCGCAATCCTTATTTTAAGCCCCCAGGCGGCGGGGCCGTTGCCAAAGCCATCCTTGCAATTCAGGTCGACATGCGTTGGCGAAACCGCTGTGATTTCGGCCTCGGTGCCTTTCGATAAGACGGTGGGTGCAGCCGATATGAGGACCGTGACGTGCGTGTTCCTTACCAGGAGGCTAGCCCTCCAGATCCCCCAGCGACTGCTCGATCCCCAACTGCACATCGCGAAGGAAGGCGCCGCCTTTATCGGACAGCGCAATCCCCGGCACGGCCAGCTCCACCAGGCATACCAGCGCCTGCCGGAACCACTCCATGTCCGTACCCATCAGCGGCAGCGCATGCGCATCGATCAGGTAGTACACGGCGCGGCTTAAAAGATTCGGATCCCGCCCGGCGCGTGCGATGCCCGGTGCAAAGTCGACCACTTCGCGATGGAAGCGGTCGGCCAGGGTTTCGAGGATGTCGTTCGAGACCAGGGGCTGGCCGGCGGCCAGCACGACCCGGGCCAGGTCCAGGCAGGCGTCATGCAATTCCTGTTCGTCGAGGCGCTGCGTCATGGTGTTGCTGCTTTCGTGCGTTGCAAAGGCCGCTAGCATGCCACGAATCGCGCGCCGGCGTCTGTAAGCCCTATTGGAACTTCTGCTCGTACTGCAAGCGCCAGCTCCGGGAGGTGGGCGTGAAGCTGGCGCGCTCGGTGACGCCCAGCGGGTCGGTGTAGCGCGAGCCGCGCAGCTGGTCGGTGGCCAGCAAGTTGCGCACCGTGAAGCGCAATTGGCGGCGCGGGTCGATTTTGTAGAGCGCGTAGGCTTCGAGATCGCGCGCCGCGCCGCCATAGCTCGACTCGGATACCGAACTGCGGGTCCAGCCGCCGCTCACGAAGTTGAAGCTGGCGCCGGCGCTGAGGGCGGCGCCGCTGTAGTCGGCGCCCAGGTTGGCGGACCAGCGCGGCTGGCTGTCGAGACGGTTGCCTGGGCCGGGCACGGCGTCGACGCTTGACCAGTTGCGGCTGACATTGGCGCGCAGCTCGACCGGCCAGGCCAGGCCGAGGGCCTTCAGCGGCAGTTTGGTCTCCAGCGCCAGGCTGCGGACCTGGGCGTGGCCCTGGTTGACGGGCGTGCGCAGCCAGCGCGCACCCTTGCTATCGCTTTCGCTCCGTGTTTCGCTGCGGATCAGGTCGCGGATGCTGCGGCTGGTGGCGCTCAGCGAGACCATGCCGCCCCCGCTGAAGTAGTGCTCGTAAGCGGCGTCGAGGCCGGTCGCGAGTTCCGGGCGCAGGTCCGGGTTGCCGATGTAATCGGGTGACACCTCGGAATTAAAGCTGGTGATGAAGCGCGAAGGCACCAGCTCGAACATGCGCGGCGCGCGGTAGGTGCGGGTGAGTGCCAGGCGCAGCTGGTCCTGCTTCGAGCCCGGAATCTTCCACAGGGTCTGGAGCAGCGGGCTGAAGACGCTGTAGCGGCTCGCCGCGGCCGCGAAGCCCTCGCCGGAGGTAGCCGTGCGCACGCCTTCCCAGCGCGCGCCCAGGTAGACCGACCAGCCGGGACGCACGTCCCATTCGTCCTGCCCGTAGACGGCAAGGCGGTCGACGGTAGCCGTGAAGGGCGTGTCGAGGTCGACCGCCTCGGCGCCGTCGAGCGCGC
Source organism: Massilia sp. Bi118 (assembly GCF_918697865.1). GTDB lineage: Bacteria > Pseudomonadota > Gammaproteobacteria > Burkholderiales > Burkholderiaceae_D > Telluria. The sequence continues at coordinate 115,400 of NZ_CAKKMV010000003.1, read as the reverse complement.
CCTGGGTGTGGAATTCGCGCTGCCGTTGACGCTCGTGGCCGCCATTCCAGCCGAAGGCGAAGGCATGGCCCTCGAGCAGCGGCACCTTATATTTGCCAGTGCTGTTGAGGTCCCAGTCGCGCAGTTTGCTGGCGTCGCCCCGGTCGAGCACTAGGGCGCCGTCGCGGATGCCTTGCCGCGCCAGGCTGCGATTCATGCGCGAGGCGTCCAGCACCAGCCTGGCGTCGAGTTTGCCCTGGCCAAGCCGCTTCTCCAGGCCGAGTTCACTGTGCAGGGCGGCGCTCCTGACCTCCCACGCCGCCGGCAACAGCGGGTAGGGATAGGCCGGGCCGGCCAGCGCGGCAGTGCGGTTGTCCTCGGTGCCGCGGCTGTAGCCGCCGTTATAGAAGCTCTGCCAGCTCAGGGAATCGCCGCCGCCGAGGGTCCAGTTGAGGCGCGCGTTCAGGTTCCCCGACGTGAAGTGCTGGTCGTAGCCGGTGTCCGCGATGCGCAATGCGCCCAGCATCCCGCCAGGCGCGATGTCCGCCACCGTCTCGCGCTCCCGGTAGCCGCGCGCCCAGTCGTTCAGCAGGGCTGTCAGGGTATAGCCGAAGCTTGGGCCCTTGCTCGATTTTGCCGCCGTCACGCTGTCCAGGCGGTAGCCGGCGCCGCCGCCATGGCTCAGTTTCAGCTCCGCCGCATCCTTGGCGATGGCCTTGCGCAGCACGATGTTGACGGTGCCGGCGATGGCTGCGGTGCTGTATTCGGCGGTTGCGGCGCGGATGATTTCGATTTTCTCGATGGCCTCGGGCGACAGCGCTTCGAGGTCGAAGCCGGGCGGCATGCGCTCGCCGTTCACCAGCACCTGCGTGTAGCCGTTGCCCAGGCCGCGCATGCGCACGCCGCCGTTGCCCACGGTGACGCCGGGCAGGCGCTTAAGCGCATCCAGCACCGTGGCGTCGCCGTACTTGACCAGCTCGTCGTGGCCGACCACCGTGCGGCTGGCGCTGTCCTCCCGGCGCTGCGTGTCGAGGCTGGCCTTGACCTCGACCGTGGCGGGCGGCCTGGCCGGCACCGGCGTTGGTGGTTCGGCCTGGATCTGCTGGGCCGACACCAGAGGGGCAAACAGGGCCGCGATGGCGGCAGCGAGCGGTTTCTGCATGGGTAGCATCCGTTCTCAATATAGACAAGTATGTCTATATTGAGTCGTATCGAATCGCCAGGTCAACAGGAAATCGCGTCCTAGACCGATTATTCTAGGTTTGAATGAAAAAACGGCGGCACATGGGGCGCCGCCGTTCCAGGAAAGGGAGGCTTACTGCGCGGCCCAGCCGCCATCCATGTTCCAGGCCACGCCGCGCACCTGGTCGGCGGCCGGCGAGCAGAAGAACACGGCCAGCGCGCCCAGTTCTTCCGGGGTGACGAATTCGCCGGACGGCTGCTTTTCGCTCAGCAGGGCCTTCTTGGCCTGCTCGTTGCTCATGCCGTCGCGCGCGGCGCGGTCGTCGACCTGCTTCTGCACCAGCGGGGTCAATACCCAGCCCGGGCAGATCGCGTTGCAGGTGACGCCGGTGTGGGCGTTTTCCAGCGCGGTCACCTTGGTGAAGCCGACCAGGCCGTGCTTGGCCGCGACATAGGCCGACTTGCCGGCGGAGCCGACCAGGCCGTGCACCGAGGCCAGGTTGATGATGCGGCCCCAGTTTTTCTGCTTCATGCCGGGCAGGGCCAGGCGGCTGGTGTGGAAGGCCGAGGTCAGGTTGATGGCAATGATGGCGTCCCACTTCTCGGCCGGGAATTCATCGACGTTGGCGACGTGCTGGATGCCGGCATTGTTGACGAGGATGTCGACGCCGCCGAACTTCTCGGCCGCGAAGGCCATCATGGCCTCGATCTGGTCCGGCTTGGACATGTCCGCATTGTGGTAAGCGGTGCGCACGCCGAATTCCTGGCCGATATCGGTGTACAGCTTCTCGATCTGCTGGGCGTCGCCGAAGCCGTTGAACACGATATTCGCGCCCTGTTCGGCCAGCGCGCGGGCGATGCCGAGGCCGATGCCCGAGGTCGAGCCGGTTACGAGGGCGGTCTTGCCGCGAAGTATGCCTGACTGCATAGTGGAATTCATTGCTTCCTCATCTCTGAACAAAGTGGATTGGAGTGCTGTGTCGGTCTAAGGCGGCCGGACTTGGTAGAATTCTAATCGCTCCGCCGGTTAAAATGTTGGCGGCCGTTCAAGATGCGATGACGAAGAGGAGGTGGCATGGTCGAACCGAGGCTGAAGAGCGTGCAGTGCAGTTCGCCGGCCGGCCTGCATCGCATGGCCTACAAGGAGTGGGGCGATCCGGCCAATCCGGACGTGCTGGTGTGCGTCCACGGCGTGACCCGCGTGGCCGATGATTTCGATGCGCTGGCGCGCGCGATGAGCGACCGCTATCGCGTGGTCTGCCCCGACGTGGTCGGGCGCGGCCGTTCCGGGCGCCTGCGCGATCCGCACCTGTACGTGGTGCCGCAATACGTGGCCGACATGGTGACCCTGATCGCGCGCGCCACCGCAAACAGGGACGACGGCACCGTGCACTGGGTCGGCACCTCGATGGGCGGCCTGATCGGCATGATCCTGGCCTCGCTCGAGGGCAGTCCGATCCGGCGCCTGGTGCTGAACGATATCGGGCCGGTGCTGGACGGCGCCACGATGGCCCGCATCGGCGAATACATCGGCCAGGACGTGCGCTTCGCCAGCTTCGAGGAAGGCGCGCGCTTCGTGAAGGAAGTATCAAGCTCCTTCGGCCCGCACAGCGACGAGGAATGGCACAAGCTGGCCAGCGACGTGCTGGTGCAGGAGCCCGGCGGCGCATGGGTGCGCCACTACGACCTCGGCCTGGCCAAGCCTTTCGCCGCGATCACGCCCGAGCGCGCCGGGCAGGACCAGGCCGCGCTGTGGGGCGCCTTCGATGCGATCCGCTGCCCGACCCTGCTGATCCGCGGCGAACTGTCCGACCTGCTGTCGCGCGCGACGGCCGAAGAGATGACGCGGCGGGGACCGAAGCCGCAACTGGCCGAGATCCCCGGCGTCGGCCATGCGCCGACCCTGATACATGCGCACCAGATCGCGATCGTCAGGGATTTTTTATTAACTTAAACGTCGCCCCGCGCGAATTTTTAACCGTCGCCCCCGCGCAGGCGGGGGCCCAAGGAAGCGAAGAAACATGGAAATCAAACGTCTGCACGTAGGCAAGCGCCTGTCCGAAACCGCCATCCACAACGGCACCGTCTACCTGGCCGGCCAGATCGCCGAGGACACCACCCAGGACATCGCCGGCCAGACCCGCGAAGTGCTGGGCCACGTCGACCGCCTGCTGGCGGAAGTCGGCAGCGACAAGACCCGCATCCTCAGCTGCCAGATCTACATCTCGAGCATGGAGCACTTCCCGGGCATGAACGAAGTCTGGGACAGCTGGGTCGCCCAGGGCCACACGCCGCCGCGCGCCACCGTCGAAGCAAAGCTGGCGAACCCCGCCTGCCTGGTGGAGATCGTGATCGTGGCGGCACTGCCTTAAGGCCGTATGGTATCGATTGCCGCACTCGGCGACGCCACCACCCAGCTGGTCTCGGGCCTCGGGCCAGACGACCTGGCGCGGGTGCAGGCGGCGCTGGATTTTGCCGCCGAAGCCTATGGCGAGCGCCACGCATCGTCGGGCCAGAGCGCCTTCGAGTTCTCGCTCGGGGTCGCGGTCACGCTCGCGCTGCTGCGCTCCGATGCCGAGACCCGCATCGCCGGCCTGCTGTTCGAGCTGTGCCTGGTCGAGCCGGTCATCGCCGAGACGCTCGAAGACCGCTTCGGCAAGGAAGTGGCCGACATGGTGCACGGCGTGCACCAGCTGATCCGCCTGCGTGACTTGACCGCAAGCCAGGCGCCGGTCGGACGCGGCAAGAACGCCGCCCAGCAGGCGATGGCTCAGGTCGAAACCCTGCGCAAGATGCTGCTGGCGATGGCCAGCGACATGCGCGTGGTGCTGGTGCGCCTGGCGTCCTGCGTCACCACGCTGCGTTATTTTGCGGAGATCAAGCGCTTCGACGAGATGACACGCAATTACGGCAGCGAGGTGCTGGACCTGTACGCGCCGCTGGCCAACCGTCTCGGCATCTTCCAGCTCAAGTGGGAACTGGAAGACCTGTCCTTCCGGATGATGGAGCCCGAGACCTACAAGCGCATCGCCAGGATGCTCGAAGAGAAGCGCATGCTGCGCGAGAGCTTCGTGCAATCCTCGATCGAGCGCCTGCAGCGGGAACTGGCGGCCGCTTCTATCCGCGCCGAGGTCAGCGGCCGTCCGAAGCACATCTACAGCATCTGGAAGAAGATGCGCGGCAAGGAGCTCGATTTCACGGAGCTGTACGACGTGCGCGCCTTCCGCGTGATCGTCGCCGATGCCAAGACCTGCTATACGGTGCTGGGCCTGGTCCACAACATCTGGACCCCGATTCCCAAGGAATTCGACGACTATATTTCGCGGCCGAAGCCGAACGGCTACCAGTCGCTGCACACGGTCGTCACCGCCGACGACGGCCGCCCGCTCGAAGTGCAGATCCGCACCCAGGAGATGCATAACTTCGCCGAGTACGGCGTGGCCGCGCACTGGCGCTACAAGGAAGAGGGCGGCTCCAACTTCAAGAGCCAGCAGTACGACGAGAAGATCGCCTGGCTGCGCCAGTTGCTGGCCTGGAAGAGCGAAGTGGCCGATGCCGTCACCGGCGCCGGCGACGAGGAACTGCAGCGCGAGTGGGTCGAGAAGCTGAAGTCGACCACGCTCGACGACCGCATCTTCGTGCTGACCCCGCAGGCGCGCGTGCTCGAACTGCCGCAGGGCGCGACCCCGATCGACTTCGCCTACCACCTGCACAGCGAGGTCGGGCACCGCTGCCGCGGCGCCAGGATCGACGGCGTGATGGTGCCGTTGAACACGGCGCTGAAGAACGGCCAGACCTGCGAGATCATTACCGCCAAGGGTGCGCCCGGCAGCGCCGGGCCCTCGCGCGACTGGCTCAGCCCCGGCTACACGGTGTCGAGCCGGACCCGCACCAAGATCCGCGCCTGGTTCCACGCGCAGGAACTGGCCGAGACCCTGGCGCACGGGCGCGCGCTGGTCGAAAAATCGCTGCAGCGCGAAGGCAAGACCGCGGTCAACCTGGAGGCCCTGGCGCACAAGCTCGGCTTCGCGAAAGTGGACGACCTGTTCATCGCGGTCGGCAAGGAGAAGTTCAGCCTGCGCCACGTCGAGGCCGCGCTGCACGACCCGAGCGAGGCCGCGCAGCCGGAAGACGCGGCGGTGGTCAACAAGAGCCGCGCGTCCAGCGTGGAGCAGGGCGCCAAGTCGGGCGTGCTGGTGGTCGGCAGCGAAGGCATGCTGACCATGCTGGCCAAGTGCTGCAAGCCGGCGCCGCCCGACCCCATCGTCGGCTTCGTCACGCGCGGCAAGGGGGTGTCCATCCACCGCGCCAGCTGCAAGAACTTCGGCGAGATGGCGTCGAAGGCGCCGGAGCGCGTGATCGAGACCGACTGGGGCCGCGCCGACAAGGAAACGGTCTACCCAATTGATATTTTCATCCTGGCCTCCGACCGCCAGGGCCTGCTGCGCGACATCTCCGAGGTCCTGGCGCGCGAGAAGATCAATGTGATCGGCGTGAACACGCAAAGCGCCAAGGGCCATGCGCGCATGGTGTTTACGGCGGAGATCGGGGCGACCGGGCAGCTGCAGAAGGCCTTGTCCGCGATTGCCGAGGTGTCGGGCGTGCAGGAAGCACGGCGAACATGATACGGACGGGGGCATGATCACCTCGCTCATCTACCTGAAACCGCGCGACTGGGGCGTCCGCATCGTCCGCTATCTGCACAGCTGGTGGGCCATGCTGCACCTGGGCGCCGTGGCGCTGGTGATGGCGATGTCGCCGTCCACCTGGCACCGCGGCAACCGGCTGGCGACCTCCCGCTACATCCATGCCGGCACCTGGGCGGTGCTGCCCTGGTTCACGCTGCTGACGGCGCTGGTCAGCCTCGTCATCATCCGCATCGTGCTGGTGACGGCGCAGAGCTACGGCCTGTCGCGCTATGCGCTGGAGATGATGGTGCGGGTGCTGGTGCTGGAGCTGATCCCGCTGTCGGCGGCGATGTTCGCGGCCCTGCGCGCCAGCATGGCCTTCGACGCGAATGCGATGGGCCTCGCGGCGAAGGGGGTGGCGCCCGGCGATGCTGCCGAGGCCACGCTGCGCCGCGTGCGCCGCGACCTGGTGCCGCAGGTGATCGCGAACGCCTTCTCGGTGCTGAGCCTGGCCATGGTCAGCACCGTGATCGTGCTGGTGCTGGCCTACCTGAATGTGTACGGACTGTCGCCCTGGGGCCTGAGCGACTACACCCGCACCGTGGGCCGCGTGTTCGATCCGACCGTGACCCTGGGCTTCGTCTTCAAGACCGTGCTGTTCGGGCTGGCCGTGGCCGTGATCCCGAGCGCCGCGATCCTGGACATGCTGCGCCACCGGCGCCGCCACCGCTCGAACGTGCAGCCGGGCGCGCTGCGCCTGCTGTTCGTGCTGCTGCTGATCGAGGCCAGTTCGCTGGCCGTCAAATATATCTAAAGAAGGACTGCGCATGGCGGATACCGTCCCGGACAACTTACCCAACGAGCCGAAGCACGTCGAAGCGAAGGCGGTGATCCTGCTGATCGTGATCGGCGCGCTGATCGCCGGCTTCTTCCTGTACGTGATGTATGCGCGCGGCGTGTTCGAACCCACCCAGCAACTGGTGCTGGTGACCGACAATTCCGAAGGCGTCATCCCCGGCATGGACATGACCTTCGCCGGCTTCCCGATCGGGCGCGTGCGCCAGGTCGACCTGGGCAAGGACGCCAAGGTCAACATCCTGGTCGATATCCCGACCGCGGACGCCAAGTGGCTGCGCACCACCAGCGTCTTCACGCTCGAGAGCAGCGTGGTCGGCCAGACCCATTTGCGCGCCTACAGCGGCATCCTGACCGACCCGCCGCTGCCGGACAAGGCCCAAAGGCCGGTGCTGCGCGGCGACGCCGCCGCCGAGATCCCGCGCCTGCTCGCCACCGCGCGCACGCTGCTGGAAAACCTGCAGAACATGACGCAGGAGGGCTCGGCGATCGCCAACACCCTCGGCAACGTCGAGACCCTGAGCGGCCGTCTGACCGGCAAATACGGGGTGCTGGGCACGGCCCTCGGCGGCGACGAGGAAGCGAAGAAGCTGCTGCAGACCCTGCAGCGCGTCGACACGCTGCTCGCCAAGACCGACCAGCGCGTGTTCGGCAAGAACGGCGTGATGGACGACACCCAGGCCGCGGTCCGCCAGCTGAACGGCGTGCTGGCCGACGCCCGCGTGACTTTGCAAAAGGTCGACGCGGTGCTGGTCGAAGCCCAGGCGGTCGGCGCCAACGCCAAGGTCGCGACCCAGGACCTGGGCCGGCTGCGCGGCGAGGTCGACGCCAGCCTGCGCAAGGTGAACCGGCTGGTCGACGAGATCAACCGCAAATGGCCGTTCAAGCGCGACGAGGAGATCAAGCTGCCATGAAGAAGACCGCCCTGACGATGCTTCTGGCGCTGGCCCTGGCAGGCTGCGCCAGCAAGCCCCAGCCGCCCGACTGGCAGCCGAACGCGAAGAGCGCCCTCGACGGCTTCACGGACGCCTGGCTGCACGGCGACACCGCGGCCGCCGACGCCGAATTCGCGCGCGCCCGCCGCGAGACCGCCAGCACCGGGCGCTTCGACAATGTGGCGCAAGTGGAGCTGGTGCGCTGCGCCGCGCGCGCCGCCGCCCTGGTTTACGACTGCCCCGGCTACACGGCGCTGGCGCCGGACGCCACCCCGGCGCAACAGGCTTACGCGGCTTATCTGGCGGGCCAGTGGCAGGGATTGAATGCGGGCCTGCTGCCCGAGCAGCACCGCGCGGTGGTGACTAGCGGCAGCCTGGCCGGCGTGCAGGACCCGCTGGCGCGGCTAGTGGCGGCAGGGGCCCTGATGAAAGCGGGGAAAATTACGCCGGCCGACATCGCGAACGCCGTCGACACGGCCTCGAACCAGGGCTGGCGAAGGCCGCTGCTGGCCTGGCTGGGCGTGCAGGAGCAGCGCGCGCAGGCGGCCGGCGATGCCGCGGCGGTGCAGCAGATCCGGCGCCGGATCGCGCTGGCGTCGGAGAGTTAGGCGCTGGCCGGCTTGCTCAGGCGGCAGGCCGTTTGATGCGAATCCGGCGCGGTTCCGGGGCGATGACCCTGGCGGCCACCTCGTCCGGCACCTGCTCGTCCTTGAGCAGGGCCAGCGCCAGATCCCTGCCGAGCTTCTTTTCGATCTTCAGGGCGGCCTCGACGATGGCGTCGTGTATATGGTTCTTGCGCCGGCAGCCGGCGAAGGGCGCCTGGATCGATCGGCCCGGCGCGGTGGCCATGGGCGGTGCGCGCTTGTTGCTGCTCAGCAGTACGCGTGCAATCGTTTCTTTCGGCACACCCTCCTGGGCCAGGTAGCGGACGGCCTCGTCCATACCCAGCATTTCCTGGTAGACCAAGGCGACTTCGATGTGTTACGAAATGAGCTCCAAAGTACGCTTACTTGACCCTCGCCACCCGCGCGCTGTTGGCGTGACCCTCGACCTGCAGGAAATAGGAGCCGAGCAGGCCGCGCGTGATTTCCACGGCCGGGTTCTGCATGATGGGCAGCACGGCGTCGGTGTCGTCGGTCACCTTCCAGGCCTGACCGTTGGCCAGTGTGAAGATCGTGCCCGGCACCCAGCCGTCGAAGCGGCCGACCACGCTGCTGCGGATCGAGGCCGGCTCCACGTCTTTCTGCTTGTTGACGACCGGGCGCAGGCCGAAGCGTTGCTCGGGCGCCGCGGCGGGCGCGGCTGCCATGGCCGGCGCAGCGGGAGCAGGAGCCACCACAGGCGCCGAAGCGGGCGCGGCGGCTACCGGAATCGCGTCATAGCAGGCGAGCCGGCTGGCGGTGTCTGGCAGGGCGCGGCATTTGAGGAGGGCGGCGTCGTCGGCGGAGGCGGCGCCGGCGGGCAGGGCGGCGCAGGCGAACAGCAGGAAATTCTTCATGGGCTCGTCCAAGTGATCATGCCGGAATGGCAAGTCATTATAGTAGCCGAGCTGCATGATTTCGCACTAGAGCACGCCGAACGCGAACAGCAGCACCACGGTCACCAGGATCGACACCAGGATCGATCCGAGGCAGCCCAGCTTGTTGGAGAAGAACAGGAACATGGGGATGCCTTTCTCAGGTGGCGGTCCAGCCGGCCTGCGCCGGCCGTGGCGGCGCCTGGCGCAGCGCCGGCGGCAACTGGTTGTGGATGCGCACCGCCGCCCGCGCCGCGCCGCCCGTCGCCACCGCGATCTGGTTCAGGCCGACGACCACGTCGCCGATCGCGTACAGGCCGGGCACCGAGGTGGCGTAGTGGGCGTCGACCACCAGCTCGTCGCACTGCGCGGTCCGCGCGCCCAGCTTCGCGGCCAGGTTCGAGCGCGCCTTCTCGCCGAGCATCGGGTAGAACACGTCGGCCGAGTATTCCTCGCCATCCTCGGTGTGCATCACCGGCTTCATCGATGTATCCAGGGTCACCGACAGCAGCGGCGATTCGACCAGGCGCACGCCGGCGGCGTCGAGGCGGCGGCGGTCGTCGTCGTCGAGCATCGACGGCGAGCCGCGTTCGAACAGGGTGACGTCTTCGCTGAAGGTGCGCATGAAGAGGGCGTGGCCGACCGGATTCGTTTCCGCGGTGGCGACGGCGATGCGCTTGTCCATCACGTCGAAGCCGTCGCAGACGGGGCAGAGGCGGAGCGCGCCGAAGGCGATCGCTTCGCGCCAGTTCTCGATCGGCAGGCCGGCGTCGGCCACGCCGGTGGCCAGGATCACGGTGTGGGCGCGCAGCTGCGTGCACTCTCCCTCCGGCGCGTCTTCGGCGGCGTAGTCGGCGACGAACAGGCCGTCCTCGATGCGCAGGTCGAGGATCTCGCCCGGCATCACGGCGCCGCCATAGCGCTCCAGCTGGACCGTCAGGTTGCCGAGCAGGACGTTGCCGGGCACGCCCTCCGGAAAGCCGGGGTAGTTGTGCGAGACGGGGATCAGGCGCAGGCGGCTGTTGCCCTTGTCGACCAGGGCGACGCTGCGGGTGAAGCGGCGCAGGTAGATGGCGGCGGTCAGCCCGCCGGGGCCGCCGCCGACGATCAGAGTGTCGTAGACTTGTTCTTGATTAGGCATGTGCCGATTATCGGCATGCCCATCCACTACGTCCTATCGGCGCGCGCCTCGACACTGGGTCGGAAGCCGCTGACACGCTGCTCAGTACAGCCTGTCAGTGATCGCCATGGACTTCCGGCTGCAGGGTCACGTGATCGATCGAGTGCTTGTCGAGCAGCATCTGCTTCACGGCCCGCAGCACCTCCGGCCAGGCAGTCAGGTCGGCGATTTCCAGGTGCCCGATCAGCGCAGGCTCGCCCGGCGACATGTCCCACACATGCAGGTCGTGCACCGACAGCACGCCCGGCACGGCGGCCAGGTCGGCGCCGACGCCCAGGTAATCGATCTGGTCCGGCACGCCCTCCATCAGGAAGTGGTAGGACTCGCGCAGCACGCCGATGGTCGATTTCAGGATCAGCATCGACACGAAGATCGACAGGATGGGATCGATCCGCACCCAGCCCGTGAAGTGGATGATGGCGCCGGCGGCGATCGCGGCTACCGAGCCGAGCAGGTCGCCCAGCACGTTGACCAGGGCGGCGCGCGTGTTGATGCTCTGCTCGCCGCGCGTCAGCACCCAGGCCACCAGGATATTGATGCAGGCCCCGATGGCGGCGACCACGAACACGGTGCCGCCTTGCACGGACTCGGGCTTGAGCAGGCGCTGCGCCGCCTCGTAGACGATCCAGCACACCAGCAGCAGCATCGCCAGGCTGTTGACGAAAGCGGCCAGCGCCTCGGCGCGCACGAAGCCGAAGGAGTGGCGGCTCGAAGGCGGGCGGCGCGCGATCAGCTGGGCCATCAGCGCCAGGCCGAGGGCGGCGGCGTCGGTCACCATGTGGCCGGCGTCCGAGATCAGGGCCAGCGAATTCGACATGAAGCCGGTCACCACCTCGATCAGCGCGAACAGCAGGGTCAGCCCCAGCGCGAATCCCATCGCGGCCTGGCTGCGGCCCTCGATGACGTGGCCGTGGCGGGCATCGCCGTCGAGGTGGGCGTGCAGGTGGGCGGAGGAGGCGTGATCGGACATGGGCATAGTTGAATGATGAAGAGCCGGCAGTATAGTAGGGTGGGCACGCCGTGCCCACCAAAACGTGCCTCCTTGCGCATCTGCAGCATAGCCCCTATAATGGCGGCATACGGGCGGTTAGTTCAGCTGGTTAGAATACTTGGTCGACATCCAAGGGGTCGCAGATTCGAATTCTGCACCGCCCACCAGAATACTTCAGATATAAGAGCGAGAAAGGCACCGACGGTTATGACACCGCGAACTACAACGATGTTGTGGGGGAATCGCTAGACGCGGTATGGTGTGCTTTTGTCTGTAAAAAGCTCGACGACACTACTTAAAAACGCGCCTGGTGCGCGTTTTTTTTCGTCCCAATACTTTACGTTTCAATTTTACTAATCTTAACGGGCGCAACCGGCGCCGATTGGAGATCAAGATGCTGAATGTGCGACTTCCGGACGGCTCCAGCCGTCAATTCGAAGGCCCGGTCACCGTGGCCCAGGTGGCCTCGAGTATCGCCCCGAGCCTGGCCAAGGCCGCGCTGGCCGGCAAGGTCGACGGCAAGGTGGTCGACACCTCCTTCCTGATCGAGAACGATGCCGATCTCGCCATCGTCACCGACAAGGACCCGGAAGGCCTGGACGTGATCCGCCACTCGACCGCGCACCTGTTAGCGTATGCCGTCAAGGAACTGTTCCCGGAAGCCCAGGTCACCATCGGCCCGGTCATCGAGAACGGCTTCTACTACGACTTCTCTTACAAGCGCCCGTTCACCCCGGACGACCTGGCTGCGATCGAAAAGAAAATGGCGGAACTGGCCAAGAAGGACGAGCCGGTCAGCCGCAAGGTGCTGCCGCGCGACGAGGCCGTCGCCTATTTCAAATCGATCGGCGAAGACTACAAGGCCGAGATCATCGCCTCGATCCCGGCGAACGAGGACGTCTCGCTGTACTCGGAAGGCAAGTTCACCGACCTGTGCCGCGGCCCGCACGTGCCCTCGACCGGCAAGCTGAAGGTCTTCAAGCTGATGAAGCTGGCAGGCGCCTACTGGCGCGGCGACTCGAAGAACGAGATGCTGCAGCGCGTGTATGGCACCGCCTGGGCCAGGAAGGAAGACCAAGAGCAGTACCTGCACATGCTGGAAGAAGCGGAAAAGCGCGACCACCGCAAGCTCGGCAAGGCGCTCGACCTGTTCCACTTCCAGGAAGAAGCGCCGGGCCTGATCTTCTGGCACCCGAAAGGCTGGACCGTGTGGCAGCAGGTCGAGCAGTACATGCGCAAGACCTACCAGACCACCGGCTACAACGAAGTCAAGGCGCCGCAGATCCTGGACGTGACCCTGTGGCAGAAGACCGGTCACTGGGACAACTACCGCGACAACATGTTCACCACCGAGTCGGAGAACCGTTCCTACGCGCTGAAGCCGATGAACTGCCCGGGCCACGTGCAGATCTATAACGCCGGCCTGCGTTCCTACCGCGACCTGCCGCTGCGCTACGGCGAGTTCGGCCAGTGCCACCGCAACGAGTCCTCGGGCGCGCTGCACGGCCTGATGCGCGTCCGCGGCTTTACCCAGGACGACGGCCACGTGTTCTGCACCGAAGAGCAGATCGCGCCGGAAGTGATCGCCTTCCATGCGCAGGCGATGAAGGTGTACGAGGACTTCGGCTTCGCGAACATCGACGTCAAGATCGCGCTGCGTCCGGAAAACCGCATCGGCACCGACGAAGTCTGGGACCAGGCCGAGGAAGCCCTGCGTTCGGCCCTGCGCGGCTGCGGCGTGGAGTGGACCGAGCTGCCGGGCGAGGGCGCCTTCTACGGCCCGAAGATCGAGTACCACCTGAAGGACAGCCTCGGCCGTCCGTGGCAGGTCGGCACCATGCAGGTCGACTTCTCGATGCCGGGCCGCCTGGGCGCCGAATACGTGGCCGAAGACAATACCCGCAAGGTGCCGGTCATGCTGCACCGCGCGATCGTCGGCTCGATGGAGCGTTTCATCGGTATCCTGATCGAGAACTATGCGGGTGCGCTGCCGCTGTGGCTTGCGCCGGTCCAGGTTGCAATTCTGAATATTTCCGACGCGCAAGCTTCCTATGTGAAAGAAGTCGAGGCGCGCCTGAAAGCGGCAGGCCTGCGTGTTCACGCTGATTTGCGGAACGAGAAGATTACCTATAAAATCCGGGAGCACTCCGTCCAAAAACTGCCGTACATCTTAGTTGTCGGTGATAAAGAGCGGGATGCCAACACTGTGGCCGTTCGCGCACGTGGCAATGTCGACCTGGGCGTCATGTCCGTCGATGCGCTGCTGGAACGCCTCCAAGGCGAGGTAGCAACCAAGGCGAAGTAAACTTTTGCGCCTTGAGACGGCCCGATCAAATCAACTTTAAAAGGAAACACCATAGCTACTGACAAGTCGTCACATCGCATCAATGGCGAAATCACCCATCCTGAAATGCGTCTGAGCGGGGTGGAAAACGAGCCGCTGGGCATTGTGAGCCTGGCCGAAGCGTTTCGTCTGGCTGAAGAAGCGAACGTCGATCTGGTGGAAATCGCCCCGAATGCGACTCCGCCGGTCTGCCGCCTGATGGACTACGGCAAGTTCAAGTACTCGGAACAGAAGCGCGCGCACGAAGCGAAGCTGAAGCAGAAGATCATCCAGGTCAAGGAAGTCAAGTTCCGTCCGGGTACGGACGAGGGCGACTACACCATCAAGCTGCGCAATCTGGTGAAGTTCCTCGAGGAAGGCGACAAGACCAAGATCACGCTGCGCTTCCGCGGCCGCGAGATGGCCCACCAGGACATCGGCGCCCGTATGCTCGAGCGCCTGCGCACCGACCTGGAGCCGTATGGCCAGGTCGAGCAGTTTCCGAAGATGGAAGGCCGCCAGATGATCATGGTGGTCGCGCCGAAGAAGAAGAAATAATTCTTCCTTCGCTGTGAGCCATGCCGGGCCGGACCCGGGCCCCAGGTGCGCCTGCGGCCCGGGCCTGGCCTATTTCTTTTGCGGATAGACCGCCGGCGATCCGCGTTCGGAAGCGTGGGCGCGTGGTGCCCACCCTACGAATCCGCGTAGGGTGGGCATCCCATGCCCACGAATCCGCAAACCTGTGGTAACATCTGCGGTTCTCGTATTTCAAAATGCGGGAATGCAAGACTGTAGTGGACTCGCTTCTGCTGCAGAAACAAGTGAAAGCAGGCATCCAAGAGCAGCGTTGCTGCCACCTGCAATCCTGTTACATATGAGGCTGCCTCTAAGAGGGCAGATGACTATGCCAAAAATGAAAACCAAAAGCTCCGCGAAGAAGCGTTTTCGCGTGCGTCCGGGTGGTACCGTCAAATCGGGTATGGCGTTCAAGCGTCACATCCTGACCAAGAAGACCACCAAGAACAAGCGCCAGCTGCGTGGCACCCGTAACATCAATGCGTCGGACGTGACCAGCGTTTACCGCATGATGCCGTCGGCCGTCTAATCTCACACTAAGGAGCGAATATGCCTCGAGTAAAACGTGGGGTTACTGCACGTGCCCGTCACAAGAAGGTTCTTGAACTTGCCAAAGGCTACCGTGGCCGCCGCAGTAAAGTATTCCGTATTGCCAAGCAAGCAGTCATGCGCGCTGGCCAGTACGCATACCGCGACCGCCGCAACAAGAAGCGCGTCTTCCGCGCACTGTGGATCACCCGTATCAACGCGGCTTCGCGTTCGCACGGCATGACCTACAGCGCATTCATGAACGGCCTGAAGAAAGCCGCGATTGAACTGGACCGTAAAGTCCTGGCCGACATGGCTGTGAACGACAAGCCGGCATTTGCCGCTATCGTGAACACCGTCAAGACCAAGCTGGCTGCTTAATTTCAGCTCAGCACACAGTTGTACAGCGCCGCGGTGAAAGCCGCCGGCGCAAAAAGGACGGGGCAAAGGTTGAAGGACCGATGCCCCGTTTTTGATTCTGGCGTTCCCCGCCATTCAAAACAGGAAAAGAACAAGCATGAACTCGTCGCTGGAAGAACTCGTCGTCTCGGCTCAAGCAGATTTCGCAGCCGCACAAGACGCTGCCGCGCTGGAAAACGCAAAAGCGAAATACCTGGGCAAGACCGGCCAGGTGACCGAACTGATGAAGGGCCTCGGCAAGCTCGACCCGGACCAGCGCAAGGCGCAGGGCGCCCTGATCAACGCCGCGAAAGAAAAAATCGAACAGGCCCTGACGGCCCGCCGCGAAGATCTTGCGAACGCCCAGCTGATGGCGCGCCTGAATGCGGAAAGCATCGACGTCACGCTGCCGGGCCGCGGCCGCTCGACGGGTGGCATCCACCCGGTCATGCGCAGCTGGGAACGGGTCGAACAGATCTTCCGCTCGATCGGCTTCGACGTGGCCGACGGTCCGGAAATCGAGACCGACTGGACCAACTTCACCGCACTGAACAGCCCGGAAAACCACCCGGCGCGTTCGATGCAGGACACCTTCTACATCGAGGGTGAGGACAGCACCGGCAAGCCGCTGCTGCTGCGCACCCACACCAGCCCGATGCAGGTGCGGTATGCCCGCACCCACACGCCGCCGATCAAGGTGATCGCGCCGGGCCGCACCTACCGCGTCGACAGCGACGCCACCCACTCGCCGATGTTCCACCAGGTCGAAGGCCTGTGGATCGGCGAGAACATCAGCTTCGCCGACCTGAAGGGCGTGTACCTGAACTTCGTGAAGGCCTTCTTCGAGACCGACGACTTGCAGGTGCGCTTCCGTCCGTCCTACTTCCCCTTCACCGAACCGTCGGCCGAGATCGACATCGCCTTCGGTTCCGGTCCGCTGAAGGGCCGCTGGCTGGAAGTCTCGGGCGCCGGCCAGGTGCACCCGATCGTGGTGCGCAACTTCGGCCTCGACCCTGAAAAATACATCGGCTTCGCGTTCGGCTCCGGCCTCGAGCGCCTGACCATGCTGCGTTACGGGATCAACGACCTGCGCCTCTTTTATGAGGGTGACCTCCGTTTCCTGAAGCAGTTCAACTAAAAATGGCCTCATAAACCTACTGCGCGGGCACATTTTCGCGCTGCGATGCTCGCCGTACTTTCGTACGACTGCGCTTCTCCCGCGAAACTGAGCCCTGCTCGCTACGGTTTCTGAGGCCATTTGAAACGCACACTTAAGACCTATAAAAGGCACAAACATGCAATTCTCCGAAAACTGGCTCCGTTCCATGGTCGATCCGAAGATGAATTCGGACGAACTGGCCCACCTGCTCACCATGTCCGGCCTCGAAGTCGAAGAGGTGGAAGCGGTCGCGCCGCCGTTCTCGAACGTCGTGGTCGCCGAAATCAAGGAAGTCGCCAAGCACCCGAACGCGGACCGCCTGAACGTCTGCCAGGTCGACGTCGGCACAGGCACGCTGTTGAACATCGTCTGCGGCGCGCCCAACGTACGCGCGGGCATGAAGGCGATCTGCGCAAGGGCCGGCGCCGTGCTGCCGCCTGGCGCCGACGGCAAGCCTTTCGAAATCAAGGTCGGCAAGCTGCGTGGCGTCGAGTCGCAGGGCATGATGTGCTCGGCCAAGGAACTGAAAATCTCGGAAGAGGGCAGCGGCCTGATGGAACTGCCGGAAGACGCGCCGGTCGGTCAGAACATCCGCGACTACCTGGGCCTGAACGACCAGAAGTTCACCATCAAGCTGACCCCGAACAAGGCGGACTGCCTGTCGGTGCTGGGCGTGGCGCGCGAAGTGGCGGCCCTGACCGGATCAAAGCTGAGCCAGCCGGCCGCGCGCATCGTGCCGGTGACCACAGCCGAAGTCCTGCCTGTCAAAGTCTCGGCGCCCGACCTGTGCGGCCGTTTCAGCGGCCGCGTGATCCGCGGCCTGAACGCGCGCGCCGCCACCCCCGAGTGGATGAAGCGCCGCCTGGAACGCAGCGGCCAGCGCTCGGTGTCGGCCCTGGTCGACATCTCCAACTACGTGATGCTGGAATCCGGCCAGCCTTCGCACGTGTTCGACCTGGCCAGGATCCATGGCGGCATCGACGTGCGCTGGGGCCGCAAGGGCGAGACGCTCAAGCTCCTGAACGGCAACACGATCGAAGTCGACGAATGGGTCGGTGTGATCGCCGACGAGAAGCAGCTTGAGTCGCTGGCCGGCATCATGGGCGGCGATTCGACCGCCGTCACGCTGGACACCACCGACATCTACCTGGAAGCCGCATTCTGGTGGCCGAGCGCCATCCAGGGCCGCGCGCGCCGCTTCAATTTCTCGACCGATGCGTCGCACCGCTACGAGCGCGGCGTCGACTATGCCGGCACCGTCGAGCGCATCGAGCGCATCACCGCGCTGATCGTCGAGATCTGCGGCACGCCGTCGACCAAGGTCGGTCCGGTCGACGACCAGATCGTGAACATCCCGCAGCGCCAGCCTGTCACGCTGCGCACCGAGCGCGCGCAAAAGGTGATCGGCGTGGCGATCGACGACGACACCGTCGCCGACATCTTCACCCGCCTCGGCCTGCCGTTCGAGCGCGAGACTGGCCGCTTCACGGTCACCGCGCCGTCCTACCGTTTCGATATCGAGATCGAGGAAGACCTGATCGAGGAAGTCGCGCGCGTCTACGGCTTCGAGAACATCCCGGCCTTGCCGCCGGTGGCGCCGTCCGCCATGCTGATCGAGCCGGAAAACACGCGCTCGCTGTTCGCGGTCCGGCACCAGCTGGCCGACCTCGGCTATCAGGAAGTGGTCAACATGAGCTTCGTGGAAAGCCAGTGGGAAGCTGACTTTGCCGGCAATACCGACCCGATCAGGCTGCAGAATCCGATCGCCAGCCAGATGAGCGTGATGCGCTCGAACCTGATCGGCAGCCTGATCGCCAACGTGCGCTACAACGTCAACCGCAAGGCCGGCCGCGTGCGCGTGTTCGAAGTGGGCGCCGTGTTCCACCGCAATCCGGCCGCCCAGGACGGTCCGCTGTCCATCGCCGGCTTCGACCAGCCGAAGCGCGTGGCCGCCATGGCCTACGGCCCGTCTGCGGACGAGCAGTGGGGCCAGGCGACCCGCGCGGTCGACTACTTCGACGTCAAGGGCGACCTGGAAGCGCTGTTCGCGCCGCGTACGCTCCGTTTCAGCAAGCTCGAGCATCCGGCGCTGCATCCGGGCCGCTCGGCTGCTGTCGAGCTCGACGGCAAGGTGATCGGCTTCATCGGCGAGCTGCATCCGCGCTGGCTGCAGAAGTACGACCTGCCGCAGGCGCCGGTGCTGTTCGAGGTCGATGCGGCCGCGCTGTGCGAACGCGTGGTGCCTTCGTATGCCGAAATCTCGAAGTTCCCGGGCGCCACCCGCGACCTCGCACTGGTGGTGAAACAGGACGTTCCGGCGCAGGCGCTGCTCGACGCCTTCAAGGCCGAACTGGCTTTGAGCCCGAACGGGAAGCTCGTGCAAGCCGTTGTTTTATTTGATGAATATCGCGGCAAGGGTTTGGAACAAGATGAAAAAAGTCTTGCTTTCCGCTTTGGCTTGCAAGATACTCAATCGACGCTGCAGGACGATGCGGTCGAGGCCATCATGGCCGCGCTCGCACAGGCAGCGCAACAACAACACGGCGCCAGAATGCGCGCTTGAAGGGACCTGAAGGGCCGCTGTAATCCGGCGGCCTTCTCGGTGTTCCGACTTCCAAAACAGATGAAGTAGGGGCTTCAAATTAACAACAACGATCTAGATTCCAACGTACTCCAGGAAGCGCTGGCCGCTGACCTGCATCGCGCGATGCAGGTGGCCAAGGTACGGAAGGAAGCGGAACAGGAGTTGCCGACCCTGACCAAGGCGGAGCTCGCCGAGCTGCTGTTCGAGCAGGTGGGCCTGAACAAGCGCGAAGCCAAGGACATGGTCGAGACCTTCTTCGACGAGATCCGCAACGCGCTCGAACGCGGCGAGGCAGTCAAGCTGTCCGGCTTCGGCAACTTCCAGTTGCGCGACAAGCCGCAGCGGCCCGGCCGCAATCCGAAAACCGGGGAAGAAATTCCCATTACGGCGCGCCGCGTCGTGACCTTCCACGCCAGCCAGAAGCTCAAGAGCATGGTCGAGGAGGCCAATCCGGCCAGCGCCGACAATGGTTCGCTGGCACGCGCAGCCTGAGCAGTGAGCCAACCGAGCCATGAATGACCGACCCAACAAGATGGAACTGACCGTACTGCCCCCGATTCCGGCGAAGCGTTATTTCACGATCGGGGAAGTCAGTGAATTGTGCGGGGTCAAGCCGCATGTGCTGCGCTACTGGGAGCAGGAATTTACCCAGCTAAAGCCGGTCAAACGTCGTGGAAACCGCCGTTATTACCAGCACCACGAAGTGCTTCTGATCCGGCGGATCCGCGAGCTCCTGTACGAGCAGGGCTTCACGATCAGCGGCGCCCGCAACCGCCTCGACGGCCGGAGCGGGGCGGCGGAAGAGGTCGAGGCAGTACCCCCGGCGCCAATCGCGCCGCCGGAGCCGACCATCGCGCCGGCGTTGCTGCGTGAGGAACTGCACGCCATTCTCGCCATCCTGAAGCACGGACCGCCGGCCGCCTGATCCGGCGCCTCCGCAGTCATCATTCGCGTATCGGGCTCAAGTATTCGTGCTCCTGTTGTTCTGCACCTAGGAGGTGCTAGAATGTCACTTGCGAATGTTGCTGACTTAAACGCATGCGAGTTCCGGGCGTGAGGTGTCAGCCTCGGCTCTTTCCTGCCTCAGGAAAAATCTAAGGGAAGACAATGATACGCGTTGCCATTTGTGACGATCACCAGATAGTTCGAGCAGGTTTCAAACAGATTTTTTCGTCGTCGGGCGATTTCGAAGTCGTCGCCGAAGGCGCTACCGGGCGTGAAGCCCTCGATATCGCACGTCGCGAGATTTGCGACGTGCTGCTGTTGGATATCGCCATGCCGGATCAAAGCGGCATCGATATCCTGCGCACCATCCGCCAGGGCCAGCCGAACCTGCCGGTGCTGATCCTGTCGGGTTACCCGGCCCAGCAGTACGCGCTCAACCTGTTCAAGATGGGCGCCAACGGCTACCTGAACAAGGAATGCGACGCCGACGAGCTCAAGACCGCCGTGCGTACCGTCTACCAGGGCCGCCGCTACGTCAGCTCCCAGGTCGGCGAACTGCTGGCCCAGAGCTTCGACCGCGACCCCAACACGGCCCTGCATACGGAGCTGTCGGACCGCGAGTTCCAGGTCTTCCTGCGCCTGGCCAAGGGCGCGACCGTGTCCGATATCGGCAATGCCTTGTCGCTGTCGATCAAGACGGTCTCGACCTACCGCACGCGCATCATGGAAAAGATGGGCCTGCAGTCGAACAGCGATCTGACTTATTACGCAATGAAAAACAACCTGCTCGATTGAGCAGGACAGTCTGCTCATCTGAGCGGACTTCAAGACCGGGACGACGTGGATACCGCGTCGTCCTGCCACCACATCCCCCGCACGCCAGCCCCAACCTGAAGCAAGGCAATTGCTCTCAGTCTATAATCGCGCACATCGTCGCTGCGTGAGAGGACCTTCCAGCATGTATTTCAGTGCCGACCCCGCCTTCCGGCCGGTCCGCAGCCTGCCGTGGTATCAAACCCTGCTGTGCGCGGTATGCGTGCTCATCCTGGTGCTGAACGGCGTCAGCCTGGTGGGCAACCTCGACGGGCTGAAGGCGGCCAATGCAAGGCAGGCCCAGGCGGACCGCGTGTCGACCCGCCTGCAGTACGTGAACCTGCTGGTCACCGATGCCGACAGCGGCTTGCGCGGCTATTTCCTGTCCGGCTCCGAGACCTATCTCGGCCCGCTGCGCACCGCACAGCGCGAACTGGACGGTCAGTTCGACACCTTGAAAAGCCTGCTCGCCGATAACCCCTCGCAACTGAAGAACCTGGCCCAGCTGCAGACCCTGGTCAGGCGCCGCATCGGCCTGATGGGCGAGGCGCTGGAGGTGTACCGCCATGGCGGGCTGCAGGACATCGTCGCCATCGCCCGCACGCAGGAAGACCAGGTCCACATGGACGAGATCCGCCTGCAGGTGGTGGTGATGACGGGCGAGCAGAACGATGCGCTGGCGGCAGGCGGCGCCGCCTTCTACGACCAGTACCGCCGCACCGCCCTGATCGGTATCGGCATCGACGCCGCTGCCATCGTCGTGCTGCTGCTGTTCTACAACCTGATTTGGCGCGGCTTCAGCCTGCGCCTCTCCGCCGAGCGTGCCCTGCAGCAGAGCAACGACCAACTGGAAACCGTGGTGGCTGAGCGTACCGAGCAATTGTCCGTGCTGTCGCGTCACCTGATCAGCGTTTCCGAAGAGGAAAAGGCCCGTCTGGCGCGCGAACTGCACGACGAGATGGGCGCCAACCTGACGGCGATCGGCATGTACTTGTCTTCCGTCGGCGAGCAATTGAAGGACAGCCATCCGGAACAGGCGGCCGCGCTCGGCTGCGCGCGCGCGACCCTGCTCGAGGCCGTGCAGCTGAAACGCCGCATCATCGAGGATTTACGGCCCAGCCTGCTGGACAACATGGGCCTGGCGGCGGCGCTGCAAAGCTATTGCGAAGATTTTGCGCGCGCCACGCGCCTGGATTGCGAAGCCCTGGTCGAGCTCGAGGCCGACAGCGCCGGCACGATGCAGGCGATTGCGCTGTTCCGCATCGCCCAGGAATCGCTGAACAATGTCGCCAAATACGCGCAGGCGCGCCACGTGGTCGTGCACCTGGCGCGGGAAGGGGCGGGGCTGGCGCTGGAAGTCAGCGACGATGGCGTCGGCATTCCGCCCGATGCGATGCGGCGCCCGAAGTCGCACGGCCTGCTGGGCATGCGCGAACGCGCGCTGCTGCTGGGCGGGACTTTAAAGGTGGAACGAGGGGTGAATGGTGTCGGCACCTGCGTGCAAGCCTGGGTGCCTATGGGAGTGCCGGCCGCCGGGCCGGTCGGCGCCGTTTCCGGCGCCCCGGCCCTGCCGGTCCTGGAGATGTCGCCGCTTATGCGCGTGCAACATCCAGCAGCAGACGGTCGTACTCGCTTTTAGCGACCTTGTAGCACTCGCCGGCGTAGTCTTCCAGGCCCTGGCGGTTCAGCACGGTGATGTTGCCGCGGCGGTACTGGATCAGGCCTTCGTCCTGCAGCTTGCCGGCGGCGGCAGTGATGCTTTCGCGGCGCACGCCCAGCATGATGGAGATCAGTTCCTGGGTCACTTTCAGCTCGTTGCTGGCCGAACGGTCCAGGCGGTCGAGCAGCCAGCGGCACAGTTTCTGCTCGATCGAGCTGTGGCGGCCGCCGACGGCGTTCTGGGCCATCTGGGCGAACAGGGCATTGGTGTAGCGCATCAGCAGCTGGGGCAGGGCGCCGCCCTTGTTGAAGGCATCGCGCAGGAACTGGGTCTTCAGACGGTAGCCGTAGCCGGCGCTCTGGACCACGGCGCTGCAGGTGGCGCGTTCGCCCATGAACAGCGACACGCCGACCGCGCCTTCATGGCCAACCACCGCGATTTCGGTGGTGGCGCCGTCTTCCATCACGTACAGCAGGGAGACGATGGCGGTGGTGGGGAAGTACACGTATTCGAGTTTGCTGCCGAATTCGAACAGTTCCTTGCCGAAGGGCAGGGGAACCAGTTCCAGGTGTTCAAACAGGTTTTCCAAGTCTTGGCGCGGCAGGGCCGCGAGCAACTCATTCTGTTGGGTGCCGCTGTAGCTGACGACCGGACGGGACGCCACTTTGAATTCCTCGGCCGATGCGGGAATCTGGTTGACCGACTGGGGCTTCTGAGCGGCAACACCAAGTTGAGCGTTATTCATATTGTCCTCGTTATCTCTGACTTACTTCACGAACCTTCGTGGGGGCGAATGCTTGGATGGGTTTCCTCATCGCGATGTGTGTACTTTATTGCCATAGTCTCTTGCCGAACATAAGACTAGTCGTCGCCCCCATGTAGGTTCTATGCATGATGTTTTGTCAGTCCAGTCCTACTAGAGAGAAACATTCAAAAGAGGCCACTTTTGGTATCCGAGAATACGCAAGACGGCATTAAAACGATTTCGCGCTCAGCTTTATATGACGTGTTGACAACGAAGTTTGTATTGTTAAGTTCGTCAGGAACATAGCGCGCTACTCTGGCGTTTTCCGCCGTTAACGAAAAATTCACAAGCCATGCTCGGGGAAGCCCGACTTGTCCTACACCGATTGCAAGACAAACGGGGCGAGACTCGGTAAAATCGCGCGTTTATGCACACGCGCCGCAAGGGCGAGACCATGTCCAACGAAACCGCAGCAAGCAACACCGAAAACGGCGACGACGTCCTCGCCGCCCCGCAGGCCAAAACCGCCGCGCAGATCGCGCGCGAAGTCGGCCGCCGCCGCACCTTCGGCATCATTTCCCACCCCGACGCCGGTAAAACCACGCTCACCGAAAAGCTGCTGCTGTTCTCGGGCGCGATCCAGCTGGCCGGCACCGTCAAGGGCCGCAAGAGCGGACGCCACGCCACCTCCGACTGGATGGACATCGAGAAGCAGCGCGGCATCTCGGTCGCGTCCTCGGTGATGCAGTTCGAGTTCCGCGACCACGTGATCAACCTGCTGGACACCCCGGGCCACCAGGACTTCTCGGAAGACACCTACCGCGTGCTGACGGCGGTCGACTCGGCCCTGATGGTGATCGACGCCGCCAAGGGCGTGGAGGAGCAGACCATCAAGCTGCTGGACGTCTGCCGCATGCGCGCCACGCCCATCGTCACCTTCATGAACAAGATGGACCGCGAAACCCGCGACCCGCTGGAGCTGCTGGACGAAGTGGAATCGGTGCTGAAGATCGAGTGCGCGCCGGTGACCTGGCCTATCGGCATGGGCAAGAACTTCCGCGGCGTGTATCACCTGATCAAGGATGAGATCATGCTGTTCAAGGCCGGCGAGGAAAAGGCCGACGGCGACTACGAGATCATCAAGGGCATCGACAACCCGCGCCTGGCCGAGATGTTCCCGATGGAGATCGAGCAGCTCAAGATGGAAGTGGAGCTGGTGCACGGCGCTTCGCACGTGTTCGACCTGGAGCGCTTCCTGTCCGGCGTGCAGACCCCGGTCTTCTTCGGCTCCGCGATCAACAACTTCGGCGTGCGCGAGATCCTGTCGGCGCTGATCGACTGGGCCCCGGCCCCGCGCGAGCGCGACGCCACCGTGCGCGCCGTGAAGCCCGAGGAGCAGCCGTTCTCCGGCTTCGTCTTCAAGATCCAGGCCAACATGGACCCGGCCCACCGCGACCGCATCGCCTTCCTGCGCGTGTGCTCGGGGCGTTTCGACAAGGGCATGAAGGTCAGGCACCTGCGCCTGGGCCGCGAAGTGAAACTGTCGTCCGTGGTGACCTTCATGGCATCGTCGCGTGAACAGGTCGAGGAAGCCTATGCCGGCGACATCATCGGCCTGCCGAACCACGGCAACATGCAGATCGGCGACAGCTTCTCGGAAGGCGAGCTGCTGACCTTCACCGGCATTCCTTACTTCGCGCCGGACCTGTTCCGCACGGTGCGGATCCGTAATCCGCTGAAGACCAAGCAGCTGCACAAGGGCTTGCAGCAGCTGGGCGAAGAGGGCGCGGTGCAGGTCTTCAAGCCGGTGCTCGGCTCCGACCTGATCCTGGGCGCCGTCGGCGTGCTGCAGTTCGAGGTGGTGGCGAGCCGCCTGCTGAACGAGTACGGCGTCGACGCCATGTTCGAAGGCTCCAGCATCAGCAGCGCGCGCTGGGTCTCGAGCGACGACAAGAAGGCCCTGTCCGACTTCGAATCCCAGCTGGCGCCGCAGGTGGCTTATGACGCCGCCGGCAACCTGGCCTTCCTGGCCACCTCCGGCGTCAACCTGCGCCTGACCCAGGAACGCTGGCCGAAGCTGCAGTTCCATGCGACGCGCGAGCACGCGGCGAAGCTGGATTAATTGGCAGTAGATCGACGTGGGCACGGGGTGCCCACCCTACGTTGACTGTAGGGTGGGCACCCCGTGCCCACGTACTCGTTTACGGCGCCGGCTTCCGCAACCAAGCCTCCACCACGCTCCCCACCCAGCACAGCGCAAACACCCAACCCGACAGCGTCACCGCCAGCGGCGTGGGCCGCGCCTCCAGTTTGGCCGCCAGCGCCGCCGGATCGAGCGGCAGGGTCCCGGACAGCAGCTGCCCGGTCAGGGCATTCGCCTCGTCCAGCGCGAAGTTCAGGTAGACATAGCCCGCCACGAGCGCCGGCAGCGCAAACAGCAGGGCGAGGCGGCGCCGGCCCAGGTACCACTGGCCGACGCCAGGAAACACCAGGGCGGACAACAGGGCGGCGGCCCCTTTGGAACGGTTCATGCGCATCCTTTCCGAATATTGAGCAGGCACAAGAGCTATTGTGCCGGACAGCGTAGATTTCCCCAATGCACGTCTTTCTGCGTGTACACGACATCGTTGTTGACAGGGGAGAGGACAATGACGCTCGAGTTCAACCTGCTGACCCGCCTGAGAATCGGGCCCAAGCTTCTATTGGCGCCCGGCGCAGTGCTGGTGCTGCTGGTCCTGCTGTCCAGCGGCGCCTACCTGGCGATGGTACGCCAGAACGATTCGCTGGACGCCATCGTGCAGCAGCGCGCCACCCATATGCGCGCCGCCGCCGACCTGGTGGCGTCCGCCCAGCGGGCGAATGCCCAAGCCTACCAGATCCTGACCTGGATCAGCGGCAGCTTCCCGCGCACCCGGGTCGACCCGCTGGTGCGCGACGTCCAGCTGCAGCAGGCCGCCATCGAGCGCGGCTTCGCCAACCTCGCGAAAATGGCCCAGGAAACGCCGCAGCGGCACCGCGAGGCCGAACTGCGCCTCATCGAGCAGGCCGCCTCCGCCTGGCGCCTGTACGTGGCGGCAGTGCGCGACGTGATCGAGATCGCCCGCGAAGACCAGTCGATCAGCGCGAATGCCATGGCCAAGGCGGAGCGCGCCTTCAGCGTGGTGGCCGAGCGCCTGACCGACCTGTCGCGGCGCGAGCAGGAGCTGTCGGAAGAGGCGTCCGACAAGGCCTCCGAGGACTTCAGGACCATCGCGGTCCTGATGCCGATCGTGATCTTCCTGTCGATCGCGGCCTCGCTGGCCATCACGATGGCGGTGCGGCGCTCGCTGCTGGGCGAGATCGGCGCCATCGAAGCCGCCGCCAGCAGCCTGGCCAGCGGCGACCTGACGGTGCGCACCCGCCTCGACGGCGACGACGAGATCGCCACCACCTCGCGCGCGCTGGACGACAGCATCCGCAACCTGAACCTGTCGCTGCGCACCATCCTCGAGTCGGCGCGATCGATCGGCCTGGCCTCGCGCGAGATCGCCCTCGGTCGCGCCGGGCTGCCCGCGCGCGCCGGCGTGCGCGCCTCGCTGGAGCAGACCACGACCTCGATGCAGGACCTGGCGGCGACGATGATGGAGACCGCGTATTCGGCGCGCCAGGCCAACCGCCTGACCGAAGCTGCGTCCACCGCGGCCCAGCAGGGCGGCAGCGTGGTGCACCGCCTGGTGGCGACCCTGGAAAGCGTGCGCCGCTCGGCCACGCGCCTGGACCAGCTTGGCGAAGACATCGAGGTCGCCTGCGCGCGCGCCGGCGGCGTGGCCCTGAGCGCGGCCGTCGATGCCGCCCAGGGCGGCCCGCAGGCCGCGAACTTCGCCCAGGCGGCCTGCGAGGTGCGGGCGCTGGCGGGACGCGCGGTGGCGGACGCGCGCGAAGCTAGAACCCTGGCGCGCGAGGCGATGGCGGCCATCGAGGGCGGCACCGGCATCGCACTGGACGCCGGCTCCAGCATGGCGATTCTTACCAGCTCGGTGCAGGCGGTCGGCGACATCGTCAACCGCATCGGCTCGACCAGCGCCGAACGGGCCGAGAACCTGGCCGGCGTGAACCAGGCCATCGTGCGCATGGACGAACTGACCCAGCAGGGTACGCGGATGGTGGAAGACGCGGCGATGGCCGCGCGCAGCCTGCAGGAGCAGGCGCTCAGCCTGTCGCAGGCGGTGGCTTCGTTCCGGCTCGATGAGGCGGTGCAGACGTCGCCCGAAGCCGAGCAAGAAAACGGGGCTGCGGGGGCGTTGGATAAACGCCCCGGCAGCCCCGGACATCCCTATTTAAGGCTGGCTAGCAGCCGTCGCGGGAAAGACTGATCACTCGTAGTCTTCAATCGGCGCACAACCGCAGAACAGGTTACGGTCGCCGTAGACGTTGTCCGCGCGGCCGACCGGCGGCCAGTACTTGCGCTTGCGCAGCGACGGCACCGGGAAGGCGGCCACCTCACGAGTGTAGCTGTGCTGCCAGTCGTCGGCAGTGACCACTTCGGCGGTGTGCGGCGCGCCCTTCAGCGGGTTGTCCATGCGGTCGTACTCGCCGCGCTCGACCTTCACGATCTCGGCGTGGATGGTGATCATCGCCTCGATGAAGCGGTCCAGTTCGACTTTCGACTCCGACTCGGTCGGCTCGATCATCAGCGTGCCCGGCACCGGGAAGCTCATGGTCGGGGCGTGGAAGCCGAAGTCCATCAGGCGCTTGGCCACGTCTTCGTTGCTGATGCCGGTCTTGTCCTGCAGCGGGCGCAGGTCGATGATGCACTCGTGCGCGACCAGGCCGTCGTGGCCGGTGTACAGCACCGGGTAGTGCGGGGCCAGGCGGCGCGCAATGTAGTTGGCGTTCAGGATCGCCGTCTCGGTCGCCGCGGTCAGGCCTTCGGCGCCCATCATCGCGATGTACATCCAGGAGATCGGCAGGATCGAGGCCGAGCCGTAAGGCGCGGCGCTGACGGCGCCGATGCCTTGCTCGTTGCGCTGGTAGCCGGTCGAGGCCTGGTTCGGCAGGAAGGGCACCAGGTGCGCGCCGACAGCCACCGGACCGACGCCCGGGCCGCCGCCGCCGTGCGGGATGCAGAAGGTCTTGTGCAGGTTCAGGTGGCTGACGTCGCCGCCGAAAATCCCCGGGCCGGCCACGCCGACCAGCGCGTTCATGTTGGCGCCGTCGACGTACACCTGGCCGCCGTGCGCGTGCACGATCTCGCACAGTTCCTTGATGCCTTCTTCGAACACGCCATGGGTCGACGGGTAGGTGACCATCACGCAGGCCAGGTTGGCGCTGTGCTGCTCGGCCTTCTTCTTCAGGTCTTCCAGGTCGACGTTGCCGTTCTCGTCGCAGGCGGTGACGACCACCTGCATGCCGACCATGCTGGCCGAGGCCGGGTTGGTGCCGTGCGCCGAGGACGGGATCAGGCAGATGTTGCGATGGCCTTCGCCGCGCGACTGGTGGTACTTCTGGATGATCAGCAGGCCGGCGTACTCGCCCTGCGAACCGGCGTTCGGCTGCAGCGACACGCCGGCGTAACCGGTCACGGCGCACAGCATGGCTTCCAGCTGGGCGATCATCTCGCGGTAGCCGACGGTCTGGTCATCCGGTGCGAACGGGTGGATGTTCGAGAACTCGGGCCAGGTGACCGGGATCATCTCCGAGGTCGCGTTCAGCTTCATGGTGCACGAACCCAGCGGGATCATGGTGCGGTCCAGCGCCAGGTCCTTGTCGGCCAGCGAGCGCAGGTAGCGCAGCATCTCGTGCTCGGCGTGGTAGCGGTGGAAGGTCGGGTGGGTCAGGTAGGCGCTGGTGCGGCTCAGCGATGCCGGGAAGGCGTCGGCCACGTCGCTGTCCAGCGAGTCGAAATCGACGTCGACCGATTTGCCGGCGGCTTCGCCGAAGATCTGCGCCAGCAGCGCGATCTCGTCGCGGCCGGTGGTCTCGTCCAGCGACAGGCCGACGTGGCGCGCATCGATGCGGCGCAGGTTGACGCCCTTGTCGTTGGCGATGCGGTGCAGCTCATCGGCGTTGTCCGCGATGACGGTCAGGGTGTCGAAATAAGTCTCGTTGACCAGCTGGTAGCCGAGGCCCTGCAGCGAGGCGGCCAGGATGCCGGTGTAGCGGTGCACGCGGCGGGCGATCTGCTCCAGGCCCTTCGGGCCGTGGTAGATGGCGTACATCGAGGCCATCACGGCCAGCAGCACCTGTGCGGTGCAGATGTTCGAGGTCGCTTTTTCGCGGCGGATGTGCTGTTCGCGGGTCTGCAGCGCCAGGCGGAACGCCTTGTTGCCCTGGGCGTCGACGGTGACGCCGGCCAGGCGGCCAGCCATGCTGCGCTTGTAGTCGTCGCGGGTGGCCAGGTAGCCGGCGTGCGGGCCGCCGAAACCGAGCGGCACGCCGAAGCGCTGGCTGTTGCCGACCACGACGTCGGCGCCCCATTCGCCCGGCGGGGTCAGCACGGTCAGGGCCAGCAGGTCCGCGGCCACCACGACCATCGCGCCCATCGCATGCAGCTTCTCGCAGGCGTTGCGGTAGTCGCGCACGTCGCCGTTGACGCCCGGGTACTGCAGCAGCACGCCGAAGCAGCTTTCATCCAGGTTGTCGATGTCGGCGGCGGCGATGCTGCGCACTTCGACGCCGATCGGCTTGGCGCGGGTCTCGATCACTTCACGGGTCTGCGGCAGCACGTCGTCGGCCACGTAGAAGACCTTCGAGGCCGACTTGCCGACGCGCTGGATCAGCGTCATGGCTTCGGCGGCGGCGGTGCCTTCGTCCAGCATCGAGGCATTCGCGATGCCCATGCCGGTCAGGTCGGTGATCACCTGCTGGAAGTTCAGAATCGCTTCCAGGCGGCCCTGCGAGATCTCCGGCTGGTAAGGCGTGTAGGCGGTGTACCAGGCCGGGTTTTCGAAGATGTTGCGCAGGATGACAGGCGGGGTGAAGGTGCCGTAGTAGCCCTGGCCGATCATCGACTTCATGACCTTGTTCTGCGAGGCGATGCCCTTCAGCTTAGCCAGCGCGGCCTGCTCGGGCAGCGGATCGAAGAACTGGCCCAGGTCCAGCTTGTCCTTGCGGCGGATGTTGGCGGGAACGACGGCATCGATCAGGGCGGCGCGGCTCTGGTAGCCGAGGACGGACAGCATGGCTGCCTGTTCGGCGTCGGACGGACCGATGTGGCGCGGGATGAAGCCATCGCGTGCTTCGAGTTGGGTCAGGCTGGTGCGGGTCATGGCAGAAGTCGAAAAAGAGGAATCGAGGCGGGAGGAATCAACGTCGTCCCCGCGGAGGCGGGGACCCAAGTTTGCGTGAACATCGCAAACGCTAGCGTCCAGCAACGAACTTGGGTTCCCGCCTTCGCGGGAACGACGGGTGGCCGGGGAATGACGGGGTGGCTAATCAGCCTTCAGTGGTCTTGCCGTAAGCCGCAGCATCCAGCAGGCCGTTGATCGCGGCCGGATCGCTCGGTTGCAGCTTGAACAGCCAGGCGCCGTAGGCGTCGGCGTTGATCGAGTCCGGGGCGTCGGCGGTGGCCTGGTTGACGGCGGTGACGGTGCCCGAGACCGGGGCGTAGATGTCGCTGGCGGCCTTGACCGACTCGACCACGGCGGCGTCGTCGCCGGCGGTGAAGGCCTTGCCGACCTGCGGCAGTTCCACGAACACGATGTCGCCCAGCGCGTCCTGTGCGTATTCGGTGATGCCGACGGTCAGGGTGCCGTCAGTCTCTTGACGGACCCACTCGTGGGACTCGGTGTATTTCAGGTCGGCTGGGATGTTCATGCAGAGCTCCTAATGAGAAGTTGAGGCGGTAAGTATACGTTGTTCTTGTGACGGGCTGCGAATCAGGATGCCAGCACTTTGCCGTTGCGCACGAAGGGCAGCTTGACCACGGAGGCGGCCAGTTTCTTGTCGCGGATTTCGACGTGCACGGTGTCGCCCACCTGCACCTCGACCGGCACGCGCGCCAGCGCGATCGCCTGCTGCATGCTCGGGCTGAAGGTGCCGCTGGTGATCTCGCCGGCGTTGCCCGATGCGGCGACAACCTTCTGGTGGGCGCGCAGGATGCCGCCTTTCTCGCGCAGGATCAGGCCGACGAAGTTCTGCTGCTGGCCTTTGCTCTGCAGGGCCGATTTGCCGATGAAATCGCGCTCCGCGACCAGGTCGACGGTCCAGGCCAGGCCGGCGTCGAGCGGCGAGACGGTATCGTCCATGTCCTGGCCGTACAGGTTCATGCCGGCTTCCAGGCGCAGGGTGTCGCGCGCGCCCAGGCCGGCAGGCTTGACGCCGGCGGCCGCCAGCGCGGTCCACAGGGCTTCGGCCTGGCCGGCCGGGACGCCGATCTCGAAGCCGTCTTCGCCGGTGTAGCCGGTGCGGGCCACCATGACTTCGCCAAACGGGGTGTCGTTCACGATGGTGACGTTGAAGGGCTTCATCTCGCTCGATGCCGCCTGGGTTTGCGGCAGCACTTCCCAGACCTTGGCGCGGGCGTTCGGGCCCTGCACGGCGATCAGGGCGATGCCGTCGTCCGACAGGTCGGCGCGGCGCGGGGTGATGCTCAGGCCGCTATTGGTGGCCTCGTTCTGCTGGCGGATCCAGGCGATGTCCTTCTCGGCGGTGCCGGCGTTGACGACCAGGCGGAACCAGTCTTCGCGGAAGAAGTAGACGATCAGGTCGTCGATCACGCCGCCTTCAGGGTTCAGCATGCAGGAGTACAGGGCTTTGCCGGCCGCCTGCAGCTTGTCGACGTTGTTGGCCAGCAGGCCGCGCAGGAAGGGGCGGGCGTTGGCGCCGTGCAGGTCGACCACGCACATGTGGGAGACGTCGAACATGCCTGCATCGGTGCGCACGGCATTATGTTCTTCGATCTGCGAACCGTAGTTGACGGGCATGTCCCAGCCGCCAAAGTCGACCATCTTGGCGCCGGATGCGCGGTGTACGGAATTGAGCGGGGTCGCTTTGAGCGTCATGGCGTGAGATCCTCGGGCAGTTGAATAGGGTTACGGCACACGGTTTTTGCCCGCATGCCGATCGCACCCCTCTGTCCTCGATACCTGAGAGATAGCGGCTTGAATCCGCCTGCCCCTTCGGTGGGCTCGTCAAGAGCCGCTCTCCAGAGTTGGCCGCCACGCTTGCGTCGTGCATAGCGTGCGCCCCCCGACCGGTCCGGTTGCCTGAGAGTTTTCGGGTGATGCCCCTTCGGCGGCAGCCTTGCGCTGCGCTCTCCCGGTCAAGACTGCGAAGGATATGCGACTAGTGCAGGGAAGTCAATTCGAAAGCCCCTTGGCATAGGCCGCGCACTATTGCAGTGCGTCTACATAGAGAAAAAACCGTGTTTTGTTACACTTGCCCTATGACCTTGCGACAGAAGAGAGCCCGACTATGAGCGAAGATCAAGCAAAACAGCAAAAAGAGGCGTACTTCACGCTGTCCGGCGACGTGAACAGCGACATGGTGCATCGCGTGTTCGAGGCCGTCTCGATGATGACCGAGGACGGACTGGAAACGGCCCACATCCTGGTGCAGTCGAACGGCGGCTATGTGAGCGACGGCCTGTGCCTGTACAACTTCCTGGCCAACTCACCGGTCGAGTTCGTGATGTACAACGGCGGCGCGGTGGCGTCGATCGCGGTGATCCTGTTCCTGTCGGGCACCCGCCGCTATGCCAGCGAGACGGCCCGCTTCATGATCCACAAGTCGCACGCGACGGCCTCGCCGGGCTCGCGTCCGGACGCCCTCAACATCATCGTCGAAGGCCTGCGCGCCGACGATGCCCGCACCGAATCGATCCTGCGCAAGCACATCGAACTCACGCCGGAGCAGTGGGGCATCCACCAGTACGGCGACCTGCACCTGAACGGACGCGATGCCAAGACCGCCGGCCTGGTCAACGACGTCAGGGACTTCGCGCCGCCGAAGGGCGCGCCCCTGCGCAATATCTGATCCCGGCCGCTGCGGCGGCCTGCAAAACACAGGGCCTGGAACAGCTTCCCGTTCCAGGCCCTGTTGCCGTCCTTGAAGGCCGAAGGCGGCGCCGCGGCCTGTGCTGCGGCGCCGCCTTCGGCCTCAGGAAAATTCAGCGGTTGCCGCCGCGGCTGCCGCCCGAGCGCGAACCCGAGCCCGATGCCGACTGCTTGTTGCCGTCGTTCTTGTGGCTTTGACGGCCTGCTTCGGCATGCTGCTCCGGGGTGCCGCCGCGGGTACCGCCGGAACCGCCCGAACGCGAGCCGGAACCCGAGCCCGACTGCTGCGAACCCTGCTGCGAACCCTGTTTGTTGGCGTCATTCTTGTGGCTCTGACGACCTGCTTCCGCGTGCTGCTCGCGCGAGCCGCCCTGCTTGCCCGACCTGTTGTTAGCCATGATCATTCCTTTCTAAAATGGGAAAGTCCTGCTTACCGAAGCGTTTCCGGTAGTGCAATAATGCAAGCCCGTCAGTAGATGTGGTATCAGAACACGGCGCGGGGCCTTGTAGGAGCGAGACCTACGTTTAGAGAATAAATTTTCCGCAAAGACTGCCGTGGTGCGATGTTCGTTCTTCGGTTCGTCGTTGAAATCCAGATAAGGCCGTAGTTTTACTGATGAGATAACTCTTCCGTAGAATATTTACTTTATATTCGTCTGGAAGTGCTTGCAGATACTGGTTGCCTTGTGGCAATTATGTGCCACAATAAGCATAAGCAAGCCATCGCATTCACCGTCCACCATGTCATCGAGCCGAGTCCAGAGTCCGGCAGCGCGTCAGGCCGCCTTGCAAAAGCAGGCGACTCTGGACGCGCTCGCCGATATCGCGGCCGCCCAGCTCAAGGAGCAGCTGACGCCGATGATCGCCCGCTTCGGCGCGGCCCTGGCGGATGTCAGCCAGCCCGGACTCGACACGCGCGAAGTCTACCGGCGCGTCCGCTCCAGCAAGCTGCTGCGGGATAACAGCTACGCCTTCTTTCACCTGGCCAGCACCGGCCTCGACCTGGCCGTGCGCCAGGACATCGAGCGCCTGCAGCCGCAAGGCGCCGCGCCCCGGGCCGCGCCGGCCTCGCTCAGCCTGGTGCCGCTCGAGGTCATGGACGACAAGGTCGCCTTCGGCGCCATCACGCGGCCCTTCGACATCGCCCATTCCGAGCAGCTGGCGACCCTCTCGGTGCGGCTCGGCCTCCTGCTTGGCAAGGGCGTGCTGCGCGCCGACGCCAATCCCTTCCGCCCCGAAGTCTTCCTGAAAGCCCTGGAAGAAGCCTGGCGCGAGTTCGAGCCCGAGGAAGAATCGCATCCGCTGATCCTGGAGCTGCTGCGCCCCGAGCTGGTGTTCGATTTCGGCGCGCTGTACGAAGCCCTGGTCGAAGGCCTGACCGGCAAGGACGGCCAGGGCGCGGTCGAGGCTTACCGGATCCAGAAAACCGACGACGCCGCCGCGGCGCGCGCCGCCCGCGCCAG
Organism: Massilia sp. Bi118; assembly: GCF_918697865.1. GTDB lineage: Bacteria > Pseudomonadota > Gammaproteobacteria > Burkholderiales > Burkholderiaceae_D > Telluria. The sequence goes on along the minus strand of NZ_CAKKMV010000003.1, from coordinate 80,965 downwards.
CGGCAAGGCGGCGCTGGCCGAGCAGCTGCGCAAGCTGTTCGGCGACGAGGATGGCGCTGCCGTGCCGGACCTGCCGCTGATTCCCGAGCTGCCGGCGATGCCGTCCGGCGCAGGGGGCTGGCGCCCCAGTGCGGCGGCGGGCTTTGCTGCGGCGCCGGTGGAGCAGGGCGAGGCACGGCAGGCGCCGGTGGAACACCCTGCGGCGGTGCAGGCCGCACAGCCGGCAGGCGGATTCCTTGCCGCGGCCGGTGGCGCCACGTTCGGCGCCACGGCCGGCGCAGCGCCGGGTGCTGCGCCAGGCGGCGCACCGTCGGCCGGCGGCATCGCTGCAGGTGCGTCATTCATGATGGCGCCGGGTGTCATGGCCGCAGCGCAGGCCTCGGGCGCCGTTCACGCAGGCGGCTTCGCTGCCGGCGGCCTGCCGGCCATCCCCGGTCTGCCGCACGATGCGCCGGTGCTGGTGCCGGGCCAGGTCGCCCCGCTGCTGGAACTGCTGGCCCGCATCGAACCCGGCCTGCAGGCTGCGCAGTCCGCGCTTGACCCTTCTTCAGGCGCCATCCCGGCGGCGGCCGGCGCGCTCCCGCAAAACGTCTTCTACCTGCCGCGCTTTGCCCAGAGCCTGCCCAAGGGCAGCCTGTCGCGCGGCGACGAGAGCACCCTGGGCCTGCTGTCGCGTGTGTTCGAAACCGTGCTGCTCGACGACAGCATCCCGCCGCAGACCCGCGAGCTGCTGCGCGTGCTGCAGGTACCGGTGCTGAAGGCGGCCCTGCTCGACAAGAACTTCTTCTTCGAGGAAGCGCATCCGGCGCGGCGCATGGTCGACCTGCTGTCGCGCATGGGCTGGGAGCAGCGCAAGGACCAGGACGATCCGCTGTTCCAGGTCATGCAGCGCAGCGTCGAACGCGTCGGCGAGGACCGCCCTGGCGCCTTTGCGGAAGCGGTGGCCGAGCTGGAAGCGGGCATCGCCGCCGAGGAGAACGCCCAGCAGGAAGCGATCGCCGCCCCGGTGGCCAGCGCCCTGAAACAGGAAAAGATGCAGGTCGCGACCCGCGCCGCGCGCGACGCCGTGCAGCTGCGCGTGCAGGCCGGCGATGTCGGGCAGGTGGTCAGCGGCTTCCTCGAGCAGCGCTGGACCACGGTCATGACCTTCGCCTACAGCATCGACGCGGACAAGCCGGGCGCGGTGGTCAACGCCACCCGCGCGATGGACGAGCTGATCTGGAGCGTCAAGCCGAAACAGACCCAGGAACAACGCAAGGCCCTGATCGGCAAGCTGCCGCGCCTGCTGGCCACGCTGAACAAATGGCTGGACGCGATCCGCTGGCAGGACGCCGAGCGCCTGCAATTCTTCGCCCGCCTGGCCGAATGCCACGCCTCGATCGTGCGCGCGCCGATCGAACTGTCGCCGGAGCGCCAGCTGGAACTCGCCGTCGAAGCCGCCCAGCAGGACGCGCTGCGCCGGGTCGAACTGGAGCAGGCCGCGGCCGGACAGGAAGCGGCGCGCCAGCAGATGATTTCGCCGGTGGATGGCCTGGAGCGCGGCATGTGGTTCGAGTTCAAGACCACGGAAGGGGCGCGCAAGGTCAAGCTCGCCTGGGTCAGCCCGCTGCGCACGCTCTTCATCTTCTCGGGCGCGGGCCGGCGCGAGGCCTTCTCGTTGTCCGCGGAAAAGTTCGCCGAGCTGCTGCATGCGGGGGCCGCGCGCGTGCTGGCCATCGATGGGGTGGTGGGGCAGGTGCTGTCGGAGGCGATGCAGGCTGGGGCGGTGAATGACGCTTCGATGAAGGTGGCCGCGGCCTAGCCGTCATTCCCGCGAAGGCGGGAATCCAAGCTTGCTGGCGCTGACAAGACGCATGCGGAACTTGGGTCCCCGCCTGCGCGGGGACGACGTAGAGGAGCGCGGGGACGACGTAGAGGAGCGCGGGGACGACGGGCAGGGAGCGCGGGCTCGACTCGGATTGCGGTATAGTCTAGCCGCCATCACCCCACAAACAATCCCGACATGATCTGGTGGTACCACCTATCCGCCCTCGGCGGCCTGAACGTCACCGCGCTGCTTGCCGTCGCCATCGCCGCCTGGCTGGTCGGGGCGCGCTGCTGGCGGCTGGCGCTGGCCTGGTGCCTGCTGTTCGGCGCCGCGCTCTCCATCGCCGTGGCCAGCCAGATGGCCTTCCTCGGCTGGGGCATCGGCGTGCGCTCCCTGGAATTCACCGGCTTCTCCGGCCACGCCACGCGCGCCGCCGCCGTGTTCCCAGTCGCCCTGTTCCTGCTGCTGGAAAGGCGCGGCCTGCGGCGCGCGGACAGGCGCAGGGAAACCCGGCCGGGCGGCCAGGACCGGCGCGGCGGCAGCTGGCTGCGTGCCGCTGTGCTGGCCGGGGCGGTGCTGGCGGTGGCCGTGGCCATCGCCCGCGTCAAGGTCGGCGCCCATTCGGCCAGCGAGGCGGCGGCCGGCTGCCTGCTGGGCCTGGCATGCGCGGGACTGTTCATCGCGCGCACCCGCGCCGCGCGCGACCGCTCGCCGCAACCGCTTTTATTGGGCCTGCTGGCGGCGACCTTGCTGCTGCCGCGCGCCGACCCCGTCAATTCCCACCAGTGGCTGACCGCGGCCGCCCTCAAGCTGTCCGGCAGCGACCGGGTCTGGCTGCGCAACGGCTGGCAGCCGGCCCGCGGGCCGTATGTGCCGCCGTGCGCGCCGGAGAGGCGCCGTTTCGAGGTGCTTTGCACCTGACTCAGCGGAGCGCGGTCAAGCGCGTCTGGCGCTGCAGCAGTTCCTGCGCGACCTTCAGCGCATCGGCGGGCGCCGCCTCGACGTCGGGAAGCACGCCCGTACCCTCCCAGTCGGTGTGGGTGATCGGATTGATGATGCGCGCATCCGGCACCAGGGCGTAAAAATGATCGCCAAGGCGGTAGGGGCGGCCCGGGTGGGCGCCGCCCCAGGTCCGCGTGCCGATGATGGTGGCGCGCTTCAGCGCCTGCATCGTGTAGGCAAAATTTTCTCCGGCCGACATGGTGTCGCGGTCCACCAGGATGAAGACCGGCTTCTTGCCGCCATAGCGTTTCCCTTCAAGCCTGTCCTCGGTCCAGAGTTCGGTCGTCGATCCGGTATTGCGCGACCAGATATCGTTCACGTGGGTGCGCTGGTCGACAAAATAGCTGAGCATCAGGTTCACGCCGCCGGGGTGGCCGCCCCTGTTGCCGCGCAGGTCGATGATGAGCGCGTCCGTATCTGCCAGCTTGTTCATTGCGCTGGCGACCCTGTCGGCCGACATGACCGGCGGTGCAAAGCCCGTCAGCTGCAGAAAGCCTACCCCGGGGCTCAAGTGTTCGACCTTGGCGATGCCAAAGTTCTCCCTGCTGAGGACGATAGCGCCAAACACGCGCATGAAGAGAGGAGCATCCGGGGGCGGTGTGCGGCCCCGCAGGTCGGGTTCCCCGCTGGGATCGGGCGGCAAGGGCGATGAGCTGAAACCTACGCCCATGTGCAGGTCGTGCGAGACGCCCGTGATGTCGGCCTCGAGCTGCTCAGCAAACTTTTCCGCATCGCCGATTGCGTCGTAGGCGCCACGCTTCTGGCGCTCCCGCAGCAGCGCTTCGATCTCCCTGGCCTTCTCGGGCGACATGTAGTGCTGGTTCAGCTTTGCCGCCAGCGCGTCTATCGTCTGCGTGCGCATGGCGGCGTCGATCGTGAGCGTGGGCTGCGGCCGGTTCGCAAGCCAGAAGCGTGCGAGTTCCGGCGCGTAGAGAAGCGCGACGAGCAGCCCCAGCACCACCGCTGCCGGTATGGCAAACCATTTCTTCTTCATAGTGCGTCCTCATGTTGGATGAGCTGGCAATGGCTCGTCAGCAGCACTGCCTGCGTGGGCTCAGCAATATTGCGAAATTAGCATAGCAGTAAAAAATGCCATGACATAGCACTTTCCTTTGCTTTACTGGTGTGTGCCGGTCAGGCAGGCGCTCAAGGGGCGCCGGACAACGCCATAGAGAAGAAACTGATCAGGACCCGGCAGGCGCCCAGAGTGGAAAGCAACGCCGAATCTTGGCCGTAAAGCAAGGAACAGATGGTATGATGCGGTTTTTCACGACACCCATCCTTCTTCGAGAACGTGCGTCTATCCTCCATCAAATTGTCGGGATTTAAGTCTTTCGTCGATCCCACCAATTTCCAGGTGCCGGGGCAACTGGTCGGCGTGGTCGGCCCGAACGGATGCGGCAAGTCGAACATCATCGATGCCGTACGCTGGGTGCTGGGCGAATCGAAAGCCTCCGAGCTGCGCGGCGAGTCGATGCAGGACGTGATTTTCAACGGCTCCACCCACCGCAAGCCGGCCGGGCGCGCCTCGGTCGAACTGGTATTCGACAACAGCGCCGGCAAGGCGGCCGGGCAGTGGGGGCAGTACGCCGAGATCGCCGTCAAGCGCACGCTGACGCGCGACGGCACTTCGACCTATTACATCAACGGCCAGCCGGTGCGCCGGCGCGACATCCAGGACATCTTCCTCGGCACCGGCCTCGGCCCGCGCGCCTACGCCATCATCGGCCAGGGCATGATCTCCCGCATCATCGAGTCGCGCCCCGAGGAGCTCCGCGTGTTCCTGGAAGAGGCGGCCGGCGTCTCGAAGTACAAGGAGCGGCGCCGCGAGACCGAGAACCGGCTGTCCGACACGCGCGAAAACCTGACCAGGGTCGACGACATCCTGCGCGAGCTGAACGCCAACCTCGAAAAGCTGGAAGCGCAAGCCGCGGTGGCGAACCGCTTCCACCAGCTGCAGGCCGACCAGGAAGAAAAGCAGAAGCTGCTCTGGCTGCTGCGGAAGAACGAAGCGAAGTCCGAGCAGGCGCGCTGGTTCCTCGAGATGGAGCAGGCCCAGACCGGCCTCGAAGAACAGAACGCGAAGATGCGCCACCTGGAACTGGAACTCGAGCGCATGCGCCAGGCGCATTATGCGACCGGGGATCGCCTGCACGCGGCCCAGGGTGAGCTCTATCAGACCAATTCCGAGATCGGCAGCCTGGAAGCGCGGATCAAGTTCGTGGTCGAGTCGCGCACGCGCCTGCAGAACCAGATCGGCACCCTGACCGCCCAGCGCGAGCAGTGGCTGAACCAGGCGCGCGATACCCAGGAGCAGATCGAAGAAGCCGAATACCGCCTCGAAGAGCTGGCTGCGCGCGTCGAAGGCGCGCAGATCGCCGTCGAGGCGCAGAACGAACGCCTGCCGGAACTCGACGCCGCCTGGCGCGCGTCCCAGGAAAAGTCGGCCGAATCGCGCGCCCGCATCATGCAGATCCAGCAGCGCATCGAGCTCTCGTCGGCGCACCAGCGCAATGCCTCGAACATCCTGGCCACCCTGGCGACGCGGCGCGAGCGCCTGCAGCAGGAGCGCGGCAACCTGAACCTGCCGGACACCGGCCACCTCGACAACCTGCGCATGCAGCAGGAAGAAAAGCAGCTGCAGCTGGAAGAGCAGACCCTGATGCTGGAGGAAGCCGCCAGCCGCCAGGAGTCCAGCGAGCAGGAAAGGCGCGAAGCCCACGCCCAGGTCCAGCAGGAGACCGCGGCGAATGCGAAGCTGGAAGCGCGCCTGTCAGCCCTGCGCCAGCTGCAGGACCGGGTCCAGACCCAGGGCAAGGTCCAGCCCTGGCTGCAGAAGCACGAACTCGACAAGCTGCCGCGCCTGTGGCAGAAGCTCGACATCGAAACCGGCTGGGAGACGGCGCTGGAATCGGTGCTGCGCGAGCGCACCGGCGCCCTCGAGATCTCGAACCTGGACTGGGCGCGCGGCTTCTTCGGCGATGCGCCGCCGGCCCGCATGGCGGTGTACACGCCGTCGACGAATGCGCCCGCGCGGCCGGCAGCCCATGGCCTGAAGCCTTTCGCCAGCCTGCTCAAACTGAACGACCCCGGCCTGCGCGGCCTGCTGGACGACTGGCTGCACGAAGTCTATGCCGCCGATGATCCAGGCGCGGCGCTGGCCCAGCGCGAGCGCCTGCCGGAGGGCGGCTGCTTCGTCACGCCGCACGGCCACATCGTCAGCCGCAACAGCGTGCGTTTCTATGCCGCCGACGCCGAGCAGGACGGCGTGCTGGCGCGCCAGCACGAGATCGACAACATCGTCAAGCAGCTGCGGGCCCAGGTCCTGCTGCTGGACGAGGCGCGCACCCGCGCGATCCGCGCCGACGCCGCGGTGAGCGAGCTGCAGCGCCGCCTGCAGGAAGGCCGCCAGAAGGTCGCGACCCTGCAGCGCGAAACCCACGCCCTGCAGATCGAGGTCGTGAAGCAGGCCGAAGTCGAAGCCCGCTTCAACCAGCGCAGCGGCCAGATCTCCGCCGACCTCGACGAGATCGCGGCCCAGGAAGCCGAGCAGCGCCAGATCAAGGCCGAGGCCGAAGCCCGGTTCGAAGAGCTGGACATGGAGCTGGCTGAGCTGCAGGGCGCCCATGAAGACCGCCAGACCGAATTCCTGGACCAGGAACGGGTTCTGAACGAAGCGCGCGACAAGCTGCGCGAGCTGGAGCGCTCGGCCCAGGAAGCGGTGTTCGCTGAAAAGACCCAGCGCAGCCGCATCGAGGAACTGCGCCGCACCATCGCCACCGCGAACCAGCAGGCGGAGCAGGTCCTGGAAAGCATAGGCGCCGGCAAGATGGAGCTGGAAGCCATCGAATCCGGCACCGCGGCCGAAGGCCTGCAGGAGCTGCTGGCGCGCCGCACCGCGCAGGAACAGGCGCTGTCCGATGCGCGCCATGAGCTCGACCAGCTGACGCAGCAGCTGCGCGCCGCCGAGGAAGCGCGCATGGGCGCGGAGCGCAGCCTGCAGCCGCAGCGTGAGCGCATCACCGAGATGCAGCTGAAGGAGCAGGCCGCGCGCCTGAACCAGGAACAGTTTGCCGAAGCCCTGAGCGCCACCGGCGCCGACGAGGCGGAACTCGCGCAGAAGCTGCAGCCGGACATGAAGCCGCAATACCTGCAGGGCGAGGTCACGCGCCTGACCAATGCGATCACGGCGCTGGGCGCGGTGAACCTGGCCGCGGTCGAAGAGCTGGCCCAGGCCACGGAGCGCAAGCGCTTCCTCGATTCGCAGAACGCCGACCTGCAGGAGGCCATCGCCACGCTGGAAGGCGCGATTTCCCGCATCGACCGCGAATCGCGCGACCTGCTCCAAGACACTTTTGATCGCGTCAACGCCAATTTCTCGGAGCTGTTCCCGATCCTGTTCGGCGGCGGCACGGCCAAGCTGGTGATGACCGGCGAAGAGATCCTCGACGCCGGCGTGCAGGTCATGGCCCAGCCGCCGGGCAAGAAGAACGCCACGATCCACCTGCTGTCCGGCGGCGAAAAGGCCCTGACCGCGACGGCACTGGTGTTCTCGATGTTCCGTTTGAATCCCGCGCCGTTCTGCCTCCTCGACGAGGTGGATGCGCCCCTGGACGACGCCAATACCGAGCGCTTCTGCCGCATGGTCAAACGCATGTCGGACCATACCCAATTCCTCTTCATCTCGCACAACAAGATCGCGATGGAGATGGCCAATCAACTGATCGGTGTGACGATGCAGGAGCAGGGCGTATCGCGCATCGTGGCGGTGGACATGGAGTCCGCCGCGAATTTCGCTACTGAGGCACAAGCAGCATGAACGACTTACAAATGAGCCTGATCGCGGCCGGCGGCGTCTTCGTCGTCGGCATCATTAGTTATAACAAGTGGCAGGAGTACAAGGCCCGCAAGAGCGTCGAACGGGCCTTTGCTTCTGACCATGACGACGTGCTGATGAAGAGCGGCGCCGTCCGGCCGGACTCCGCGGGCGCGCCGGTGGATGCCGATTCGCCCGACCGCCATGAGCCGGTGCTGGACGCGAATGTCGACGCGCCGTTTGCGGAACTGGCCGGCAGCGATGCGTTGGCCGAGCCGGTGATGCGCGAGCCTGCGCCGGCCGGCGTGGCCGCAAGTGGGGCCGCCGCCGGTGCCGGCATCGGCGGCGCCGCGGCTGGCGCGGCGATGGCCGCCAGCCTCGATCCGCTGGCCTCGCTGCCGGGCGCCAAGGCGGACACTCCGCCGGCCCAGCTGGCCGAGAACCTGGTCGATCCGCTCATCGATTGCCTGATCCCCTTGAACATCGAAGGCGCCGCGCGCGGCGACAAGATCCTGCCCGCGCTGCTGAAGCTGCGCCGCGTCGGAAACAAGCCGGTGCACTTCGTCGGCCTGGCCGTGAACGGCGACTGGGAGCCCATCGTGCATGGCGGCGTCTACACCAAGCTGCAGGCCGGCGTGCAACTGGCCACCCGCACCACGGCCCTGAACGAGCTCGAATACTCGGAAATGGTGACGCGCCTGCGCGCGGTGGCCGACGAGATTGGCGCGGAGCCGGAAGTGCCGGACATGATCGAGGTGATGAGCGAGGCGAAGAACCTGCACCGCTTCGTCGCCGGTCATGACGCCCAGCTGGGCGTGAACCTGGCTTCGAAAGGCGCGCCGTGGGCGATGTCGACCCTGATCGGCGCACTCGAAAACCAGGGCTTCGACGTGCGCCCTGATGGCCGCTTCGCGATGCCGGACGGCGAGGGCGGCGTGCTGTTCACCCTGTCGACCAACGTCAACCTGGGCGCCGACACCACCTCGCGCCTGACCCTGCTGCTGGATGTGCCCTGCGTGACCCCGGCGCGCGACGGCTTCGGCAAGATGGTCACCTGCGCCAAGTCGCTGGAGCTGCGCCTGGACGCCGCCATCGTCGACGACTTCGACCAGCCGCTGCTTGATGAGGCCCTGGGCGAGATCGCCGGCCAGGTCGGCGAGTTCTACCAGGAGATGGACGCCGCCGACATCCCGGCCGGCTCGACCCGCGCGCTGCGCCTGTTCAGCTGAGGTGCGGATGGACCACCTGGAACGGATGGCGTGGCTGGTCAAGGAACTGAACCACCACATCTATAACTACCACGTGCTCGACGCGCCGACCATTCCGGACGCCGAGTACGACAAGCTGTTCCGCGAACTGCAGGAACTGGAAGCGGCGCACCCGGAAGCGGTATCGAACGACACGCCGACCTCGCGCGTGGGCGGCGCGCCCATCCCCGAGTTCAGGCAGGTGACGCATGCGATGCCGATGCTCTCGCTGAACAACGGCTTTTCCGAAGAGGACATCGACAACTTCGACCGCCGTGTGCGCGAAGGCCTGGACCTGGCCAATGGCGCCCAGGTCGAGTACGCAGCCGAGCTGAAGTTCGACGGCCTGGCGATGAGCCTGCGCTACGAGAACGGCGTGTTCGTGCAGGCCGCCACCCGCGGCGACGGCTATACCGGCGAGGACGTCACGGCGAACATCCGCACCGTGAAGGTGATCCCGCTGCGCCTGCACGGTGGTGACATCCCGGCGGTGCTGGAAGTGCGCGGCGAAGTCCTGATGTTCAAGCAGGACTTCGAGCGCCTGAACCAGCGCCAGCGCGACGCCGGCCACAAGGAATTCGCCAACCCGCGCAACGCCGCCGCCGGCAGCCTGCGCCAGCTCGACGCCCGCATCACGGCCCAGCGCAAACTCCGCTTCTTCGCCTACGGCATCGGCGTGCTGGAAGGCGCGGCCATGCCGGAATCGCACTCCAAGGTGCTGGACTGGTTCGAGTGCCTCGGCCTGCCGGTGTCGAAGGAGCGCGCGGTGGTCAAGGGCTGCGAAGGCATCCTCGATTACTTCCGCTCCATCGGCGAGAAGCGCAAGTCGCTGCCTTACGAGATCGACGGCGTGGTCTACAAGGTCGACCGCCTGGAAGACCAGCGCGCCCTCGGCTTCGTCTCGCGCGCGCCGCGGTTCGCGCTGGCGCACAAGTTTCCGGCCGAGGAAGCGCTGACCACGGTACAGGCGATCGACGTGCAGGTGGGCCGCACCGGCGCCATCACGCCGGTCGCGCGCCTGAATCCGGTGTCGGTGGGCGGCGTGACCGTTACCAACGCCACCCTGCACAACGAAGACGAAGTGCGCCGCAAGGACGTGCGCGTGGGCGACACGGTGGTCGTGCGCCGCGCCGGCGACGTCATCCCGGAAGTGCTGTCCGTGGTGCTGGAGCGCCGCCCGCAGCCCGAGCCGGCCATGTATGAATTGCCGAAGACCTGCCCGGTGTGCGGCTCGCACGTGGTGCGCGAAGAAGGCGAGGCGGTGGCGCGCTGCTCCGGCGGTCTGACCTGCGCGGCCCAGCGCAAGGAAGCGATCCGCCACTTTGCCGGCCGCCGCATGATGGACATCGAAGGCCTGGGCGACCGCTACATCGACAGCCTGGTCGAGGCCAACCTGATCCACGGCGTGGCCGACCTGTACCGGCTGACGCTCGAAGATTTATTGCAGATGAAGCGCCTGGCCGACGAGCGCGACGGCACCACGCCGGAGACCGTCAAGGCAGGCAAGGTGGCGACCAAGTGGGCCGACAACCTGCTGGCCGCGATTGCCGCCAGCCGCAATCCGCCGCTCGAGCGCCTGCTGTTCGCGCTCGGCATCCGCCATGTCGGCGAGTCGACCGGCAAGACCCTGGCCGACTGGCTGGGCAGCCTGGCGCTGGTGCGCCGCGCCCCGGCCGCGCTGCTGCGCGTGCTGCCCGATATCGGCGGCACCGTGGCCGAAGCGATCGCCGAATTCTTTGCCGAGCCGAAGAACCAGGTGGCGCTGGATGCGCTGCTGGCCGCGGGCGTGGCGCCGCAGGGCGAGCATGCGCCCAAAGCCCAGCTGCGCGAGCGCCTGGACGAGGTCAAGCTGCTGGCCGCGCTCGACATTCCGAAGCTGACCGAGCCGCGCGCGAAGCAGCTGCTGGCGGACGGCCGCACGCTGGACGAGCTGGCGCACCTGAAGATCTTCAGCGTGTTCGGCCTGCCGTCCACGGTTGCCGAGTCGCTGGAAGCGTGGATGGCGGCGGACGGCAAGCGCGAGACCGTGCAGAAGATCGCCGACCTGCGCCGCGAACTGCTGGCCCAGCTGCCCGACGAAGCGCCAGCCGCTGAAGAAGGCCCGCTGGCCGGCAAGACTTTCGTGCTGACCGGGACCCTGCCGACCATGTCGCGCGACCAGGCCGGCGCCCTGATCGAGGCGGCCGGCGGCAAGGTCTCGGGCTCGGTGTCGAAGAAGACCTCCTACGTGGTGGCCGGCGCGGAAGCCGGCAGCAAGCTGGAAAAGGCGGAGAGCCTGGGCGTGACCGTGCTCGACGAAGCCGGTCTGCTGGCGCTGCTCCCGAAATAAAGAATCGATTGAGAGAACGAGAATGAGTGCAATCAAGAAGGCAGTATTCCCCGTCGCCGGCCTGGGCAGCCGCTTCCTGCCGGCCACCAAAGCCCAGCCGAAGGAGATGCTGCCCATCGTCGACAAGCCGCTGATCCAGTACGCAGTGGAGGAGGCGGTCGCCGCCGGCGTCACGGAGCTGATTTTCATCACCGGCCGCAACAAGCGCGCGATCGAGGACCACTTCGACAAGGCCTACGAGCTCGAATCCGAACTCGAGGCCCACGGCAAGCAGCAGCTGCTCGATCTGGTGCGCGGCGTGATCCCGAAGAACGTCAACTGCATCTACATCCGCCAGTCCGAGCCGCTGGGCCTGGGCCACGCGGTGCTGTGCGCGCGCCCGGTGGTGGGCAACGAACCCTTCGCGGTGCTGCTGGCCGACGACTTCATGGACAGCGCGCCCGGCCACAAGCCGGTGCTGGCCCAGATGACCGATTTGTACGGCTACGAAAAGTGCAGCGTGCTGGCGGTGCAGGACGTGCCGCGCGCGCATACCCGCCAGTACGGCATCGTCAGCGCCAGCGCCTACCGTCCGGATCTCGAGCTGGTCTCCGGCATCGTCGAGAAGCCGCAGCCCGACGACGCGCCCTCGACCCTGGCGGTGGTCGGCCGCTACGTGCTGTCCGGCTCGATTTTTGACCATCTGGCAAAAATCGGCACCGGCGCCGGCGGCGAGATCCAGCTGACCGACGGCATCGCCTCGCTGATGTCGCACGAGCGCGTGCTGGCCTACCGCTACGCTGGCCAGCGTTATGATTGCGGTTCCAAGCTCGGTTACCTGAAGGCGACCACGGCGATGGGCCTGAAGCATCCGGAAACCGCCGAGGGCTTTGCCGAATTCCTGGCCGAGCTGCGTGCGCAAGAAGGCTGAGGAGCCGACATGACGATCCGCGAAATCCTGAAGATGGGCGACCCGCGCCTGCTGCGCGTGGCCGAGCCGGTAAAAGAGTTCGACACGCCCGAGCTGCATGCCCTGATCGCCGACATGTTCGAGACCATGCACGCGGTCGACGGCGCCGGCCTGGCCGCGCCGCAGATCGGCGTCAACCTGCAGCTGGTGATCTTCGGCTTCGGGCAGAACCAGCGCTACCCGGACGCCCCGAGCGTGCCGGAGACGGTGCTGATCAATCCGGTCCTGAAACCGCTCTCCGATGAGATGGAAGAGGGCTTCGAAGGCTGCCTGTCGGTGCCGGGCCTGCGCGGCAGCGTCCCACGCTACACGAAGCTGCATTACGAAGGCGTTGACCAGTACGGCAAGCGCATCAGCCGCGACGTCGATGGCTTCCATGCGCGCGTGGTGCAGCACGAGGTCGACCACCTGCTGGGCATCCTCTATCCGATGCGCATCAAGGACTTTTCCCGCTTCGGCTACACCGAAGTCATGTTTCCCGATCTCGATCCGAAGGCAGACGATTGAACAAGCATTTCATCAAGCCGGCATTGGCCTGCGGCCTGGCGCTGGCCTTCGCTTTTGCGCAAGCGGCGCATGCCGGCGACCTGTTCACGAAGATCGACCCCGCGCCAAAGAGCGAGTTCTGGATCGACAGCGGCTTCGCCACGTACCACTTCGACCGCGACAAGGACTTGAACGGCGCCAACTGGGGCCTCGGCGCCGAGTACCGCTTTTCCGGCACGATGGCGGCCACCGCCGGCCGCTTTTACAACAGCGACCGTGACTACTCGAACTACGCCGGCGTGATCTGGCAGCCGTATGCGATCGGCCCGGTGCGCGTGGGCGCGGCCATCGCCGCCTTCAACGGTTACCCGCACATGCGCGACGGCGGCTGGTTCCCGGCCGCGATCCCCACGCTGACTTACGAGTACCAGCGCGTCGGCGTCAACGTCGGCATCATTCCGAGCTACAAGGACCGGCTGTATGGCGGTATCTCGGTGCAGTTGAAGATCAAGCTGCTGTAAGGTAGGGTGGGCTCCCCGAGCCCACGCAAGAGCAAGCCTCATGCAAGCGTCGGCGTGGGCACGGTGTGACCACCCTACGGCCTAGCGATACGGCGACTTCCCACCTTCCGCAATGAAGGTATCGATCCGCGCCTCCAGCACCGGCAGCGGCACCGACCCAAGCTGCAGCACGGTGTCGTGGAAGGCGCGGATGTCGAACTTCGGCCCGAGCGCCGCCTCCGCCTTTTTACGCGCCCCCATGATCGCCATCTCGCCCAGATAGTAGGACAGTGCCTGGCCTGGCCAGGAGATGTAGCGGTCGACTTCGGTCTCGATCTCGTGGTCGGACAGGGCCGTGTTGTCGTGCATGTAGGCCTGTGCCTGTTCGCGGGTCCAGCCCTGGGCGTGGATGCCGGTATCGACCACCAGCCGCGCCGCGCGCCAGGCCTGGTAGCTCAGCATGCCGAAGACTTCGTAGGGCGTCTCGTAGATACCCATCTCGGTGCCCAGGCGTTCAGAGTACAGCGCCCAGCCCTCGCCGTAGGCCGAAATGTAGGCCCTGCGGAAGGGCGGTACGCCTTTCTGTTCCAGCGCCACCGGCATCTGGAAGGCGTGGCCGGGCGCCGATTCGTGCAGGGTCAGTGCCGGGAGGCTGTACAGGGCGCGCGCCGGCAGGTTGTAGGTGTTGACGAGGTAGATGCCAGGACCGCCGCGCGCCGAGGTGTAGTAGGGCGCCTGGTCCGGCGGCACCGGGACGATCGCGAAGCGGCGGCGCGGCAGGTAGCCAAAATACTGGTCGGCCTTGCCGTCGAACTTCTTGGCGATCCAGGCCGCGGCCTTCAGGAGCTCGTCCGGCGTCTTCGCATAGAACTGCGGGTCGCTGCGCAGGAAAGCCAGGAAGGCGGGCAGCTCGCCCTTGAAGCCGGCCTGGCTCATTGCCTGCTGCATCTCGGCGCGGATCTTCGCCATCTCGGACAGGCCGATGCGGTGGATCTCGTCGGCCGTCATCGAGGTGGTCGTGTACTCGACGATCTTCGACTGGTAATAGGCCTTGCCCTCGGGGAGGCTCTCGGCCGCCAGCGCCACGCGCGCCTTCGGGAAGTACTCGCTGCGCACATAGGCCAGCACCTCGGCGTGGGCCGGCTGCACGCTGTCGCGGATGACGGCCGCGGCTTCCTCGCGCAGGCGGGCCTGCTCGGCGGCCGGGATATTCGCCGGCATGCTCTTGAAGGGCGCATAGAAGATGGTGTCCTGCGGAGACTTTGCTTCCGCCACGGTCGCCAGCGGGACGTCGCGCCCGGCCAGCGTCACGCGCGGCGGCGTGAAGCCGCGCGCCAGGCCGGCGCGCATGTTGGCCAACTGCTCGCGGTAGTAGCGCGGCATGTCGCGCAGCAGCAGGAGGTAGTCCCGGTATTCCTGCGCCGACTTGAAGGATCGCCTTGCGGCATAGGTGATGTCGGTCCAGAAGGCGCTGTCGGCATTCACCGGCTGCTCGTATTCGCGGAAGCGCTGGGCTTCATACAGGGCCTGGATCTGGGCGCGGTAGACCGCGTAGTTGATGCGTTCTTCCTTCGACAGTGCGGCCGGGTCGATGGCGGACAGGCGCTTCAGCACGTCCTCCCAGTAGCGGCGGCGCGCTTCCTGGGTGGCGGCGTCGACGCGCGGCAGTTCCGGGCGCCGGCCCTTGGGCTGGTCCTCGTCGTCGGCCAGGCGCTGGGCTATGCGCCACTTCCATTCCTGCTGGTAGAGAGCCTGGAAGCGGGTGTCGGCGGGCGTGGCGGCCGGGGTGGCGACCGAAGCCATGGGCGCCAGTGCGGCAAGGGCAAGGACCAGAGTTGCAGTGCGGAGTCTCATCGTTTCACCTTTCCCCAGGCTTCGCCCGTTTTCCAAACCGGCATCGCCGCCGCATTCGCCACCGCATAGCCCAGGTTCAGCGTGAACTGCGCCTGCTGCACCATGCCCGTCAAATCCCAGCCTGGATCGTACTGGTCGCTCACCTGGTGGTAGTCCCTGGTGAAGGCGCGCATGCGGCTGCTCGAAGAAGCCGCGTCGTGCGCGAAGGCGAAGCTGCCGTCGCCGGAGAACACCGCCGAGCCGACGTTGAAGGCCGGGACGCCCGCCTTCGCGAACATGAAGTGGTCGGCGCGGAAGTAGGCGCCGCCGAGATCCGGCACCGTTGGGGCGATCGACAGACCCATCTCCTGCGCCACGGCGCGCGAGGTATCGAGCAGCGTGCTGCGCTCGGCGCCGGGCACGCCGATGTCGCGCGTGGGACCGACGAAGTTCATGCTGTCGAGGTTCAGGTCGGCCGCGGTTTTCGACAGCGGCCACAGGGGCGCGCGGGTGTAGGCGAGGGCGCCCAGCAGGCCCTGTTCCTCGGCGCAGGGCCAGAGGAAGATCTGGGTGCGGCGTGCCGGATGCGCCACCGCGGCCTGGGCCATCGCCAGCAGGGCGGCGGTGCCGGAGCCGTTGTCGATGGCGCCGTTCCAGATGTGGTCCGGCTTCCCGTTCTGCACGTCGATGCCGAGGTGGTCCCAGTGCGCCGAATAGATCACCGCTTCCTCGCGCAGCTTCGGGTCGGTGCCGGGCACGATGCCGGCCACGTTGTACTCGGCCACCTGGCGCACCGCGCTCTTGACCTGCGCGTGGACGGTCGCCTTCAGTTCGACGGGGCGGAAGCCCTTGACTTCGGCGCGGGCGCGCAAGGCGTCGAGGTCCTGGCCGGCCGCGCTGAACAGGGTGCGCGCCATGTCTTCGCTGATCCAGCCCTGCAGCGCGTTGCCGGGGCCGGCCAGGTGGAACTGCTCGTGGGTGAAGCTGGTGACCGGGACGCTCCACGGATAGGATGCGGACGGCGTGGTGTGGATCAGCAGGATGCCGGCCGCGCCCTGGCGCTGGGCTTCTTCGAACTTGTAGGTCCAGCGGCCGTACCAGCTCAGCGATTTGCCGCCGAAGCGCGCCGGCTCGGCGGCGGTCGGCTGCGGGTCGTTGACCATCGCCACCAGCAGCTTGCCTTTCAGGTCGGCGCCGGCGAAATCGTTCCAGGCTTCATCCGGCGCATCGATGCCGTAGCCGACGAAGACGATGGGGGCGTCCAGCCGCGTCTCCGCCTGGCCGTTGGCGTTGCCGTAGACGGCGCCCTGATCGAAGGTCGCGGCGATGGTCTTGCCGCCGGCCTCGAAGCGGAGCACGCTGCCGGCCTGGGTCTTCTGGCCCACCAGCTCGACCTTCTGGCGGTAGCCCTTGCCGGCGGCCGGCTTCAGGCCGACGGCGGCGGCCTGGGTCTCCAGGTAGCGCACGGTGAGTTCGCCGCCGCGTTGCCCGGTGCCGCGGCCTTCCAGCAGGTCGTCGGCGAGGAAGGCCAGGTGGGCGCGCAGCGGCGCTTCCTGGACGGCCGGGCCGGAAGCACGAGCAGGGGCAGCGGCGCGGGCAGTGGAAAAAGCGGGCAGGGCGGCGAACAGTGCGCAGCGCAACAAGCTGGGAAGGTGGAATCGGCGGTCGGGCATGGAAGGCGGCTTGTCCTTGTTATCTGGAACAAGGATGGTAGCAGCCGCCAGTGCCGCACAGTAAGCAAATTATTGTCACGATATTACGAGTGCCCTTCCGGCTATGCAGCTATAATGTGCCCCACATGCCTTGGCCGCCTCGGCGGTGCCGCACCAAGATAAATCCCAGTTGACCTGCATGGAAAGAGACGACAAAGAGCGGCAACAATCCAGCGATGACGGTAAGGCCTTGCCGGGTGGCGGACAGTCCCAGGCAGGCTCTACCGTGGACCGGCTGCGCCCGTGGCGCCGCATCAGTGGCCAGTTGGTGACCCTGATCGGCGAGAACGGGTTTTGTGCGTTGTTCGGCCGCGCCCTGCGCACGCTGGCAGCCCGCTACGAATGGCTGCGCGTGGATCCCACGCAAAAGTCGATCGGCGGACTGCTGGGTTCGCTCGAGCGCGACCTGGCCGGCGCCGAGCCTACCGTGGCCGACATCGCGAACGGAGAGTTGCTGAACACATTCACCAGACAGCTGTCGTCGCTGATCGGCGAGGCGCTCACGGCCAGGCTCCTCGAGCAGGCCAGGGCCTCGGAGCAGCAGGGACCGGAAGATGTACAGGAGCACAAGTAAATGACCGACAAAGTACGCCTGGGATTGCTGGAGACCGGAGTTCCGGGCCTGGACGTCCTCCTCGGCGGCGGCCTGACCGAATATTCCTTCACCCTGATTGCCGGCGCCCCCGGCAGCGGCAAGACCACGCTGGCGCACCAGATCATGTTCGCGCTTGCCGGTCCCGAACGGCGCGCCCTGTTCTTCACGGTGCTCGGCGAGCCGCCGCTGAAGATGCTGCGCTACCAGCAGCAGTTTTCCTTCTTCGACATGGACAAGGTCGGTCCGTTCATCCGCTATGTCAATTTGGCGGATGACTTGCGCGCCGGCCACTTCCTCGGTGTGCTCGAGCGCATCATGCGTGAGGTCGAGGATTTCGGCCCCGGCCTGGTGTTCGTCGATTCCTTCCGTTCCGTGATGCAGAGCGCGCGCGCCGGCAACGAAGGCCTGTCCGACCTGCAGCAGTTCATCCAGGAACTCGGCTCGCGCATGGCGACCTGGCAGGCGACCACCTTCCTGATCGGCGAGTATTCGCAGGCCGACGTCGAGGCGAATCCGATCATCACGGTGGCCGACGGCATGCTCACCCTGTACCAGGCGGCGGACGACAACTCGGCCCTGCGCAAGCTGCGCGTCAACAAGATGCGCGGCCAGGCCCACATGACGGGCGCCCACACCATGCGCATCGGGGACGACGGCATCCGCGTCTATCCGCGCCTGCTGCCGCCGCTGGCCACCGATCGCTTGCCCGGCACGCCGGTGGACCGCAATCCCTGCCGTATCCCGACCGGTGTGCCGGGCGTGGACGAGCTGATGCACGGCGGCCTGCCGCAGGGCCATACCATGCTGGTCTCGGGGCCGACCGGCGCCGGCAAGACCATCATGGCCACCCGCTTCCTGCAGGCCGGCGCCGCGCTCGGCGAGAAAGGCGTCGCCCTGTTCTTCGAGAAGGGTACGGCGCGCCTGCGTAACGCCGAGCTGGCGAAAATCGTCCAGCAAGGCCACGTGTCGGTGGTCGAAAGCCGCTCGCTGTCGCTCAGCGTCGAAGAGCTGATGGACGAGATGTGCAGCGCGATTGACCGCACCGGCGCCACCCGGGTGGTGATCGATTCGCTGTCCGAGATCGGGCTCTACCTGGCGCCGGAAGTCCGCGCCGACCTGCGCGTGGCCGTGTTCCGCACCCTGTCCGAACTGGCCAAGCGCGGCGTTTCCGCGCTGGTCACGGTGGGCACCGAAGACGACTACACCCGCGCCAGCTTCAGCCCGGACGAGCTGTGCTTCCTTACCGACGCCGTGCTGTCGATGCGCTATGCCGAATTCGACGGCGCGATCCGCAAGTTCATGACGGTAGTGAAGGTGCGCGGCTGCGATCACAGCTGCGACCTGCGCGAGTACACGATCACGGCGGAGGGGATCGAGGTCTACCCCAAAGGATCGCAACTGAACGGCGTGCTGGTCGGCCGGCCAACGCTGGGGCGCTGACGCAGCATGGGCCTGGACGAGGACGTAATGGAACCGCTAGACGACGACAGCACGGCCTCGCAACAGCGCGCCACCAGGCATGAATTGCCGCGCGCCTCCCTGCCTGAGGAATTCTTGCTGCGCCGCATCCATTCCCTCGAAGACGAGGTCGGCATGCTGCGCGAAGCCAACGAGCACCTGGTGCTGGCGGCGGTCCAGGCCCAGCACCTGCAGGAAGACGCCGAGGCGGCCAACCGGCGCCAGAACGAATTCCTCGCCATGCTGGCGCACGAGCTGCGCAATCCGCTGTCGCCGATCAGCATGGCGGCCTCGCTGCTGGACCGCATGCCCGACGCCACGCCCCAGCTGCACAAGCTCTCGCGCGTGATCGGGCGCCAGGTCGAGCACATGGCCAAGCTGCTCGACGACCTGCTCGACGCCGCCCGCATCAGCAGCGGCAAGATCACCCTGTCGACCCAGCCGCTGGTGCTGGCCGACGTGCTGCAGCAGGCGGTCGAGACCATGCAGTCCTGCATCCAGGAGCGCCGCCAGACCCTGCAGCTCGAACTGCCGCCGGAATCGGTGGTGGTCGAGGGCGACCAGGTCCGCCTGACCCAGGTGTTCACCAACCTGCTGGCCAACGCCTCCAAGTACACCGGCGACGGCGGCATGCTCCACCTTGCGGCCCGCGCCGACGGCGACCAGGTTTCGGTGGCGATCAGGGACAACGGCAACGGCATCGCGCCCGAGATCATCCCGTATATCTTCGACCTGTTCACCCAGGGGCCGCGCTCGCTGGCGCGCTCCGAAGGCGGGCTGGGCGTGGGCCTGAACGTGGTGCGCAACCTGGTCGGCATGCATGCCGGTTCGGTGACGGCGGAGAGCGCCGGCGCCGGCCAAGGCAGCTGCTTCACGGTGCGCCTGCCGCGCTCCGGGCAGCAAAGCGTCGGCCGCGGCCCGGCCGAGGTGGCCGTCACCGGCGGCCGCAAGCGGATCCTGGTGGTGGAGGACAATCCCGACACCTGCGCCACGCTGGCGGCCTGCCTGCGCGAAGAGGGGCACGAGGTGGTCACCGCGCTGGACGGCCGCAGCGGCCTGGCGGCGGCGCTGGAACGGCCTTATGACGTGATCGTGTGCGACATCGGCTTGCCTGGCCTCGATGGACTGGGGCTGATGCGGGCGGTGCGCGCGGCGGTGGGTGGCAGGCGGCCGCTGGCCATCGCCCTGACCGGCTACGGCCAGCCGGAAGACCAGGCGCGCGGCATGGAAGCCGGCTTCGATCACTACCTGGTCAAGCCGGTCGGGCTGGAAACGCTGCTGTCCTTAATCGGCGCGGAAGCAAACACTAATCGCTAACGACTTGTAGGGTGGGCACGGGGTGCCCACCCTAGCCCAGCAGGCGCGCCAGGCGCTGCACGGCTTCCTCGATGCGTTCGTATTCGGTGGCGTAGGAAAAGCGCACATGGCGTTGCGGGGCCGCGAAGCCGAAGTCGTCGCCCGGCACGATCGCCACATGCGCTTCTTCCAGCACCGCCTTGCCGAAAGCCGTGCTGTCGCCCGCGTGGCGATGTGGCAGGCCGGTGATATCCGCGTACACGTAGAAGGCGCCGTCCGGCATCACCGGCACGGCAAAGCCGAGCTCGCGCAGGGCCGGTACCAGGAAGTCGCGGCGGCGCTGGAATTCCAGGCGGCGCGACTCGAAGATCTCCAGGGCGTCGTCGCGGAAGCAGGCCAGGGCCGCATGCTGGGCGATGGTCGGCGCGCAGATGAAGAGATTCTGCGCCAGTTTCTCGAACACCGGCACCAGGTTCTCCGGCACCACCAGCCAGCCCAGGCGCCAGCCGGTCATGCTGAAGTATTTCGAGAAGCTGTTCACGGTGATGACGTTGTCGTCCAGCGCCAGGCTGCTTACTGGTTTGCCGTCGTAGGACAGGCCCTGGTAGATCTCGTCGACGATGGCGAAGCCGCCGCGGGCGCGCACGGCGCCCAGCAGTTCGCGCGCCTGCGGCACCGTCATCGAGGTGCCGGTCGGGTTCGAGGGCGAGGCCACCAGCACGCCGCGGCTCCTGTCGTTCCAGTGCTCGGCCAGGTGGGCGGCCGTGAGCTGGTAGCGTTCCGCCGCGCTCGAATAGAGCAGCACCGGCTTGCCGCCGAAGGCGCTGACGAAATGCCGGTTGCAGGGATAGCACGGGTCCGGCATCAGTACTTCGTCGCCCTCGGCAACCAGGGCGGCGCAGGCCAGCAGCAGGGCGGCCGAGGCGCCGGCGGTGACCACGATGCGGCGCGGATCGATGTCCAGGCCGTAGAAGCGCGAATAATGCCCGGAGATCGCCTCGCGCAAGGCCGGCAGGCCAAGCGATTCGGTGTACTGGGTGGCGCCGCCGCGGATCGCGTCCATGGCGGCCTGGGCGACCATCTCGGGCGCGGTGAAGTCCGGTTCGCCCACGCTCATGCTGATGACGTCGATGCCGGCGCGGCGCATGGCGGCAGCCTGCTTGACCATTTCCATGACGCGGAAGGGTTCGATGGCGTCGACGCGGGACGCCACCTGGAGGAGATTCTGATGTTCTGGCATCCCCGGATTCTATCTCAGGCCGCGACCGGCTGCTCGCGCTGGAGGAATGCCGCGCACTCCGCAGCCGGCAGCGGCTTGCTGATGTAATAACCCTGGATCTCGTCGCAATCGTACCGTTCCAGTTCGCGCAGCTGGGCGATGTTCTCGACGCCCTCGGCCACCACCTTCAGGTTCAGGCTGTGCGCCAGGCTGATCACGGCCTTGGTGATGGCGGCGTCGTCCGCGTCGTCCGGCAGGTCGCGGACAAAAGTGCGGTCGATCTTCAGCGCGTCCAGCGGGAAGCGCTTCAAATAGGCCAGGCTCGAATAGCCGGTGCCGAAATCGTCCACCGACAGGCGCATGCCGAGCGCCTTGATGCGTTTCAGGATCGCCACCGCGGCTTCCGGGTTCGTCATCAGCATCGATTCGGTCAGCTCGAATTCGAGCAGGCCTGGCGCGACCCCGGCGCCCACGACGATGCGTTCGATGACGGCGGCCAGGTCGGCTTGCTGGAGCTGGCGCGCGGACAGGTTGATCGCCACCGGCGGCACCGGCAGGCCGGCCGTTTCCCAGGCGCGCAGCTGGCGGCAGACCTCGCCGATCACCCATTCGCCGGCCGGCAGGATCAGGCCCGTATCCTCGAGGATGGAGATGAATTCGAGCGGCGGCACCAGGCCGCGCTGCGGATGCTTCCAGCGCAGCAGGGCCTCGAAGCCGCTGATGCCGCCGCCGGCCAGGTCCAGCTTGGGCTGGTAGTGCAGCAGGAACTCGCCGCGTTCCAGCGCCAGGCGCAGCTGGGATTCGAGCTGGATCCGCTGGGCCGCGTTCTCGTGCAGCGCCGCCGAATAGAACTGCCAGGTATTGCGGCCATTGTTCTTGGCGCCGTACATCGCGGTGTCGGCGCTCTTGAGCAGCTGCTCGGCGCTGGCGCCGTCTTCCGGATAGCTGGCGATGCCGATGCTGGCCGAGACGAACAGCTGCTGGCCCTGCAGGTGGAAGGGCTGGGCCAGTGCTTCGATGATGCGGCCGGCCAGCAGGGCGGCGTCCGGCGCCTCCTTGGCGGCGCCGGCCAGGTAGGGCAGCACCACCGCGAATTCGTCGCCGCCGAGGCGCGCCACCACGTTGTCGCCGCGCGCGCAGGCTTCCAGCCGCGCCGCGGCCTGCACCAGCAGCTGGTCGCCCACGCCGTGGCCCAGCATGTCGTTGACGTTCTTGAAGCGGTCCAGGTCGATGAACATGACGGCCGCGCGGTGCCCATGGCGGCTGGCCGCGGCGATTGCGTCTTCCAGGCAGCTGCCCAGCTGGCGGCGGTTCGGCAAATTGGTCAGCGAGTCGTACTCGGCCAGGTAGGTCAGGCGCTGGCGCGCTTCCTGGCGCTCGATCGCGGTGCCGAGGATGTTGGCGATCCCGCGCAGGAACACAGCATCGTCGTCGTCGAAGCGGCGCCCGGTATCGGTATAGGCGCCCAGCACGCCGTAGCGGCCGACCCCGGCGTCGAGGCCGCCGCGCAGGCCGTGCATCGCGGCCAGCGGGCCGAACCAGGGACGCAGGCCGGCCGCCGGCGCCCCGCCCAGCGGATCGCCGGGACAGCCCAGCTGCAGGCCGGCGGCCTGGCTCAGGCGGCCGGCGCCGGCGCGCACCGTCAGCTGGCGGCCGAAGCTGGTATCGGACTGCGCAGTCTCGAACAGCGCCGCGCAGGGCGTGCCGAGGCCGTGCGCGGCGGCCTGCACCGCCTCCTCGAACAGCTCGTCCAGGTCGTTGGCGGCCAGCGCCTTGCGGCCAAGATCGGCGATCAGGGTCTGGCGCTTGGCGTTTTCGACGATCGCGCGCTCGAATTCCTTGCGTTCGGTGATGTCGATGTCGATGCACAGGTAGCGCTCGATGCTGCCGCCGGCGTCGAAGATGGGGACGATGGTGCGGTACCACTGCAGGCCGCCGGTTCTTGCCTTGATCACGACCTCGCCGTTCCAGACGTCCGGCGACGGGCTCCAGGGAGCGCTATTGCCGGCCGGGCGGCCGAACTCGAGCAGCTCGCGGCCGAGCGCTTCCGTGCGGCTGTAGCCGCTGGCGCGCTCGAACAGTTCGTTGACGCCGATGATGCGCCCGAGCGTGTCGACCTCGCTCACGATCGCGGCCTGGTCGACCGCGTGCTTGTGCTGCATGAGCGAGTTGGTGAGCGAATCGATGCGCTGGCCGAACTGCACGCGCAGGCTGGCGGCGCTGCGGTTGACGGCGCGGATCGCTTCCTGGATCTCGGTCGGGGCGTCGGCATGCAGGTCGGCCTCGGCGGTGACGCGGCCGGCGGCGACGTCCTTCTCGAAGGAGCTCAGGGCGCCGAGCTTGGCCAGCCAGCGCTTCAGCAGGGTGTGCATCAGGACCATGCCGAGCGCGAAGGCGACCAGCGCGAAGCTGGCGGTCTCGAGCACCAGCGCCCACAGCTGGGTGGCGATCTTGTCGGCGTCGAATTCGACCCGGATCACGCCGTAGTCGCGCCCGCCCACGCTGGCCACGCGATTGACTTCGTACAGCTTGGACGCGATCAGCCGGCTCAGCCAGGCCGGGGCCGGCCTGCGTTCGAACCTGGGCGCTTCCACCCGCAGGGCGCCGCCGCCGATGTCGATGAAGGCCGCGCTCTTGAACGGCGACTGGAACAGCATCTTGCCGAGGGTGCGCTTGACCGTGTCGTAGTCGCCGATCACCACGCTGTCCTCGATGTTCTGGGCCGCGACTTCGACCAGGGTCAGGGCGGCGTCCTGGGTCTCCTCGACGTGCTGCAGCAGGTGGTAGCGGTAGAACAGGCCCATGCCGGCGCCGAGGAAGAGCAGCATGGTGAGACTGAAGACGGCGAACACCCGCCCGGCCAGGGAACGCGGCAGCAGGGAGGTCGGCAAGACGCGCGTTAGGATTCGCGGCAGCGGCATGGGTCGGTTCCGGAGAGTCAGCGCAGGCTGATGGGGGCGGTCGCGTAGAAGGCGCGGTAGCTGGCGTAGTCGGCGTCGGTGGCGGCCACGAAGCCGAGCGGCTGCGGCGAGCGCACCAGTTCGGCGGCGGCGTCGAGGATGCGGCGGCCTTCCGGGTCCTTGCGCATGTTCAGGAAGGCTTGCGCCACCGCGCGCACCTCGGCGGCGGGCACGCGCGGGGAGGCCATCAGGGCGAGATCGTTGTAGGGCGCGGAACTCCACAGCACGCGGAAGGATTTGCTTTCGCGGCTGCCGTAGGTTTCGACCAGCTGGGAATTCGCGCCGCTGGCGCGGGCCCGGCCGGCGAACAGCTGGGTGAAGGCAGCGTCCATGTTCCCGGCAAATACAGGGTTGACGCTGATGTTACGGCGCAGCAGCTCGGCGTAGGGCGCCTTGTAGGCGATCAGGGCCTCCGGGCCCGGAAACACGACGGTGCCGCCTGCCAGCTCGGCCAGGCTCGCGACCTTCGAATCGGCCGGCACCACGATCTGGGCCCGCACCGGCGGCGCGTCGCGGCGGCCGAACACGGTCCAGCCCATCTTTTCGCGGTCCGGGCTGAACAGGTGGTTGGTGAAGGCGAAGTCGACTTCGCGCGCCAGCACATAGCTGGTGGTGTCGGCCGAGGTGCGGCCCAGCTTCAGGTTCAGGCGCACGCCGCTCTTTTCCGAGACGTAGCGGATGATCGGGTTCCAGAAACTGGCCGAGACTTTCAGGTTGTACTGGTTGACCGGCGAAAAATTGTAGCTGTGCGGCTCGGCGCCGGCGGCACCGGCGGAAAGGACGCACGCCAACAGGGCAAGACCGGCTTTGGCGAAGGAATGCATGGTTCGGGACGGTTGCGGCCGGGAGCGCGGGCCGGTGGTTGAAGCCGGGCAGTGTCTGGGCCCGCAAGTTGCTCCGCACTATATCATATTTCCTGTTTGCAACATATTGTCCGCCATAACTTGTCCCGAGAATGCAACGCCTGTCTCCTCAACGAGCGCCGGGCCGCCGCACCCGCCGCAGACTGAGCGCCCCCAGCCCGAACACCAGCATCGCCCAGCTTCCCGGCTCGGGCACGGCCGACACCAGGTCGAGCCGCACCGCGTAGCAGTCGCCGAACATGCCGCCGCGGCAGGCGGTGGCCGCGATCTGCTGGGCGCCGTTGATGCCGTGCGCGTCCGTGATTTCCCAGCCGGAGGCCGGGTCGATCAGGGTGTTCAGGTCGACCATGCCGCCGGCGCCGTCGTACAGGAAGCCGTGGTAGCCGTAGGTGTCGGGCGTGAGGGTGACGGCGGCGGTGCCGACCACCTGGCCGAGCCTGTTGATGTCCCAGGCGATGCTGTCGTCGACGGTGGCGTCGAGCGCGCCGAGGTCGGTGATCACGCCGCCCTCGTACAGGAAGGCGTGCGAACCGTGGGGGAAGGACGAGGCCGGGATGCCGCCGACCGCCAGGCCGTAGTCGTTCAGGGCATAAATGGCGCTGTTGCCGAGCTCCGACGCGCCGATCGGGACCACGCCGCCGCCGCGGAATTCCACGGCGTAGAACGGATACTCCGGCACCGTGATTTCGCCCTGGTAGGAGGCGCCGCCGATCAGGCCCTTGTTGTTGACCGCATAGGCGTCGCTGCCGGCGCCGCCGGGCAGGGCGCCGAGCCCGGTCATGGTGCCGCCCTCATAGCGGAAGGCTTGCTGGTAGTAGCTGTCGGATTCGGCCCCCGTGTTGGCGCTGCCGACGATGACCCCGTGGTTGTTGATGTCCCAGGCCACGCTGCCGCTGCCGCCGAGGGTGCCGAGGTCGTGCAGGCTGCCGCCGGAATACACGTAGGCGTGGGTTTCGCCGGCCAGCGTGTTGGCGCTGCCGACCACCAGGCCGTAGTCATTGATCGCGTTGGCAAAGCTGTTCAGGCCGCCGAGCGTGCCGAGCACGGCATAGCCGCTGCTGGTGTAGACAAAGCCGTTGGTGGCGCCGCCACTGGTGACGCTGCCGACCACGTCGCCGTAGCGGTTGATGTCGGTGGCGGTACTGCCGAGTCCGCCGACCACGGTGACGTTGTACAGCGGGTCCGCCAGCGCCGCGGCGCCGGGGATGGCGAGCGTTGCAGCGAAGAATAGACGGGATAGATGCGACAGGCGCATGCCGGCCTCCTTGATGGCTGGTTGAAGGAACATTCAGCGCCCAGCTTATGCGGCAGTGCTTCATCGCCGCCTGACCGGCATCAGGAGTATGCGGAATGGATGGGCTGCGGGCGCCCGGCAAGGAGGGGGAAACGGGCGCGCAGGACGCGCGCCCGGAAGGTCTTGCTTGATTACTGGTGCGACTGGTGGCTGGCCGTCAGCTTGCGCATCAGCGGCAGCGCCAGCAGGGCAATCACGGTGCAGGCGATTGCGCCCATGCCCAGCTTGTTGAACAGGCTGGTGTAGATCGGCAGGGTCTGGACCGGGTCGGTCAGATCCTTCGGCACGCTGGCCAGGTTGGCGACCACGCCGCCCAGGTATTGCGAGATGCCGGTGGCGACGAAGTAGGCGCCCATCATGAAGCCGCTCATGCGCGCCGGCACGTAGCGCGCCACCATCGCCAGGCCCAGGCCCGACACCAGCAGCTCGCCCAGCGAGTACAGGCCGTAGCCGGCGATCATCACCCACGAGGAGGTCATGCCCTTGACGGCGAACACGCCGGCGACGCCGTAGGCGAAGAAGCCGGCCGCCACCGCGGCGAAGCCGAGCGCGAACTTGCCGGCGATCGACAGGTCCTTGCCGGTGCGGCCCGCGGCCGAGTAGACCCAGGCCAGGACCGGGCTCAGCACCATGATCCAGATCGCGTTCAGGGCCTGGAACTGGGCCGGCGACCAGGTCCACAGGTGGGCGCCGAAGATGCTGAAGTCGAGATCGACGTTGCGCAGGGCGAACAGCGACAGCGAAGTCGACATCTGCTGGTAGAAGATGAAGAAGAACACGGTCTGCAGGGTCAGCACCAGGGCCGCGATCAGGCCGGCGCGCTCGCTCGGCTCGCTCTTGCGGATCAGGTGCACGAAGATGCCCAGCACCACCAGGCCGGCCAGGTAGACGAAGGCGCGCGCCAGGGCCTGGTTCTCCAGGATCTCGGCCGAGCCGAACACGACGACCACGGCGCCGGCCAGCACGGCGGCCAGCTTGCCGACCTGCAGCGGACGCTCGTCCGGCAGGCTGCCGACGTGGGCAATGGTGGCGCGCATGAACAGCACATTGAACAGGCCGAGCACCAGGCCGACGCTGCAGACCGCGAAGGCGGCGTGCCAGCCCAGGTTGCTGCCGTAGGCGGCGTTGACGTAATCCTTGATCCAGGGCGTGGCCAGCATCGACACGGTCGAGCCGACGTTCACCGCCATGTAATACAGGGTGAAGGCGGAGTCGATCTTGGAATCGTCGCCTTCGTAGATCTTGCGCACCAGGTTGGCGGTGTTGGGCTTGAACAGGCCGTTGCCGACCACCACCACGCCGAGGGCGCAGAACAGGAAGCGGGTGCTCTCGGTCGGCACCGCTATCAGCGCGTAGCCGACGGTCAGGACCATGGCGCCCAGATACATCGAGCGCTTGGTGCCCAGTACCTTGTCGCCGATCCAGCCGCCGATGGCGGGCGCGACGTAGATCAGGGCCGCGGCGGCGCTCCAGACCAGGTTGGCGCGGCTGTCTTCGAAGCCGAGGCGCTCGACCATGTAATAGACGATCAGCGCCTGCATGCCGTAGTAGCCGAAGCGCTCCCACAGCTCGATCAGAGCGACGGTGAGGAAGGAACGGGTTTGTGTGTAGGGTAGTGGTAGGGTTTCGGTTTTCATGGGTCTCCCGGATTCTCGGATGCCGCCTTGTGAGCAGGCAATCCCCGGATGCTACGCGAGCCCGGCCCTTCGCGCAATGCCGGAAAACAGGGGCGTAAAGACTGTCGTGGCGGGCTGAAGGAGCTTTTTCTCTGCCG
The DNA here is from genome assembly GCF_918697865.1 of Massilia sp. Bi118. Classification (GTDB taxonomy): domain Bacteria; phylum Pseudomonadota; class Gammaproteobacteria; order Burkholderiales; family Burkholderiaceae_D; genus Telluria. The sequence goes on along the minus strand of NZ_CAKKMV010000003.1, from coordinate 52,825 downwards.
TGCGGCATGAAAAAACTTGCTGAATATAAAATGCGACACCATGAGAGTGCGCACCCACCTGAGCTTGCTGGCCGCAGCGGTCTTCCTGCCGATGATCGTCGGCGCCGGCGTCGCCATCAAGCTGCTGCTGGACGCCGAGCGCCACGCGGTGCTGCGCGGGATGCAGGAACTGGCGCGCGCCTCGGTGCTGGCGATGGACCAGGAGTTGACGGCGGCGATCGCCTCCGGCCAGGCGCTGGCGACCTCGGCGCGGCTGAAGCAGGGCGATTTCGAATACTTTTATCGGCAGGCCCGCAGCGCCAACGCCGGCACCAGCCGCGAAACGGCCGTGCTGCGCGAGGACGGCCAGCAGCTGTTCAATACCGTGGTGCCCTACGGGCAGCCGATCGCGCCGCCGCCGCCCGGCGCCCTGCAGCGCGTGGCCGATGTGTTCGAACGCCAGCGGCCGACGGTGTCGAACCTGATCGTCGGCAGCGCCACCCGCCGCTACGTGATCTCGGCCGAACTGCCCTTGACCCTCGACGACGGCCGCCGGGTACTGCTCGACCAGTGGTTCGACGCCCAGCACCTGAACCGGCTGCTGCCGCGCGACGTGCCCGCGTCCTGGCAGGTGTCGGTGTTCGACCGCGACGGCGCCGCGCTGGCGCGTAACGAAGGATCAAGTGCCTCGGTCGGCGCGCGCGCAAGCCCGGAACTGCTGCGGGCGCTGCGCAGCGGCGCCGCGCGGACCGAACTGGCCGGGCGCGACGGCGCGCCGATGGCGGCGGCACTGGCCCGGTCTTCGCTGTCCGGATGGACCGCCGTGATCGGCGTGCCCGTGAGGGAACTGGAAGCCACGGCGGCGCGCGCGGTTTCCTTGACGGCGGCGACCCTGCTGTGCGCGGTGGTGCTGGCGCTGGCGGGGGCGATCCTGTTCGCGCGGCGCCTGCTGGCGGCCACGGAGTACCTGGGCGCCGCCACCGAGGGCATGGCCGAAGGCTGGCTGCCGCCGCCGGCCGACCTGCGCATCGCCGAATTGAACAGCCTGCAGCAGGTCCTGCACGCGGTCTCGCGCCGCCTGCAGAAGGCCGAGGCAGGGCGCCGCAAGCACCTGGCCGAGGTGCAGGCGGCGCGCAGCGTGGCGGAGGCACAGAACCGCGCGAAGGACGAATTCCTGGCTATGCTGGGCCACGAACTGCGCAATCCGCTGGGCGCGATCAGCTCGGCCATCGACCTGATCCAGATGGGGGCGGGCGGCGGGGCGGCCGAGCGCGCGCACCAGATCATCGGGCGCCAGAGCCGCCACCTGGCGCACCTGGTCGACGAACTGCTGGATGCCAACCGCGTCCTCAGCGGCAAGGTCGTGCTGGCGCTGGCGCCGCTGGACCTGGCCGTCGCCGTGCGCGAAGCGGCGCTGACCCTGCAGACCCAGGGCACGACCGCCGGGCACGAATTGACGCTCGACCTCGAGCCCCTGTGGGTGAACGGCGACCCGACCCGCCTGCAGCAGGTGATCGGCAACCTGGTCGAAAACGCCGCCAAGTACACCCAGGCCGGCGGCCATATCCATGTCAGTACCCGGCGGCGGGGCGGCATGGCGGAGCTGGTCGTGCGCGATGACGGCAAGGGTATCGACGCCGAACTGCTGCCGCGCGTGTGGGACGTGTTCGTGCAGGGCAAGGTGAGCAGCCGCGCCAAGGGCGGGCTCGGCATCGGCCTGGCGGTGGTCAAGTCGCTGGTGGAACAGCAGCATGGCTCGGTGGCCGTGGTCAGTGCCGGCGCCGGGCAGGGCAGCAGCTTCACGGTGCGCCTGCCGCTGGCGCAGGAAACGCCGGCCGCGGCCGAGCTGCCCGCGCCCGTAACCACGGCGCTGGACGGCCTGCGGGTGCTGGTGGTCGAGGACAACGAGGACTTGCGCGAGATGATGTGCGCGCTGCTGGCCTCGCGCGGCTGCGCGGTCGACAGCGCAGCCGACGGCCGCTCTGCGATCGCGCTGGCCGCCAATGCGCTGCCGCAGGTGGCTTTCGTCGACATCGACCTGCCCGACATCGCCGGCCACGAGGTGGCGCGCGCGCTGGCCGGGCAGGGCGGGATCCGGCTGGTGGCGGTGACCGGCTACGGCCAGCCCGAGGATGTGCGGCGCGCGCTGGCGGCCGGTTTCGACCGCCACCTGAAGAAGCCAGTGCGCCTGGAAGATCTTGAACGCGCAATCGGCGAGATGGACCTGGTGCGCTGAGACCAGCCACCATTGCGAGTTTGCAACAAAGAACGCACCATCTGCCGGGGCTGCCTTCGGCATCGCTTTATTCTCTTTGGCAGCGCTTCCATTTGTCCAGGACAAAATTCGCGGATGACTTAGGCGTCAGCCCATTCTCTGCGGCTGGTGCAAGCGGTCTCGTGCACGATTGAATACCCGTAGGAGATTATCGACTTGTAAAGTATTCTGGCGGTACGGGTACTAAAACTCACAGTTTTTCACATACCGCATATGGCCGATTCCAGCCCAGGTTCTGCCGTTGGCTACCGTGACGATGCCGTCATCGCCGCCCTGCTGCATGGCCGCGGCGTGCACGTGCAGGGACGGGACCCCGGCGCCGAACGCAGCGCGCTGGCCGGGCTGGCCCAATATCTCGCCGACGATCCGGCTCTGCTGATGCAGCGGGTGGCGGAGGCGGCGCGCACGCTGTGCGGCGCCAGCGCGGTGGTGATCGCGGTACGTGAACCGGGCAAGAACGGCGAGGAGATCTGCTGGAGCGCGGTGGCGGGCGCCATGGACGGCCAGGCCGGAAAGCGCTTCCCGATCGAGTCCTGTCCCTGCGGCGCCTGCGTCCAGGAGGATTGCGCGGTCCTGTTCGAGCGTCCGGAGCGCGAATTCGAATCGGTGCGCGCGGCCGGGGCCAAGGTCGGCGAGGCGCTCGGGGTGCCGTGGCGCGTGCGCGGCCATCCGGCCGGCGCGCTGATGGCGATGCTGGACGGCGACGGCGAGAACTTCGATGCCCACGACCTTGAGCTGCTGCGCGACCTCGCCGGCTTCGCGGCCGCCGCGCACCAGGCCAGCGGCGCCCTGCGCGGCGGCGATCCGGAGCGCCTGGAGCGCGAGCTGGAGCAGCGCATGCGGCCGGTACTCGAAAGCCGCGAATCGCTGCAGCGCGAAGTCGAGGAAAGCCGCGCCGCCGAGCGCGCGCTGCGCGAGCACAAGGCCCTGATCGATGCCACCCTCAGCATCAGCACCGTCGGCGTGATCTATTTCGACCTCGACGGCACCGTGCGCGACGTCAACCAGGCCTACCAGCGCATGACCGGATACAGCGAAGACGAGCTGCGCCAGTTCGACCACTGGAAGACCATCACGGTGCCGGCCTTCTGGGACGTGACCCTGCGCTCGGGCCATGAACTGCGCGAGACCGGGCTGACGCGGCCCTACACCAAGCAGATGGTGCGCAAGGACGGCAGCCTGTGGTGGGGGCTGTATGCGCCGGCCCTGATTTCGGGCGAGGGCGCCGGCGCGCGCTGCGTCTGCTTCGTCCTCGACGTGAGCGAACTGAAGGAAGCCGAGGCGCGCCTGGCCGAGAGCGAGGAACGCTTCCGTGCGCTGGTCGAGGGCTTCGGTCAGGCGGTCTGGGAAACCGACGCCGACGCCAACTTCGTCCTGCCTTCGCCTAGCTGGTGCGCCTACACGGGACAGCGCGAAGCGGCATCGATGGGCCGCGGCTGGCTCGACGCAGTCCACCCCGACGACCGCGAATACGTGCAGCGCGAATGGCGCGCGGCGATGTCGATGCGGCGCGGGATCAACATGGAATTCCGCGTGCACGTGGCGATGGGCGGCTGGCGCTGGACCAATGTGCGCGCGGCGCCGCTGTTCGATCCGGACGGCGGGCTGCGCAAGTGGTTCGGCATGAACATCGACATCGACGAGCGGCGCCGCACCCAGGCCGCGCTGGCCGAGAGCGAGCGCCGCTACCGCATGCTGTTCGAGGCCATGGACGAGGGCTTCCTGCTGGCCAGCGTGCAGTACGACGGCGAGGGGCGCGCCTGCGGCCTGGCGTATGCGGAAGCGAATCCGGCGGCGGTGCGCTTGACCAGCATCCATTACGTCGGCCCGGGCCAGCTGAAGGTGCGTCCCGAGCACGAACCCTGCTGGCTGGACGCCTGCGCTCAGGTTGCGCGCACTGGCGCCAGCACCCGCTCGCAGTGCTTTTCCGAGGCGCTGAACAGCTGGTTCGATTTCTTTGTGTATCCGGTCGGCGGCGACACCCCGCGGGTGGCGATCCTGTTCCACGACATCACGGTGCGCAAGCGCGCCGAGGACGCCTTGCGCGAAAGCGAGGCCCGCTTCCGCGCGCTGGCCGACGCTTCGCCGGCGCTGGTCTACCAGTTCGATCCGGACGGCGCGCTGATGTATTTGAACCAGCGCGGCGCCGGCGACTGCGGCCCGTCGGCGGACAGCGAGGGCTGGCACGCGATCGTACAGCCGGACGACATGCACAGCTACCTGGAGCAGGTATCGAGCGGGATCCGCCAGCGCGCCGCCTACAACCAGCGGATCCGGGTGCCGGCGCGCGACGGCAGCTGGCGCTGGTTCGAATCGCACGCCGCGCCCTGGTATTCGGGCGACGGCCAGCACCGCGGCTCGGTCGGCATCTCGCTCGACATCACCGCCGCCGTGCAGGCCGAGGAGGCGCTGAAGGACGCCGACCGCCGCAAGGACGAATTCCTCGCCACCCTGGCCCACGAGCTGAGGAATCCGCTGGCGCCGATCAGCAACGCGGTGCAGCTGATGCGCCGGCCCGACGGGCGCCGCCAGTCCGACCGGGTGGTCGAAATGGTGGGACGCCAGGTGCGCCAGATCGTGCGCCTGGTGGACGACCTGATGGAAGTCTCGCGCATCACGCGCGGCAAGATCGACCTGCGCCTGGAACGGGTGCCGGTGGCGGAGATCATCCACAGCGCGGTCGAGACCAGCCAGCTGCCGATCGAGCGCGCCGGGCATCAACTGGCTGTCGCTATGCCGGAGGAGCCGCTGGTGCTGCTGGCCGACCGCGTGCGCCTGACCCAGGTCTTCGCCAACCTGCTCAACAACGCCGCCAAGTACACCGATCCGGGCGGCCGCATCTGGGTCGACGTCTGGCGCGAGGACGGCCATGCGGTGGCCTCGGTGCGCGATACCGGGATCGGCATTCCGCCGGAAGCCCTGGGCCGGGTGTTCGACATGTTCGCCCAGGCCCACCGTGCGGTCGGGCGCGGGCAGGGCGGGCTGGGAATCGGCCTGACCATGGTGCGCAGCCTGGTCGAGATGCACCACGGGAGCGTGGAAGCGCACAGCGCCGGCGGCGGCATGGGCAGCGAATTCCTGGTGCGCTTGCCGCTGGCGGCGCAGGACGACGAACGCGCCGAGCGTCCCGGCATGGCGCAGGCGCAGCCCTATGCGCCCTTCGCCGGGCAGCGCATCCTGGTGGTGGACGACAACCGCGACGCCGCCGACACGCTCGGCTTGCTGCTGGAGGCCGACGGCGCCGAGGTGCGCGTGGTCTACGACGGCCGCAGCGCGCTGGCGATGGCGGAAAGCTTCATGCCGTCCAGCGTCCTGCTCGACATCGGCATGCCGGTCATGGACGGCTACGAGGTCGCGCGCCGCCTGCGCCAGGACGAGCGCTTTACCGGCATGCGCATCATCGCCCTGACCGGCTGGGGCCAGGATGCGGACCGCCGCCAGACCCGCAACCGCGGATTTACTTATCATTTGACCAAGCCGGTCAGCCTCGAGGAGCTGCACCGCATCCTGACTTAGAGCAGAATCGGCGCTTTTCGCATCAGTTTCCAGGCGTTTTCATTCGCCCTGCATTTCTTATGCAGTGTGAGTTGGCTAACATCAAAGGCGAAAACCCGCTGATAGACTGAAATCACGTCAAACCCCTGTTGGGAGGCAGCGATGACGTGGATTTCAGAATTTGTGAGGTATTTGTCGGTGCTGGGCGACCCTCGGCTAGAGCCTGGCACCATCGAAGGCTTGCCGCCCTTTGCACTGCGCCAGACGGCCGATGCCTTGACGGCGGCCGGTTGGATCACGACCTACGAATACGGCGGCGACGACGCCTGGGTCGACTACGCCCGCGTCGACCTGCGCAAGGGCCGCTCCAAGCTCAAGCTCGAGTGGGACCAGGAGAGCGGCGGCAGCATCGACGGGCCGCGCGCGGTGCTGGACGAGTTGCGGGTATTGGATCCGTGGACCCAGGCGAGGCAACATTGATGCGTGGGCACCCTTGTGCCCGCGTGTACATCAAAACCGCTCGTCGGCGCCGAGATAGCGCCACTGACCCGGCGGCAACTCACCCAGCTTGACCCGACCAATTCGCACCCGCTTCAAACCGATCACCTTCAAACCCACCATGTCGCACATGCGCCGGATCTGGCGCTTGCGGCCTTCCTTCAGCGTAAAGCTGAGCTGGTCATCGTTCTGCCAGCGCACCTTGGCCGGCAGCAGCGGCTTGCCGTCCATCCACAGGCCGTGGTTCAGCTTCTTCAAATCGGCGTCCGGCAGCTTGCCCGGCTTGGTGTACTGTACGCGCACCAGGTATTCCTTCTCGATGGCCGTGTCCTCGCCGATCAGCTGGCGCGCGATGCGCCCGTCCTGGGTCAGCACCAGCAGGCCGACCGAGTCGATGTCCAGGCGGCCGGCCGGCACCAGCGAGCGCAGCTGGGTGGGGTGGAACTGCTCGGGCGAGGGATCGTCCGCCCAGCGGTTTTCCGGTTTCACAAGCACCACGGCGGGCTTGTAGCCATCCTCGGCCTGGCCGCTGACGAAGCCGACCGGCTTGTTGATCAGCACCGTCACGCGCTTGGACTGCTCGGCCGCGGCCTGGCGCTCGACCGTGATCTTCTGGTGTGGCAGCACCTTGCTGCCCAGTTCGTTGACAACCTTGCCGTCCACGCGGACCCAGCCTTTGGCGATCCAGTCGTCGGCTTCGCGGCGGGAGGAGAGGCCCAGTTCGGACATGCGTTTGGAGAGGCGTACAGGTTCGGTCATAAGTGGTAAAAGTTGAATCGTCGTCCCCGCGAAGGCGGGGACCCAAGTTGGACGCGTTACCTTAACGCTCGCAGAACTTGGATTCCCGCCTGCGCGGGAATGACCTTGGTTAAATTTTCAGTGCATCCAGCAATTCAGTCTCGAGCTGCACCTGCACTCGCTGGTTATTCAGCGCCGCCCCATCGATCAGGAACACGTCCTCCACCCGCTCGCCCAGGGTCATGATCTTGGCCGTATGCAGGTTGATCCGATACCGCGCCAGCACGCTGGCGATGGCATACAGCAGGCCGTTGCGGTCGTTGGCGGCGATCGACAGCAGCCAGAACTGGCCGCGTTCGTCCGGGCGCAGTTCGACGGTCGGGGTGATCGGGAAGTTGCGCGACATGCGCGACAGGCGGGCGCGCAGCGGTGGGCTGAGCGGCTCCTGGTGGGTCAGCACTTCGCACAGCTCATGTTCGATCAGGCTGATGATGTCGCGGTAGTTGTTGGCGAAGTGCTCGTCCGTGATCAGGAAGGTGTCGAGCGCGTAGCCGTCGCGCGTGGTGTGGATCTTGGCGTCGAGGATGGAGAAGTTCTTGCGGTCGAAGTAGCTGCAGATGCGCGCGAACAGGTCCGGCTGGTCCTTCACGTACACGGTCACCTGCAGGCCTTCGCCGATCGGCGCCAGGCGCGCCTTCACCACCGGCTTGTCGCGCCCCAGCTTGTCGTGCAGGGAGCGCGTCTGCCAGGCGATGTCGGAGGCGTCGTGACGGAGGAAGTAGGCCATGTCCAGCTGCTTCCACAGTTTCTCGTGGGCCTGCGGGCCGAGGCCGAACAGGCGCAGGGTGGCCAGCGCTTCCTGCTGGCGCGCGCGCAGCTCGCGGTCGGCCGAAGGCGGCTCGCCGCCCAGCACGCGCAGGGTCATCTTGTAAAGGTCTTCCAGCAGCTTGGCCTTCCAGGCGTTCCACACCTTGGGGCTGGTGCCGCGGATGTCGGCCACCGTCAGCAAATAGAGCGCGGTCAGGTGGCGCTCGTCCTTGACCAGGCCGGCGAAACCCGCGATCACGTCCGGGCTTGAGGTGTCCTGCTTCTGCGCCACCTGCGACATGGTCAGGTGTTGCTCGACCAGGAATACCACCAGTTCGGTGTCTTCCTGGGAGATGCCATGGTCGCGGCAGAATTCCAGCACGTCCTGCTTGCCCAGCTCCGAATGGTCGCCGCCGCGGCCCTTCGCGATGTCGTGGAAGAGGGCGGCCACGTACAGCAGCCAGCGGCGCGGGAAGTTGGCGATCAGCTGGCTGCAGAACGGGTATTCGTGGGCATGTTCCGTCATCGTGAAGCGGCGCATGTTCCGCACCACCATCATGATGTGCTGGTCGACGGTGTAGACGTGGAACAGGTCGTGCTGCATCTGGCCGATGATGCGGCGGAAGTTCGGCAGGTAGCGGCCGAGGATGCCCATGTCGTTCATGCGGCGCAGCGCGTGCACGATGCCGCTGGGGGCCTGCAGGACGCGCAGGAACAGCACGCGGTGCGCCGGGTTGGCGCGGAAGGATTCGTCGATCAGCGTGCGCGCGTGCCACAGCGCGCGCATGGTGCGCGCCGTCATGCCCTTGATGTCCGGGCGCTCCGTCATCAGCACGAAGATCTCCAGCACGGCGGAAGGCAGGGTCTCGAAGGTATCGTCGTGGGCGATGTCGATGAAGCCGTTGACCTCGTTGAAGCGCGGGTTGATGGGCACCGGGATCGACGGCTGCGGGAACAGCTGGGCCTCGATGTTCTGCAGCAGGATGGTGTTCATCTGGGTGACCGTCTTGGCCGCCCAGTAGTAGCGCTGCATCAGGTATTCACTGGCGCGGCGCGCCTCGAGTCCCTGGCCGGTCGAAGTCAGGCCGAAGGTCTCGGCGATCGCGGTCTGGACGTCGAACACCAGCCGGTCTTCGCGGCGCCGCGTCTGCAGGTGCAGGCGAATGCGGATGTCCTTGAAGGCGTATTCCTTCTCCATCAGCTGGCGCGCTTCCTGACGCGTGATCAGGCCGCGGATCGCCAGCTGCGTCCAGGAGTTGCCGAGCCCCGCCGCCTGGGCCACCCAGCGGATCACCTGCAGGTCGCGCAGGGCGCCCGGGCTTTCCTTGACGTTCGGTTCCAGGCTGTAGGGCGTGAACTCGTACTTGGCGTGGCGCAGCCGCATCTCGGCGGTCTTGGCGTGGTAGAAGGCCTGCGGGTCCATCGCCTCCCGGTAGCGCCGCTGCAGCTCGGCGAACACGGTCTCACTGCCGGCGATGCGGCGCGCTTCCAGAAGGCTGGTCTGCACCGTGATGTCGGCCGCCGACTCGCTCATGCACTCGTCGACGGTGCGGATGCTGTGGCCGATCTCCAGGCCCAGGTCCCACAGCAGCTGCACGAACTGCTCCAGCCTGGCCTGGGTCAGGGCGTCGGCCGGGGCGCCGAGCAGGATCAGCAGGTCGACGTCGGAATGGGGGAAAAGCTCGCCGCGGCCGTAGCCGCCGACCCCGACCAGCGCCGACGCCGAAGGCAGCCCGGCCAGCTTCCAGGCGTCGGCCAGCACCCCGTCGACGCTGTGGCGCAGGCCGCGCAGCAGCTTCTCGGGTTTGCCGTTCTCGCGGAAGTCCGCAATGATGAGATTGCGCTCATCCTTCAGGCGCTGCCGCAGCTGGGTTTGCAGCTGCGGCTGTTCGGTGGTGGCGGTGCCGGACATGGAGTGTGAATCAGGCTGCGACGGCGTCCTTGTTGAGGACGATCGCCGGCGGCGGCGGGGTGCCGGCCGAGGTGGTCAGCACTTCGTAGCCGGTTTCCGTCACCAGGATCATGTGTTCCCACTGGGCCGACAGGCTGCGGTCCTTGGTCTTGATGGTCCAGCCGTCCGGCATCTCGCGGATTTCGCGGCGGCCGGCGTTGATCATCGGCTCGATCGTGAAGATCATGCCCGGCTTGAGCTCCTCGCCGGTGCCGGGACGGCCGTAATGCAGCACCTGCGGCTCTTCGTGGAAGACCTTGCCGATGCCGTGGCCGCAGAATTCGCGCACCACGCTGTAGCCGTTCTTTTCGGCGTGCTGCTGGATCACGTGGCCGATGTCGCCCAGGTGGGCGCCCGGCTTGACCTTGCTGATGCCCAGCCACATGCATTCATAGGTGACTTCGGCCAGGCGGCGCGCCTGGATCGTCGGTTCGCCCAGCAGGAACATGCGGGAGTTGTCGCCGTGGAAGCCGTCCCTGGTGATGACGGTGACGTCGATGTTGACCGAGTCGCCGGCCTTCAGGACCTTGTCGCCCGGGATGCCATGGCAGATGACGTCATTGACCGAGGTGCAGACCGCCTTCGGGAAGGGCGGGTAGCCCGGCGGCGCGTAGTTCAGCGGGGCCGGCACGGTGCCTTGTACTTGCACCATGTATTCGTGGCAAAGGCGATCCAGTTCGCCGGTGGTGACGCCCGGCTTGACGAAGGGGGTGATGTAGTCGAGCACTTCGGCGCCGAGGCGGCCGGCGATGCGCATGCCTTCGATCTCTTCCGGGGTCTTGAGGGAGATGGACATAGTCTTTCTGTTCTGCGATAGGGATATCTGTCCATTATATGTGATCGCACGGTACGTATGAACTTGAAATCGGGGCCGAATACCGCTAGAATCTCGGGTTGCTCGTGTTCGTATCGAGCAATGTTGTAAAAAACGTCTTTTTATTGAATCGCGAATGCGGCCGACAAGGGTGCCTGGAATCAGGTGTACTGGCCGTTATTCAAGACCCAACCCTGGAGAATATTATGTCCGTTACTATGCGCGAAATGCTGGAAGCCGGTGTTCACTTCGGTCACCAGACCCGTTTCTGGAACCCGAAAATGGCACCGTTCATCTTCGGTCATCGCAACAAGATCCACATCATCAACCTGGAAAAAACCATGGCGATGTACCAGGATGCGATGAAGACCATCAAGCAGATCGCTGCCAACCGCGGCACCATCCTGCTGGTCGGCACCAAGCGCCAGGCCCGCGACATCATCGCCGCTGAAGCCCAGCGCGCTGGTGTGCCTTACGTCGACCAGCGCTGGCTGGGCGGCATGCTGACCAACTTCAAGACCATCAAGACCTCGATCAAGCGCCTGAAAGACATGGAAGCCATGATCGAAGCCGGTGACGTCGAGAAGATGTCGAAGAAAGAAGCGCTGATGTTCTCGCGCGAAATGGAAAAGCTGCAGAAGTCGATCGGCGGCATCAAGGACCTGGGCGGCGTGCCGGACGCGATCTTCGTCGTCGACGTCGGCTACCACAAGGGCGCCATCACCGAAGCCTCGAAGCTGGGCATCCCGGTCATCGGCGTGGTCGACACCAACCACTCGCCGGAAGGCGTTACCCACGTGATCCCGGGTAACGACGACTCGTCGAAGGCCATCACCCTGTACGCACGCGGCGTCGCCGATGCGATCCTGGAAGGCCGTGCCAACGCCACCAACGAAGTGGTGCAGATGGCTGCCAAGGCAGACGACGAATTCGTCGAAGTTTCCGAGCAAGCATAAATAGCCGGGCGGACTCCGGTCCGCTGATGGTCTGAAAGGGGCGCCGAGCCTAAGATCGAGCGCCCCTTTTTGCAAGCAGATTCAGCAAGAACAAACTCATTCTAGGAGAAATAACATGGCAGCGATTACTGCAGCGATGGTCGGCGAACTCCGCGCGAAGACCGATGCACCGATGATGGAATGCAAGAAGGCCCTGAACGAAGCCGAAGGCGACATGGCTCGTGCGGAAGAGATCCTGCGCGTCAAGCTGGGCGGCAAGGCTTCGAAAGCAGCCTCGCGCATCACCGCCGAAGGCGTGGTGACGGCTTATGTTGCCGGCAACATCGGCGCGCTGGTTGAAATCAACAGCGAAACCGACTTCGTCGCCAAAAACGACGAGTTCATGGCCATGGCCAACCTGGCAGCCAAGCTGGTCGCCGAGAACAACCCGGCCGACGTCGCCGCCCTGTCCGCCCTCCCGGTCGACGGCAAGACCTTCGACGACGTGCGTACGGCACTGATCGGTAAAATCGGCGAGAATATGACCGTTCGCCGCTTCCAGCGTTTCGAAACCACCGGCAAGCTGGCTTCCTACCTGCACGGCGCCCGCATCGGCGTGATCGTCGACTACGACGGCGCCGACGAGCAAGTCGGTAAAGATGTCGCCATGCACATCGCCGCGATGAAGCCGGTCGCCCTGTCGTCGGAGCAAGTGCCGGCAGAACTGATCGAGAAAGAGCGTTCGGTCGCCCAGCTGAAGGCCAAGGAAGACGCGGACGCCGCTGTCGCCGCCGGCAAGCAGCCGCAATCGGAAGAAATCGTTGCCAAGCGCATCGACGGTTCCGTGCAGAAGTACCTGAAGGAAGTGTCGCTGTTCAACCAGGCTTTCGTGAAGAACGACAAGCAGAGCATCGAGCAGATGCTGAAGGCGAACAACGCCAGCGTCAAGGCATTCACCATGTACGTGGTGGGTGAGGGCATCGAGAAGAAGGTCGACGACTTCGCCGCCGAAGTCGCTGCCCAGATGGCCGCAGCAAAGCAGTAATCAGCAGCAAATGAAGACGGGCCGAAAGGCCCGTTTTTACAGCAGTACCAGAATTCGATTCATCTACAATCTAGGAGCCCATTCATGACCAAACCCGCCTACCAACGAGTCCTCCTCAAACTGTCTGGCGAAGCGCTGATGGGCGACGACCAGTTCGGCATCAACCGCGCCACCATCGAGCGCATGGTTGCCGATGTGGCGGAGGTGCAGAAGCTGGGCGTGGAACTGGCCGTGGTGATTGGCGGCGGCAACATCTTCCGTGGCGTGGCGCCTGGCGCCCAGGGCATGGACCGTGCGACCGCCGACTACATGGGCATGCTGGCCACCGTCATGAACGCGCTGGCCCTGGCCGACGCCATGCGCCAGCAGGGCATCACCGCGCGCGTGATGTCGGCGATCGGCATCGAGCAGGTGGTCGAGCCCTATGTGCGCCCGAAAGCCCTGCAATACCTGGAAGAAGGCAAGGTGGTCGTGTTCGCCGCCGGCACCGGCAATCCTTTCTTCACCACCGACACCGCGGCCGCGCTGCGCGGCTCGGAAATCTCGGCCGAAATTGTTTTGAAGGCAACCAAGGTCGATGGCGTATATACTGCCGATCCGAAGAAGGATCCGCACGCTACCCGTTATGAATCGATTTCCTTCGACGAGGCGATTTCGAAGCATCTGCAGGTGATGGACGCCACCGCGTTCGCCCTGTGCCGCGACCAGAAGCTGCCGATCAAGGTGTTCTCGATCGTCAAGCCCGGCGCGCTCAAGCGCGTGATCATGGGCGAAGACGAGGGTACACTGGTACACGTTTAAAATCCGATATTTGTAATTCAGAAAAAACACAGGAGAGCAGCATGTCCGTAGCTGACGTTAAAAAGAATGCCCAGGACAAGATGGCGAAGTCCATCGAGACCCTGCGGGCCAACCTGGCTAAAGTCCGTACCGGCCGCGCCCACACCGGCATCCTCGACTCCGTCATGGTCGAGTACTATGGTTCGCCGACCGCGCTGTCGCAGGTCGCCAACCTGACTCTGATCGACGCCCGCACCATCGGCGTGCAGCCGTACGAGAAAAAGATGCTGAGCACCGTCGAAAAGGCGATCCGCGACTCCGATCTGGGCCTGAACCCGTCGACCTTCGGCGAAATGATCCGCGTGCCGACCCCGGCCCTGACTGAAGAACGCCGCAAGGAAATGGTCAAGCTGTGCAAGTCGGAAGCCGAAGACGCCAAGATCGCCGTGCGCAACGTGCGCCGCGACGGCAACGAGCAGCTGAAGAAGCTGGTCAAGGACAAGGCCATCTCGGAAGACGACGAGCGCCGCGCCTCGGAAGACATCCAGAAGCTGACCGACAAGGCCGTGGTCGACATCGACAAGCTGGTCGCAGAAAAAGAAAAAGAAGTGATGACGGTGTAAGCTGGCCGGGGCAGGGCGCTTTGCTCTGCGCAGTGCTCTGTCCTTGCAACCGTGTACGCCGGCTAGGGTGACCGTGCCGGCGCCTCGTTTTTACCGCCGATACCGGCCTGATTTATGATTTTCAAAAGTTCGACCACCGCAGTTCCCGACGCGCCGGCGGTGCCGCGCCATATCGCCATCATCATGGACGGCAATGGCCGCTGGGCGACCAAACGCCTGCTGCCGCGCGTGGCCGGCCACGTCAAGGGCGTGGATGCCGTGCGCAAGATCGTCGAGGCCTGCGTCGAGCGCGGCGTCGAGTACCTGACGCTGTTCGCTTTTTCCTCGGAAAACTGGCGCCGTCCGGCCGAAGAGGTGTCCTACCTGATGGGCCTGTTCGTCACCGCGCTCGAACGCGAAGTGGCGAAGATGCACGCCAATAACATCCGCCTGAAGGTGGTGGGCGACCTGTCGCGCTTCGATGCCAAGCTGCAGGACATGATCGCCAACGCCGAGCGCAAGACCGCCAACAATTCCCGCCTGACCGTCACCGTGTGCGCCAACTACGGCGGCCGCTGGGACATCATGCAGGCGACAAGCAAGATGGTGGCCGCCAATCCGGGCGTCGCCGACTACACCGAAGAGATGCTGGCCCCGCACCTGGCGATGGCCTACGCGCCCGAGCCGGACCTGTTCATCCGCACCGGCGGCGAGGAGCGCATCTCCAATTTCCTGCTGTGGCAGCTGGCCTATTCGGAGCTGTACTTCACCGACGCCTTCTGGCCAGACTTTTCGCCGGAATCGCTGGACACCGCGATCGCGTCCTACCAGAACCGGGAGCGCCGCTTCGGCCGCACCGGCGAGCAGGTAGCAAACAAGGCTAAATAACCGATGCTGAAAACCCGGGTCATCACCGCGCTGGTCCTGCTGGCAATCCTCTTGCCGGTCCTGTATTTCAACAATTTCACGGCGTTCGCGGTGGTGGCCACGGTGTTCTTCGGCGCCGCGGTCTGGGAATGCGTGCGGCTGTTCAATCCCGGTACCGCCAACGGCCATATCATCGCCCTGGTCTGGACCGGCGTGTTTGCAGTGTCGATGTTTACCGGCCACCTGAATGCCGCCTTCTGGTCCGCGCTAAGCCTGGCGCTGTGGATCGCGCGCTTCGCGCCCTCGCTCAAGTTCGGCCTGCCGCCGCTGGGCAGCCCCTCGAACACCCTGCTGAGTCTGGTGTACGGCTTCGCCATCTTCGGCTGCTTCGTCGCCATCGTGGTGCTGTTCTCGCACTCGCCTGTCTTCCTGCTGTCGGTCATGGCGATCGTCTGGGTGGCCGACATCGGCGCCTATTTTTCCGGGAAGGCGTTCGGCAAGCGCAAGCTGGCGCCCTCGATCTCGCCGGGTAAATCCTGGGAAGGCGCGATCGGCGGCGGCATTGCCGTGCTGGCGCTGGCTTCGCTGTCGGTGGCCTATGGCGGCGACGCCTTCGCCGATACCTTCGCCGCGCGCGTCGCGCACGGCCTCGGCTGGCCGGCGCTGCTGGCCATCCTGGTCCTGATGGTCGCCGCCAGCGTCGTCGGCGACCTGTTCGAGTCCCAGCTCAAGCGCCGCGCCGGCATGAAGGACAGCAGCAACCTGCTGCCTGGCCACGGCGGCGTGCTCGACCGGATCGATGCCCTGATCCCCGTTTTGCCGCTCGCCGCCCTGATCGGCTCCAGGCTCTAAAAGGTCTACTCATGCAACGCGTTACCATCCTGGGCGCCACCGGCTCGATCGGCGTCTCGACCCTCGACGTGCTCGCACGTCATCCCGAACAATATGCAGTGTATGCGCTGAGCGCCCACGGGCGCGTCGACGAGCTGGCGGCCCAGTGCCGCCGCTTCCGTCCGGCCCGCGCCGTGGTCGGCTCGCCCGACGCCGCCGCGCGCCTGGCCGGCATGATCGCCGACCTGCCGACCGAAGTCTCGTGGGGCGAACAGGCCCTGTGCGAGATCGCTTCCAGCCGCGACACGGACACCGTGATGGCCGCCATCGTCGGCGCCGCCGGCCTGGCCCCGACCCTGGCCGCCGCGCGCGCCGGCAAGAAGATCCTGCTGGCGAACAAGGAAGCGCTGGTGATGTCCGGTCAGCTGTTCATGGACGCCGTGCGCGAGCACAAGGCGACCCTGCTGCCGATCGACAGCGAACACAATGCGATCTTCCAGTCGCTGCCCGCGCACTACGCGCGCGCGCCGGAAGCGGCCGGGGTCTCCAGGATCCTGCTGACCGCGTCCGGCGGCCCCTTCCTCAAGCGCGAGGTCGAGACGCTGGAGCAGGTGACGCCGGAAGAAGCCTGCAAGCACCCGAACTGGTCGATGGGCCGCAAGATCTCGGTCGATTCCGCCACCATGATGAACAAGGGCCTGGAAGTGATCGAGGCGCACTGGCTGTTCGGCGCCCCGGCCGACCTGATCGAGGTGGTGATCCACCCCCAGAGCGTGATCCACTCGATGGTGTCCTACGTGGACGGCTCGGTGCTGGCCCAGCTCGGCAACCCCGACATGCGTACCCCGATCGCCCATGCGCTGGCCTTCCCGGAACGGATCGCTTCCGGCGTCGCGCAACTCGACCTGACGACCATGGCGGCGCTCGAATTCCACGCGCCGGATTTCCGCCGCTTCCCCTGCCTGGCGCTGGCCTTCGACGCCCTGCGCGCGGGCGGCACCGCGCCGGCCCTGCTGAACGCGGCCAACGAGGTCGCGGTGCAGGCCTTTCTCGACCGCCGCATCGGCTTCCGCGACATCGACCGCGTGGTGCGCCGCGTGATGGATGAAGAGGCACACGGCGCAGCCTCCAGCATCGAAGCGGTGCTGGAGCAGGATGCGCAGGCGCGCACCGCCGCCGGCCGCATCGTCGTCGGCCTGGCCCGGACCTGAGGCCATGAGCTTCAGCCACATCCTGTTCGGCTTCCTGCTGGGGCTCGGGCCGCTGATCATCCTGCACGAACTGGGGCACTACTTCGTTGCGCGCTGGTGCGGCGTAAAGGTGCGTCGCTTCTCCATCGGCATGGGCCGCGTCGTGTGGTCGCGCCGTTTCGGCCGCGACCAGACCGAATGGGCACTGTCGATCGTCCCGGTCGGCGGCTACGTGATGATGGTCGACAGCCGCGTTCCGGCGCAGGCCCCGGTGGACGCCGAAGAAGAACGGCGCGAGTTCACGCGCCAGAACGTGTGGAAGCGCATCGCCATCATTGCAGCCGGCCCGATCGTCAACTTCGCGGTGGCCATCCTGCTAATGGCGGCCTTGTTCATGGTGGGCAAGGAGGAGCCGGGCACGCGCCTGCGCGCGATGCCGGCGCAATCGGCGGTGTATGTGGCCGGCGTGCGCGGCGGGGATTCGATCGGCGCCGTCAACGGCCGCCCGGTCCAGGCCTGGAGCGAGCTGCGCTGGGAAGTCGTGCGCGCCGCCCTCGACAAGCGCGACGCCGAGCTCACCCTGCATGGCCAGGGCGGCGGCAGCTACCGCGCCGTGATCCCGGCGGCGACCCTGGCCCGCTTCGACCCCGACGGCCAGGCCGACATCATGGAGCAGCTGGGCATGCAGATGTGGCGCCCGCCGGCAGTGGCCAACAAGGTCCTCCCGGACGGTGCGGCCGCCCGCGCCGGCCTGCGCAAGGGTGACCGCATCGTCGCCATCGACGGCAAGCCGGTGATCGACGGTGTCGATGTGATCCTGGCGGTGCGCAAAGCCGCTGGCCGCAGCCTGCAGTTCGAGGTGCTGCGCGACGGCCAGCCGCTACAGCTGACGCTGGTGCCGGAGCGCGATGCCAGGCACGGGCAGGGCGTGATCAAGCTCGAACTGGCGCAGATCCCGGAGCTGGTGACGGTCAAGGCCGGCCCGCTGGACGCCGTCGTGAGGGGCGCTGCGCGCGCCTGGGACGGTGCAATCACGACCCTCAAGATGATCGGCCGGATGCTGACCGGCGAGGTCTCGCTGAAGAACGTGTCGGGTCCCCTGACCATCGCCGGGGTGGCCGGACAGGCCGCCGATGCGGGCTTTTCGACCTATATCGAGATACTTGCCTTCATCAGCCTGAGCCTGGGTGTAATGAATCTGTTACCAATTCCCGTTCTGGATGGCGGCCAATTGCTGTATTATTCGCTGGAAGTTTTGACCGGGCGCCCCCTGCCAGCGCGAGTAGGAGAGATCGCGCAGCTCGCCGGGTTTGGCCTGATGCTCATGCTGATGGCGCTCGCCGTCTTCAACGACCTGGTGCGGCTGTTCTGATACCGGGCGCAGAATACGTACGTTGTCCAAATGACTGACCCATTGATTTAGCCAATGAAATTACACTCTGAACGTCCTGTACTGCCACGCTTCGCCATGCCTTCCCGTCGTAGCCTGATCGGCGCCGCAGTGCTCGCGCTTTGCGCCGGCCACGCTGCCGCCGTCGCTCCCTTCGTCGTGAAGGACATCCGGGTCGAAGGCATCCAGCGTACCGAGGCAGGCACGGTGTTCAGCTACCTGCCTGTGCGCGTCGGCGAGACCTTCGACGACGACAAGGGCACGGCGGCGATCAAGGCCCTGTACGCGACCGGCTTCTTCAAGGACGTGCGCCTGGAAGAAGAGAACGGCGTGCTGGTGGTGCTGGTCGAGGAACGCCCGGCGATTTCGAGCGTGGACTTTACCGGCACCAAGGAATTCGAGAAGGACATGCTGGTCAAGGCGCTGAAGGAAATCGGCGTCGGCGAAACCAAGATCTTCGACAAGGCCTCGGTCGAGCGCGCGGAGCAGGAGCTCAAGCGCCAGTACCTGTCGCACGGCCTGTACGGCGTGAAAATCACCACCACCGTGACCCCGATCGAGCGTAACCGCGTGACGGTCATGTTCAACGTGGACGAAGGCGACGCCGCCAAGATCAAGGGCATCAACATCGTCGGCAACAAGGCCTTCAGCGACAAGCAGCTGCGCGAACTGCTGCAGCTGAATACCTCAGGCTGGTTGACCTGGTACTCGAAGGCCGACCAGTACTCCAAGCAGAAGCTGACCGGCGACCTGGAATCCATCAAGTCCTGGTACGCAAACCACGGCTACCTGGAAGCCAACGTCGAATCGACCCAGGTCGCGATCACCCCGGACAAGAAGGACATCTACCTGACCATCAACATCACCGAGGGCGAGAAGTACACCGTCACCGGCGTCAAGATGGAAGGCGAGACCTTCGGCCGCGCGGAAGAACTGAAGCAGCTGATCCTGCTGCGCCCGGGCCAGACCTATTCCGGCGAGCTGCTGGAAGCCTCGAACAAGCGCATCTCGGACCGCCTGGCGAGCTTCGGCTACGCCTTCGCCAACGTCAACGCGAATCCGGAAATCGACCAGGCCAAGCATGAAGTGAAATTCACCTTCATCGTCGATCCGGGCAAGCGCGCCTACGTGCGCCACATGACCATCTCGGGCAACACGATCACCCGCGACGAAGTGATCCGCCGCGAATTCCGCCAGTTCGAGAGCTCGTGGTACGACCCGACCCGCGTGAAGATGTCGCGCGACCGCGTCGACCGCCTCGGCTACTTCAAGGACGTGACCGTCGAGACCCCGGAATCCCAGGGCACCACCGACCAGGTCGACGTCAACATCGCCGTCACCGAAAAGCCGACCGGTAACTTCATGATCGGCGGCGCGTTCTCGCAGGCCGAGAAGTTCACCTTCACGGCCTCGGTCACGCAGGCCAACTTTGCCGGCAGCGGCAACACCGTCGGCATCGAGCTGAATACCAGCAAGTACAACCGCACGATCTCGTTCGCCCAGACCAACCCGTACTTCACCGACGAAGGCGTGTCGCGCGCCTTCCAGCTCTACCTGCGCACCTCGCGTCCGCCGGCGCTGAACATCGGTTCGTACACCGTGCGCCAGATGGGCGGCAACCTGACCTTCGGCGTGCCGTTCTCGGAAACCGACAACGTCTACTTCGGCGCCGGCCTGGAACGCACCAAGCTGGAAACCGACGACAGCTCGCCGACCCTGTACAAGGAGTTCGTGCGCCAGAACTCGAGCGACCCGCTGACCAGGATCACCGGCGTGGGCTCGGCCACCACCGATGCGATCCCGCTGACCGTGGCCTGGGGCCGCGACTCGCGCGACAGCGCCGTCACGCCGACCCGCGGCCGCTACCAGCGCGCCAACCTGGAACTGGACCTGATCGGCGACGCCAAGTACTACCGCGCGATCTACGAACACCAGTGGTACCGTCCGCTGACGCGCTGGATGACGCTGGCCCTGAAGGGCGAGCTGGACATCGGCGGCGGCCTGCGCGGCCACGCCTACCCGGTCTTCAAGAACTTCTACGGCGGCGGCATCGGCTCGGTGCGCGGCTACGAGAGCTCGTCGCTGGGCCTGGTCGACCCCTACACCCTGGACGCGCTGGGCGGCGCCCGCCGCGTGATCGGCAACGCCGAGCTGCAGTTCCCCTTCCCGGGCAGCGGCACCGACCGTTCGCTGCGCTGGTTCACCTTCGCCGATACCGGCCAGGTGTTCCAGGAAGGCCAGCGCTTCCGCGTCGACCAGCTGCGCTACTCGGCGGGTATCGGCCTGTCGTGGATTTCGCCGGTGGGTCCGCTCAAGTTGAGTTATGCTAAGCCCTTGAACGCCAAGCCGGGCGATCGCCTGGAACGCTTCCAGTTCCAGATGGGCACCGGCTTCTGATCAGGAGAACCATGTTGAACAAGTCGATTTCCTCGTTGCCGCAATCGCTGCGCGTGCCGCTGCTGCTGGCCGCCCTGTGCGCCGGCGCCCTGGCGCCGCTGTGCGCCCAGGCGCAGACGGGCAGCGGCCGCATCGGTTTCGTGTACACCGAGCGCCTGATGACCGAATCGAAGCTGGCGCGGGCGGCGGACGAGAAAATCCAGAACGAGTTCTCGAAGCGCCAGAAGCAGGTCGACGACATGGTCAAGCGCTACAAGGGCGCGCGCGAGAAGTTCGACGACGATGCGCCCAAGCTGAACGATATCGACCGCACCCGCCGCACCCGCGAACTGCTCGACATGGAGAAGGACGTGCAGCGCATGCAGCGCGAGTTCAACGAAGACCTCTTCCAGCGCAAGAACGAAGAGCGCGCGGCGATCGCCCAGCGGGCATCGAAGCTGATCGAACAGGTGGCCGAGCAGGAGCACCTCGACGTGGTGCTGCAGGAAGCCGTCTGGACCAGCCCGCGCATCGACATCACCGACAAGATCCTCAAGCTGCTCGACAGATAAGCGGCAGGACACAAATAACATTACAAATGCGTTAACGCCGTCCGGCATCGATGCCGGACGGCGTATCATTATCCAGATTTACTTTTATACGGACGACCAGATGGGCACTCGACTGGGTGAATTGGTCGAACGCTTCGGTGGCCAGCTCGTGGGCGACCCGGACCTCGAAGTCCAGGGCATCGCACCGCTCGACAGCGCCGACGCTTCGCACATCAGCTTTCTGAGCAATAGCAAACTGCGCGCGCTGGCTGCGCAGAGCAGGGCGGCGGCGCTGATCGTCGCCCCGCTGGACGACGCCATCGTCGCCGCCACCTACGAGGGCGCACGCATCGTCACCACCAACCCCTACGCCTACTTCGCGCGCGCCGCCCAGTACTTCGCGGCGCTCGAAGAGACGCCGCCGCCCGCCGGCGTGCACCCCAGCGCCGTGGTCCACGAGAGCGCGCAGATCGACCCCAGCGCCCATATCGGGCCGCAGGTGACGGTCGAAGCGGGCGCCGTGGTCAAGGCCGGCGCCGTGATCGGGGCCGGCTGCTTCATCGGCCGCGAGGCGGAAATCGGCGAGGACACCCAGCTGTTCGCCAACGTCAGCTTCCATGCGCGCTGCCGGATCGGCAAGCGTGGCATCCTGCACTCGGGCGCGGTGATCGGCACCGACGGCTTCGGCTTCGCGCGCGAAAATGGCGTTTACATCAAGATTCCGCAGACCGGGCGCGTGATCCTGGGCGACGACGTCGACGTCGGCGCCAACACGACCATCGACCGCGGCGCGCTGGCCGACACCATCATCGAAGATGGGGTCAAGCTCGACAACCAGATCCAGATCGGCCACAACTGCCATATCGGCGCCAACACGGCCATGGCCGGCTGCGTGGGGGTGGCGGGCAGCGCGAAGATCGGCAAGAATTGCACCTTCGGCGGCGCCGCCATGGTGCTTGGCCACCTGGAAATCGCGGACAATGTCCATATCTCCTCGGGCAGCATGGTCTCGCGCTCGGTGCTGGAGCCGGGCCAGTACACCGGCTTCTACCCGCTGGCCAAGAACGCCGAGTGGGAAAAGAGCGCCGCCATCGTGCGCAACCTGTCCTCGATGCGCGAGAAGATCCGCTCGCTGGAAAAACAGATCAAAAACCTGACTGACAACACAGAACAAAAATGACGACCGAATCGACCACCACCTCGAAAATCCTGAACATCACCCAGATCAAGGAATACCTGCCGCACCGCTATCCGCTGCTGCTGGTCGACCGCGTGGTAGATTATGAACTGGGCAAGACCATCACCGCGATCAAGAACGTCACGGTGAACGAGGAGTTCTTCAACGGCCACTTTCCGCACCAGCCGGTGATGCCGGGCGTGCTGATGGTCGAGGCGCTGGCCCAGACCGCGGCGATCCTGTCCTTCATGACCATGGGTGTGAAGCCGGACGAGAATTCGGTGGTCTACTTCGTCGGCATCGACAACTGCCGCTTCAAGCGCCCGGTGGGCCCCGGCGACCAGCTCCGGATGGACGTCGAGATCCTGCGCAGCTCGCGCGGCATCTGGAAGTACAAGGCGCAGGCCAGCGTGGACGGCAAGGTGGCGGTGGAAGCGGAACTGATGTGCACCATCCGCGCCAACGAGAACGTATCTCCGGCGGCAGCGCCGGCAGCGGGGCAGTAATGAGCGGCCGGATTCACCCGACTGCGATCGTCGATCCGAAGGCGGAGCTGGACAGCTCGGTCGAGGTCGGCCCGTACTCGATCGTCGGCCCGCATGTCCGCATCGATGCCGGCACCGTGGTCGGCCCGCACGTGGTCATCGAAGGCCACACCACGATCGGCAAGGACAACAAGATCTTCCAGTTCGCCTCGCTGGGCGCGGCGCCGCAGGACAAGAAGTGGGCCGGCGAGCCGACCCGCCTCGAAATCGGCAACGGCAACACCATCCGCGAGTTCACCACCTTCAACCTGGGCACCGCCCAGGATGCCGGCGTGACCCGCCTTGGCGACGACAACTGGATCTCGGCCTACGTGCACCTGGCGCACGACTGCCAGGTCGGCAGCCACACGATCTTTTCGAACAATGCCCAGCTGGCGGGCCACGTGGTGGTCGGCGACTGGGCCATCCTGTCGGGCTACTGCGGCGTGCACCAGTTCTGCAAGATCGGCGCGCATGCCTTCATCGGCATGTACACCAGCCTGACCCAGGATGTGCCGCCCTACGTGCTCGTCTCCGGCAACCCGGCCGAAGCGCATGGCGTCAACATCGAGGGCCTGAAGCGCCGCGGCTTCACGCGCGAGCAGATCAACGCCATCCGCGCCGCCTACAAGGACATCTACCGTTCCGGCCTGACGCTGGAAGAGGCCAAGGCCAAGCTGGCGGCGGATGCTGCGCAGGGTGGCGATGCGGCCCCGCAAATCCAGGCGATGCTTGACTTCCTCGGCACCACCACCCGTGGCATCGTCCGCTGAGACCCATATTGCGCTGGTAGCGGGCGAGGTCTCCGGCGACATGCTGGCGGCGCGCCTGATGGCCGGCCTGCGTGCGCAGCTGCCCGATGTCCGCTACTCCGGCATCGGCGGCGCGCGCATGCTGGAGGAGGGCCTGGTGTCGGATGTGCCGATGGACACCCTCACCGTGCGCGGCCTGTTCGAAGTCATCCCGCGCTACCGCGAACTGAAGGGCATCCAGAATAATCTGCGGGATCGCCTGCTGCTTGAGCGGCCGGCCGCCTTCATCGGCGCCGACTACCCGGGCTTCAACCTGGGGCTGGAAGAGCAGCTGCGGGCAAGCGGCATTCCGACCCTGCACTTCGTCGGTCCGCAGATCTGGGCATGGCGGGGCGGCCGCATCAAGAAGATCCAGCGCGCGGTCTCGCACATGCTGCTGATCTTCCCCTTCGAAGAAGAGATCTACCGCCAGGCCGGCGTGCCGGCCACCTATATCGGCCATCCGCTGGCAGAGCAGATTCCGCTGCAGCCCGACGTCGTCGCCGCCAGGCGCCAGCTGGGCATCCCGGAAGAGGCGAAAGTCGTGACCGTCATGCCGGGCAGCCGCATGGCCGAGATCAAGTACCTGAGCGAGCCCTTCGCCGGCGCCGTGAAGCTGCTGGCCCGGCGCGACCCGTCCGTGCGCTTCATCGCGCCGATGGCGGGCGAGCGCCAGAAGGCGTATTTCAGGGAGCTGGCGGCGAAAGCCGGTTTGCAGGACGTGCCGCTGGAACTGATCGACGGCCAGTCGCATGCCTGCATTGCCGCCGCCGATGCGGTGCTGGCGGCGTCCGGCACGGCGACCCTGGAAGTGGCGCTGTTCAAGAAGCCGATGGTGATCGCCTACAAGGTGATGCGGGCGTCCTGGGAGATCATGCGCCACATGGGCTACCTGCCGTGGATCGGCCTGCCGAACATCCTCGCGCGCGAATTCGTCGTGCCGGAATTCCTGCAGCACGCCGCCACGCCGCAGGCGCTGGCCGACGCCGTCTGGTTCCAGTTGACGGACGAAGCGAATCGCGCGAAGCTGGCGCAACGCTTCCTGGAGATGCACCACAGCCTGCTGCGCAACAGCGCTGAAGAGAGCAGCAGGGCCGTGCTCGAAGTCATAGGTAAGAAGTGAAATGAGCAAGAAGAAGTTCGATTTCTATCCCGGTCTGCCGACCCGTGACCGTCCGTTCACCGCCGTCGACATCGTCTGCGGCGTGGACGAAGCCGGGCGCGGTCCGCTGGCCGGGCCGGTGTATGCCGCCGCCGTGATCCTCGACCCCAGGCGGCCGATCGAGGGCCTGCGCGACTCCAAGAAGCTGACGGAAGCGCGCCGCGACGAGCTGGCGCCGATCATCCGCGAGCAGGCCCTGGCCTGGGCCATCGCCGAGTGCTCGCACCACGAGATCGACACCCTGAACATCCTGCAGGCGACCATGCTGGCGATGCGCCGCGCGGTGGAGCAGCTGGCCACCATGCCGACCATCGCCCTGATCGACGGCAACCGTTGCCCGACGCTGCCGGAGATGGTCCGCGCCCACGCCGTGGTCGAAGGCGACGACAAGGTGCACGCCATCTCGGCCGCGTCGATCCTGGCCAAGACCGCGCGCGATGCCGCACTAAGGGCCCTGCACGAGGCGTATCCGCAGTACGCCTTCGACCAGCACAAGGGTTATTCCACCGCGCTGCACCTGGAGAGGCTGCGCCTGCATGGGCCATGCCCGGTGCACCGCCGTTCCTTCGCGCCGGTGCGGGCGCTTCTAAAGCCCGACCTTTGCGAACCCGATTTGTTCTCGGCCTTCGAAAGCGTTCCCGCATGAAGACCGTCAGCTCGCGCGACAACCCGTTTTATAAAGAACTCAAGGCCCTGGCCACCAGCTCGCAGGCGCGCCGCAAGGCCGGCCGCTCGCTGCTGGACGGCGTGCACTTGTGCCAGTCCTGGCTCGACCTGCGCGGCCTGCCGGTCCATTGCGTGGTATCCGAGGACGCCCTGGCGAACCCGGAAGTAGCAAGCATCGTCGGCCTCGTCGAGGCCGGCCGCGGCCATGTGACGGCGCTGCCGGAGGCGCTGTTCGGCGCCATCAGCCAGGTCGAGCATGGCGTCAACATCGTGTTCGTGGTCGATACGCCTGCGCCCGTCGTGCCGAAGCTGCTGACGGAATCGGCGGTGCTGCTGGACGGCGTGCAGGACCCGGGCAATGTCGGCTCCATCCTGCGCAGCGCCGGCGCGGCCGGCATCAGGCAGGTCTGGTGCAGCCCCGGCACGGCTTTCTGCTGGTCCCCCAAGGTGCTGCGCGCGGCCATGGGCGCCCACTTCGTGCTGGAGATCTTCGAGAACGCCGACCTGGCTGGGCTGGTGCGCAATGCGAAGGTGCCGGTGCTGGCCACCAGCGGCTACGCCGCCGAATGCCTGTACGACATCGAGCTGTCCGGGCCGGCGGCCTGGGTGCTGGGCCACGAGGGGCAGGGCGTGTCCGACCAACTGCTGAACCTGGCCAGCCGGCGCGTGGCCGTGCCGCACGCGGGCCAGGTCGAGTCGCTGAACGTCGCCGCCTGTGCCGCCGTGTGCTTTTTCGAGCAATTACGGCAGACGCGGCGCCGCCAGCCATAGACGGCATGCGCGGCGCCATGTACCCTGCGGGTTGAGCAAGCGGAGCCGCGATGGACACGATGCAGTTAGCTTTACAAAATCTTCATTTCCTGGTGGCGGAAGCCGAACCGGTGCAGCGCCGCGCCCTGATCGAGGCCCTCGGCCAGCTCGGCGCGACCCGCGTCACCGACGTGCCTGACGGCCCGACCGCTCTGCGCACCCTTCAGGCCAGCTTCACGCCGAAAGTCGACGTCGCCATCATCGACCTCGCCCTGGGCGGCATGGACGGCCTCGAGCTGCTGCGCGCGATTGCCGGGCTGAAGTCCGCGGTGCGCCTGATCGTGATCGGCGCCCAGCCCGCCGGCGTGCTGTTCTCGGTCGAGACCCTGGCCCAGGCCTACGGCGTCGACCTGCTGGGCACCATCGCCAAGCCCGTCTCCAGCGCCAAGCTGAAGGCGCTGCTGGACAACTTCCAGCCGCCGGCGCGTCCGCGCGCCAGCCCGAAAACGCCTGCCTTCAGCTTTGCGGAAGTCGGCGTCGGCCTGCAGCAGCGCCAGTTCGAACCCTTCTTCCAGCCCAAGATCGAACTGGCCACCGGCCAGGTCAAGGGCCTGGAGACTTTCGCGCGCTGGCGCCATCCCGAGCACGGCGTGCTGGGCCCGGGCGCCTTCATCGACGCGCTGGAACAGAACAACCGCGTCGATTTCCTCGACTGGACCATGATCGAGCTGTCGGTCGAGCGCTGCCGCCAGTACCACGACCAGGGCATCCCGATTTCGATCTCGCTGAACCTGGCCGCCGAGACGCTGGCGAACCCCAACTTCATCCGCCAGGTGTCGTCCTGCATGAAGCGCCATGGCGTGATGCCGGATTACCTGACCTTCGAGATCACCGAGTCCTCGATCCTGAAATTCGACGCCGACTTCATCGAACGCCTGGTGCGCCTGCGCATGATGGGCTTCGGCCTGGCGATCGACGACTACGGCACCGGGCGCTCGAACCTTCAGTTGCTGGCGCGGATTCCGTTCTCGGAGCTGAAGATCGACCGTTCCTTCGTCGATGGCGCTTCCAAAAAGCGGCCGCTTGGTACGGTGCTGAAATCATGCCTGGGGCTGGCGCATAGCCTGGACCGGATGTCGGTCGCGGTCGGTGTCGAGACGCGGCAGGATTGGGATTTCCTGCAGGGCTTGGGCTGCACGTATGCGCAGGGCTACCATATTGCCAATCCGATGGAGGCTTCGGCGTTTCCGGGTTGGCTGGAAGACTGGCGGCACTTTTTCTAAGAGTTTGCCCGTCGTCCCCGCGCAGGCGGAGACCCAAGTTTAGCCAGCGTGACGCGAACAAACTTGGGTTTCCGCCTCCGCGGGAACGACGGTAGGGAACGACGGCGGGGGAAATTAATACTCCCGACGATCCGGCTTGATCTCCTGAAGAATCGTCGTCGAAATCTCCTCGATCGACTTGGTCGTCGACGACAGCCAGCGTATCCCCTCGCGCCGCATCAGCACTTCCGCCTCGTTCACCTCATACCGGCAATTCTCCAGCGACGCATATTTGCTGCCGGCCCGCCGCTCGTTACGGATCTCCGCCAGGCGCTCCGGCGTGATCGTCAAACCGAACAGCTTGTGCTTGAAGGGCGGCAGGGCCGAAGGCAGCCTGCCGCGCTCGAAATCGTCGGGAATCAGCGGGTAGTTGGCGGCCTTGATCCCGTATTGCATTGCAAGGTAGAGGCTGGTCGGGGTCTTGCCGGAGCGCGAGACGCCGACCAGGATCACGTCGGCGTCGGCCAGGTTCTTGTGCGACTGGCCGTCGTCGTGGGCCAGCGAGAAGTTGATGGCTTCGATGCGGCTCTTGTATTCCTCGCTGTCGACCACGTTGTGGATGCGGCCGATGGTGTGGGTCGATTTCACGCCCAGTTCCTGCTCGAGCGGCGCGACGAAGGTCTGGAACAGGTCCATGTGCATGCCCTGGGCGGCGCGGATCACGGCCGACAGGTCGTGCTTGACCAGGGTCGAGAACACGATGGGGCGCTGGTTGTCGCTGAGTGCCACCTCGTTGATGCGGCGCGCCGCCTCGTAGGCTTTCTCCATGGTATCGATGAAGGGCAAGCGGATCTGGCGGAAGCGCATTTCGAACTGGCTCAGCACCGCGTGGCCAAAGGTTTCGGCCGTGATGCCGGTGCCGTCGGACACGAAGAAAACGGTGCGCGCGGCGTTCGGATTGGCCGGAGTGCTCAAGGAAGTCATTGTGCCTTTTTGCTAAGATGATGACAAAGTTGCAGCCAGCC
The DNA here is from genome assembly GCF_918697865.1 of Massilia sp. Bi118. Taxonomy (GTDB): domain Bacteria; phylum Pseudomonadota; class Gammaproteobacteria; order Burkholderiales; family Burkholderiaceae_D; genus Telluria. Next base: position 24,344 of record NZ_CAKKMV010000003.1, on the reverse strand, counting down.
CACGGTGCATTGCACAAACGCGGGTTAAAATGCTCGGCAACGGTAGTTCGGATTGTGCTGCACGGCGGTCAGAATAACAACAAGAGACACCTCCGGCCAGCACAGCCACGAAAGATTTCCATCATCAAAAAGGTGTTTCATCATGACTAACCTGTCTACTGCAGCATTGACTCCGCCGGATCCCGCGGCGGGCGATTCCGTCTACGTTGCTTCCTTCGAAAACCTGCGCATGACCGACGTCGAGTCGGTCGGCGGCAAGAACGCCTCGCTGGGCGAAATGATCAGCCAGCTGGCCGAAGCCGGCGTGCGCGTGCCGGGCGGCTTTGCCACCACGGCCGACGCCTTCCGTGACTTCCTGCGCCACAGCGCCGACGGCGGCCCCTCGCTGGGCCAGCGCATCGCCCTGCGCCTGGAGAACCTGAACATCGACGATACGCGCGCGCTCGCCGCCGCCGGCGCCGAGATCCGCCAGTGGATCGTCGAAACCCCGTTCCAGCCGCGCCTGGAACAGGAAATCCACGCCTTCTACGACCGCCTGGTGGCCGATTCGGACGCCGAGATGTCGTTCGCGGTGCGCTCGTCCGCCACCGCGGAAGACCTGCCGGATGCCTCCTTCGCGGGCCAGCAGGAGACCTTCCTGAACGTGGTCGGCATCGACAACGTGCTGGAAGCCATGAAGCACGTGTTCGCCTCGCTGTACAACGACCGCGCGATCTCGTATCGCGTGCACAAGGGCTTCACCCACGCCGAGGTCGCGCTGTCGGCCGGCGTGCAGCGCATGGTCCGCTCGGACACCGGCGCCGCCGGCGTGATGTTCACCATCGACACCGAGTCGGGCTTCAAGGACGTGGTCTTCATCACCTCCAGCTACGGCCTGGGCGAGACCGTGGTGCAGGGCGCCGTCAACCCGGACGAGTACTACGTCCACAAGCCGATGCTCGAGCAGGGCAAGAAGCCGGTCATCCGCCGCAACATCGGCTCCAAGCTGATCAAGATGGAGTTCACCAAAGAGGCGAAAGCGGGCCGCTCGGTGCAGACCGTCGACGTGCCGGTCGAGCTGCGCAACCGCTATTCGCTGAACGACGAGGAAGTGGTGGAGCTGGCGAAATACGCCGTCATCATCGAGAAGCACTACGGCCGCCCGATGGACATCGAGTGGGGCAAGGACGGCCGCGACGGCAAGCTGTACATCCTGCAGGCGCGTCCGGAAACCGTGAAGTCGCAGCAGAAGGCGGGCGACGCCCAGCAGCGCTTCAAGCTGAAGGGCACCGGCACCGTGCTGACCAGCGGCCGCGCGATCGGCCAGAAGATCGGCGCCGGCCCGGTCCGCGTCATCAACGACCCGTCCGAGATGGAACGCGTGCAGCCGGGCGACGTGCTGGTGGCCGACATGACCGACCCGAACTGGGAGCCGGTCATGAAGCGCGCCTCCGCGATCGTCACCAACCGCGGCGGCCGCACCTGCCACGCGGCCATCATCGCGCGTGAACTGGGCGTGCCGGCGGTGGTCGGCTGCGGCGACGCCACCGAAACCCTGAAGGACGGCACCTTCGTGACCGTCTCCTGCGCCGAGGGCGACGAAGGCCGCATCTACGACGGCCTGCTGGAAACCGAGGTGTCGGAAGAAGTGCGCGGCGAACTGCCGCCGCTGAAGACCAAGATCATGCTCAACGTCGGCAACCCGCAGCTGGCCTTCGACTTCCAGTCGGTGCCGAACGGCGGCGTCGGCCTGGCGCGCCTCGAGTTCATCATCAACAACAACATCGGCGTGCACCCGAAGGCCATCCTCGAGTACCCGAACATCGACAACGACCTGAAAAAGGCCGTTGAGTCGGTCGCGCGCGGCCACGCTTCGCCGAAGGCCTTCTACGTCGACAAGCTGGCCGAAGGCGTGGCCACGATCGCCGCCGCCTTCTGGCCGAAGCCCGTCATCGTGCGCCTGTCCGACTTCAAGTCGAACGAGTACAAGAAGCTGATCGGCGGCTCGCGCTACGAGCCGGACGAAGAGAACCCGATGCTGGGCTTCCGCGGCGCCGCACGCTACCTGGCCGAGGACTTTGCCGAGTCCTTCGAGATGGAATGCCTGGCCATGAAACGCGTGCGCGAAGAAATGGGCCTGACCAATGTCGAGATCATGATCCCCTTCGTGCGCACCCTCGGCCAGGCCGAGAAGGTGGTCAACCTGTTGGCGAAGTACGGCCTGAAGCGCGGCGAGAACGGCCTGCGCGTCATCATGATGTGCGAAGTGCCGTCGAATGCGATCCTGGCCGAGCAGTTCCTCGAGCACTTCGACGGCTTCTCGATCGGCTCGAACGACCTGACCCAGCTGACCCTGGGCCTGGACCGCGACTCCGGCATGGAGCTGCTGGCCAAGGACTTCGACGAGCGCGACCCGGCCGTCAAGGCGATGCTGTCGCTGGCGATCAAGGCCTGCCGCGCCCAGGGCAAGTACATCGGCATTTGCGGCCAGGGGCCTTCCGATAACCCGGACTTCGCGCAGTGGCTGGTGGAGCAGGGGATCGAGTCGATGTCGCTGAATCCGGATTCGGTGATCGATACCTGGAAGAAGCTGGCGGCGATGTAAGACTGTCGCGGCTGATCAAACCCTCGCCGGCACGCGCCCGCGAGGGTTTTTCTTTGTCAGCCCTGCGGCTGCAGCGCAATCACCGCCATGCCGGCCAGCGCCAGGCCTGCGCCGAGCAGGTCGAAGCGGGTCAGCGCCACGCCGTCGACGAAGCGCAGCCACAGCAGGGCCACCGCGATGTACATGCCGCCGTAGGCCGCATAAGTACGGCCGGCCGCTGCCGGGTGCAGGGTCAGCAGCCAGGCGAACAAGGCCAGCGACAGGGCCGCGGGCAGCAGCAGCCAGGCGCTTTTGCCGGTCTTGATCACCAGCCAGGGCAGGTAGCAGCCGAGGATTTCCACCAGCGCGGTCAGTGCGAACAGTGCGGCGTATTTGGCAAGCGTGAACATCCCTTGCTTATATCAGAGGCTGGGCGCGGCGGCCACCGCATTGCGGCCGCCGGCCTTGGCCGCATACAGCGCGGCGTCGGCGCGCGACAGCATGGCGTCGATGCTTTCGCCAAGGGCCAGCGTGGCGGCGCCGATGCTGACCGTGTAACCGGCGGCGATGCCGGCCTCGCGGTCCGGCGCGCGCTCCAGGCCGTGGCGCAGGCGCTCGGCCACCAGCAGCGCGGTGTCGGCGCCGGTGTCCGGCAGCAGCACCGCGAATTCTTCGCCGCCCAGGCGAGCCACGGTATCGATACTGCGCACTACCGCGCCGGTGCGTTCGACGATGTCGACCAGCACCCGGTCGCCCGCAGCGTGGCCGTGGGTGTCGTTGATGCGCTTGAAGTGGTCGACATCGAACAGCAGCAGCGAGAGCGGGGCCTGGCGGCGCAGCGCGCGCGCCTGTTCGCGCGTGGCCAGGTCGAAGAAGGCGCGGCGCGAGCGGGCGCCGGTCAAATGGTCGTGGTCGGCGGCGTGCCGGGCGCGCGCGACCAGCTCGGCGTTGGCCATCATGACCGCGCCCAGGGTCAGCGCGGGCAGCGACAGGGCGCCTGCCGAGAAAAACACCAGGCTCAGGGTCGCATCGTCCCAGGGCAGCTGGACGCCGGCGGCCTGGGCACCGTAGACGAGGGCGCGCACCAGCTGGAAGGCGGCGTTGGCGAAGGCCGCGCAGACGGTGAACAGGGCCGGATAGCGGCGCCCCGTCTGCGCCAGCTGCCGCCATACCACCACGCCCATTTCCGCCAGCAGGGCGCTGTGCAGAAGCGACATCGCGACCACGCGCCCGCCCACCGAATCGACCCCATGGTGCAGCGCGAGGATCGCGGCCAGGCCCAGCGCGACGCAGGCGGCCAGGCGGCAACAGGGCACGTCCACGTTCAGGTGGCGCCGGAAGCCGGCCAGCATCAGCACCGTGGTGCCGAGCAGCAGGGTGTTCGCGAGCTCGATCGAAAAGAAGTCCGGCACCACGCCGCGCGCCGCGAACAGCGGCAGCGAGACCACCGCCAGCGCATTCGCCGCGGACCATTCGCGGATGCCGCGGGCGCCGCTCTTCCTCAGCGAGGACAGAACGAGCAACATGACGGCGGATAGCGCCATGGTGAGCAGCAGCAGGCTTACGACGATCAACATAATTTCTCTATGGTATCAAATATTGAGGTAAAACCCTATTTGGATGTCGGGTTTTTGACCCGTTGACTCCTTGTCTAGACAGGGTAGACTGGCATTGTTGTCATACTGAAAATGAAGGAGTACACCATGGCTGAATGGATGGGCTGGCTCGTGGCGGCCGGCGTGCTCGTGATCCTGGAGCTGTTCACCGGGACGTTCTACCTGTTGATGATCGCGATCGGTCTGGCGGTCGGCGGTCTCGCCGCCGTGGCCGGCGCGAGCGGACCGCTGCAGACGATCGCGGCGGCCCTGGTCGGCGTGCTGGCGACGGCCCTGCTGCACCGCTCGCGCTTCGGCCGGCCGGCGCGCAGCGACGCCAGCCGCGACAGTAACGTCAATCTCGACATCGGCCAGCGCGTGAACGTGCCGGCCTGGGACAACGGCCGCGCCCGCGTGATGTACCGCGGCGCATTGTGGGACGTCGAACTGGGCCAGGGCGCCACGCCGCAGGCCGGTGATTTCCGCATCGTCGAAGTGCAGGGCAGCCGGCTGGTGGTGGCGAATTCCTGATTTATAAGTTTTGCTTCAAATATAACCAGATATATAAGGGATGCTCATAATGTTTTCATTCGGTACGGTCGCACTGGTCATTTTCATCATCGCGCTAGTCTTCGTCATCAAGACCATCAACGTGGTGCCCCAGCAGCATGCCTGGGTGGTCGAACGGCTCGGCAAGTACCACGCCACGCTGGCGCCGGGCCTGAACATTGTCGTGCCCTTCATCGACCGCATCGCCTACAAGCACAGCCTGAAGGAAATCCCGCTCGACGTGCCGCCCCAGGTCTGCATCACCCGCGACAATACCCAGCTGCAGGTCGACGGCATCCTCTACTTCCAGGTGACCGATGCGATGCGCGCGTCCTACGGTTCGTCGAACTTCATCACCGCGATCACCCAGCTGGCGCAGACCACGCTGCGTTCCGTGATCGGCAAGATGGAGCTCGACAAGACCTTCGAGGAGCGCGATCACATTAACACGACCATCGTCAACGCGATCGACGAATCGGCCGCCAACTGGGGCGTGAAAGTGCTGCGCTACGAGATCAAGGACCTGACCCCGCCGGCCGAGATCCTGCACGCGATGCAGCGCCAGATCACCGCCGAACGCGAGAAACGCGCGCTGATCGCCGCTTCCGAGGGCCGGCGCCAGGAAGCGATCAACATCGCCAGCGGCGAGCGCGAGGCGGCGATTGCCCGTTCCGAAGGCGAGAAGCAGGCCGCGATCAACCGCGCCCAGGGCGAGGCGACCGCCATCGTGGCGCTGGCCGACGCCAGTGCGACCGCGCTGCGCCAGGTCGGCGATGCGATCCGCAGCCCGGGCGGCGCGGATGCGGTCAACCTGCGGGTGGCCGAGGAATACGTGCACGCCTTCGGTAACCTGGCCAAGACCAATAACTCCATCATCGTCCCGGCCGATCTCGGCAATATGAGCGGACTGATCGCCAGCGCGCTGCAGATCGTGAAGGCCGAGCGCTGATGCGGGTAGTGGTGGTCACGCAAGCCGCGTCGACCGCCACAACTCATCTGTTCTGAAACAGAGCGCCAGGCTCAGGCACAAGCAGCACAAATACTGCTCAGTTTCTGTACGCTTTTCCGATTCCCGGCTGTCTCTGCCCTTGATGCACGCTGGGTACGCTTATTGCCTTGTTAGGGATGCATCGGCCGCTGTGTCGATCCCCCAATCACAACGAGGAGAGCGCGATGAAGAGAATGCTCATGCTGGGCCTGCTTGCCGCTGCCGCCGTACCTCCCGCACAAGCAGTCGACATCAAGGCCGGCGACTGGACCGTCAACGTCGGCGGCAACGTGAATGCCTTTTATACCCTGGTCAGGTGCAAGGGCGGCTTCGACAGCGGCGTGGCGCTGGCCGGGCGCACGCTCGGCTGCGGCGGCGAGGACCGCCGCACCACGATCGGCAACGGCCTGCTGCCGAGCGCCCTGGTGACGAGCGCCACCACCAACCAGGGCGGCTGGGACGTCAAGGCGCTGATCGGCATCTACGTCGCCACCGCCACCGACAGCGCGATCGCCCAGAACAGCGATGTCGACATCCGCCAGGCCTTCTTCAGCTTCGGCCGGCCCGACTTCGGCACCGTCAAGCTGGGGCGCGACTACGGCCTGTTCGGCTCCCATGCCATCCTCGGCGACATGACCATCCAGGGCATCGGCGCACCGGTGCAGGCCACCCAGCGCGGCCGGGTCGCGCTCGGCCACATCGGCGCCGGCTATGCCTACCTGAACCACTATGGCCAGGTCGTGTACTCGGCGCCGTCCATGCTGCCCTACGGGATCGGCCTCGATGTCGGCCTGATGAGCCCGGTTTCCGACACGCCCATCGTCGCGCCTTCGCGCTACTCGGCCAAGTCGACGCCCCAGGTGCAGCTGCAGCTGACCGGCGCCCTCGGACCGGCCAAGGGCTGGCTGGGCTACAAGACCCAGCACTTCGAGACCGTCGACCCGGCGGCCTTCAACAATTTCCGCATGAACGCCGTCGAAGTGGGCGCCAGCATGGACTACGAGCAGTTTGGCTTCCTGGTCAACTTCCAGCGCGGCAAAGGCCTGGGCCTGCTGTCGGATGCCGACCAGGCCGACGTCAAGTCGACCCACTGGTTCCTGCAGGCGATGTACAAGGCCGACGAGCGGCTCAAGGTCGGCCTCAACTACGGCCGCAGCAAGAACAGCGACAACAGCCCGGGCACGCTCGGCCTCAAGGAGAACGCCAACTATACGCTCGGCGCCTACTACGGGCTGAACAAGTACGTAACCCTGGTCGGTGAGCTGGGGCGCACGCGCTCGAAAGGCTTTTCCGGCGCGTCCAGCCACATGAATGGCGTTTCCCTGGGAGGGATCATCAACTTCTAAGCAAACCGATCAGAAGTCGACGGTTGCCGACACCGTGAAGGTGCGCGGCGCGCCCAGCACCAGGTAGCCGGCGCCCGGATAGCCGCCCGCCGAGGCCCAGTAATTGCGGTCGAAGGCGTTGTCGACGCGCGCGCGCAGGGTCACGTCGCGTTCCATGATGCGGGTGAGGTAGTTCGCGCCCAGGTCGAAGCGGCTCCAGGACGGCAACTGCTGGGTGTTGGCGGCGTCCGCGTACTGTTTGGCGGTATAGACGGCGCGCGCGTTCAGCGACAGGCCCGGCACCGCGGCGATGTCCCATTCGCCGCCCAGGTTGAGCTGGGTCTTCGGCACGCCGATGGCGTCCTTGCCCTCGTTCAGGCCGCCGGCGGTGCGGCGCTGCTCGGCGTCCAGCAGGGTCAGGCCGCCCAGCACGCGCAGGCCCTTGGCCGGCATGCCGAACACCGAGAGTTCCAGGCCGCGGTTGCGCTGTTCGCCGAAGATGCCGAAGACGCCGTTCTCGATGCCGCCCAGCGGCTGCGAGGTCGTGAAGAGGGCGGCGCTCATGCCGAGCTTGCCGCTGTCGTATTTCGCGCCGACTTCCTTCTGGCGCGAGGTGTAGGGCGCGAACACCTGTCCCTGGTTGACCGGCACCGGGAAGCCCGAGGCGGTCGGGCCCTGCTGCAGGGCTTCGGCATAGTTCGCGTACAGCGACAGGTTCTTCATCGGCTTGTAGACGATGCCGGCCAGCGGGGTGTTGGCGCTTTCGTCGTAGCCGGCGTTCTGCAGGCCGCTGCCGTAGTCGTAGCTGTAGTCCTTGATGCGCTGATGGCGCAGGCCGACGGTTACGGTCAGCGCATCGTCCAGCAGGGACATCGAATCGGCCACGGCATAGCTGCCGAGGATGGACTTGTGGGTCAGCAGCGGATGCGCCATGTCGCCGCCGGTGAAGAAGGTGGGCGAGGGCGCCGCCACGTCGACCGGGCGGTACAGGTTGGTCGACCAGCCGGCGAAGTCGCTCATGCCGTAGGCGTTGAAGGATTGCAGTTCGAAGGCCGAGGCGCTGGCGGATAGCGTGTGCCTGACCGGGCCGGTCACAAGTTGGCCGCGCACGCCGATCTCGCCGGTTTGGTTGCGGTCGTTGCGCTGGTTGTCGAAGCGGCCCATGTTCAGGCCGCCGTTGTTGTCGGTGGTGGTGGTCGTGGTCAGCGCATTGAATTCGCTGCCGGTGCGGGCGCCGAAGGCGGCCCAGGCCACCGCGTTCGGGGCCAGGTCGATCTCGCCGCGCAGGGTGCCGAAGGTGTCGCGCTCGAGCGAGCGGGTCCAGGGCTGGGCGAAATTGTGGCTGGCGTCCGGGGCGGAAGGCACGCGCAGGCCGGCGCCGACCGTCACGCTGGGGCGGGCGTTGTCCAGCGTGTGCTCCTGGAAGCCGACGTCGGCCGACAGGCGGTAGTTGCGGCCGCGGTAGTCGAGGCCGACGGCCAGCACGTTCAGTTCGCGCGATTCGCGGTCGACGGAAGTGTCGCCCTGGCGGTGCACGGCGTTCACGCGAATGCCGGCGCGGTCGCCTTCGCCGAAGCGGCGCGCGACGTCGAAGGCGCCGACTGCCTGGCCGCCCGACTCGATGCCCAGGGTCACCTGGTTCAGCGGGTGGTTGGGCGCGCGCTTGGGCACCAGGTTGACGGCGCCGCCGATGCCGCCGCCGCCGGGCGCGGCGCCGTTGATGAAGCTGTTCGCGCCGCGGAAGATCTCGACACGCTCGAGCAGTTCGGAAGCCACGAACTGGCGCGGCAGCAGGCCGTAGAGGCCGTTATAGGCCATGTCGTCGGAATTCACGGCGAAGCCGCGGATCACGTACAGCTCCTGGAAGTTGCCGAAACCGCGCGCCACGCGCACCGACGGATCGTTCTGGACCACGTCGGCCACGCTGCGCGCCTGCTGGTCCTGGATCAGGGCCTGGGTGTAGTTGGTGGCGTTGAAGGGCGCATCCATGATGTCGGCATTGCCCAGCAGGCCGAGACGTCCGCCGCGCGCGACCTGGCCGCCGGCATAGGCGGACGACAGGCCCTGGGCCGAGGCATCGGCCGAGGCGCTGACCACGACCGTGGCGATGCCCGGCTGTTCAGCCTGGACAGGCTGGGGTGTTTGCGCTTCCTGGGCCTGGGCAATCGATGCGGCGAGGAACAGGGCGGCGGTGGCGAGCGGAGTCAGTTTGCAGTGCATGGCGTGTTTTTTTTCTTGAGCGGTGATGAGAATGGTTCTCATTATAACCAGCAAGCTTGATTCCGTAAATGAGAACTATTATTATCTAGCCCCATGTCCCCTGTTTCCCTCCGCCGCTGGTCCTGGATCCACAAATGGAGCAGCCTCGTCTGCACCGTCTTCATGCTGCTGCTCTGCCTGACCGGCCTGCCGCTCATCTATAAGCACGAGATCGGCCACCTGCTGGGCAACGAGGTCGAGCCGCCGGTGCTGACAGGCCTGCAGGCGGGGGCGACGCCGCCGCGCGCCAGCCTGGACAGCGTGGTCGCCGCCGGCCAGGCGCGCTATCCCGGCAAGCGCATGATGTACATGTCGCAGGAGGCGGACCAGCCGGCCCTGTGGTTCCTGACCATGGGCGCGAACCCGACCGACCCGAACTTCGTCTCGATCGCCATCGACGCCCGCACCGCGCAATACGTGGCCGAGCCGCCGATCGAGGGCGGCAAGGTGATGGCCTTCCTGTTTCACCTGCACGTCGACCTGTTCGCCGGCGTGGCGGGCAAGCTCTTCCTCGGCTTCATGGGTCTCCTGCTGCTGGTGGCGATCGTCTCCGGCGTGGTCCTGTACGCGCCATTCATGCGCAAGCTTGAATTCGGCGACGTCCGCCACGGCCGCACCCCGCGCCTGAAATGGCTGGATATGCACAACCTGCTCGGCATCGTGACCCTGGTCTGGACCCTGGTGGTGGGTGCGACCGGCGTCGTCAACACACTGGCCGACGTGCTGCTGCAGTACTGGCAGGCGACCGAGATCGCGGCCATGGTCAAGCCCTACGAGGGCCAACCCCCGCCGACCGTGCTGGCTTCGATGGAGCAGTCGGTGGCGCGCGCGCAGGCCCTGCAGCCGGGAATGAAGGTCGGCTTCATCGCCTTCCCGGGCACGCCTTTCGCGAGTTCGCACCATTACGGCGTCTACATGCACGGCGACCAGGCGCTGACCGCCAGGCTGTACAAGCCGGTGCTGGTCGATGCCGGCACGGGTCAGGTGACCGACCAGCGCACGCTGCCCTGGTACCTGAGCACCTTGCTGCTGTCGCAGCCGCTGCACTTCGGCGACTACGGCGGGCAGGGGATGAAGTTCCTGTGGGCGCTGCTGGACCTGGCGACCATCGTGGTGCTGGGCAGCGGCTTGTATCTGTGGCTGAAGCGCGGGCGGGCCGCGGCGAAGGCCGGCGCGAAAGCGGCCGCCAGGCCGGCGCGGCAGCCGGCGCTGGTACGCGAAGGGGAGCCCCGATGACGGGTTTTCGTTCGCTGTGGGGGATGCCAATTTTGCTTGGGGTGCTGACTGCAGTCGGGCTGGTGGCGGGGCTGCTGGGGGATGGCTGGTGGGATATGGTCTCCGTGATCGGGCTCGGCGTGCCGGTAGCAGTCGGCGCGTGGCACATGTTCAAGCCGGCGCGTTCGCCCCATTGAGACCATACATACACCTGCTTTAATTTTCTATTAAGCATCTGCACATCAATACCGCGTATAAACCGGAATACAAACAACCGAGGAGTCCCGCCGTGAAGAACTTCGTCCGCAACAACAAAGGCTTTCTGGCCTTCCTGGTCCTGTTCGGCGTGTTCCGCACCGCGGTGGCGGACTGGAATCCGATTCCCTCGGCCTCGATGCACCCGAACCTGCTGGAAGGCGACGTGGTGCTGGTGAACCGCATGGCCTTCGACCTCAAGGTGCCGCTGACCGACATGGTGCTGGCGCGCATGGGCGAGCCGGCGCGCGGCGACATCGTCACCTTCCGCTCGCCCAAGGACGGCACGCTGCTGATCAAGCGCCTGGTGGCGCTGCCCGGCGACACCGTCGAGATGCGCAACGAGCGCCTCTACATCAACGGCAAGGGCGCCAACTACGACATGGTGGCGGAATCGCTGGACTCGATCCAGGGCGCGACCCTGCGCGCGCTGCAGCTGTCGGAATCGATCGAAGGCGGCAAGGGCCAGCGCCGCCACATCCAGGTGCTGCCGGACGTGGTGGCGCCGCGCACCTTCGGCCCGCTGCGTGTGCCGAGCGGCGAATACCTGATGCTGGGCGATAACCGCGACAACAGCGCCGACTCGCGCGTGATCGGCCTGGTGCCGCGCAAGCTCCTGATCGGCCGCGCCGAGCGCGTGCTGGTCTCGGCCGACTACCAGGGCAACTGGATGCCGCGCACCGAGCGTTTCGGCATGTCGCTTTATCGGACGAACTGAAACACCGTACAATCTCGCCTTTCGAGTAATGGAAGGCGAAGTAGATGCAAAGACTGTTGACGGTGATCCTGGCCTGCCTGGGTATGGTGGGTGCGCTGGCGATCGATACTTATCTGCCTTCCATTCCCGCGATCGGGCGCGCCTTCGAGGTCGGCCCGGTCGCCGTGCAGCAGACCCTGAGCGTGTTCCTGTTCACGTTCGCGTTCATGATGCTGTTCCACGGGACCCTCTCCGATTCCTTCGGCCGCCGCGCGGTGATCCTCATCGCGCTGGGCATCTACACCCTCGGCTCGGTCGGCGCCGCGCTGGCGCCCAGCTTCGGCTGGCTGCTGGCCTTCCGTGCGATGCAGGGCCTGGCGGCGGGCGCCGGTTCCGTCATCGGCCAGGCCATCGTCCAGGACCGCTTCAGCGGTGCCCAGGCCCAGAAGATGATGTCCCACATCATGATGGTGTTCGGCCTGGCGCCGGCCATCGCGCCGGTGCTGGGCGGCTGGCTCCACGTCCACTTCGGCTGGCGCGCCACCTTCTGGTTCCTGGCCCTGTTCGGCGCGCTGATGCTGCTGGTCTGCTGGCGCCTGCTGCCAGAAAGCCTGCCGCGCGAGAAGCGCCACGCCTTCCACGGCCTCGCCATCGCGCGCAACTACCTGAAGGTGCTGGGTCATCCGCAGTTCCTGCTGCTGTCGCTGTCGGTGGGCCTGGCCTTCGGCGGCCTGTCGCTGTACATCGGCTCGGCGGCCAACTTCGTCATGGAGATCCTGCACCTGCCGGAGACCGCCTTCGGCTGGATGTTCATCCCCCTGATCAGCGGCATGGTGATCGGCTCGGCCTGGGGCGGCAAGCGCGCCGCGACCCACGCGCCGGCGGCCATGCGCGCGATCGGCTTCGGCCTGATGGCGCTGGCCTGCGTGCTGAACGTCGGCTACACCGCCTGGGCCGGCAATACCGTGGCCATTCCCTGGGCCGTGCTGCCGCTGATGGTTTACACCTTCGGCCTGGCGGTCGCCATGCCGGCGATCCAGGTGGCGGCGCTGAGCCTGTTCCCGGAAAACCGCGGCCTGGCGGCGTCGATGCTGGCTTTCATCCAGATGATGTCCTTCGCGCTGGTGTCGGGACTGGTCGCGCCCATCCTGTTCGACAGTGCCTTCAAACTGGCCTGCGGGGTGGCGGTCGGCCTCGCCGCGAGCTATGCGGCGGCGCGCCTGGCGGGCCTCGTTGCGCGGGACGTGCATATCCAAAAATGATAGGCAGGCGAAGGCGCCGGCGCTAGACTGGAATGATAAAAATTCCGGAGACCGACATGCCCAGGCTTGCCCGCAGCCTCGTTTTCACAGTATCGCTACTCGCCGCCGCAGCCCACGCGCAAACGCCGGCCGGCGACTTCCACCAGCACGTCTTCAGCAAGGAAGACGTCGCGCTCGCTGGTCCGCAGTCCGGCCTGCAGCCGCTGGATGCGAAGGATGTGGTCGCGCTGCTCGACGCGGCAGGCATCCGCAAGGCGACCCTGCTGTCGCTCGCTTTCTGGTACGGCAAGCCGGGCCGCGCGCTCGAGGATGAACTCGCCCAGGTGCGCCGCGAGAACGACTGGACCGCGGCCCAGGCCGCGCGCTACCCGGACCGCCTGGTCGCCTTCTGCAGCTTCAATCCGCTGAAGGACTACGCGCTGCAGGAACTGAAACGCTGCGCAGCCACGCCCGGCCTCGCACGCGGCATCAAGCTCCATTTCGGGAATTCGGACATCCAGCTCGACGATCCGGCCCACGTCGCGCGCCTGCGCGAGGTCTTCGCCGCCGCCAATGCGGCGAAGATGGCGATCGTGGTCCACATGCGCGCCAGCATCAGCAAGGGCCGGCCCTACGGCGCGTCCCAGGCAAGGATCTTCATCGAACAGGTCTTGCCGGCGGCGCCGGACGTGACGGTGCAGGTGGCGCACTTCGGCGGCACCGGCCCGGGTTACGAAGATCCGCCTTCGCGCGAGGCGATGGCCGCGATGGCGGCCGCCGTGGCGCGCAAGGACCCGCATACCCGCAATCTGTATTTCGACGTCGCCTCCATCGTCGACCGCGACATCGAGCCGGAACTGGCGAAGCTGGTGGCGGACACCATCCGCCAGGTGGGAACGGAGAAGGTGCTGTACGGGACCGATTCGGCGCAGGGCGGCAACCTGCGCCCGCGCGAATCCTGGGCCGCCTTCCGCAAGCTGCCGCTCACGGAAGCCGAATTCGCCCGGATCGCCGGCAACGTGCCGCCTTACTTTCGCTGAAGCGGCGGTCCAGGCCTGCTACTGGGCCGAGCGCCGGCGCAGCAGCCCCGGAATGATGTCCAGCAGCCGGTCCACCGATAGCGGCTTGCCGAGGTGGGCCGAGAAGCCGGCGTCGCGCGCCATCGCGATGTCCTGCTCGCGCGCCAGGCCGGTCACGGCCACCGCCGGCAGGGTGGCGTAGCGCGGCAGCCGCCGCACTTCGCGCAGCAGCGCGTAGCCATCCATCTCGGGCATCGAGATGTCCGAGATCAGCAGGTCGATCTCTTCGCGCCCCAGGATCTCGAGCGCCTGCCGGGCGCTGGTCGCCACCCTCACGTCGGCGCCGTAGATATCGAGCAGGGACTTCATCACCAGCACGGCGTCTTCGACGTCGTCGACCAGCAGGATGCGCAGGCCGTGGATGTCGAGCGGCGCTTCGCCGCCCGCGCCATCCGCGTCCTTCCTGCCCTGTTCCAGCAGCGGCAGCCAGACCGAGAAGCAGGAGCCCTTGCCGATGCCGGCCGAGGCCACGGAAATGCGGCCGCCGTGCAGGTGGACCAGGTCGCGCACCAGCGCCAGGCCGATGCCGAGGCCGCCCTTGGCGCGGGTGGTGACGGAATTCGGCTGCCCGAACATTTCGAACACCTTGCCCAGCGCACTCGGGGCGATGCCCTGGCCGCTGTCGATCACGTCCACGCGCAGGGCGCCGTCTTCGTGCTCGAGCCGGAGCTCGATGGTGCCGCCCTGGGGCGTGAACTTGATCGCGTTGCTCAGCAGGTTCATGACGATCTGCTCGAAGCGCACGGCATCGGCCATCACCGTCAAACCGTCTTCCAGGCCATAGGCTTCGACCAGCAGGCCGCGGGTGGACGGATCGGCGCGCGCGACGTCGATGATGGCGCCGATCACCTTGCCGGCGTCGACCGGCGCCACCGTCAGCGCCAGCTTGCCGGTGCGGATGCGCGACAGGTCGAGCAGGTCTTCGATGATCTTGGCCTGGCTGCCGACCGAGGTGCGGATCGCCTCGGTGCAGCGCAGCGCGTGCGGCGAGACGCGCACTTCGGGAATGCGCGACAGCAGCTCGGCGTTAATGCTGATCATGTTGAGCGGCTGGCGCAGTTCGTGCGACATGATGGCCAGGAACTGGTCCTTCATTGCCGCCGCATGTTCGGCGCCGGAGCGTTCCTGCTGCTCGTGGCTGAGGGCTTCGTCGCGCTCGCTGGTCTGGCGCAGGCGTTCGGTGTCGTCGCGCGCGATCTTGGCGTAGCCGTATTCGGCCGCCGGACCGAGCGGGTTGGTCACGCCGCTGGCGTAGAAGCGGCTGCCATTCTTGCGCAGGTGCCAGCGCTCGTCCTCGGCGCGGCCTTCCTCGCGGGCGCGGCGCATCTCTTCCTCGCGTGCGCCGCGTTCGCGGTCTTCGGGAATGAACAGGGCCTCGAGGGTCTGGCCCAGCATCTCAGCCTCGGTGTAGCCGAACAGGCGCTCGGCGCCCTTGTTCCAGCTGGTGGCGCGGCCCCCGGCATCCATCGTGACGATGGCGTAGTCGTCGGTGCTCTCGGCCACCATGCGCATGCGCGCCTCGTTCACCCGCGCCAGCTCTTCCGCCGCGCGGCGCGCCGTGATGTCGAAGAAGGTCAGGACCGCGCCTTCGATCCGGTCCTCGGTGGTACGGTAGGGCAGCAGGCGCACGATGAACCAGCGGCCGTCGTCGCTGCGGACTTCGCGCTCGACCGGGCGCACGGTCTCGAAGGTGGCGTTGACGTCGTCGGCAAGCCCGTCGTAATCGAGGCGGTGGGTGAGGTCCAGCAGCGAGCGTCCGATGTCGGAGGCGATGATGCTGAAGATGTCGGTCGCGCGCGGCGTGAAGCGCTTGATGCGCAGGCCGCTGTCGACGAACACGGTGGCGATATCGGTCGAGGCGATCAGGTTGTTCAGGTCGTCGTTGGCCTTGCCGGTCTCCTCGACCTTCACCTTCAGCTCGTAGTTGACGGTGATGAGCTCTTCGTTCAGCGACTGCAGCTCTTCCTTGCTGGTTTCGAGTTCCTCGGTGGCCGAACGGAGCTCCTCGTTGATCGCCTGCAGCTCCTCGTTGGAGGCGCGCAGTTCCTCGGTCGAGATCTCGGAATGCTCGATGGTCTCCTGCAAGTGCTCCTTGGTGCGCTGCAGCTCGTTCTCGAGCTGGGTCAGGACCATGTCGTCGCACGCCGCGCCGCTCGGCGCCGAGGCGGCTTCCGGCGGCGTCTCGTCGAACAGCACCAGCACGAAATCCTCGGCGCTCTCGTCGTCGCGGAAGGGGCGGACCTTCAAGGCGATACTGGCTTGGCGTTCATGTAGCTGGACCGGGATCGCCCGGCACTCGACGCTGGCGTCGCGGTGCAGTGCCTGGTACAGCGCGCTGCGCAGTTCCAGCCGCAGCTCCGGCAGCACCAGGGCCAGCATGTTGCGCGAGGGCTCGCCGCCGCCCATGCGCAGGAACTGGCCGGCCTGCTGCGACATGTGGACGATGTTGGAATCCTTGTCCAGCACCACCGAGGGCGGCGCCGCCAGCGCCAGCGCGCGCTGGTGCACGTCGGCATAGGAGAACTGGCGCCGCGGCGGCGGGCGCTGGATCGATTCGGGCAGGCGATTCGCCTGGCTCGGCAGCTGGGCGCCCGAGCCCATCGTGCGCGAGGTCGGGCGTGCGCGGTAGATGCGGTTCTTCTTGTCGACCGGGATGAAAAAGTCGGACAGCGATTCCGCCGACTCCGAGCCGCCCAGGAACAGGTAGCCGCCCGGCTTGAGCGCGAAGTGGAACATCTCCAGCACCCGGGCCTGGACTTCGCGGTTCAGGTAGATCAGCAGATTGCGGCAGGAGACCAGGTCGAGCCGCGAGAAGGGCGGATCGCGCAGCACATTGTGCGAGGCGAACAGGATGCGGTCGCGGATGTTCTTCTTGATGTGGTAGCGGTCGTCGTCCTTGGTGAAGTGATGGCGCAGGCGCGAGGGCGCGACGTCGGTGACGATCGAGGCCGGATAGTCGCCGCTCCTGGCCTGGGCGATGGCGCCGTTGTCGATGTCGGACGCGAACACCTGGTAGGGCGGGGGCTCGGCCATGTCGGCGGCGTGGTCGGCCAGCAGCATCGCCAGCGAATAGGCTTCCTCGCCGGTGGAGCAGGCCGCAACCCAGACCCTGACCTCGTCGGTCGGCGCCTTGTCCTTGAACAGTTCGGGGATGATCTCGCGCTCGACCCCCTCGAAGGCTTCGCGGTCGCGGAAGAAGTTGGTCACCCCGATCAGCATGTCGTCGAGCAGCGCGTTGCATTCGCGCGCATCGGCCTCCAGCACGCTGCGGTAGGCCGGCAGCGTGTGCACGCCGCGTACCTGCATGCGGCGCTCGATCCGGCGCAGCACGGTGGCGCGCTTGTACTGCTTGAAGTCGTGGCCGGTGCGGTTCAGCAGCAGGGTGATCACGCGCTGCAGCGCTTCCTCGGCCAGTTCGACGGTCTCGGCCACGTGCGCGACCTGGGCTTCGCCGTCGCCGGTGGGCGGCATCTCGATGGTGCGCGCGTTTTCCCACAGCTCGATCAGCTTCTGCGGCATGTCGGTAACGGGCAGCACGAAGTCGATCGTGCCGGTGCGGATCGCCGCATCCGGCATGCCTTCGTGCTCGGCGTCGCCGGGCGACTGCGCCAGCGTGAGGCCGCCTTCTTCCTTGATGCGTGTGATGCCGACCGAACCGTCGCTGCCGGTGCCGGACAGGACGATCGCGACCGCGCGTTCGCGGTGCACCTCGGCCAGGGTGCGGAAGAAGATGTCGATCGCGATGTGGGTCCCGCGCGGCCGGTCCAGGTCCATCAGGCCGAGATAGCTGTCGACCATCTTCAGATGGCGGTTGGGCGGAATCACATACACATGGTCCGGCTGGATCTGGACCGGATCCATCACCTGCACCACCGGCATGCGCGTGACACGCTGCAGCACGTGGTCCGCCGAGCTCTTGTGCTTGGGCGAGAGGTGCAGGATGACCACGAAGGCCATGCCGGTATGCTGCGGCATGTTTTCGAAGAAGCGCAGCAGGGCCGGCAGGCCGCCGGCGGAAGCGCCTATCCCGACCACCGGGAATTCGATCGTGCTCGGCAGGATGCCTGGCTCGGTGGGAGGGGTGCTGGGCGCGTTGGCTGAATCGTGCATGCGCGGCATGATCTTGGCGAAGGAGTCGGACCGCCAGTGTATTGCACGCCTCCGGCTAAGGCCAGAAAAAGTTGCGTCTATTGCACGGCTGAGGACGGAAGCGACGCTTCAGCGCCGGTTGGTCTTCATCGCCTTTTCGACTTCGCGCTTGGCGTCGCGGTCGCGCTCGGTGTCGCGCTTGTCGTGCTGCTTCTTGCCCTTGGCCAGGCCGACTTCGCATTTCACGCGGCCGCCCTTGAAGTGCAGGTTCAGCGGCACCAGGGTATAGCCGGAGCGCTCGACCTTGCCGACCAGCTTGTCGATCTCGGCCTTGTGCAGCAGCAGCTTGCGGGTGCGCAGGGCTTCCGGATGGCTCCAGGCGGAGGTTGCCGTCAGGGCGCTGATGTGGGCGCCGAACAGGTAGAGTTCGCCATTGCGGACGACCACGTAGGCTTCCTTGATCTGGACACGGCCTTCGCGGATCGCCTTGATTTCCCAGCCCTGCAGGACCAGGCCGGCCTCGTAGCGGTCCTCGATGAAGTAGTCGAAAAAGGCTTTCTTATTATCAATAATACTCATGAAATAGCTAAAATGCGCGTGTCGGTTAAACTACTGTTAATCCAACATCATAACAAACGGCTGACAAATGGCAGTAGTGCACAAATCAGTTTTCTTGGGCTATAGCGCCGAGCAAATGTTCGACCTCGTGGCGAAGGTCGAGGATTATCCAAAATTCCTTCCCTGGTGCAATGGGGTGAAGATCATCGAGCAGACCGAGGAGAACCTGACGGCCTCCCTGCAGATCAACTTCCATGGCGTGAAGCAGAGCTTTACCACCGCCAACCACAACCAGCGCCCGACCCAGATGAAGATGCATCTGGTGGACGGTCCCTTCAAGATGCTCGAAGCGACCTGGGCCTTCAAGTCCCTGCGCGCCGACGCCTGCAAGATCGACTTCGACATGCAGTACGAGTTCTCCAGCGTCATCCTGGAACAGATCGTCGGACCGGTGTTCGGCATGATCGCCAACACCATGGTCGACTCCTTCTGCAAGCGCGCCGAGCAGGTGTATGGTGTCTGAGGCGGCCGAGGTCCAGGTCTATGTGGTCTACGCCACGCCGCAGGACGAGTTCATCCATCCGATGCGCGTGCCGCCCGGCACCACCATCGGCCAGGCCATCGAAGGCAGCGGCGTGCTGGCGCGTTACCCGGACATCAACCTGGTGACCCAGCCGGTTGGCATCTACGGCAAGAAGAAGACGCTGGACACGGTTCTGCGCGAGCGCGACCGCATCGAAATCTACCGCGCGCTGGTGGCGGACCCCAAGGACTCAAGGCGCAGGCGCGCCGCAAAAAAAGGATAGGGTGGGTACTCCGTGCCCACGCGCCGGCTGAATCCCTAACCAGGCACGCAGCCCGCCAGAACCGCGCGCAGCCTGAGCATCTCGCGCTGCCGATTTTCCAGCTCAGGCAGCTGGTCGCGCTCGCCCTTGTTATTCCAGCGTTGAAAGCGCGCAGTCTCCAGCTGCTCGAGTTTTCCCTGCGCCTCCCGCGCCCGCACGCACTGAATGTCGTGCGCCAATCGCCGCGTATCCCGCGCCGCCAGCTTTGCCTTTTCTTCTTCCCCGGTGCGCAATGCGCTGCGCCGCTTGTATTCCTCTTCGCGCTTTTTCCAATCCGGCGTCGCATCCGGCACTGCGGGCACGGCGGCCGGCAAGGGCGCCGCATCCATCCCGCGCGGCGTCTTCAAGATGCGCCCGGTCGGCGTGCCAGGCGGCGCCGGACGGTCCGAAAACACGCGCATGCCCTTGTCGTCGATCCAGCTGTACTGGGCGTGAGCGAGTAGCGAAGTCAAGGCAAGGGCGGCGGAGCACAGCAGGCGCACACATCGTGCATTCATCGTGTTTCCTTTTGTTATCACTGACCTGATTTCGCCATGATTCGCCGGCACTGTCAATTCGCGCAGAGGCTTCAAACGGCCGAGTGTCAAGCCGCTTTCCCGCTTTTTTGGGATGTTCGAAGAAGTTTTATTGGAGTTTCTGTATAATTCGCTTTTGCGCCTATAGGAAATAAAACTATGCGTCTTCTTCAGAAAGCACTCACGTTCGATGACGTGCTGCTCGTCCCGGCCTACTCCAACATCCTCCCGGCCAACACGTCCCTGCGTACCAAGCTGACCCGGAATATCTCGCTGAACATTCCGCTGCTGTCCGCCGCCATGGACACCGTTACCGAAGCCCGCCTCGCGATCGCGATGGCACAGGAGGGTGGCATCGGCATCATCCACAAGAACCTGCGTCCCGCCGACCAGGCTCGCGAAGTGGCGCGCGTCAAGCGTTTCGAAGCCGGTGTGCTGCGCGACCCGATCACGGTGCCGCCGACGATGAAGATCCGCGACGTGATCGCCCTCCAGCACCAGCATGGCTTCAGCGGCTTCCCGGTCGTCGAAGGCGCGCAGGTGGTGGGCATCATCACCAACCGCGACCTGCGTTTCGAGGAAGACCTGGAAGCGGAAGTGCGCACCAAGATGACCCCGCGCGAAAAGCTCGTGTACGTCACTGAAGAAGCGGACACCGACGAAGCCAAGCGCCTGATGAACAAGCACCGCCTGGAGCGCGTGCTGGTCGTGAACAGCGCCTTCGAACTGCGCGGCCTGATTACCGTGAAGGACATCCTGAAGTCGCACGAGCACCCGAACGCATCGAAGGATGCGCAGGGCAAGCTGATCGTGGGCGCGGCAGTGGGCGTAGGCGACAAGGACAAGGAACGCGTGGAACTGCTGGTGAAGGCCGGCGTGGACGTGCTGGTGGTCGACACCGCCCACGGCCACTCGCAGGGCATCCTCGACCGCGTCAAGTGGATCAAGGACACTTACCCGCAAGTCGACGTCATCGGCGGTAACATCGCCACCGCCGCCGCCGCGCGCGCACTGGTCGAAGCCGGCGCCGATGCGGTCAAGGTCGGCATCGGTCCGGGCTCGATCTGCACCACCCGTATCGTCGCCGGCGTCGGCGTGCCGCAGATCACCGCGATCTCGAACGTGGCCGAAGCGCTGGAAGGCACGGGCGTGCCCTGCATCGCCGACGGCGGCATCCGCTACTCGGGCGATATCTCGAAGGCGCTGGCCGCCGGCGCCCACACCGTCATGATGGGCTCGATGTTCGCCGGTACCGAAGAAGCGCCGGGCGAAGTGATCCTGTACCAGGGCCGCAGCTACAAGGGCTACCGCGGCATGGGCTCGCTGGGCGCGATGGCCGAAGGCTCGGCCGACCGCTACTTCCAGGAAGCCTCGAGCAAGGCCGAGAAGTTCGTCCCGGAAGGCATCGAAGGCCGCGTCGCCTACAAGGGCAGCGTGCTGGCCATCATCTACCAGCTGGTCGGCGGCGTGCGCCAGTCGATGGGCTACTGCGGTTGCGGCAGCATCGAAGAACTGCGCTCTAAGGCCGAATTCGTCGAGATCACCTCGGCCGGTATGCGTGAATCGCACGTGCACGACGTGCAGATCACCAAAGAAGCGCCGAACTACCGCTCCGAATAAAACAACGCGGCCTTGTCGGCCGCGTTTTTGTATCGACGTAGGGTGGGCGCCCCGTGCCCACCAATCACATCACAAGACTACATGCATTCCAAAATCCTCATTCTCGACTTCGGTTCCCAAGTTACCCAGCTGATCGCCCGCCGCGTGCGCGACGCCGGTGTGTTTTCGGAGGTTTATCCCTACGATATCGGAGATGACTTCGTCCGCAACTACGGCGCCTCCGGCGTGATCCTGTCGGGCAGCCATAACTCGACCCTCGAAGGCGACTCGCCGCGCGCGCCGCAGGCCGTGTTCGAACTCGGCGTGCCGGTGCTCGGCATCTGCTACGGCATGCAGACCATGGCGGCCCAGCTCGGCGGGAAGGTCGAAAACGGCAAGGTCCGCGAATTCGGCTACGCCGAGGTGCGCGCTCGCGGCCACACCAAGCTCCTGAACGGCATCAACGACTTCGTAACAAGCGAAGGCCACGGCATGCTGAAGGTCTGGATGAGCCACGGCGACAAGGTCCTGGAAATGCCAGAAGGCTTCAAGCTGATGGGCTCCACCGACAGCTGCCCGGTGGCCGCCATGGCCGACGAAGAGCGCCGCTTCTACGCGCTGCAGTTCCACCCGGAAGTCACCCACACGACCCAGGGCGAAGCCATCATCGGCCGCTTCGTGCACGAGATCTGCGGCTGCAAGAGCGACTGGAACATGCCGGACTACATCGGCGAAGCAGTCGAGAAGATCCGCGCCCAGGTCGGCAGCGATGAAGTCATCCTCGGCCTGTCCGGCGGCGTCGACTCCAGCGTGGCCGCGGCCCTGATCCACCGCGCCATCGGCGACCAGCTGACCTGCGTCTTCGTCGACCACGGCCTGCTGCGCAAGGACGAGGGCAAGATGGTGATGGACATGTTCTCGAAAAACCTGGGCGTCAAGGTGCTGCGCATCGACGCCACGGACCAGTTCATGGGCCACCTGGCCGGCGTGACCGATCCGGAGCAGAAGCGCAAGATCATCGGCCGCGAGTTCGTCGAAGTGTTCCAGGTCGAAGCGGGCAAGCTGACCAACGCCAAGTGGCTGGCGCAGGGCACGATTTATCCGGACGTGATCGAGTCGGCAGGGAAGGGCAAGAAGGGGCAGACCATCAAGAGCCACCACAATGTGGGCGGCTTGCCGGAGACGCTCAATCTGAAGCTGCTCGAGCCCTTGCGTGAACTCTTTAAAGATGAGGTGCGCAAGCTGGGCGTCGCCCTGGGCCTGCCGCACGATATGGTGTATCGCCATCCGTTCCCGGGTCCGGGTCTGGGCGTGCGTATCCTGGGCGAAGTGAAGCGGGAGTATGCAGACCTGCTGCGCGAGGCGGATGCGATCTTCATCGAAGAGCTGCGCAATACGCCTTTCGTGGCGCCGATGGTGCCGGGTATCGATGCGGGCAAGGCGCCGCTGAACTGGTATGAGGCGACTTCGCAGGCGTTTGCTGTGTTCCTGCCGGTGAAATCGGTGGGCGTGATGGGGGATGGGCGCACTTACGAATATGTGGTGGCGCTGCGTGCCGTGCAGACTTTGGACTTCATGACGGCGCAGTGGGCGCATTTGCCGCACGATCTGCTGGGTCGGGTGTCGAACCGGATCATCAATGAGGTTCGGGGTTTGAACCGGGTTGTTTATGATATTTCCGGGAAGCCGCCGGCGACGATTGAGTGGGAGTGATGTTTCCTCTCCCGGGATTTGTTCGATAATCCTTTAAACCCGCTTCGGCGGGTTTTTGTTTGTTTTGAATAAGGGAGTTTTCATGTCAGGCAGTAAGGATGCGGCGGTCCTGTTCACGCTGACCGATATTGATGTCGGCTCCCGTCTGGTGGAGGCGCTTGTGCAGCACGCGAAGTCCACCGGCGGCAAGCCCATCGCCTACGAGGACCTGCTGACGATGGGGCGAAGCATGTACCCAAAAGATGCGACGCTGGGCCGCGAGGTGCCGGTCGGGATCGGCGTGAAGCTGGCGTTCGTCCGAGGCTTCTGCAAGGCCAGCGCTCTTCCCGACCTGGCCTGCCTGGCCGTGAACAAGGCGACCATGCGGCCGGGTCCGGGCTACAAGGGCGATTGGGAAGCCGAGAGGAGGGCAGTTGCCAGTTTCGATTGGTCGAGTGCCAACCCACGACTGGTCACGTACGCCGGCGAGATGCGGGCTGCCATACCAAAGAGGCTCAAGCCTCGCAAAGAACGTCCGGCGGACGTTGCCTGGTATGCCTATTTCTGCTCCCATCGGCCGGCATGCGCGCAAGTTGCGGAAGATGACAAGAAAGAGATCATCAATCTGCTGATGGCGGGTCTCGACCCGGAAACGGCGCTGCAGCGCGTTCTGGCTGCGAAAGCCGAGCTGGGCGAACTATCCTGACTCGATTGCAGCATTCGACAAGTTTCCACGCTCAGGTTCTTGCATGGAGTCGCCTGGTTTGCTATAGTGCGCGTCCTGCTTCTGCAGTGCACCAAAAGCTCAGTGAAATCAATTGCTTGAGTTGGCAACTTTTTAGAAGGTTGTGTGCACTGAAGAAAACGATGAGTTGACGAGTCAAGCGAAACACTGCATAATCTCACTTCTCTGCTGCTGACGAACAAAACGATTCGCAGAATGCAGCAAGGCAGTACCGAACACGGTTCTTTAACAATTAACAGTCGATAAGTGTGGGCGTTTGATGAAGTGCCAGCAGCTGCGTAAGTGGCTGCTGAATGCTTAAATTATCAAATGTTCACAAAAAGTATAACGTTGCTTCAGCAATGAAGTAACGGTCAGTATTTTGAGTGAGCGACCCTTGAGAAATCAAGGTGGCAGCAATGCCAACAAACAGAGATTAAACTGAAGAGTTTGATCCTGGCTCAGATTGAACGCTGGCGGCATGCTTTACACATGCAAGTCGAACGGCAGCGCGGGGCAACCTGGCGGCGAGTGGCGAACGGGTGAGTAATACATC